>NZ_JBQHDC010000005.1:0-536858 GCF_052068075.1 Micromonospora sp. L31 | reverse complement strand
CGCTCAGCCCGTCGAGCTTCCAGATCAGGTCATCGCGAGTCGCCTGGAGGTAGTGGTGCAGCGCAGCCTTCGGGTCGCCAAGATCAGCCATGCCTGCCAGTCTTCCTTATGAGCCTGACCGAACCGTGCGAGGTGTCGCCTGCAGGATCAGCGCCCGGCTGGACGGGAGCGGGATAGACAACACGGGTTCACGGTGACCGCGCCCGGTCACAGCACTTGGGATGCCGAAGGCACCAGCTTGTTCGAACCGGCCAACCGGCAGCCGACCGGCGCCCAGGGAGCAGTCTCGTAAGACTGCCGGCGCGCTGACGGATCAAAAGTGCTTGGGCGGCTGGTCGCTAGGACGCCTGGCGGATGGGCATGCCGGCCAGCCAGATGTCGGCCAGGTCGCTGAGGGGGACGTCGAGGGCCTGGCTGAGGCAGACCACAGTGCCGAACGCCGGTGCGGGAAGGCGGCCCGCCTCGATCTTGCGCAGCGTCTCGGGGGACATGCCGGCTGCCAGGGCCACCTCGACGAGGCTGCGGCCGGCTCGCGCGGCCCGAAGAGCGGCTCCGAGGCGCTGGCCCGCTGCGATCTGTTCGGCGGTGAGTGGTTGGCGAACCATGCCGGCAGGATATCCCACCGGAGCAGCCCCGACCTGGCGTGGTATAAAAATACCGCATACAGAGAGGGAGGCTGTCGTGATCGAGCTCAAGTCCGCCGAGGAGATCGGCCGGATGGCGGTGACCGGCCAGTTCGTCGGCGAGCTGCTCGCCGAGCTGAGCGGTGTCGCCGCAGTCGGCGTCAACCTGATGGACCTCGAACACCACGCCCGCCGCCGGATCAAGGAACGCGGCGCCGAATCCTGCTACTGGGACTACGCCCCTTCGTTCGGCCGCGGCCCGTTCCGCAACGTGCTGTGCCTGTCGGTCAACGACGCGGTGCTGCACGGCCTGCCGCACGACTATGTTTTGCGGGACGGTGACCTGCTCAGCATCGACATGGCAGCCGGCATCGACGGCTGGGTCGCCGACTCCGCGCTCTCCGTCATCGTCGGCACCCCCGACCCGGCCGACCTGAAGCTGATCGAGGCCACCGAGGTCGCACTGGAGGCCGGCATCACCGCCGCCCAGCCCGGCGGCCGCCTCGGCGACATCTCCGCCGCGATCGGCGAGGTCGCCCACTCCTACGGCTACGGCGTCAACGCCGAGTTCGGCGGTCACGGCATCGGCCGCACCATGCACGAGGCCCCGCACGTCTCCAACAACGGCCGTGCCCGCCGCGGCATGAAACTCGAGCCCGGCCTCACCATCGCCATCGAGCCCTGGTTCTGCCGCTCCACCGACAAAATTAAGTTCGACAACGACGGCTGGACGATCCGCTCCGCCGACGGCTCCCGCACCGCCCACTCCGAACACACAGTCGCCATCACGGCTTCCGGCCCCCAGGTCCTGACCCGCCGCCCCACTCACGGCGCCACCTCGGCCGACCCCACCAAAGAGCCCGCCACAGCCTCCTGACCCACTGCCCGCCCTGGGGCGCGACTCAGGACGTTCCGGGACGGGATGGCAGCGGAGGCGGGGGAGGAACGTGGCCTCCTCACCAAGGTCGCGGCCAGGCACCCGCTTTATGGATCAGCCTGGGTGCTGTCCGGATCGCCGCCTGCACTGTTGTCCGATCCAAGTGCGCACGTGACCTACTCTCCAGGGCAGCGACGCCAGGCCCGGTGCGCGGCGCGGGCTGGTGACAGCCAGGGAGGCGGCGACATGTCCAGGGCGCAGTTGTACGACACCATCGGAGCCACTTACACCGTGACGCGGCGCACCGAGCCGCGGATCGCCGCAAGGGTCTGGGCTGCGCTCGGCGATGCACGGACGGTATTGAATGTCGGGGCTGGTACCGGCTCCTACGAGCCCGCCGACCGTGACGTCACCGCGGTGGAACCGTCGGCGCTCATGCGTGCGCAGCGCCCCACAGGCGCAGCGCCGTGCGTGGCTGCCGCCGCGGAGAGCCTTCCGTTCGAGGACCAGTCCTTCGACGCAGCGATGGCTTTCGCCACCATCCATCACTGGCGGGACCCGATCGCGGGCCTGCGCGAGATGCGGCGCGTTGCTCGTCGCGTGGTGGTGTTCACGCACGACACCAGTGACACCGGATGGCGTCGTCGGTTCTGGCTTACTCGCGACTACCTTCCTGAAGTCGCGGACATCCTTGTCGGCCGGCCTTCGCTGACCGAGCTGGCCAGCGCGATCGGAGCCCGCGTGGAGCCGGTGCTCATCCCGTGGGACTGCGTTGACGGCTTTTTCGAGGCCTACTGGCGCCGGCCCGAGGCGTACCTGGACGAGAACGTCCGTCGCGGGGTATCGGTCTGGGCCAGAGTCGGGCCGGACGCCGAACAGAGGGCAGTGCACAGCCTCCGTGATGACCTCGCCTCAGGTCGGTGGGCAGAACGAAACCGCGACCTCGTCGATCTCGATGCAGCAGAGCTTGGCCTTCGCCTGCTTGTCGCCTGATCCCGCCACATCCGGGTACGACTTCGCTGTCCGAAGCCATGGGTGGCCCAGGCCCCACTCGCATCGGTCAAACGGTTTGCTTCGAACCCAGCGGCCGTCGTCACATGTTCAGTAATGTCCACGGCAGACGACCATCTAGCGTAGGCAGCCCAGCGCATCTCCCTGAGCGGGCCCACGCGCCGCCGCACCGGCGCGCGCCGGCCGCTGTCGCTGTCGCTCTGCGGCCGTCACGCCTGATGAAGCTGGTCGACGCGGGGAAGCGTGATGGTGAATGTCGTCCCGACGCCGACCTCACTCGTGACCGTGATGGTGCCCTGGTGATCCGTGACGATCTGCCGGGCGATGGCGAGGCCGAGGCCACTGCCCCCGGTACGGCGGCCCCGCGCGGCGTCGGCCCGCCAGAACCGGTCGAACACATGCGGCAGTGCGTCCGCTGCGATTCCCGAGCCGGTGTCGACGACCCGGACGACCGCCTGCGTGTCGGTGCGGCTCGCGACCAAGCTGACGCTGCCGTCGGCAGCGGTCGCCCGTAGCGCGTTGGTGACGAGATTGCCCACCACCTGGCGGAGCCGGTCGGGATCGGCGTGTACCGCAACCGGCTCGGCCGCCACGCGCAACGACACCCCGGCCGACTCCGCCCTTGCGCGGTGGGCGGTGCGGCAGGTCTCCAGGAGTTCGGCCAGATCCACCGTGACCCGGTGGTACGCCAGGTTGCCGGCCTCGGCCAGGGCCAGGTCCTGCAGGTCGTCGACGATGCGCTGTTGCAGCACCGCCTCTTCGTGGAGTGATGCGAAGAGATTCCGGTCCGGCGTGATCACGCCGTCGGAGAGCGCCTCGAGATAGCCGCGCAGGTTGGCCAGCGGGGTGCGCAGTTCATGTGCGACGTCGGCGACCATCCGGCGTTGCCGCTCCTCCCCGCGCTGCAGGGAGTCGGCCATCCGGTTGAACGACCGGGCCAACTCCGCCAGCTCGTCGTTGCCCGACACCGGCACCCGTCCGGTGAGGTCGCCCCGGCCGAGCCGCTGAGCGGCCGCGGTGAGCGTGTCGATGGGGCGCAGCACCCGCCGGCTCAGCAGCACGGTGCCGATGACCGCGACCGCCGCAACGCCCGCTGCCGCGGCGAGCAGTGGGCCGGCGGTCAACACGGACGCCGGATCGCCGCGAGCACCGAGATAGACCCGGGCGGGTACCGGCGCGACGTCACTGATGTCGTTGGTGAAGGCCTGGGCCAGGCAGGAATCCAGTGCTTCCACCGTCGAGGTGCCGCACACCTGCACCGAGGCAGCGTCTGCCAGGTGCCGGCCCGGCTCTGCCGCGACGTCGGCGCAGCCGTCGACGATCTCTGCGACACCAGGGCGATCCCGCACGTCGGCCGCGCTCAGGCCGGCGTCGAACTGCGGAACTCCGATGCTGGTGGGTGAAGCGACAACAGGGACGGATTCCCGGGTCAGGCAGGCCGCGAACAGCACGCCGGTGCGGTAGCCGGCGATCGCAGCGGCCACACCTTTCTGCCGGCTCGCCGGCTCCGCTGGCAGTGCGGCCAGATTCAGAACCGGCCGCGGGTCGACGACCCCGACCATCGTGCCGAGCGGCCGGGCGGTGCGGTCCTCCTGGGTGTCCGTGTCCACGATCACCTGGCCCGTGTCAGCGACCAGGTGGATCCGCTGACCGGTCTGGGCGCGCAGGTCCCGCACCAGGCCGGGCACACCCTCCCAGGTGCCGTGCCGGCTGCCGTACGTCGTGAGTCGGCCGACGACCTCATCGAGTTGCGCCCGGTCGGTGGTGGCCGAGTCGTTGATCTGTTGCGAGGCCTGCCGCAGGGTCAGCCACGCGGTCGCCGCGGTCGCGCTCACCGCGACGAGGATGACCAGCCAGAGCACCCGTAGCCGAAAACTCACCGGCTGGCTCCGGGCGTGCCCTGGGGCGTCGGCGCCGCCGCCGGTTCCGGCTCCGGTTCGGCGAGCCGGTAGCCGCGGCCGTAGACGGTCTGCACGTACCGCGGCTCGGCAACGTCGTCCTCGATCTTGCGGCGGAGGTTCATCACGTGCGCGTCAACGGTACGTTCGAGCACGAAACGATCGAATCCGAAGGCCCGGTCGATGATCTGCGCCCGGGTGAACGCCCGCCCGGGCTCGCCGGCGAGCACCTCGAGGATGCCGAACTCCTTGGCCGTCAGGGCGACCGGCCGGCCACCGACGCGTACCTCGAACCGGCCGGCGTCCACCTCGAGCTCGCCGACGCGCAGCACCGCCCGGTTGTCGGCGCTCACCACCCGGGCCCGGCGCAGCAGCGCCCGGACCCGAGCGGCCAGCTCGCGTGGGCTGTAGGGCTTGGTGAGGTAGTCGTCGGCACCGAGGTCGAGGCCCAGCAGGACGTCGTCCTCGGTGGTACGGGCGGTCAGCAGTAGGATCGGAATGTCCGATTCGGCGCGCAGGATCCGGCACACGTCCAGGCCGTCGAGGACCGGCATCATCACGTCGAGGACCACCAGGTCCGGCCGGCGGGACCGGCACTGGTCCAGCGCGGCCCGCCCGTCGCCGACCAGCAGCACGCTGTGCCCCTCGCGTTCGAGATAGATCCGCACGAGGTTGGCCTGCTTGGGGTCGTCCTCGGCGACCAGGATCCGCCCGCTCATGTTTTCCCCGTCCTGCCTGCTGGTTGCGGGGTCAAGTAAACCCGAAACCCGTGAAGAACTGATGTGGGCGGGCTCCGGAGGCGGCGAGTGGGATATCCGCACAGCTGGCCCACGGCTTCTTCAAGGGTTCTTCACAACCGGCTGCCTACCGTTCCCGTCGTGTCAGTCAGGAGCCGGACATGATCTTCGAACCAGCACACCCAGGCCGCCGCGACGAGCAACAGCGGCGGGCGGTCCGGCGGCGGATCCGGGAGACGCTCGCGGTGCGCCGGGCCGCCGCGGTCGGCGGGCAAGGGGCCCCCGAACCGCCGGATGAACCGCCCGTCGAGCCCGGGGCTGCCGGGTGACGCCGGGTACGCGTGGTCGGCGTGCGGGGACCGGTGTGATCAACGAGAGTGCCCAGCTGGCCGATGCCGTGATCGATCTTGCGGCGATCGCGGAGAACATCCGGGCGATCGCGGCGATCGCACGTACCGGGCTGATGGCCGTGGTGAAGGCCGACGGGTTCGGGCACGGCTCGGTGCCGGTGGCGCGGGCTGCGTTGGGCGCCGGCGCCGCCTGGCTGGGTGTGACCTCGGCGACGGAGGCGGTGGCACTGCGATCGGCGGGCATCGACGCGCCCGTCCTGAGCTGGCTGCACCGGCCGGACGAGGACTTCACCCGCCTGATCGCCGCGGACGTCGACATCGCGGTGTCGACCCTGACCCACCTGCGCGCGATCGCCGACGCGGCCACGGAACTCGGTGTGCCCGCCGCGGTACAGCTCAAGGCGGACGTCGGTCTGTCACGCAACGGTGCCGACGGCGACGAATGGCCCGAGCTGGTCGCCTGGGCTCGCAAGCACGAGGCGGAGGGCAGTGTCCGGGTACGCGGGGTGTGGTCCCACCTGACGAACGCCGACGTGCCGGGCTGCCCGAGCATCGCCCGGCAGCTGTCAACGTTCCAGGAGGCGCTGCGGATCGCTCGGGAAGCCGGGCTCGACCCCGAAGTGGTGCATCTGGCGAACTCGGCGGCGGCACTGGCCGCCCCGCAGACCCGGTTCGATCTCTGCCGGATCGGCCTGGCCATGTACGGCGTCGACCCGTTCGGCCCGGCCGGTCCCCGCCGTTACGGCCTTCGACCCGCCATGACCCTGCGGTCAAGGGTGATCAACCTGAAGCGCGTGCCCGCCGGTACCGGCGTGTCCTACGGCCCCGATCATGTGACCGATCGGCCGACCACGCTCGCTCTGCTGCCGCTCGGGTACGCCGACGGCCTGTCGCGCACCGCCGAGGGCCGCGCGTGGGTCTGGCTCGCCGGTCGGCGCTGCCCGATCGTCGGCCGCATCGCCATGGATCAGTGCGTCGTCGATGTCGGCGACCTGCCGGTGGCGCTCGGCGATCCGGTGGTCGTCTTCGGTCCCGGCGCCGAGCCCGGCTCGCCCGACCCGGCCGAGCCGACGGCCGCCGAGTGGGCGCGGTGGGCCGGCACCAACCCGCACGAGGTCTTGACCGGAATCGGCGCGCGAGTGGCGCGCGTACACCTACACGGGGAAGCGGCAACATCATGACTGTTCGTTTGGCGGTGCTGTTCGGCGGGCGCAGCGGGGAGCACGCCGTCTCCCGGCGCTCGGCGGAGAGCATCCTGGCCCACCTCGATCCCGCCGCCTACCAGGTGACCGAGGTGCTGATCGAGCGGGACGGCCAGTGGCGGGTGAACGGCGACCGGGCCACGTTCGCGCAGGCGCTGCGGACCCTCGGCGACCAGGACGTGGTGTTCCCGGCGCTGCACGGCCCGTACGGTGAGGACGGCACCGTCCAGTCGATGCTGGAGTGGCTCGGCGTCGCGTTTGTCGGAAATGGTGTCTTCGCCAGCGCCGCAGGGATGGACAAGCCGGTCACGAAGAAACTCCTCGCCGCCGACGGCCTGCGCGTGGCCGACGGGGTGACGCTGCGGCCCGACGAGGATCTGTCGTCGCGGGATCAGGAGCGGCTGGGGCTGCCCGTCTTCGTCAAACCGGCCCGGGCCGGCTCCAGCCTGGGAGTCTCCAAGGTCGAACAATGGTCGCAACTGCCCGCCGCCCTGCGGCTCGCGCGCGAGAGCGACGCGAAGGTTCTCGTCGAACGCGCCGTGCGCGGGCGCGAGATCGACGTCGGCGTCCTTCAGCATCCCGACGGCCGCGTCGAGGCCGGGCCGCCGCTGGAGATCCGGGTGGCGAACGCCGCCTTCTTCGACTACGACGCCAAGTACGACGGCGGTGCCGTCTTCCACATTCCGGCCCGCCTCGACCCCGGCACCACCCGACTACTGCAGGACCGGGCCGTGCGGGCCTTCCACGCGCTCGGCTGCCGTGGGCTGCTCCGCGTCGACTTCTTCCTCCCGGATCCGGACGCCGACCACGGCGCAGGGTGGACCGGAGACCATCGGGAGCCGGTGATCAACGAGGTCAACACCTTCCCCGGATTCACCGCCGCCTCGCAGTACCCGCAGATCTGGCAGCGGGCCGGCGTCGGCTACTCCGCACTGCTCGACATCCTCATCCAGGGCGCACTGCACCGACGCGACACCGCCTCCCCCTGCCCGAGTCCCTGCTGATGGCCGTCTACACCGCGGAACATCTCCGTGGTCTCCGCATGATCGTCACGGGCGGGGGAACGGGTGGGCACACCTACCCGGCGCTGACCACGATCCATACGCTCCGCGACCGGCTGGCGGCAGCCGGCACCGCACCGGACGTCCGCTGGGTGGGCGTCGCCCACGGACTGGAGGCCAGGATCGCCCGGCAGGAGGGCATTGCCTTCACGGCGATCACCACCGGCAAACTGCGCCGCTCGCCGAACCTGCACGAGTGGGGCCGCAACGTCGCCGACGCCTTCCGCGTGCCGCTCGGCATCCTCCAGGCCATCATGATCGTGGTGCGCACCCGGCCCGAGGTGGTCTTCTCCACCGGCGGATACGTCTCCGTCCCGATCGGGATCGCCGCCTGGATGACCCGCCGCCCGCTGGTCATGCACGAGCAGACCCTCACCGTCGGGCTGGCAAACCGGATCCTCGCCCGCCTCGCCGATCGAGTCCTGCTGAGTCACGAGTCTTCCATCGACCATCTGCCCGCCCGAGCGAGAACCCGGGCGGTGGTCACCGGCAACCCGATCCGGCCCGAGATCCTCACAGGCGACCGCGAGCGGGCGCTCGCCGCGTACCACCTGGATCCGCGCCTGCCGCTGGTGTACGTCACCGGCGGCGCCCAGGGCGCCGTCCAGGTCAACAACCTGATCGCCGACATCCTCCCCGGACTCCTGCAGAAATGTCAGGTGCTGCACCAGTGCGGCGACTACTCCCTCGACCGGATGCGGCAGGTCGCGGCCGCCCTCCCGGAACACCTGCGCAGCAGGTACCGGGTGGTCGACTACGTCCACGGCGAGCTGCCCGACGTCCTGAGCGCCGCGGACATCGTCGTCGCGCGCAGCGGCGCCGGCACCGTCGCCGAACTCACCGCCCTGGGCAAGGCATGCGTCTTCATCCCGCTCATCCCCACCGGCGGCGACGAACAGCGGCGGACCGCACGGCACCTCGCCGACGCCGGTGCCGCCCGCATGCTCGCCGGCCCCGAGGCCTCCGCCCACCGCCTCTACGAGGAGATCATGGTGCTGCTCGACCACCCGGAGCGACGCCGGGAGTTGGCCAACGCTGCCCGCCAACACGGCCGGCCGTATGCGGCCACGGCCGTGGCCAGCGCGATCATCGACGCCGCTGGGCGGTACCGGTCATGATCCTGCTGTCTGATCGGCGAATCTCGGCCATCCCGCTCGGCGACAACGGGGAGGCCCTGGTCGACGTACGCCAGGTCGCGGACCTTCGGGTGGACGACCGGCTGGCCGACGAGGCCGGCGCGTACGCGCACCTGCGCGAGGCGACGGTGCAGCGTCTGCTCGCCGCCCAGCGGACCCTGCCCGAAGGGCTGCGACTGCTGGTCATCGAGGGGTACCGGCCGCTCAGCCTGCAGACGACCTACTTCGAGAGCTACCAGGACGAACTGCGCCGCAGGTACCCGGAGTGGGACTCGGCGCGCCGGCGCGTGGAGGCCAGCAAGTACATCTCGCCGCCCGAGGTGGCTCCGCACAGTACCGGCGGGACGGTCGACCTCACGCTCTGTACGGCCGATGGGATCGAACTGGACCTGGGCACGACCGTCAACGCCAGCCCGGTGGACAGCGCCGACGCCTGCTTCACGGGATCACCCCACATCTCCCCGCGGGCCCGCACCAATCGCGGCATCCTGGGCCGGGCGCTGTCGTCCGCCGGCATGGTCAACTACCCGACCGAATGGTGGCACTGGTCGTTCGGCGACCGCTACTGGGCGCTGAGCACCGGGGCCGCCCGGACCCGGTACGGGCCGGTGGATCTGCCGTGAGGCGGCTGTACGAAATCGACCTGTTGCGGATCATCGCAGCCCTGGCGGTGATGATCTTCAAAGCCACTTCCCAGTCTTGGGGGTGGCCTTTCTGCTGTCGAACAGCAACGGCGTCAGCGGCCGAGCGAGTCGCCGAGGCGCTTGAGGGCTTCCCGCGTCGCCCTGGGACGAGACCTGCGTGTAGAGCTGCATGGGCGGTCTGTTCGACGCCCCAGCGGTATCGACGGCACTCCCGACCGGGTCGGCTGACCGGAGCCCCACCACTTGCGTGCGGACATCTACAGTCCCGCCCGTGAACCGTCCGGCCACGGGGTGCGGATAACAGGTGATGCTTCCCGACTCCGCGAAGGGCCATACATGAAACACCTGCGACGAGTGAAGGATGTCGACGTCGGTGCGGTGACGGACGCAGCGATCATCGCGCGGTCCGTGCAGGAACCCGAAATCTTCTCCACGATCTTCGACCGGCACGCGCCGTACATCCATCGCTACCTGGCACGGCGCCTCGGTGTGCCGGCCGCGGACGACCTGGTCGCTGAGACCTTCCTCGCGGCGTTTCGTCGTCGGGATCGATTCGACATCACCTGTCCGAACGCCCGGCCCTGGCTGTACGGGATCGCCACCAACATCGCCGGCCAGCACCGGCGGACGGAGGAGCGCGAATACCGACTGCGGCAGGCGTACGTCCCCGCGACGAACGAGGCATCACATGCCGACCGGGTCGCCACCGTGGTGACGGCGCAATCGCTACGCCGACTTCTCCTCGACGCGTTGGCCACGCTCTCCGACGGAGATCGCGACGTGTTACTGCTGATCGCCTGGGAGGAACTGACGTACGAGGAGGTTGCCGCCGCACTGGGGATCCCGGTCGGCACCGTGCGATCACGACTCAATCGAGCCCGCAGGCTGCTCCGCGAGCAGTTGGGCGGCGAACCGGCCAGCACGATCGAGGAGGCACTGAGCAATGGATGAGATGCGACTGCTCCAGCAATTCGGAGACGAGACCGAGCTGCCGACTGCCGAGCGGTTGAGCCCGGCCCGCAGCCGGCTGACGACCGCGATGGCCGCGATGACGGCACAGTCGTCCGTACCCATGACGTCGACCGTGCCCTCGGCGCTTCGTCCCTCGAGGCGACCGACCTGGCGGCTCGTGCTCAGCGGGGTGGCATCGGCGGGCGTCGCGGCGTCGCTCGCCGCGGTACTGGTGCTTGCACCGGACCGGCTCGGTGGCAGCACGCCGCCCGCGCGGGCCGATGCCACCCAGGTTCTCCGGAACGCGGCAACCGCCGCGCTGCGAGTGCCCGACGTCAAGCCCCGGCCCGACCAGTTCGTCTACTCCCGCAGCCGGGAGGGTCGGGGGATGCGGGAGAGCTGGATGTCGGTGGACGGAACCCGAGACGGACTGGTCATCGAGACCTCTGCCACCGGTCGCACGGAAAGCATCGTCCCCGGCTGCCGGAACGGACGGGCGGCGGTGCTCAAGGGCGGCGAGGTAGTTCCGGGCGTGACCGAGCGGTGCACCCCAGCACCGGCCTACCGTGCCGACCTGCCCACCGATGCCGCCGCCATGCGGACCTTTCTGATCGAGCATCGCAGCGGTGAACCAGGCGACGCCAATGCCGCCGGCAAGGACGTGCTCTACTACCTCACCGGCAGCTATCTACGCCCGCGCACCCTTGCTGCGCTCTACGAGGCCGCGGCGACGACGCCGGACCTGCAAGCCGTTGAGCATGTCAAGGACGGCGCGGGCCGATCGGGCATCGGGATCACCTGGCCATCGACGCCCGGTTCAGGCGAAATTGTGCTCGTCTTCCACCCCGAGACCTACACCTTTCTCGGGGTGGGCGGATCGGCGGGATCGTCGGCCGTGCTTGGCCTGGCCATCGTCGACCGAGTTGGTCAGACGACCTGAATTCCGTCTCACCGGGCGGGCCGCCTCGGCGCGCCCGCCCGGTCCCCGGATCTGAACCGTCGGCTTCCTACGGGTTGGCCGCCCGGCGCGTGGCCCTTTGTCGCCAGGAAGCCGCCAGGAGGAGGACGGCCAGTACGACGGCGGCGGCGAGGCCGAGGATGGCCGCCAACGAGAACGATGATCCTGCCCCAGCATGACCGTCAAGGCCGCCTCTGACCTCGGCAATGGGACGGTCCTGCTTCTTTTCATCGGGGGTGACCAGGCGGCCGACCGACGCGTCGGGCGGGAGAGCGAAGCCCCAGTCCAGCAGGGCCGCCGCCTCGCCCAGGCTCCCCAGTGGCGCGGTCTCCGCGCCGAGCAGGGTCACGGCGAGCCGCCGGCCGTTACGTTCGGCCACCCCCACGTATGTCTGTCGCGCCAGGTCGGTGAAGCCCGTCTTGCCGCCGAGCGTCCCCGGGTAGTGGTCCAGCAGGGTGTTGTCGTGTTTGATGGAGAAGCCTGGCGTTCCCGGCATTGCCGGTATCTCCGCCACCCGGGTGGCGATGTATCGCCGGAAGTCTGCGCGGGCGTAGGTGGCGCGCGCGATCAGCGCCAGGTCGTACGCGCTGGTGTACTGACCGGGACCGTCCAGGCCGGACGGTGTCGCCGCGTGGGTCTGGTTCGCGCCCAGCCGGTGTGCCTCGTTGTTCATCGCCTGCACGCCGCCCTGCCGCCCGGCGGTGCCGCCGCCGGCGCGGGCCAGCACGTTCGCCGCGTCGTTTCCCGATTTGAGGAGAAGCCCCAGCCACAGGCTCTCGACCGAGTAACGGCCGCCCTCGACCACCCCCATCAGTGAGCTGGCCGGATCGAGATCCTGCAGATCCGCCCGGGTCACCTGGACCACCTGCGCGGGGTCGAGGTGCGGCATCAGGGCCGCGGCCAGCAGCATCTTCTGCACGCTGGCGGGCGTGCGGTGTTCGTGCGGGCCGCATCCACCCAGCACCGCGCCACTGTCGAGGTCGGCCACGACCCACGAGGTGGCGGTCACCGACGGCGCCATCGACGCGCCCGCGGGAATGGCCAGCCCCGCCGTCGCCAGCGTCTCGCCGCCGACGGCCAGGTCGGCGGGACCGACCGGTGGCGGCGACGGTGCGGCGGGCGGGGGCACTGGCGGCTTCACGGCCGGGCAGGGCACGTACGGCGCGGGCGCCGCCAACGTCGAGGACCCGACTGCCACGGCGGGCGTGGTCAGTACGGCGCTGAGCACCACGGCAGCAATACGAACGACCGTCATGTTAAAGCACCGTAACTGCTGACAAGGCAGGCACAGCCCGGTTGTAGAAAGACGGCGAGAATTCCGTTCTTTGAGTGCGCTGCGCTCTTTCGATCACCTTGTGCCGTTTACCAGGGCCCTCTGTGAATATTGGGACGTACGCGATCGCTGTGTCCGAAGACGAACAGCACAGCGTGGCCTGACCGGACCGAAAGCGGAAAGGCCGGGCGTAGCCGGTCAGCACGGGACGGGCGGCCAGTGCCTTGCACTTTCGGCCGGAACAGTCGCGAACAGAGACACCCGGGACGCCTTCGCACGGCGGTGCCCGCGCCCGGCGGGCATCAATATCTAGACCACGCCGGACAGGTACTCCCGACGTCGCTGCGGTTCAAACTTTTCGATCGCGTACCGCAGCATGACCCGCGGCATGACCCGGTAACGTCGGGCCAGAAACTCCTCCTCCGCCGCTCTGTCACGGTTGCCCACCTCGCGCAGCATCCAGCCCACCGCCTTCCGGACGAGGTCGTGCGGGTCGTGCAGGAGCCGTTCACTGAGGCGGAAGGTCCAATGGAAGTCACCGGCTTTGATGAAGGCGAAAGTTGCCATGATGGCGATGCGCCGGTCCCACACCAGGCTTGACTCGGCCAACCGATCCAGAACGCGCCGATCCTTGTCGATCAGCCAGGGGCCGACGATGTACGGCGCGGATGAGTCCACCAGGTCCCAGTTGTTGATGCGGTCGGTGTTGGCGAGGATGATGCTGAAGATCTGGCCCCGCTCCTCCTCGTCTCCCTTGGTGAACTTTCGCACCAGGATGAACAGCGCCGTCAGCCTCTCCTCGTGCACGCTGCTGGTCAGCAGCTTCGCCGTTTCGGCCAGGGAGAGGTCGCGCCAGTACCGGGCGGCCACCCTGCGCTGCTCCGGCACGGAGACACCAATGGCCGTGTCGCCCTCGCCATACCCGCCCGGAGTCATCTGCAGAAACCGGCTCGATGCCTCCGCCCGCCGCGGGTCGGCGAGGCTGGCGAGCTCGTGACGGACGTCGGCAGTCGTGGCCATGACTGTGCAACCTACCGCGACCGCCGTTGCCTACGGTGCTGCGTCTATTGACGGGATCCGCTCTCGCCGACGCGGCACTTCTGGTCGACGCTGTCCTGATCTGCGGGCCCGGCGGTTGAGGATGGGCCGATCGGCCGGCCAGGCCCGATGGCTCGGGACCAGAAGGCCTCGGTAGTTTCCCTGTCATGAGTGAGGACACCTTCCGCTCGGTGGAGATCGAGCGCACCAGCGTGGGGAAGTACGTCGCGCGGAATGTCCGCGGCGGATCGCTGTCGATGGGCACGGGCGAGGACGCCAGCTTTACGCCGGTGGAACTGCTTCTGGCTGCCATCGCCGGCTGCACCGCGATAGACGTGGACCACATCACCAGCCGTCGCGCCGAGCCGACCCAGTTCTCCGTCGAAGTCACTGGCGACAAGATCCGGGACGAGGCCGGAGGAAACCGGATGCAGAACCTCAGGGTCGAGTTCACCGTGACGTTCCCGGTGGGCGCGGACGGCGACAGGGCGCGCGAGGCGCTGCCCCGGTCGCTGCAACAGTCGCACGAACGACTGTGCACCGTCTCCCGTACCGTCGAACTTGGCACTCCCGTCTCCATCGTCGAGGCTGCCGGTTCCACCGGAGACTGACGTCTCCGGGCGTCACTTCCCCGACACTTCCGTCTACCCGCCGTCGGATCGCTCGCTTCGCGCCGTAGGGCGGACGGCCCCGAGGATGCCGCGCTCCGGGCCGCGTGGCCCAGCGCAGGCCGAATCTCGCCGCAGACCAGTCGCGCCTGACTGACCGGGCGTGCTTGCGACCGCCGTAAGGCCGTGGGGCAGAGCCCCTCGCTCGGCGCCACAGGCGCGGATGCTGGGCTGCCGGCTACCCGTCCGCGACCCACACTCGGCCCGGTTCGAACGGAAACTGCGCACGATGGCATCACTCTGCTTGCGCATGGCATCAAGATGATGCCATGCTGGCGTCATGGAACTCCGCGCTTACGTCGACGCGATCCGGCATCAGCTCGCGGTAGCCGCCGCCGCAGGCGGTGACGATGCCCGGGAACTGGCCGAGCGGCTCACCGCACCGCTGGAGTCCGCGATCCGGCTCGCCCTGCTGGACGCGCTTTCCGAAGCGGCCACCGAGATCACCCGCGATCTCGCGCCCGGTTCGGTTGACCTGCGCCTGCGTGACCGGGAGCCCAGCTTCGTCGTGACGCCACCGCCCGCCGAGCAGTGGGCCGACGATCCAGAGGCGGCAGCGCCGGCCCCGCCGAATCCGGTGCCGCAGCCGCCCGCGGACGGCGAGGACGAGGCGACCGTGCGGATCAGCCTGCGCCTGCCGGAGCACCTCAAGGCGCGCGTCGAGCACGCGGCCGGCCGCGCCGGCGTCTCGATCAATACCTGGCTGATCCGGGCTGCAGCCGCTGCCGTCGACACCGACAACCAGCAGCACCGGGCCGACGCCCCCCGGCGATCCGGCGTCGCCACCGGCGGTCAGCGCTTCACCGGCTGGGTGCGCTAGCAGCGCCGGCCCCATCGACTACCCGAGAGGGGAGCACCATGCCATCCTTCGACACCCCCGGACCGATTTCGGCATCGGTCGAACTCGTCGCCGGCGAGGTGCGGATCACCGCCGGTTCGCGAACCGACACCGTCGTGCAGGTGCGGCCGGCCGACGAGACCGACGACCGCGATGTGCGCGCAGCGGCGCAAACCCGGGTGGAGTACGCCTCCGGCCGCCTCGTGGTCCGCGGCCCCAGGCAACCCGGCTTCGGCATCTTCGGCAGGACCGGCTCGGTCGAGGTGACCATCGACCTACCGGCTGGTTCCGGCGTGGACGGGAAGCTGGGCGTCGGTGCGATCAGCTGCTCCGGCTCGCTGGCCGACTGCCGTCTCAAGACCGGCGCCGGCGACCTGCAGGTCGAGGACACCGGCACACTCAGCCTCCACACCGGCTTCGGCGCGGCAATCGCCGAGAACGTGGCAGGCGACGCCGAGGTCACCACCGGCTCCGGCAAGCTCAGCGTCCGCGCCGTCGGCGGTCGCGCCGTACTGAAGAACGGCAACGGCGACACGTGGATCGGCGAGGCGGGTGGCGAGCTGCGGGTCAATGCCGCGAACGGCCACGTCGCCGCCGAGTACGCCGCCGCCTCGGTCACGGCGAACACCGCCAACGGTGACATCCGCATCGGTGAAGTGGTCCGCGGATCGGCCACGATGCGCACCGCGGCCGGGCGCATCCAGGTCGGGATCCGGCGTGGTACCGCAGCCCGGCTCGACCTGCACACCCAGTTCGGCAAGGTTCGCAACGACCTGGACGCCGCCGCCGGTCCCGCCGACAGCGACGAGAAGGCCGAGGTGCGGGCTCGCACCGCCTTCGGCGACATCGCGATCCACCGCGCCTGAAGCATCCCACCAACTGTTTGACCGGTCGCGGGCGTCCCGCCCGGACCGGGGATGATGCGCACCTTCGTATCCCGGTCCGCCCGTGCGGCCTGACCGACGATGACGCGCGCCTCCGTATTCGTGCACAGCCCTCGATCAGTGGAGGAAGCAATGGCGGTAACGACCGCGACGCGGCCGGCCATCTCGGTGTCCGGCCTGCGCAAGACGTTCGGGGACAAGGTCGTCCTGGACGGCATCGATCTCATGGTCACCGAGGGAACGGTCTTCTCGCTGCTCGGACCCAACGGCGCGGGCAAGACCACCGTGGTGCGGATCCTGTCCACCCTGGTGCCCGCCGACGCCGGTTCGATCCGCGTCGCCGGCCACGACCTCACCAAGCAGCCCGACGGAGTACGGGCGGCGATCGGTGTGACCGGCCAGTTCTCCGCCGTCGACAACCTCCTCACCGGCGAGGAGAACCTCAAACTGATGGCCGACCTGCACCACCTCGGGCGTACCGAGGGCAGACGCCGCATCGCCCGGCTGATAGACCGTTTCGACCTCGGTGAGATGGCCAGCAAGCCCGCCTCCGTCTACTCCGGCGGCATGCGGCGCCGTCTCGACCTGGCGATGACCCTGGTCGGCGACCCGCGGCTGATCTTCCTCGACGAACCCACCACCGGCCTCGACCCTCGCAGCCGGCACGCGATGTGGCAGATCATCCGCGGACTCGTCGCCGAGGGCGTCACCGTGTTCCTGACCACCCAGTATCTCGACGAAGCCGACCAGCTCGCCGACCGCATCGCCCTACTCGACCACGGCCGCATCGTCATCGAGGGCACCCCCGACGAACTCAAGCGCCGTATCCCCGGCGGACACATCCTGCTCCGCTTCGCCGACCCCACCGCGCTGCACACCGCCGCCCACACACTCACCTTCGCCCAGCGCGACGACGTCGCCCTCACCCTGCAGATCCCCAGCGACGGCGGGGTCCGCTCACTGCGGGCCGTGCTCGACCGGCTCGACGACGCACACGTCGAGGTCGACCAACTCTCGATCCACACCCCCGACCTGGACGACGTCTTCTTCGCCTTCACCGGCACGCCCACGCCCGCTGCAGGACGCGACCTCACCGAGGGACACTGATGACCAGCCTCGCCTACACCCTGACCGACTCGGCGACCATGCTCCGCCGACAGATCCGCCACATCCAGCGCTACCCCTCGTTGACCGGGATGCTGATCGGTCTCCCCGTTGTCATGCTGTTGCTGTTCGTCTACGTGTTCGGCGGGACCCTCGGCGCCGGACTTCCAGGCGGCGGGAGCGGCGACCGCGGCGCCTACATCAACTACCTGGTTCCCGGCATGCTGCTGTTCGCCGTGTCGGGGGCCGCCCAGAAAACCGCCATCTCGATCGCGATGGACATGACCGAAGGCATCGTCGACCGCTTCCGCACCATGGCCATCTCCCGGGCATCCGTCCTGACCGGACACGTCCTCGGCAGCTTGATACAGACCATGCTCTGCATCGCCGTCCTGCTCGGCGTCGCACTGGCCATCGGCTTCCGTCCCACCGCCGCCCCGGTCGAGTGGCTCGCCGCCGCCGGCATGCTCGCCGCGATCGCGTTCGCGCTGATCTGGCTGTCGGTCGCGCTCGGCCTCGTCAGCGACAGCGTCGAGACCGCCAGCAACCTACCGATGTTCCTGATTCTCCTACCGTTCCTGGGCAGCGGTTTCGTGCCCACCGACACCATGCCCGCCGGGCTGCGGTGGTTCGCCGACCATCAACCGTTCACGCCGGTGACCGAGACGCTGCGCGGACTGCTGCTCGGCTCGGGAATCGGGAACAGCGCGGCGATCGCGCTGGGCTGGTGCGCGGTGATCTCGCTGCTGTCCTACCTGTGGGCCAAGCACTCGTTCCACAAGCGGGCGGCCCGCTAGGAGGTGTCCTGGAGGTGCCCGTTCCCGAGGGCTGGCGCCGGGTGAATGACCCCTCCTGACCATGCTTCGGCCCGTCCGCGGGTGCCTCGTCGCCGGGCGCGCTGGCCGGCAGATCTGGACGTTCCCTCAGTGAAGAGTGCGTGACTCGAACGCCTCGTCTGGGCCTGCCATCTGATCAGGAATCGAGAAGCGCCAGGGTGTCGTCGGGCCCTAGCCTTTTCCCAGGTAGCCGGCATCACGCCGAACCTTTACGACAAAGGGGAGCCCTAGAGTGTCCGCGAAGAATTCCACCACCGTGTCCGACGGCTTCAGCGCTGAGGAGCGTGCCGCGATGAAGGAGCGCGCCGCCGAGCTGCGCGCCGAGGGCAAGAAGGGGACCAAGAAGGCCGAGGGGCTGCAAGCGCTCCTCGACAGGATCGCGCAGATGGCGCCGGAAGATCGTGCGCTCGCCGAGCGTGTGCATGTGACGGTGACCGCTGCCGCCCCGGAGCTGTCGCCAAAGACCTGGTACGGGATGCCTGCCTACGTGAACGCGGACGGCAAGGTTGTCATCTTCTTCCAGGACTCGGGCAAGTTCAACTACCGGTACTCGACCCTGGGCTTCCAGGACACGGCCAACCTCGACGACGGAGACCTGTGGCCGGTGGCGTACGCGCTGCAGAAGTGGAGCCCCGCGGTGGAGAAGAAGGTCGTCGAGCTGGTGAAGGCCGCGGTCTCCTGACCGCTGCGGACGCGATGTCAGGAGTTGCGCGGGGTTGCCAGGCCGGATTCATAGGCGAGGACCACGAGTTGGGCGCGGTCGCGGGCGTGCAGCTTGGTCATGGCTCGGTTGATGTGGGTTTTCGCGGTCAGCGGGCTGATCACCATGCGTCCGGCGATCTGGTCGTTGGACAGGCCCTGGGCGACCAGGGCGACGGCCTCGCGTTCGCGGCTGGTCAGCTCGTCCAGCCCGGTGTCGGCGGCGGTGTGGAGCGGCTGGTTGACGTACCGGTTGATCAGCCGGCGGGTGATCGACGGTGCGAGCAGGGCGTCGCCGCGCGCGGCGACGCGTACGGAATGGAGGAAGTCTTCCGGTTGGATGTCCTTGACGAGGAATCCGGCCGCGCCGGCGCGCAGCGCGTTGAAGACGTATTCGTCCAAGCCGTAGTTGGTCAGGATGACGACGTGTACCCCGGCCAGCGTCGGGTCCGCGGCGATGCGCCGGGTCGCCTCGATGCCGTCGACGACCGGCATCTGAATGTCGATGAGCGCGATGTCGGGCAGGTGTTCCCTGGCCAGCGCCAGGCACTCGCTCCCGTCGCCGGCCTCGGCCACCACCTCGATGTCGTCCTCGACGTCGAGGAGCGCGCGGAACCCGCTGCGAATGAGCGGCTGGTCGTCGACCAGCAGGACCCGGATCACGACGTCTGGTCCACGGGGAGTTCGGCCCGGACGCTGAAGCCGCCCTCACTGCGCGGTTCCGCGCGCAGACGGCCGCCGAGGGCGGTGACTCGTTCGCGCATCCCGAGCAGCCCGACGCCGGGCATCGGCGCGGTGTCCGGCGTGGCCCTGCCGTCGTCATCGACCTGTATGGCGAGGACGTCGGCACGGCAGTCGATCCGGACCGACGCGGTAGCCGCGGCGGCGTGCCGGGCGATGTTGGTCAGCGACTCCTGAACGATCCGGTAGGCGGTCCGGCTCACCGCGGCCGGCACGTCGTGCCGCTGTCCCTCAATCGTCAGCGTCGCCGCCAGGCCGGTCCTGCCAGCCCGCTCCACCAGCTCCGGGATGTGGTCGAGCCCGTGCGGCGGGGTGGTGTCGTCGTCGCGCAGCGCCTCCAGAGTCGCTCGCAGCTCCCGGGCCGCCTCACGACCGGCCTCCCGGATCGCCAGCAGGGCCTCCGGCACCGGCTCACCCCGCTTGTGGGCCAGGTGGACGGCGACTTCGGCCTGCACCTTGATGACCGAGATCTGGTGGGTGAGCGAATCGTGCAGCTCCCGCGCGATGTGCAGCCGCTCCTCATCGGCGCGGCGCCGTGCGGTCTCCTCCCGGGTGCGCTCGGCTTCGTCCGCCCGCCGCTCGGCCTGCCGCAGCGCCTCCCCGGCGGCGCCGGCAGCGATCAGCCAGGCGATTTCGAGGGCGCCTCGGGCCTGCGCGAACGCCTCGCCCGTGTCGTGCAGGCCCGAAGCCAGGGCCGCCAGGGGGAGAGCGGCCAGCAGGGTCACGCTCGCCGCCACCGTGATGATGCGGTGTCCCGCCCGCACCGCCGCGTACACCGCGAACAGATACGCGACCGCAGGCACGTCGAAACCGGCCGCCTGGTAACCCACCGCGCACAACCCGGTCACGGCCAGCACGGGAACCGGAGCCCGGCGACGCGCGGCCAGCGCCAGACCACCCGCCGCCAACAGCGCGTAGCCGAGCAGGTCGACGTTCGTGTCTGACTGCTGTCCGGACAGCCCGGCGGCCAGCAGCGCCGCCGCCACGCCGACGGCGATCGCCCAGTCTCGGACCCCGGCCGGGACACCGAACCGTCCTCTGTCCATGCGCGCACCCTAGCCGGACGCCGCTGCGAGCGAATCCCGCTCCCGGACGACTGCTGTATACCGCGCCCGCAGTACCTTCGCGGCGCCTGCGGCATCCGCGGCAGCCGGCTACGGCATCGGCGGCAGCGCGAATTGCCTGCGTCCGCAGGACGACCGGCGGTGGGTCCAGCGGACAGGATCAGGCGACGTCCAGTCGTCAGAGGAGAAGGAGCACCTCATGTCCGTCCGTCACCTGCTTGCCGCCGCCGAGTTTGCCATGCTCGGAGATTTCGGGCCTGCCACACCGTCGGCCGCGCACGTCGTGGCCCAGTCAGCCGCCGCCAGTTCCTACACCTTGACCGCCGGGCGTTTCTGGTCCCTGGTGGCCGCGCTGCTGGGGCTGGTCGGCGTGGTCATCGGTGGGCTGGCTCTGGCCCGCTCGGCCGGTCGTATCGGCACCGGCACCGGGAAGGGAGGGGCCATCGTGGCCCTGGCGGCGGGGCTGGCCGCCGCGGTCATCGGCGGGCTGGTTGTGGCCGGCGCCGATGGTGGTCCCGGTACCGGCGGCGGAATAGTCGGCGGCTTCGTGGCCCTGGTGGTGGGGCTGATCGCCATGGTCCTCGGCGGGCTGGGTCTGGCCCGCTCCCACCGCACCGGCTGACCGGCTGGTCGCAGCGAATACGAGGGCGCGCTCAGGTCTGCCGGAAGACCGCCCCACCAGGCTCCAGCGCGCCGTACGCGCCCGTCGGGCCTCCGCACCACCGGCACGAACGCCGACGGATCTTTTCCCGCGGGCTGCGGTCAGGTGGTCGGCGTGGCGGGGGACTGGTGAGCGGGTTGGAACAGCTCGATCAGGTTGCCGGCGGGGTCGGCGAGCAGGATCTGCCGCCCACCGGGCCCGGAGATCGGCTCGCTGCGGAACGACAGCCCCGCGCCACGGAGCCGGTCGACCTCCGTGTCCAGGTCGTCAACGATGAGGTGGATGCGGTTGCGGCCCGGGCTGGTGGCGTCGTTGGGGGTGGCGCGGGCGCCGGAACTGGCTGGCCCGGACAGCAGCAGCCGCAGCGGGCCGCGCAGCACGTCAGCGAACGCGGGCGCGGCGCTGGTGTTCAGGGTGAAGCCGAGATGGGTGGTGTAGAAGTCGACGGCCGCCTGGACGTCATCAACGAGGTAACGGACGTTGGCGTACTGGTCGGATGCTGTCACGACGGAATCTCCTTCAGGACCGGGTGGCGGTGAGCACGGGCAGCAGGTGCCTGACGCGGGTGTCGATGTCTGTCGCGGTGTGCTGGAAGGCGGGGTAGCTGGTCTGGTCGGTGTTGCCGGCCGTGGCGGGGTCGGGGATGCTCCAGTGCACCCGCCGGGGATGGTCCGGGAAGTCGGGGCAGGCCTCGCGGGCCTTGTCGCACAGGCTGATCACGTAGTCGAACCGGCAGCCGGTCAGGGTGTCCAGGTGCCGGGGGCGCCGGCCGGTGATGTCGATGGCGAACTCGTCATGTAGCACCCGGATGGCGTTGGGATGATGGCGGGGCTTTGGTCGGCTGCCGGCGCTGGCCACCTCGACCTGGCCGCCGGTGCGGTGGCGTAGCAGGGCCTCGGCGATCGGTGAGCGGGCGCTGTTGCCTGTGCAGACGAACAGCACGCTGACGCGAGGCGAGCGCCGCAGGTCCACCGGTGTGTGCGGGGCGGGCTCCCGGCGCAGCGCCGGGTGCAGCGCGGCGCCGGTGTCGGCCAGCGCATCCGTACAGCGATCCAGATCCAGGTGGTAGTAGCTGTCGCGGCCGTCGAAGCTGCTGCGCGTGGCCGTGACCAGCCCGCCGTCACGCAGCAGGCGGAGATGGTAGGAGACCAGGTTCTGCGGCTCACCCACCAGCGTCACGAGTTCCCGGACCCGGTAGTCGCTGTCGGCGAGTGCGATCAGCAGCCGCCACCGCAGCGGGTGGGCGGCCAAGCGCACGAACGCCGGGGGAGCCTGACTCGACAACGCCACGATCAACAGAATACATCAAATCAGTTTGATGAAATAGCGGGCCGACGCTGGAGCCCGCAACCGGGTCGAGATCGCCGCGTGGGCGTGGGAGAACCGCATCCTGGAAAGACACGAGGGACAGGACCGGAGGCGGGACCGGGTCTTCGGTCAGCGTCCGAGCCGGCAGTGCGGGACCAGTCCGGACGGCGGCCGGGAGGACCGGCCGGCACCGACCAGGGCCACATCGAGAAAGGCACCGACCCCGACCTGCGCCACGAGGGCCAGGTGGGTGATCAACAGCAGCCGCCGCGTCGTCTCCTCCGGATCACTGGGCGTCGCCGCTGGTCGTCGATGGTCACGCCGGGAGAGGAGGGCGAGCAGACGCGGGTCCGCCCGCGCCCACGGCGCGAGCCCGGCACCGGGCGGCACCGGGAGTGGCCAGTGGACAGACCCGGGCGGGCCGATTTCCTCGGCCAGTAGTTCGGCGGTGTGGTCGAGGACCTGGTCCGCCCACGGTTGGGGCAGGCGTCGCAGGCGGCTGACCGCCGCCTCGAAACCCGCCCGATCCGATGCGCCGGCCGCGCGGACGCCGTCCACCACGGCGCTCCACAGTGCCCGCTCGGTCGGCGTGTTCGGTGGATACGACATGCTGTCTCCCTTCGGCCCTCGCCACGGGGTGAGTCGATGCGGGTCCTTCGCCGACGCCCCGGTGTCGGGACCGCCCGCCCTGGAGGTGGCCGGCACGGGCCCCGTAGGAGGGCGAAGGCCCGTGCCGGCCGTGGTGACCACCCAAGTCACCGTCTTCCCGCTCGCGGGCGTCCGGATGGATCGTGTCCGTGTCCGGTCGGCCCGCAGCGGCGTCTCACCCGCCGGGGAACCGTCCGCCGTCGTCCTTTCGGACGCGGCGGCCTCCGGTGTCGCCCCGGACCTGTGGCGGGGGAGGCGCCAAGATGAGTCAATAATACGACAAAATTAAATGAATGTTACATTTCGCCTGCATGGGACGTACGTGTCGCCTGGTCATCGCATGGCGGCCGCCTCCTGCCGCCGAACGTCCGCCGCGGTGACGCCGCCCGGTTTCTCTCCGACCGACGGAGCGGGTCCGGACGCCCTCGTGGGACGTGTCCAGGGCAGCAGCCGGGGCCGACGCCGGGCGCTGACGTCCTCGATCCAGCCCAGGGCCAGCACCACACCGGCGAGGATCACCAGGGCCACGGCCAGGTAGCCCACCTGGCCCACCCGCCAGAGGCCCATGCCGTCGCCGACGGCGAAGCAGACCGCGATGGCGGCGTTGTGCCAGAGGTAGATGGTCAGGGCCCGGCTGTTCAACGCCGTGACCAACCGGTCGAGCGGCCGGATCCGGGTCAGCCAGCCCATCGGGGGCGTGACCCGGAGCAGGACCAGCACGAAGGCCAACGACCAGAACGCCTGGGCGACGGGGATGTCATTGAGGTCCAGGCCCCCGGCGGGGTGGGTGGCGAGCCAGCCGAGCGCGAACCCCAGGCACCCGGCTGCGGCGGCCAGCAGCGCCGACAACGGAAGCCGCCGCAGCCGGCCGTCGCGGTGCGCGAAACCCACCAACCAGCAGGCGCCGAACGTGGCCAGGTCGGTCAGCGCCGACCCCACCGGCCCGCCGGGTGACGGGTCAGCCGTCTGCAGCACCACCACGGCGGCCAGCGGGACGAGTACGGACCCGACCGGCCACCGCCGGTACACCGCGAGCAGCCCGGGGGAGAGCAGGACCAGCCACAGGTACGCCACGAGATACCACAGCACCCCTGTCACGTCCGCCGCCCACTCGTTGCCCGGCGGCTGCACCAGCGGAACCAGCCAGCTCAACAGCGCCGGCCAGGCCGGCCGGTCGGACCAGCCGTGCCAGACCATCACGGGCACCAGCACGAGCCCCATCGCGCACAGGGCCGGCAGCAGGCGGCGCAGGCGGCTGATGACCGCCCGGTCCGGCGCCCGGTCCAGCGAGGCGGCCATCAGCGAACCGCCCAGCGCGAACATCACCCCCATGGCGGGGAAGACGAAGCTCAGCCAGGCGGCGCCGAACATGTGGTACACGACGACGCGGCCCAGCGCCACGGCCCGTAGCGTGTCGAACCAGCGGTCCCGGACCGGGTGTCCTCCCGCGCCACCGTCCGTCGACGCGGGTGGCGCGGCCTGGTGCCGCACGACGTCGCCAGCGCGCTTGACCTTGCGCCAACCCAGGCGGGAGCCGGTCACCGCCGTCACCACGGACCGGGCCAGTACCAGGTACATCAGTTGGCGGTAGGCGAACTGCTGAATCGGCAGGGTGAGCAGCGGGCGCAGCGGTTCCCCGTCGAGCCGGAAGGCCACCGCCGCGGTCAGGGCCTGCACGACCAGCATCGCGACCCACGCCACGGCCGTCGTCTTCGTGTCCATGAAGAAGAGCCCGTACAGGGCGAGCAGGTCGAGCACCGGACCGAGCAGGGGCAGTACCACGCCGAAGAGGGCGAGCATGGGCAGGCCGAAGCGGCCGAAGCGGCCCGAGGCGCCGCGGTCGAACACCGCGCTCCGGTGCTTCCACATCGCCTGCAGGGTGCCGTAGCTCCACCGGCAGCGCTGTCGCCACAGGTCGCCCAGCGACGCGGGCGCCTCCGTCCAGGCGCGGGCACGGTCCTGGTAAACCACCCGCCAGCCGGCACGGAGGATCGCCATGGTGACGTCGGTGTCCTCGGCCAGGGTGTCGCCGCTCATCCCACCGACATCCGTCATGGCGCGCCGGCGGAAGGCGGCGATCGCCCCGGGCACCGTCGGTATGCAGCCGAGCGTCTCGTAGAACCGGCGGTCCAGGCTGAAGCCGATGACGTACTCGATGTGCTGCCACTGGCCGAGCATCCCGTGCCGATTGGTGACCTTCACGTTGCCGGCCACCGCGCCCATCCGCGGATCGGTGAACGGTTCGACGAGCCTGCGGATCGCGTCCGGCTCGAAGACGGTGTCCGCGTCGACGGTCACGATGATGTCGTGCGAGGCGTACAGGAGCCCGGTGTTGAGGGCGCTCGCCTTGCCTCCGTTGGGCTTGCGGATGACCCGCACGGTGTCGAGGCCGAGCGCGTCGACGAGGTCGGCCGTGCCGTCGGTCGAACCGTCGTCGACCACGATCACCTCGATGCCCGGGTGGTCGTTGGCGGCCAGTGAACGAACCGTGGCAACGATGCCGGCCCGTTCGTTGTAGGCGGGCACGATCACCGACACCGGTGCGGTGGTGACCCCCCAGGGCCAGCGGTGCGCCCGCCGTCGCCGCGCGAGTTTGCGGGCGAGCAGGACCAGCAGCAGCGTCCGGCCCAGCATGAGCGCCCCGACCACCACGAAGAGGACGGCCAGACCTCGCAGGATCGAATCGGCCAGCACGATCGCCCAGCGGATCGGGGCCGCCCGCCAGCGGTCTGCGGTCGACGCCCGGACGTTGCCGACGAAGGCTTCCGCGCCCGGCCGCGCCCGGTTCATCCCGTCGCTCACCGTGGTGAAGGTGTAGCCCCGTGCCTGCATCAGGGGAATGAACCTGTCCAGTGCGGCGATGGTCTGCGACCGGTCGCCGCCGGCGTCGTGCAGCAGCACCACGGCACCCGCACCCTCCGCCGGCGTCATGTTCCGCACGATCGCGTCCACGCCGGGGCGGGCCCAGTCCCGGCCGTCGATGTCGTTCACCACGGTCAGGTAGCCGAGTCGGGCGGCCGCCCGGATGACCGGCCAGTTCGAGTCGTCGACGGCGCTGGGCACCGACGAGTAGGGAAACCGCAGGAGGCTGGTCCGTACGCCGGCTGCGTCCACGATCGCCATCTGGGTCTGTGCGTACTCCATCCGCTGCCGCCAGCTCGGCAGCACGCTCACGTCCGGGTGGGTGAACGTGTGCACGCCGAGCTCGTGCCCCTCCGCGACCGTCCGCCGGGCCAGGTCGCGGTGCCTGGCCGACTGCGAACCGATCACGAAGAACGTGGCCCTGGCCCGGTGCCGCCGCAGGACGTCGAGCACCTTGGGGGTCCAGGTGGGATCGGGCCCGTCGTCGAAGGTGAGAGCGATGGTCTTCGCGGGCATCCGGTAGGACCGGGGTTGCTCGCCCCGCGCGTCGAGGACCGGGCCGCCGCGCAGGATGTCGGTCGGAACGGTGAGCTGGTCCTCGGACTCGCTCACGTGGTCGGGTCTGAATCCCGCATTCGCGTACGCCTCGACCAGGAGCACACACACGACCACCGTCAACAGGGACGCGCAGACGAACCGGCCGGTCCACAGACCGGGGCGGCCGGACCTGCGCCGCCCGGGTGGGCCACTGGCGCGAGGGCGACTCCGAACGGTCATCTGACCGGCACCGGGCCGGGAGCGGGCAGGGCCGGCGAGGCCGTGACCGGTGCCGGTTCGCTGCTTTCGGGGGTCGACGGCGTTGCCTCCCGGCCGGGAACGGGCCGGGCCGGCGAGGTCCTGACCGGTGCCGGGTCGATGCTCTGGGCGGTCCGGGGCGCATCGAACTCGGGCCGGTCGGGTGCGGGATCGAGCGGCTGGGCTGGCAGGTCCGGCTCGTTGGGCTCCCGTTCCTGACGGGCTGGACGCGGTGCCCGGGCCACCGTGTCCGAAGGCCTCTCGGTCGTCTGTGGGTACGCGGCGTCGAGTGGCGATGGTGTGCTGGCCGGCGGGCGTCCGCTGCGATCGAGTAGAACGCCGCCGACGGTGAGCGGCCCGGGTTGCGCCGGCGCCGGCGGACCGGGCAGCAGGCCGCTCCCGGCCATCGGCAGGTACGTCAGCGACGCGAGGGCGACCATCACTCCCGCCCGTCCGATCCGTCTGCGGCGGGTCCCGGTGACATCGACGAACACCGGTCTAACGGGTCCGGACGGGAGGATTGGCGGAGCGAACTGCGGGCGACGGGGGAGTCCATCGAAGGAGACGCGAAAGGGCACCGGTCGAGGCTACGAGTCCGCTGACAGGGGATATGTCCTGATTGACCAATCAAGCGGTCCGTGGATGTACCACTATCTGCGCATTCGAATTTCGGGTCATAGACATACCAAACAGAACATCCAAACCTTGAGCGACTGAACAGGATGTAAAGGTTGAAAACACTGGAACTCTGAGCGACCGAACAGGACACAGAGGCAGAAAACGCTGGGGCGCGCCGCGAGTGAGGCAGCCTCATACCCGGCGAGCCGGGGCGGTCCGGTGGGCCGGTAGGGCCAGCCGGTCCTCGCGCCCTGCCTGCCGGCGGGCTCGCGGGGTCCGACGTCGACGCTCGATGCCGCCGCTCGCGGACGGCCGAACTTCACAGCAGGGGTTGCATCCCGCCCCAGCTCACACCGAGCCGGATTCTGGCGGCGAAGCTCGTGCCCTGACCGCGGTAGAAGTACAGGTAGCTCGTGGACTTCTCGATGGCGAGCAGATCCGGGTAGCCGTCGCGGTTGAAGTCACCGACGCCGACGAGGTCACGCATGCTGTTCCACGCGGTGCCGACCTGCAGCCTCGTACCGAGCCCGCCTGCCCGTCCCGGGTAGAGGAAGAGGTTGCCGGTGGACTTCTGCCGGGCGAGCAGGTCTTGGTAGCCGTCGCGGT
The DNA here is from genome assembly GCF_052068075.1 of Micromonospora sp. L31. NCBI lineage: Bacteria > Bacillati > Actinomycetota > Actinomycetes > Micromonosporales > Micromonosporaceae > Micromonospora > Micromonospora sp. L31. The sequence continues at coordinate 508,767 of NZ_JBQHDC010000005.1, read as the reverse complement.
TGAAGTCGCCGACTCCGGTGAGTTCGTCCATGGTGTTCCAGCCGGTTCCGAGACTCGTTCGTGGACCGAACGACGTGCCGCGGCCCGGGTACAGGTACAGGTATCCGGTGGAGGTCTGCACGGCGAGCACGTCCCGGTAGCCGTCTCGGTTGAAGTCGTTGGCCGGGGTGATCTCGCGCATGGAGTTCCAGCCGGTACCGAGGCGGATCCGACTGCCCCACCCCGACGGCGTGCGCGGATACAGCCACAGATGGCCGGTCGCCTTGTCGCGGGCGACGAGGTCTCCGTGACCGTCCCCGGTGAAGTCCGTCCGGACGATGACGTCCATGCCGTTCCATCCCGTGCCGATGGTCGTGCGGATGCCGAGGGACGTCCCGTTGCCGGGGTAGAGATAGAGGTTGCCCGTGGAGGGCTGGCGGCTCAGCAGGTCGGACCAGCCGTTGCCGTTGAAGTCCCCGAAGGGAGTCGCCGGAATGGGAGCGACGTCAAGGTAATCGTTGTCGATGTTGATCGTCACCCCGCCCCACGTCTCGTTGTGGTCGCCTCGGTACTGCTTCATCCGTCGCTGGGGAGACCAGTACGAGTTGGGGATCGCCGGGTCGGACACGGTGGCGACTCCGTCCCAGCGGGCGAAGTCCAGGTAGTCGGGGCGGACGTAGCCGGGGGTGTTGTAGGCCGCGACCTGGTCGGCGACGCCCGAGGCCATGCTGCTGTAGAAGCCGGAGAGGTAGCCGAGGTCGTGCAGCCGCGCCGTCCAGGCGCTCATGAACGCGAGCACCGCGGAGCGGCAGGCCGAGTCGTCGGTCCGGTACGCCTCCATGTCGAAGATGAGTACGCTCTCCGGCGCCAGGCCCAGCGCCTTCGCCTGTGCGACCGCGTCGTCCGCCTGGGTGCGTCCCTGCGCCGCCGCGTCCGCTGCGTCGATGAGATAGCGCTTGGTGGACGTCGTGCACGGTGCCTGCAACCCGAGATAGACCGGCACCAGATGCCAGCCCGCCGCCTGCTGCGCGGCGACCCACGAGGGGGTCAGGTTGGGCTGTGCGCACGCGCGGTTGACACCGCCGAAGTAGATGACGATCGCCCGGTAGGGCGAGGCCGCCAGCCACGCCTGCATGGTCGCCGACGATGGGGCGGTGCAGGCGTCGAAGCCCAGTCCGGTGAACGTGCCGGGCGACGGGCCCGTCACCGCGGCCGCCGTCGTGCGGCCGGCGGTGGCCGGGGCAGCGGTGGTGCGGCCGGAGGCCGGCGCTGCTCCGCCGAACGCCAGCAGGGTGACGACGCCGACCAGGAGGGCGCAGCTCAGGCGGCGCGCGCTTCGAGGGAGATACATGTTGTCCATGCCGGTCTCGATTCCGGTCCAGATGACCAACCGAGTGGTCCTATCCCTCAGCGGACCAGGTCAGACATGGTTTCACCAGAGCCGAACGGGCTGGTTTCGGCTGCTGCTCGGAGGCGTTCCGAGCGACCGCGGCGTGGCGTACCGGCATGACCGGCGACGGCAAGGTGGACCTCGTGCAGCGGTGTGGGGGAACGGTTGCGGCGGGTCGACGAGGAGTTGCCGGCCCCGCCGTTTTCGTCGCCGTCCCGGAGACCCGGTGGTCGAAAGGTCCGGTTGGCGGGTCGCCGGTTACCGTTGCCGGTGTGCGGGCGGAGGCGGGGGAGACGATCGGCTTCTCGGTGCTCGGCTCGATCAGGGTCGTCCGCGCCGGCGCCGAGCTGCATCTGGGGGCCCGCCAGCAGCGTCTGGTGCTCGCGTTGCTGCTGGCCCGGGCCGGTTCACCGGTCTCCCTGGCCGAGCTGGTCGACCTGCTCTGGGACGAGGAGGCCCCGGCCAGCGCCGCGAACGTCGTGCACCGGCACGTCGGGGTGCTCCGGCGGCTGTTCGAGCCCGGCCTGCCTACCCGGTCGGCGGGCCGGCACATCCTCCGGGAGCTCTCGGGCTATCGGTTGCGCGCCGACGAGGAGTCCCTCGACCTGCTGAAGTTCCGGTCGCTGAGCCGGCTGGCGGGCCGGAGCCTGCAGGACGGCGACCCCGAGTCGGCGCTGCGGCATTCCCTCGACGGGCTGCGGCTGTGGCGCGGCCGGTGCGCCGCGGGCCTGGAACCGGCCTCCCGCCTGCATCCCGCGTTCCTCGCCGTGGAGGCCGAACGCGCCGAGGCCGTGCGCGAGGCCGCCGACGCCGCCGAGCGCTGCGGCCGGATGAGCGCGGTGCTGGCGCCGTTGCGGCAGGCCGCCGAGCAGCACCCGCTCGACGAGTCGCTGCAGAGCCGGTTGCTGCTGGCGCTCGCCGCCGACGGCCGCCAGGCGGAAGCCGTCGAGATGTACCGGATGGTGCGCCGCCGACTCGCCGACGACCTGGGCGTCGATCCGGGCGACGAGCTGCGGGAGGCGTACGACCGGCTGCTGCACCAGCGCACCCAGCCGGCGCGTACCGAATCGCCGTCGCCGTTTCCCCGGCCCGCGCAGCTGCCGCCGGACCTGCCCTTCTTCAACGGCCGGGACGACCTCGTCGCCGAGGCCCGCGCGGCGGTCGCGCGCCCGGGCGGGCCGGCGGTGCTCGCGATCGACGGCATGCCCGGGATCGGCAAGACCGCCCTCGCCGTCCACCTCGCCCACGAGTTCGCCGCCGGTTACCCGGACGGGCAGCTCTACGTCGACCTGCGCGGATACGACGGCCGGGAGGCCGCGATGAGCCCGACCGAGGCGCTGCGCGGCTTCCTCGGCTCGCTCGGGGTGCCCCAGGAGGGCATTCCCGCCGAGCTGCACGCCCAGGCGGGGATGTACCGCAGCAGACTTGCCGGCCGGCGCGTGCTGATCCTGCTCGACAACTGCCGGGATGCCGAGCAGATCCGGCACCTGCTGCCGGGCAGCCCCGGTTGTCTGGTGATCGTCACCAGCCGCAGCCGGCTCAGCACCCTGCTGACCACGGCCGGCGCCCACCCGTTGCCGGTCGGCCTGCCGAGCGTCGACGAGGCCCGCGCGCTGCTCCTGCCAGCGCTCGGCGCCGGCGGCGGCGCGGCGGACCCGGTCGCGATCGACGCCATCATCGCCAGCTGCGGGCGGCTGCCGCTCGCGCTGGCCGTGGTGGCCGCCCGCATGGCGAGCCTGCCACCGACGCCACCGGCACAGATCGCCGCCGAGCTGGCCCAGGCGCCCGGGAGCCTGGACGGCTTCGACGGCGACGACCCGCAGACCGGCCTGCGTGCCGCCTTCTCCTGGTCCTACCAGGCACTCTCCGCCCCGGCCGCCCGGCTCTTCCGGCTGCTGCCGATCCAGCCCGGCCCCGACATCTCGATCGCCGGGGCAGCGGCCCTGGCCGGCGTCCCGCTGCGGACCGGGCGGGCGCTGATCGGCGAGCTGAGCCGCGCGCACCTGATCAGCGAGGACCTGCCGGGCCGTTACCGCGCCCATGCCCTGCTGCTGGCCTATGCCACCGAGCTCGGTGAGGAGCACGACAGCCCGGCCGAGCGTGTCGCCGCGGAGCTGCGCTGCCGGCAGTTCCAGCCGGCACCGGCTGACCGGCGCACCGGGGGCTGCTGGCCTACGCCGACCACCACCCGATGATCGAGCCGGCGCCGGGCGAGGCTCCGCTGCGCTTCGCCGGCCACGGCGACGCTCTGAGCTGCTGGCCCTGATCCCCTACGCGCAGGCCGGGACCGGTCGGCGGCTGGCTGGCCTGCTCGTGGCGGTCACGTCGCGTCCGTGACCGGTTGCGATCGGCGACGGCACTCGATCCGCACTTACGCGTCATTTTATTCGCATCGATCGTCCCTAGGCTCGTGCCTCATTCACCGTTGCTCCTGCCTGTGGGGGGAAACATGGTGCTCCGGGCACTCGATGACTCGCCGGTCGGCCGGGCTGAGCGCATGACCGCGCTGCATGCGGAGCACGCCCGTGCCGTGCTGCGTCTCCTGCTGGTGTTGACCCACGGTCAGCGGCAGACCGCCGAGGATCTGCTCCAGGAGACGATGCTGCGGACCTGGCGGCACCTCGACTCGGTGCCGGCCGAGCCCGATGCCGCCCGCCGGTGGCTCTGCACCGTCGCCCGGCGGCTCGTCATCGACGGGGTCCGGCTGCGGCGGGGCCGCCCGGCCGAGGTCCATCTCGTCGACATGACCTGGATTCCCGCTGGTGACGACACCACCGGCAGCGCGCTGGCGTCGCACGCCATCCGGCACGCGCTCAGCCGGCTCAGCCCGGCGCAGCGCAGTCTGCTCTCCGAGGTCTACCTGGTCGGGCGGTCACCGGAAGAGGTCGCGGGCCGGCTGGGGGTGCCGATCGGCACGGTGAAGTCCCGGACCCACTATGCGCTGCGCGCCCTGCGCACCGGTCTCAAGGCAGCCTGAGCAGGGACGACTCCGCCGACCGGCGATCGGCGCCGCTGAGTCGAAGATCACATTGCCACGGCGCGCCCGTCGGGCGGCGCGGGCCCTGCCATGCTATGGCGATCGTGGCAACCAGCCCTGTGTGGATCGCATCGAGATGACCACCCCGCTCTCCTTCGCCGTGCTCGGCCCGGTGCGGGCCTGGCGCGGCCAGTCCGAGGTCGACCTGGGTACCCGGCAGCAGCGGCTGATCCTGGCGTTGCTGCTCGCCCGGGCCGGCGGCGCCGTCAGCGTCGCCGAACTCGTCGACCTGCTCTGGGAGTCCGACCCCCCACCCAGCGCGGTCAACGTGGTGCACCGGCACGTCGGGATGCTCCGGCGGCGGTTCGAGCCGGGCCTGCCGACGCGGGCAGCGGGCTCGGTGCTGATCCGCGACGGCGCAGAGTACCGGCTGCGGATCGACGGGGAGGCGCTCGACCTGCTGCGCTTCCGGCGCCTGGTCGCCCAGGCCGCCGCCAGGTCCGGCGAGCCGGCGGTCGAGCTCTACCGGGAGGCGCTGGCGTTGTGGCGGGACCGGTGCGCCTCGGGCCTGCAGCCCGGGGGTCGGGCCCATCCGGAGTTCGTCGCTGTCGACGGCGAGCGGTTCGCGGCCGTCCGGGCGGCGACCGACGCCGCCTTGCGGGCCGGGTGCGTCCACGCGGTGCTGCCCGCGATCCGGCTGGCCGCCGAATACGAGCCGCTGGACGAGGCACTGCAGGCGCGGCTGCTGCTCGCGCTCGCCGCGGACGGCCGGCGGGCGGAGGCCCTCGCGGCTTATGCCGACATCGAGCACCGGCTCGCCGACGAACTCGGCATCCAGCCGGGCGGCGACCTGCGCGCGGCCCGGGACAGCGTGCTCGACCATGACGCCTCGAGCGACGGCTCCAGGTCGCGGCGCGGCGTCAGTCGCGCCGAGCTGGAGTTGTCGCAGCCGACCCGGGCCGAGCCGCCGGCGCAGTTGCCGGCCGACCACCCCCACTTCACCGGCCGCCGCGACGTCCTGGCCGCCGCGGAGGAGCTGCTGGCCGGGGAGCGGCGGACCAGCGCGCTGGTCATCGACGGAATGCCCGGCGTCGGGAAGACCACCCTCGCGGTGCACCTGGCCCACCAGTTGGCCGCCCGCTACCCCGACGGGCAGTTGCACGCGGACCTGCGCGGTTTCGACTCCGGCGACTCGGTGATGACACCGGCGGAGGCGCTGCGCGGCTTCCTGTGGTCCCTCGGGGTCGCGCCGGCCGCCATCCCGGCCGAGCTGCACGCCCAGGCCGGCCTCTACCGCAGCATCCTGGCCGAGCGTCGGATGCTGATCCTGCTCGACAACTGCCGCGACTGGGACCAGATCCGGCACCTGCTGCCCGGCACCGGCGGCAGTCTCGTCATCGCCACCAGCCGCCGCCGGATCACCGGCGTGGCCGGCCAGGCGGGCGCCCACCCGCTGCACCTCGACCTGCTCACCCACGCCGAGGCCCGCGAGCTGCTCACCCGCCGGCTGGGCGACGCGGCGGCCGCCGACCCGGCCGCCGTCGACGAGATCATCGCGCGGTGCGGCCGACTGCCGCTGGCCCTGGCGCTGGTGGCCACCCGCAGCGTCGGCCGGCCCGGGCTCAGCCTGCCCGCGGTCGCCGGCGAACTGGCCGAGGCCGACGGCCGGCTGACCGGCTTCGGGGACACCCACGCCGACCTGGAGGCGATCTTCTCCTGGTCCTACCGGGCCCTGACTGCCGACGCGGCCCGGCTCTTCCGGCTGCTGCCCCTGCACCCGGCCGGGGAGCTGAGCGCGGAAGCGGCGGCCGCCCTGGGCGGCCTGTCCCTGCGCTGCGCCCGCGGCCTGCTCGCCGAGCTCGGGTCGCAGCTGCTGGTCCAGCCCGGCAACGGCCGGTGGCGGATGCACGATCTGCTGCGCGCCTATGCCGTGGAGCTCGGGGAGGAGCACGACGACGCGGCCGAGCGGGACGCCGCCGTCGAGCGGGTCTACGACTACTACCAGCTCAGTGCGTACGCGGCGCATCTGCCGCTGCAGCCGCAGGTGCCGCTGCCGGAGCCGGAGCCGTCCGAGCGCGGGGTCACCGGGCGCGGCTTCACCGGCCGGGCCGACGCGATGGCCTGGTTCGCCGCCGAGCAGCGGGTGCTGACCGCCATCGTCGCGCGGGCCAAGGAGCGCGGCCGGCCGCGCACGGCCTGGCAGATCGCGTTGGCCCTGCAGAACTTCTTCCAGGACACCGCGCAGTTCCGGCAGTGGGCGGCAACGATGAGCACCGGCCTCGCCGCGACCGGGGACGACCCCGCCGCCCAGGCCCTGCTGCACCGCAGCCTCGCCGGCGCCTGCTACTTCCTGGCCGATCTGGACCGCGGGCTGTCGCACCTGCAGCACGCCCGGGCGCTCTTCGAGCGGCTCGGCCGGCGCAACGAGCAGGGCCACGCGGAGAACAACATCGCCGAGATCCGGCTGGACCAGCGGCGCTACCACGAGGCGATCCGGCATGCGGAGGCCGCGCGGACGCTCTTTCGCGCCGAGGGCAACGTGCGGGGCGCCACCAACGCCCTGCTGGTCATCGCGCGGGCACAGGGCTGGCTCGGCCGGCACGCCGAGGCGCTGGGCATGTTCGTCGAGGCGCGCCGGCAGTTCGAGGCCCTCGGCGACCTGCACGGGACGGGCACCACCCAGGCCTGGCTGGCGCACACGTACTCGATGATTGACGACGTGCCGCACGCAATGGCGACCTGGCAGCAGGCGATCGACATCTTCCGCGACGCCCGGGCCACCCACCACACCGCGGAGGTGCTGGTCTCCATCGGCGACTTCCACTCGGCCAACGGCGACCCGGCCCTGGCCGGGCAGGCGTGGAGCGAGGCCCTGGCCGAGCTCGACGGGACGGACTCGCCGATGGCCCGGCGGATCCGCGACCGGCTGCTCTGGCACCGGTGATCCCGGACGCGGCGCCGGTGGGCGCCGCGTCCGGGGGCCGTTCTCAGTACCGGTAGGCGCGGATGACGGTCTGCTTGACCGTGTTACCGCTGGTGTCCGTCGCAGCGGCGCGCAGCGAGACGAAGCCGGTGCCGGCCGGGTTGCGCACCCAGGCGACCGCCTTCTCGCCGGACCGCCGCACGGTCAGCTCCTGCCAGGTCTTGCCGTCGTCGAAGGACGCCTCCACGGTCAGCGCCGTGGTCTGGCCCGGCGCCGCCCCGACCTGACGGTCGAGCGAGACCGGGATCGCGAACATCCGGCCGGCCGGCGCCCGGTTGTCGATGTCGAGCTCCGGGGTGTACCGGATCGCCGTCATCGGCAGCTTCACCAGTTCGCCGTCGCCCACGTGCCCGGACTTGAAGGTCCACTCCGCGTCGACCACCGTCGACAGGGTGAACGCCGGGTCGCTGCGGAACGTCGCCGCCAGCCGGTAGTCACCCGTCTCCGCCGGCACGTTCCACACCCAGGGCGTCTGGTTCGCGTCGCCGACCTTGACCCCGTTGCGGTAGAGGTTGACCTCCACGCTGCCGCCGCGCACATGCCGGAAGCCCATGTGCCCGGTGCCGTCGCCGTGCAGCGGCCCCGGCCCGCCGATCAGGTCGCCCCAGTAGCGGGTGGCGAACTGCTGGCCGAAGTTCGGCTCCGGGAAGACCGGCCCGGCCACCGCGTTGGCCCACTTCACCGTGTACGTGCGCCCGGGCCGGAAGCTGGTCCACGGCGACTCGTAGTACGTGTACCTCAGCTGGGCCGAGGTCGACTTCCACACCGCCTGCTTGTCCTGGTTGTAGTACTCGGTGATGGTGCTCGGCGCGTCGTACGTGAAGCTCGGCGGGATGTTGCGCTCGTCGCGGTAGATCGGCGAGTTGCCGGGCGCGTGCGCGACCGCGGTCCGCGCAACCGGCACGCCGGCCACGTCCGCGCTGATCTGGGAGCGGACCGTGGCGAAGTCGCCCGCGCGCAGCTTGCGGGTCAGCCCGGTCATCATCTTCTTCGGCTCGTACAGGTAGACCCGGTAGGCGTACGGGCTGTTGTGCAGGGTGAACTCCGGGGTCACCTGGCCCCACATGCCGTTGACGTAGGAGACGAAGCCGGGCGTCTCGCCGGCCCCGATCTGTGCGGTCCGCAGGTGGTCGAAGGGGATGTTCATCAGCACGCCGTACAGGTCGTTGCTGCCCCAGATCTGCGGCTCCTCGGTCCGGATCGTCCAGCCGAACTCCTGGTGGACCGCGGTGGCCTTCGAATTCGGCACCGACACCGCGATCGGCCTCGCCATGCGGGCGTCCATGGTGAGCGCCTGGTCCGTGGTCAGGTCGAGGCTCGGGCGTACCAGCGTGATGACGTCGTCGCCGCTCACCAGGTAGGTCTGGACCAGGTAGCGGCCCGCGCGGACCCGGTACCCGGTGGTCGCGAGGTCGCCGAACACCTGGATGGTCTGCCGGTCCAGGTCGGTCAGGACGGTCACCCAGCCCTGCTCGGGCGTGGGCGCTCCACCGTCCGGCCCGATGAGCTTGAGGGCCAGATCGTGGCGGGCGACGTCGAGCGCGACCGGGGTCTGCACCTGCGCGCCGCCGCCGGTGGCGGTCACCTCACCGCCGAAGTAGTGGTCGGGCAGGTCGGCGCCGGCCTGCACGGTGACGGTCACGGTGGCCGTACCGCCGGCCGGGACCGTCACCGAGGAGGCGCTGAGGCTGAACAGGCCGGCCGGCGCCGGTGCGCCCTCGGCGTCCTTGGCGTCGAGGGAGACGGCCAGGGTGAGGGCGGAAGAGCCGCTGTTCGCGTACGTGATCGTGTGCTGCTGCGCAACGGTGGTCCGCTCGAAGGCGACGCTGACCGGGCTCGCCGTGACGGTCTGCTGGATGGCCCGGGCGACGTCGAGGAAGCCGGCGCCCTGCTCGTAGACACCGATGCCGGCGTTCGGCTGCGCGGCCGCCATCAGCGTGGACTTGATCCGGTCAGGCGTCCAGTCCGGGTGCTGCTGGGCCAGGATCGCCGCCGCGCCGGCCACGTGCGGAGCCGCCATCGAGGTGCCGTTGAGGCTGGCGTACTGCGGGTTCTCGTCGTTCGGCCAGAGGTCGGAGGTCGAGCTGCGGGCGGCGACGATGCCGACGCCGGGCGCGGTGATGTCCGGCTTGATGCCGGCATCGCCCGCGCGCGGCCCCCGGCTCGAGAACTCGGCCAGCTCGCCCGTCTTGGTCACGGCGCCCACGGTCAGCGCCTCGGCCACACCGCCGGGCGAGCTCACCGTGGACTCGCCGGCCTCGCCGCTGTTGCCCGCGGAGACGACGAAGAGCACCCCGTGGCGGGAAGTGAGGTCGGTCAGGGCCGCCTCGATCGGGTCGGTCCCCGGGCTGTCCGGGCCGCCGAGGCTCATGTTGACGACCTTGACGCCCTGCTCCGCCGCCCAGGTCATGCCGGCCAGGATCGCCGACTCCGGGCAGCCCTCCGCCATGCAGACCTTGGCGCTGTAGAGGGTCGCACCGGGCGCCACGCCCTTATGCCGGCCCTGCGAGGCGGCCGCGCTGCCGGCGATGGTGGAGGCGACGTGGGTGCCGTGGCCGACCCGGTCGAGGGCGTCCGGTTCGGCGGTGAAGTTCTCCGCAGCGGCGACGCGGCCGGCCAGGTCGGGGTGGGTCTGGTCGACGCCGGTGTCGATGACGCCGACCTTCACCCCCGTTCCCGTCCAGCCGGACTGCCAGGCCTGCGGCGCGCCGGTCAGCGGGACGCTGACATCGAGGGTGGGCTGGCGCAGCCCGTCGAGCCAGATCTTGTCGAACCCGGCCCGCAGCTGCCGCTCGGTGCCACTCCCGGCGAACGTGACGGTGTTCCAGAAGGACACCGCGTCCGCGCGGCTCTCCGCGACAGCGCTCGCCCCGGAGAGCTGCCGGGTGGTGCGGGCGCCGGTGAGGCCGGCGGCGGTGCCGCTGCCGTGTTGGACGATGAGCGGCAGGGTGGCCCGGGTGTCGTCGTAGCCGAACTCGACCAGCTTCGAGATGTCGAAGAGCCGCGTGTCGAGCTTGCCCCGGTTGAGCAGGCCGACGGCGTCCGCGGGGATGACCCGCACGTCCTTGCCGGCGCTGTGGGTGAAAAACGGAATCCGTTCCCGTCCCTTGCCCGGCACCACGTCGACAGTCGTCTGGCCGTTCACGGTGCCGAGGTGGACGGTGTCGCCGGTGAGCAGAGTGACCGTCCGGGGCTCGGCCGCGACCTTGGGTGTGGTCGTCGGCTTCGCGGCCCCGGGCTGCGCCGATGCCGGCACACCCCCCGGAGCCGCCGCCGAGACGCCGAGCACCAGCAGTGCCAGCGCCGATATCTTGCGAATTGAGCGCATCATTCTCCCTGGAGAAACGCGAGAGGTATCCGAGTGCTCCGGACGTGACCGGCGGATGAAAGTTCATCCGGTGTGACCTGGGTCACTTCCTGCCCCGATCCGCGGGCGTCCTGGTTCGCGCCACGCGGCACCTCGACCGCCCCTACCCTGTAGCTCAGGCGAGGCCGGCGACCACCGCGCTGTCATCGCATCGAGCCCGCTCGGCAAGCGGGTGCGGTCGGGCGAGCCGGCCATGTCCTGGGTCGTCGGGTACGGCGGCGATCCCGTGTCTGGTTGTCCCGTCCGCTGCGCCTCGCACCGGGTCTGAGACAGGAGCGCACCATGCGGGTGGCGGTCGCCGGCGCATCCGGCAACATCGGGTCCCTCACCGTGACGGCCCTGCAACGTCACGGGCACGACCCGGTACCCATCAGCCGGTCGCACGGCGTCGACCTGCTGACCGGACGGGGGCTGGACGAGGCCCTGAGCGGCGTCGACGTCGTCGTCGACGCGATCAGCGCGCCACCTGCCGACCGCGAAGCCACGGCGAGGTACTTCGCCACCACCACGCAGAACCTGCTGCGAGCGGAGCAGCAGGCGGGGGTGCGACACCACGTGTTGCTCTCGATCGTCGAGGTGCACCGCATCGCGGGCACCGCGCACTATTCGGGCAAGCGCGAGCAGGAGCGCCTGGTGTCCACCGGACCGGTGCCGTGGACCATCGTGCCCGCCACCCAGTTCTTCGACTTCGCCGCCACGGTGGCCGGATGGACCGAACGGGATGGCACCGCCTACCTCGCGCCACTGCTCGTCCAGCCGATCGCGCCGGCTGACGTCGCCGAATTCCTGACGGTGGCCGCAGGTGGCTCACCGCAGGGACGCCATCCTGGTGTGGCCGGCCCCGATCGTCACGACCTCGTGGACATGGCGCGCCGGACCCATCAGGCGGTGGGACGTGACCTGAAGATCGTCCCCACCTGGGAGGCGATCCTCGGCGCGGACATGGCAGGAAACGTGCTACTGCCGGGACCGGATGCCCGGATAGCAGCCACGACCTTCGACGACTGGCTCGCGGAGCAGGCGGCCGATTGAGTACGACCCGGGCCGGGGGGCATTACCGGCACCGATCGCTCGCTATCGTGCCCTCGTTCCGGCCACCCGGCCGGCCACCACGCGGGAATCACCATGAACCACCGCACAGGGTAGCCGGATCGTGATCGGGACCGACAGCTACGTACGGCCGTCCGACGAGAAGGACTGGGTGCACGTCGACCTGAAGCGGGTGAAGCGGGACGACCCCTTCCTGCGCTTCGACTGGGCCGACCCGACCGGCCTGAAGACGTTCACCTCCACGATCACCTCGGCGCAGCTGACCGGCCCGCACTCCTGGACCGGCCGCTTCGACCCGGACGGTGAGGACGTGGAGTCGTTTCTGCCCGTGGGCGCGCCGAGCATCGTCTCGATCGGTATGCCCCTGTCGCCGTTCACGATCACGACCGACGACCGGGGCTGGGTCACCTCGATCAGGGCGGAGCTCACGCCCGGTGCGGGCCCGAAGCTGACGATGACCACCATGATGAGCGGCCACGGGAAGGCCCAGCAGATCAAGGCGCCGGCGCGGGCCGGGGAGGCCGCCGACTTCTATTACGCCAGGTGACGCCCAGCTCCTCAGCCGGCGGCGTGGCGGCGCCGGTCCCGGCGGGCCGACAGCACGCTCCAGCCGATCGAAACCGACAGGGTCACCACCACCACCAGCAGGGTGAGCCAGAGCGGCAGCGCGCCCACCGGCGTCTCGGCCAGGATCAGCTTCGCCCCGGCGAACGCCAGCAGCACCGCCAGCCCGTAGCGCAGGTGCCCGAAGTGCCGCAGCAGTCCGGCCAGACAGAAGTAGAGGCTGCGCAGCCCCAGCACGGCGAACGCCGTCGCCGTCCAGACCAGGAAGGTGTTGGTGGTGATGGCCAGGATCGCCGCCACGGAGTCGATCGCGAACACCACGTCGGTCGCCTCGATCGCCACCAGCGCCACCAGCAGCAGCGTTGCATGCCGCCGGCCGTCGACCCGGACGGTGAACCGGCCGCCGTGGTACCGCTGCTCGGTCGGCACCACCCGTCGGAAGAACCGGACCACGACGTTGCGGTCGGGGTCGACGTCGGGCTCGCCCCGCACCGCCAGGCGCCACCCGGTCCAGATCAGGAACGCCCCGAGCACGAACCCGGCGAAGGCCAACCGGTGCAGCAGTTCCGCTCCGGCGAAGATGAAGACCAGTCGGAACGCGAGCGCGCCGATCACACCCCAGAACAACACCTTGTGCTGGTATCCCTCGGGCACCCGGAAGTAGCCGAACAGCAGCGCGAAGACGAAGACGTTGTCGATGGAGAGCGCCTTCTCCAGCAGGTAGCCGGAGTAGTACGCGACCGCCGGCTCGCCGCCCCACCCCACCCAGACGATCAGGCCGAAGGCCAGCCCGGCGGCGATCCAGACGGCGCTCCAGATCAGCGCTTCCCGCAGCTCGATCACGTGGTTGTCGCGGTGGGAGAGCATGTCCACCGCGAGCATGACGGCGATGACGGCCCCGATCGCGGCCCAGGCCCAGAGCGGAGCCGGGAACATGCCCGGGTCCATCAGACGCCCTCCGCATCCACCAGAGGAATCGACGGCGGCTGTCGCCGCCGTGCAGCCGGATCACAGGCAAGCGGCTACCGTGCGAGCGGAGCGGTCAGCTGGTGTTCCGTCGCCGGGACGCAACGTCGCTGAGCTTAGCCAGCGATCACGCCGCACTGCTGTCTGCTCGGTCGGCGTCACCCGTCCGGGGGCGGCCCGCCGCTGATGTCACCAGCCCGTGGCCGGCAACCGTCAGTCGGGCAGGCCGGTGCAGGCCGCGCCGTCGATGGTGCAGGCCGTGGGAGTCGAGCTGATCGGCGCGCCGCTGACCCGGAAGGTGACCTGGACGGAGCTGCCGGCCGCCACCTCTGCGGTCGTCTCGTCCGGCACGAAGGTCCAGGTCGCGCCCGCGCGGGTGGCTCGGGCGCCGGTGACCGAGGAGATCTCGAGGGATTCCCGAGGCAGGGTGATGACCAGGGTCCAGTTCGTCACCCTCGTCCGACCGGCGTTGCTGATGGTCACCTCGGCGCCGTAGCTGAGCAGGGCGCGCTCCTCGATGGCGAAGGCGGCGCGCAACGCGGCCGAGGTGCTCGACCCCGCCGCCGCTGACGGGGTTCGCCCGGACGGTGCCGTCGCCGGCGGGGCCGCCGCGCCGACCGGCGGGCCGGCCGCGGTCGTCGTCCGCCTCGCCGCCGCCGGGCTGGAGGCGGCCGGCCTGGCCTGCGGGTCGGGCCCACTGACCGCAGGGTCCGTGGGCAGGGCGACGTCCGGCGGCGGGTCGAGGGCCACCGGGGCCAGCCGCTCCGGCGTCCGCAGGACCAGGACGACCGAGGCCGTCGTCGCGACCAGGACCACCAGCGTGGCGGCCAGCAGGACCCGGGTACGCCGGGACGAGGCCCCGAGGCCGCCGATGGCGCGCCGCGCGTGCCCGGCCAGGGCCACGGTCCGGTCGAGCAGGATGACCGCTACGGTCCGCCGTGGCTGGGGCGGTGATGACGGCACGTGCTCTTCTCCCTCAGATCCCTCACCGTGCGCGCGTCCCCGGCCCACGCCGTCGGTCACAGCGCCTGGAGCCCGGTGAGCATCGCTTCGAGTAGCTCCCGGGACGGCAGCTCGGACAGCGTCGGCGACACGTGCGTCTCGATCAGCCCGGCGTCCAGCAGCTCACCGAGCAGTACCCGAACCGTACCCAGCGGCAGGTCCAGTTGCGCGCCGACCTCCGCCACCGACAGTGGATGTCGGCACAGCTCGAGGATTCGCGCCTGCTCGGGAAAGAGCGGCGTGGCCGCGGGAGCCGCGGCCCGGGCCACGACCACGGTGATGAGGTCGAGACGCCCGGCGTCGTCCACGCCGGCCGCACGGGTCACCACGTACGGCCGGGCCAGGAGCCCGGTGTCGTCGTCGTACCAGGCCTCGTCAGGGTCGCCGGCGGTCGGCATTTGTGTCTCCGCTCGTCGCCGTCCAGGGCCGTTCCAGGTCGTCCGGGGCGCCATTTTGGGGGATCATCTGCCGTCCTCTGCTGCGGTCGTGGTGGGCATCTGCGTGGGGTCGGCGATGTCGGGCCGGGACGGCGGTGGTCCACCGTGGGCCGGCACCGGCAGTTCGTCGCCGTTCTCACCTGGCTCCCGCACCGAAGCGGGGTGCGGCCCGGCGGTTGCCTGCTGCGGCGTGGTCGGCGTGACCAGGCCGGCGGGGAGCAGCACGACCGCCGCCGTTCCGCCGCGCGAGCCGGAACGCAGCGAGACCTGGGCGCCGCAGCGCGCGGCGAGCAGCGCGGCGGCGTGCAGCCCGGCCCGGCCGACGGGCGGGCCGTCGGCGGGCGGGTCGGCAAGCAGTTCGTTCGCCTCGGCCAGGTCGCTCACGCTCAGGCCCGGTCCGTCGTCGGTGACCACGATGGCGCAGCCCTCCGCCTCGGGCTCACCGGCGACCCGCACCGTGGTGTCCGCCGGTGAGCACCGCAGTGCGTTCTCGATCAGCTCGGCCAGCAGGTGGACGACCGGAGTGACGGCGGGTCCGGTGAGTGACCAGGGCCAGTGCGGTGCGACGAGCACCCGCCGGTAGTCCGCGACCTCGGCCATCGCGCCGCGCGCCACCTCGAGCAGCGGCACCGGCCGCCGCCAACGCCGGGCCGGCGTCGCGCCGCCGAGGATGATCAGCTTCTCGACGTTTCGCCGGAGCCGGGCGGCGAGGTGGTCGAGCTGGAACAGGTCGGCGGTCTCCTCCGCCGAGGACTCCCGCCGCTCCATCGCGTCGAGCAGGGTGAGCTGGTCGCGCAGCAGGACCTGGTTGCGCTGGGTGAGCCGCAGGAACAGCTCCCGGGTGGCGGGCTCGGTCAGGTCGGGTCCGGCCGGCAGCGTAGCGGAGTCCGGCCGCCCGATGAGCCGGCGGACGGCGCCGGTCCAGGTGAGGAGCAGGGCGAGCACCGCGATCAGGCCGAGCCCCAGCACGGCGCCGGTGCGGACGACCACCAGAGCCGCGTCCGGCGTGGCCCGCTCGGCACTGTCCCGGGCGGTGGCCCGCACGAACTCGTGCAGCCCGGTCAGGGCCGCGTCCGCCGTGGCGCGCCAGTCCTCCTCGGTGACCACCGGCTGGCCGTCGTCGGCGCGGAGCAGCGCGTCCTCCAGGGACAGCAGGCCGGTGAAGCGGGTGCCGTCCACCAGCGCCTGGTAGCCGTTCCGGTCGGCCGCCGGCAGTCCGGCGACGGCCTCGCCGCGGGCGTACCGCTGGTTGGCGACCAGCGCGGCGAGGCGGCGCCGGTCGTCGGCGGTGATCCGGTCGCCGGCCAGCGCGGCGGTGAGCAGGGTGTCCTCCCGGGCGAGCAGCTCCCGGGCCCGGGCCAGCGCGACGATCGCCCGGGTCTCGGCGGCCGGCTCGCTGTCCCGCACGCTCCATTCCGGGCCGTACACGGTGAAGGCGGTGTCGATCAGGCGGTCGTAGCCGGCGACCGCGTCGGCCCGGCCGGTGTCGGCCACCGCCCGCAGGCCGGCCAACCCACCCAGCTGCCGGATGAGTTCGTCGGCCCGCTCCCGGCCGCCGCCGGTGAGCAGCCCGAGGCCGTCGGCGACGGAGGCGCGCAGCCCGGCGACCGCACGGTCGGTGCCGTCGCGTGCCCCGGCCAGCGCGGAACCCGCCCGCCCGCCCCCGGCGACCGCCCGGGCGGTGAGCCGGCGCTCGACCTGAAGTTCGAGGATCAGCCGGTCGGTGGGTTGGCCGAGGGTCTGGGCCAGCGCCCGTACCCGGAGCAGGTCGGCCGCGTCCCGGCCGGTCAGATACGCCGCGTACGACCAGAGCGTGATCAGGACGACTGCCAGCGCGACGAGCCGGGTCCGCATGCCGTGGCCGCCGGTCTGGGTCCGGCTCACGACCCGGACCGTTCCGGCCAGGGCTGCCCGGCCACCTGGCGCGACCGGTCGGCCAGGATCGTCCGCAGCAGGGCCAGCAGCTCCGTCCGGTTGGCGCAGTCGAGCCGGGAGCGCATCCGGGCGACGTGGTGCTCGACGGTCTTGGCGGAGATGAAGAGCCGGTCTCCGATCTCCCGGTAGGTCAACCCGGCCAGCACCAGCTCGGCGACCTCCCGCTCCCGGTCGCTGAGCCGGTGCGGAGCCGGACCGGCGAGGGCGTCGACGGACGCGGGCTGTTGCCCGGCCTTGGCCCCCGCCGGCCGACCCTGCAGCATGCGGGCGCAGTCGAGCAGCGTGGTCATCGCCCGCCGGTCCGAGGTGCGGATCGCCGCCTGCCCGGCGAGGCGGGCGCCGTCCCAGCACAGGCCGGCGTCGTGCAGGCCGCGGGCGGCGGCCTCCACCCGGACCGGGTCGACCATTCCGCGCAGCACGTCCACCCAGGCGGCGGCGGCCGCGGCGACCACGGCCGCGTACCGGTTGTGGTCTGCGGCGGCGACCAGGGCGGCCACGTGGTCGTCGGCTGCCGCCGGCTCCTCGGCCAGGATCGCCGCGTGCAGTCCGCTCCAGTGCAGGGGCGTGCTCCACAGCGGCGGGTCGCCGAGCCGGGCCAGCAGCAGGCGTGCCTCCCGCAGGTACGGCTCCAGCCGGCCGAGGTCGCCCAGCCGGGCGCCGGCGATGGCCAGCTCGCCCAGCGGCAGCAGCGTGAACAGGTCGACGGGGTGGCGGACGACGGCCTCCAGCGCGTGCCCCCAGCTGCGCTGGAGCGCGCCGAGGTCGCTGTTGCGCCGGGCGATCCCCAGCTCCAGCGCGGAGGCGAAGAGCAGGTCCCGGGACTCGATCGGCCGGCCGTCGCCGGTCACCGCCGCGAGGTGGTCGGCCGCGACGACGGTACGGCCCCGGACCATCGCGATCCACGCCTGCAGCAACCGGTGGCGGCGGGCCATCAGGGGGCCGCCCGTCCCGCTGGTGGCGGCGCGGTCGAGCACCCGCTCGGCGATGTCCAGTTCGCCGCAGTGCAGGCCGGTCAACGCGGCGAGCGCCGCCGGGCTGTCCGGCAGGAGCGCCGCCCGGCCGGCCGGCTCCAGCAGTGCGGCCGCCTGCACGAGGGTGGAGAGCGCGGCGGTCGGTGGGCCGGCGAGGCTGTCCCGGACTCCTTCGGCCATCAGCCGGGCGGCGCTGGCGTGCAGGGTGGGTGGTCCGCCCGCCCGGTCGTCCCCGGACGGGGTCGCCACGTCGGCGGCGCGGCCGGCCGCGAGCGCGCCGACGGCGGCGAAGGACTCCGCCGAGGCGGTACCCGACCATCGGTACAGCTCGACGCTGCGACCGACCTGACCACGGTGCGCCAGCGCGGTCGCGGCGACCGCCGCCGCCTCCGCCCGGTCGGCCGGGGCGGCCGTGGCGAGGAGTCGGTCGGCCAGCCGGAGGGCGGTGTCCAGATCGCCGGCCAGGGCCGCGGCCACGGCATGTCGGACCGCGGCCGGCCGCCCGGCGGCCGTGGCCGCCGCGAACAGCTCCGCCGCGAGGGCCGGCTCGCCGGCCAGCGCCTCCTCCGCCGCGGCCTCCAGTGTCGGTGCCGGACAGTCGGCGGCCACGTGCGCCGCGTACAGCGAGCGGACCAGCGGAAGCACCGGCCCACCCCGGGCGAGCTGCAGCTCGGTGAGCCGGCGCCACACCGCGCCGCGGTCGGCGGCCGGGCTCAGCGCGGTCACCGCGCGCCGCACGATCGGGGCGAGCCGGCCGTCCGCGCCGAGCAGGCCGGCCGCCCGGGTCGCGGCGATCAGCTCGTCCACGTCACCCGGCTCCCGGTCGAGCAGCGCCCCGAGCAGGTCCACCGGCAGCGGTACGCCGGCGGCGACGGCGAGCAGGAGCCGGCGGACGTCGGGCGCCAGGTCCTCCAGGTCCGGTCCGAACTCAAGGACGGCCTGCCGGGGCGGCTCGGTCGGGACGCCCGGCGGGATCTCCGTCCCCCGCAGGCCGCGGACCAGCCGCTCGACGTCGCGGGGAACGCCGGCGGTCTGCCCGTGCACGAAGTCGACCAGGTCGGGCCGCCGGCCGACCTCCGGCACCGCGCTGAGGTAGGCGGCGGTCCGCTCCCGGGTGAACGGGGTGAGCAGCACCAGGTGCCCGTCCCGTCGGAGCGCGTCGGCCAGCTCGACCAGCGCCGCCGGCCGGGGCCACGGCCGGTAGCCGACGGCGAGGCGGTGCCGGCGGGTGACCACCAGTTCGCGCAGCGCCCGGAGCCGGGCGTCGTCGAGCAGGTGGGCGTCGTCGACCACCAGCACGGCGTCCGGCTCGATCTCCTCGGGACGGTCGGGGACGCCCTCCAGCACGGTGCTCCCGGCCCGCCGGTGGACGCGGGCCAGCTCCTGGAGGTACGCGCTGCGGCCGTGGCCACCGGGCCCGGTCACGCCGAGCGCGAGCGGCGCGTCCGGATCGGCCGCGACCGCGTCGAGCAGGGCCTGCGGCCCCCGGTCCAGCACCAGCCGGGACCCGGCCACGCCGCTCATGATCATGGTGGTCATCCTTCACGTCCCCGGCCGCGGGCCAGCACCAGGCGGGAGGCCCGCGGCAGTTCCAGCGGGGTGATCCGGACCGGGGGACGGGGTGGTGGCTCGCTACGGGCGGAACGGTCGTGGTCGGGGCCACGCTGCGCCGTGACGGCCGGCGCGGCGGCCCGTCCGGTTTCGACGGCCGGGGCGGGCCCGCGGTCCGGCTCCGGCCGGCGCGGGCGTGGCGACACCACCTGGCAGGCGGCCAGCGCCGCGCCGGTGGCGGCGGTCAGCTGCGGATCGGGCTCCACCTCCACCGGTACCGGGAAGGCCGCGGCGAGCAGCTCGACGACCAGCGGGATCCGGGTGGAGCCGCCGGCGAGCAGGACGCCGTCGAGCTGCGCCGGCAGCAACCCGGCGGAGTGGACGGTCCGGGTCAGCAGGTCGACGGTCGCCTGCACGGCCGGCCGGATCATGTCCTCGAACCGCACCCGGCTCACCGGCACCCGGACCGGCCCGGTCGGCAGGGTCAGCAGCACGTCGGTCTCCGTGCCGACGGTCAGTTCCCGCTTGGCCCGGTCGCACTCGGGCAGCAGCGCGCGCAGCGTGGCGTGCGTCTGCCGAGGCCCGGCCGCGGCGAGTTCCCGGGCGAGCACGGTACGCACGTGCTCGGCCAGCGCCTCGTCGAAGTCCGCGCCGCCGAGCCAGTCCAGCCCCTGCGGCAGGCCGAACGTCTCGTACGTGCCGCGGGGGGTGCGGCGGACCAGGGCCGCCTCGAAGGAATTGCCGCCCAGGGCGTAGACGGCCGCCGCGCTGCCCGGGAAACCGCGCGCCGCGTGGCTCTCCGCCACCGTAACCGTACGGGGCAGCAGCGTCACGTTGCCCAGGCCGAACTGCCACAGCGCCTCGTGCAGCAGCTCGCGCCGGTGCCGCCCCCAGTTTGCGGGGTGGCTGAGCACGACGGCCTCGGCGGGCTCACCCTCCCGGTCGAGGACCCGTTCCACCACCCAGGCCGCCAGCAGCGCGGTCAGCATTTCCGGCGGGCAGGCCTCGCCGCCGAGCAGCAGGGGAACGTCGTCGCCGACCCGGCGGACGAACCCGCGGGCCGTCCGGCTTCCGTCCTCGACGGGGGGCTCACCGACCACCAGCGTCCCGTCGGCTGCCAGGTGCAACACCGACGGTACGGTCACCGACCCGCCGTCCAGCGTGACCACCTCGGGTCGCGCCCAGGTCGCACCCCGTCGCCGGGCCACGCTGGCCGCGGTGGTGGTGCTTCCGATGTCGATCCCCAGGACGTACGGCATCCGCAATCTTCCTTCACCGTGAGTTGGCCGGCCGGTGGCGACGGTGTCGGCACCGTGCGGCGACCCACCCCCGGCGACACCCCGTGGGCTCCTACGTTCGTACCAGAGATCGCTCCCGCATCGGGACCCTAAATCTGGCCGGCCCGGTTCCCCCAGTCCCCCTAACGTACGAGACGGTGAGCACCCTAATCCGGCGGGGCGGATTGCGGGCCGATCCCCGATGACCGATGCCGGCGCCCGGCCATAGTGTCCCTGTTGACGATCACGGTCGCTGACGCCAACGTCCGAGGAGAAACCGGCACATGGACCAGACCCTGCACGACTTCGTGCTCAACCTGCTGACCAACCCTGACGCCAAGTCGGCGTTCGACCTCGACCCGGAGGGCGCGCTCCAGGCCGCCGGGCTCACCGACATCACCGCTGCCGACGTGCAGGACGTGGTCCCGCTGGTCGTCGACTACGCCCCGGTGCACGGGCTGGCGCCGGTGGCCCCGGTGGCGGGGCAGCTCGGGGCCGACCCGCTGCTGGCCGACACCACCGACGTGGTGGCCCAGCTCCAGGCCGTGCCGCAGGACATCACCATCAGCAGCTCCTACTCCGGAGTGGACGTCAAGGCCGGCGTGCTGGGCGCCATCGCCGTCGACCCGACGGGCGTCGCCGCCGGGGCGACGCTGCTGCCCGGGATCGGCCTGGGCGTCGGGCCGAGCGGCCTCGAGACCGACCTGACCGGCGTGCACGACGTGGCACACACCCTCGACGCCGACGTGGTGGGCGCGGTGGACACCGTGGCCGACCCGGCGGTCGGTGACGTGGCCGGCATCGCCGGCAACCCGGACGCCCTGCTCGACGGCACCGACGCCGGCCTGCTCGGCACCCCGGACGGCCTGCTCGGCGGCCCGCTCTCGGGCACCTACGGCCAGGTCGGCGGGGTCGTCGACTCGCTCGGCGTCGACGACACCCTCGGCGGGCTCGGTGTGACCGACACCCTGGGCGGGCTCGGCGTCAGCGGCTCCGGCGGCCTGGTCCCGCAGGTCGACGTGTCGTCCACGGTGGGCGGCGTGACGCACCAGGTGGACGGTGTCGTCTCCGGCGTCACCGGCACGGTGGGCAGCGTGACCGGTGACGTCAACGGCGGTGTGAGCGGCGACTCCGGGGTCCACGCCGATGCGTCCGCGTCGGCCGGCGGCGGGCTGCTGGGTCTCGGCGACGGCCTGCTCTGATCGGGGCTCCGCGAAGGCGGAAAGCCGGATCGCCACGCGCGATCCGGCTTTCCGCCCGTTCTTGCCAGTTCGCTACTTGCTAATTGCTCCGAAATCCGCACACTTGGTGCGGTGATGGCGGGGATCTGGCTGGACGCGCTCGACGGGATCGCCCGCACGTGCCGCGAGCACGGGCGGGCGGACCTGCTTCAGGCGGTCCGGCAGAAGCGCGCCCAGCTGCTCGACCCGAAGCTGCGCGTCCTGGTCGTCGGCGAACCGCACCAGGGTAAGAGCCAACTCGTCAACGCGATCGTGAACGCACCGGTGTGCCCGGTCGGCGACGGCCGCACCACCGTCCTGCCGACCGTGGTGCAGCACGCCGAGGTCGCGTCGGCCACGGTGGTCCAGGCGGCGTCCGCCTCCGGGCGACCCGCCGGCGCCTCCGTACCGACGACCGCCGAGCGGACCCCGGTACCGCTGGACCAGATCGCGGCCGGGGTGGCCGGCACGCTGGGCCGCCGGTCCGGCGGCGGCCCAGCGTACGTCGAGATCGGACTGCCGCGCGCGCTGCTCGGCGCGGGACTGGTGCTGGTGGACACCCCCGGCACCGACGAGGTGGCCCTGATCGGTGCCGGCGCCCCGGCCGCCGCGCTGAACCGCGCCGACGCGGTGCTGGTCGTCTCCGACTCGACCCGGGAACTCTCCGTCGCCGAGCTGAACATGCTGTTGCACGTCACCCGGTCGCACCCGAACGTGGCGGTGGTGCAGACCAAGATCGACCTGGTGCCGGACTGGCGCGCGGTCGCCGAGCGCAACCGCCAGCACCTGGCCGAGGCGGGCGTACCGGCGGCGCTGATCCCGGTCTCGGCGGCGTTGCGCCTGCGCGCGGCGGTCACCGACGACCACGGCCTCAACGCGGAGTCGGGCTTCCCGCAGCTGATCGCGCGCCTGCAGCGGGACCTGGCCGGCAAGGGCGACGGGCTGGCCCGGGCCTCGGTCGCGATGATCGCCCGCACCGTGGTGGAGCAGCTCGCCGCGCCGCTGCGCGCCGAGCTGGAGAGCCAGGAGGTGGAGGAGCAGTCCGGCCCGATCTCCCGGCTGCACGCGGCCCAGCGCGAGGTCGACGAGCTGCGCCGCTGCTCCACCCGCTGGCAGAACACCCTCGCCGACGAGATGGCCGACCTGCTCTCCGACATCGAGTACGACCTGCGCGACCGGACCCGGCAGATCCTGCGGATGGTCGACGAGGCGTTCGACACGGCCGACCCGCTGGTCTCCTGGGACACCTTCCAGGAGTGGTTGCAGCGCAGCCTGGTCGAGGCCGCCGAGGCCAACCACGAGTGGTTGGCCCAGCGCTGCGACTTCGCTGCCCGGCGGGTCGCCGGCAACTTTGCCCGGTACGGCTACGACGTGCTGCCGCCCTGGTCCATGAGGGTGCCGGAGGATCTCGTGGACCGGCTGCCCGAGATGGAACGGCCGACCATCGACCGGTTCACCGCGAGCCAGAAGGTGATCACCGGCATGAAGGGCTCGTACGGTGGCCTGCTGATGTTCGGCCTGGCGATGACCCTCGCCGGCATGCCGATGATCAACCCGGTCTCGATCGGCGCCGGTGCGCTCTTCGGCGGCAAGAGCATCCGGGACGAGAGCAGGCAGCTGCTCCGCCGCCGCCAGGCGAGCGCCAAGACGGCGATCCAGCGGCACGTCGACGACTTCTTCGTCCGGACGACCAAGGACTGTCGGGACACCGCGCGGCAGGTGCAGCGGATGCTCCGGGACCACTTCACCGCGCTGACCGAGGAGTTGCAGGAGGCCATCGTCCAGTCGTTCCGTACCGCGAAGCAGGCCGCCGACACCGACGCGGCCGCCCGCGACCAGCGCCAGCGCGAGATCCGGCTGAAGATGAGCCGGTTGGCCGCCGTCTACGAGCAGGCCCAGCAGTTGACGGCCGCCCGGCCCGCTCCGGCGCCGTTGGAGCCCCGGGCATGACGGTCGGCCTGCGGCTGGACGAGGCGGTCTGGGGGCTGCTGCACCAGGCCCTCCAGCTCTACCGGGACAACCCCCGCGCGACCGGTCACCTCCGGCACCAGTTGGCCCGGCTGGAGCAACCGCTGCGGGTCGCGGTCGCCGGCCCGTGGCGGTCGGGCAAGTCGACCGTGCTGAACGCGATCATGGGCGAGGAGGTCGCGCCGATCGACGGCCCGGACGGCAGCGGCATCTTCACCTGGTACGAGGACGGTCCGCAGCCACGCGCCACCGCCTACTCCAGCAGCCAACCCCCGCAGGAGCTGACGGTGCTCAAGTCGGCGACCGGGATGCGGGTGGACCTCGTCGGCTGGCGGGAGGGCGAGCTGCGCGACATCGTGGTGCAGTGGCCGACCCGGGCGCTGCGGCAGGTCACCCTGATCGACACGCCCGCGATCGTCGGTGCCGACGAGCACGGGCGGGCGCCGGTCATGGACCGGGTGCTGCGGGACGCGGACGCGGTGCTGTACCTGACCCGCGACGGTCGCGGCACCGACCTGCGGGTGCTGGAGTCCACCCGGGACAGCCGGGTCGGGCAGGCCGCCCCGGTGAACGTGATCCTGGTGCTGTCCCGGGTGGACGAGACCGGCGGCGGACGGATCGACGGGCTGCTCACCGCCCGCCAGCTCGCCCGACGGCAGCACCGCGACCCCCGGGTGAACGCGCTCTGCGTGAACCTGGTGGCGTGCAGCGGGTTGCTCGGTCTCGCCGGACGGGTGCTCAGCGAGTCGGACTTCGCCGCGCTCGCGCAGCTGGCCGAGGTGTCGCGGGAGGAGCTGGACCGGCACCTGCTCTCCGCCGACCGCTTCGTCCGCGCCGAGCTGCCGGTACGGCTGGACACCGAGGTACGGGCCGCGCTGCTGAACCGGCTCGGCCTGATCGGGGTCCGGCTGGCGACCACCCTGGTCCGTACCGGCTGCGACAGCCGGGGCAAGCTGGCCGCCGAACTCATCCGGCGCAGCGGCCTGACCGAGCTGCGCGAGTCGATCAGCCGGTTCTTCGTCGACCGACGGGACACGCTCAAGGCCCGCTCCGCGCTCGCCGCGGTGGAGGCGCTGCTGCAGGCCGAACCCGGCCCGGGCACCGGGGAGCTGCTCAGCGCGGTGGAGCAGATCCTCGCCGGTGCGCACGAGTTCCGGGAGCTGCGCCTGCTCGCGGCGCTGCGGACCACCCGGCTCGGGTTCGACGCCGAGCTGGCGGCGGAGGCGCAGCGCCTGGTCGGCGGTGACGGGGTCGGCCTGGCCGCCCGACTCGGCCTGGAGCACGACGCGCCCGTACAGCGGCTCTGGGAGGTCGCCGCCGAGGCGCAGTGGCAGTGGCGCAACCGCGCGGAGGATCCGCTGCTCCGGCTCGCCCAGCGGCGGGGCGCGCAGGTCGTCGTCCGCAGCTGCGAGGGGATGCTCGCCGAGCTGGCCGAGGGCGGCCGGTGACCTGTCGCCCGCCGGCGGGCAGGGTTCGGGGCGCCCGGCGGTTCGCCGGGCGCCCCGATTTCGCCGGTCAGCGCGGGGCGCACTGTCCCGAGGAGCCACCGGTGACCGTGCTGGGCAGCCCGTTGTCGCGGGGCGCCGGGACGTTGTCGGCGCAGGACAGCGCGCCGGTGACCGTGCTGGCGGCGAGCACCGGATCCGCGTTGCCGACGAGGCCGACCGCGCCGACAACCTGACTTGCCTCGATGGCGACCTCGCCGGTGGTACCGGCCACGGTGACGCCACCCCGCACGGTCACGCCGTGCAGCACCACCGCGTCGGCACCGCTGGCCGACACCCCGCCGGAGAGCACGCCACCCCGCACGAACAGCGCGGCACCGGGCTGCACGGTCACCGTCCCGTTGATCGTCGCGCCGGTCAGGCACGTCACGCCGGACGTGACGGTCAGCGCGGCGTCCCGCCGTCCGGTGATCGTCGAGGTACAGGCCGGCGACGGCTTCGCCAGCAACTCCACCTCCGCGAGCGTGGCGGTCGGGTCGGCGGCCGTCACCTCCAGCCGGTAGTGGGCGTACCGGCCGGGCTGGTCGACCTGGAACGACCGGGTCTGCGACCGCCAGGGGAACGACTCGTCGGCCCGGTCGTCGAGCACCGTCCAGTTACGGCCGTCGTACGACCCCTTGAGCTGCCAGCCGTGCAGGTCGCCGGCGACCTTGCCGGAGGTGAGCGTGTAGTGGGTGACCTGCTCCGGGGTGCCGGAGACCTTCCACTGCACCGGGTCGTCGACCGCGACGGTGGTACCCGAGCTGTCGTCCCGCAGCGCGGCGGCCCCGCCGGTGACGGTGATGTCCGCCAGCGGCCGGGCGACCGGTCCCGGCTTGCTGAGCGAGGTCGGCAGGTCTTCGGCCGCGGTGGCCCAGGACGACGGGTACTCGCCCATCTCGAAGTCCAGCACCGCGCCGTCGGCCAGCTCACCGTGCGAGATCGAGGACTTCCGGTGGGCCTGCCCGTCGATCTTCAACCCCTGCACGTAGACGTTGCGGGCGTTGTTTTCGGGTGCGTTGACGACGATCTGCCGGCCGTTGGGCAGGTGCACCGTCGCCTTGCGGAACAGCGGCGAACCGATCACGTAGTCCGCGCTGCCCACCTGGAGGGGGTAGAAGCCGAGCGCGCTGAAGAGGTACCAGGCGGAGGTCTCGCCGTTGTCCTCGTCGCCCGCGTAGCCCTGGCCGATCTCGCTGCCGAGGTACATCCGCGACAGCGCCTCCCGGACCTTGGCCTGCGTCTTCGCCGGCTGCCCCGCGTACGTGTACATCCACGGGATGTGGTGGGCCACCTGATTGCTGAAGCCCCACATGCCCATCCGGACGTCCCGCGCCTCGATCATCTCGTGGATGGTGCCGCCGTAGGAGCCCGGGAACTTCGCCGTCTCCGGGGTGCGGAAGAACTCGTCCAGCTTGTCGGCCATCTGCTGCCGACCGCCGTACAGGTTGGCCAGGCCCTGGCCGTCCTGCGGGACGTGGAACGCGAAGTTCCAACCGTTGGTCTCGGTGTAGTCGTGCTCGTGGCCCCAGACCCGCGGGTCGTACTCCGCCGGGGTGGACTTCCACTTCCCGGCGGCGTCCCGCCCCTGGAAGAAGTCGACGTGCGGGTCGAACATGTGCACGTAGTTCTGCGCCCGGTTGCGGAAGTACTCCGACTCCTCGCGGTAGCGGGCCCGGTCGGTCTCCGGGGTGGCGGGGTCGTCGGCGAGGGCCGCGCCCATGTTCGCGATGCCGAAGTCGTTGAGGTAGCCCTCCAGCGCCCAGGAGACCCCTTCGGGTACGTCCGACGCGGTGTACCCCTGGAAGATCGACGTCTGGAGTCCCTTGCGACCGACGCTGGTGTTGTTCGGGTTGCTGCCCGGCGGGCTGACCGTGGCGTTCTTCACCGCCGCCTCGTACGCGGCCTTGACGTCGAAGTCGCGCACGCCCTTGACGTACGCGTCGGCGAACGACACGTCCGAGCTGGTGCCGGTCATCAGGTTCGCGTACCCGGGCGACGACCAGCGCGACACCCAGCCGCCGTCCTTGTACTGCTGCACGAACCCGTCGACCAGTTCGCCGGCGGTGTCCGGGTCGAGCAGCGTGTACGCCGACCAGGTGGTGCGGTACGTGTCCCAGAAGCCGTTGTTGACGTACACCTTGCCGTCCACGACCGGGGCGCCGGTCCGGGTGGGGGTGGTGCCGGCCGGGATCGTGCTCGACGTGGTCGACTGCACCGCGTGCTTCCAGAGCGGCGCCTCCGGCGTGCCCACGTTCTCGTGTGCGGAGTTGGGGTAGAGCGAGAGCCGGTAGAGGTTGGAGTACAGGGTGGTGAGCTGGTCCTCGGTGGCCCCCTCGACCTCGATCACCCGCAGTTTGTCGTCCCAGAGGCGCTGCGCGCGCTCGCGGACCGTCTCGAGGGTGTCGTCGCGGCCGATCTCGTTCTCGAGGTTGCGCCGGGCCTGCTCCACCGAAATGAGCGAGGTGGCGATCCGCAACTCGACGGTCTTGGTCTGTCGGGTGTCGAAGGCCAGGTAGCCGGTGACGTTGGACCCACCGCCGCCGGTGAGCCGGCCGCTGGCGGTGACCGGGGCGTCGACGACGCCGTGGACGAACATCCGGCCGGCGCCGTTGGACAGCCCGCTGCGCACGTCCGAGTAGCCGCTGACCACGCCGTCGGCGCCGAGGGTGAGGCCACCGTTGTTGTTGACGTTGTCGAAGATCAGGTTGCCCCGGTCGCCGGTGAAGGTGAACCGGAACAGCGCGGCGTGGTCGGTCGGTGCCAGCTCCGTCCTGAGGCCGTTGTCGAAGGTGACGCCGTAGTAATGCGCCTTCGCCACCTCGTTCTCGTGCCCGAACGGCAGCGCCCGGGCGGACCGGCCGGCGGCGGGCACCCCGGTGGCCGGTGACGGCATCACCTGGAACGTCTGCCGGTCACCCATCCACGGGCTCGGCTCGTGGCTGACGGTGAACGCCTGCAGGGCCGGGCGGTTGGTGGCGGTGTTGCGGCTCTGGTAGTCGTACAGCCAGCTGATGGAGCCCGCGTTGGTCATCGGGGTCCAGAAGTTGAAGCCGTGCGGCACGGCGGTCGCCGGGATGTTGTTGCCCCGGGAGAAGCTGCCGCTGGAGTTGGTGCCGCGGGTGGTGAGCACGTGGTCGGAGGGGCGCGGCTTGGCCACCTCGGCCGGGTTGCCGGTGATCCGGATGTCGTCGACCCAGCCGTTGAACAGGCCGGTCCCGGTGGTGCTGTCGTAGGCCAGCAGGACGCGGTCGACGCGCTTGCCGGCGGCGACCGCGCCGATCCGGGACCGCTTGACGTTCCACTGGTCGGCGTAGAGCGACTTGGACTCACCCTGCGCCTGCGGGCTCAGCCCGAAGCCGTGCTGGTCCACCGCGCCCAGCTCGCTGAGGTAGGTGCCGTCGTCGAAGGCCAGGTCCACCGCCGCGTAGGTGCTCGGGTAGTCCAGGTCCTGCCCGGTCAGCTCCGGGAAGATGACGTACGACAACTCGGTCCGGTCGGTCACCGTGAGGTCGACGTCGAAGACCTTGTTGTACGCGTACCCCCGCCCGCTGACGGTCTGCCCGCCGGAGTACTGCAGCGCGCGGACCCCGGTCCAGCCGACGTTCGGCTTCATGGTCGGGCCGTTGACCGGGCCGCCGCTGCTCATGGTGCGCATGTTGCTGGGCGGCGGGGGAGTGGTGTCGCCGTTGGAGAGCTGAAGCTCGGCGAGCTGGGTGATGCCGCCCCCGCCGATCGCGGTGACGTTGAGCCGGTAGTAGGGATACGCGGTGGCGTTGTCGAACCGGTACTCCCTGGTCTGGAAGCGCTCGGAGAACTGCTGCCCGGTCCGGGTGTCCAGCGTGGTCCAGTTCTCCCCGTCCGCGGAGCCCTGCAGGGTCCAGTCCTTCGGGTCGCGTTCCGGTGCGTCGTTGGCGGAGGTCAGCGCGTAGTGCACGACGGCGACCGGCGCGTCGAGTCGGACCCGTACCCAGCCGGTCGGCGTGAAGGTCAGCCACTTCGTGCTGACATTGCCGTCGATGACCCGGTCCGCGGTCTCGCTGGGCGGGTTCTCCCCGTTGGCGGTGACCTCGGTGATCCGGCCGGCCAGGTTGCCGGGGATTCCCTTGACCGGGCTGCCGGTCACCCCTGAGGTCTTCTCGGCGCCACCGGCGTCGGTCTCGGTGGTGTTGATCCAGGTCGGCTGGGGATCGCCGGCCTCCAGCGAGGTGGAGAAGTCGGTGGCGGACGCTTCGGGGGCCGCCAGCGCGGGCGGCGGTGCGGCGGGAACCGCGAGGCTCGCCACCACCACGACCGGCACCAGGAACCTGCGTCTACTACGCCTCATGCGAAAACCTCCAGAGGGGACGGCCGAATGCGACGGTCGCGCACCCGGTTGGAGATTTCGTCAGCGTTCGCGGCACATGACAAAGCTGTCAAGAGCCCTAACTAAAGTTCCGACGCGAGCCGGTCAGGCTCTCCGCCGGCCGTGATTGACCGACAGCAGCAGACCGACGGCGGTCAGGGCGGCGCCGGCCACGGCGGCGTACCCCGGGAGGCCGGCGGGGATGCCCAGGTAGACGGTGATGCCGAGAATGCGGGACAGGCCCCAGGGCAGCAGCGCCAGCTGGTCGTTCCACACCGTCAGCGCGCGCTCCAGCCCGACCGCCGTGACCAGGCCGGACAGCAGTCCGAGTGGGACACCCGCGGCGGTCAGGGTCAGCCCGACGGCGCTGCGGCGCCGCAGACCGTACCGGTCGCGCAGCACCACGGCGGTGGCCACGAAGAGCCAGCAGAACGCCGCGAACGCGACGGTGACGTAGACCGTGCGCAGGGCAGGCGCGGTCCAGAAGGCGAACCAGTACTTCCCCGGCCCGCGTCCGGCGAGCGCCGCCAGCAGCAGCACGCTGCGCAGCAGCGCGACGCCGCCGACCACGGCCCACAGGTGGAACGGGTCCCGCCGGCCGACGACGAGGCGTACGACCAGGGCGAACAGCGCCCACCCGCCCAGGGTGACCAGCAGGTGCGCGGGGGCGGCGAACCAGGTGAACACGAGCCGGCTCGCCACCAGCACCACGGCCGGGACCAGCCACACCAGCACCCGGTCTGACCGCGACTGCGGCGCCGGCAGGGCGGCGACCCGCCACGGCCGGACCGCGCCGAGCAGCAGACCCCGCGCGGCGGCGCCGCCGAACCCGCGCCCGCGCACGCCGAGCAGCACCACCACCAGGATCAGCCCCAGCAGCACGCGGGCCGCCCAGGCCATGGCCGGGTCCCGGTCCGCGCGCTGCGCCCCCAGGTCGGCGGCGGTGAAGTTGTACGCGGGTAGGTCCAGGTCGGTGCCGTAGCGCTGCCGGTGCACGTCGCGCGCGTCGCGGTAGGCCGTCTCGGCCAGCCGCCAGCCGTCGTGGGCGGCCGCCGAGCCGGTGTCCAGCCACTGCGCGTGCCGCAGCACCATGGTCCGGTAGGCGCCCAGCGTCTCGAAGAGGTTCACCTGGTAGTCGAGGGTGCTGGTGAAGTGCTCGCGCAGCCCGGCGTCCCGCCAGGTCGCCGGGTCGGTGGCGGCGACCAGATCGCGCATCCGCCGGGCCAGCGCGACGGCCTGCTCGCCCTCGTCGATCGCCGCGTCGACGCGACCGCCGGTGACCGCGTAGATGCTGTCGAGCGCGGCGGAGTCGCCGGTCGGGATGTCCCACTCGAAGATCCACATCATCGGCGGCGGCTCCAGCCCGAGCGCCCGTACCGACCTGTCGGCGTACGGCCCGATGTAGAGGCCCTTGGTGACCGCCTGCCGGGACAGCGCCATGGCCTGCCCGATCGCGCCGACGGTGGCCGGGTCGGCGGAGAACGTGCGGTACGCCCAGTCCGCCGTGACCTGGGCCGGATCGGCGTCCGGATCCCAGGCCAGCCGGGCGACGGCGTACGTGTTCAGGTCGTACAGCTGCCAGAATCCGGTGCGCAGGTAGAGCGACATCGGCCCGGCGCGCAGCGGGCCGCCGTCCTGGGTCCAGTTCCAGACGCCCTCGACCTTCGGGTTGGCGGCGAGGAACTCGCGCAGCGCCTGGCGGTGCAGCGGGCCGAGGTCGTTGGGGAGCGAGCCGAACGCCTCGAACTCGCGCCGGGCCTGGAACTCCACGATGCGGCGGTGCTCACCGGCCAGCAGGGTGGTGTTCAGCGGCAGGTGACTGTAGAAGTCGCCGAGGGTGTACTTGGTGGAGACGATCAGGTGCGGGTCGTCGAACCCGCCCAGCACCTGTGCGTACGACTCGGGGTTGGTGTGCAGGTCGCCGACGGCGCCGACGCCGACGGTCCAGGTGCGGAAGATGACCTCCTTGCCGGCCTTCCCCGCGGTGTCCAGCAGCGCCCGCAGCATCGCCCGCACGGACGCGTCGGTGGTGACGGCGAGCTTCGACGAGTAGTCCCAGCCGTCCTCGGCGTACACCTCGCCGCCCTCGCCGATGCGGACCATCAGGCCGTCGACGAACGGCATGTTCTCGAACAGTTCGGCCAGCCCGGCCTGGTAGACGGCCCACAGCCGGGGGTCGGCCACGTCGAGCCCGCCGACGGTCCTCGTCAGGTACGCCTCCAGCGGCGGTGACACCGCGAGCATGTCGGTGAGCAGGAAGACCTTCACGCCCATCTCCTCGGCGTACCGGAAGACCGGGCCGAACGCCGCGACCATCGCCTGCGCGCGTTCGACGTGCGTGTCGCCGGCCGGATACACCGCGTGCCCGTCGCCGACCTTGGCGAAGGTGACGTACTCCAGGAAGCCGGGCACGACGACCGCGTTGTAGCCCTGCGCCACGGAGTGGTCGACGAACTGCCGGAACTGCGCGTCGATGCGGGCCACCGCGTCCGCGTCCACCCACGGTGCCTGCGGCAGCAGCGCCTGCCCGACCACGTCGGCGTTCAGGTTGTAGTCGTCGCCGGCGGCGAAGGCGGCCGGGTCGGGCTCGCGGCCCACCGAGCCGGCGTCGGTCAGCCGCAGGCCGAGCCGGGGCGTGACCACCCGGCCCGCCTCGGCGGGTGGCAGCGCCTCGGCGCCGGAGCGGATCCGGTCGGCGAGCCGGTACAGCCCGGCCGCGATGCCCGCGACGTCGCCCCCCTCGACGGCCAGCTCGGTTCCGCGCACGCTGAGCCGGTAGGACTCCGGCGCCGTGGCCAGGGTGGCGAGCACGCCCGCCCGCAGCGTGGTCACCGCCGTGCCCGCCGGGGCCGAGGGCGCGGCGGTACCGGCCGCGCCGGCCTGCCGGGTGCCCGTGGCCAGTCCGGCCGTGCTCCGCGTACCGACGGCAGGCTGCGCGGTGGTCGCGGTCCCGGCCGGTGGCGTGCGGCCCGGCGCCGGCGGGTTGACGACCGGGCGGGGCAGGCCGCGGGAGACGAGCGCGTCGGCGACGGCGGCCGCGGCCTTGATGGTGCGCGGCTCGTCCGGCACGACCATGGACGCCAGCGGCGGCGCCGGTGCGGCCACCCGCTGCGGCGCGGCGGCGACGTCCTCGCGCGGCACGGCGGCGGGGGTGTGGCTCAGCCCGAGCGCGTCCCCGACTCCCCAGGCCACGCCCGCGCCGAGCAACACCAGGACGATCGCGGCGGCGAGCAGCGGGTACGGCCGCCGGACCGGGGCAACGTGAATCACGCTCGCATAGTAGGGGTGCGGTTGACCTGTTGGACAGGACCGAACCGGTGGCGGGCTGTCCGGTCGCGGCCCGGCGGCAGATGCACGTCGGCGCGCGCTCGGATCGGGCGCGCGCCGGCGTCTGGTGGGATCAGGTGAAGTTGGCGCCGCCGTCGACCAGCAGCGACTGGCCGTTGATGTAGGCGGCGTCGTCGGAGAAGAGGAAGGCCACCATCGCGGCGAGGTCCTCCGGCCTACCCAGCCTCGTCGAACGAACCGACGCGAGAATCTGCTCCCGGAATTCGGCCGTGGTGGTCTTGAGCGCCGCGCCGGTGAGGATCACGCCCGGCGACACCAGGTTGGTACGAACGCCGTGCTTGCCGCCGACCGTCGCGGTGTGCCGGGTGAGGCCGATCAGTCCGCTCTTGGCCGCCTGGTAGGCGACGTGGTCGCTCTCGCCCATCCAGACGGCACTCGACATGGTGTTGACGATCGAGCCGGCGCCCTGCTTGATCATGATCGGCAGCGCATCTTGGATGCCGTGCATGTATCCGGTGAGGGTGACGTCGATGGTGTGCTGCCAGACGTCGTCCGGTACCGACATGACGTCGGTGTCCCGTCCCACGTTCTGTGGCGAGAGATCGGCGGCCACGTTGAACAGGCCGTGCAGGCCGCCGAACCGGTCGACCGTAAAGTTGATCAGCTCGCGGTAGGACTGCCCGTCGGTGATGTCGAAGCTCCGCGCCACGGCTGTTCCGCCGGCAGCGGTGATCTCGTCGACCACGGTCTGGGCGGCGGCCTGGTTCAGATCCGCCGCGACGACCAGCATGCCTTCCTCGGCGAGCCGGATCGCGGTCGCGCCGCCGATGTTGCCCGGTGCCGCACCGGCGACGAGGGCGACCTTGCCTGTGAGTCCACGCATTGTCCTGTCCCTTCACCATTGGAAGTTCAGTTCCGGTAGCAACGGCTATCGGTGGTGCGGTTGATCAGTTGGTGCGCAGCGGCTTCAGGGCCTCGCTCCAGGCCACGACCTGGTCGAGGGTCACGGTCAGCGCGTCCCGCTGGAAGTCGTTGGGCTTGAAGACGCTGAAGTTCTCGAAGTCGGTGAAGAGCGAGAGGGCCACCTGGGACCGCACGTCGGCCATCTGCAGCTCGCCGGCGATGAGCCGCAGGTGCTCCACCGCCCGGGCTCCACCCACCGAGCCGTAGCTGACGAACCCGACGGCCTTGTTGTTCCACTCGTTGTAGAGGAAGTCGATCGCGTTCTTCAGGGCGCCGGACGTGGAGTGGTTGTACTCCGGCGTCACGATCACGAACCCGTCGAACGACGCGATCGTCCTGGCCCACTCCAGCGTGTGCGGCTGCTGGTACTGCCCCATCGCCGGCGGGTAGACCTCGTCGAGGTGCGGCAGCTTGTAGTCGAGCAGGTCGACGAGGGCGAACTCGGCGTCGGTGCGCTCCTTGGCGACGTCGTACACCCACTGGGCCACGGCCGCTCCGTTACGCCCCGGCCGGGTGCTGCCGATGATGATTCCGATCCTGGTCATGTGCTCCCCCTGGTGACGATCGGACACCCCCTCCGGATGTCCTTGCTTCGCGAAGCAACCATAGCGCGGGTAATTGCTCCGTCAAGCAAGTATGCTGGGGGCATGTCCACCGTCACACCGAAGTCGCCACCGGCCCCGAAAGGGCCGCAACCTCTCAACGCGGACGAAGAGGCCGTCGTCCGGGCCCTCCCGCGGATCATTCACGCCCTGCCCCGCGCCATCGACGCCGACCTCGTACGCGAGCAGGGACTGCCCAGCATCGAGTACGAGACCCTGATGCATCTCTCGGAGGCGCCCGACCGGCGACTGCGCATGAGCGAGCTGGCCGCCGCCTGCGAGATGTCGCTCAGCGGCATGAGCCGCGTCGTGCAGCGGCTGGAACGGCAGGGGTACGTCCAGCGGGTCAGGTGCGCGCAGGACGCCCGCGGCTGGAACGCCGTCCTCACCGACGCCGGCCTGGCCCGCCTGACGCAGGCCTGGCCCACCAACCTGGCCGCCGTACGCCGGCACTTCCTCGACCACCTGGCGGGCCTCGACCTCAAGCAGCTCGCCGAGGCCCTGGGAAAGGTGGGCACCTGAGCCGACGGGCGGCTTCCCAGTAACGACCAGCTGGTCGTGGTCCGGGGCCCGATCGCCCCGCTGTGTCGTTCAGCGGGCCCCGACGATACGGAGCGCCACCTCGGCGTACTGGGTGGCGATGTACTCGGGGCTCCAGCCGCCGTCGTCGCGGTACCACCGGCCGAGGTCGACGCCGAGGGACAGCAGGGCCGCCCCGGCGATGCGCGGATCGGGGGTGTCGAAGACACCGGCGGCGACGCCCGCCTCCACGAGCTGGCGGAACGCCTGCTCGATCCGGTGGCGCACGGCACGGATCTCGGCGAGATGCTCGGGGCTCAGTGCGGCCAGCTCGTAGTTCACGACCCGGGTGCGGGTGTGGTCGCGGGCGTGCGAGACGACGAAGTCGTGGACCGCCCGCCGCAGCGCCGTGGCCGGGTCGTCGGACGACGCGATCGCCTCCTGCACCAGGCGCAGCACATGGTCGTGTCCTGATCGTGCGATCAGGTAGAGCAGCTCCTCCTTGGATTTGTGGTGCACGTAGAGCGCGGCCGGGCTCAGCCCGGCCGCGGCGGCGATGTCGCGTGTCGTCGTGCCGTGGAAGCCTCGCTCGGCGAACGCGTCGACGGCCGCCTCGAGCAGCCGGGCGCGGGTCGCGTCGGCGCGAGAGTGATCGGCGGTGTAGGTCAACCCGCGTCCATCCTTCCTTCTGCCTGGCCGGCATTGATACCACAACGCCCGGTGGGCCGGCCGGATGTCGACCACCGGGCCGGACCTGTTGACGGCAGCCGCTGCGGCGTCGCACACTTCATCGAGCCTAACGTAAGCAAGCGCTTAGTAACCCTGAAGGGGAGGCCCGTGTCCCAAGCTGCAGCGACGTCCACGAGATTCACCGGACGAACGGCGATCGTGACCGGTGCCAGCCGGGGCATCGGCCTGGCGATCGCCGAGCGACTGGTGGCCGAGGGCGCCAAGGTCGTCATCACCGCCCGGAAACAGGAGGCGCTCGACCAGGCCGTCGCCCAGCTGGGCCCGGAGCACGCGCTCGGCATCGCCGGCCACGCCGACCACCAGGCCGAGGTCGTCGCGCGCGCGGTCGACACCTTCGGCGGCGTCGATCTGCTGGTCAACAACACCGGCATCAACCCGACGTACGGCCCGATGGTCGAGCTGGACCTGGCCGCGGCCCGCAAGATCTTCGAGGTGAACTGCCTCGCCGCCCTGTCCTGGGTGCAGCAGGCCTATCGGGGCTGGATGAAGGAGCACGGCGGCGCCGTGGTCAACGTCTCCTCGGTCGCCGGCCTGCGGCCCGCGCCCGGCATCGGCTTCTACGGGGCCAGCAAGGCGATGCTCACCCACCTCACCCAGCAGCTCGCCGTCGAGCTCGGCCCGGACATCCGGGTGAACGCGGTGGCCCCGGCCGTGGTGAAGACGAAGTTCGCCACCGCCCTGTACGAGGGTCGGGAGGAGCAGGTGGCCGCGGCGTACCCGCTCAAGCGGCTCGGCGTCCCCGACGACATCGGGAGCGTCGTCGCGTTCCTGCTCTCCGCGGACGCCGCCTGGATGACCGGTCAGCTGCTGGTGGTCGACGGCGGCGTCACCCTGACCGGAGGTGTGTGATGCCGGTACGGGACAAGGGCGTGGTCGTCACCGGCGCCGGCCACGGCATCGGTCGCGCGCTCGCCACCCGACTCGCCGCTGAGGGCGCGCGGGTCGTCGTCAACGACCTCGACGCCGAGGCGGCCGTCCGGGTGGCCGAGGAGATCGGTGGCTGCCCCGCCCCCGGCGACGCCGCCACCGAGCAGGGGGTTACCGCGCTGGTCGAGGCGGCCCGAGGTCACCTGGGCAGCATCGACGTCTGGGTCGGGAACGCCGGAATCGACCGCGGCAACGGGCTGCTGGCCACCGAGGAGGACTGGGCGGCCAGCCACGAGGTGAACGTCCTGGCGCACGTACGGGCCGCGCGACTGCTGGTCCCCGGCTGGGTCGAGCGCGGCTCGGGTCGGTTCGTGGTGACCGCGTCGGCGGCCGGGCTGCTCACGATGATCGGGAGCCCGACGTATTCGGTCAGCAAGCACGCCGTCGTGGCGTTCGCCGAATGGCTGTCGTTGACCTACCGGCACCGTGGCGTCGTGGTGCAGGCGATCTGTCCGCAGGGGGTGCGGACCCGGATGCTCGACAACGCCCGGCCGTTGCAGGAGTTGCTCAGCCACGATGCGGCGCTCACCCCCGAGGACGTCGCCGAGGCGACGTGGCAGGCCCTCCACGACGACCGGTTCCTCGTCCTGCCGCATCCCCAGGTGGCCACCTACTACGCACACCGCGCCACCGACACCGATCGCTGGCTCAACGGGATGAACAAGCTCCAGCGACGACTCGAGGACCAGGGGGCAGCCCGATGAAGGCATGGCGGGTCGCCGAGCTCGGTGAGCCCCGCGACGTGCTGCGGCTCGTCGACGTGGCCGAGCCGGAGCCGGGCCCCGGGCAGCTCGTGGTGCGGGTGCTGGCCGCTCCGGCCAACTTCCCGGACGTCCTGATGTGCCGTGGCGAGTACCAGGTCAAGCCGGAGCTTCCGTTCACCCCGGGGGTCGAGCTGTGTGGCGAGGTCGTCGCGCTCGGCGAAGGTGTCGACGGGTTCGCCGTCGGCGACCGGGTGCTCGGTGGCGCGACGCTGCCGTACGGCGGGTTCGCGGAGTTCGCCCTGCTGGCTGCGGCGGCCACCTTCCCCGCGCCCGCGCAGCTCGACGACGCCGAGGCGGCCTCGCTCTACATCGGGTACCAGACGGGCTGGTTCGGCCTGCACCGGCGGGTCGGGCTGCGCGCGGGCGAGACGCTGCTGGTGCACGCCGCGGCCGGCGGCGTCGGCAGCGCCGCCGTCCAGCTGGGCAAGGCGGCCGGCGCCCGGGTGATCGGCGTCGTGGGCGGTCCGGAGAAGGCGGCAGTGGCCCGGGCGCTCGGCGCCGACGTGGTCGTGGACCGCCGGGAAGAGGACTTCGTCGAGGTGGTCAAGGCCGAGACCGGTGGTCGGGGCGCCGACGTCGTCTACGACCCGGTCGGCGGCGAGACCTACCAGCGTTCGACCAAGTGCGTCGCCTTCGAGGGCCGGATCCTCGTGGTCGGCTTCGCCGGCGGTCAGATCCAGTCCGCCGCGCTCAACCACGCCCTGGTGAAGAACTACTCGATCGTCGGCCTGCACTGGGGTCTGTACCACCGCTACGACCCGGCGGCCGTGGCCGAATGCCATCGGGCCCTCACCGCGTTGGCCGCCCAGGGTGCGGTACGACCCCTGGTCAGCCAACGCCTCGCGCTCGACGAGGTGGCCGACGGGGTGCAGGAGCTCGCCGACGGCGTCACCGTCGGCCGGGTGGTGTACGTCTCGTGAGCACCGCCAACCAGGTGGATGCCGTGGTCTTCGACTACGGCGGCGTGCTCACCGGACCGGTCCGGGACTCGATCGCCGCGTGGCTGCACGCCGACGGCATCGACCCGGCCTCGTTCTCGCGCACGCTCAAGGCCTGGCTGTCCCGCGCCGCCCCGGACGGCACCCCCGTCCACCGCCTGGAGACCGGGGCGCTGAGCGTCGACGAGTTCGACGCGCTGCTCGCCGCCGAGCTCACCACGCTCGACGGGCGTGCGGTCGATCCGGTCGGCGTCCTGGCCCGGCTCTTCGCCGGGATGCGCCCCGACCCGGCGATGTTCGACCTGGCCCGGCAGTTGCGCGACGCCGGCGTGCGCGTCGGCCTGCTCTCCAACAGTTGGGGCAACACGTACCCGCGCGAGCTGATCGACGGACTCTTCGATCCCGTCGTCATCTCCGGCGAGGTCAACCTGCGCAAGCCGCTCGCGCCGATCTACGCGTTCACCCTGGAGCGGCTCGGGCTGCCGGCCGACCGGGTGCTCTTCGTCGACGACGCCGAACCGAACGTGCTCGGCGCCCGCGCGGTCGGCATGCGGACGCTGCTGCACACCGACGCCGACAGCACGCGGGCCGCGATCGCCGAGCTGCTTCCCGCCTGCCGCAACGGCCTCCCACGGCCGCGGCCCGGAGCCGACCTGCCCCATCCCGCCCGCACCGAGGAGTTGACCCCATGACCGTCACCCGCACCGCAGTCGTCACCGGAGCGGCCCGTGGCATCGGCGCCGCCGTCGCCACGCGCCTTGCCCGGGACGGCTTCGCCGTCGCCGTCGTCGACCTGGACGAAGCGGCGGGCAAGCCGGTCGTCGAGGAGATCCAGGCCGGCGGCGGCCGAGCCCTGGCCGTCGGCGCCAACGTCGCCGACGAGCAGGCGGTGCAGGCCGCCGTGGACCGGGTCGTCGAGGAACTGGGCGAGCCGACCGTGCTGGTCAACAACGCCGGTATCACCCGCGACAACCTGCTGTTCAAGATGACCGCCGACGACTGGGACGCGGTCCTGAACGTGCACCTGCGTGGCTCGTTCCTGATGAGCCGTGCCGTGCAGGGCTACATGACCAAGGCCGGTTGGGGGCGGATCGTCAACCTGTCCAGCACCTCGGCCCTGGGCAACCGGGGTCAGGCCAACTACGCGGCCGCCAAGGCCGGCCTGCAGGGCTTCACCAAGACGCTCGCCCTGGAACTCGGGAAGTTCGGCGTCACGGCGAACGCCATCGCCCCCGGCTTCATCGAGACCGAGATGACCGCCGCCACCGCGGCGCGGGTCGGCATGGCCTTCGAGGACTTCAAGAACGCCGCTGCGGCGCAGATCCCCGTCGCCCGTACCGGCACGCCCGAGGACATCGCGCACGCCGTGTCGTTCTTCGCCAGCGAGGGAGCCGGTTTCGTGTCCGGCCAGGTGCTGTACGTCGCCGGCGGGCCGAAGGCCTGACCGGGAAAGGAGAGATGATGAAGGTCTTCCACGGCATCAATGAGCTGGAGCAGGCGGTCGGCAGCCACCTCGGCTACTCCGACTGGCACACCGTCACGCAGCAGCAGATCGACGCCTTCGCCGAGGCGACGGGTGACCGCCAGTGGATCCACGTCGACCCCGCGAAGGCGGCGCACGGCCCGTTCGGCGGCACCATCGCGCACGGATACCTGACCTTGTCGCTGGTGCCGATGCTGGTCTGGCAGGTGTACAAGGTGGAGGGGCTCAGCATGGGCGTGAACTACGGCGCCAACAAGCTCCGCTTCCCCTCCCCGGTCCCCGTCGACTCTCAGGTGCGGGCCGGGGTGGAGCTGCTGTCGTTGGTGCCCGGCGGCGGTGGCTACCAGCTCACGGCGAAGGTGACCGTCGAGCTGGCCGGCGCCGAGAAGCCGGCGTGCGTGGTCGAGACCGTCAGCATCCTGGTGCCGTGACCGCCGACGAGCGGCTCGGCCCGCCGGGCCTCGACCTGGCCCGACTCGCCGACTGGTTCGCCGCCGCGGTTCCCGAGGCGGCCGGGGAGCTCACCGCCCGGCTGGT
The DNA here is from genome assembly GCF_052068075.1 of Micromonospora sp. L31. Classification (NCBI taxonomy): domain Bacteria; kingdom Bacillati; phylum Actinomycetota; class Actinomycetes; order Micromonosporales; family Micromonosporaceae; genus Micromonospora; species Micromonospora sp. L31. Next base: position 468,530 of record NZ_JBQHDC010000005.1, on the reverse strand, counting down.
CGCCGGCGGCAAGTCCAACCTCACCTACGAGGTCGGTGACGGGCGGCGGACCTGGATCGTCCGGCGGCCGCCGCTGGGGCACGTGCTGGCCACCGCGCACGACATGAGCCGGGAGTACCGCGTCATGTCGGCGCTGTGGACGACCGACGTGCCGGTGCCGAAGACGTACGCGCTCTGTTCCGACGCCGACGTGCTGGGCGCCCCGTTCTACGTGATGGAGCGGGTCGACGGTACGGCGTACCGGCACGCGGCCGAGCTCGAGCGGCTCGGCCCGGAACGTACCCGGGTCATCTCGACCCGGCTGGTCGACACCCTGGCCGCGCTGCACGCGGTCGACCCGGTGGCCGTGGGGCTGGCCGACTTCGGCCGGGCGGACGGCTTCCTGGCTCGGCAGGTGAGTCGCTGGAAGAAGCAGCTCGACGCGTCGTACTGCCGGGACCTGCCGGCCGCCGACGAGCTGCACGCCCGCCTGGCGTCCGGCGTGCCGAGCGAGTCGACGCCGGGCATCGTGCACGGCGACTACCGCCTCGACAACGTCCTCACCGACGACCGCGACCGCCTCGCGGCCGTCATCGACTGGGAGATGGCCACCCTCGGCGACCCGCTCACCGACCTGGCGCTGCTGGTGCTCTACCAGCGCCTCGGGCGGCTCGTCGGAGTGGCCGTCGCCGACGCCTCGTCCGCGCCCGGCTTCCTGACCGAGGACGAGATCCTCGACCGGTACGCGGCGAGCAGCACCCGCCCCCTCCCGCCACTCGGCTTCCACCTCGGGCTGGCGGCCTTCAAGCTGGCCGCGATCCTCGAGGGCATCCACTACCGGCACCTGCGCGGCCAGACCGTCGGCTCCGGCTTCGAGCGCCTCGGCGAGGTCACCGAGCTGCTGCTCGACGCGGGCCTGACCTACCTCAAGGAGCACTGATGGACTTCGCCCTGGACCCGAGGACCGAGGGGCTGCGGGACAACCTCCTGGACTTCATGGACAGCCACGTCTACCCGGCCGAGCACGCCTTCCACGAGCAACTCGGGCAACTCGGCAACCGCTGGGCCTGGGACGCGGTGCCGGTGCTCGCGGAGCTGCGCGCCGCCGCGCGGAAGCGCGGGCTGTGGAACCTCTTCCTGCCGGGTACGCACGGAGCCGGCCTGACCAACCTGCAGTACGCCCCGCTGGCGGAGATCACCGGACGTAGCCACCTGGCGCCCGCCGCCCTGAACTGCGCCGCCCCGGACACCGGCAACATGGAGGTGCTGGCGATGTTCGGCACCGAGCAGCAGCGCAAGCAGTGGTTGGAGCCGCTGCTGGAGGGTCGGATCCGGTCGTCGTTCGCCATGACCGAGCCGGACGTGGCGTCCTCGGACGCGACGAACATCTCGACCCGGATCGAGCGGTCCGGTGACCAGTACGTGATCAACGGCCGCAAGTGGTGGATCACCGGCGCGATGAACCCGAACGCCCGGATCCTCATCGTCATGGGCAAGACCGACCCGGACGCCGAGCGGCACCGTCAGCAGTCCATGGTGCTGGTCCCACGGGACACCCCGGGCCTGGTGATCAAGCGCGGCATGGAGGTGTTCGGGTACGACGACCACGACCACGGCGGGCACGCCGAGCTGGAGTTCCACGACGTACGCGTGCCGGTGGAGAACCTGATCGGCGGCGAAGGCGACGGCTTCGCGATCGCGCAGGCCCGGCTCGGCCCCGGCCGCATCCACCACTGCATGCGCTCCATCGGCGTCGCCGAGCAGGCCGTCGAGCTGATGTGCGCCCGCGCCGAGCAGCGGACCGCGTTCGGCAGGCCGCTGGCCGAGCAGGGGGTGATCCGCGACTGGATCGCCGAGTCCCGGGTGCGGATCGAGCAGCTGCGACTGCTGGTGCTCAAGACGGCCTGGCTGATGGACACCGTCGGCAACAAGGGCGCGCACACCGAGATCCAGGCGATCAAGATCGCCACCCCCGAGACCGTCCTGTGGATCCTGGACAAGGCGATCCAGGTGCACGGCGCCGCCGGCCTCTCCCAGGACTTCCCGCTGGCGGGCGCCTACGCCCGCATCCGCACCCTGCGCTTCGCCGACGGACCCGACGAGGTGCACAAGAACGCCCTGGCCCGCCACGAACTGCGGCGCCAGGCGGCGAGGCGGGCCAACCTGGCCTGACCCTCCGGAATCCGCTGCCGGATCGCCGGTTGGCCGCCGTCGCCCGGCTGTGACCTGCGTTACCTGTTGGGCGACGGGGAATCAGATCACCGGATCGGGATTTGGAATCAGGTGTGACTCCTGCCCCGCACCCGGCCCGGCTCCGTGACGGCCGATCGGAGACGACCCGATGACCGTCGACGCCCCGCAGCGGCGGGCGGGCCCGCTGACACCGGGCGACCTGATGACCCCCCGACAACGCCTGCGGCTCGTCCTGGTGCTCGGGTCGCTGATCGCGGTGGGTCCGCTGACCATCGACATGTACCTGCCCGCGCTGCCCGCGATCGTCGCCGATTTCCGGACGACGCCGGCGGCGGTCCAACTGACCCTCACCGGCACGCTGGCGGGCCTCGCCGTCGGCCAGTTGCTGATCGGCCCGCTGTCCGACGCCGTCGGCCGACGCGCGCCGCTGATCGCCGGCATCGCGCTGCACGTCGTGGCGTCGGTGCTCTGCGTCGTCGCACCGAACGTCGCGGTTCTCGGTGGCCTGCGGGTGGTGCAGGGCCTCGGCGTCGCGGCCGCCTCGGTCGTCGCGATGGCCGTGGTGCGCGACCTGTTCGACGGCGCGGCCTTCGCCAAGCTGCTCTCCCGGCTGCTGCTGGTCATGGGGGCGGCGCCGATCCTCGCGCCGACCCTCGGTGGCGGGTTGCTGCGCTGGACCGACTGGCGTGGCGTGTTCGTGGCCCTGGCCGCCTTCGGTGTGCTGCTGGTCGTGGTCGCCGCGCTCGGCCTCCGCGAGACGCTGCCGGCCGAGCGCCGCCGGCGCGGCGGGGTGGTCGCGACGCTCACCGTGTACGGCGGGCTGCTGCGGGACCGGACGTTCGTGGGTCTGGTGCTGGTCGCCGGGCTGGCCATGGCGGCGTTGTTCGCCTACGTCGCCGGCTCCTCGTTCGTCCTGCAACAGCAGTACGGGCTGGACGAGCAGCAGTTCGGGCTGGCCTTCGGCGCGGGCGCGGTCGGACTGATCGCGGCGACCCAGTTCAACGTACGGCTGCTGCGCCGCCACTCGCCGCAGCGGATCCTCGTCGTCGCCCTCGGCGTGGGAACCGTGGCCGGACTGGCGCTGCTCGCCTTCGCCGTGACCGGCCTCGGCGGGCTGCCGAGCCTGCTGGTGTCGTTGTGGGTGGTGCTCGCTGCGGCCGGCCTGGCGATGCCGAACGCGCCGGCCCTGGCCCTGTCCCGGCACGGGGAAGCGGCCGGTACCGCCTCCGCCCTGCTCGGCGCCGTGCAGTTCGGCGTCGGCGCGGTGGCCGCGCCCCTGGTGGGCGTGCTGGGCACCGGCGCGGTGGCCATGGCCCTCGTCGTCGCCGGTGGCATGGTGGCGGCGATGGCGGTGCTGCTCGTCGTCGTGCGGCCGGCCCGGCTCGCCGGCCTGGCGCCGGAAGCGGTGGTCGTGGCAGCGCACACAGCTCCACCGTCACCTCGGTCGCCGACTGACGCCCCGGTGAGCCAGCACCGACGACCCGGTTCGTCCGGGCCGCGGTGCCCGGGAGCGTTGCCGGCCTCACACCCGGTTCCGCGGGCAGGCGTGCTTCGATGGTGGGGTGGAGTTCACCGTGAATGACGCGCCGGAGCGGGAGCGGTTCGAGGCGCGGGACGAGTCGGGTGCGCTGGCCGGGGTGGTCACCTACCAGTTGACCGGCACCATCATCGCCTACACGCACACCGAGGTCGATCCGCAGTTCGAGGGCAGGGGCGTCGGATCGACCCTCGCTCGCGCGGTGATGGACGACGCGCGGGCCAGGGGCCGGACGGTGGTGCCGATCTGCCCGTTCCTCGCCGAGTGGCTGGGCAAGCACCCCGAGTACGACGACATCGTGGTGCGATCGACGCGTAAGGTCCGCTAGCCAGCGCCCGACCCCGACAGGCTCCGACGGTCGGTGTCCTGAAGGCACGCCGGCCCGGAGTGGGTCACCCGACAGGAACGGCGGGCCGTACGCGCGGTGCCGGCGGGAAGCGCCATGATGAGCCGGTGAAGATCCTGTCCATCCAGTCCTCGGTCGCCTACGGCCACGTCGGCAACTCCGCGGCCGCCTTCCCCCTGCAGCGCCTCGGGCACGAGGTGTGGCCGGTGGTGACGGTCCACTTCTCCAACCACACCGGGTACGGCGCGTGGCGCGGGCCGCTGCTGGCGCCGGCCGACGTGGCCGAGGTGATCGCGGGTATCGGCGACCGCGGGGTCCTCGGCACCGCCGACGCGGTGCTGTCGGGCTACCAGGGTGACCCGGCGATGGGTGCCGTGATCCTCGACGCGGTCGACAAGGTCAAGGCCGCCAACCCGGACGCGGTGTACTGCTGCGATCCGGTGATGGGCGACGCCGGCCGCGGGATGTTCGTCCGGCCGGGCATTCCGGAGTACCTGCGGGACACCGTCGTCCCGCGCGCGGACATCATCACCCCGAACCAGTTCGAGCTGGACTTCCTCGCCGGCCGGGCGACCAACTCTCTGGCGGAGCTGTTGGACGCGGTCGACGTGGTACGCGAGACGGGACCGCGGCACGTCCTGGTCACCAGCGTGCTCCACGGCGACGTGCCGGTGGGGTCGCTGGAGGTGGTGGCCGTCTCCGACGAGGGCGCCTGGGCGGTGACCACCCCGCTGCTGCCGATCAGCCCCAACGGCGGCGGCGACGTCACCGCGGCGCTGTACCTCGCGCACCTGTGGACGACCGGTTCGCCCGCCACGGCGCTGGAACGCACCATCGCCTCCGTCTTCGCCGTACTGGAGGCGACCCTCGCGGCGGGCACCCGGGAGATCCAGTTGATCGCGGCCCAGGACGCGATCGCCGCGCCACCCGCCAGGTTCGCCGCCCGGCGGCTGCGCTGAGGGACGTCCCTCGGGGGCGTGCACCGCGCAGGCGGGCCGGATCGGGGGTCAGGAGTGGGACGGGAGTAGGTGATCCAGCGGCCGGGGTACCTGGTTCGGGTCGAGGGCGTCGACGAGCGCGCGGGCGTACCGGGCCTTGCGACCGCTGGTCGTACCCATGAACCGGCGCAGTTGCCGCTCGATCGCGCGTCCCCGCTGCGCGGGCTGGTTCTGGAAGACCCGGAAGCGGGCCAGATCCTGTTCGGCCGCCAGGACCCGCTCGACCCCGGCCGTGCCCAGCGCGCGGATCAGCTCGTCCTCCAGGTCGGCGACGCACACGTAGAAGCCCAACGCCTCCATTCCGGAGCGGGTCAGGCCGCTACCGAGGCCGGCCTGCTCCAACCCGCGCCGGAAGTAGCCCTCTTCGGCCTCGTCGCAGAGCCCCCGGATGGTCACGGCGAGCCCCTGCGCGCCGAAGAGCCGCAGGAACCGACCGACGCTCATCGCGCCGCCGATCGGCAGGACGCACACGCCCTCGCCGGCCAGATCCCGGTTGCGCCGGACGGCCAGCGCCTCCACCGCGCTCCGGTCGCTGACCCCTTCGACGAGGACGACCGTTGCCAGGCCGTCCTCGGCCAGTTCGCGGGCCACCGCGGCCGCCGCCACGGCGTCCGTGCCGCCGGCCGCCCACGTGCCGACGGCGGCGCGGAAACGGTCCGGCTCTCGCACAGAGCAGAGTCTCGCAACGGCCGGTCCCGGACCGCCACCGGAATTGTGGTCAGGTAGCAGCGTGGCGAGGTGACGCCGGAACCCTCCGGGCCGACTCGCGGTGGACCCACCGGCCTTAGCTGACCGTTAAGTAACCCTCCACCCGGTTCACCCGGCGGGGCGGCACTGGGCAGACTGGGGCAATGCCCGCCGCCGATCCGCCCGCTCACCGCCGTCGTACCCGCGTCCTCATCGCCGTCGTCGCCGCGCTCGCCCTGGCGGTCGCGGTCGGCGCCTGGTCTGTGCGAGAGCGGGTCGTCGACGACGATCGCGGCGCCGTGGCCGCCCTCGGCCCGGCGCCCGCCGCCTCCAGCTGCGTCGGCCGGGCGGCGCGGGCGCCGCGCGAGTTGCGCGGCATGTGGATCACGACGGTGAACAACATCGACTGGCCGAGCCGGCGGGGGTTGCCGGCCGAGGCGGCGCGGGCGGAGTTCCGGGGCTGGCTCGACCTGGCCGTGCGGCGCAACCACAACGCCGTCTTCGTGCACGTGCGGCCCAGCGGGGACGCCCTCTGGCCGTCGAAGTACGCGCCCTGGTCGGAGTGGCTGACCGGACGCCGCGACGGTCGCGATCCGGGCTGGGACCCGATGGAGTTCATGGTCAGCGAGGCGCACGCCCGCAACCTGGAGTTCCACGCCTGGTTCAACCCGTACCGGGGCGGGCAGCCGGCCACCGTCGGTGGGCCGGGCCCCCGGCTGGACCAGCTGGCGCCGACGCACCCGCTGCGGCGGCACCCCGACTGGGTGGTGACCTATCCCAGCGCCGACCGGCCGGGCAGTCGCCTCTACTTCAACCCGGGCATCCCGGAGGCGCGCACGTTCGTCGAGGACTCGATGCTGGAGGCGGTCCAGCGCTACGACGTCGACGGCGTGCACTTCGACGACTTCTTCTACCCGTACCCGGAGGCCGGGCAGGACTTCCCGGACGACGCGGCGTTCGCCCGGTACGGCCGGCGGTTCGCGGACAAGCACGCCTGGCGCAGGGACAACGTGAACACGCTGGTGCGCGAGATGAGCGAGCGGATCAAGGCGATCAAGCCGTGGGTCAAGTTCGGCATCAGCCCGTTCGGTATCTGGCGCAACAAGCGCACCGACCCGGCCGGCTCACCGACCGCCGGTCTGCAGAGCTACGACGACATCTACGCCGACACCCGGCTCTGGGTGCGGGAGCAGTGGCTCGACTACGTGGTGCCGCAGCTCTACTGGCACATCGGCTTCGACCGGGCCGACTACGCCAAGCTGCTGCCGTGGTGGGCGGCCACGGTGAAGGCCACCCGGGTGCAGCTCTACATCGGCCAGGCCGACTACCGGGTGGGGGAGCGCGGCGCCTGGCGCGACCCGGCCGAGCTGGACCGCCAGCTCGCCCTCAACCGCCGGCACGGGGTGAGCGGAAGCGTGCACTTCAGCGCCCGCCAGGTGCGCGCCGACAAGCTCGGCGCGGTCAGCCGCTACAGCGCAGCGCACTACGCCGGCCCGGCGCTGGTGCCCGCGATGGCGCAGCTACCGGCGGCGGCGCCCGCCGTACCCGCGATCACCGGCGCGCGGCGCGACGCCGGCGGGGTGGCGCTGACCTGGCGCGGAGACGGTGCCGCGAGCTTCGCCGTCTACCGGGTGGACGGCGACGCGGCCCGGCTCGTCGGCACCGCCCGGGGGACCGGCTGGGTCGACCGCACCGCCCCCGTGGACCGCCCGCTCTCCTACTGCGTGTCCGGCCTGGATCGCAGCGGGAACGAGGGCGGACTCAGCGCGCCGGTCTCCGTGAGCTCTTCGGGGTCCTGAACGAGCCTGGTGAGCGGGAGCTGACCGGCTAGGAGACCACGATGGCGATCCCACGGTCGGACGGCGTGAAGTCGATCTTCCTGCCCGTGATGCTGCGCGCCAGACCTACCACCGTACGCAGATGAGGGGTGAGGCGTTCGGTGGTGATCCGCGACGTTCCCGGCCTTGTGCACATCAACGGCAGCAACTGCTCAGCGATGAACCGACTGGTGCAGCCGGACAGTTCCAGCTCGGGACGGAGTCGATCCAGTACCGTCTCGACGTCGAAGACACCTCGGCCCGCTTCCTCGAAGCAGAAACTGACGTCCCGCGAGTAACCACCCGTGCCGATGAGGAACATGGCCTGGACCCGGTTGACCGGGTAGGGCACCATCTCGAACTCCGGCGACACCCTCCGGGAGAGCCGCGAGCTGAGCTGCGCAGTGAGGCGCAATGCCTCTTCGGCGATCGAGTCCCGCCATCGGCGAGCACCGAAGACGTAGAACCGCGCGGAGATGTCCCGGCTCACGGATGCCTCCCGGGCGGGCAGCCGCTGGGTGGGATCACGAAGTCGGTCGGTACGGTGGGCCGCCATGGCGAAACCCCCACCGCGGCCGATGCACCCTCGCCGCTCGACGCTGAGGTGGACATCCCTACCCGTCAGTTCGTTGGCCGCCGGGTAAAGGATGTCGCGGACCGCGTCGACGAACGGGGCCCCGAGCGTCTCGGTCCCTCCCGACACCTCGATCGAAGCACTTGCGGGCGCGGCGTAGAGCAGCGGGAGGAGCCCGACGAAGAAGACACTCACAGCGTTGCCCATGAGGCCTCTTCCGCCGACGTTGTCGATGTTCTCCGCGAACCGGTCGCTTGCTTCCGCGTAGTTCCGCCGCCCGGACACGCTGTTGGCGCCGAACGTTCCGTCCGGGTCGTCCAGATCGACCTGCACATCGCCCGCCGGTATGCCGCCCGGATGGAACGTCAACTCCGTCCGGCCCATCTCGTAGCCCGCCGTACTCGAGGTCCAGCGGCACACCGCGTCGATGTAACTCTTGTGCGTCCAGCCGACTCCACGAGAGCGATCGGGCCTGCCGGCTCTGACCTTCACGAGATGAAGAGGCCGGCCCGTCAGGACCGCCAACGGTAGGGCGGCGCGCAGGGCACCACCGCCGCCTTCGCCGATCGAGCAGTCCACGGCCGTCAATTCAGGCACCACGCGCCTCCGGATCGTCAGTCACCTTCACCGGTGCCCCTTCGCCGCGCTGCTCGGCCGCCGATCCCTACCGTCCGGATCCGTTTCCGTCGAGGGGCGGAGACTTGAGCAGTGCGGCCGCCTCGCCGAGAAAGCCGCCGACCGCCCGTCGGCGTCCCTCGGCCGCTATCCGTACCAGGTCGATGATCACGCCCGCGGCGTTGCTCGAGTCCTGCACTTCCAGGCGTACCTCCACCGCCACCCTGGCGCCCGCCCAGCCGCGACCCTCGATGCTGATATGGGCGACCTTCCGGTCCATGAGGAACGGGACGTGACCTCCGGACGGGATCACCGACAGCGACGCGATGCCCGGAACGGTGGAGAGAACGTTCAACTTCGAGGTCAGCTTCGGCGCCCCGGAGTCGCGGAGGTTGCGGAAGTCCTCGTTTCCCCCGAGGTTCACCTGGTAGGTGCCGTCGATGTGCAGGCCTCGGCGGCTGAGCAGGTCGAGCAGCGCACGGTGAATGAGCGACGAGCCGAACTGGCTGGCCAGGTCGTCGCCCAGCAGCGGCAGAGACGCTGACGTGAAGCGACGCAACAGGGCCGGATCCCGGGCGACGGAGTCGGCCGAGCAGTTGACGACGGCGACGCCGGCCGAGAGCGCGGCCTCGGCGTAGGCGAGCGCGGCGGTGGGTCGGCTGGTGGGCAGCGAGAGCAGCAGCACCTCAGCCGCCGTGTCATGGAGGCGCCGGACGACCTGCTCGACGTGAGACGGGTGCATCGCGTCGCCGCGGATACCGTCCTCGACGGTGACCGACTCGCTGATCGCGTCGACGATGTGGGGAAAATTGTTGGTGCTGCCGTGGATCGCCTCGGTCAGCGGGTGCCCGATCTTCGCCGGATCCACGTCGAACGCGGCGACACACCGGATCTCCTCGACGCCGAACCCATTGAGCCGGGGGTGGGGGACTCCCACGAGCGACGGGTCGCCCATCTTGTGCCGGTAGTACTCGATGCCCTGCAACAAGGCCGAGACGTTGTTCCCCACGCCGGCCACCGCCATCCGGATGTGATCGACCATCCTGCGCTCCTTCCACCCCTGCGGAACGTGATTGGTCCTGCTCATGCCATTAGTCGCAACAGGCGCTCGGTGTCCGGGCTGTCGGGCAGCACGACGAACTTCACGCCCAACTCCGCGGCGTGCCGGGCGAGCCGCTCCCTTATCGCGGTTGCCGGACCCAGCAGGAAGAACGGGCTCGAAGTACATGCCTCCGCGATGTGTCCCTCGTGCAGGCGCAGCGAGTATGTGTCGTTCAACGCCGTGAGCCAGTCGGCCGGGTTCCTGTCCTGGATCCGCAGTGCGGTGATGTTGATCGATGTGGTCACGGCGCCGGGTGTTCGACCGTTCGCGTCCAGTTGCTGGTGGAGGTATCGGCGCATCGTCACGAGATCGTCGAACGTGGTCAGCATCCGTCTGCGCAGATCACGAGCGCGGGTCGTGGCGCCATCGAGGGATCGGGTCAGTGGCAGACGGTGTGACGGCGCGTCGAAGTCGAGGTGGTCGGCGTACCCGGCGGCCACTCGAATGACGGCGAAGGAGCCGCCACCGACGGCAAGGCGTGGCGGCTCCGCCACGCTCGGGCTGAGCGGGGCGTGTCGAAGCGTCAGCACACTTCCGTCGAGCGAGGCGACGCCGGTGTCGAAGAGCGACCGAGCTGCGGCGGCCGTCTGGGCGAGCCGTTCGACTCTTTCCGCGTGCGGCGGCATGTCCATGCCCAGCGCGTCGAACTCCTCGGCGTTCCAACCGGCGCCGAGCCCCGCGTAGACCCGTCGACCGCCGTAAAGTCGAGCGAGTTCCACGAAGTGACGGATCGTGAGGTACGGATTGCTGTAGGACGAGTTGGCGACGAGGACCGCGAGGCTGAGGCGCGAGGACAGGGCACCGACCGCCCCCAGCAGCACATACGGGTCGTGTCGGCGCTGCGCGGGCCCTCTCCCGTCGCCTCCACGGGTGGTGTAGAGATGGTCGGAGACGGTGACACCGGCCACCCCGAGGTCCTCCCAGAGCTGGACCTTCTGGCGGAGCTGCTCCACGTCCCGTACGTCGCGTAGCTTGATGTGATACTCCACCAACCCCTCCACCCGTCGGGACGGTTGCCTCCGCATTAGTGACGTCGGTGAGCTGGCCTTGTTCAGCGGAGTGTAGATCGACGATGACGATTGGTACAGGGTTGAGTACCGTTCGCGACCACCGGAGCGGAAGAGTTCCGGCACGTCGGTCGGGTGCCTGTCGACTGCCGGCAAGGTAGGCGGCGGCAGTGACCATCGGCGGTGCGCGACAGGCTGCTCGGGTACGGCAACCTCGTCGCCGTACCCGAGGTCGAAGCCCGACTGGGCGCTCCTGAAGGGCTGCTCCGGGCCCGGCAAGGACTAGGCTCTTGCCGTGATTGGCGTGCAGGGTGGTGGGAGCGACGAGCGGCTGCGCCGTATCGAGGCGATCACCGACGCGGCGCTGTCCAAGCTTGACGTCGACGACCTTCTCGACGAACTCCTCGACCGGGTCCGCGAGGTGTTGCGGGTCGACACCGCCGCCATCCTGCTGCTGGACGTGCACGCCCGGCAGTTCGTGGCCACCGCGGAGAGAGGGTTGGCGGACGAGGTCCGGCCGGGCTCGCGGATCTCCGTCGGCCGCGGGTTCGCCGGCCGGATCGCCCGGGAGAAGCAGCCCGTCGTGCTGGACGAGGTCACGGCCGCGGACGACCCAACGCTGTTCGACAGAGGGGTCTGCTCGCTGTTGGGGGTGCCCATGCTCGCCGGCGGCGAGGTGATCGGCGTACTGCACGTCGGCTGCCTCCAGCCGCACCGATTCACCGGCGACGACGTGCAGGTGCTCCAACTCGCCGCCGATCGGGCGAGCCTGGCCAGCCGGAGCCGGGCCAGCAGCATCGACCGCACCGCCGCCCTCGCCCTGCAACGCAGCCTGCTGCCCACCCACCTGCCCGATGCGCCCGGCGTGGACATGGCCGCCCGCTACGTGCCCGGCCACGACGCCGGCGTGGGCGGCGACTGGTACGACGTGTTCACCCTCCCGTCCGGCTGGCTGGGCGTCGTCATCGGCGACGTGTCGGGACACGGGCTGCGCTCGGCGGTCGTGATGGGGCGCCTGCGCAGCGCGCTGCGCGCGTACGCCTTGATCTGCGACGATCCGGCGAGCGCGCTGACGCTGCTGGACCGCAAGATCCACCATTTCGAGGCCGGGAACCTCGCCACGGTCCTGTACGCGATGATCTCCCCGGACCGCACCACCATTCGAATGTCCCTCGCCGGGCACCTGCAACCCGTGCTGGCCGCACCGGGACAGTCGGCCGATACGCTGAACCTTCCGGTCGATCTTCCACTGGGCGTGCGCCCGGATCGACCGGCCCGCCGATACACCGAGGTCGCGTTCCCTGCCGAGGCGGTGCTGGTCTGCTACACCGACGGGCTCGTCGAACGCCGCGGCGAAGTCATCGACACCGGCATCGAACGGCTCTGCGCGGCCGTCGAACCAGGTGCCGTCGAAGCGGTCTGCGCCGGCATCATGACCACACTCGCCGGCGAACAGCCGACCGACGACATCGCCCTGCTCGCCATCCAGGCAACCGGCAGGTCCCGCCCGGGCCCGGGCGCCGACCGTCACCGCCGGGCCGCCGCCGGCGGGACTCGTCCGCTCCGGCAGCGGCGACAGCCAGGGCCGGGCCCGCAGCGGCAGCCGGGGCCGGGTCGGGTCTGACCGGCCGTTACGTCGCGCCGCCCGTACACTTCACCTGACCGGTGCCGACCAGGTATCCGGACTGACGCTGCGGTGGCCCGACGAGGCGGCTGGACCACGCACTCGGAGGCTGCCGCATGAGCATCTCGGTCGCCACCAGGACCGACAGTTTCGTCCACCCCGCCCTCTTCTACGGCGACCGCGAGGCGTACCTGGCCGGCACGGTGCCGTTCATCCACGCCGGCCTCGCCGCCGACGAGCCGGTCATGGTGGCGGTGCCGGGGGACAACCTCCACCAGATCCGTACCGCGCTCGGCGTCGACGCGGACCGGGTGCAGTTGCACGACATGAGCGAGGCCGGGCGCAACCCGGGGCGGATCATTCCCGGCGTCCTGCTCGCCTTCGCCGCCGCGCATCCGGGCAAGCGGGTACGCATCATCGGCGAACCCATCTGGGCCGGCCGTAGCGCTGTCGAATACCCCGCCTGCGCCCAGCACGAGGCCCTGATCAACGCGGCGTTCACCGGCCGGCAGGCCACCATCCTCTGTCCCTACGACACCAGCCGACTGGACCGGAGCTGGCTCGACGACGCCTGCCGCACCCACCCCGTCCTGCAGAAGGACGGCGCGGACTGGGCGAGCCCGTACTACGCGGACCCGGTCGCGGTGGCCGCCGGGTTCAACCTGCCGCTGCCGGATCCGCCTGCCCGGGCGACCACCATCGCCATCGACGTGCACGCTCTCCCGGCCATCCGTCGGTTCGTGACCGCGCACGCCGTCGCCGCCGGGCTGCACCCGGACCGCGTCTCCGACCTGACCCTGGCGGTCAACGAACTGGCGGCGAACACGGTCAGACACACCACCGGGGGCGGTACCCTCGCGGTCTGGACCGACAGCACGCGCCTGATCTGCCAGCTCACCGACACCGGGCACATCACGAATCCGCTCGCCGGCCGGCTTCCCGTGCCGCCCCGGCAGCCGGGCAGCCGAGGACTCGTCCTGGTCAACCAACTCTGCGATCTCGTGCGCGTCCACACCAGGCCCGGTGCCACCACGATCCGCCTGCACATGCACAGTTGAGCCGGATGACCGCTTCCGGGCACAGCTCGACTCCCGCAACCACCTTGTCACCTTTGTCCTGGCTTCCGCCCCGGGCGTCGGGACAGGTATGGCGGTGACGTTCATGGGTAAGCGCCTGCCCCCAACGGAGGAGGAGCGGACCCATGAGTGACGCGGCAGCGGGACGGTCCGGCGGAATCGGACGGGCGGCCGGTCCGAGTGAGCGCTTGGCTGCCGAGGTGGCGGAGATGGTGCGTGCGGAGGTCCGCGACGTACGCACGCACCTGCTGAGGGCGGTTCGTCCGGCGGGGGTCGGTCTGGCGCTGCTCGCCACCGCCGGAGGGTGTGTGGTCCTGGGAGCCGGAGCCGCCTCGGCGACCGCGCTGCGCCTGCTGGAGACCTTCCTGCCCCGCAGGCTGGCCACCGCGGGACTCACCGGGGGTTACTTCGTCGCTGCCGTCGTGCTGGGCCGGGCCGGCCTGACGCAGCTGCGGGCGGCCGGCGGTGGCCCGGCCTGGCTGGCGGACGAGATGCAGGACGCCGTCTCCGCCACCGCGAGTCAGGTGGTGCCGGCCGGTGCCGCCGCCGTTCGCGAAGAATTCGACCGGTGGGCCTCCGACCGGCAGGGCCACTGACGTCGACCTCCCCATCTCCGCCGCCGGCAGCACCAGCCGTCCCGGGGGATTGCCTGGTAGGAGCGCTACGACGGCCGCGGCGCGCGGCTACGGCGTCGCAAGCCCGAGGCCGATCGTCTTGGTCAACGTGGCGTTGTCGTCGTCGCCGTCCAACGACCAGACCATCGCTCCGGCCAGGCCGGCCCGCCGGATGTACAGCGTCTTCTGCAACACCACCGCCGGATCGTCGTACGTCCAGAAGGTCGTGCCGTCGAACAACCAGGCATGCCCGGCACGAAGGTCGCGGTGGACGGTGAAGCCGTTGCCGGCCAGGGTCTTGAGCCGCCGGTAGTCCTCGTACCCGGCCTCGAAGGTGGCCGGCGCGGGCCCGGTCGCGGGCTGGAAGAGCCCGTTGCCGCTCCCGCTGACGCCGGTCCAGCCTCGGCCGTAGTACGGGATGCCCAGGACCAGCTTCCCGCGCGGCGCACCGCGGGCAAGCCAGCCGTCGATCGCCACCTCGGCGGAGAAGTCCGGGTTGTCCGGCGCTCCCGACGGTACGCGCAGCGCCGACTGCTGGTTGGTCACCGAGTCCCACGCGCCGTGGAAGTCGTACCCCTGCACCGTGGCGAAGTCGAGGTACCGGAAGATCTCGCGACCCTCGTATCCGGCGTCCATGGTCGCCGGGTTGGCCGGCAGGAAGGCGGTCAGCGGGTGGTGCCGGCGGGTCGTCCGGCCGTACGCGTCGAGTTGGCGGCGGAACTCGGCGACCAGCTCGGTGAAGTTCCGCCGGTCCTCCGGGCGGACCACGTTGCCCGGTTCACCCGGCCAGTTCGGCCACTCCCAGTCGAGGTCGATGCCGTCGAAGACGCCGGCGGCGGCACCCGGGCCGCCACTGCCACCGTCGAGGACCGGAAGGTTGCCCTTGAGGTAGAGGTCGATGCAGGAGGCCACGAACGCCTTGCGGGAGGCGTCGGTGCGGGCGGCGTTCGAGAAGTACGTCGACCAGCTCCAGCCGCCCAGCGAGATCATCACCTGCAGGCCGGGGTGCTTGGCCTTGAGCTTGGCCAGCTGGCCGAAGTTGCCGTTGAGCGGTTCGCCCCAGGCGTCGGCGACGCCGTCGACGCTCTCCTCCGCCGGGACGGGACGCTGGTAGTCGGCCCAGGCGTCACCCTCGCCCGGCCCGCCGTCCACGAAGCAGCGCCCGTCCTCACTGACGTTGCCGAAGGCGTAGTTGACGTGGGTGAGGCGGCTTGCCGCCCCGGAGGTGTCGAGCTTTTTCACCGGGAAGGCCCGGCCGTAGATGCCCCACTGGGTGAAGTAGCCGACCCGGTGGTAACCGGCACGGCGGTTCCTGCTGTCGTCCGCGCTGGCGGCCGCGGGCGGGGCGGTGGTGACCAGCATGGTCGCCAGGGCGACGACGGCGGTGAGGCGGCGGTGACGGAACGGTCGCATCGGCACTCCCACGACGGTGGAGAGAATTAGTAAAGAGACCTTTCTGATTGATGAACCTAAGCGGACCGGCATTCCGGGGTCAAGAGGGTCGACGGGGACAGGCGTTGCCTCCGGCTCGATAGCGGTGGCGGAGGCCGAGTAGCGGCGGACCGCCGTCATTCCGCGTCCGCGGCACGCTCGGCTGAGACGCTCAACCCCGTCCGGGCACCCGGACGGGGTTGAGCGGGGTCGGATCCGGGATCAGGCGAAGTCGAACACGAGCGGGAAGGCGAGGACGACTGTCCAGGCCCAGACCGCGTACACGATCACGTAACGGGTCTGCCACTGTTCCAGGCGGGCGAAGGGCATGCGGCCACGGACGAAGCCGAGGAACAGCCATGCCGACCACGCCAGGTTGGTGAGCAGGATGACGTTCTCGCCGAGGGCGGCGGTCTTGTTCGGACTGAAGCCCCACTCGGTGATCCGGCCGGTGATCGCCAGCAGCACCAGGGCGTCGATGAGCAGGGCGCTGACGACGAGCGCGAGCTGTAGGCGGTCGAAGAGGCTCGGCCGGGCCGTGAGGTCACGGGCGGAGATGGCGTACAACAGCAGGCCCAGCACGACGACCAGCAGCAGGTCGAAGAGGATGAGCGCGTCCCGCTCGACGTCGATGCCGTTGCTGGTCCAGACGATGGCGACCAGGAAGGCCAGCAGGGCGGCCGCGAACAGCGGCGTGAAGACGCGGGTCAGCACCGGCGCCATGTTCTCGATGACGCTCTGCTTGGCCTCCACCAGCCAGGCCGCCACGATGACCGCGGCGGTGGCACCGCACGGCACCAGCCACGACTGGATGAATCCCTCGGCGTCGATGCCGATGGCCTTGAAGGTGCCCACCGTGAAGGCGGTGAGCACGCCGCCACCCAGTCCGATGAGGGCGAAGTAGATCAGCCACTCCCCGGTGAACCGGATGAAGTCCATCCGCCGCCGGTCCGAACGCCAGTCGCCGCCCGCATAGGCGACGCCGACCACCAGCCACAGCGCGAGCGGCAGGTGGATCGCCGTCAGCACCAGGGTCTGCGAGTCGTCCGCCAGCGGGTACGCGTTCGCGGCGACCGCGCCGAGTACGAACAGCGCCGCGAGCACCCCGATGACGCGCAGGCCGACCCGGCGTTGCCAGGCGAAGTAGGCGGCCAGCGCCGGCAGCGCGAACAGGCTGACGTTCCGCGCGTAGAAGGCGCCGTGGTCGCCCGAGGACAGGTCGAGGCCAAACAGGGCCGGCACCTTGATCGAGAGCGCCGCGACGGCCGCGCAGAGCACCATGACGGGCAGTTCCCGACGGGTACGGGCGGCGGCGGGCGTGTCCGGCTCCCCGGGCAGTACGAGCTGCTTCCACAGCCGCTCGGAATGCTCGCGGGCGAACTCCCGCGACAGCTCGTCGAGGCTGCCCATCCGTTTGACGGCGATGAGGAAGGCCTCGTCGGCGCGCAGGCCCGCCTCGGTCAGCTCGGTGATCCGGCTGCGCAGGTGGTCTTCCAGCTCCTCGGCATCGGTGTGGTGCAGCTCCCGGCGGCGGTGCGTGTAGGCCCGCCACTCGGCGATCTGGCCCTCCAGATCGTTGTCGCTGTTGACGCTCATCGTCCCGCCTCCCAGGCCGGTGCCGCGATCGGCGTGATGGACTGGGTGGCGTTCCAGACGCCCCGCAGGGCGTCGACGACGGCGGCCCACTGGCGGCGCTGCTCGGCGAGCTCGGCCCGACCCTGCTCGGTGATGCGGTAGTACTTGCGGCGGCGGCCCCCGGGTGGGGTCTCCCAGGCGGACTCGACGTGCCCCAGCCGCTCCAGCCGGTGCAGCAGCGGGTAGAGCAGACCGTCGGTCCACTCCAGCTGCCCGCCCGACAACTCGTTGACCTGTTTGAGGATCGCGTAGCCGTAGCTGTCGCCCTCGGCGAGGATCCCCAGCACGAGCGGGGTCGCCGAGGCCGCGACGAGATCCTTGGTGATGTGCATGTGACCACCTAACCCTAGAACTGCAATGCATAGTAGTTCTAGGTATGGCGGCCGCGCAACGGATTGGAAGGGCTGTCGCCGTACGCGATATCCCGGATGTGGTGCGGCGCCGCCCGGAGTCAGCGGCGCTTGAGTTCCGACTGCAGTCGTTGGACGAGCGTCTTGCGGTTCTTGCCGGCGCGTTCCTGCTTCAGCGCCGCCTTGAGTTCGTCGGTGTCGAGACCACGGACCAGCCCGGCCGCCTCGGCGACCGTCACCTCCGACAGCCGGTCGACCGACGTGGCCTTCCGGCGCGCGCGATTGGCGGGCGCGGTGTTGGCGACGAACTGCCTGCCGGACCTGGACGCCTCGCGCTTCTTGGTGTCCGTTGCGCGCTGCTCGTCCTCCGAGAGTCGTTCCCAGGCATGCTTGGGCAGGTAACGCTTGGTTTCGCCGCCCTTGCGGGCCCGGGTGGCGCCGTTCCTGGTCTGCCAGTCCTCGGCGCCCCAACGCTGCAGGGACTTCTGCCGCTCATCCTTGGGGCCCTGATAGCCTCCGCCCCGCTTCTGGTACTCCTTGGTGAGCAGCTGCGACTTGCGCGCCGACCACTGCCCTGGCCTGCCGCCCTTGTCCGAAGCCTGCAGCTCTTCCTTGATCTGGTTCCTCAGCTCGGGCTTCGTGTACCTGGCCATACGCAGCATTTTCCCGAGGCGACCTGGCCTATGCGCCCCGCCCTGGGCCACCGTCCGGCTGACCCGGATCGACCGCCTTGTCCAACGCCGCGAGGAAGTCGCGCGAAGAGACGCGCCGTTCACGTCGCGTGCGACGTGGCGCAAGGGGTACTCCGCTGCGGCCTTTCAGCGGGAAAGCGTCCGGATCGACCGCGCCGGACCGCCGCTCGCAGCTCACCCTGAGGAGCACGTCTGATGCAGAACGCCGGACAGGGGCGGATCTCGCCGGGTGTCGCCCTGTTTCTGCTCGCCTCGATCCTGGTGTCGTTCCTGGCCGCGTCGGCGGCCCCGACCCCCCTCTACGGGATCTATCAGGAGCGCTGGCACTTCTCGCCGATCACCACCACGGTGGTGTTCGCCGTCTACGCCCTCGCGGTGCTGGCGTCCCTGCTCACGTTCGGCAAGCTCTCCGACCACGTCGGGCGGCGGCCGGTCCTGCTGGTCACGATCGCGATCCAGATGATCGCGCTGGTCCTCTTCGTCTTCGCCGGGGGCGTACCCACGCTGGTGGCCGCCCGCGTCGTACAGGGGCTCGCGGCCGGCGCCGCCACCGGCGCCGTCGGGGCTGCCATGCTCGACCTCAACCCCGCACGCGGCACGCTCGCGAACTCGATCGCCCCCGGCGTCGGGACCGGTACCGGTGCCTTGCTCTCGGCGCTGCTCATCCAGTTCTTCCCCGCGCCGACCCGACTGGTGTACGTCATCCTGCTCGTCGTCCTGCTGATCCAGGGCGTCGGGGTGGTGCTGATGGGGGAGACGGTCACGCCGATGAGGGGGGCGCTGCAGAGTCTTCGACCGGAGATCAGACTGCCCCGCGCCGTACGCGCGCCGGTACTCGTCGTCGCGCCGGTGGTCTTCTCCGTCTGGGCGCTGGCCGGCTTCTTCGGCGCGCTCGGTCCGGCGCTCACCCGCGCCCTCATGGAGAGCTCGATCGTGGCCGGCGGCCTGGTCGTCTTCGTCTTCGCCGTCTTCGGGACCATCGCCATCCTGCTGCTGCGCAACGCCCCCGCGCGGACGGTGATGCTCACCGGAATCAGCGCACTCATCCTGGGCATGATCATCACGCTGGTGTCGGTCACCGCCGAATCCGTCGCCGGATTCTTCGTCGGGCTCGCGTTCGGGGGCGTCGGCTTCGGTGCCGGATTCCAGGGCAGCCTCAAGACGATCGTGCCGCTGGTCGAGGCGCACGAACGCGCCAGCGTGCTCTCCGTGCTCTACATCGTCTGCTACGTCGGCTTCGGCCTGCCCACCGTCATCGCCGGCTTCCGCGTGGTCCACGGTGGCCTGCTCCGGACGGCCAAGGAGTACGCCGTCGCCGTCATCCTGCTCGCCCTGGTGGCCCTGCTCGGGCTGCGCAAGGCCAACCGGGCGCCGGCCGGCCGATGACCCACGGCGGGGACATCACCGCCTCATCCGGGCGAGACCTCGACGGCCGTGGCGCCGACGATCGCCTTGTTGCCGTGGTGCTGCACATAGCCGACCACCGAGGCATGTCCAGGATCGAGGTCCGGCGGCACCGCCAGTTCGACCCGGCCGCTCGGGACGTCCAGGCCCACCGACGCGAAGGCGCGCACCACGTTGTCCTGCCGCAGCGTCCGCCCGGCGTTCTCGCCCCGGGGGACGTCGTTCTCCAAGCCACGTTCCACGACCGCAATGTTCAACACCGCCCGCCCCGGCGGCCGTTCGGCCCGGTAGTCCACCACCACCCGGTGCCCGTCACCCCCGGCGGCCTCCTCGACCGAGAGCGCGAGCGGCGTGGTGGCTGCCTCCGTCAGGGCGGCGGCGATCGCGGTCGCCGCCCGTCGGCGGTCGGAGCCGACGAACTCGACGGTGCCGTTCACGATCATCTGCGGGGTGTACAACCCCCCGGAGCCGAAGGCGCGCGCGTACGCCCCCTGTCGCGTGGTGTACGCCCCGTCCGCGAACGGGTCGGGCCAGCCCAGGTCGTCCCAGTAGTCGACGTGGAATCCGAGGGCGTAGACGGGCTGTCCCTCCTGTCGGGCCTCGCGTTCGATCTCGGTCAGCAGTTCCTCCGCGGGTGGACAGCTGTTGCAGCCCTGGGAGGTGAACATCTCCACGACGGCGAAGCCGCCGCCGGCCGGCCCGAGGTCCCGTTCCTGCGGCGAGGACTGTGGCCGAGCACTGGTCGACCCGGTGCGCGATGGGTCCGTCATGGCGTGTCTCCTCCGTCGGTCCTGCTGGCGGCCCTGCGATTCCCGATCCGGCCGCGACCATGCCCGGTCGCCCGCCGCTCCACGGCAGGGCCGGTGGGCGGGATTCTGCCGCGACGGCTCGGCCGGACCGCCGATCATGACCGGTGGAGAGGGTGGGCGGTCGGACCCGGGTCCGGCTCCGCGCGGTCAGGCTCGCGGTGCCGCCGGCCGTTCGTACGGCGACTCCTCGGGTGACCGGGGCGCCGGCGGCCTGGTGTCCGCCGTGTTCAGGACGCGGTCCAGCAGGGTGGCGGTCGCCGTGGACCAGGTTAGCTCGCTGGCCAGCCGGGCGCGAAGCTCGGCGATCCCGGGGAACTCCGCCTCCCGCTTGCGCAGCGCACCGTGGATGGCGTTGCTCCAGTTCTCGACGTCCCGCTCGTCGTCACCCGTCGTCGGTACCACGATCCGGGCCGCCTCCTCCGGCCCGAGCCGCTCCTCCAGCAGCTCTCCCAGGCCGCTCTCGCTGCTCACCAGCACCGGCGTGCCGGCGAGGATGGCCTCCACCGCCACGAGGCCGAAACCCTCGGCCCGGGAGGGCATGAGGAGCAGGCTGGCCGCCCGTAGGTCGGCGGCCAGCCGCTCCGCCCTGGTCGAGTACGGGCGCACCCGCACCGGCAGCGACGCGTCTGCGGCCCAGCCCCGCATCCGGTCCTCCAGGGTGGAGCACGTCTCCGGAGGAGCGCCGCGGACGAGGAGTTCGACCCGGGGAGTGCCGGCGCCACGCCGGCGGCGCGCCAGGTTGAAGGCGCGCGCCGCCAGGTCGAGCCCCTTGAGTCGGTCGTCCTCCGTCCGGCCGACGAGGAGCACCGTCCAGGGCCGGCCCTGTGGTGGCTGGCGGGGAGGTCCGACGCCGAGGTCGAAGCCGGGATCGAAGCGGATCAACCGCGCCGGGTCGACGCCGCGAGCCTCCAGGTCCCGCAGGAACCAGTAGTACATCCGCGGCCCCACCGCCACGGCGTGGTCGGCCTCGGCGCTGAGCGCCAGCTCGACCTCCTGCCGCTCCTCGGCGAGCACCCCCGCGTCCACCCCGCGGTCCGCCTTGTGGCGCTCGATGTCGTCGGGAATGACGTGCAGGAAGTGCAGGCGCTTGGCGTGCGGGAAGTCGTCGCCCAGGTGGTGGGCGGCCGGGCCCGTCCACCGGCCGTGTCCGATGATCACGTCGGGAGCCGTGCCCTCGGGAAGCGGCGGCCGGCGGGACAACCGGTCGACGTCCGAGGCTCCGGGCGCCTCCGGGGCCTCGATCAGCGTGACGCCCGCCGAGGTGGCGTCCCGGCGCTCCTCGTCGGTGGCCCGCAACACCACGCACGTCACCCGGGCGTGCGCGGTCAGCGAGCCGCACAGCTGCCGGTTGAAGGTGCTCAGGCCGCCGAGCGAGGAGGACCACTCGGTGGCCAGTGCGAGGACGTGCCGCCGGCCGTCGCGGGTCGTGGCGGCAGAGTCCGGCTGCCTCCCGGGTAGGACGGGGTCGCCGTACTGGGGCCGGATGGCGATGGTCGACAGGCCGCTGAGGGCGGGCGGCAGGATCGGAAACACCAACGAGGGCGGGGACGTGAAGTCCAGGCGGCCGACGCTGGTGTCCCAACTGTGGAGCAACAGCGCCCGGAGCTCGTCCGGAGTCGAGACGGCGACGTCGCTGCCGAGATAGGTCCCGGCCAGTTCCGACGCGTCCGAGGTCCGGCCGAGTTCGAGGGCGACGAAGGCCGCGCACCAGGTGGAGGCCGACGACGTGGAGAAGCTCTTCTGGGCGGGGTAGTTGTCGACGGCCTCCTGGGCCCGCACGGCGTCGCCCAGCGCGAGGTGGCACAGCGCCTCGTGCACGGAGAAGTTGATGTATCTCGGGCTCAACCGTCGGCCGTCGGCGAGGAGCGCCAGCGCCTCATGCCAGCGCTGCCCGCGTTCCAGCAGGTACACCTGCGCCAACCGGTACTGGACCTCGAGTTCCGGTTTCTCCCGCAACCAGGCGACCACCTCTTCGAGCAGGTCGTCGGTGGGCGCGCCGGCCGCGTACTGGGCGGCCAGCGCGGCCAGTCGCTCGGTGTTGCCCCGGGCGCGGTCCACACCTTCGCGCAGCGCCGCGATGGCTTCCCCGGCACGCCGCCGTTCGTTGAGGTAACCGCCGAGTTGCTGGTACACCGAGAAGAGGCTCTTGGCCGGCGCGACGTGGGCGGTGGCCTCGCGGGCCACCGCGATCGCCGCCTCGGTGCCGTCCACCGCCCAGACGAGCTTGGCCCACAACACCCAGGGGTCGGCGTGATCCTGGTCCAGGGTGGCCGACTCGGCCTGGGGGACCGCTCGGGAGAGGTCCTCCGGACGGCCGCGATCACGCAGGAGCATGGCCAGGTGGTAGTGGGTGCCCGGGGTGCCCCACCGGCTGTTGTACAGCTCCAGCAGCGCGATGCGGGCGTCCCGTTCCCCGACGGTGTTCACCCGCACTGACATCCACCCGTAGCGCTGCCCGATGTAGCGCCTGGCCGGCTCGATCGCCGTCAGCAGGGCCTCTTCCGCGTCGGCCGCGGTGTAGTGGTACGCGGCGCCGTCCAGGCCGAGCAGGAGGGTCCGGTCGTGGACCTCGGTTCGTCCGGCGGCCTGCAGCTTCCGGGCGTACCAGTCGCCGGCGCGGGCGTGGGCGGCACGCCATGCGGCGCCGTCCCGTCGCAGCTGGACGCCGTCCGCCTCGCGGAGCAGCGGATGCACCTGGTATCGCCCGGCGGGACCGGCTCCCGGCCGGTCGGTCTGGGTGCGGGCCTGCAGGAGGTACCGCTCCTGGGCGCCGCGCACCAGCTCCCGGACCTCACCCCGGCCGCCGCCCATCGCCTCGATGAGGTCCCAGTCGGCCCAGTCGCGGATCACCGACATGTCGCGCAGGAAGGCGCGGGTGGACTCCGGCAGGCCCTCGGCGGCCTTGGCGAGCAGCGTCCGTTCGATCTCCTCGACGAGCTTCGAGTCGAAGGGTTCCTCGGGAGCACTCCCGCTCGGTGGCAACAGCCCTTCCAACAGGTGTGACTTGAGCAGGTAGCCGAGCAGCCGCAGCACTCTCGGGTTCCGTCCGAGGCGGCGTACGACCTCCGGCCGCCGGTGGTGCGGGAACCGGGCGTCGGCCTGCTGCGCGCCGAGATGGTCGAGGACGATCGTGATGGCGTCGGCGTCGTCGGGCGGCAGCAGTTCGGTGACGTGGAAGTGCTCGGTCCAGGTCCAGTCGAGGTGCCGGTTCGACACCAGCAGCAGGCAACCCCGGTCCGTCGGGCGCCGGGCGAGCTGCTCCAGCATTCGCGCCATGGACGCCGACGGCTTGCCCTGCGGGTCGAGCAGCCGCTGGAACTCGTCGATGACGACGAGCGCGCCCGCCGCCAGCAGCGAGCGGAGGATGTCGGCGAGGGTGGCGTCGGCCGACACCGTGGCGGCCACCCCCGGGTGACCCCCGTCCTTCAGCTCCTCCAGGATGCGGCCGCCGATCGTCGTCGCCACGTCGGCTGTCCCCACGGGCACGTCGACCCATGCCGTCGGAATGGACTGGCTCGCCGCCCAGTTCCGCAGTGGTCGGACGACCTGGTCCGACTTGCCGACACCGGCGAACCCGAAGAGCAGGGCCGCGCCGCGGCCCTCGAATCGCCACTTCTGCCAGAGCTCTTCCGCCACCGCCCGGCGTTCGGCGCCGACCAGATCGGAGATGGCCACGGGGCCCTGCTCGGCTGCCACTGCTCCTTGATACCCCATGACGACGCTGTGTTGTGTCTGCCAGGCGAAGTATCGACCATTCTCCGGATGCGGCTCGACCCGGTCGAGAGACCGGGGGTGAGCCGGTGGCGGCTCGGTGTGCCACCTCGGCCCGGGGGATCGCGACGTCGAGGCGGCTCAGTCGGCCGTGCCGACCCGCTGGAACGCGCTGGCCAACCGGGCGAGGTCGAAGCCCTCGAAGTGGTCCAGGAACCGCCGCCGCACGGCGGCCAGGTGGCTCGGCCAGGACTCCTCCAGGCGGGCGAAGCCGGCATCGGTGAGGACGGCGTTCCAGCCCCGCGCGTCCTCCCCGCTCCGGACCCGCTCGACCAGGCCCTGGGTCTCCAGGCGGCTGATCGTGCGGCTCATCCCGCTCAGGGAGAGTTGGCAGGCGGCGGCGAGTTCGTTCATCCGCAATCGCCGGTCCGGCGCCTCGGAGAGGATCCGCAGGGCGTTGTACTCGGTGAAGGGCAACTGGTGTGCGCCGACCATGTCGGCGTCGATCGCCCGTGGCAGGACGTACATCAGCTGGCCCAGGGCGCGGACCAGCGCCTCCTCGTCGGGGTTGAGAGGTCGCAGGGGTGTGGCGGAGCTACCGGACATGGCGCCCATTCTAGTTGCTTGACCAAACAAATCGGCGCCGGTGCTGTGACGGTTGGCACGGCTCAGGTAATTGCTTGACCAAGCAAGCACTGGCTAGCCTTCACGGTGCCAGTCAAGGACTTCTGAAAGGCACAGTCATGACCAGGATCGGAATCATCCTCGGCAGCACCCGCCCGGGGCGTAACGGCGAAGCCGTCGCCCGCTGGGCCCTCGAGGTCGCCAAGCAGCGCTCCGACGCGGAGTTCGAGCTCATCGACCTGCTCGACCACCAGCTGCCGCACCTCGACGAGGCGTACCCGCCGGCGATGGGCCAGTACACCCAGCCGCACACGATCCGCTGGGCCAACACCATCGCGTCGTTCGACGGGTTCGTGATGGTCACCCCCGAGTACAACCACTCCACCTCGGGTGCCCTCAAGAACGCCATCGACTTCCTCTACGCCGAGTGGAACAACAAGGCCGTCGGCTTCGTCAGCTACGGCTCCGCCGGCGGCACCCGGGCGGTGGAGCACCTCCGCCTGATCGCCGGCGAGCTCCAGATGGCCGACGTGCGCGCGCAGGTGGCGCTGTCGCTCTTCACCGACTTCGAGAACTTCAGCGTCTTCAAGCCGACCCAGTTCCAGCAGGACGCTCTCACCGCCACGCTCGACCAGGTCGTGGCCTGGAGCACCGCGCTCGCCCCGCTGCGCACCCGCTGACCGCGTCCGCACCCTGATCCGGCGATCGCCGCGGGATCTGCTGCGCGGCAACCTGTCGAGACCGACGGGTCCCGCCGGTCCGCCTCCGTTCGAGGCCGGATCGGCGGGACCACGTCGTCGCTCGCCGACGACCGCCGGGGAGAAGGCCGCGCGGAGCCGGACGACGGTCCGGGCGGCCTCGGTGCCCCCCGCGCCGGACAACGAGCGGCGTCTGCCGCGACCCCCGGCGAGCTAGCATCCCGCCCATGCGCCTGAAGCTCGGCCGTCCCGACCTCCACCGCTACGAGGCCCGGTTCGACGTGCCGCCGGCCGCCGGAAGGTTCGCGGCCGTGTTCCTGGGCGTGTCCACGCTGCTGCTGGACGACGGCGAATCCGCCATCCTGACCGACGGGTTCTTCTCCCGGCCCTCGCTGCTCAAGGTCGCGTTCTCCAGGATCGCTCCCGACCAGGAGCGGATCGCCGACGCGCTGGCCCGGGCCGGGCTCTCCGACCGCCGGCTGGACGCCGTCGTGCCGGTGCACACCCACTTCGACCATGTCCTGGACTCCGCCGTCGTCGCGGAGCGCACCAACGCGACGCTCCTCGGTGGCGAGTCGGCCGCCAACGTCGGGCGCGCCCACGGCCTGCCGCCGGACCGGATCCGCGTCGTGACCCCCGGCGAGCAGGTCACGTCGGGTGCGTTCACCCTCGGGTTCGTGACGTCGGAACACTGCCCCCCGGACCGCTTTCCCGGGCACATCACCGAACCCGTCGTGCCGCCGGTCAGGGCCCGTGCCTACCGGTGCGGTGAGGCGTGGTCGCTCCTGGTCCGGCACGACAGCGGTCGCACCGCCCTGGTGCAGGGCAGCGCGGGCCTTGTTCCCGGGGCGCTGGAGGGGCACCGCGCCGACGTCGCGTACCTCGGGGTCGGTCAGCTCGGCGCGCGCGACGAGGGGTACCTCACGAGTTACTGGGCGCAGACCGTGCGGACCGTCGGTGCCCGGCGGGTCGTCCTCACCCACTGGGACGACTTCTTCCGCCCACTGGACCGGCCACTGCGCGCGCTGCCGTACGCCGGTGACGACCTCGACACCACCATGCGCGTGCTCGGCCGCCTCGCCGACCGCGACGGCGTCGCCCTGCACCTGCCGACGATCTGGCGCCGCGAGGACCCCTGGAGCGGGCTGCCCTGAGGTCGGGCCGGTCGGCGGCCGGCACGGCGCCGGACGTTGATTCCCGGGCGACCGTGGTCGGGCCCGCGGAGTTCAGCGGTCGGGCTCCGGGCCCTGCCGGCAGAGCCGTCGGTGTTCCGCGGTCACCACGCCCAGCAGGAAGAGGTCCACGGTGAGCGCGGTGAGCGCCCCGAACTGGTTGACGGTGAAGCTGAAGATCTGCCCGAACAGCAGGTCGACCAGGAGGGCGAGCTTGAACAGCCGGAAGGCCCGCGTCCGGTCGCGAGGCAGCAGCGACGCCCCGCGGATGCTGAGCACCGCGGTGATCAGCGCGGAGATCGAGACCCCGAGCACGGCCCGCCACTCCCGCTGGTCGTGCAGCTGGCCGGTGATCGTGTCCAGCAGGACGCCCAGCACGACGACGAACGGCTCGCCGACCAGGTAGAGCACCACCAGCGCCACCACCCACCGGTGCGTGGTCACCCAGACCACGGCCCGGCGGGCCCGGCGCAGCCACGGCTGCCAGAACCGGGGTCCGGGTGCCTCGCGTCGGGGCACCGTGTCGAGCAGCCGGGTGATCGCGTCCTCGACGTCCGGGCCGCATCCGCGCACCAGCCGGGCTGCGGCAGCCCGCCGGTCGTCGGTGAGGCCGGTGCGCAGCCCGCCGACCACCGCGTACAGCGCGTTCGCCGTCCGCTCCGGACCGGTGAGGCGGATCCGGCCCCGGATCGCCTGGGTGATCACCACGAGCAGGGCGAAGGCGCCGTAGATGATGCCGGCCGCCGGGGCGTAGAAGTAGTCGGTCCCGGCGGTGACGAACTTGCCCACCTCGTCGATGAACAGCCCGAAGCCGATCCCGCCCAGGACCGCGCCGAGGTTGCGCGCCGCGCTGCCCAGGAAGACCAGCGCGACACCCAGCCCGGTGGTCATCAGCAGGCCACCCCAGAGCACGTGCGCGATGTGCAGCCCACCGCCGCCGAGCTGCGGGTACCCGGCCGCCTGGAGGAAGGCCCGGACGAGCAGCACGGTGACCACCCCGGACAGCACGAACGCCTGCAGGTACGACGGCGCCTCCAGTACCCGGAGCGGCATCGTCCAGCGGGACGGGCGGGCGGGCATGCTCTCGACGCTAGCGGCGGCGGCCGGCACCCAGGGCCGGTTCCGTCCAACTGCGAACCGGCCGGCGGCCCGGTTCCGCCCGCGGCGTACCGGGCGTCAGGACGGGCCTCGCTCCGGACGGTGCCGGGTGCCGCTCACCCCGCCCCGCTCGTTGCTCACCTGCGACGTGATCGGTAGGCGGTGAGGGTGGCGGGCAGACCCCGGCGGATGATGCCGGCCCAGTCGGTGTCACCGCGCAGCAGCGCCCCGGCGGTGTTGCGGGCCTGCTCCAGCGTGAAGTGCGGGGGCAGCATCAGCTCGGCGGGGTCGACGAGAGCGTTGACGACCACCGGCCGGTCGGCGTTCAGCGCCCGCTCCCAGACGCCGGGGATCTGCTCCGGCGCGTCGACCAGCTCGCCACCCAGCCCGAGCACCTCCGCCCACCGGTGGTAGCCGATGTCCGGCAGTTCCTGGCTGTCCGGGAACATCGGCGTCCCCTCGGTGGAGCGCTGTTCCCAGCTGACGAAGGCGAGGTCCCGGTTGTTCAGCACCAGCACCACGAACCGCGGATCGGCCCAGCTGCGCCAGTACTTGGCCACCGTGATGAGTTCGTTGACGCCGTTCATCTGCATGGCGCCGTCGCCGATGAGCGCGACCAGCGGGCGGTCCGGGTGGGCGAACTTCGCCGCCAGCGCGTACGGCATCGCGCCGCCCATCGACAGCAGGGTGCCGGAGAGGCTGGCCAGCATGCCCGGGCGCACCTGGAGGTGCCGGGCGTACCAGGCCGTCGTCGTGCCGCAGTCCACCGAGATCATCACGTCGTCGGGCAGTCGGTCGTTGAGGGTGGCGAAGAGGAGCTGGGGGTTGACCGGGTCGGCCGGTTGCTCGGCGAGATCCCGCTGCGTCTGTCGCCACGCCCGGGTCTCGGCGGAGATCGTCTCCCGCCAGCCGGTCGGCGCGGGGCCGGGCCCCAGCTCACGCAGCAGCGCGCGGAGGGTGGCGGCCGCGTCGCCGGTCAGGTTCACCTCGGTCGGGTACCGCAGCCCCAGCTGGGTGCCGTCCCGGTCGACCTGTACCGCCCGGGCCCGCCCCGGCGGCGGATAGAACTCCGAGTAGGGCATGTTGCTGCCGACGATCAGCAGCCGGTCGCAGTTCTGCATCAGCTGCCAGCTCGGGCGGGTGCCGAGCAGCCCGATCGCGCCGGTCACCCAGGGCTCCCGGTGGTCGACCGCAGGGAAGCCCAGCAGCGCGGTGGCGACGCCCGCGCCCAACCGGTGGGCGACCTCGCGTACCTCGTTCTCGGCGCCGAGCGCGCCCTGCCCGACCAGCATGGCCACCCGCTCGCCGCCGCGCAGCACGTCGGCCGCCCGGCGCACCTCCGCCTCCGGTGGCACGGTCGGGCCGCTGCTCGGCACGCTGCTGGTGTGGTAGTACCCGTGGGCGTACGGCGGCTCCGGCACCGCCGGCTCGTCCTGCACGTCGAGGGGGAGCACCAGGGCGGTGACGGTGCGCCTGACCAGCGCGGTCCGGCAGGCGCGGTCCACCAGGTGGCGCACCTGGGCGGGATGGTCGAGCTGGGCCAGGAACGCCGCGGCCACGTCCTTGTAGAGCGCCAGGAGGTCGACCTCCTGGTAGTACCCGCCACCCTCGGCGGTCAGGGCGGTGTGGCCGACCAGGGCCACCACCGGCTGGTGGTCCAGCTTGGCGTCGTACAGGCCGTTCAGCGCGTGGATCGCCCCCGGCCCGCTGGTGACCAGGACGCAGCCCAGCGGGCCGCCCCCGTACTTCACGTGCGCCGACGCCGCGAAGCCGGCGGTCTCCTCGTGCCGGACCTGTACGAACTGCGCCCGCTCGTTGGTGCGTTGCAGCGCCGAGGTCATCCCGTTGATGCCGTCGCCCGGGTAGCCGAAGTAGCGGCGGACGCCCCAGCACGCCAACCGTTGCACGAGGTGATCCGCCACCTTGGCGTCCCTGGGCAGCGGCCAGGGATCCGCCGGCACCCGCCCGTCGCCGTCCACGCTCACCTGACTGATCCCTCCACTCGGTCCACGGGGCGGGCGCCGGCCTCCGCCGGACCGTCCCGCCCGCCGCCGCCGGACGGTATGAGTATGTGGCAGCATTTCCGGCAGAATGGCCGATTCGACCCCTGCGCCGACCGTCCGGGGGAGGAGGCCCGCCTCGGCCCGGCGGGCACGTCAGGTTCGGGCCGCGCGGTGGCACCGCCGGATACGGTGGCAGGCGTGACCGAGGCGGTGCCGTGCGGCTGACGTGGTACGGGCACAGCACCGTGTGGATCGAGGACTCCGGCACCCGGCTGCTGACCGACCCGCTGCTGCGTGACCGGCTCGCCCATCTGCGGCGACGCCGTGGGCCCACCCCGCGGCTGCCGGGCGCCCCGGACGCCGTACTCGTCTCGCACCTGCACGCCGATCACCTGGACTTCGCGTCGCTGCGCCGGCTGCCCCCGGACACCGCGTTGGTGGTGCCGGCGGGTGCGGGCCGCGTGGTCCGTCAGGCGCTGGGCGCGGCGGCCGCCCGGCGCTGCACGGAGCTCGCGGTCGGCGACCGCACCACGATCGGCCGGGTGACGGTCGCCGCCGTCCCCGCCGCCCACCACGCCGGCCGGGGCCCGTGGTCCCGGCACCGGGCACCCGCCCTCGGCTACCTGATCGACGGCGAGCTGCGGACCTGGTTCGCCGGGGACACCGGTCTCTTCGACGAGATGGCCGGGCTGGGGCCGCTCGACCTGGCGCTCGTCCCGGTCGGTGGGTGGGGACCCACGCTCGGGCCCGGCCACCTCGATCCGGCGGGCGCCGCGGAGGCGGTCCGGCGGGTGGCGGCGGCGTGGGCCGTGCCCATCCACTTCGGCACCTTCTGGCCGGTCGGCTGCGAGCGGGTCCGGCCGGACCGGTTCTTCGACCCGGGGGACGACTTCGCCCGCCACGCCGAGGCGGTCTCCCCGGGCACCCGGGTGCGCGTGCTGCGGCCGGGCGAGTCCGTCGCGGTGCGCCGGCCGTGACGGCGACGCTCGGCGTGCTGGGCTCGCTGGTCCTGGTGGTGCTCTTCGGGTCCGTCGTCCCGGTGGTGCCGACCGGCGCGGCGGTCAGTGGCGCCGCCGCGCTCGCCGCCCACCAGCATCCGGTCACCGTGGTGCTCGTCGTGATCGCCGGCGCGTGCGGAGCGTACGCGGGCGACCTGGCGACCTACGGCATGCTCGGCTGGGGTGGCGAGCGGCTCGCCCGGCGCCTGCACTGGCTGCGTGGCCGGCAGCGGGTCGGCCGGATGACGGCGCGCGTGCGCGAGGAACTCGTCTCGACGCTGCTGGTGTCCCGGCTCATCCCGGGCGGCCGGATCCCGGTGCTGCTGGCGGCGGCCCTGTCCGGGCTGACCTGGCGGCGTTTCGCCCTCGCCGACGCGCCGGCCAGCCTGCTGTGGTCGGTGCTGTACGCCGCGATCGGCGTCCTCGGGCGGGCGATCTTCCCCGAGCCGTGGCAGAGCGTCGTCGCCGCGATCCTGCTCGTCGTGCTGGTCAGCCAGGGGCTGAGCTGGCTGGCCCGGCGCCGGGCCCTGCCGGGCGAGCCGCCGGTGGCACCGTAACCGACGGCCGCCTGCGCTAGGCGTCGCCCACGTCGGGGTCCACTGTGCGACCCGCCGGGTCGTTCCGCTCGTCGGGGTGCTCGTCGGGACGGCGCAGCCCGAGCCGGCGCAGCCAGGCGAGCAACTGCCCGTGCACGGCTTCCGGGCCGACCAGCTCGCCCTCCTGCGGCCAGTCGGCGGGGTGGATGAGCAGGGCGTCCGTCTGCCAGCCGCCGAGTCCGCCGTGGCAGCCGACCAGCTCCTCGAAGGCCGCCACCTCCTCCAGACCCGGATCCACCGCGCTGATCACCACGAGATCACCGACGTGGTCCATCGTCTGGTGGCGCAGCAGGTCCTGACGCGCCCGCCGGCCGTAAGGGGCCAGCGGGTCATCGCCGTCGACCTGTCCGTCCCGCAGGTTGTGGCAGCCGCGCGCCCCGATGGCCAGCGGCCCGGCGGCCGAGTCGACGACGACCAGGCCGATGCCGGGATGCGCGGCCAGGCCGTCGATCAGCCCCGGTACGAGGGCGTCGACCCGCTCGCGGGTCAGCCGCCCCGGATGGCGGGGCAGATAGATCATCGCAAGGTTGCCCGACGCCACCACCACGGTCTCCGGATCGGTCCGGGTCGCCGCCGCCGCCTCCTCGTCGGCCGGGCCCAGGGTGACCTCGCCCCCGTCCGTGTGCGACCGCACCGCCACCCGGGTCGCCGTGCCGGTCGCCCCGCCCCGCCCCGCCACCTCGGTGAGCAGCGTGTTGACCCGTCCCCACTCCTCGACCGGGCCGGCCGCCTCGGCGGTCGCCGCCTCCCGCACCGGCGTCGGTGGCCCTGGCCGCCCGTCGGGGGCGGTCGGGCGCACCGTGGGCGCGGCGAGCCGGGCGACCACCTGTGCCAGCGACTCGCCGTACCGCTGGCGGAACGTGGCGCCCTGGCTCTGCCCGTGGTCGCTCAACACCACGATGTGGTAGCGCCGCGCCGCCTCGGCCGCCAGCCGCTGGAGGATGCCGAGCGTCTGGTCGAGCGCTTCGAGGACCGCCAGCGCCTGCGGCCGGGCCGGCCCGGCGTGGTGGGCCACCTCGTCGTAGTCGAGGAAGTCGCAGAAGATCACCGGCGCCCCACCGGCCATCTGCTCGGCGATCAGCGACACGTTGAGGTCGCTGAGCAGGCTCGCCATCGGGCGCAGCGCCAGGTAGGAGCCGCTGCGCCGCCCCCTGGGCTGTACGCCGCGCAGTCGCTGCCGCCGCGCCTCGTACAGCTCGCGAACCACCTGCCCGGCGCCGCGCACGATGGCCCGGGCGAACCCGTACGGGCTGGCCATGAACGCCGCGTAGCCCCGGGTGGACCGCCCGGGCAGCCCGGCCCGGCTCACCGTGAGCAGGCTGGTGGGGGCGTCGCCGGAGAAGACCGTGCTGATGCTGACCCCGCCATCCCGCAGCAGTCCCTGCCCGGTCGACAGCCGCCGCTCGACCTCGGCGGCGTCGCGGGGCCGGCTGGTCACCATGAGACGGCTGGCGCTGTCGTCCGCGGTCGCCTTCTCGTACCAGCGATAGGCCGGCACCCGCCGGACCTCGCCGTGCAGCAGGCCCGCCTGCGCCGCCGGCGTGGTGGCCGGCAGGCCGGTGTGCCAGTGGGTCATCCGGTGACTGCGGGAGCGCAGCCACCCACCGATCGTGGGCAGGTTGCCGGCTCGGATGGCCCACTGCACCAGCGGCGCGGCCACGCCGTCGAGCTGGACGACGAGCAGGGCGTCGGCCGTCTCCCGCTCGGGTGGCACCCCGCCGGCGCCGCGGCGGTGCCACGCCGGTCGCCGGTGGCGAGCCGGTCCACGGCGTACCCGGTTCATCACCCACAGCATCTCGCTGACGAACGCGTCGTCGGTGCCGGCGTCGGCGAGCCAGTTCAGGATCGCGGCCAGCGCCACGGCGAGCCACGCGGCGGCGAAGGCGTCGGCGAACCCGCGGACGTGCGCCTCCGGGTCCAGGCGCAATGCGACGTACATGACGACGGCCTGTACGCACACGCCGATGGCCAGCGCCCCGAGGCCGCCCAGCGCGGTGGAGAGCGCGAACAGCAGCGGGCGCAGCACCGCACCGATCCCGGCGATCAGCCCGACCAGCCACAGCATCGCGACCAGGCCGCTGGCGGTGACTCCCGGCAGTAGCCACAGCGTCAGGCTGAGCACCACGAACGAGGTCACCATGCTGCGCAGCAGCGCCCGCAGCCGCCCGAGCGTGGGCCGGTAGTCGCGCAGCACCCGCAGGCCCACCCGCAGCGGTTCGGGCAGCGTCCGGCGCGCCTCGGCGTCACCGTCCGGCTCCATCCCCATCACGATGCCACACCCCGCCCACCAAGATCGGCAGGTGCGGAGCCGGTCGTCCGGGCAGCTCCGCCACCGGTCCGCCGGATGCCGCCGGGGCCGACGGTCGACGCGCCGTCAGAGCACCGAGAAGCCGGCCGGCCGGCTGCCCAGGCGGCCGGTGGCGGCGTCCCGTCGCGTACCCCGAGCTGTCGGTCGCCGCCCGGTTGGCGCGCCGCCTCAGAGGCGGAGCGGTCCCGGCTCGGTGGCCAGCTCCCGGAACCGCTCCCGCGGGTCGGCCACGAGCCGCCGGGTCGACAGATCGAGCAGGCCGCCCACCCCGGTCACCGTCGCGACCTGGGTGCCGTCCAGGCGGCGGTAGTCCTGCTCGATCCGGAACGTCCGGCCCTCGCCCCAGTGGAACTCGCAGGACACGTCCACCTCGTCCCCGCCGCGCAGCTCCCTCAGGTATCTCAGGGTGACCTCCAGGGCGACCGGTCCCACGCCGGTGGCGATGAGCCGGTCCTGCGAGATGCCCGCGGCACGCAGGCATTCCCACCGGGCGTGCTCGGCGTACTGGAGGTAGACGGCCTGGTTCAGGTGGCCCTGGGTGTCGAGCTCGTAGCCCCGGACCGCGATGCGCACCGTGAAGGGATCTCCCATGCACCGGGAGCGTAGGCGGTGGGTACGACGCCGCTTCCGGAACCGCTAGCCGAGATGCATGCCGAAGCCCGCGAAAGCCTCGGGCCCGACCGGCAGGTCGGCCGCCGACCATGTCCTGAGGCCGTTGACCGTGACCCCGCCGGGCGCCTCCGGCGTCGCCGGTGTACTACGGACGACCATCACCGAGCCCGCCCGCTGCAACCCGTTGACCGTCGCGTTCCAGCAGCCCACGACGAGGCCGGCGGCACCGTCGGGCTGGCGCACCGTGCGGAGGACGTCGCCGAGGTAGAAGTACGGGCTGCCGGCGCTCGCCGGTACGCCCGGTGTCTTCCAGTCCAGCCTGCGCAGCCCGGTGGTGGTGAGCCCCTGTGCGCCGCCCCGGAAGACCGTGATCGCGCCCGTCCCGGCGACACCCCCGACAGTCTCCTGCGGGCTCGCGACGGCGACGTCGCCCCGACCGTCGTTGTCGAAGTCGCCGAACGCCAGTTCCGTACCGAAGAACGCCGACGGGTCGTCGCTGCCCGGGACGCCGGGGCTCCGCTGCGTCCAGTACTGCACGCCGTTGACGGTGAGACCGGTGGACGAGCCACGCAGCACGGTGACCGAGCCGCCCCGGTTCACCGTGTCGGAGCTGAAGCCTTCGCGCTGGGCATTCACCACGAGGTCCGCGTAGCCGTCTCCGGTCAGGTCGCCGGCGGCGAGGGCGTGACCGAAGCCGTCACCGTACTCGGCGACGTCCGGCACGCCCGGCGTGTCCTGGTAGAACAGCTGCGCTCCGGCGATGCCGAGACCGTCGCCCGTTCCGGGCAGGATGACCACCGATCCGGCGAAGTACGCGGACCCGAAGTGGTCGCGCGGGAAGCCGACCGCGAGGTCGTCGCGGCCGTCGTTGTCGAAGTCCGCCGCCGCCAGCACGGCACCGAAGCCGTCGGTCTCCGGGCGGACGGGCAGGCCGGCCGCGTTGCCGGGGACGTACTGGGCGGCGGCGGGACTCAGCCCGTCGGGCGTACCGCGGAACAGCGCGACGCCACCGACCCAGGGACGGCCGGCGCGGGGTGCCCCGGTCACCAGGTCGTCGGTGCCGTCACCGTTGAAGTCGCCCACGGTGAAGGCGGAGCCGAACAGGTTCTCGCCGGTGACGCCCTCACCGGGGACGTCGGCCTCCGGCGCCACGTCGGCGAGCCGGATCATCCGGGCCTCGGCGGTGGTCAGCCCCGACGGACCGCCGTAGAGGATGCGGAACCGGTCGTGCACGCTGCCGATCGCGAGGTCGGCGAAGCCGTCGTGGTCGAAGTCACCGGAGCCGAGCGCGCGGCCGAAGTCGTTGATCTCGCCGTGCGGGTCGGGCGAGCCCTCGTCGGTCGGCATGCCCGGCGTCGTGTGGTCGAAGTACTGGCTCCCCGCGGTGGTGAAACCACCCCTGGGATCGCCGAAGAGGACGTGGACGGCGCCGGTCTGCCCGCCGTTGACCACCTTGCGCAGCTCCGCCACGGCGAGATCCGGCCGGCCGTCGCCGTTGAAGTCGCTGCGCACCTCGTTCAGCCCGGTGATCGGCCGGAAATGACGGCCGACAGGATTCGTGGGCACCGGCTTCACGGCCCCCGTCGCGGTCGGCGTCCGCGTCGTGCCACCGGACGCCGTGGCACCCTGCGCGGTGCCGCGCTCCGCGGCCGCGCCCGTCGGCGCGAGGCGTGCGCCGATCGGGCCCGGCCGGGCCGGCTGGGCCGGCTGGGCGGCGCCCACCACCGTCGGGTCGAGGTACGAGGTCGGTACGCCCGGACCCGGGGGAGGGGTGCTCGCCGTCATGCTCGCCGCGACGAGTCCACCCAGGACCGCGGCACCGCCCACCAACCGGTACGCCCGCATGAATTTCTCCCCCGCGATGTAGGCGTCATGATGACACGCCGCTCGGCCGGCCGGGGGGCACCAGAAATCCCGGCGCCGGCGGCGGGCTGCTGGCACGCCGTCGCGTCCGGATGCCGCACACTGTGCCGGTGGCCGGAGCCGAACTCGTCGTCGCACACGACCTCGTGATGGACATGTGGTACGGGCAGTTCGTCATCCGTGGGGGCAGTCCCGCCGACCCGCCCGACGACGCGCTGTTCCGGCGGGCGCAGCAGGGGGCGGGCATCGCCGGTGACGGCCAGAGCGTGCTGGTGCTCTCGCCCCACCAGGCCAACGTCGCGATGCCGATCCGGGTGGAGGTGACCGCCGCCGCACCGGCCGACGATCTCGCCGACTGGGAGGAGGCGTTCGAGGGCGGCCTCGCCGTCGACGCCGAAGGGCTGCTGCTGTTCGACTCCCCGACCGCGGCGCGGCTGCACTGCCCGGTACCGCCCGGCCGGTACCGGATCCAGGTCGCAGGCCGCGGATTCGTGTCGCGGGGCTGGCCCGGCTCGACGCGACCGGGCGACGGTGGCGGGTGCGGCTGTGGCCGGCTGCCGGCCCGGTGGAACCCCGCCGGCTGAAGGCGTGGACCGAGCCCATCGAATGATCTACCGGCATATGTCTTGAAGTAACCATCGGTGCCGACCCCGGGGGCCGCGACGTGCCCAAAGGCGCGGCGTACCTTCGTCGGAATGCGCGTACTGTTCGCCAGCCTCGCATCGGTCGGTCACACCTATCCGCTGATCCCACTGGCGGTGGCCGTCCGGGAGGCCGGACACGAGGTGCACTTCGCCGTCGGCGAGGAGGTGCACGCACCGCTCGCCGCGAACGGCCTGCGCCCCTTCCGTCCCGCGGACGCGTTCTACGAGATCTACGCCGAGGACCTGGCACCGGAACTCGCCCGGCTGGAGCCCGACCTCGTCGTACACGAATGGGGCGTGCCGGGAGCGGCTGTCGCCGCCCATCGGGCCGGCATCCCGGGCATCTGGCACGGCTTCGGGCGGATGATCCCCGAGGGCATCGGCCTGGAACTGCCCACCCGGAACGCCGAGGCCGCCGGTCGGCCACACGTCGACATCTGCCCGCCGTCGTTGCAGGACGAGCACTTCCTCGCCAGCGCGGACCGGATCGAGTTGCGGCCCGTCGCGTACTCGACGCCGGCGGCGCTGCCCGCCTGGGACAGCCACCGCAGGTCACTGCCGCTGATCTACCTGACGCTCGGCACCGCCTTCGGCACCCGGGAGCTGCTGAGCGCGGCCATCGAGGGGTTGGCCGCGCTGGACGCGCGCGTGGTGGTCGCCGCCGGCCGGGTGCCCCTGGACCAGCTCGGGGACGTGCCGGACAACGTCAGCGTGCAGCGCTGGGTGCCGCAGGCGCAGCTGCTGCCGCACGCCGATCTCGTCGTGCACCACGGCGGCAGCGGCACCACCCTCGGCGCGCTCGCCGCCGGCGTCCCACAGCTGATCCTGCCGCAGGGCGCCGACCAGTTCGCCAACGCCGAAGCGGTCACCGCGGCCGGCGCCGCGCTGCGCCTGCTCGGCGACGAGGCGAGCGCCACGGCCATCGCCGAGCACACCCGGCGGCTCCTGCCGCGCGCCGGGCGGACCGACCACCGGGACGCCGCCCGCGCGATCGCCGATGAGATCGCCCGGATGCCCTCCCCGGCCGAGGTGGCCCGCCAACTGCCCGATCTTTCGCGCGGGTGAGAAAAGCGGTCGCGCCGCCGGGACGATCGACGGTTGCTTGGTGCGGTCCGGGTCGCGCCGGGCCACGCGTGCTGCTCTCGTCACCGGTCAGGGTCACCGTCACCGGCCGGGCCGACCTGGAGCCGACGGCGCGGTACTTCGTCCGAGCGGGTTGTGCGCCGGCTCATGGTCGAAGGCGGCGCGACGATGCACACTCAGTTCCGCGAAGCGGGTCCGGCCGCCGAGCTGCACCTGGTGCTGGCCCCGTTCTTCGTGGGAGACAGCGGGGCGCACCGCTTCGTCGCCGGCGGTCCACGTCGGCACCCGGGCCACCGGGCCCGCCCGGCCGAGGTACGCGAGATGGGGGACGTGGTGCTGCTGCGGTGTGCGTTGTCGGAACGGTTCGGCACCCCGTGACCCCGCCGCCCGCCCTCGACCGCCGCTGGCTCCAGGACGCGGTCGACCTCTCCCGGCGGTGCCCGCCGAAGGCCACCGCGTACGCGGTCGGCGCGATCGTGGTCGGCCGCGACGGGACCGAGCTGGCCCGGGGGTACTCCCGGGAGACCGATTCCCATGTGCACGCCGAGGAGTCCGCACTGGTCAAGCTCCGCGGGGTCGACCTGTCCGGAGCGACCATCTACAGCTCCCTGGAACCGTGCAGCGTGCGTCAGCATCGGTCGCCCACCTGCACCAGCCTGATCCTGGCCGCGGGTATCCGTCGGGTCGTGCTGGCGATGCGGGAACCGCCGATCTTCGTGGACTGCCAGGGCGTCGAGCTGCTGGCGGCGGCGGGGGTCGAGGTGGTCGAGCTGCCGGACCTCGCGGACCAGGTACGCGCGATCAACGGGTACGTCATGGATCTGCCGGGCGCCTGAGCCCTTGCCCGTCGGGGTGGCGGACGCGCCCGGTCACATCCTCCGCTCGCGGTGTGTCATGAGTGGTGGGGCGGACACCCTCGACCCGCCGCGTCAGCACGAGCAGGAGGAGCCATGACCGCCGCCGTCTCCACCATCGACATCGACCGGCCGCCGGACGAGGTGTTCGCGTACGTCACCGATCCCACGCGGTTCGCCGAGTGGCAGCACGACGTCGTGGGCGTACGCGTGGAGTCGGGTGGCCCGGTCGGATTGGGCATTCGGTTCACCACGACCCGCCGGATCGGCGGGGTCGAGCGCACCATGACCCAGGAGGTGACCGAGGACAGTCCGCCCGGCCGGTGGGCCGTGCGCGGGGTCGACGGGCCGATCAGGCCGAGCGTGACCGTGACCGTCGAACCTCTCGACGAGGGCGCGCGGTCGCGCGTGACGTTCGCCCTGGACTTCGCCGGACACGGGGTCGGTGTGCCGCTCGTGCCGATGGTCCGCCGGCTGGCGGCGAAGGGCGCGCCGGCGAGCTACCGGCACCTGAAGGAGCGGCTCGAGGCAGGAGTCTCCTGACCACCTACAGCCGGTGCCGGACCCAGACGTTGGGCTCGACGTAGACGGCGTGGTCGTGCGCCACGTCGCAGTGCACCGGCACCAGGGCGCCCGGCACGTGCACCGGCCCGCTCGTGTCGAACGGCAGGCCGGTCCAGCGGCGCCAGTCCTCGAGGCTGCCGCTGATCATCATGGACCGGGTGGCCACCCGCTCGATGCGTCCGCCCGCGCGCACGTGCACCCGCAGCCACGGGTCGACCGGCAGACCGTCGTCGCGGACCCGGGCCGCGTACTCGGTCATCGGCAGCTCGGGGTCGGCGTGCTTGCCGCTCGGGCGGACCGGGGCGACCAGGGTGTCGTACCCCCGATCGGCGACGGCCCGCCGCATGGCGGCGAGCATCCGGGCGGACAACCCGGCGCCCCGCCGGTCCGGTCGGACGCAGATCTCGATGGCCGACACGATGTTCGGGGTGGCCCCGCTGAGGCGGGTGACGGTGGCCCGCTGGATCGCCCGGTCCCAGCCGCCGTCCGGCAGCTCCGGCTCGGTCCAGCGCAGCGGCACGGCGTACGCCTTCGCGACGGCGCGCCCGGGCTCGGCGGAGTCGACGGCGGCGAACACGAACTCGGGATAGAGGTCGTGGGCGACGTTGTAGTAGATGCCACCCATCGGGTCCCAGAGCATGAACTGCGGCCACGCCCCGTCGAAATCCTCGTCGAACAGGGCAGCGAGGTCCGGGCGGTCCGCGAGGCTCACGATGTCGATCGTCACGGAGGGACACCGTAGGGCGGCCACCGGGGCGGCGCATCCCAATTCACGGCCCGCCCGGGAAGGCCGTGGCTGCTCAGCCCCAGGCGCCGGACCTCTCGACGGCCGCCGTGAGCGCGGCCCGGGCCCCCGCGGTCAGCTCGGCCACCAGATCACCCGCCGGAGTCTCCGTCGCCAGGGCATGCGCCTGACCGGCCCACAGGTTCGCCACCGAGGCGTCCCCGCTGCCCTTGGCGGCGGCCAGCAGCGGGCGGGTGAGGTGCAGCACCTGCGGGTAGCCGACGGGTGCCGACCCGTCGTGCCGGCGAAGGAAGTCGTTGACCACTCCCCGCGCCCGCTTCCCGGTGAACGCGCGGGTCAGCGCGGTCGGCGCGGTGCCGGACACCGCCGCCCGGTGCATCGGGGAGGTGCCCGCCTCCGGGCAGCGCAGGAAGGCCGTACCGACCTGGGCGGCGGCGGCACCGGCGGTCAGCACGGCCGCCACCCCGGCGCCGTCGGCGATGCCGCCGGCGGCCACCAGCGGCCGGTCGCAGCGGGCGGCGACCAGCCGGAGCAGGGACAGCACCCCGTAGTCGTCGTCGTCCGGCAGGCCACCGCGGTGCCCGCCGGCCTCGGTGCCCTGCACGACGACGGCGTCCACGCCGAGCCCGACCGCTTCGGAGGCGGCGTCGGGGCTGGTGACCGTGGCCCAGACCTCGGTGCCCCGCTCCCGCAGGGCGGCCACCGCCGCCCGGTCGGGCAGCCCGAACACGAAGGACACCACCGGCACCGGGTCCGCGAGCAGGGCGGCCAGCTTCTCCGGGTACGCGTCGTCGCCGCCGACCGGTTCGCCGAGCGTCACCCCGTGCCGCCGGGCCTCCGGGGCGAGCCGCTCGGCGTACGCCCGGACGGCGACCGCGTCGACCGCACCGCCGTTCGCGTCCGGCAGGAAGACGTTGACGCCGAACGGGCGGTCGGTGCGAGTACGGACCTCGGCCACGTCGGCGGCGAGCCGGTCCGCGCTGATCATCCCGGCGGCCAGGAAGCCCAGGCCGCCCGCGGCCGAGACGGCCGCCGCGAGGGCCGGTGTCGACGGGCCGCCGGCCATCGGCGCGGCGATGATCGGGCGGGGCAACACGGACAGCACGGACATCCACCCATCCTGCCGGATCGCCGTCGCTTCCAGCGGACGCCGCCCGAGTTCCGCCCACGCGCGGGAGTTCCGTCGCCGCCGGCCGCCGTGGGGTCCCCTCCCCGTGCTGGTGCCGTTAGCCTCAGCGGGTGGATCAATGCGACGAGTGCGGCTTCGACTACGCCGGCGTCGCCGCCGCCGACCTGCCGCGGCTCCTGGCCGCGGTCGGGGAGCGGTACGCGACCGCGCTGGGCGGGGTGGCGGACCTGCGGCGGCGACCGGCCGAGGGGGTGTGGTCGCCACTGGAGTACACCTGCCACGTCCGGGACGGGCTCCGGGTCCAGACCGATCGGCTGGTCCTGGCGCTCACCGTCAACCAGCCGGAGTTCACCCCGATGGGACGCGACGAACGGGCCGTCACCGACGCCTACAACGAACAGGACCCGACGCTGGTGCTCGCCGCGTTGGCCACCGCCGCGACCGACCTGGCGACCCGGTTCTCCGTACTCGACCAGGCGGACCTCGCCCGCACCGGCGTCTACCCGTGGCCGGAACCCCGGGCCCGGACGCTGCTCTGGCTCGGCCAGCACACGATCCACGAAATCGAACACCACCTGCTGGACATCACCCGCGCCTCCGGCGCCGAAGCCGCCCGCTGACCCGGCGCCGCGGGTGGGCGGTGCCGCGCGGAGCGCGCGAGGTCGCGGGAGACTGACCCGATGTCCTCGACGATGCTGGTGGTCGGCCCGAAGCTGGCGGTGACCCTGGTCGTGCTGACCGCCGTGGCGGCGGCCGTGGCCACCGTCGGCCGGCTCGGGCACGGCCGCCAGATCGCGGTCGCCGCCGTCCGCGCGGCGGTCCAGTTGGCGGCGGTGTCGCTGCTGATCGCCGCCCTCGTGGCGTCGCTGTGGGCCACCGCCGCCTTCGTGGTCGTGATGTGCGTGGTCGCAGCGGGCACCTCCGGCCGGCGGATCACCGGCGGGGCGCGCGGATGGTGGGCCGTCGTGCCGATCGTGGCCGGCAGCCTCTCCGTCGTGCTGGGTCTGCTGCTGGCGGGCCTGGTGCCGGCGCGCGGGATCGCGGTCATCCCGGTCGCCGGGATCCTGATCGGCGGCGCGATGACCGCCACCTCGTTGGCCGGCCGGCGGGCCCTGGACGAGCTGACCGGCCGCCGGGGCGAGGTGGAGGCGGCCCTGGCGCTGGGCATGCTGCCCCGCGACGCGGTGCTGCTGGTCTGCCGTCCGGCGGCCGGCCAGGCGTTGATCCCGGCGCTGGACCAGACCCGCACGGTGGGCCTGGTGACCCTGCCCGGCGCCTTCGTCGGGATGCTGCTCGGCGGGGCGGGTCCGCTCGCCGCTGGGATCACCCAGCTGGTCGTCCTGGTCGGGTTGCTGGCGGTGGAGGCGGTCGCGGTGGTGCTGACCGTCGAGCTGGTGGCCCGTGGGCGGCTGCGTCCGACGCCGTGACCGGCCGGTGCCGGTGCCGCGGCTGCCGGCCGGCGATCCCCGGCACCACCGCGGCCGGACCGCTCACCCGGCCGACAGTTCGGCGCGTACCGGGCCCGTCGGGACGTCGCCGCCGGACGCGGCGGCCGGCGCGAAGCCGCGGAGGATGAGGTACCCGGCGAGGCTGAGCTCCCACGCGAACACAGGCAGCGCGGCGAGCGAGCCCCAGGTGGAGACCTGGTCGTAGAGCCCGAACAGCACGGCGGTCGCCGAGGCGCAGATGAGCGGCCCGCCGACCAGCCCGAGCACGGTGATGGACCGGGGCACCATTCGCGACCGGTACAGCAGGAGGGCGAGCAGCAGGCTGTTGGCCCCGAGCGCGACGTTGGGATCGAGCAGGAACGCCCAGTCGTGGAGGGCGACGAGTGCCCGGGCGGCGGTGACGAGTGAGGCGTCGTCGGCGCCGGCCGTCCCGGCGACGTCCCGGCGGAGCGTCACCACCGCCAGGACGCTGAGGATGCCCACGACGATGACGACCGCCTCCAAAACGCGTACGCAGAGGTAGCCGAGAGCGGCGGCGTGGTGCTGCCGCCTGACGACCGGGTAGAGCGTGACCGCCGTGCCGACGATGGCGCCGACCAGGATCAGCTCGAAGAGGCCGCCGAGCAGCACCCGAGGGTCGGCGCCCGCCCCGAGGACGTAGTCGACGTCGGTGAG
This sequence comes from Micromonospora sp. L31, assembly GCF_052068075.1. Taxonomy (NCBI): domain Bacteria; kingdom Bacillati; phylum Actinomycetota; class Actinomycetes; order Micromonosporales; family Micromonosporaceae; genus Micromonospora; species Micromonospora sp. L31. Next base: position 425,215 of record NZ_JBQHDC010000005.1, on the reverse strand, counting down.
CACGGGGCGGTAGAGCACCAGCCCCGCGATCGCGGCGATCTCGGTGATCAGGAAGAACAGTCCCGCGGTCACCGCGGTCCTTCTCGTGGGGCTCATGTCGACTCCTGTCCGCGACGGTCAGGTGTACGCCGTACACCTGAGTACGCACGGACTCTAGGTGTACGCTGTACACCTGTCAAGCGGGAGTGGAAAGGGCGAGCCGGTGACCGAGCAGAGCGAGGCCGGGCGTCGCCCGCTGAACACCGAGCGGGTGCTGCGCGCCGCCGTCGCGCTCGCCGACACCACCGGGATCGACTCGCTCAGCATGCGCCGGCTCGCGCAGGAACTCGGCGTCGTCCCGATGGCGCTCTACAAGCACGTCGCGAACAAGGAAGAGCTGCTGGACGGCATGGCCGACGTGGTCGTCGGGGAGATCGACCCGCCGGACCCCGACGTCGACTGGAAGAGCGGCGTCCGGCAGCGGATCCTGTCCGCCCGACAGGCACTCCTGCGTCACCCGTGGGCGTCGCGGGTGATCGAGTCACGTACCAGGCCGACGCCGGCCACCCTGGCGTACCTGGACTCGATGATCGGGATGTTCCGGGCCGGCGGTCTCTCCGTCGACCTCACGCACCACGTGATGCACGCGCTCGGGAGCCGCGTCCTCGGATTCAGCCAGGAGCTGTTCAACGACGGCGGGCCGGGCCCCGACCCGGGCACGCAGGCGGCCGCGTTGCGGGAGATGTCCCGCAGGTACCCCCACATCGCGGAGGTCGCCTCGCGAGCCGACCACGACGGGCGGTCCGTCGTCGGTCCCGGCTGTGACGACCAGTTCGAGTTCGAGTTCGCTCTCGACCTCCTGCTGGACGGGTTCGACCGACTACGGCGGAAGGGGTGGACCTCCACCACCCAGCGGAGCCACCACCGGTCGTAGCCGCGCGCCGAGGTAGCGCCCGGTCACCCCGGGCGGCCCGTCAGGCCCGCACCCGGCCGCGGCCCGCCGCGGGTATGGCGAATGCCCGCTGCCGGGTCGGGTACACCAGCCGCGGTGTGCCGACGGCCCGGGGCCGCCTCGTGCCGGCCGACCGTCCACCGATCACGGCTGCGCGTCACCACAGGAAGGGATGGCTCGGGATGAAGGTCAGAAGCTCCCTGCGGTCGTTGAAGCGGAAGGCGAACTCGATCGTGGTCCGCCGCCGAGGCAAGCTGTTCGTGCTCAACAAGGCAGACCCGCGCCAGAAGGCGCGGCAGGGCTGAGCGGCGGCCCCGCGCGGCGCGGGGCCCGCCCGCGCGCCCCCGGCGTCAGCGCAGCAGCACCGGTCCGGCGTCGATCCGGGTCCGGAACAGGGCGTACGGCTTGCGCCGCAGGTCCTGGCCACGCTGGTACGTCGGCTGGCGGTGCAGTTGGTTGGCGGTCACGTAGAGGTACCCGTCGGTGGCGACCGACATCGTGTCGGGCCAGAGCAGCCGGGGATCGTGGACCAGCGTCTCGTACTCGCCGTCGGCGCGGCGGCGCAGCACCGCGTTGTGCTCGTACGAGGTGAGGTAGAGCCGGCCGGCGTCGTCGGACTCCAGCCCGTCGCAGCCGCCGCCCTTGTCGCCCTCGTGGGCCACGGACGCGGCGACCAGGCCGTCGTCGACCGCCGGGTTGGCGAGTGCGTCGGTGGACACGCTGTACCAGTGCCGCGAGGCGAGCGGGCAGTAGTACAGCCGGGCGCCGTCGTGTGAGATGGCGATGCCGTCCGAGCCGATCGCGATCGGCTTCGGCGGGCCGTCGGCGGGGCGTTCCAGCAGCGGTCGGCCCTCGACCACCGGCCGGAACGTCGCCAGCGGCTCGGCCTTGGTGGACGGGTGGTCGTGCAGCCGTCGCCAGGACGCCCCGGAGGCCAGGTCCACCACGATGATCCCGTTCGGGCCGGAGTCGGAGGAGTCGGTGATGTAGGCGGTGCCGGCCTCGCCGCGCCGCAGGTCGAAGCGCACGTCGTTGAGGTACGTCGTGGGCAGCGCCACGTCGGTCGGGAAGGTGATGACCTGGCCGACGCTGTCGGTGTCCAGGTCCACCCGGACCAGCTTCGGCCCGCCGGGGACGGTGGGTCGGAACATCGGGCTGCCGGTGTCGAGCACCCAGAGCCGGTCGGCGGGGTCGACCACGATGCTCTGCACCGACACGAACGCCGTCGCGTCGTCGTTGCCGGACGGGCTGTTCCACCGCTGGTCCGGGAAGGGCACCTCCGCGCCGTCGCGCAGTTCGACCACCGTCGCCGGCACCTCGTCGCCCCACTGGGGGAAGTTGACGAAGACGCGGCCGGTGTGCGAGACGCTGACCCCGGTCGGCATCGGCCCGGTGAAGCGATGCACGAGTTCCAGCTCACCGAGCGGCTCGTCGGGCACCGGCCCGGTCACGACGTGCTCCGTCGCGTCCGCCCGCTCGCTCGCGCCGCGAGGGTGCGCGGGCACCGGTGGACCAGGTCCTCCATCGACGTCATCTCCGTTCGGCAGGTGGAGGTCGGTCCTTCCCGCCGCCCACCGCCGCAAACGCCCGAACCACGACGTGCTCGGCGCGGGCGCCGGTGGCCCGGGGCGCACCCTGGCCACCGGCGCCGAGGGGATCAGCCCTTGAGCGCCACCGCGACCGCGTCGGCGAGGGTGGTGCTGGGACGGCCGGCGAGGCGGCGCAGGTCACCGCTGTCGGTGGTCAGCTCGCCCCGGGCGATGCCCCGGTCGCACTCGGCCAGGGTGGCCGCGTACGGCTCCGGCAGGCCGGCGGCGACCAGTGCCGTCGCGTACTCCTCGGCCGGCAGGTCGCGGTAGACCACCTCGGTGCCGCTCTGCCGGGAGATCTCGGCGGCGAGTTCGGCCATGGTGAACGGCTCGTCGCCGCCCAGCTCGTAGACCGCGTTCTGGTGGCCGTCGTCGGCCAGGACGGCGGCGGCAGCGGCGGCGTAGTCGGCCCGGGTGGCGGCGGCGACCCGGCCGTCACCGGCGCTGCCGAGGACCGCGCCGTGCTGGAGCGTGGCGGCCAGGTTGCCGGTGTAGTTCTCGGTGTACCAGCCGTTGCGCAGCAGCGCGTACGGCAGGCCGGAGGCCCGGATCAGCTCCTCGGTCGCCTGGTGCTCGGCGGCGAGCGGGAAGGTGGCGGTGTCTGCCTTCAGGACACTGGTGTACGCGATCAGGCGTACCCCGGCGGCCACGGCGGCGTCGACGACGGCGCGGTGCTGCGCCACCCGCCGCCCGACCTCGTTGGCCGAGACGAGCAGGAGGCGGTCGGCGCCGGCGAGGGCACCGGTCAGGGTCTCGGGGCGGTCGTAGTCGGCCTCCCGTACGAGCACGCCCCGGGCCGCCAGGTCGGCGGCGTTCTCCGGGTTGCGGACCGCGGCGACGATCTGCTGGGCGGGAACGCCCCGGTCGAGCAGTTCGGTGACGACGAGGCGGCCGAGCAGGCCGGTGGCTCCGGTTACGACGATCATGGTCACTCCTCGGGATGACGGGTCCCTCGAAGCATGCACTAACTCTGGGAAAGTGCCAACCCGTAGGTAAGTGCGGTGGATCGGAGGGTGTCGGCCGGGTACGGTCGAGCCATGACTGCTCCCCTCACCAACCCTGCCGGAGCGGACGCCAGGGACGCCGACGACCAGCTCGTCGCGGACGTCTTCGCCCGCGGCTGCGGCTCGCGTCGCACGCTGGAGAACATCGCCGGCAAGTGGGGGATCCTGGCTCTCTCCGCGCTGCACGAGGGCGCGTACCGGTTCAACGCGCTGCGCCGCCGCGTCGACGGGGTCAGCGAGAAGATGCTGTCCCAGACGCTCCAGGCGCTGGAGCGGGACGGCCTGGTGCGGCGGGACGTGCAGACGACCATCCCGCCGCACGTCGAGTACAGCCTCACCCCGCTCGGCGCCCGGGTGGCCGAGCGGCTGATCGGGCTGATCGAGCTGGTCGAGAGCGAGCTGGGCACCGTGCTGGCGGCCCAGGCCGAGTACGACCGGGCGGCGGCGGACCGAAACCGGCGGAGGTAGGCCCGGTCGCGGAAGCGCGGGGTGGGGGGTTTCATCCGTTTGCGGCGACCGCGTCGGAATGGCGACGGGAGGCCGGCGGGCGGCCGGGCGGTTAGATTCGCCGGCGAGGCTCACCGCAGAGCCAATCCCCTCGGCCTGCCCCGTCGATGCCCGCAGCCCGGTCTCCCCTCGCACCCGCGAGGACGCCCGGCCGCGCGCCACGACGCCGGCACCCGGACCGCCGCCCCCCGGGAGGTCGTGATGTACCAGTCGCCCGCGCGCGTCTTCGCCCGGCTCGGCGCCACCGGGCCGGTGCCGGCGCCATCGTTGATCATGGGCCGGGCCGTGGTGCTCGGCGCGAGCGTGGCCGGGCTGTTGGCGGCCCGGGTGCTCGCCGAGCACGCCGAGAGCGTGCTCGTGGTGGACCGGGACGAGCTGGGCGCGGGCACCGGACACCGGGCCGGTGTGCCGCACGGCACTCAGATGCACGTCCTGCTGCCGGCGGGCCGGGACCAGATCGACCGGTGGTTCCCCGGCTTCTCCCGCCAGGCCGTGGCCGAGGGTGCCGTCCTGCTTCCCGCCGCCGCCCGCCGCAGCTACCTCGACGGCCGGCGCAAGGTCCCGGGCTCGGACGTCGACATGATCGCGGCGAGCCGGCCCTTCCTGGAGGAGCTGCTCCGCCGCCGCACGTTGGCGCTGCCCAACGTGACCCTGCTGCCCGGACGCGTCACCGGACTGGACTTCGCCGGCACCGCGGTCACCGGGGTACGGCACGAGAGCGCCACCGGCCCGGTCGTCACGCCCGCCGACTTCGTGGTGGACGCCACCGGCCGGTCGAGCCGCCTCGGCGACTGGCTGGAGCAGGGCGGGTGGGAACGCCCCCCGATGCGCCGGATGGCGATCAACCTGCACTACGCGACCGCCACGTTCCGGCGTACCGAAGAGCACCCGGTGCCGGTCGCGGTGCTGGCCGGCTGCACCGCCGCGGCGGGCGGCGACCTCGCCGGCGCCGCCTTCTCCGCCATCGAGGGCGACCGGTGGATCGTGATGCTCGGCAGCTACGGCGGGGACCGGCCCGGCCGCGACGCGGACGACCTCGTCCGCCGGTGCCGGGAGGACTTTCCCCCGGAGTTCGCCCGGGTGGTGGCCAACGAGATGCTCGGGACGGTCCGCACCTACCGGCAGGCCGACAGCCGGCGCCGGGACTTCCACCGCCTGCGCCGGCTGCCGGCCCGGCTGGTCGCGGTCGGTGACGCGGTCTCCTCGTTCAACCCGATCTACGGGCAGGGCATGTCGTCGGCGGCCCTGCACGCCTCCTGCCTCTCGGAGTACCTCCGCTCCGGCGCCGATCTGCGCCGGCCGGCCCGGGAGTTCCTCGCGTTGCAGCGGGTCGTGGTCGACGCGGCCTGGGGGATGTCCACCTCCGCCGACCTGGCCCGCCCGTCGGTGCCCGGCCCCCGCCCGCCGGGACACCGGATCTCCCGATGGGTGGCCGACCAGATCACCGCCGCGTCGGTGACCGACCCGGTGACCGCCCGGCGCTTCGACGCCGTCGTCGAGATGCGCCGCCACCCGAACGCGCTCGCCGCCCCCCGCACCCTGCTGCGGGCCGTGCGGGTCAACCAGGCCCGGGGGCGCTGAGCCTTCGGGGATGTCGGCCCCCGCCGCTACGGTCGGCGCATGGTCACCGTCGCCGACGTACGGTCGCTGGCACTGACGTTGCCGCGCACCACCGAGCACCTGATCCGCGACCGGGTGAAGTTCCGGGTGGGCGCCATCGTCTACGTCGCGTTCTCCTGCGACGAGACGACGATGGGCTTCGGCTACCCGAAGGAGGAACGCGACGGGCTCGTCGCCGCCGAGCCGGACGTGTTCTTCCTGCCAGGCGCGTCCGACCTGCGTTTCCACTGGGTCTGCTGCCGACTCGACCGGCTCGACCACGACCAGATGACCGAGCTGGTGACCGAGGCGTGGCGGATGGTCGTGCCGAAGTTCCTGGCGCGCCAACGGCTCGGTGCCTGACGCCGGCCGGCGCGTCATTCGCTGGTGCTCGGCCCCAGCAGCCGGATCTCCTCGATGTCCAGGGCGGCCTGCACCTCCCGCTGCACGGCGTCGTCGATCTCGTTGTTGTCGCGCAGCCGGTTGATCTCGCGGCGCTTGTGGTCGAGCAGTTGGAGCCGGAGGCGGCGGTCGCGCTCCCGCGCCTCGGCGGCCTCGTCCCCGGTCTCGGCGGTGCGCATGTCGTCGAGGTGCTGCTCGTAGTCGGTGCGGAGCCGGTGGACCGCGTCGGGGTCGACACCGATTCTGGCGGCGACCTCGGGCAGCGCGGCCAGGCCGGCCCTGGTGGCCGCCGTCCGGGCCTGCCGGACCTCCTCCTCCTGCTCAGTGTCGCCCCTGAGCCGCGCCCAGTTGAGCACGGCCGGCAGCGTGGTGCCCTGGATCAGGATCGTCAGCAGGATGACCATCGCGGTGCAGAAGATGATCAGGTCACGTTCGGCGACCGGGGCCCCCGAGGCGGTCGTCGTCGGCACCGCGAGCGCCGCCGCGAGGGACACCGCGCCACGGAATCCCGCCCACCCGGCCGCAGTGCGCACCCGCCAGCCAATCGGGCCCCGGCGCTGCCTTTTACGCCGTTCGACGAGTTCCAGGCCGAACCCGGCAATCTGCACCATCACCATCCGGGTCACCACCACCACGGCCGCCGCCACCGCCCCGATGGCCAACGCCTGCGTGGTCGAGGTGCTGGTGATGCTCTCCGCCGCCCGGGGGATCTGCATGCCGAGCAGGACGAACAACGAACCGTTGATCAGGAATGTGGAGAGGTCCCAGAAGGCGTAGGCCAGCACTCGGGAGCGGGCCCGGATCACGCGGGGCCCGTAGTAGGACAGGATGAGACCGGCGACCACCACGGCCAGCACGCCACTGGCATGGACGAGTTCCGCGAGCAGGAACGCGAGGAACGGGGTCAGCACGCTCAGCGCGCCCTCGCGCAGCGGGTCGTCGAGGCGTAGGCGGATCGCGATCACAATCCCGCCGGCCAGCAGGCCGGCGGCGATCCCGCCCCCGGCCGCGCCGCCGAACTCACCGAGCAGGGATGGTGCGCTCGGCCAGGCGCCGCCGACGATCAGTCCGACCGTGACGGCGAAGAGCACCAGCGCGGTGCCGTCGTTGATCAGGCTCTCCGCGCGCAACGTCGTCAGGAGCCTGCGGGGCATCCGCTTGGCCAGGCCGGCGACCGCCGCAGCGTCGGTCGGCGCGAGCACCGCGCCCAGCACCCACGCCGCGGCCGGTTCCACCCCGAGCTGCTGTACGGCCAGGGACACCGCGACCATCGTGATCCCCACCAGCACCACGGCGAGCAACGCGATCGCCGGCAGGTTCGCCCGGATCTCGCGGATGCTGACGACCAGGCTCTCCCGGTAGAGGATCGCCGGCAGGAAGAGCAGCAGCACCACCTCCGGCTCCAGCACGACGTGGGACAGCGGTGGGAGCAGCGCGAGCAGCGCACCCATGGTGATCAGCAGGACCGGCGGGGCCACACTGTAGCGGCCACCGAGGGTGGTGCCGACCAGCACCGTGGCGGCCAGGACCACGATCAGGAACAGCGCCTCCACGTCACCCCTTCCGCCGGCGGCGGTCGGCACGCCGCCGCCGCGGGGCGTCGTCCCGACCGGTTCCGGGCCGACGGCCGCCGCCCGCCCCGTGCGGCCGGGGGCGGGCCCGCCGGTCGCCGGCCACCCCGAACATCGTGATACGGCCGGTGGCCGGCGCGGGCCGGAACGATCGATCCGGCCCGCGCCCGACGCGACGGCGGGGACCGGATCAGCGACCTGCCCTCGGGCCGCGCGCCTTCGTCGTCGGGACGTCGACGTTCGGGTGGATCGTCATGGTGCGTCCGGCGCCGGGAGGTCGCGCTGCGACGGAGGCGGGGGCGGGACGTCCAGCAGCCACCGGACGGCCTCGCCGATCACCGGGTCCACCGGGAACCGCTCCGCCAGCCAGCCGAACACCGCCCGCGCCGCCTCGCGGTTGCGCGCGTATCCCGGGACCATCGCGGCCAGCGGCAGGACCTCCGGCGGGTACGCCTGCTCGACGCGCCGGCTGGCGTCGAACGGGTCGCGCCGGTGCCCCGCACCGGCCCCGGTGAGGCCCAGCAGCGCGATCACCCGGTCCACCGCGTACGACTGGATGAAGCGGGCCGCGGTGAGCCGTTCGCCGCGCAACTCCCGGTGCAGGCCGACGTAGAGGTTGGTCAGCGCCTCGTTGAGGTGGAACTCCACCGTGTCGTACGCCGGCCCGCCCGGTGCCCGGCCGCACTCGGCCAGGGTGGCGGGCGCGTCGTCCCGCTGCCAGACGACGCGGGCGCCGGTGAACGGCAACCGCGCCAGCTCCGCGACGGTGAACACCGCGTACTCGACGAAGATCCCGTCGGCGTAGAGCGCCTTGCGGCCGTTGCGCTCGTTGGCGAAGCTGTACGCCACCGGGCACGGCGCCGCCAGCCAGCCGATCTCCTCGACGTAGCGGGGCACCGCGTCGTCGGCGACCACGACGAAGAAGTCCAGGTCGGAGTGCTCGTCCAGGCGGTCGTACGCCACCCCGGCCGAGCCGAGGCCGAGCAGCGCCACGGCATCGGGGCGGGTGCGCAGGTGGGCGGCGAGGTCGTCGAGCCGCCGCAGCATCGGGTGCATGCCGTCGTCCCTTCGGCGAAGAGTCGACGTTTCAGCCCGGACGGCCCTGATCGCCGCCGGGGTCGCGACACCGGTGCCGCCCATTCTGTGCCCCGCCGGCCGCGTCCTTCAAGGGACCAGTAGGGGTCGGAAGGGGTTCAGAGGAGTCCCGTACCTGATTAGCGTCGGCCCCGAGCGGGCCACCGTACGCGAGAAACCACCGCCGCACGCGGCGCTGCTCCCGGTCGGTCTCGACTCACCTTTCACGCGATCCGGCAGAGGGAGACCCACATGGGGCGGGCGGAGAACAAGGTCGTCGTCATCACGGGCGCGGCCCGTGGTCAGGGGCGCAGCCACGCGGTCCGGCTGGCCGAGGAGGGCGCCGACATCATCGCGATCGACATCTGCAGGGACATCGACTCGGCCGGCTACGGCATGGCCGGCAACGAGGACCTGGAGGAGACGGCGCGCCTGGTCAAGGAGGCCGGCCGCCGGGTGGTCGTCCGGCACGCGGACGTCCGCGACTACGGCGCGCTGCGCGCGGCCATCGACGAGGGCGTCGCCGAGCTGGGGAAGATCGACGTCCTGATTCCGAACGCCGGCATCCTGCCGATGGGGCCGGACCAGCCGATCACCGCCTTCACCGGCACCATCGACGTCAACCTCGCCGGGGTGCTGAACACCGTGCACGCCGCGCTGCCGCACTTCAACGAGGGCGTGTCGGTCATCATCGTCGGCTCGATCGCGAGTTTCCTGCCGCCGATGCCCTCCGACGTGATGGCCGGCGCCGGGTACGCCGGGTACCGGTTCGCCAAGCACGTCCTGGTCGACTACGTGAAGGCGCTGGCGCTGCAGCTCGCGCCGACCAGCGGGCGGGTCAACTCGGTCCACCCGACCACGGTGGACACCGACATGGCGTTCAACAAGGGAATGTTCCAGACCTACCGGCCGGACCTCGACGACCCCACCGTCGAGGACGTCGCGCCGATCCTCAGCGCCATCCACGCCATGCCGATCTCGCACGTGACCCAGGCCGACGTGACGCACGCCGTGGTCTACCTGGCCTCCGACGAGTCGCGCTACGTCACCGGCAGCCAGATCAAGATCGACGGTGGCGCGTTGGCCATGCAGCACCTCTGACGTCGTCCCGCCGTATCCGTACGGCGGGGTGGTGGACGCACCGGCGGTCGGGCCGTGCCGGATGCGGCGCGGCCCGACCGGCGTCCGGCAGGGCAACCAAGGACCGATCGACAGCGGCGTCGGCACGCGCGCCAGCCGCGGAAGAGGACGGACAGATGACCGACACGGGAGTCACGCTCTACCTTGAGCTGATCAAGAAGGTGATCGCCAACGAGATCTACACCGACAACGCCGCTCCCTGGTGGACGGGGGCCGAGGGCGCCGCGGTGCCCGAGGGGGGCCTTCCGGGCACCTCCGCCGCGCACACGCTGGTCGGTCTCGAGGGTCTGGACAACGTGCAGGAGTGCGTCGAGCGGGTGCTGGCCGACGGGATCCCCGGGGACCTGGTCGAGACCGGGGTGTGGCGCGGCGGTGTGACCATCCTGATGCGCGCCATCCTCAAGGCGCACGGCGTCACCGACCGGCGCGTCTGGGCCGCCGACTCCTTCGAGGGCGTGCCCGAGGCGGGGGAGGGCAGCCACCCGCTGGACCAGGAGATGGCGCTGCACAACCTGAACAGCATGCTCAGCGTCTCGGCGGACGCGGTCCGGGCCAACTTCAAGGCGTACGACCTGCTCGACGAGCAGGTGGAGTTCCTGGAGGGGTGGTTCAAGGACACCCTGCCGGCGGCGCCGATCTCCTCGATCGCCGTGCTCCGCCTCGACGGCGACCTGTACGAGTCGACCCGGGAGGCGCTGATCCCGCTCTACCCCAAGCTCTCCGTGGGCGGGTTCATCATCATCGACGACTACAACATGGAGCCCTGCCGGGCGGCGGTGCACGAGTACCGCGACGAGCACGGGATCACCGACGAGATCCGGCCGGTGGACAACGGCGGGGTGTTCTGGCGCAGGACGGCCTGAGCCCGCGTACGCCGACAGGGCGCCGCCTCCCGACGGAGGCGGCGCCCTTGTCGTGTCGGTGCTGCCGGCGCACGCGCGAAGGCCCTTCTCCAACGGGGGAGGAGAAGGGCCTTCGCTGTCGGTGGCCGACGCCCGCGCTCAGTCCGTCTTCTTCTGGAAGAAGACCGCGGCGAGGGTGACGGAGACGACGAGGATGCCGACCGACCAGGCGAGCGCGATCCAGGGGTTGTCGCCGACCGGCCGGTCGAGCAGGAACCCGCGGACGCTCTCGATGATCGGCGTGGACGGCTGGTGCTTGGCCACGCCCTGCAGCCAGCCGGGCAGCGTGTGGATCGGGACGAACGCGCTGCTGACGTAGGGCAGGAACATCATGATGAAGGCGAAGCTGGCGGCCGCGTCGGTGGACTTGGTGAGCAGCCCGACCACCGCGGAGAGCCAGGACATCGCCAGGATGAAGGTGACCAGGATGCCGCCGGCGGCGAGCCACTGGAGCAGGCTGGCCTCGGGCCGGAACCCGATGAGCAGGGCCACCGCGATCACCACGACCGTGGAGACGATGTTCTTGATGACGCTGGCGGTGACGTGGCCGCCGAGCAGCACCGCGCCGCTGACGTCCATCGACCGGAACCGGTCGATGATGCCGGTGCTCATGTCGTTGGCGACGCCCACGCCGGTCTGGGCGGCACCCCACACCGTGCAGAGCAGCAGCACGCCGGGGGAGACGTAGGTGACGTAGTCCCCACCGGTCTGGATCGCCCCGCCGAAGAGGTAGACGAAGAGCACCATCATCATGATGGGCAGCATCAGCGCCATCATCAGGGCGTCCAGGTCCCGGCTGGTCAGCCGGGTGCAGCGCCCGATCATGGTCACCATGTCGGTCCCGAGCGAGGTGGGCCGGGGCCGGTTGCGCAGGACGATGGACTCAGTCACCGACAGTCTCCTTAACTCGCTCCACCTCCGGGCTCGGGGTGGGGTGGCCCGTCAGCGCCAGGAACACGTCGTCCAGCGTGGCGCTGTGCACCTGGAACTTCGTGATCCGGTTGCGCTGCGGGTCTGCCTCGTCCAGCACGGCCCGCACCTGGTTGGCCGAGCCATCGGTGGTGACCCCGATCGTCAGCAGGTCGAGATCCTTGGTGACCACGCGCTCGCCCAGCAGCACCAGAACGTCCTCCAGCGCCGTGCGGTCGACCAGCTCCAGGTCGAGCCGCTGACCCGCGACCCGTTCCTTGAGCTGCGTGGGGGTGCCCTCGGCGACGATGGTGCCGCCGTCGAGCAGGGCCACCCGGTCGGCGAGGCGGTCGGCCTCCTCCAGGTACTGCGTGGTCAGGAAGATGGTCAGGCCGTTGGCGGCCAGGTCGGCGATGACGCCCCACAGTGCGAGGCGGCTGCGCGGGTCCAGGCCGGTGGTCGGCTCGTCGAGGAAGACCACCGACGGCGCCCCGACCAGGCTCGCGGCGAGGTCCAGCCGGCGGGCCATGCCGCCCGAGTAGGTGGCCAGTCGCCGGCCGCCGGCGTCGGTCAGGTCGAACCGGGCGAGCAGCTGCTTCGCGCGCTCCTGCGCCTCGGCGCTGGACAGGCCGGTGAGCCGGCCCATCATGCGCAGGTTCTCCTCGCCGGTCTGGTTCTTGTCGATCGCCGCGTACTGGCCGGTCAGGGTGATGGCCCGCCGCACCTTGCGCCGCTCCTTGACGACGTCGAAGCCGGCGATCCTGGCCTGTCCACCGTCGAGGGAGGTGAGCGTCGAGAGGATGCGGACGGTGGTCGTCTTGCCCGAGCCGTTGGGGCCCAGCAGGGCGAAGACGCTGCCCCGGGGGACGGTGATGTCCACGCCCTTGAGCACCTGCACGTCGCCATAGGACTTTCGTAGCCCGCTGGCTTCTATTGCCAATTCGTAGGCCATTGTCGTTGCACTCCTCGCCGTCCCTGCTCCGGGTGGTCTTCTGCGTGCCTCGTACGCTAATCCGTGTAGACTGTACGCAGTTCGATGTTCGCCTGTCAACATGCTTCGTCGCCGCAGTCAAGACCCTTCTCGCCGCGCGCCGGGCGCCTTCGATGAGGGCTCGCGGACGGCACCGGTCCGCGGGTGGGCAGGCCGTGCTCGGCGTGTCGCCGAGGGGTGGACCGGCGGCGGCGTCACGGCCCCCAATGGGAGGCGGTGCCGCTGGATTTCCCGTGCTCGACAATGCGCGGAATCGCCGCCGACGGCCGGCTTGCTGAGCTGTTCTGAAACGTCCTCACTCATTTTCCGTCATCCGGGATCAGATGGGGGATGACCCTGATTTGTGGCCCCGCGACGCGTGCGCCGACCCCTAGGTGGACCGTGTTCGTGCTGCTCACGACCGAGTTCGGAACCGTCGCCGGTGGTCCTGGTCGGGGGTGTCTACCTGCCGCTTCCCGTCCGGTGCCCAGTGCTGGGGTTGACGCGTCGAGTAGCCGGTGTGTACGGTCTGCACACAACGGTATACGGCATAAACAGAAGCCTTCGGGGTCTATTCCCGAGCCGATTTCTGTTCGGTTCGAGGTTGACGCCGGGAAAGTCGCCACAATCATTCCGTTCTCACTTGTCGCATTGATGTTCGACTTCCTGTGTCGATTCGCGCCCGGCGCGACCGGCGCGGGTCGTCGAGGCGGACGGTGAGACGGCGCAGACGAGAGGGCGCAGGCGGCCGACGGCCCGGGAGGGGTCACCCTCGGGTGGTCGCCCATCGCTCGGGAGGTGAGGGCGACGGTGATCGGAACGCACAGGGATCGGGTGAGGGTGATGTCGGGAGGAATGGTGGGTCTGCGTTGGGAACACAACGTGGAGGTCACGGTGTCTCCGGACGGGTGGCTGGTCCTGCACCGACAGCCGACCGCCGTCACGTACCGGTACCCGCCCTTCGTCACGGTCTCCTGGATCTCGCTGCAACGGCACGGCGGCGACCTCAACCTGGCCGCGGACGAGGTGGCCACCAGCTGGGAGGCGGACCGCGCGGAGATCATCGTGGTCATCGGCCGGTGGCTCGACGAGCTGCGCGAAGCCGGCCTGGTGCGCGAGGACTGACCCGCCGGTGCCCGCCGCCTCCGGTGCCCGCCGGGTCGGTGTCGACGCGGTGGGAGGCGGCGGCGACCCGGTCGGTCCCGACGCTGCCGGCCCGGTCGGCGGGGACCCGGTCAGTGGCATCGCGAGGCCCAGGCACCGGGCGCCCGGTAATCCGCCGCCGGGGACCACGACGCCTCGGCGCGCCGACGGCCGGTCCGGGCCGTACCCCGAGCGGCGCGCAGCGCGCACATCAGGGCGACCGTGGCCGCCGCGAGCTCCTCCTCGGTGGGCCTGCCTCGGACCACCACCAGCCGCGGGACCCCCGCCGCGTCGAACTGCTCCGCCGCGGTCACGTCGGCGGGTTCCCGTGCTTGCGCCCCGGCAGTTGCACCCGCTTGGCCCGCAGCGTCTCCAGCGCCCCGATCAGCACCGCGCGCGTCTCGGCCGGGTCGATGACGTCGTCCACCAGGCCGCGCTCGGCCGCGTAGTAGGGGTGCATCAGCTCCTGCTCGTACTGCTTGATCCGCTGCCGGCGGGCCACCTCCGGGTCGGGCGCCGCCGCGATCTCCCTGCGGAACACCACATTGGCCGCGCTCTCCGCGCCCATCACCGCGATCTCGTTGCTCGGCCACGCGAACGAGAGGTCCGCGCCGATCGATCGGGAATCCATCACGATGTACGCCCCGCCGTACGCCTTGCGCAGGATCACCTGGATCCGGGGCACCGTCGCCGAGCAGTACGCGTACAGCAGCTGGGCGCCGTGCCGGATGATCCCGCTGTGCTCCTGCGCGGTGCCGGGCAGGAAGCCGGGCACGTCCACCAGGGTCACCAGCGGGATGCTGAAGGCGTCGCAGGTCTGCACGAAGCGGGCCGCCTTGGCCGAGGCCAGCCCGTCGAGGGCGCCGGCGAGCATCCGGGGCTGGTTGGCGACGATGCCGACCACGTGCCCGTCCAGCCGGGCCAGACCGCAGACGATGTTGCGGGCCCAGGAGGCGTGCACCTCGAGCAGGTCCCCGTCGTCGACGATCTCCCCGATCACCTCGCGCATGTCGTACGAGCCACGGGGATCGGCGGGCACCAGGTCGAGCAGGCGCGGGCAGCGGCGGTCCGGCGGGTCCCCGGTGGGCTGCACCGGAGGCAGCTCCCGGTTGTTGGACGGCAGCAGCGAGAGCAGGTGTCGGACCTCGGCCAGGCACTCCGCCTCGGTGTCGTGCACGAACGAGACGGTGCCGGTGACCGAGGCGTGCACCTCGGCGCCGCCGAGCTGCTCGTGCGTCACGGTCTCGCCCGTCACCGCCTGCACCACGTCCGGCCCGGTGAGGTAGAGCTGAGCCACGTTGCGGACGGCGAAGACGAAGTCGGTCAGCGCCGGGGAGTACGCCGCGCCGCCGGCGCAGGGCCCGAGCATCACGCTGATCTGGGGGATCACCCCGGACGCCTGCACGTTGCGGCGGAAGATGCCGCCGTACCCGGCCAGCGCGGTGACGCCCTCCTGGATGCGGGCACCCGCGCCGTCGCCGAGGCAGACCAGGGGCGCGCCGGCCGACTCGGCCATGTCCATGATCTTGTGGATCTTCTCGGCGTGGGCCTCGCCGAGCGAGCCGCCGAAGATCCGGAAGTCGTGCGCGTACGCGAAGACCGTCCGGCCGTCGACCTTGCCCCAGCCGGTCACCACGCCGTCGGTGTGCGGGCGGCGGTCCTCCAGCCCGAACCCGGCCGCCCGGTGCCGGCGCAACTGCTCGATCTCCCGGAACGTGCCCTCGTCGAAGAGCAGGTCGAGCCGTTCCCGGACGGTGAGCTTTCCCTTGGCGTGCTGCTGCGCCGACGCCCGGGGCCCCGGGCCGGCGACGGCCGTGGCCTTGACGGAATGCAGCTCGGCCACCCGGGACCCGAGGTAGGAATGCGGTTTGTCCACCATGCGTCGTCGCCCCTCACGCTCGCCGACGTCGACCCGCGTCAACCGGCTGGTCGGGCTCTCACGTAACCACCGGCGACGGCGGCACGAACAGAACGGCCGCCCCCTAACCCGGCCGCCAGATCCCCTAGCCGCCCGCCCGACGACCCCAGGGCCATCGGCATTTCCGCAGCTAAACCGGGGTGCGAGCGCTTCTTCCCAACTGGTCGGACACTCTGCCGAAGTGCTTGACGCTGTTCCGCCGTACTGCATAGCATGTACGCGTGGGGCATACGCAGAAGCATGCCCCGCGTGGTGGGGCACCTTTGGAAATGGCCGTCAGGCCCGATGAGTGACGAGGTCTTGTCCCCGTCCCAGGCGGACGACGCCGGGATCTCCGTGCCCTGAACGATGAAATCGGCATAGACGGGCATAGAAGGGTTTCGGCTCAATGAGCGATTCTGTCGGGCTACTGGCCAAATTGCCGAGTGGTCGGCGTTCCAAGTGGGCCATCCTCGCGTTGTGGATAGTCCTCGCCGTCGTGCTCGGCCCGCTCTTCGGCAAGATCGAGGACTACGAGGACCGGACTCCGTCCGGCAGCCTTCCGCGCGGCGCCGAGTCGACCGCCGTCATGGAGGAGTTGGACAAGTACCGCTCCGCCTCCGAGGCCGTCCCGGTGGTCGCCGTCTACACCCGCGAGTCCGGGATCCAGGACGCCGACCGCAGCAAGGTGGAGGCCGACCGTACGGCGTTCGCGAAGTTCGCCGACGGCGCGGCCATCCAGCCGGCCATCCCGTCCCAGGACGGCAAGGCCCTCATGCTGGTGGTGCCGCTGACCCGTGACGACGTCGAGATCGACTTCGCGGTCAAGGACCTGCGCACCGCCGCCCAGGCCGGCGCCCCGGCCGGGCTGGACGTCGACCTCGGCGGCCCCGGCGGCCTGCTCAACGACTACACGCAGGCGTTCGAGAACCTCGACGTCAACCTGATGATCGCGACCAGCTCGATCGTCATCGTGCTGCTCCTGCTGATCTACCGCAGCCCGTTCCTCTGGATCTTCCCCCTGCTGGCCGTCGGCTTCGCCAGCGCGCTCACCCAGGGGGTCGCGTACCTGCTCGCCAAACACGCCGGGCTGCCGGTCAACCCGGCCAGCTCCAGTCTGCTGATGATCCTGCTGTTCGGCGTCGGCACCGACTACGCGCTGCTGCTCATCGCCCGCTACCGCGAGGAGCTGCGCCGGCACGCCGACAAGCACCTGGCCATGGGCATCGCGCTGCGCCGCTCGGGCCCGGCGATCCTCGCCTCCGCCGCGACCGTCGTGGTCGGCCTGGCCTGCCTCGCCCTGGCCGACATGCAGAGCGCCCGCAGCCTCGGCCTGGTCGGCGCCACCGGTGTGCTCTGCGCGTACCTGGCGATGGTCACCATCCTGCCGGCGCTGCTGGTGATCGCGGGCCGGTGGGTGTTCTGGCCGTTCGTGCCGAAGTTCGGCCAGGAGGCGCGGGCCGGGCGCGGGTTCTGGTCCCGGATCGGCACGGCCGTCGGCCGCCACCCCCGGGTGGTCTGGCTCGGCTGCCTGATCGTGATCGGCGGCCTCGCCGTCAGCGCGCTGGACATCAAGATGGGCCTCGCCCAGACCGAGGTGTTCCAGACCAAGCCCCAGTCGGTCACCGCGCAGGAGAAGCTCGCCCGGCACTTCCCGTCCGGCGCCTCAGACCCGGCCATCCTCGTCGCCGACGCCTCTGCCGCCGGGCCGGTCAAGGCCGCCGCCGCCGGCGTGGACGGCACGACGGTCGGCCAGGAGTCGCCCAGCCCCGACGGCAAGCGGGTCATCATCGACGTGGTGCTCCGGGACGCGCCCGACAGTGACGCGGCGAAGGAGACCATCGACGAGATCCGGGATGCGGTGCACGCCGTACCCGGGGCGAACGCGAAGGTCGGCGGCACCACCGCGGAGACCCTGGACATCGACCGGGCCTCCAGCCGGGACGCCCAGGTGGTCATCCCGGTCGTGCTCGCGGTGATCCTGCTGTTCCTGATCATCCTGCTGCGCGCCCTGGTGGCGCCGCTGGTCCTGCTCGGCACGGTGGTGGCGTCCTACTTCGCCGCGCTGGGCGCGTCGCACCTGCTCTTCAAGCACGTGTTCGGGCACGAGGGGACGGCCTGGCAGTTGCCGCTGGTCAGCTTCGTCTTCCTCGCGGCACTCGGCGTCGACTACAACATCTTCCTGATGACCCGGGTGCACGAGGAGGCCGCGCGACACGGCCACGCCGAAGGCGTACGCCGTGGTCTGTCCACCACCGGCAGCGTCATCACCTCGGCCGGCATCGTGCTGGCGGCGACCTTCGCGGTCTTCGCCTCCATGCCGGTGGTCGACATGATCCAGTTCGGTGTGGTCGTCGCTGTGGGCGTCCTGCTCGACGCCTTCCTGGTGCGGACGCTGCTGGTGCCGGCGCTCTCCTTCGACATCGGCCGGGCGAGCTGGTGGCCCGGGCGTCTCTACCGGGACCTCGGCAAGCAGGCCTCCGCGCCGGTCAGCCCTGGAGTGCCGGGGCCGGTGCGGGCCAGCAAGTAGCCACCGGGCCGGGGCGGGTCCTTGGGCCCGCTCCGGCCTCCGGTGGGGCTTGGCGCTCTTCCGCGGGCGGTGGTCGCCGGCGTTGGCCGGGCGACCGTGAGGCGGCACCGAGCCCGAGCAGGACGTGCGATTCGCTCCGGCGGCGCGCCCGACGACCTCGTCGGGCGCGCCGCTTCGTCGTTCCCGAGAGCCGTCCCTGCCGCCTGGCGCAGGGACGCTGTCGCCGCGCCGTGCCTGGTGCGGCACGGTTTGCGGCGTGTCGCGGTGACGACCGGCGGGGACAGCGCGACATGCCGCAAAGCGGGGACCTCTAGTTCGCCCCGTCCGGTGTCCAGGTGCTGCCTCCCGGTAGGACGCGGTTTGCGGTGTGTTGCGGTGACGGCCGGCGGTGACGGCCCGACTTGCCGCAAAGCGGGGGAGACCTCGTCCGCGCTGCACCGTCGGGTGTCGGGGCGCTGCCTCCTGGTGGGACGCGGTTTGCGGTGTGTTGCGGTGATGGCCGGTGTGGACAGCGCGACATGCCGCAAAGCGGGGGACTCTTGTCCGCGCCGCCCCGGCCGGTCGACCGCGCGGGTGTCGCCGGCTGTCCGGCGCTCGTCGCCGGCCGTCCAGCGCGCAGCGTCCGAGGGCATCATCGGATCGACGTGACGCAACGAGGATCGGGCCGCCGCCGGAGTCCCGGACGCGCCCGGATCTGCGGAGATGTGGGCCGGGCCACCTGTCGGGAATCGGCCAGGTCGACGGGCCCACACGGGGGTGAGGACGGGCCGGCGGGTCGTCCCGACGTCGCGTCTCGGATCGCTGTTCGGCGGCGAGTACAGGCCGGACGGCCGGCGCGGGGAACGCCTCTCGTCCGGGTCGTCGAGGCGTCCCGCCGGTCGGGTTAGGTCACGGCCAGGTCACACAACCGCCGCCGGGTGACGACCGGGCGGACGGCGGGTGTGAGCGCTTGGCGGATGCAGCCCGGCAGGAGCGGACCGACCTGCGCGAATGCCGGGATCGCGCCGTCGCCGATCACCGAAAAGTGAACGATAAGTTGCCGGATCAAGTAACGGTTCGTGATATTTGAAGATCGCTCACGTCGTTCCCGGATTGATTAGCGGCGGCGTGCTCAGTCGCATTAAAAATGGGAACACCGGCGAACTGGACATTCTGCAATTCGCCCGGATCGGATCGCCGACAGAACCGCCTGACCAGGGTCTTGTGCCCGATCTGTGCTAAAGAGGGCGGACTGGCATCACCGTCGATCTGTGGATATGATACGCCGCAACGTGGCTACCAGTGCTGGAGCGTTTCGACTACTACGCTACTTAGGGGTATGCAAACGTGGCGACCATGGGATATGAGGGGGCCCTGTCGCTGTTGCAAGGGCTCCTTCGCCAATGCGACGGCTCAAGCGGTCGACTGGCGCTCGTCGAGGGGGGACTCGCCAGCGGTAAAACATATCTGCTCCATCAATTTTCGCGTTACGCGGTGGAGACGGGGGCGTTACTTCTCAGTGGTACGGCATCGCGGGCGGAGCAGTCGGTGCCGCTTGGAGTGGTCGATCAGTTGTTCCGCAGTGCCGACCTGGTGGACGCGCTGCCCGAACGGGCCGCCCGGCTCATCGGTTCGGCCGATGCGGCCGACCAGGACGGGGGATGGTCGGACCCGCTGGCGGAGCCGGATGCTCGATCGGGCTGGATGCGTGAGTTCTGCGGAGTGCTGCTGGGCCTGGCCCGGGAGCGCACCCTCGTGATCGTGATAGACGATCTGCAGTTCGCCGATTCGGCCTCGCTGCGGCTGTTGTTGTCTCTGCAGCGACGGATGGATGCGGCCCGAATGCTGCTCGTCCTGGGTAAATGGCACCGACGCCGGCCGACCCTGCCGCTTTTCTACACGGAACTGACCCGGCAGCCGCACGAGAGCATCAGGTTGTCGGCGTTGACGGTGCCGGACATCGCCGATCTGCTCACCGAGAAATGGGGAAAGACGGCGCCCGAGTCCGTGGCCCAGGAATACCGCGATCTGACAAACGGTAATCCGCTGTTGGTCCACGCGCTGCTCGACGACAATGCGTCGGACGCCGGGATCGGGGACGGGGCCACGCCCGTCGTCGGTGACGGATATGCCCACGCCGTGCTGGCCGGCCTGCACCGGTGGGACGCGCAGCTGCTGGACGTGGCCGCCGCGGCCGCGGTACTGAACGAGCGTTCGGATCCGGCCCTGATCGGCCGTCTTCTCGGAATGCGGAACGAAACCGCCGAGGAGATCGTCGGAATACTGACCGAGGCGGGCGTACTGCGGGACTGCCGCATGCGCCATCCGCTCGGCGCCACCACGGTGCTGGAGAGCATGACCCCGGCGGAACGGTCCGCCGTCCACGTCCGCGCCGCCGACCTGCTCCACCAGCAGGGCGCGCCGGCGGCCGAGGTCGGGCGGCACCTGCTCAACGCCGAGCAGGTGCCCGCCGACTGGGCGGTCGGGGTGCTGCGTACCGCGGCCGACCAGGCGCTGGCCGCGGACGACCCGGACCTGGCGGTGCGCTGCCTGGAGCTCGCGCTCTCCGGCTGCACCGACCGCAAGGAACGGATCGCCATCATGCACGCGCTCACCGGCGCGCTCTGGCGACGGAACCCGGCGGCCACGCTGGCGTACCTGCCCTGTCTGCAGGGCGCGGTGCAGGACGGGGAACTGCACGGGCCGGATGCGGCGGCGGTGATCCGCTACAGCCTGTGGAACGGCGACGAGGACGCGGCGGCCCGGGCCGCCACGGCGCTCGGCGCGTCCGCCGATCCGATCGACGCGCAGACGGCGGCCGAGCTGGCCGTCAGCTTCCACTGGTTCCTCGGTCCGGCCCGGGGGCGCCTGTCCGAGTTCGGGCCCACCGGCACCACCCACTCAAGGGACCTCTGGGCGGACGCGGCGCAGCGACTCACCTCGCTCTGGGGCCGGGGCGGCGGGGAGGCCGCCACCACCAGTGCCGAGCAGATCCTGCGCAGCTGCCAGATCGGTGAGACGCCGCTGGAGGTGGTGGCCGCGGCGGTGCTCGCGGTGCAGCGCGGCAACAAGCCGGAGCTGGCCCGCACCTGGTGTGATCGGCTGATGCGGCAGGCCGCGGAGCGCGGCGAGGTCACCTGGCAGGCGGTGCTCTCCTCGCTGGCCGGCAGCATCGCCTACCGGCGCGGCGACCTGGTCAACGCGATCCGGCACGCCGAGCAGGCGCTGGCCCTGCTGCCGGAGAAGGGCTGGGGCGTCCTGATCGGTCAGCCGCGCGCCACCCTGATCGTCGCGCGCACCGCCCGGGGCGAGCTCCGGGAGGCGGCCGAGGTGCTCCAGGCGCCGGTGCCCGACTCGATGTTCGGCACCGTCTTCAGCCTGCCGTACCTGCGGGCGCGAGGGCAGTTCCACCTGGCCACCGACCGGGTGCTGGCCGCCGGACGGGACTTCCAGCTGTGCGGCCGGCTGATGCGCGAATGGGACGTGGACGTGCCGGCGCTGATCCCGTGGCGCAGCGACCTGGCCGAGGTGAACCTCCGGCTGGGCCGCTCCGTCGAGGCCCGGGACCTGCTCACCCAGCAACTGGAGCGGGCGCGCGCGGCCGACGTCCGGGTGCGGGGCATCTCGCTGCGGGTGCTCGCCGCCGCCAGCGAGCCGGCGCAGCGTCCGACGCTGCTGCGGCAGAGCGTGGAGTGCCTCCAGGCGGCCGACGACCGGCTGGAGCTGTCCAAGGCGCTGACCGCGTTCAGCGTCGTCCGGCAGCAGCTCGGCGAGTTCGACCGGGCCCGGGTGCTGGCCCGGCGGGCCGCGCAGGTGGCCCAGGCGGGTACGACCGGGCCGGCCGCCCCCGCCGGCGGGGACCGACCGGTCGAGCCGCCCGCGCTGGTGGGCCGCTGGCACGACCGGGAGAAGGAGGGCCGGCACGTGCTCAGCGAGGCCGAGCGGCGGGTGGCGAAGCTGGCCGCGCTGGGGCACACCAACCGGGAGATCAGCCAGACGTTGTACATCACCGTCAGCACCGTCGAGCAGCACCTGACGCGGGTCTACCGCAAGCTAGGCATCACCCGGCGCACCGACCTGCCGGCCGAGCACGAGCTGCGCAAGCGGCTCTCGGAGTCCCGTGGCGAGGGGACCACCGGGCTGCTCCACGCCGGGCAGGACTGGGAGGAACTGGCCGGCTGAGGGACCGCGCCCGCCTGGAGCACCCGGGACCGTGCTTCGGGCGGGCGCCCCGCTGTCCGGACGCACGACGGCGTCCCGACCGAAGCGGCCGGGACGCCGTGTATGTCCACCGGGGTCCGCGGAAACCGTCGGCCGGAAGGCCGGCCGGCGGCCGCGCACGTCAGGGGGCGCTAGGGGTTTCCGCGGGTACGGGCCTGCACCAGCATTGCCTCACATGGGCGGCACGGTCAGTGGCCGACCCGGGCCTCGGTCACCTGGCCCGTGACGCCCAACGCGGTGAGGCTCGCCCAGATCGTGCCCGGGGTGGCGAAGTTCTCCAGGCTCAACAGGTCGTCGACGAACCGGACCCGGTACGTCGACTCCAGGTCGGAGATCAGCTCCACCGTGGCCATCGAGTCCAGGCCGAAGTCGCGCAGCGAGGTGTCCTCGGTGAGGGTGTCGGTCGGCGACAGGAAGGCCAGGTAACCCCGCAGGATCCCCTCGAACCGTTCGTCCAGCATGGGTCACTCCGAATCTGTCGGAACCGGTGTCGGCGGTGACCTCGATACAAGTACCTGCCCGTGCGGCCGACAACCCCTGCCGCCCCTTACTCTTGGAGCACCGGATGGTAGACGTGGACGGTCCCGCCCTGTCGGCGCGTTTCCTTCGCGGCCTGTCGGCCAACCCCACCGGCACGGCCCTGCGGGTCGGGTCCCGCGCCGTGAGCTACGAGGAACTGCACGAGCTGGCGCTGGCCCGGGCCGGGGCCCTGCGCACCGCCGGGGACCAGCCGCCGGAGGCGGTCGCGGTGCTCACCGGCAAGAGCGTCGAGGCGTACGCGGGGATCCTGGCCGTGCTGTACGCCGGCGCCACGGTCGTACCGTTGCACGCCGGCTTCCCGGTGTCGCGGACCCGGCGGATGCTGGAGGTCTCCGGCGCGACCGCCGTGGTGGCCGACGAGGCCGGCCTGGCCACCCTGGGTGAGCTGGCCGGCGCCGGGCTGGAGCTGCCGGTGCTCGCGCCCGGCCTGGACGCCGACGCGGTGCCCGGCGCGGCGCGGATCCCGCTGGGCGACCGGCCCCTGGACGCGCCGCTGCCGGTCACCGCGTCGCAGGTGGCCTACGTGCTGTTCACCTCCGGCTCCACCGGCCGGCCCAAGGGCGTGCCGATCACCTACGGCATGACCGACCACTACTTCCGGCTGGTGGACCGGCACTACGACTTCGACCCCACGGACGTCTTCTCGCAGACCTTCGACCTGAACTTCGACTGCGCGGCGTTCGACATGTTCTGCGCCTGGGGTGCCGGGGCGGCCGTGCAGCCGGTGCCCGCGCAGGCCTACCGGGGCCTGCCCGGCTTCCTCGCCGAGCGCGCGGTGACCGTCTGGTTCTCCGCGCCGAGCGCGATCACCCTGATCCGCCGCCTGGGTGGCCTGCGCCCCGGCGGCATGCCGGGGCTGCGCTGGAGCCTGTTCGCGGGAGAGGCGCTGCGCGCGGCGGACGTGGCCGACTGGCACGCCGCCGCCGATAGGTCCACGGTGGCCAACATCTACGGCCCCACCGAGCTGACCCTCACCATCACCGGCCACCGCTGGTCGCCGGAGACCTCGCCGGAGCTCTGCGTCAACGGGCTGGTGCCGATCGGGCACCTGCACGAGGGGCACGAGGCCCTGCTGCGGACCCCCGACGGGGACCTGTCCGACCACGAGGGCGAGCTCTGCGTCACCGGCCCGCAGATGACCCCCGGCTACCTCGACCCGGCCGACGACGAGGGACGGTTCCTCGACCACGACGGGCGCCGCTGGTACCGCACCGGCGACCGGGTGCGCCGGCTGGCCAATGGGGAACTGATCTACCTGGGCCGGTGGGACGCGCAGGTGCAGGTCAACGGCTGGCGGATCGAGCTGGCCGAGATCGAGCACGCGCTCGCCGGCTGCCCCGGCGTACGGGACGCGGTGGCGGTCACCCGGACCGTCGACGGGCTGCTGGAGATCGTCGTCTACTACACCGGCGAGCCGGTGCCCGCCGCCCAGCTCGCCAAGCAGCTCGCCGAGATCCTGCCGAAGGGGATGCTGCCCCGCCGGTACACCCACCTCGACGAGTTCCCGCTGAACTCCAACCGGAAGATCGACCGCGGCCGGCTGGCCCGGGCGGCGGCGAGCTGATCCACCGGCCCCGATCGGCACCGGTA
The DNA here is from genome assembly GCF_052068075.1 of Micromonospora sp. L31. Lineage (NCBI taxonomy): Bacteria > Bacillati > Actinomycetota > Actinomycetes > Micromonosporales > Micromonosporaceae > Micromonospora > Micromonospora sp. L31. The sequence goes on along the minus strand of NZ_JBQHDC010000005.1, from coordinate 400,717 downwards.
GGGGCTGGTAGGGGATTCGGAAAGCACCGTCGGAACGTAATTCTGGCCGGGTGGCAGAAGAGGGTACGGAGAACCGGGGAACGCCCGCGTCGGTCGCCCGCCTGGCGGGCCTGCCGGGACCGGAGCAGACGCGCGTCCTTGTCGACCTAGTCCGCGCGCAGGCGTCGGCCGTGCTGCGGGAGATCGGCGCCGACGACGCGCCGGACACCGTCGACGCCGGCCGGCCGCTGCGCGAACAGGGCCTGGACTCGCTCGGACTGGTGCAGCTGCAACGGCAGCTCACCGCCGCAACCGGCCTGACCCTGCCACCCACCGTCGGCTTCGACCACCCGACCGCGATCGCCCTCGCCGACCACCTGCGCACCCTGCTGCTGGGCGAGGGGCCGGAGGCGTCCGAGCCGGCCCCGGCCCGTCCGCCGGCCGAGGAGGAGCCGATCGCCGTGGTCGGCATCGGCTGCCGCTACCCGGGCGGGGTGAACTCCCCGGACCAGCTCTGGGCGCTGGTCGCCGACGAGGGCACCGTGGTCACCGGATTCCCCACCGACCGGGGCTGGGACCTCGACGGGCTCTACCACCCCGACCCGGACCACCCCGGCACCACGTACGTGCGGCACGGCGGCTTCCTCGACGACGCCGCCGGCTTCGACGCCGAGTTCTTCGGCATCAGCCCCCGCGAGGCCAGTGCCATGGAACCGCAGCAGCGGCTGGTGCTGGAGACCGCCTGGGAGGCCCTGGAACGGGCCGGCATCGACCCGCAGTCGCTGCGCGGCAGCCGCTCCGGCGTCTTCATCGGCGCCGACCCGCAGGACTACGGCATGCGGCTGCACGAGGCCCCGGACGGCCTCGACGGCTACCTGATGACGGGCAACTCGCCCAGCGTCGTCTCCGGTCGGCTGGCGTACGTGCTGGGCACCGAGGGGCCCACGCTGACCGTCGACACCGCCTGCTCGGGCTCGCTGGTCGCGTTGCACCTGGCCGTCCGCTCGCTGCAACGCGGCGAGTGCACCCTGGCGCTGACCGGCGCGGCGTCGGTGCTGGTCAACCCCGGCGCGTTCACCTCGTTCAGCCGCCAGCGCGGGCTCGCCCCGGACGGCGTCTGCCGCCCGTTCGCCGCCGCTGCCGATGGCACCGCCTGGGCCGAGGGCGTCGGGCTCTTCGTCCTCGAGCGACTCTCCGACGCCCGCCGCCACGGCCACCCCGTGCTCGGCGTCATCCGGGGCACCGCGATCAACTCCGACGGCGCCAGCAACGGCCTGACCGCCCCGAACGGCCGGGCCCAGCAGCGGGTCATCCGGCAGGCGCTGGCCGACGCCGGGCTCACCCCCGCCGAGGTGGACACGGTGGAGGCGCACGGCACCGCCACCACCCTCGGCGACCCGATCGAGGCGCAGGCGCTGATCGCCACGTACGGGCGGGCGCACCGGGCCGACGCCCCGCTCTGGCTCGGCTCGATCAAGTCCAACCTCGGCCACGCCCAGGCCGCCGCCGGGGCCGCCGGGCTGATCAAGGTGTTGATGGCGATGCGGCACGGCACCCTGCCCCGCACCCTCGGCGTGGACGCACCGACCCCGCACGTCGACTGGTCCACCGGCACCGTGCGACTGCTCACCGAGGCCCGGCCCTGGCCCGCCGACGGCGCCCCGCGCCGCGCCGGCATCTCGTCGTTCGGGGTCAGCGGCACCAACGCGCACGTCATCGTCGAGGAGCCGCCGCCGGCCGTGCCGGCACCGGCGCCGCACCCGGGGCCGCCCGTCGCCGCCGCGCTGCGCCCGGTCGTCGTCTCGGCCCGGACCGCGCCGGCGCTGCCCGCCCAGGCGGCCCGGCTGCTCGACGCCACCGACCCCGCCGGCCCGCCACCGCAGCTGGTCGACCTGGGCTGGTCGCTGGCCACCGGCCGCGCGGCCCTCACCCACCGCGCGGTGCTGCTGGCCCGCGACACCGACGAGGTACGCGCCGGACTGCGCGCCCTCGCCGCCGGTGACCCGGCCCCCGGGCTGATCCGGGGCACCGCCACCGGCGGCCGGCTGGCCCTGCTCTTCACCGGCCAGGGCAGCCAGCGCCTCGGCACCGGCCGCCGGCTGCACGCCGCGTACCCGGTCTTCGCCGACGCGCTGGAGGAGGCGATCGGCCACCTCGACCTGCAACTGGACCACTCGCTGTGGGACGTGCTCTTCGCCGCCGAGGGCACCGACGAAGCGGCGCTGCTCGACCAGACCGGGTACGCCCAGCCGGCGCTCTTCGCCGTCGAGACCGCGCTCTACCGACTCGTCGAGTCGTGGGGTTTGCGGCCGGACTTCGTCGCCGGGCACTCCATCGGCGAACTGGCCGCCGCCCACGCGGCCGGGGTCTTCTCGCTGCCCGACGCCGCCATGCTGGTCGCCGCCCGGGGCCGGCTCATGCAGGAGCTGGAGTCGGCCGGCGCGATGGTCGCGGTGGCCGCCGCCGAGGACGAGGTCCGCGAGCTGCTGGTCGACGGGGTCGACCTCGCCGCCGTCAACGGCCCGGCCGCCGTGGTGATCTCCGGCGTCGAGGACGAGACGCTGCGGATCGCCGCCGAACTCGCCGGCCGTGGCCGGCGCACCAAGCGGCTGCGGGTCAGCCACGCCTTCCACTCGCCGCTGATGGAGCCGATGCTCGACGAGTTCCGCCGGGTCGCCGAGCTGGTCGCGTACGAGCAGCCGCGCGTCCCGGTGGTCTCCAACGTCACCGGCGCGCTCGCCGGCGCCGACCTGTGCACCCCCGACTACTGGGTGCGGCACGTGCGGCAGCCGGTCCGGTTCGCCGACGGGATCGCCTTCCTCGACTCCGCCGGCGTCGACACGTACCTCGAACTCGGGCCCGACGCGGTGCTCACCGCGATGGCGCAGGAGTGCGTCGCGCCCGACGGTGACCGCGCGTTCGTCGCCGCCCTGCGCCGCGACCACGACGAGGAGCGGGAGGTGCTGGCCGCGGTCGCGGCGGCACACGTCCGGGGCGCCGACGTCGACTGGTCGGCCTGCTACGCCGGCAGCGGCGCCCGCCGCGTCGAGCTGCCCACCTACGCCTTCCAGCACCGGCACTACTGGCTGACCTCCCCGCCCGCCACCGGCGACGCGTCCGGGATCGGGCAGCTCGTCGCCGACCACCCGCTGCTCGGCGCGCTGCTGCACCTGGCCACCGAGGACGGCACGGTGCTCACCGGCCGGCTGTCCCGCCGCTCCCACCCGTGGCTGGCCGACCACGTCATCGGCGGGGTCAACCTGGTGCCCGGCACCGCGCTGGTCGAACTGGCCGCGTACGCCGGCGACCAGGTCGGCTGCGCCCTGGTCGAGGAGCTGACCCTGGAGGCGCCGCTGGTCCTGCCGGAGGACACCGGGGTCGCGCTCCAGGTCGTGGTCACCCCGCCCGACACCGACGGGCGGCGGACCGTGGAGTTCCACTCCCGCCGCGAGGACGCCCCGGCCGGCGGCGACTGGACCCGGCACGCCAGCGGGGTGCTCGCCCCGGCCGGCGCCGTACCGACCCGCGACGACGACCTGACCCGATGGCCACCGCGCGACGCGGAAGCCGTCGACGTCACCGACTTCTACCCGGGCCTGGTCGAACAGGGCTACGGCTACGGGCCGGCCTTCCACGGCCTGCGCGCGGTCTGGCGGCGCGACGGCGAGGTCTTCGCCGAGGTGGCGCTGCCCGAGTCCAGCACCGACGGCGGCGCGTACGGGCTGCACCCCGCGCTGCTCGACGCCGCGCTGCACGCGCTGGACCTGGCGCTGCCGCAGCCCGCCACCGGGGTCACCCTGCCGTTCACCTGGTACGACCTCACCCTGCACGCCTCCGGCGCCACCGCCGTGCGGGTGCGGCTCACCGCGACCGGGCCGGACACCGTCCGGGTCGCGCTGGCCGACGGCTCCGGCGCGCCGGTCGCCACCGTCGGCTCGCTGCTGGTCCGCACCGTCGACGCCGAACAGCTCGGCGCCGGCACCGGCGGCGGGGACCTGCTCCGCGTCGAGTGGACCGAGCAACCGCTGCCCGCGTCGGCCGAGGCGTCCGTCGCCGTCGTCGGCCCGGACCCGTTCGGGCTGGCCGGCGCGCTCGGCGTACCGGTGCTGACCGGTCCGGAGGCCGTCGAGGCCGCGCCGGACCTGCTGGTCGCGACGTTCGACGCCGGGGCCGGCGAGACCCTGGCCGGCGTACGGGCCGCCGCGCACCGGGCGCTGCGGCTGGCCCAGGACGTGCTCGCCGACGACCGGCTCGCCGACACCCGGCTGGTCGTGGTGACCCGACACGCCGTGGCGGCGCTGCCGGGGGACCGGATCGCGCTGACCACCGCGCCGCTGTGGGGCCTGCTGCGCGCGGCCCAGGCCGAGAACCCGGGCCGGCTGCTCCTGCTCGACCTCGACGCCGCCACCCCGGCCACCGCCCTGCCCGGCGCCGCCGTCGCCGGTGAACCGGAGGTGGCGCTGCGCGAGGGCCGGCTGCTCGCCCCCCGCCTGGTGCCCGTCCGCCGCCCGCGCGCCGCCGCCCCCGCCGCCTGGGACGGCACGGTCCTGGTCACCGGCGGGACCGGTGGACTCGGTGCGGTGCTGGCCCGGCACCTGGTCACCACCCACGGGGTGCGGCACCTGCTGCTGGCCAGCCGGCGCGGACCGGACGCCCCGGGCGCCACCGCGCTGCGGGACGAACTGACCGCCCTCGGCGCCCAGGTCACCCTCGCCGGCTGCGACGTCGGCGACCGCGACGCCCTCGCCGCGCTGCTCGCCACGGTCCCCGCCGACCAGCCGCTCACCGGCGTCGTGCACGCCGCCGGCATCGTCGACGACGGCACGTTCGACGGCCTCACCCCGCAGCGGCTGGACGCGGTGCTGCGCCCCAAGGCCGACGCCGCCTGGCACCTGCACGAGCTGACCCGCGCCGCCGACCTGCGCGCCTTCGTGCTCTACTCCTCGGCCGCCGGCTTCCTCGACGGCTCCGGGCAGGCCAACTACGCGACGGCCAACACCTTCCTGGACGCCCTCGCCGCGCACCGCCGGGCCGCCGGGCTGCCCGCCACCAGCCTCGGCTGGGGGCTCTGGCCCCGGGACATCGGCATGGGCGCCGGGGTGGACGACGTCGCCGCGCACCGGGTGAGCCGCCTCGGGCTGCGCGAACTCACCGTCGCGCAGAACCTCGCCCTCTTCGACGCCGCGCTCGGCGTGGACGAGGCGTTCCTGGCGCCGCTCCACTTCGACCTGGCGGATCTGCAGCAGCGGGCCGCCGAGCTGCCGCCGTTGCTGCGCCGGCTGGTCCGCGCGCCCCGGCGGCCCGCCGCCCGGGCCGCCGCCGGTGCCGTCCCGGTCGAGCTCTCCCTGGCGCGTCAGATCGCCGAGCTGACCGAGGCGGAGCGTACGTCGGTCCTGCTGGACCTGGTCCGTACCCAGGTGGCCGCCGTGCTCGGGCACAGCGGCGCGGACGCCATCGCGCCCCGGCAGGCGTTCAACGAGATCGGCTTCGACTCGCTGGCCGCGGTGGAGCTGCGCAACCGGCTCAACGCGGCCACCGGTCTGCGGCTGACCGCCACCCTCGTCTTCGACTACCCGAACCCCCGCGCGCTGGCCGGGCACCTGGTCGAGAAGCTGCTCGACCTGCGCCCGGCGGCCGAGCCGGTCCGGACCGCGGTGCGCGCCATCCCCGACGAGCCGATCGCCATCATCGGCATGAGCTGCCGCTACCCGGGCGGGGTCAGCTCGCCGGAGGAGCTGTGGCGGCTGGTCGCCGAGGGTGTGGACGCCATCGGCGAGTTCCCCGTCGACCGGGGCTGGGACGTCGACGAACTGTACGACCCGGAGCCGGGCCGGTCGGGGCGTACCTCGACGAAGGAGGGCGGCTTCCTCTACGACGCCGCCCAGTTCGACCCCGACTTCTTCGGGATCAGCCCCCGCGAGGCCAGCGCCATGGACCCGCAGCAGCGGCTGATGCTGGAGGCGTCCTGGGAGGCGTTCGAGCGGGCCGGCGTCGACCCGCACTCGGTGGCCGGCTCGCGTACCGGGGTGTTCGCCGGGGTGATGTACCACGACTGGGCGACCCGGCCCGGCGAGATGCCGGAGGAGGCGCTGGGCTACCTGGGCAACGGGGGCCACACCAGCGTGGTCTCCGGGCGGGTCGCGTACGTGCTCGGGCTGGAGGGGCCGGCGGTGACCGTGGACACCGCCTGCTCGTCTTCGCTGGTGGCCCTGCACTGGGCGATCCAGGCGCTGCGCACCGGGGAATGCGAGCTGGCCCTCGCCGGCGGCGTGACGGTGATGTCCACCCCGGACACCTTCATCGACATGAACCGGCAGGGCGGTCTCTCCTCCGACGGGCGGTGCCGGTCGTTCGCCGCGTCGGCCGACGGCACCGGTTGGGGTGAGGGGGTCGGCGTCCTGCTGGTCGAGCGGCTCTCCGACGCCCGCCGCAACGGTCACCCGGTCCTCGCCGTGGTGCGCGGTTCGGCGGTCAACCAGGACGGCGCGTCCAACGGCATGACCGCGCCGAACGGCCCGTCGCAGCAGCGGGTGATCCGGGCCGCGCTCGCCTCGGCGGGTGTCAGCGCCGCCGAGGTCGACGCGGTGGAGGCGCACGGCACGGGTACGACCCTGGGCGACCCGATCGAGGCGCAGGCGCTGCTCGCCACGTACGGCCAGGAGCGCCCGGCGGAGCGCCCGCTCTGGCTCGGTTCCATCAAGTCCAACCTCGGGCACACCCAGGCCGCCGCCGGGGTCGCCGGGATCATCAAGATGGTCCACGCGATCCGCCACGGCGTCCTGCCGCCCACCCTGCACGTGGACGCGCCGTCGCCGCAGGTGGACTGGTCCGCCGGTGCGGTGGAACTGTTGACCGAGGCGCGCCGGTGGCCGGTGAACGGGCATCCGCGCCGGGCTGCGGTGTCGTCGTTCGGCATCAGCGGCACCAACGCGCACGTGATCATCGAGCAGGCCCCGGACGAATTCCCGGCGGTCGTACCTGCCGGCGACGTCCCCGGCCCGGTCGGGTCCGCCGGCCCCCCGGTGGCGGTGCCGTGGCTTCTCTCCGCCCGGTCCGAGGCGGCGGTGCGGAGCCTGGCGGGTCGGCTGGCGGAGTTCGCCTGGTCGATGGAACCGGCGGAGGTGGCACCCGCGGCCCGGACCCTGGCGACCGGTCGGGCGCTCTTCGACCACCGGGCGGTGGTGCTCGGCGCGACCCCGGCGGAGCTGTCGCCGGCCCTCGCCGCGCTCGCCGACGACGAGTCCGGGCCCGCGGTGGTGTCCGGGGTGGCCCGGGCCGGTCGGCTGGCGGTGCTGTTCACCGGTCAGGGCGCGCAGCGCCTGGGCATGGGTCGCTCGCTGCACGCGGTGTTCCCGGTGTTCGCCGCTGCGTTCGACGCGGTGGTGGCGGAGTTGGACGCGCACCTGGATCGGCCGTTGCGTGACGTGGTCTGGGGTGATGATGAGGAGCTGATCCGGCGGACGGGTTATGCGCAGGCCGGTCTGTTCGCGGTCGAGGTCGCCCTGTTCCGGCTGGTGGAGTCGTGGGGTGTGCGGCCGGATTTCGTGGCCGGGCATTCGATTGGTGAGCTTGCTGCCGCGCATGTGGCCGGGGTGTTGTCGCTGTCGGATGCGGCGCGTCTGGTGGCGGCTCGTGGGCGGTTGATGCAGGCGTTGCCGGCTGGTGGGGCGATGGTGGCGGTGCAGGCGTCGGAGGAGGAGGTGCGGGCGGCGCTGGCGGATCCGGGTGCCTCTTTCGTGTCCTACCGACCTGATGACGTAAACGATTCAGCCTCCATCGGCAACGGCCCGGCGGCAGGTGCTGGGGTGGACATCGCGGCGGTCAACGGTCCCCGGTCGGTGGTCATCTCCGGCCCCGAGGTCGCCGTGCTGCACGTGGCCGAGCACTTCACCAAGCTGGGGCGGAAGACCACCCGGCTGCGGGTCAGCCACGCGTTCCACAGCGGGTTGATGGATCCGATGCTCGACGAGTTCCGGGCCGTCGCGGCGAGCCTGACCTACGCCGAGCCGCAGCTCCCGCTGGTCTCGAACCTGACCGGCGCCCTGGCCACCTCCGAGCTGACCGACCCCGGCTACTGGGTCCGGCACGTGCGCGAGGCGGTCCGCTTCGCCGACGGCATCACCGCCCTGCACCAGGCGGGAGTCACGGCGTTCCTGGAACTGGGTCCGGACGCCGCGCTCACGCCGATGATCGAGGGCATCCTCACCGACGACGTCACCGTCATCCCCAGCCTGCGGCGGGGACACGACGAACAGCGGCAGGCCCTGAGCGCCCTGGCCAGGCTGCACGTCACCGGCGCCACCGTCGACTGGACCACGCTGCTCCCGCAGACCGGTCGCACGGTCGACCTGCCCACGTACCCGTTCCAGCGGCGGCGCTACTGGTTGAACCCGCTGCCGCCCGCCGGCGACGTCGGCTCGGTCGGGCTCGATCCGGTCGGGCACCCGCTGCTCGGCGCCGCCGTACCGGCCGCCGACACCGACCGGGTGGTGCTCACCGGGCGGCTCGCCGTCGACCGGCAGCGCTGGCTGGCCGACCACGAGATCCTCGGTGCGGTGCTGTTGCCCGGCACCGGCTTCGTCGAACTCGCCGTCCGCGCCGGTGACCACGTCGGCTGCGGCCGGGTCGAGGAGCTGACCCACCGGGCGCCGATGATCCTGCCCGGCCGGGGCGCGGTGGCCGTCCAGGTGATCGTCGGGTCGCCCGACGACAACGGCGTACGCCAGATCGGGATCCACTCCCGACCCGAGGGCGGGGACGGGGGGTGGACCCTGCACGCCACCGGCGCGATCGCGCCGACCGCCGCCCCGGCCACCTGGGACCTCACCCAGTGGCCGCCGCCGGGTGCGACCGCGCTGCCGGTGGAGAGCTTCTACCCGGGGCTGCGCGCCCGCGGCTACGGCTACGGCCCGACGTTCCAGGGCCTGCGGGCCGCCTGGCGGCGCGGCGAGGACGTCTTCGCCGAGGTCGCGCTCCCCGAGGGCGAGGACGCCGAGCGGTACGGCCTGCACCCGGCCCTGCTCGACGCCGCCATGCACGCCGACCAGCTCGGCGAGGACGGTCCGCTGGACGGCGAGACGCTGCTGCCGTTCTCCTGGTCCGGGGTCACCCTGCACGCCGCCGGGGCCCGCGCGCTGCGCGTACACCTGGAACGGCTGCGCGGCGACGAGGAGTGCCGGATCCGGGTGGCCGACCCCGACGGGCGTCCCGTCGCCACCGTCGAGTCGCTGCTGGTCCGGCCGGTCTCCGCCGGGCAGCTCGCGCGGGACGATCGCGCCGGCGCGCTGCTGCGCCTGGAGTGGACCCCGGCGTCGGTGCAGCCGGCGACCAGCCGGGCCGTCGTGCTCGGCGACCTGCCGGGGACCGGACTGCCCGCGTACCCGGATCTGGCCGCGCTCGGCGCGGCGCTCGACGCGGGGGAGACCGGCACCCCGGACCTGGTCCTGCTCGCCGCCCCCACCGGCGGGGGCGACCCGGCCGAGGCGGCCCGCGCCGTCACCCGCGACACGCTGCGCACGGTGCGGTCCTGGCTGGCCGACGGGCGGCTCGACGGGGCGCGGCTGACCGTCGTCACCCGGCAGGCCGTCGCCACCGCGACCGGCGACGACGTCGACCTGGCCCAGGCCCCCGTCTGGGGGTTGCTGCGGGCGGCGGCCGGCGAACAGCCGGGCCGGTTCGGCCTGCTCGACACCGATGGCAGCGCCGACTCCGCGCGGCTGCTCGCCGCCGTCGCCGCCGCCGAACCCGAGGCGGCGGTCCGCGCCGGCCGGGTGAGCGTGCCCCGGTTGGCCCGGCTGCGCCCCGCCGACGGCGCGCCCGGCTGGAACCCGGACGGCACCGTTCTGGTCACCGGCGGCACCGGCGGGCTCGGTGCGCTGATCGCCCGGCACCTGGTGACCACCCACGGGGTACGCCGGATCGTGCTCACCAGCCGACGCGGCACCGACGCGCCCGGCGCGGCGGCGCTCCACGACGAGCTGCGCGCGCTCGGCGCGACCGAGGTCACCGTCGTCGCGTGCGACGTCACCGACCGCGCCGCCGTCGCCGCCGTGCTCGCCGCCGTCCCCGCCGAGCACCCGCTCACCGCCGTGGTGCACGCCGCCGGCGTACCCGGCGCCGGCCTGGTCGCCGACCTCGACCCGGACGGGCTCGACCCGGTGCTGGCGCCCAAGGTGGACGGCGCCTGGCACCTGCACGAGCTGACCCGGGACCTGCCGCTCGACGCGTTCGTGCTGCTCTCCTCCGCCGGTGGCCTGGTGCTGGCCGCCGGGCAGGGGCACTACGCCGCCGCGAACGTCTTCCTGGACGCCCTCGCCGCCCACCGGGCCGCCGCCGGCCTGCCCGCCACCGCGGTCGCCTTCGGCCTCTGGGACCTCGGCAACGCCTCGGCCGACGACGTCGCCCTGGTGCGCCGGCTCGGCCTGCCGGCGCTCGGCGTCGACGACGGCCTCGCCCTGCTGGACGCCGCCGTGGCGACCGGCGAACCGCTGGTCGTGCCGCTGCGCGTCGACCCGGCCGCCGTCCGGGCCCGCGGCGACGTGCCGACCCTGCTGCGGGGCCTGGTCACCGCCCCCACCCGGCGCGCCGCCGCCGGTACGACCAGCGGCGGCGGCACGGCCAGCGGCCTGGCCCAACGGCTCGCCGGTGTCACCGAGGCGGAACGGCACCGCATCCTGGTCGAACTCGTTCGCGCCCGGGTGGCGGCGGTGCTCGGGCACTCCGGCGTCGAGGCGGTCGCCCCCGATCGGGCGTTCAAGGACCTCGGCTTCGACTCGCTCGCCGCCGTCGAGCTGCGCAACGCCCTCAACGAGGCGACCGGTCTGCGGCTGCCCGCCACCCTGGTCTTCGACCACCCGACCGCCGACGCCGCCGCGCGCTTCCTCGCCGACCGGCTGGTCGGGGCCGCCCCCGCCGCCGCACCGGTGCTCGCCCCGACCGCCCCGGCCGCGCCCGACGACGACCCGATCGCCATCGTCGCGATCCACTGCCGCTACCCAGGCGAGGTGCGCTCCGCCGACGACCTGTGGCGGTTGCTGGTGGAGGAGCGCGACGCGATCTCCGAGTTCCCGGTCGACCGGGGCTGGGACGTCGAGGCGGTCTACGACCCGCAGCCCGGCGCGGCCGGGAAGACGTACGTCAAGACCGGCGGGTTCCTGCACGACGCGGCCGAGTTCGACCCGGAGTTCTTCGGCATCATGCCGCGTGAGGCGCTCGCCATGGACCCGCAGCAGCGGCTGCTGCTCCAGGGCGCCTGGGAGGCGTTCGAGCGGGCCGGCATCGACCCCGCCTCGATGCGGGGCAGCCGCACCGGCGTCTACGTCGGCGTCATGTACACCGAGTACGGCAGCCGGGTGCAGCAGCACGTGCCCGAGGAGATCGCGGCGTACCTCAGCGGCGGCAGCGGCGCCAGCATCGCCTCCGGGCGGGTGGCGTACGCGCTGGGTCTGGAGGGGCCGGCGGTCACCATCGACACGGCCTGCTCCTCGTCGCTGGTCGCGCTGCACATCGCCTGCCAGGCGCTGCGCCAGGGCGAGGTGGAGATGGCGCTGGCCGGCGGCGTGACGGTGCTACCGACACCGGACGTCTTCGTCGACTTCAGCCGGCAGCGGGGCCTCGCCCCGGACGGCCGGTGCAAGGCGTACGCGAACGGCGCCGACGGCACCGGTTGGTCCGAGGGGATCGGACTGCTGCTGGTGGAACGCCTCTCCGACGCCCGGCGCAAGGGCCACCCCGTGCTGGCCGTGGTGCGCGGGTCGGCGATCAACCAGGACGGCGCGTCCAACGGGCTGACCGCCCCGAACGGCCCCTCCCAGCAGCGGGTCATCGAGGCCGCCCTGGCCGCCGCCGCGCTCGCCCCGGCCGAGGTGGACCTCGTCGAGGGGCACGGCACCGGCACCGCACTCGGCGACCCGATCGAGGCGCAGGCCCTGCTCGCCACGTACGGCCGGGAGCGGGACCGTCCGCTGTGGCTCGGGTCGGTCAAGTCCAACCTCGGGCACACCCAGGCGGCCGCCGGCGTGGCGGGGGTGATCAAGGCGGTGCAGGCGATGAGGCACGGGCTGATGCCGGCGACGCTGCACGTCGACGCCCCCTCCGATGAAGTGGACTGGTCCTCCGGTGCGGTGGAGCTGCTGACGCGGCCGCGGGAGTGGCCGGCGCAGGGACGCCCCCGCCGGGCGGCGGTCTCGTCGTTCGGGCTCAGTGGCACCAACGCTCACATGATCATCGAGGAGGCGCCGGCGGACCTCGCCGGTCCGGACCGTCCCGCCGACCCGCCGGCCGGTGACGCCCAGCCGGCGCCGGTGCGGCCGTGGCTGCTGTCTGGGCGTACCGACCGGGCGCTGCGGGCCCAGGCGGAGCGGCTGGCCGCCCACCTCGACGGCCGGGACGACCTGGCCGACCGGGATGTCGCCTGGTCCCTGGCCACCGGCCGGGCCGCCCTGGAGCACCGGGCCGTGGTGCTCGGCACGGACCGGGACGAACTGACCGCCCGCCTGGCCGCCCTGGCGGCCGGGGAGGTCGCCACCGGCGTGGTCACCGGCCTCGCGCGCTCCGGCGGCCGGACGGCGGTCGTCTTCACCGGTCAGGGCGCGCAGCGCCTCGGGATGGGCCGTGAGCTGCATGCCGCCTTCCCGGTGTTCGCGGCGGCCTTCGACGCGGTGGTGGCGGAGTTGGACGCGCATCTGGATCGGCCGTTGCGTGAGGTGGTCTGGGGTGATGACGAGGAGCTGATCCGGCGGACGGGTTATGCGCAGGCTGGCTTGTTCGCGGTTGAGGTGGCGTTGTTCCGGCTGGTGGAGTCGTGGGGTGTGCGGCCGGATTTCGTGGCGGGGCATTCGATCGGTGAGTTGGCCGCGGCGCACGTCGCGGGGGTGTTGTCGTTGCCGGATGCCGCAAGTTTGGTCGCTGCGCGGGGTCGGTTGATGCAGGCGTTGCCGGCTGGTGGGGCGATGGTGGCGGTGCGGGCGTCGGAGGAGGAGGTGCGGGCGGCGCTGGCGGGGTCGGGTGTGGTGGTCGGATCCTTTGGAGCTGATGTCGTAAACGACTCAGACTCCAACGGCAACGGCAACGGCAACGGCAACGGCAACGGCAACGGCACTGGCACTGGCTCTGATTCGGTCGCGGCTAACGGCAACGGGACCAGCACCGGCACCGGCACCGGCACCGGCACCGGCACCAGCACCGGCACCGGCACCAGCACCGGCACCGGCACTGGTCCGGTCGCCGTCACCGGCATCGAGGACGGCGTCGGCCAGGGCGCGGCCATCGACACGGGCACGGGTCATGGTGGCGGTCTCGCGGCAGTTGGCAGTGTGGACGTCGCCGCCGTCAACGGCCCCCGGTCGGTGGTGATTTCCGGCCCGGAGGCCGCCGTGCTCGCGGTCGCCGAGCACTTCACCAACCTTGGCCGCAAGACGACTCGCCTGCGGGTCAGTCACGCCTTCCACAGCGGGCTGATGGACCCGATGCTCGACGACTTCCGTGCTGTGGCGGCAGAGCTGACCTATACCGAGCCGCAACTCCCGGTCGTGTCCAATCTGACCGGCGCCCTGGCCAGCAGCGAGCTGACCGACCCCGACTACTGGGTGCGCCACGTCCGCGAGGCCGTGCGCTTCGCCGACGGCATCACCGCCCTGCACCAGGCGGGAGCGACCACGTTCCTGGAACTCGGCCCGGACGCCGCGCTCACCCCGATGATCGAGGGCGTCGTGACCGACACCGTCGTCGCGCCGGCCCAGCGCCGGGACCGGCCCGAGGTGACCCAGCTGCTCGACGCCCTGGCCCGGCTGCACGTCACCGGCACCCCGGTCCGCTGGACGGAGGTCCTCGGCGGCGGCGCCCGGGTCGACCTGCCCACGTACCCGTTCGAGCGGCGGCACCTGTGGTTGAACGCCCCGAAGACCCGAGCGGGCGACGCCGCCGGGCACGGCCAGCGCGACGCCGACCACCCGCTGCTCAGCGCCGTCATGGTGGCGCCGCAGGGCGGCCGGGTCGTGCTCACCGGCCGGCTCGCCCTCGACACCCACGCCTGGCTGGCCGACCACAACGTGATGGGCATGGGGCTGCTCCCCGGCACCGGCTTCGTCGAGCTGGCCCTGCGGGCCGCCGAGGAGGTCGGCTGCGACGTGGTCGAGGAACTGATCATCGAGCAGCTGATGCCGCTGCCCGACCACGGCGGCGCGGCCGTCCAGGTGGTGGTGGGGGAGCCGGACGCCGGCAACCGGCGGAGCATCGCCATCTGGTCCCGGTTCGACGACGCCCCGCCGGAGGTGGGCTGGACCCGGCACGTCACCGGCTGGCTCGCCACCGAGAACGCGCCGCCGGTCAACCCGGAGGAGTTCGGCGTCGGCGTGGGTCAGTGGCCGCCGGCCGACGCCCAGCCGGTCGACATCAGCGGCGTCTACGACTACCTCACCGCGCAGGGCTACCACTTCGGGCCGATGTTCCGCGGGCTGCGTGCCGTCTGGCTGCGCGGCCGGGACCTCTTCGTCGAGGTGGCGCTCCCCGACGGGGCCCGGCAGGACGCGGCCGCGTACCGGCTGCATCCGTCGTTGCTCGACGCCGCGCTCAGCGCCACCGACTTCCTCGGTGGGCGCAAGCCGCAGGACATCGGTGCCGGCCAGCTGCCGTTCTCCTGGACCGGGGTACGGCTGCACTCCGGCGGCCGCAGCCGCCTGCGGGTACGGATCAACTGGACCAACTCCGACGAGAGCGCCGGCTCCGAGGCGGTCCGCCTGGACCTGGCCGACACCACCGGCACCCCGGTCGCCACCGTCGAGTCGCTGGTGGTCCGGCCGGTCACCGCGGACCGGCTGGTGGCCGCCGGAGCGGCGATGACCGGCACCCGCCACCTCGACTCGGTGTTCCGGGTCGACTGGCCCCAACTGCCGCTGGGCGAGGCCGCCGAGGCCGTACCCGGGCGGTGGGCGGTGCTCGGCGGCGAGGTCGACCTCGGCCGCGCGGACGTGCCCGCGTACCCGGACCTGGCGGCGCTGGCCGCGGCGGCCGCGACGGGCGGCGTACCCGATGTGGTGTTCCTGCCGGTCGAGCCGGCGGACGGCGAGGTGCCCGAGGCGGTCCGCGACGGCCTGGCCGGGGTGCTGGAGACCACCCGGGCCTGGCTCGCCGACGAGCGGTTCGCCGCCACCCGGCTGGTGGTGCTGACCTGGTTCGCGGCCGACGACGACAGCGGGCACCTCGACCTGACCGTCGCCCCCGTCTGGGGCCTGCTCCGCGCCGCGCAGGCCGAGAACCCGGACCGGCTGATGCTGGTCGACCTCGACTCCGACGAGGCCAGCCTGCGGATGCTGCCGGCCGTGGTCACGCTGCCCGAGCCGGAGGTCGCCGTACGCGGCAACCAGGTGAAGGTGCCCCGGCTGGCTCCCGTCCCGGTGCCGACCGAGCTGCCCCCGTCGCCCTGGCGGCCCGACGGCACGGTGCTGGTCACCGGCGGCACCACCGGCCTCGGCGCCCTGGTCGCCCGGCACCTGGTCGGCACGCACGGCGTGCGGCACCTGGCGCTGGTCAGCCGGCGCGGCCCGGACACCCCGGGCGCGGCGCGGCTGCGCGACGAGCTGGCCGCGCTCGGCGCCGAGGTGACCGTCGCCGCCTGCGACGTCACCGACCCGAAGGCCCTGGCGGCGCTGGTCGACGGGCTGCCGCAGCCGCTGACGGCCGTGGTGCACGCCGCCGCCGTGCTCGACGACGCGCTGTTCACCTCGCTCACCCCGGACCGGCTCACCGCGGTGCTGGCGCCCAAGGTGGACGCCGCCTGGGCGTTGCACGAGCTGACCGAGGAGCGGGAACTGACCGCGTTCGTCCTGTTCTCCTCGGTGGCCGGCCTGCTCGACCCGGCCGGGCAGGGCAACTACGCGGCGGCGAACAGCTTCCTCGACGCGCTGGCCCGGCACCGCCGCTCGATGGGGCTGCCCGCCACCTCGCTGGTCTGGAACCTGTGGGGCGAGGGCGCCGGCCTGGCCGGCGGCACGGACCCCGGGGTGACCCGGCGGCTCGCCGCGATGGGCATGCCGGCGCTGTCACCGGCCGACGGCCTCGCCCTGTTCGACCAGGCGCTGCGGGTCGACGAGCCGGTGCTGGTGCCGCTGCGCCCCGACCCGACCGGCACCGAGATCCCGGCCAAGCTGCGCGACGTCGCCCGCGCCGCCGCCGGTCGCCGGCCCGCCCCGGCGGCCACCCCGGCCGCCACCGCCGAGGCGCCGGCGGCCCCGGTGGACGAGGGCAGCCTCGTCCAGCGCCTCGCCGCGCTGCCCGAGGAGGGCCGGCAGCGGATGCTGCTGGACCTGGTCCGCGGCCACGTCGCCGCCGTCCGGCACGCCGAACCGGGCGAGATCGACGTCCACCGGGGCTTCACCGAGCTCGGTCTGGACTCGCTGGCCGCCATCGAGCTGCGCAACCGACTCAGCGCGGCGACCGGGCTGCGGCTCGCCGCCACGCTGATGTTCGACCACCCGACCCCGGCCGAGGTGGCGCGGCTGCTGCGCGAGGAACTCGCCGAGGAGGTGCCGGTCGGGCCGTCCGCCGACGCGCCCGCCGGGCCGGCGGACGCCGAGGACGAGGACGACGTACGCCGACGGCTGGCCACCATCCCGCTGGACGCGCTGCGCGAGGCGGGCCTGCTCGACGCCCTGCTGCGGCTCACCGCGCCGGGCGTCGAACCCCCGCCCAGCGCGGCGCCCGCCGCCGCCGACCGCAGCGAGGAGATCCGGAACATGGCGGTGGACGACCTGGTCCGCGCCGCCCTCGGCGGCGCCGACCCGAACGGAGCGCACCGGTGAGCGGCGTGGACACCGACCAGATCGTCGCGGCGCTGCGGACCTCGCTGCTGGAGAACGACCGGCTCCGGCAGGAGAACGCCCGGCTCGCCCAGGCCGCCGACGAACCGATCGCCGTCGTCGGGATGGCCTGCCGGCTGCCCGGCGGCGTGGACTCCCCGGAGAGCTACTGGGAGCTGCTGGCCCAGGGCCGGGACGCGGTCACCCCGTTCCCCACCGACCGCGGCTGGGACACCGACGCCCTGTACGACCCGGAGCCCGGCCGCCCCGGCCGGACCGTCACCCGGGAGGGCGCGTTCCTGCACGACGCCGCCGACTTCGACGCCGACCTGTTCGGCATCTCCCCCCGGGAGGCCCGCGACATCGACCCGCAGCAGCGGGTGATCCTGGAGACGGCCTGGGAGGCCCTGGAGCACGCGCGCATCGACCCGCTCTCGCTCAAGGAGAGCCGCACCGGCGTGTACTGCGGGGTGATGTACCACGACTACGACGGCGCGGACGGCGGCGGCAGCATCACCAGCGGCCGGATCTCCTACACGCTGGGCCTGCAGGGGCCGTCCGTCTCGCTGGACACCGCCTGCTCGTCCTCGCTGGTCGCGCTGAACCTGGCCGGCCACGCGCTGCGCTCCGGGGAGTGCACCCTCGCACTGGCCGGCGGCATCACCGTGATGTCCACCCCGGAGACGTTCGTCTACTTCAGCTCCCAGCGCGGGCTCGCCCCGGACGGCCGATGCAAGTCGTTCGCCGCCGCCGCCGACGGCACCGGCTGGGGGGAGGGCAGCGGCCTGCTGGTGCTGGAACGGCTCTCCGACGCCCGCCGCAACGGCCGGCGGATCCTCGCCGTGATCCGGGGCGCCGCGGTGAACTCCGACGGCGCGTCCAGCGGCATCACCGTGCCCAACGGGCCCGCCCAGCAGCGGGTCATCCGCCAGGCCCTCGACAGCGCCGGGCTGCGACCGGCCGACGTGGACGCGGTGGAGGCGCACGGCACCGGCACCCGGCTCGGCGACCCGATCGAGGCCCAGGCGCTGCTGGCCACGTACGGGCGGGACCGGGCGGGGGAGCCGCTCTGGCTGGGGTCGGTCAAGTCGAACCTCGGGCACACC
The DNA here is from genome assembly GCF_052068075.1 of Micromonospora sp. L31. Taxonomy (NCBI): domain Bacteria; kingdom Bacillati; phylum Actinomycetota; class Actinomycetes; order Micromonosporales; family Micromonosporaceae; genus Micromonospora; species Micromonospora sp. L31. The sequence continues at coordinate 382,839 of NZ_JBQHDC010000005.1, read as the reverse complement.
CAGGCCGCCGCCGGGGTCGCCGGAGTGATCAAGATGGTGCTCGCCATGCGGCACGGGCTGCTCCCCGCCACGCTGCACGTCGACGCGCCCACCCCGCAGGTCGACTGGTCGGCCGGGCAGGTGGAGCTGCTGACCGAGGCCCGGCCCTGGCCGGAGACCGGCCGGCCGCGCCGGGCCGCCGTGTCCTCCTTCGGCATCAGCGGCACCAACGCACACGTGATCCTCGAAGAGGCGCCGGCCGAGGGCGGGGACGCCCCGGCGCCGGCGCCGGGCTGACGGGCGGGAGAGCGATGACATCGCGTACGGGCACCACGGCGGGCCGGGTCGACCCCGGCGCCTTCCGGCACGTCCTCGGACTCTTCTGCACCGGGGTCACCATCATCACCGCCGCCGGCGACGGGGTACGCCCGGTCGGTTTCACCTGCCAGTCGTTCGTCTCGCTCTCCCTCGACCCGCCGCTGGTCTCCTTCTCGGTGTCCCGCACCTCCCGCTCCTGGCCGTTGATCCGCGCCCGGGGCGCGTTCGGGGTGAACATCCTGACCGCCGAGCAGGAGGGGCTGTGCCGGACCTTCGCCAGCCGGGCCGTCGACAAGTTCACCGGGGTGGACTGGACGCCCGGCCCGGTGACCGGCTCACCCCGGCTGCCCGGCTCGCTGGCCTGGGTGGAGTGCACCGTGGAGGCGGAGTACCCGGGCGGGGACCACGTCATCGCCGTCGGCCGGGTACGCGACCTGGAGGTGGTCGACGGCGACGCCGACCCGCTGCTGTTCTTCCTCGCCGGGTTCCGCCGTCCCGCCCCGGCCGTCCCGCCGGCCCCCGTCGTACCCGGATCGGTGCTGGCCGCAGGCGGCACCGCGCCCGCCGTCCCGGGCACCCCCTAGGCCGCGCCGGCCGACCCCTGAACGGGCCCCGCCGGCCCCCTGATTACGGCCTCCGCCAGGCCGGATCCGGCGGCCGCGGCCCTAGCGTCATGGCCACCGGGCAGCTTCTCGTCACGCGGAGGAACGCATGCGCTTCGGCTTGACCTATCACCACCAACTTCCCCGGCCGTGGGCCGAGGACAGCGAGGAACGCCTGTTCCAGGAGGCGCTGGCGCAGATCGAGCTGGCCGACCGGCTCGGCTTCGACTACGCCTGGGGCACCGAACACCACTTCTTCGAGGAGTACTCGCACTCCTCGGCGCCGGAGGTCTTCCTCGCCGCCGCCGCGGCCCGGACCAAGAACATCCGGCTCGCGCACGGCATCATCCACATGCCGCCGGCGGTGAACCACCCGGTGCGGATCGCCGAGCGGCTGGCCATGCTGGACCTGATCTCCGGCGGCCGGGTGGACTTCGGCTCCGGCCAGGGCAGCTCCCAGCTGGAGGTGGGCGCCTTCGGCATCGAGCTGGCGGACAAGCAGGATCAGTGGCACGAGGCGCTCGAGGTGGTCATCCGGATGATGACCGAGACCCCGTTCACCGGCCACAAGGGCAAGTGGGTCGACGTGCCCGTCCGCAACGTCATCCCCAAGCCGAAGCAGAAGCCGCACCCGCCGCTGTGGCGGGCCTGCACCCGCCGGGAGAGCATCCAGGATGCGGCCCGCGAGGGCATGGGCGCGCTCGCCTTCTCCTTCGTCAACCCGGAGGAGGCCGAGGAGTGGGTCGAGGCCTACTACCGGACGCTGGAGTCGGACGACTGCGTCCCGATCGGCCAGGCGGTCAACGCCAACGTCGCCATGGTGCTGCCGTTCATGTGCCACGAGGACGAGGAGGTCGCCCTCGACCGCGGGCTGGAGGGCGCCTACTTCTTCTCGTACGCCCTGATGCACTACTACATCACCGGTCAGCACCAGCCGGGCGTGACCGACATCTGGCAGGGCTTCCAGGACGCCCGGGAGAGCATGGGCTTCACCCGGGACGCGATCGTGCCGGACGAGAAGGACCTCCAGTCGGCCGAGTCGCAGGCCATGATGGACCAGGTCGGGCAGCTGCGCCGGGGCATCGGCACGCCGGCGCAGATCGCCGACATCATCCGCCGGTACGAGTCCGTCGGCGTCGACCAGATCATCTTCTCGGTGCAGATCGGCAAGAACAAGCACGAGCACATCATGGAGTCGCTGGAGCTGTTCGCCCGCGAGGTGATGCCGGAGTTCGTCGACCGCCGGGAGGCCCGCGAGGCCGCCAAGCGGGACCGGCTCGACGTCGCCGTCAAGGCGGCCCTGGGCCGGGTCAAGCGGCAGAGCAAGGACGTCTCCGACTTCGTCATCGCCCCGGAGATGTCGCTCTACGGCGACGACGACGACGACTGACCACCGCCGAGTCCCCGGCCGGGTCGACCCCCGGCCGGGCCGGCGGCGGCCGGGCCGTTCCTCCCGCGCCGGCCGCGCCGGCGCACCGACGCGAAGGATGCACGAGATGGCCGTACCCACGGACAACGGCGCCTGGATCCGCCGCTTCCACCCCGCCCCGGACGCCCCCACCCGGCTGATCTGCTTCGCCCACGCCGGCGGCTCCGCGTCGTACTTCTATCCGGTGTCCCAGGCGCTGAGCCCCAGCCTGGACGTCCTGGCCGTGCAGTACCCGGGCCGCCAGGACCGCCGCGCCGAGCCGGCCTTCGAGGACGTGCCCCGGCTGGTCGACGCCCTCGTCGACCAGGTGGCCGTCTGGGCCGACCGGCCGCTGGCGCTGTTCGGGCACAGCCTGGGCGCGACCGTGGCGTTCGAGGTGGCCCGGCGGCTGCAGGCGCGCGGGACCGAGGTGTCCGCGCTGTTCGCCTCCGGCCGGCGGGCGCCGTCGCGGCACCGCCCCGCCTGGGTGCACGAGGGCGACGACGACGTGCTGATCAGCGAGATGCTGAAGCTGGAGGGCACCGACGCCCAGATGCTCACCGACCCCGAGCTGGTGCGGATGATCCTGCCGGCGCTGCGCGCCGACTACAAGGCCGCCGAGACCTACCGCTACCAGCCGGGTCCGCCGCTGACCTGCCCGGTGTACGCGCTGACCGGTGACGCCGACCCGCAGGTCGACGTGCCCGACGCGGAGAGCTGGCGGGAGCACACCACCGGCCCGTTCGCGCTGCACGTCTTCTCCGGCGGGCACTTCTACCTCAACCGGCACGCCGCCCAGGTCATGGCCCTGATCCGCCGGCACGCCGCGGACGGGGTGGTGGTCGGCCACGCCCGCGCCTGACCGGCTCAGGCCGCCGCCGGCGAAACAGCCGTGCGCGGGCGCTTTCGAGCTGATGACGTGGACGACTCGCGGCCCTCGCCGGCCGGGCAGCGGCGGTCGCCCCGCGAGCCGAGGTCCCGCGCCGCGGGTCACCGCGACGGATCAGCGTGCGGGCTGAGTCGTTCACGACATCAGGTCCACAGCGACGGGAACAGGCTGTGCGTCGCTCGGCGGGGGCGGGCCGTCCGGGCGGAGGGTCAGTGCCCGTCGCCGCCCGCGCCCCTCGCCGCGGCGCGCTGCTCGAGCAGGGCGCCCACCCCGTCGAGGATGCGCTCCAGGCCGAAGACGAACTCGTCGTCCGGGCCGGCCGGGGTGTCCAGCACGCCGGCGTCGATCACCGCGGTGAACGCCGGGAAGCGGTCCGGCCCGGCGAGCTTGCGGACCAGCTGACCGTAGGAGGACATCGCGGCCAGCTCGTCGGGGGCCTTGGCCATGAACGAGGCCTGCACGTCGGCGGAGACGGTGGCGTCGTTGCGGCAGAAACCGCTCAGCAACATGATCACCGACAGCTTCTCGCCCTCGCCCAGGGCGGTGCCGCCCAGGCACTCCAGCCCCCGCTCCAGCCAGATGATCTGGTTGGGGGTGACCGGCGGGCCGAGGGTCGGGATGTGCAGCGCCCAGGTGTGCTTGCGCAGGATCGCGTGCTGCTCCCAGGTCCACCGGGCCAGCCCGGCGCGCCAGCCCTCGTCCGGCGAGTCGGGCCCGGACGGCGGCGTCTGGTAGATCGCGTCCATCATCAGCTGGAGCAGCTCGTCCTTGGCCGACAGGTAGCGGTACAGCGACATGGTCGAGGCGCCGAGATCCGACGCGACCCGGCTCATCGACACCGCCGACAGACCCTCCGACGCGGCGATGGCGACCGCCGCGTCGACGATGCGCGGAAGGCTCAGCGCGCGCTTGGGACCCTTGTTCGGTCGGTCCCGCAAACCCCAGGCGTCCCCGATGTATCCCGGCAGCCCCGGATCAATGCTTCCGCCCATCGACTCCACTTTCCCTCTGAGACGCCCGGCCGCGGTCATCCGCCCTTCGCCGCTGCCCGTCGCTGCGGTTCAGGGTATGCCGCCGCCCGAACGATGTCTGCACGGGATTGGGAAACGGACCGTCGGTGCCGTGACAGTAACCGTTCCACCCCGTCCCGTGGTGCCGGCATAGGGGGCTCATCGCCGACCTTAGGGGGTGCGGAACCTGTCCGCCGTGCCGGCGCGCTGCTTGAATCGATCCGATCGATTCCCCGCCGCCCCCTGAAGAGAGAGGCGTCGCAGCGATGACCGAAACAGCCGATGCCGTGACCACCGGTACCGAGCGCCCGGATTTTCCGCTGGACCGGCGCCGGTGCCCGCTCGCCGTTCCGCAGGAATACGAGCGGATGCGTGAGGAGAACCCACTCGCTCCGGTGACCAACCGGATGACCGGTAAACCCGTCTGGGCATTGACCCGCTACCGGGACGTGCGCCAGGTCCTGGGTGACCCGTCGATGAGTTCGAATGCGCGTAACCCCGCCTACCCGGCGCAGTTCCACGTGCCGGAGGAGATGCTGCCGTACATCGCCTTCCCGTTCCCGGCGATGGACCCGCCGGAGCACACCGTCCGCCGGCGAATGGTGATCCCCGAATTCACCGCCGCGCGGATCAACAAGCTCCGCCCGCGGATGCAGCAGATCGTCGACACGCAGATCGACCAGATGCTGGCCAAGGGCGGCCCGCTGGACCTGATGGCCGAGCTGGCGCTGCCCGTGCCGGCGCTGCTGTTCTGCGAGATGCTCGGCGTCGACCCGGTGCACATCGGCTATTTCCGCCGCTACGCCGAGACCACCACCGGCCGGGACTCGACGCAGGAGGCGGTGGCCGGCGCGATCGCCGAGATGGACGAGTTCCTCGACGAGCTGATCACCGAGAAGACCAAGAACCCGGGCGACGACCTGCTCAGCCGGATCGCGGCCCGGCTCCCCGACGAGCCCACCCTCGAACACGAGGACCTGGTCGCCATCGCCCGGGTGCTGGTGATCGCCGGTTCCGACACCACCGCCAACGTCGTCTCCCTCGGCACGGTGGTGCTGCTGGAGCACCCGGAGCAGCTCGCCGAGCTCAAGGCGGACCCGTCGCTGTGGCCGGGTGCGGTCGAGGAGCTGCTGCGCTTCCTCAGCATCCTCGACTCGGCCACCGTGCGGGTGGCCACCCACGACGTCGAGGTCAGCGGCGGCGCCATCCGCAAGGGCGAGGGCGTGCTCGCCCTCAACGGCGCGGCGAACTGGGACCCGGAGCGTTTCCCGGAACCGGAGAAGTTCGACATCCACCGCAACGCCGAAGGACACCTGGCCTTCAGTTACGGCAACCACATGTGCCCCGGCGCGAACCTGGCCCGGATGCAGCTCGAAACCGTCTTCCGTACGCTCTTCGCGCGCGTTCCGGAGCTGCGCCTGGCCGCCGACGTCGACAAACTGTCGTACATGTTCGACGCGCACGCGTACGGGTTGCACGAACTGCCCGTCACCTGGTGAGCGACGGGTCGCCGACAATGCGTGTCGAAGTCGACCGGGAAACCTGCGTCGGTTCCGGCAACTGCGTGCACTTCGCGCCCACCGTGTTCGACCAGGACGACCGCGACGGTCTCGTGGTCGTCCTGGTGGAATCGCCGGAACCGGCGCTGCGCGCGGCGACCCGTACGGCCGCGCTGAACTGTCCGGTCGGTGCCATCTCCGTCGATCGGACCAATTCCGGCAGCCCGCCGGTCCGGCCCGCCCCCTAGGGGCGCGGTCGGGCCGGCGGAAGCCGTTGAGGGGTTGCCCCGGAATTAGGGGGTCGCCGCTATGGAACCGCACTCCCGTGAGTCGCTTGAATTGTGCCGACTCGATCCAGACGACGGTTCGGAGCAGAAAAAAAATGATCAAGCTTCCGGAGTCGGACGGCACCCTGACCGTCTACCACCCGACCCAGGCGCCGCGCGTGGTGCAGCCCGCCGACCCCTCCCCGTTTCGGACCCGTTCCGTGCTGGCCACCGCGCACGTGCTGGGTGACCCGCTGGCCGACAACGAGCCCTTCGGTCCGCCCGGCGGCGACCCGCCGCCGCAGTCGCTGGACTGGGAGGCGACCCTGGCCTTCCGCCGGCACCTGTGGTCGTACGGTTTCACGCTCTGCGAGGGCATGGACACCGCCCACCGCGGCATGGGGCTGGACTGGCCCCGCGCCGCCGAGCTGATCCGCCGCTGCGGCGCCGAGGCGAAGGCGGTCGGCGGCCGGATGGCCGCGGCCGTCCTCACCGACCAGCTGGAGCCGTTCGCCCCGGTCACCCTCGCCGAGGTCCAGGCCGCCTACGAGGAGCAGCTGGCCGTGGTCGAGGAGGCCGGCGCGCAGCCGGTGATCATGTGCAGCCCGCACCTGAACGTCGCCGTCCGCGGCCCCGAGGACTTCGCCACCGTGTACGGCAACCTGCTGCGCCAGTCGAGCCAGCCGGCGATCGTGCACTGGATCACCTCGGAGTGGGACCCGCGCAACTCGGAGTACTTCGGCTACGAGGAGCCCGACGACGCGTACGACGCGCTGATCGCCATCGTCCGCGACAACCTGGACAAGGTCGACGGCGTCAAGATCGGACCGGCGTCGCTGGCCCGGCAGGTCGAGTGGCGCAAGCGGCTGCCCGAGGGCGTGAAGTTCTACACCAGCGACACCACCGAGTACCCGGAGATGTTCGTCGGCGACGGGTCCGGGCACAGCCACCCGCTCACCCCGGTCATCGACGCGGTCGTGCCGATCGCCGCCGAGGCCTTCCGGGCGCTCGACGCCGGCGACGACAGCCGGGCCCGGGGGCTGCTGGAGGAGACCCTGCCGCTCAACCGGCACCTGTTCAGCGGCGAGGGCCGGAGCATCTTCTTCTTCAAGACCGGGGTGGTCTTCCTCGGCTGGCTGGCCGGGCACCACGACCACTTCCGGATGGTCTGGGGCGAGCAGTCCGCCCGCTCGGTGCCGCACCTGGCCGCCGCGTACCGGCTGGCCGACAGCCTCGGCGCGCTGCCGGACCCGGAACTCGCCGAGCGGCGGATGAAGCTCTTCCTCGCCACCTCGGGGATCGAACAGTGAGCCGGGCCGTCGTCCTCGGCGGCGGCCTCGCCGGGATGCTCGCCGCCGCCGCGCTGGCCCGCGCCGTCGACGAGGTCACCGTCCTCGAACGGGACCAGCTCCCCGCCGAGCCGCAGCCGCGCAAGGGGCTGCCCCAGGGCCACCACAGCCACATCCTCATGCGCGGCGGCGTCGAGGCCCTCGACCAGCTGCTGCCCGGCGTCACCGACCGGCTGTACGCCGCCGGCGCCAAGCGCCGGGGGCTGCCCTCCGGCGCGCTGGCCCGCGGCCCCGAGGGCTGGATGGAACGGCTGGACACCGACGCGTACCTGCTGCTGTGCAGCCGGGAACTGCTCGACCACGTGGTCCGCGAGCAGGTGCTGCGCGAGGAGCGGATCGGCGTCCGGGAGGGCACCCGGGTCACCGGGCTGGTCGGCGACGCCGACCGGGTCACCGGCGTGCGGGTCGAGCAGGGCGGCGCGGAACGCACCCTCGACGCCAACCTGGTGGTCGACGCCACCGGCCGGGCCACCAGCGCCCCCAAGTGGCTGGTCGACCTGGGCCTGCCGCAGGTCCGCGAGGACGTGGTGGACGCCGGCATCGTCTACGTCAGCCGCTGGTTCACCGCACCGCCCGGCACCCGCGACGACTTCCCCGGCGTGATGATCCAGATGCAGGCGGGCACCGGCCGCCCCGGCCAGGGCGCCGGGCTGCTGCCGATGGAGAACGGCCGCTGGATCCTCAGCCTCTTCGGCAGCCGGGGCGGCGAGCCCCCCACCGACGAGGAGGGCTTCGCGCAGTTCGCCCGGGACCGGCACCACCCGATCATCGCCGACCTGATCGCCCAGGCCCGCCCGGCCGGGCCGATCCGGGCCTACCGGAGCATCCCCGACCAGCGGCGACGCTTCGAGAAGCTGCCCGTGCCGGAGGGCTTCCTGGTGATCGGCGACGCCGCCCAGGCGCTGAACCCGGTGCACGGCACCGGCATGTCGGTCGCCGCGCAGTGCGCGCTGGCGCTGCGGACCGAGCTGGACGTGCGGGGCCTGCGCCCCGGCTTCTCCCGCAACGTGCAGGCCGCGATCGCGAAGATCAACCAGGGCGCCTGGCAGATCGCCGTCAACACCGACCAGGGGCTGCCGCACGTGCGGGCCAACGTACCGCTGCGCGGCGGCGCGTTCGCCAACAAGATGGCCGCCCGGGTCGCCCGGACCGGCTGCGGCAACCGCATGGTGATCAACACCGTGTTCAACGTGGCGTCGCTCTGCGCGCCGATGACCCGGATGATGACCCCCGCCTTCCTCTGGGCGGTGCTGCGCGGCCCCCGTACGCCGGCGCTCACCGCCGAGCAGGCCATCGCGCAGTTCCCCGAGTTCGGCGACCTCGTCAAGGTCGACGCGGCGCCCCGGTCCACGGCCAGTCCGGCCTGACCCATGCACGACCCGCAGACGGCTCACCTCGCGATCGGAACAGGCGGTGGTACCCGGTGAACCAGGAGATGCCGTCGCGGGACGGCGCGGTGCTGCCCTGGGTGCTCTCCGGGCGCGGCGCCGACGCGCTGCGCGGGCAGGCGGCCCGGCTGTCGGCGTACCTGGAAAAGGCCGCCGACCCGCGGGCGGCGGACGTCGGTCACTCGCTGCTGACCACCCGCGCCCGGCTCGGCCACCGCGCCGTGGTGCTCGGCGCGGACCGCGCCGAGCTGCTGGCCGGGGTACGCGCACTGGCCGACGCCGCCGACGCCCCCGGCGTGGTGACCGGCACGGTCCTGCCCGACGCCCGGGCGGTCTTCGTCTTCCCCGGCCAGGGCTCCCAGTGGCCCGGAATGGCCCGGGCGCTGCTCGACGAGGCGCCGGCCTTCGCCGCCCGGCTCACCGAGTGCGCCACCGCGCTCGAGCCGTACGTCGAGTGGCGGCTGCTGGACGTGCTGCGCGACCCCGACTCCCCGCTCTGGGACTCGGTCGACGTGGTGCAGCCGATGCTCTGGGCGGTCATGGTGTCGCTGGCCCACCTCTGGCAGGAACACGGGGTACGGCCCGCCGCGGTGGTCGGCCACTCCCAGGGCGAGATCGCCGCCGCCTGCGTCGCCGGCGCGCTCACCCTGGACGACGGCGCCCGGGTCGTCGCCCTGCGCAGCCGGCTCATCGGCGCGGAACTCGCCGGCCTCGGCGGGATGATGTCCGTGCTGCTGCCCCGCGACGCCGTCGAGGCCCGGCTGGAGCGGTGGGCCGGCCGGCTCCAGCTCGCCGTCGTCAACGGCCCGTCGTCCATGGTGGTCTGCGGCGAGGTCGCCGCCCTCGACGAGTTCCACGCCGAGCTGACCGCCGACGGTGTGCAGGTCCGCCGGATCGCCGTCGACTACGCCTCGCACTCGCACTACGTCGAGGGCATCCGGGAGAAGCTGATCGAGGCGCTCGCCCCGGTCAGCCCGCGTACCGCCGGGGTGGCCTTCTACTCCACGGTCACCGGGGGGCCGCTGGACACCGCCACGGTGACCGCCGACTACTGGTACCGCAACCTGCGCCAGACCGTCCGCTTCTCCGAGGCCGTCCGGGCGCTGCTCGCCGACGGGCACCGCGTGTTCGTGGAGTCCAGCGCCCACCCGGTGCTCACCTCGGCCGTGCAGGACACCGCCGAGGCGGCCGGCGTCACCGCCGTACCGATCGGGTCGCTGCGCCGCGAGGACGGCGGGCTGCGCCGCTTCGCCACCTCGCTCGCCGAGGCGTACGTGCACGGCGCGCCGGTGGACTGGGCCGGTTTCCTCGCCGGCGGCCGGATCGTCGACCTGCCCACCTACGCCTTCCAGCGGCGGCGCTACTGGAAGAACCCGACCGGGCGCACCACCGGCGCCGGTGAGGGCGCCCCGGGCCACCCGCTGCTGACCGGACTGGTCCGGCCCGCCGACGGCGACGGGCTGCTGCTCACCGGCCGGCTCTCCGTGACCCGGCAACCCTGGCTCGCCGACCACGAGGTCCACGGCCGGCCGGTGCTCCCCGGCGCCGCCCTGGTGGAGCTGGCCCTGCACGCCGGCGAGCAGGTCGACCTGCCAGGCGTGGCGGAGCTGACCCTCGGCGCGCCGCTGGTACTGCCTGAGCGCGGCGCCGTCGCGCTCCAGGTCGTCGTCGGCGCCCCCGACGCCGACGGCGCGCGCCCGGTCAGCGTCCACTCCCGCCCCGAGGACTCCGACCAGCCGTGGACCCGGCACGCCGAGGGGCTGCTCGCGCCCGCCGCCCCGGCCCCCGCCGCCGCACCGGCCGACTGGCCACCGCGCGACGCCGCCGCCGTCGACATCCGCGACGGGTACGCCCGGCTGACCGGGCGGGGCTACGGCTACGGCCCGGCGTTCCAGGGACTGACCGGGCTCTGGCGGCACGGCGACGACCTCTTCGCCGAGGTGACCCTGCCGGAGGCGGCCCAGCCGGACGCCGACCGGTTCGGGGTGCACCCGGCGCTGCTCGACGCCTGCCTGCACGCCGGCGTGATCTCCGACGCGGGCGGGGACACCCTGCTGCCGTTCGCCTGGACCGACGTCACCCTGCACGCCGTCGGGGCCACCGCGCTGCGGGTACGGGTGCGGCGCCTCGGGCCGGACCGGGCCACGATCGAGGCGGTCGACCCGGCCGGCGCACCGGTGATCTCGGTCGGCGCGCTGGTGGCCCGCCCGGTCGCCGCCGAGCAGCTGGCCGCCGCCGGCGGTGCCCCGGCCGTGGAGCCGCTGCGCCTGGACCGCCGACCGGTCGACCTGACGGCGGGCGTCGGCTCGTTCGACGGCTGGGCGGTGCTCGGCGCGGACCCGCCCATCGGCGCGCCCGCCACCAACCACCCCGACCTGGCCGCGCTCCGGGCCGACCTGGACGCCGGTGCCGCCGTACCCGAGGTGGCGCTCTGGCCCGTCAGCGCCGGCGCCGGCGACGTGATCGACGGCGCGCACGCGGCGGCCCGGCGGGCACTGCGGGTCGTCCAGGAGTGGCTGGCCGACGAGCGGCTGGCCGGCGCGACGCTGGTGGCGCTCCTGCCCGACGCCGACGACGACCTGCGCACCGCGCCGGTGCGAGGCGTGCTCCGGGCCGCCGCGGCCGAGCACCCGGGTCGCTTCCTGCTGGTCGGTGCCGACGACGATCCCGTCTCCCTGGCGGCGCTGCCGGCCGTGCTGCGCCTCGGCGAGCCCGAGGTGACGTTGCGGGCCGGCGCGGCGGCCGTACCCCGGCTGGTGCGCGCCCCCGCGAACGGCGACGCCCCGCCGGCGCTGGCGCCCGACGGCACCGTCCTGGTCACCGGCGGCACCGGCGGCCTCGGCGCCCTGGTGGCCCGCCACCTGGCCGCCGTCCACGGCGTGCGACACCTCCTGCTGACCAGCCGCCGCGGCCCGGACGCCCCCGGCGTCGACGCGCTGCGCGCCGAGCTGACCGACCTCGGCGCGCGGGTCACCGTCGCCGCCTGCGACGTCGCCGACCCGGTGGCGCTGCGCGCCCTGCTCGACGCCGTGGACGCCGCGCACCCGCTGACCGGGGTGGTGCACGCCGCCGGGGTGCTCGACGACGGCCTCGTGCAGTCGCTGACACCCGAGCGGGTGGACGCCGTGCTGGCGCCGAAGGTCGACGCCGCCTGGCACCTGCACGAGCTGACCCGCGACGCCGACCTGGCGCTGTTCTGCCTCTTCTCCTCGGCCGCCGGGGTGCTCGCCCCGGCCGGGCAGGCCAACTACGCCGCCGCGAACCTCTTCCTGGACGCCCTCGCCGCGCACCGCCGCGCCCGGGGCCTGCCCGCGCACTCCCTGGGCTGGGGGCTCTGGGCCGGCGGCACCGGGATGACCGGGCACCTCGACGAGACGGCGCTGCGCCGGCTGCGCCAGCAGGGCTTCGACGCGCTCTCCGAGGCCGACGGGCTGGCCCTGTTCGACGCCGCGCTGGCCGGCGACGTCACCGCGCCGGTGCTGCTCCGGCTGGACCGGGCCGGCCTGCGCGCCCAGGCCACCGCCGGGGCGCTGCCGGCCGTGCTGCGCGACCTCGTCCGGGTGCCCCGCCGCCAGGCCCACCGGGGCACCGGCGCCGCCTCGCTGGCCGACCGGCTGCGGCGGCTGCCCGAGGAGGACCGCCGCCGCACCCTGCTGGACCTGGTCCGCGCCGAGGTCGCCGGGGTCCTCGGCCACGCCACCCCGGACGCCGTGGACGCCGGCCGCGCCCTCAAGGAACTCGGCTTCGACTCGCTCACCGCGGTGGAGCTGCGCAACCGGCTCAACGCGGCGACCGGCCTGCGGCTGCCCGCCACGCTGGTCTTCGACCACCCGACCGTCTCGGCGGTCGCCGCCCACCTCGCCGCGACGCTGCTCGGCGCGGCCCACCCGGCCACCCCGGTCGCGGCGGCGCCGGCCGTCGCCGACGAGCCGATCGCGATCGTCTCGATGGGCTGCCGCTTCCCCGGTGGGGTCGGCTCCCCGGAGCAACTGTGGCGGCTGGTCGCCGACGGGGCGGACGCCATCTCCGGGTTCCCCACCGACCGCGGCTGGGACACCGACGGCCTGTACCACCCCGAGCCGGGACTGGCCGGGCGGACGTACACCCGGTCGGGCGGGTTCCTGGCCGACGCGGGGGAGTTCGACGCCGACTTCTTCGGGATCAGCCCGAACGAGGCCGTGGCGATGGACCCGCAGCAGCGGCTGCTGCTGGAGTGCGCCTGGGAGACCCTGGAACGCGCCGGCATCGACCCGGCCACGCTGCGCGGCAGCGACACTGGCGTCTTCGCCGGCCTGATGTACCACGACTACGCCGGCAGCACCGCCACCGGCTCCATCGCCTCCGGTCGGGTCGCGTACGCCCTCGGACTGGAGGGGCCGGCGGTCACCGTCGACACCGCCTGCTCGTCGTCGCTGGTGGCGCTGCACTGGGCAGTCCGCGCGCTGCGCGCCGGGGAGTGCTCGCTGGCCCTCGCGGGTGGGGCGACCGTGATGGCCACCCCCGAGGTGATCCTGGAGTTCAGCCGGCAGCGCGGGCTCTCCCCGGACGGCCGGTGCCGCTCCTTCGGCGCGGGCGCCGACGGCACCGGCTTCTCCGAGGGCGTCGGCCTGCTGCTGGTCGAACGGCTCTCCGACGCCCGCCGCAACGGGCACCCGGTCCTGGCGGTGGTGCGCGGCTCGGCGGTCAACCAGGACGGCGCGTCGAACGGGCTCACCGCCCCGAACGGTCCGTCGCAGCAGCGGGTGATCCGGGCCGCCCTGGCGTCGGCCGGCGTGCCGGCCGTCGAGGTGGACGTGGTGGAGGCGCACGGCACGGGTACGACCCTCGGTGACCCGATCGAGGCGCAGGCGCTGCTGGCGACCTATGGTCAGGACCGGCCCGCCGACCGGCCGCTGTGGTTGGGGTCGATCAAGTCGAACCTGGGGCACACCCAGGCCGCCGCCGGTGTGGCCGGCGTGATCAAGATGGTCCTGGCGATGCGGCACGGTGTGCTGCCCCGGACGCTGCACGCCGAGGAGTCCTCGCCGCAGGTGGACTGGTCGGCCGGTGCGGTGGAGCTGCTGACCGAGGCGCGCGAGTGGCCGGTCGACGGGCGCCCCCGCCGGGCCGGGGTGTCGTCGTTCGGCATCAGCGGCACCAACGCCCACATCATCATCGAGCAGGCCCCGGACGACGCGTCGACCGGTGCGTCCGGCCCCGGCGCGGACTCAGGGGTGACGGGCGTGCTGCCGTGGCTGGTGTCCGCGAGGTCGGTACCGGCGCTGCGGGCCCTCGCGGGTCGGCTGGCGGAGGTCGCCGGCCCGATGGACCTGGCGGACGCGGCCGCGGCGGCCCGGACCCTGGCGACCGGCCGGGCGCTGCACCCCCACCGGGCCGTGGTGCTCGGCGCGGACCCGGCGGAGCTGTCCGCCGGCCTGACCGCCCTGGCCGCCGGCGCCGGCACTCCCGGCCTGGTCACCGGCGTGGCCCGGCCGGGTGGTCGGCTGGCGGTGCTGTTCACCGGTCAGGGCGCGCAGCGCCTGGGCATGGGTCGTGAGCTGTACGGGGCGTTCCCGGCGTTCGCCGCTGCGTTCGACGCGGTGGTGGCCGAACTGGACGCGCACCTGGACCGGCCGCTGCGTGAGGTGATCTGGGGGGACGACGAGGAACTGATCCGGCGGACGGGCTATGCGCAGGCCGGCCTGTTCGCCGTCGAGGTGGCCCTGTTCCGGTTGGTGGAGTCGTGGGGTGTGCGGCCGGATTTCGTGGCCGGGCATTCGATCGGTGAGCTGGCTGCCGCGCATGTCGCCGGGGTGTTGTCGTTGGCGGACGCGGCTTGTCTGGTGGCGGCTCGTGGGCGGTTGATGCAGGCGTTGCCCGATGGTGGCGCGATGGTGGCGGTGCAGGCGTCGGAGGAGGAGGTGCGGGCGGCGCTGGCGGGTCCGGGTGTGGTGGTCGGATCCTTTGGAGCTGATGTCGTAAACGACTCAGCCGGGACCGGCAACGGCATCGGCAACGGTGCGGGCACCGGCACCGGCAGCGGTGCGGGCACCGGCAATGGTGGCGGTCACGTGGCGGCTGGTGGTGTGGACATCGCGGCCGTCAACGGCCCCCGGTCCGTGGTGATCTCCGGCCCCGAGGCCGCCGTGCTCACGGTCGCCGAGCACTTCACCACGCTTGGTCGTAAGACCACCCGGCTTCGGGTCAGTCACGCGTTCCACAGTGGGTTGATGGATCCGATGCTCGACGAGTTCCGCGCTGTCGCGACGAGCCTGACCTACACCGAGCCGCAACTTCCGGTCGTGTCCAATCTGACCGGCGCCCTGGCCAGCAGCGAGCTGACCGACCCCGACTACTGGGTCCGGCACGTTCGCGAGGCCGTGCGTTTCGCCGACGGCATCATCGCCCTGCATCAGGCAGGCGCGACCACGTTCCTGGAACTCGGTCCGGACGCCGCGCTCACCCCAATGATCGAGGGCATCCCCACCGACGACGTCACCGTCATCCCCAGCCTGCGGCGGGGACACGACGAACACCGCCAGGCCCTCGCCGCCCTCGCGAGGCTGCACGTCACCGGCACCACCGTCGACTGGACCGCACTGCTCCCGCAGACCACCGGCACGATCGATCTGCCCACTTACCCCTTCCAGCGGCAGCGCTACTGGCTCGCCGCACCCTCCACCGCCGACCTCTCCGGCTTCGGGCAGGTCGCCACCGGCCATCCGCTGCTCGGCGCCAAGGTGAGCGTCCCCGACGACGACCTGCTGGTGCTCACCGGCAGGATCTCCCTGCCCGGGCAGCCCTGGCTGGCCGACCACGACCTGCACGGCCGCGTCGTCTTCCCCGGCACCGGCCTGCTCGACCTCGCCCTGCACGCCGGTGCGCAGGTCGGCTGCGACCGGCTGGTGGAGCTGACCGCCGAGACCCCGCTGGTCCTCACCGACGAGGCGGTCACCGTACGCGTGGTGGTCGGGTCGCCCGGCGAGCACGGCGCGCGGCCGGTCGGGGTGCACACCCGCGGCGCCGACGAGGAGCTGCCGTGGACCCGGCACGCCACCGGCGTGCTCGCCCGCGGCGGACCCACCCCGCCCCCGCCGCCGGCCGCCTGGCCACCCCCGGGCGCGGTCCGCGCGGACGTCGAGGACGTCCACCGCGGCCTGCTGCGCCACGGCTACGGGTACGGCCCGACCTTCCAGGGCCTGCGGGCGGTGTGGCGCCGGGGCACCGAGCTGTTCGCCGAGGTGAGCCTGCCCGAGGGGGTCACCGCCGACGGCCACGAGACGCATCCCGCGCTGCTCGACGCGGCCCTGCACCCGCACCGCCTCGACGACGCCGCCGGACCGGTCCAGCCGTCGGTCTGGCGGGACGTCACCCGCCACGCCGCCGCCCCGGCGACGCTGCGCGTCCACCTGGTGCCGGTCGGCGGCGGGGTCACGCTGACCGCCACCGACGCCGACGGCCGCCCGGTGCTCACCGTCGGACACCTGGAGAGCCGGCTGGTCGGCGCCGACGAACTGGCCGCCGTCACCGGCGCCGGCGACGAGAGCCTGCTCCGCCTCGACTGGGTACCCGCGCCCGAGGCCGCCCCGGACGCCGCGCCGGCCACCTGGGCGGTGCTCGGCGCGGACCCGTTCGGGGTGGTCCCCGACGCGCCCGCGCAACCCGACCTGGCCGCGCTGCTCGCCGCCGTGGACGCCGGCGCGCCGGAACCGGCGTATGTGCTGCACGCCCCGGCCACCCCGGCCGGGCAGGGGCCGGAGGCGGTCCGCGCCCTGCTCACCGACCTGCTCGGCACGCTGCAAGATTGGTTGGCGCAGAGCCGGCTGCCCCGGACCCGGCTGGTGCTGCTCACCCAGGGCGCGGTCGGAGCGGGGGAGCTGCCTGCCGACCCGGTGCTCGCGCCGGTGTGGGGGCTGGTCCGCGCCGCCGAGTCCGAGCAGCCGGGACGGCTGGTACTCGTCGACACCGACGGCAGTGGACCCTCCTGCGTGGCCCTGCCGGCGCTGCTCGCGTACGACGAACCGGAGCTGGCCGTCCGCGACGGCCGCGCGCTGCTGCCCCGGCTGACCCGGGCCACCGCCGGGGCCGGCGCGCCACCGCGCTGGGACACCGACGGCACGGTGCTGGTCACCGGCGGGACCGGCGGACCCGGCGCGGCCATCGCCCGGCACCTGGTCGCCGAGCACCGGATCGACCACCTGCTGCTCGCCGTCGACCCCGCCGAGGACGCCGACAAGGACCTCCTCGCCGAGCTGGCCGACCTCGGCGCCGACGTCACCGTCGCCGCGTGCGACCTGACCGACCGGGACGCGGTGGGGGCGCTGCTCGACTCGATCCCCGGGGCGCACCCGCTCACCGCCGTGGTGCACGCCCCCGCCGTACGCGAGGAGAGCCTGCTCGCCACCACCGCGCCGGAGGCGTTCGCCGCCGCCCTGCGCGCCACCGTCGACCCGGCCTGGCACCTGCACGAGCTGACCGCCGACCGGCCCCTCGCGGCGTTCGTGCTGGTCTCCTCGGCCGCCGGGCTGATGTTCGGCGCCGGCCGGCCGGCCACCGCCGCGGCGGCCACCTACCTCGACGCGCTCGCCGCCCACCGGGCCGCCCGCGAGCTGCCCGCCACCGCCCTCGCCTTCGGCGCGTGGGAGGCCGGGCCGCCCTGGCTGGACCGGATGGGCCTGCACCCGCTCGGCGTCGCCGAGGGGCTGGCCCTGGTCGACCGGGCGCTCGGGCAGGCCACCCCCGCCCTGGTCCCGGTACGCCTCGACGTCGCCACGCTGCGCGCCACCGGCGACGCGCTGCCGGCGCTGCTGCGCCAGGTGGTCCGGGTACCGGCCCGCCGCGTCGCGCCGACCGGTCCCGACCTGACGCAGCGGCTCGCCGGGCTCCCCGACGACCAGCGGGACCGCTTCCTGCTGGAGCTGGTCCGCACCCACGTCGCCGCCGTCCTCGGCCACCCCGACTGGCGTTCGGTCGAGCCGGACCGGGCCTTCCAGGACCTCGGCTTCGACTCGCTGGCCGCCGTGGAGCTGCGCAGGACGCTCAGCGAGGCGTGCGGGCGGTGGCTCTCGCCGACGCTGGTCTTCGACTACCCGACCTCGCGGGAGCTGGCCGCCCACCTCGCCGCCGAGCTGGGCGCGCGGGACGTCGCCGGGGACGACCGGGTGCTGACCGAACTGGACCGGCTCGCGGCGGTGCTCGCCGGCCCCACCGACGGCGACCCGGCCCGGGTCACCGCCCGGCTGGAGGCGGTGCTGCGCGAGTGGCGGACCCGGCACGACCCGGCCGGGCCGGACGGCACGGACGACGACCTGGCCACGGCGACCGACGACGAACTGTTCGCGGTGCTGGACAACCTGGGGATGGGCTGAGCGGCGATGGCGACCGACGACAAGCTGCGCGACTACCTCAAGCGCGCCACGGCTGACCTCCAGCAGACCCGGCGGCGGCTGCACGACGCCGAGCAGCGCTGGCACGAACCCATTGCGATCGTCGCCGCGGCCTGCCGGTTCCCCGGCGGTGTCCGCACCCCCGACGACCTGTGGGAGCTGGTCGCCTCCGGCGGCGACGCGATCAGCGGGTTCCCGCAGAACCGCGGCTGGGACGTCGCCGGCCTGTACGACCCGGAGCCGGCCACGCCCGGGCGGACGTACTGCGTCAACGGCGGGTTCCTGCACGACGCGGGGGAGTTCGACGCCGACTTCTTCAAGATCAGCCCACGGGAGGCGCGGGAGACCGACCCGCAGCAGCGGCTGCTGCTGGAGACCGCCTGGGAGGTCGTCGAGCGGGCCGGCATCGACCCCGCCTCGCTCAAGGGCAGCGCCACCGGCGTCTTCGCCGGCCTCGTCTACCACGACTACGCCGCCAAGGGCGTCGGCAGCCTCGCCAGCGTCGCCTCCGGCCGGGTCGCGTACGCGCTCGGCCTGGAAGGCCCGGCGGTCACCGTGGACACCGCCTGCTCCTCGTCGCTGGTCTCGGTGCACCTGGCCGCGCACGCGCTGCGCGCCGGCGAGTGCGGCCTGGCCCTGGCCGGCGGGGTGACGGTGATGTCCACCCCGGACTCGTTCGTCGGGTTCAGCCAGGACCGGGGGCTGGCCCCCAACGGCCGGTGCAAGTCCTTCTCCTCCGACGCCGACGGCACCGCCTGGGGCGAGGGCATCGGCCTGCTGCTGCTGGAACGCCTCGCCGACGCCCGCCGCCACGGCCACCCGGTGCTCGGGCTGGTCCGGGGCAGCGCGGTCAACTCCGACGGCGCCAGCAACGGCCTCTCCGCCCCCAACGGACCGGCCCAGCAGCGGGTGATCCGGGCCGCGCTGGCCGCCGCGCAGCTCACCGCCGACCAGGTCGACGCCGTCGAGGCGCACGGCACCGGCACCACCCTCGGCGACCCGATCGAGGCGCAGGCGCTGCTCGCCACGTACGGACAGGGCCGGCCGGCGGACCGGCCGCTCTGGTTGGGCTCGTTCAAGTCCAACGTCGGGCACGCGCAGGCCGCCGCCGGGGTCGGCGGGATCATCAAGATGCTGGCGGCGATGCGGCACAACACGCTGCCGCAGACCCTGCACGTCAAGGAACCCACCCCCAACGTGGACTGGTCCACCGGCAACGTGCGGCTGCTCACCGAGGCCCGGCCCTGGCCGCGCGGCGACCGCCCCCGCCGGGCCGGGGTCTCCGCGTTCGGGCTCAGCGGCACCAACGCCCACGTCATCGTCGAGGAGCCGCCCGCCGAGACCGCCCCGGTCGAGGACACCGCCCCCGCCGCCCGGGACGACGCTGGCGCGCCGTCGGCGCGGCCGGTGGCGCTGCTGGTCTCCGGGCGGGACGAGCCGGCGCTGCGGGCGCAGGCCCGCCGGCTCGCCGGCCACCTGGAGGAGCGCGCCGACCAGGCCCCGGCCGACGTGGCGTACTCGCTGGCCACCACCCGCGCCGCGCTGGAGCACCGGGCCGCCGTGATCGGCGCCGACCACGCCGCGCTCCGCGCCGGCCTGGCCGCGCTCGCCGACGGCACCGCCGCCGCCCACCTGGTCCGCGACACGGTACGCGTCGACGGCCGCACCGCCTTCTGCTTCACCGGGCAGGGCGCCCAGCGCCCCGGCATGGGACGGCAGCTGCACGCCACCTTCCCGGCCTTCGCCGACGCGTTCGACGCCGCCGTCGCCGCCCTCGACCCGCACCTGGCCCGGCCGCTGCGCGAGGTGGTGTGGGGCGCCGACGCCGACCCGCTGAACGACACCGGGTACGCCCAGCCGGCGCTCTTCGCGCTGGAGGTGGCGCTGTACCGGCTGCTGGAGAGCTGCGGGGTGCGCCCGGCGTACCTGGTCGGGCACTCCATCGGCGAGCTGGCCGCCGCGCACGTCGCCGGCGTGCTCACCCTGCCCGACGCGGCGGCGCTGGTCGCCGCCCGGGGCCGGCTGATGGGGGCGCTGCCTCCCGGCGGGGCGATGGTCGCCGTGGAGGCGACCGAGGCGGAGGTCCGGCCGCTGCTCGACGAGCGGGTCGACCTGGCCGCGGTGAACGGCCCGACCGCCGTGGTGGTCTCCGGCGTCGAGGCCGCCGCGCTGGCCGTCGCCGAGCAGTTGCGCGGCCCCGGCCGGCGGACCCGGCGGCTGGCTGTCTCGCACGCCTTCCACAGCCCGCTGATGGAACCCATGCTCACCGAGTTCGCCGAGGTCGCCCGGTCGCTGCGCTACACCGCGCCGACCCTGCCGGTGGTCTCCACCCTGACCGGGCAACCGGTCACCGGCGAGCTGACCGACCCGGAGCACTGGGTACGCCAGGTGCGCGGCACCGTCCGCTTCCACGACTCCGTACGGTGGCTCGCCGACCAGGGCGTCACCACGTTCCTGGAGCTCGGCCCGGACGCGGCGCTCTCGGCCACCGGCCCGGACTGCGTCGGCGACGGCCGGGACGCGGTCTTCGTGCCGCTGCTGCGCCGGGACCGGGACGAGGAGCGGGAGCTGGTCACCGCACTGGCCCGCGCCCACACCCGCGGCACGGCGGTCGACTGGGCGGCGGTGCACCCCGGCGCCCGCCGGGTCGAGCTGCCCACCTACGAGTTCCAGCGCCGCTGGTACTGGTGGGAGGCGCCCGAGCCGGTCGCTGCCGACCCGAGCTTCCTCGACGACCTCGCCGCCGCCGACCCCGCCGCCCTCGCCGCCGACCTCGGCGTCGACCCGGCCGCCCTCGGCCAGGTGCTGCCCGCTCTGTCCGCGCTGCGCCGCCGGCACGCCGACCGGTCCGCGGTGGACGGCTGGCGCTACCGGGTGGTGTGGGAGTCCGTCGCCGACCCCGAGCCGGGTCCGGCGCCGGCCCGCTGGCTGGTCGCCGTGCCCGACGGGTACGACAACGACCTGCGGGTCGGCATGATCGCGGCCACCCTGGCCGAGCACGGCGGCGAGGTGGTCCGCCTCCCGGTGGCCGACGCCGACCGGGCCGCCCTCGCCGCCCGGCTGCGCGAACTGCCCGGCCCCGGCACGGTGCTGCTCTCCCTGCTCGCCCTCGACGACCGGCCGCATCCCGACCACCCGGCGCTGACCCGCGGCCTCGCCGGGACGGTCGCGCTGGTCCAGGCGCTCGGCGACGCCCAGTTCGACGCCCCGATCTGGTGCCTCACGACCGGCGCGGTCGCCGTCGACCCGAGCGAGTCCGCCGACCCGGCCCAGGCCGCCGTGCACGGCCTCGGCACCGGCCTCGCCCTCGACCTGCCCCGGCACTGGGGCGGGCTGGTCGACCTGCCCGAGTTCCCCGACCCGGCCGCCCTGCGCCGGCTGCGCGCCCTGGTCACCACCACCGGCGGCGAGGACCACGTGGCCATCCGCGACGGCGGGGTGCGCGCCCGCCGGATGGTCCGGGCCGCCCGGCCGGTGGCGCCGCCGTCGTGGCGGCCGCGCGGCACCGTGCTGGTCACCGGCGGCACCGGCGGCCTCGGCGCGCACGTCGCCCGCGCCCTGGCCCGGGCCGGCGCCGCGCACCTGGTGCTGGTCGGCCGGCGCGGCAAGGACACCCCCGGCGCGGACGCGCTGGCCGCCGAGCTGACCGGCCTCGGCGCCGAGGTGACCCTCGCCGCGTGCGACGTCGCCGACCGCGACCAGCTCCGGGACCTGCTCGACGGGCTGCCCGCCCGGTGGCCGCTGACCGCCGTGGTGCACGCCGCCGGGGCCATGCAGCGCATCGCCCCGGTGGGGGAGCTGACCCTCGCCGAGATCGCCGACGTGGCCGCCGCCAAGGTGGCCGGCGCCGCCCACCTCGACGACCTGCTCGCCGACACCGAGCTGGACGCGTTCGTGCTCTTCTCCTCCGGCGCCGCCGTCTGGGGCAGCGCCGGGCAGGCCGGCTACGCCGCCGCGAACGCCTACCTGGACGCGCTGGCCGCCCGCCGCCGGGCCCGGGGCCTCGCCGCCGCCTCGATCGCCTGGGGCTCCTGGGACAGCGGCATGGTCGACGCCGACCTGGCCGCCGGGATGCGCCGCCTCGGCGCGCCGCCGATGCGACCGGAGCTGGCGATCACCGCGCTGCCCGAGGCGTACCGGGCCGACGCCGGGGACCTCGTCGTCGCCGACATCGACTGGTCGCGCTTCGCCCCCGTCTACACCATGGCCCGGCGGCGACCGCTGCTCGACGCGCTGCCGGAGGTGGCCGAGGCGGTCGCCGGCGACACCACGAGCGCCCCGACCGGGCTGGCCGACCGGCTCGCCGGGCTGCCGCCGGCCCAGCGGGCGCGGGCCCTGCTGGACACCGTCCGCGCCGAGGTGGCCGCGCTGCTCGGCTACGACAGCCCGGCCGCCCTCGACCCCGTCCGCCCCTTCGCCGACCTGGGCTTCGACTCGGTCGCCGCGATGGACCTGCGGCAGCGGCTCACCGCCGCCACCGGCCAGGCGCTGCCCGCCACCCTGGTCTTCGACCACCCGACGCCGGCCGCCGTGGCGGAGTTCCTCGGCGCGGAAATGGGGGTCGGCGCCGCCGACGCGACGACCGGGCCGGCGGCCGACCTGGACCGGCTGGAGGCGTCGCTGGCCGCGCTGCCTGAGGACGACGCCGCCCGGCCCGCGCTCGCCGCCCGGCTGCGCGCCCTGATCGGCCTGGTCGACCCCTCCGCCGGCGACGACCGGCTCGGCGAGGCGGCGACCGCCGACGAGATCTTCGACTTCATCGACAACGAACTCGGGTTGCGCTGACCCGCACAGGGGTGAGGACCGGCATGGCGGAGGACGGCAAGCTTCTCGACTACCTGAAGCGGGTGACGGCGGATCTCACGCAGACCCGCCAGCGGCTCCAGGAGGTCGAGGGCGTCGAGCGGGATCCCATCGCGATCGTGGCGATGGCGTGCCGCTACCCGGGGGACGTGCGGACCCCGGAGCAGCTGTGGGACCTGGTGGCCGGCGGGGTGGACGCGGTCGGTCCGCTCCCCACCGACCGGGGCTGGGACCTCGCCCGGCTGCTCGCCGACGACCCCGACCGGATCGGCACCAGCTACGTCGCCGAGGGCGGCTTCCTCGCCGAGGCCGCCGAGTTCGACGCCGCCTTCTTCGGCATCTCCCCCCGCGAGGCCGCGGCGATGGACCCGCAGCAGCGGCTGATGCTGGAGGTCTCCTGGGAGGTGCTGGAACGCGCCGGCATCGCCCCCGACGCCGTCCGGGGCAAGCCGGTGGGCGTCTTCACCGGCTCCGGCTACCAGGACTACGGCGACCTGCTCAACGCCGCCCCGGAGGCGGCCGAGGCGTACCTGGGCACGGCGGCGGCGGCCTCGGTGATCGCCGGGCGGGTCGCGTACACGCTGGGGCTGGAGGGGCCCACGCTGACCGTGGACACCGCCTGCTCGTCGTCGTTGGTCGCGCTGCACCTGGCCGTGCAGGCGCTGCGCCGGCGCGAGTGCACCCTCGCGCTGGCCGGCGGGGTGATGGTGATGTCCACCCCGGCGCCGTTCGTGGCGTTCAGCCGGCAGCGCGGACTCGCGCCCGACGGCCGCTGCAAGGCGTACTCCGACGACGCCGACGGCACCGGCTGGGCCGAGGGCGCCGGCGTGCTGCTGCTCGAACGGCTCTCCGACGCCCGCCGCAACGGCCACCCGGTGCTCGCCGTCGTGCGCGGCACCGCGGTCAACCAGGACGGCGCGTCCAACGGCCTCACCGCCCCCAGCGGGCCGGCCCAGCAGCGGGTCATCCGCGCCGCCCTGGCCAACGCGCAGCTCCCGCCCGGCGAGGTCGACGTGGTCGAGGGGCACGGCACCGGCACCACCCTCGGCGACCCGATCGAGGCGCAGGCGCTGCTCGCCACGTACGGACAGGGCCGGCCGGCGGACCGGCCGCTCTGGCTCGGCTCGCTGAAGTCCAACTTCGGGCACGCGCAGGCCGCCGCCGGGGTCGGCGGTGTGATCAAGATGGTGCAGGCCATCCGGCACGGCCTGCTGCCGAAGAGCCTGCACGTCGGCACCCCGTCGTCGCACGTGGACTGGACACCGGGGACCGTCCGGCCGCTCGCCGAGGCGCTGCCCTGGCCCGAGCTGGGCCGCCCCCGCCGGGCCGGCGTCTCCTCCTTCGGCGTCAGCGGCACCAACGCGCACGCCATCATCGAGCAGGCCCCCGAGGAGGAGTCGGCCGAGGTCACGACGCCGGAGCCGGCGCCGTCGGGGCGTACCCTCGCCTGGGTCCTGTCGGCCCGCGACCCGCAGGCGCTGCGCGCGCAGGCCGCGCGGCTCGCCGCCGGCGCGGCCGGACCCGACCCGGCCGACGTCGGGCACGCCCTGGTCACCGGCCGCTCCGCGCTGGACCACCGCGCGGTCGTCACCGGTACGGACACCGCCGCGCTGCTGGCCGGCCTGGCCGCCCTCGCCGACGACCGCGAGGCCGCCAACCTGGTCCGCGGCACCGCCCGCACCGACGCCCGGGTGGCCTTCGTCTTCCCCGGCCAGGGCTCGCAGTGGGCCGGGATGGCGGTCGAGCTGCTCGACTCGTCGCCGGTCTTCGCCGCGACGATCGCCGAGTGCGCCCGCGCGCTGGCACCCTTCGTCGACTGGGACCTGGTCGACGTGCTGCGCGGGGCGCCCGGCGCGCCCACCCTCGACCCGGTCGACGTGGTGCAGCCGGTGCTCTGGTCGGTGATGGTCTCGCTGGCCGAGCTGTGGCGCAGCCACGGCATCGAACCGGCCGCCGTGGTCGGCCACTCGCAGGGCGAGATCGCCGCCGCCTGCGTCGCCGGTGCGCTCACCCTCGACGACGGCGCCCGGGTGGTCGCCCTGCGCAGCCAGGTCATCGCCGCCGAGCTGGCCGGCCTGGGCGGGATGATGTCGGTCTCGCTGCCCGCCGACGCCGCCCGCGCGCGGCTCGCCGGCTGGGCGGGTCGGCTCTCTCTCGCCGCCGTCAACGGCCCCGGCTCGGTGGTGGTCTGCGGCGAGGTGGACGCCCTCACCGCGTTCCAGGCCGAACTGGCCGCCGAGGAGATCCGCACCCGGATGATCCCGGTGGACTACGCCTCGCACTCCGTCTTCGTCGAGGGCATCCGGGACCGGCTCGCCGAGCTGCTCGCCCCGGTCCGGCCCCGCACCGCGGAGGTGCCGTTCTACTCGGCGGTCACCGGTGCCCTGCTGGACACCACCGCCCTCGACGGCGGCTACTGGTACACCAACCTGCGGCAGACCGTGCTCTTCGCCGACGCCACCCGGGCCATGCTCGCCGACGGGCTGACCGTCTTCGTCGAGCCCAGTGCCCACCCGACGCTCAAGGTCGGTATCGAGGAGACCGTCACCGACGCCGGCGCCCCGGCCGTCGTGATCGGTACGCTGCGCCGCGACGACGGCGGACCGGACCGCCTCGCCGCCTCGCTCGCCGAGGCGTACGTCCACGGCGTCGCGGTGGACTGGCTGCCGCTGTTCGAGGGGCGGCCGGGGCGGCGGGTGGAGTTGCCGACGTACCCGTTCCAGCGTCGCCGGCACTGGCTGGACGCGGCCGCCACCGGCACCGGGGACGTCACCGGCGCCGGCCAGCACCCCGCCGACCACCTGCTGCTCAGCGCGGTCGTCGCCACCCCCGCCGACGACGGGGTGGTGCTCACCGGACGCATCTCCACCGGCACCCACCCGTGGCTGGCCGACCACGCCGTCGCCGGCACCGTGCTGGTCCCCGGCACCGGCCTGGTCGAGCTGGCGCTGCGCGCCGGCGACGAGGTCGGCTGCCCGGCCGTCGACGAGCTGACCATCGGCGCGCCGCTGGTGCTTGCCGACGGCGCCGGCGTGCAACTGCGGGTCGCCGTCGGCGCGGCGGGGGAGCGCGGCACCCGCCCGGTCAGCGTCTGGTCCCGGCCCGAGGACGCCACCCCCGACGCGCCCTGGCAGCGGCACGCCACCGGCCAGCTCGCCCCGGCCACCGCCCGCCCCGCCGACGACCTGCGGCAGTGGCCGCCGGCCGGCGCCACCGCCGTGGACGTCGCCGCCCTCTACCCGGAGCTGGCCGACGCCGGGCTGGCGTACGGGCCGGTGTTCCAGGGGCTGCGGGCCGCCTGGCGGGCCGGCGCCGAGGTGTACGCCGAGGTGGAGCTGCCCGAGGAGGCCACCGCCGACGCCGAGCGGGCCGACCTGCACCCCGCCCTGCTCGACGCCGCGCTGCACGCGGTCGCCCTCACCGACGCCGTCGACGACCGGGCGCTGCTGCCGTTCGCCTTCACCGGGGTCACCCTGCACGCGGTCGGGGCGTCCAGCCTGCGGGTGCGGATCACCCCGCTGCGCGCCGGCGAGGTCGCCGTCGAGGCTGCCGACGCCACCGGCGCGCCGGTGCTCTCGCTGGACTCCCTCGTCCTGCGGCCGCTTCCGGCCGACCTCGCCCCGGCGGCGGCCGGGCCGGTCGCCGAGGCACTCTACCGCACCGCCTGGACGCCCGTGCCCACCCCGCCGCCCGCGCCCGTCCAGGTCGGACGGTGGGATGCCGGCGAGGTCGCCGACGTGGTGGTGCTGCCGGTCACCGGCGGCGCCGACGCGGCGTCGGTGCACGACACCGCCCGCCGCGTGCTCGCCGACCTGCAGACCTGGCTGGCCGACGACCGGTACGCCGCCACCACCCTGCTGGTGCTCACCCGCGGCGCGGTCGGCCGTGACGGCGAGGACGTCACCGACCTGGCCGGCGCCGCCGTCTGGGGCCTGGTCCGCTCCGCCCAGTCGGAGCACCCGGACCGGATCGTCCTCGCCGACACCGACGTCGACGTCACCGACGCCGTCGCGCTCGCCCCGACCCTCGTCGCCGCCGGTGAGCCGCAACTGCTGCGACGCGCCGGCGACCTGCTCGCCACCCGGCTGGTCCGCGCGCCGGCCACCGGCGAGGAGCCGCCGGCCGGCCGGATCGACCCGGCCGGCACCGTGCTGGTCACCGGCGCCAGCGGCACCCTCGCCGCCATCGTCGCCCGCCACCTGGTCCTCGCCCACGGAGTACGCCACCTGCTGCTGCTCAGCCGGCGCGGACCGGCCGCCCCCGACGCGGCCGACCTGGCCGCCGAGCTGACCGGCCTCGGCGCCTCGGTCGACCAGGTCGCCTGCGACGTCACCGACTCCGACGCCCTCGCCGCCGTGCTGGCCGACGTCCCGGCCGGACGGCCGCTGACCGCGGTGGTGCACACCGCCGGCGTGCTCGACGACGGCACCATCGCCTCGCTCACCCCCGAACAGCTCGACGCCGTGCTCGCCCCGAAGGTGGACGCGGCGCTGCACCTGCACCAGCTGACCCGCGACGCGAACCTCGGCGCGTTCGTCCTGTTCGGCTCCGCGGCCGGCGTGGTCGGCGCGCCCGGGCAGGGCAACTACGCGGCGGCGAACGCGTTCCTCGCCGGCCTCGCCGCGCACCGCCGGGCGCAGGGGCTCGCCAGCCAGTGCCTGGCCTGGGGGTTCTGGGCGCAGGCCACCGGCATGACCGGGCGGCTCGGCGGCGTCGACCGGGCGCGCATCTCCCGCAGCGGCATGATCGGCCTCACCGTCGACGAGGGGCTGACCCTGCTCGACGCCGCCCTGGACCGCCCCGACGCCCTGCTCCTGCCGGTCCGCTTCGATCTCGCCGCCGTACGCGCCCAGGGCGACGTGCCAGCGCTGTTCCGTACCCTGCTGCCGGTCGCCAGGCGCAGCGCCGCCGGGGTACGCGCCGACGCCGGTTCCCTGGTGGACCGGCTGCTCCGGCTGCCCGAGGCGGACCGTGAGCAGGCGCTGCTCGACCTGGTGCTGGACCGGGTGGCGCTGGTGCTCGGCTTCACCTCCGCCGCCGCCGTCGCCCCGGAGCGGGCGTTCCGCGAGCTGGGCTTCGACTCGCTCACCGCGGTCGAGTTCCGCAACCGGCTCAACCAGACCCTCGGCCTGCGGCTGCCGGTCACCGCGGTCTTCGACTACCCCTCACCGGCCGGGCTGGCCCGCTTCCTGGTCGACGAGCTCTCCGGTACCGCCGCCGTGACGTCCGCCGTGGCGACGGCGAAGCCGGTCGACGAGCCGGTCGCCATCGTCGCCATGAGCTGCCGCTTCCCCGGCGGGGTCAGCTCGCCCGAGGAGCTGTGGCGGCTGGTCGCCGACGGGGTGGACGCGATCGGCGACTTCCCCGCCGACCGGGGCTGGAACGTCGACCAGCTCCACGACCCCGACTTCACCACGCCGAACAGCAGCTACACCCGCTCCGGCGGCTTCCTCCACGACGCCGCCGACTTCGATCCCGCGTTCTTCGGGATCAGTCCGAACGAGGCGCTGGGCATGGACCCGCAGCAGCGGCTGCTGCTGGAGTGCGCCTGGGAGACCTTCGAGCGGGCCGGCATCGACCCGGGCACGCTCAAGGGCAGCCCCACCGGCGTCTTCGCCGGCCTGATGTACCACGACTACCCGGCCAACAGCGGCACCGGCGCGGTCGCCTCCGGCCGGGTGGCGTACGTGCTCGGCCTGGAGGGGCCGGCGGTGACCATCGACACCGCCTGCTCGTCGTCGCTGGTGGCGCTGCACCTGGCCGCGCAGGCGCTACGGTCGGGGGAGTGCGACCTGGCGCTGGCCGGCGGGGTCAGCGTGATGGCCACCCCGGAGATCTTCGTCGAGTTCAGCCGGCAGCGGGCACTGTCCCCGGACGGCCGCTGCCGCGCCTTCGCCGCCGGCGCGGCCGGCACCGGCATCGCCGAGGGCGCCGGGTTCCTGCTGGTCGAGCGCCTCTCCGACGCCCGCCGCAACGGTCACCCGGTCCTCGCCGTGGTGCGCGGTTCGGCGGTCAACCAGGACGGCGCGTCGAACGGCATGACCGCGCCGAACGGCCCGTCGCAGCAGCGGGTGATCCGGGCCGCGCTCGCCTCGGCCGGCGTCCCGGCCGCCGAGGTCGACCTGGTCGAGGCACACGGCACGGGCACGACCCTCGGCGACCCGATCGAGGCGCAGGCTCTGCTCGCCACGTACGGCCGGGAGCGCCCCGCCGACCGGCCCCTCTGGCTGGGTTCGGTCAAGTCGAACCTGGGCCACACCCAGGCGGCGGCCGGGGTGGCCGGGGTGATGAAGGTCGTCCTCGCCATGCGGCACGGGGCGATGCCCCGGACGCTGCACGTGGACGCGCCGTCGCCGCAGGTGGACTGGTCCGCCGGTGCGGTGGAACTGTTGACCGAGGCGCGCCAGTGGCCGGTGAACGGGCATCCGCGCCGGGCTGCGGTGTCGTCGTTCGGCATCAGCGGCACCAACGCGCACGTCATCATCGAACAGGCCCCGGACGACACCCCGGCGCCGGCCGGCCCTGTCGGGGCCGCCGCCGGCCCGGTCGTGCCCTGGCTGGTGTCCGCCCGGTCGGAGGCGGCGCTGCGGGCCCAGGCCGGGCGGCTCTCCGCGTACGCGGGCGAGCACCCCGACCTGCGCGACGGCGACATCGGGTGGACCCTCGCCACCGGACGGGCCCGATGGGAACGGCGGGCCGTCGTCCTCGGCGTCGACCGGACCGAGCTGCGGCGCGGCCTCGACGCCCTCGCGGCCGGCACGCCCGACCCGACGCTCGTGTCCGGCGTGGCCCGATCGGGTGGCCGGTTGGCGGTGCTGTTCACCGGTCAGGGCGCGCAGCGCCTGGGCATGGGTCGTGAGCTGTACGCGGTGTTCCCGGTGTTCGCCGCTGCGTTCGACGCGGTGGTGGCCGAACTGGACGCGCACCTGGACCGGCCGCTGCGTGAGGTGATCTGGGGTGACGATGAGGAGCTGATCCGGCGGACGGGCTACGCGCAGGCCGGTCTGTTCGCGGTCGAGGTCGCCCTGTTCCGGCTGGTGGAGTCGTGGGGTGTGCGGGCCGATTTCGTGGCCGGGCACTCGATCGGTGAGTTGGCTGCCGCGCATGTGGCCGGGGTGTTGTCGCTGTCGGATGCGGCGCGTCTGGTGGCGGCTCGTGGGCGGTTGATGCAGGCGTTGCCGGCTGGTGGGGCGATGGTGGCGGTGCGGGCGTCGGAGGAGGAGGTGCGGGCGGCGCTGGCGGGTCCGGGTGTGGTGGTCGGCTCCTTTGGAGCTGATGTCGTAAACGACTCAGCCGCCAACGGCAACGGCAACGGCAGCGGTGCGGGCACCGGCAATGGTGGCGGTCACGTGGCGGCTGGTGGTGTGGACATCGCGGCCGTCAACGGCCCCCGGTCCGTGGTCATCTCCGGCCCCGAAGCCGCCGTGCTCGCGGTCGCCGAACACTTCACCAACCTGGGCCGGAAGACCACCCGGCTGCGGGTCAGCCACGCCTTCCACAGCGGGCTGATGGACCCGATGCTCGACGAGTTCCGGGTCGTCGCGGCGAGCCTCACCTACGCCGAGCCGCAGCTCCCGCTGGTCTCGAACCTGACCGGCGCCCTCGCCACCTCCGAGCTGACCGACCCCGACTACTGGGTCCGCCACGTGCGCGAGGCGGTGCGCTTCGCCGACGGCATCACCGCCCTGCACGCCGCCGGCGCGAGCACGTTCCTGGAACTCGGTCCGGACGCCGCGCTCACTCCGATGATCGAGGGCATCCTCACCGGCGACGTCACCGTCGTGCCCAGCCTGCGGCGGGGTCACGACGAACAGCGGCAGGCCCTCACCGCCCTGGCCAGGCTGCACGTCACCGGCACCACCGTCGACTGGACCGCACTGCTCACCGGCAATCGCGTCGAGCTGCCCACCTACCCCTTCCAGCGGCAGCGCTACTGGGCCGACGCCCGGGAGTACTGGGCCGACGCCTGGGCCGGGGCGGGCGACGGCGAGGTCGTCGCCGCCGGCCTCGCCGCGCTGCGCCACCCGCTGCTCGGCGCCGAGCTGGTCGTACCGGACTCCGGCGAGGTGGTGCTGACCGGACGGGTCTCGCTCGCCACCCATTCGTGGCTCGCCGACCACGCCGTCGCCGGGACGGTGCTGCTGCCCGGCTCCGCCCTCGTCGACCTGGCCGTGCACGCCGGTGACCGGGTCGGCTGCCCCCACCTGGTCGAGCTGACCCTCCAGGCGCCGCTGCCGCTGCCCGACCACGCGGCGGTCGTGCTGCGGGTGGTCGTCGGCGGGGCGGACGAGGCGGGCAACCGTACCGTCGCCATCTACTCCGGCGACGACGCCGAGGACACCGCCTGGACGACGCACGCCACCGGGCTGCTATCGGCGTCCGTACCCGCACCGGCCGCGCCGCTGGACGCCTGGCCGCCGGCCGGAGCGAGCCCGCTGCCCGTTGACGACGGCTACCAGCGGCTGCTCGCCGACGGCTACGCGTACGGGCCGACGTTCCAGGGCCTGCGGGCGGCCTGGCGGCACGGCGACGAGGTGTACGCCGAGGTCGTGCTCCCCGAGCCGGCCCACCCGGACGCGGCCCGCTTCGGCCTGCACCCCGCCCTGCTCGACGCCGGCCTGCACGCCGCCCTGCTCGACGCCGCCGACCGCGACGCCGCTGACCCGTCGACCGGGGACGCGTTGCTGCCGTTCTCCTGGAGCGGGGTGTCCCTGCACGCCGCCGGTGCGACCGCGCTGCGGGTACGCATCACCCGCCGCGGCCCGCGCAGCGCCACCGTCAGGGTGGCCGACGCGGCCGGGCAGCCGGTGCTCACCGTCGACTCGCTGGACTACCGCGCGGTCAGCGCCGAGCAGCTCGACCCCGGCACCCGACCCGAGGCGATGTACCGGCTCGACTGGGTGCCGCTGACCACGCCCGCCCCACCGGCCGGGACCGGGTCGGTCGTGCTGGTCGGTACGCCACCGGCGGGCGCGGCGGAGCTGCCGGCCCACCCCGACCTCGCCGCGCTCGCCGATGCCGTCGACGGGGGCGCCCCGCTGCCCGACCGGGTGCTGGTCACCGTGCCGGCGTTCACCGGCGACGACGTGCCGGCGCGACTGCGCGCGGCGGTGGCGTGGACGTTGCGGCTGACCCAGGACTGGATCGCCGACGCCCGCTTCGGCGCGGCCCGGCTGGTGCTGCTCACCACGGCGGCCGTACCGGTGGCCGACGGTGAGGTGGACCTCGTCACCGCGCCCCTGTGGGGCCTGGTCCGGGCGGCGGAGGCCGAGCATCCGGGCCGGTTCGGGCTGCTGGACGTCGACCGTACCGTCGAATCGGGTCGCCGCCTGCCCGCGGCGCTGGCCTGCGGCGAGCCGGAGGCGGCGCTGCGCGGCGGCGAGATCCGGGTGCCGCGGCTGGTCCGCGCGGCGGAGGCCGCGACCCCGGCCGCGCCGCACGAGCACGGCACCGTCCTGGTCACCGGCGGCACCGGCGGTCTCGGCGCACTGGTCGCCCGGCACCTCGTCACCGAGTTGGGCGTCCGGCACCTGCTGCTGACCAGCCGGCGCGGCATCGACGCGCCCGGCGCCCGCGACCTGGTCGCGGAGCTGGCCGACCTGGGTGGCGACGTCACCGTCGCCGCCTGCGACGTGGCCGACCGGGACGCGCTGACCCGGCTGCTGGCCAGCGTGCCCGCCGCCCGCCCGCTGACCGGGGTGGTGCACGCCGCCGGCGTGCTCGACGACGGCGTTCTCGCCGCGCTCACTCCCGAGCGGGTCGACGCCGTCCTCGCCCCCAAGGCGACCGCCGCCTGGCACCTGCACGAACTCACCCGTGACCTGCGGATGTTCGTACTCTTCTCGTCGGCGGCCGGGGTGCTCGGCGCGCCCGGTCAGAGCGGCTACGCCGCCGCGAACGTTTTCCTCGACGCCCTGGCCACGCACCGCCGCGCCGCCGGGCTGCCGGCCGTCTCGCTGGCCTGGGGACTGTGGGCGGCCGACGGGATGGGCGAGCGGCTGACCGCCGCCGAGCTGCGCCGGCTGGGTCGCAACGGCTTCCCCCCGCTCACCCGCACCGAAGGGCTGGCCCTGTTCACCGCGGCGCTCGACGCCGTCGAGCCGCTGCGGGTGCCGGTCCGGCTCGACCTGCCGGCCCTGCGCGCGGTCGCCGCCAGTCAACCCCTCCCGGCCGCCCTGCGCGGCCTCGTCCCGCCGGCCCGGCCGGTCGCGCGAGCCGGCGCGACCGCGCCGGCTGGCGGTGACGACCTGCGCCGCCGGCTCGCCGGCCGGTCCGGGTCCGAGCGTCGCGAGGCCCTCCTCGATCTGGTACGCGTCGAGATCGCCGCCGTGCTCGGCCACGCCACGGTGGACGCCGTCCAGCCCGACCAGGCGTTCAAGGACCTCGGTTTCGACTCGCTGACGGCGGTGGAACTGCGCAACCGGCTGACCGCGGTCACCGGGCTGCGGCTGCCGGCCACCCTGGTCTTCGACCACCCCACGGCGCTCGCCGTGGCCGCGCACCTCGACGAGGTGCTCACCCCCGGTGAGGCGGCCCCGACCACGGACGCCCCGGTGGCGCGGCCGGCCGACGAGCCGATCGCCATCGTCGCGATGAGTTGCCGCTTCCCCGGCGGCGTCGGCTCGCCGGAGCAGCTGTGGCGGCTGGTCGCCGACGGCGTGGACGCGATCGGCGAGTTCCCCGCCGACCGGGGCTGGGACGTCGACGGCATCTACCATCCGGAGCGCGGCGCGGAGGGGCGAACCTATTCCCGTTCCGGCGGCTTCCTCGCCGACGCCGCCGAGTTCGACGCCGGCTTCTTCGGCATCAGCCCGAACGAGGCGGTGGCGATGGACCCGCAGCAGCGGTTGCTGCTGGAGTGCGCCTGGGAGACCTTCGAGCGGGCCGGCATCGACCCGGGCACGCTGAAGGGCAGCCCCACCGGCGTCTTCGCCGGCGTGATGTACCACGACTACCAGGACAACACGAACACCGGCTCGATCGCCTCCGGTCGCGTCGCGTACGCCTTCGGGCTGGAGGGGCCGGCGGTCACCGTCGACACCGCCTGCTCGTCCTCACTGGTGGCGCTGCACCTGGCCGCCCAGGCCCTGCGGTCCGGGGAGTGCACGCTCGCGCTCGCCGGCGGGGTGACCGTGATGGCCACCCCCGACACCTTCGTCGAGTTCAGCCGGCAGCGCGGGCTCTCCCCGGACGGCCGGTGCAAGTCCTTCGGCGCGGGCGCCGACGGCACCGGCTTCTCCGAGGGCGCTGGCCTGCTGCTGGTGGAACGCCTCTCCGACGCCCGCCGCCACGGGCACCCCGTCCTCGCCGTGGTGCGCGGCTCGGCGATCAACTCCGACGGCGCGTCGAACGGCCTGACCGCGCCGAACGGCCCCGCCCAGCAACGGGTCATCCGCGCGGCGCTCGCCTCGGCCCGGGTGCCGGCCGCCGAGGTGGACGTGGTCGAGGCGCACGGCACCGGCACCACCCTCGGCGACCCGATCGAGGCCCAGGCGCTGCTGGCCACCTACGGCCAGGACCGCCCGGGGGACCGGCCGCTCTGGTTGGGATCGGTCAAGTCGAACGTCGGCCACACCCAGGCCGCCGCCGGGGTGGCCGGGGTGATGAAGATGATCCTGGCGATGCGGCACGGGCTGATGCCCCGCACCCTGCACGCCGAGGAGCGCTCGCCGCAGGTCGACTGGTCCGCCGGCGCGGTCGAGCTGCTGACCGAGGCACGCGAGTGGCCGGCGAACGGGCATCCGCGCCGGGCCGGCATCTCCTCCTTCGGGCTCTCCGGCACCAACGCCCACGTGATCATCGAGGAGCCGCCCGCCAGCGGTGACTCGTCCACGCCCCGACCGGTCGACGGCCCGGTGCCCTGGCTGGTGTCTGCGCGGTCCGACACCGCCGTACGCGACCTGGCCGGACGGCTGGCCGACCTCGCCGCCCGGATCGACCCGGCAGACGTGCCGGCGGCGGGCCGGACGCTCGCCACCGGACGGGCGCTCTTCGGCCACCGGGCCGTGGTGCTCGGCGCGGACCCGGCGGAGCTGTCCGCCGGCCTGACCGCCCTGACCGCCGGCGCCGGCGCTCCCGGCCTGGTCACCGGCGTGGCCCGGCCGGGTGGTCGGCTGGCGGTGCTGTTCACCGGTCAGGGCGCCCAGCGGCTGGGCATGGGTCGTTCGCTGCACGGTGTGTTCCCGGTGTTCGCCGCTGCGTTCGACGCGGTGGTGGCGGAGTTGGACGCGCATCTGGACCGGCCGTTGCGTGAGGTGGTCTGGGGTGATGACGAGGAGCTGATCCGCCGGACGGGCTATGCACAGGCGGGGTTGTTCGCCGTCGAGGTGGCGTTGTTCCGGCTGGTGGAGTCGTGGGGTGTGCGGCCGGACCTCGTGGCGGGGCATTCGATCGGTGAGTTGGCTGCGGCGCATGTGGCCGGGGTGTTGTCGCTGCCGGATGCCGCAAGGTTGGTCGCTGCGCGGGGTCGGTTGATGCAGGCGTTGCCCGATGGTGGGGCGATGGTGGCGGTGCAGGCGTCGGAGGAGGAGGTGCGGGCGGCGCTGGCAGGTCCGGGTGTGGTGGACGGGTCCTTTGGAGCTGATGTCGTAAACGACTCAGCCGCCAACGGCACCGGCCTCGGCCTGGCGGCAGGCGCTGGTGTGGACATCGCCGCCGTCAACGGCCCCCGGTCGGTGGTCATCTCCGGCCCCGAAGCTGCCGTGCTCACGGTCGCCGAGCACTTCAGCGCGCAGGGTCGCAAGACCACCCGGCTGCGGGTCAGCCACGCGTTCCACAGCGGGCTGATGGACCCGATGCTCGACGAGTTCCGGGCCGTCGCGGCGAGCCTCACCTACACCGAGCCGCAACTCCCGGTCGTGTCCAACCTGACCGGCGCCCTGGCCAGCAGCGAGCTGACCGACCCCGACTACTGGGTCCGGCACGTCCGCGAGGCGGTCCGCTTCGCCGACGGCATCACCACCCTGCACCAGGCGGGAGCCACGACGTTCCTGGAACTTGGTCCGGACGCCGCGCTCACCCCGCTCATCGAGGGCATCCTCACCGACGAGGTCACCGTCGTGCCGTCCCTGCGGCGGGGACACGACGAACACCGGCAGGCCCTGACCGCCCTGGCCAGGCTGCACGTCACCGGCACCACCGTCGACTGGACCGCGCTGCTCCCGCAGACCGCCCGCACGGTCGACCTGCCCACCTACCCGTTCCAGCGGCAGCGGTACTGGCAGCGGACCAGCACCGCCGACGGGGACCTCGGCGCGGTCGGGGTCGACGCCGCCCGCCACCCGCTGCTCGGCGCTGCCGTCACCCTCGCCGGCTCGGACAGCACCGTCCTCACCGGACGGCTCTCCGTGCACAGCCAGCCCTGGCTGGCCGACCACGTGGTGGGCGACGCGATCCTCCTGCCGGGCACCGGGCTTGTGGAACTGGCGCTCAGCGCGGGCGGGCAGGTCGGCTGCGACGCACTCACCGAACTGGTCCTCGAGGCGCCGCTGGTCGTACCGGAACGCGGCGGGGTCACCGTCCAGGTGCTGCTCGGCGCGGCCGACGAGGCGGGCAGCCGGCCGGTCACCGTCCACTCCCGGGACGGCGGACCGGACCAGCCGTGGACCCGGCACGCCACCGGCGCCGTCGCCCCGGCTACCCGGCCGCCGTCGTTCGACCTGGCCGCGTGGCCGCCGCCGGGCGCCGTCCCGGTCGACCTCACCGGGCGGTACGACGCCCAGGCCGCCGCCGGACTGGCGTACGGGCCGGCGTTCCAGGGGCTGCGCGCCGCCTGGACCGCCGGCGAGCAGGTGTACGCCGAGGTGGCCCTGCCAGCCGGGGACGGCGCCGACGACGGGTACCGGATGCACCCCGCCCTGCTCGACGCCTGCCTCCAGGCGGTCGGCCTCGACGCCGGCCAGGTCGGGCCGGTCCGGCTGCCGTTCGCCTTCGCCGGTGTCACCGTTGCGGTGCCCGACGCCACCACCGTCCGGGTCCGGGTCAACCCGGCCGGCGACGGGGTACGCCTCGACATCGCCGACGCCGCCGGCCTGCCGGTCGCCTCGGTGGAGTCGCTCACCCTGCGGGAACTCTCCGCCGCCCAGCTCGCCGCCGGCCGCCAGGAACCGCTGTACCGGCTGACCTGGCAGCCCGCCGCGCCGGTGACCGCACCCCCGGTGCGTTGGGCGGCGTGGGAGGACGTCCGCGACGACGTACCCGAGGTGGTGGTGCTGCGGTCGGAGCCCGGCCGGGACGCCGCCGCCGTGCACCGGGCGACCCACCGGGCCCTGGAGCGGGTCCAGACCTGGCTCGCCGACGACCGGTACGCGCGGTCCAGCCTGGTGGTGATCACCCGGGGGGCGGTCGCGGTGGCCGACGAGGAGGCCGCCGACCTGGCCGGTGCCGCCGTCTGGGGGCTGGTCCGTTCCGCGCAGTCCGAGCAGCCCGACCGGATCGTCCTGGCCGACCTCGACGACCCGGACGACCCGGCGGCGCTCGCCCTGGCCGTCGCCACGGGGGAACCGCAGGTCGCCGTCCGCGCCGGCGTCGCCCACGTCGCCCGGCTCGCCCGGCTCGCGGCCACCCCGGACGCCCCGCCGGCCAGCGTGTTCGGCGCCGAGGGGACGGTGCTGGTCACCGGCGCGACCGGCCTGCTCGGCCGGCTCGTCGCCCGGCACCTGGTCAGCACGCACGGCGTACGCCGGCTGCTGCTCACCAGCCGGCGGGGCGCCGCGGCGGCCGGGGCGGACGACCTCGTCGCCGAGCTGACCGCGCTGGGCGCGGACGTCCGGCTCGCCGCCTGCGACATGGGCGACCGGGACGCGGTGGCGGCCCTGCTGGCCGGGCTCGACCCGGCGCACCCGCTCACCGGGGTCGTGCACTCCGCCGGTGTGCTCGACGACGGGGTGATCGGGTCGCTCACCCCGGACCGCGTCGACGTCGTGTTCCGCCCCAAGGTGGACGCGGCGCTGCACCTGCACGAGCTGACCGCCGACCTGCCGCTCACCGCGTTCGTGCTCTTCTCCTCCGCCGCCGGTGTGGTCGGCAACCCGGGCCAGGGCAGCTACGCCGCCGCCAACGCCTGCCTGGACGCGCTCGCCGCCCACCGCCGGGCCGCCGGCCGGCCCGCCCAGTCGCTCGCCTGGGGAGCCTGGGCCGGCGACGCGGGAATGGCCGCCGACCTCACCGCCGGCGATCGCGCCCGCGTCGAGCGGACCGGCGTCCGCCCGCTCGCGCCCGCCGAAGGGCTCGCACTGCTGGACGCGGCCGCCGCCACCGACGCGGCGGTGGTCGTACCGGTGGCGCTGGACCTGGCGGCGCTGGCCGGCGTACCCGACCTGCCGCCGCTCTTCCGCGGCCTGGTGCGGCGACCGGCGCGCGCCGGTGGCGGGGCCGGACCGGACACCGCGGCGCTGACCCGGCGGCTCGCCGCGCTGCCGGCCGACGAGCGCGACGCCGCGCTGCTCGACGTCGTGCTCACCCAGGCGGCGGCGATCCTCGGGCACGCCGGCCCGCAGGACGTCGACCCGGACCGGGCCTTCCAGGAACTCGGCTTCGACTCGCTGAGCGCGGTGGAGTTCCGCAACCAGCTCAACACCGCCACCGGCCTGCGCCTGCCCGCGACCCTGGTCTTCGACCACCCCAACGCGCGGGTCCTCGCCGCCGAACTGGCCACCGCGCTGGCCCCGGCGCCGGCCGACGGGCTGCCCGAGGACAGGGTGCGGGAGGTCCTCCAGGGCATCCCGCTCAGCCGGCTGCGGGAGGCCGGACTGCTGGACCGGCTGCTCGAACTCGGTGGGCTCGCCCCCACGCCGGACACGGCCACGGCGGACGACGAGGCCGGCCGCTCGATCGACGAGATGGACGCCGACGACCTGATCAGCATGGCGCTGGGCGACCAGGACCTCGACGACCTCATGACGGGAGACCCTCGATGACCGACGACAAGCTCGTCGCCGCGCTGCGCAGCTCGCTCAAGGAGACCGAGCGGCTGCGCGCGCAGAACCGGCGGCTCACCGCGGCCGCCCACGAGCCGGTCGCGATCATCGGGATGAGCTGCCGCTTCCCCGGCGGGGTGAGCACGCCGGAGCAGCTGTGGCGGCTGGTCGCCGACGGGGTCGACGCGATCGGCGACTTCCCCGCCGACCGGGGCTGGAACGTCGACGAGCTGTACGACCCGACCGGCGAGCGGCCGCACACCAGCTACGTCCGGCAGGGCGGGTTCCTCACCGACGCCGCCGCCTTCGACCCGGCGTTCTTCGGGATCAGCCCCAACGAGGCGACCATCATGGACCCGCAGCAGCGGCTGCTGCTGGAGTGCGCCTGGGAGGCGTTCGAGCGGGCCGGCATCGACCCCGGCACGCTGCGCGGCAGCCGTACCGGGGTGTTCGCCGGGTTGATGTACCACGACTACGCCAGCAGCCACGCCACCGGCTCGGTCGCCTCCGGCCGGGTGGCGTACGCGCTGGGGCTGGAGGGGCCGGCGGTCACCGTGGACACCGCCTGCTCGTCGTCGCTGGTCGCGTTGCACCTGGCGGTGCAGGCGCTGCGCTCGGGGGAGTGCACCCTGGCGCTCGCCGGTGGCGCGGCGGTGATGGCGACGCCGGAGGCCTTCGTCGAGTTCAGCCGGCAGCGGGGGCTGGCCCCGGACGGCCGGTGCAAGTCGTTCGGGGCGGGCGCCGACGGCACCGGCTGGGGCGAGGGCGCCGGCTTCCTGCTGGTGGAACGCCTCTCGGACGCCCAACGCCTCGGCCATCCGGTGCTCGCCGTGGTTCGCGGCACGGCCGTCAACCAGGACGGCGCGTCGAACGGCTTCTTCGCCCCGAACGGCCCCGCCCAGCAGCGGGTGATCCGCGCCGCCCTCGCCTCCGCCGGCGTCCCGGCCGCCGAGGTGGACGTCGTGGAGGCGCACGGCACCGGCACCACCCTCGGCGACCCGATCGAGGCGCAGGCGCTGCTCGCCACGTACGGGCAGGACCGGCCCGCCGACCGTCCGCTCCGGCTCGGGTCGATCAAGTCGAACCTCGGGCACACCCAGGCGGCCGCCGGCGTGGCCGCCGTCATCAAGATGGTGCAGGCGATGCGGCACGGGCTGATGCCCCGGACCCTGCACGCCGAGGAACGCTCGCCCCAGGTGGACTGGTCGTCCGGCGCGGTCGAGCTGCTGACCGAGGCATGCGAGTGGCCGGCGGAGGGGCATCCGCGCCGGGCGGGCATCTCGTCGTTCGGCCTCTCCGGCACCAACGCCCACGTCATCGTCGAACAGG
This sequence comes from Micromonospora sp. L31, assembly GCF_052068075.1. Classification (NCBI taxonomy): domain Bacteria; kingdom Bacillati; phylum Actinomycetota; class Actinomycetes; order Micromonosporales; family Micromonosporaceae; genus Micromonospora; species Micromonospora sp. L31. Next base: position 342,717 of record NZ_JBQHDC010000005.1, on the reverse strand, counting down.
CCCCGGAGGCCGCCCCGCAGCCGGACGCCGGCGTGCCGTCGTCGCTGGTGCCCTGGGTGCTGTCGGCGAAGTCCGACCCGGCGCTACAGGAACTTGCGGACCGCTTCGCCCCGGTCGCCGGAGAGTTGTCGCCGGTGGATCTGGGCGCCGTGGCCCGAACCTTGGTCACCGGTCGGGCGACGTTCGGCCACCGGGCGGTGGTGCTGGGCGCGGACCCGGCCGAGCTGTCCGTCGGACTGGCGGCGGTGGCGGCGGGGGAGCGCGCGCCCAACGCCGTCGCCGGCGTGACCCGGGCCGGTCGGCTGGCGGTGCTGTTCACCGGTCAGGGCGCGCAGCGCCTCGGGATGGGTCGCTCGCTGCACGTGGCCTTCCCGGTGTTCGCCGCTGCGTTCGACGCGGTGGTGGCGGAGTTGGACGCGCATCTGGACCGGCCGTTGCGTGAGGTGGTCTGGGGTGATGACGAGGAGCTGATCCGGCGGACGGGTTATGCGCAGGCGGGGTTGTTCGCCGTTGAGGTGGCCCTGTTCCGGCTGGTGGAGTCGTGGGGTGTGCGGGCTGATTTCGTGGCCGGACACTCGATCGGTGAGTTGGCTGCCGCGCACGTCGCGGGGGTGTTGTCGCTGACCGATGCCGCAAAGCTGGTGGCGGCTCGTGGGCGGTTGATGCAGGCGTTGCCGGCTGGTGGGGCGATGGTGGCGGTGCGGGCGTCGGAGGAGGAGGTGCGGGCGGCGCTGGCGGGTCCGGGTGTGGTGGTCGGATCCTTTGGAGCTGATGACGCAAACGACTCAGACTCCAACGGCACCGGCAGCGGCACTGTTTCGGTTGCGGCCAACGGCTTCGGCATTGGCGCCGGCAACAGTCGGGCCGCAGGCGCCGCCGCTGTGGACATCGCGGCCGTCAACGGCCCCCGTTCGGTAGTCATCTCCGGCACCGAAGCCGCCGTGCTGCACCTGGCCGAGCACTTCACCAAGCAAGGTCGCAAGACCACCCGGCTGCGGGTCAGCCACGCGTTCCACAGCGGGTTGATGGACCCGATGCTCGACGAGTTCCGGGCCGTCGCCGCGGAGCTGACCTACACCGAGCCGCAACTCCCGGTCGTGTCCAACCTGACCGGCGCCCTCGCCACCACCGAGCTGACCGACCCGGACTACTGGGTCCGGCACGTCCGCGAGGCCGTGCGTTTCGCCGACGGCATCACCACCCTGCATCAGGCAGGCACGACCACGTTCCTGGAACTCGGCCCGGACGCCGCCCTCACCCCGATGATCGAGGGCATCCTCACCGACGACGTCACCGTCATCCCCAGCCTGCGGCGAGGACACGACGAACAGCGGCAAGCCCTCACCGCCCTGGCGAAGCTGCACGTCACCGGCACCACCGTCGACTGGACCACGCTGCTCCCGCAGACCACCCGCACCGTCGAGCTGCCCACCTACCCGTTCCAGCGGCAGCCGTACTGGCTGCACACCCTCGACTACCTCACCGAGTCCTGGCTGGCCGGCGCGCTCGGCGACGACCCGGCCGCGCTCGGCCTGACCCCCGTCGACCACCCGCTGCTGCGGGCCGCCGTGGCCACCGCCCACGCCGACGGCCTCGTCCTCACCGGCCGGTTGTCCCGGCAGGCCCAGCCCTGGCTCGCCGACCACGACGTGCTCGGCACCGTGCTGCTGCCCGGCACCGGCCTGGTCGAACTCGCCCTGCGCGCCGGCGAGGAGGCCGGCTGCCACCGGCTCGACGAGCTGACCCTCACCGCGCCGCTGGTGCTGCCCGAACGCGGCGACGTCATGGTGCAGGTGGTCGTCGGCGACCCCGACAGCGCCGGGCGACGTACCGTCGGCGTCTACTCCCGGGCCACCGGCGGCCGCTGGACACTGCACGCCGACGGGCTGCTCGCCGCCGACGCCGCCGCGCCGTCCGTCGACCTGACCGCCTGGCCGCCGCCGGGCGCGACCCCGCTGGCCACCGAGGGCGCGTATGAGCGGTTGCGCGGGCGGGGGTACGCGTACGGGCCGACGTTCCAGGGGCTGCGGGCCGCCTGGGAACGCGGCGAGGAGCTGTACGCCGAGGTGGCCCTGCCCGACGAGGCGCACCCGGACGCCGCCCGGTTCGGCCTGCACCCGGCCCTGCTCGACGCCGCCATGCACGCCTCCCTGCTCCAGGACCACGACGGCTCCGGGGCGACGCTGCTGCCGTTCGCCTGGAACGGCGTCTCCCGGCACGCCGTCGGCGCCACCGCGCTGCGGCTGCGGATGGCGCCCGCCGGGCCGGACAGCGTCACCCTCACCGTCGCCGACCCGTCCGGGCAGCCGGTGCTCACCGTCGGGTCGCTGGTCTCCCGGCCGGTCTCCGCCGCGCAACTCGACGGCGTCCGGGCCGGCCGCGACCAGGTGCTGCACCGGGTGCGGTGGCAGCCGGCGGCCACCCCGGACGGGGCGCCGGACTTGTCCCGCTGGGCGGTGGTCGGCGACGCCGTCGCGGTGCCGGGGGTGCCGTCGTACGGGGATCTGGACGCGGTCGGCGCGGCGGACGCCGTACCGGAGGTGGTGCTGCTGCCGCTCGCCGCCGGCGACGGCGACGTGCCGGCGGCGGTCCGGGAGGTGACCGGGGCGGCGCTGGCGACCGTGCGGGCCTGGCTGGCCGACGACCGGTTCGCCGACTCCCGGCTGGTGCTGCTCACTCGGGAGGCCGTGGTCACCGGCCCCGACGACCGGGTGGCGCTGGACCAGGCGCCGGTCTGGGGCCTGGTCCGGGCGGCGCAGGCGGAGAACCCGGAGCGGTTCGTCCTCGCCGACACCGACGGCCGGCCGGAATCCTCGGCCGCGCTGCCGGCGGCCCTCGCGGCGGGGGAGCCGGAGCTGGCGCTGCGCGCCGGACGCCTGTTCGTGCCCCGGCTCGTCCCGGTATCCGACTCCGCGACGCCCAGCGGTGCCGCCACCGACGCCACCGCACCCGCTACGACGCTCGGCAGCACCGCCGTCGACGCTGGCACGCGCGACCGCGCCGCGACGGACCTCGGCACGCGCGACCACCGTGCGATCGGCGACGACCAGGCGGCCGGCGGCCCGAGCGACGGCACGGCGCTGGTCACCGGGGGCACCGGCGGGCTCGGCGCGCTCGTGGCGCGGCACCTGGTCAGCGCGCACGGCGTCCGCCACCTGGTGCTCACCAGCCGGCGCGGGCCCGCCGCCCCCGGCGTGGACGCGCTGGTCAGCGACCTGACCGCGCTCGGCGCGACGGTACGGGTGGCGGCCTGCGACGCCGCCGACCGGGAGACCCTGGCCGCCGTGCTGGCCGACATCCCCGCCGCCCACCCGCTGCGGATCGTGGTGCACGCCGCCGGGGTCGCCGACAACGGCGTGGCCGCCACGCTCACCCCGGAACGGCTCGCGGCCGCCCTCGCGCCCAAGGTGGACGGTGCCTGGCACCTGCACGAGCTGACCCGCGAGGCGGACCTGTCCGCGTTCGTGCTTTTCTCCTCCGCGGGCGGGCTGGTGCTCGCTGCCGGCCAGGCCGGCTACGCGGCGGCGAACGTCTTCCTCGACGCGCTCGCCGAGCACCGGGCCGCGCGAGGGCTGCCGGCGACCTCGCTGGCGTACGGGCTGTGGGGCACCGACGCGGGGCTGGGTGCCGTGCTCAGCGACGCCGACCTGGAACGGATGGCCCGACAGGGCTTCCCTGCGCTCACCGAGGCAGACGGGCTGGCCGCGTTCGACACCGCACTGCGGGACCGGCCGGTCACCCTCGTCCCGCTGCGGATCGACCCGGCCGCCGTGCGCACCGACGCCGGCATTCCCGCGCTGCTGCGCGCCCTGGTCCGGGCGCCCCGGCGGTTGCGCCGGGCCACCGACACCCCGGCCGCCGCCGGGCGGTTCGCCGGCCTGTCCGGGCCCGACCGGCTCCGCGCCCTGCGGGACCTGGTCCGCGCCCAGGTCGCCGCCGTCCTCGGGTACGACTCCGCCGAGGCGGTGGAGCCGGACCGCGCCTTCTCCGAGCTGGGCTTCGACTCGCTGTCGGCGGTGGAACTGCGCAACGCGCTCGGCGCGGCGACCGACCTGCGGCTGCCCGCCACGCTGATCTTCGACTACCCGACCGCCGACGCCGTCGCCGCGTACCTCGACTCGCTGCTCGGCGGGGTCTCCGCCGACGCCCCCGCCCAGGCCGGGCCGCGCCCGGTGGACGAGCCGATCGCCATCGTCGGGATGAGCTGCCGCTTCCCCGGCGGGGTCGGCTCGCCGGAGGAGCTGTGGCGGTTGGTCGCCGACGGGGTGGACGCGATCGCGCCGCTGCCCACCGACCGGGGCTGGGCCGACGACCTGTACCACCCCGAGCCGGGCCGCCCCGGCCGCTGCTACGCCCGGGCCGGCGGGTTCCTGCCCGACGCCGCCGACTTCGACGCCGGCTTCTTCGGCATCAGCCCCAACGAGGCGTACGCGGTCGACCCGCAGCAGCGGCTGCTGCTGGAGTGCGCCTGGGAGGCGTTCGAGCGGGCCGGGATCGATCCGGGCACGCTCAAGGGCAGCCCCACCGGCGTCTTCGCCGGCCTGATGTACCACGACTACGGGTACGGCAGCTCCGCGGGCGGCAGTGCGGCGGCTGGCAGGGTGTCGTACGTGCTGGGCCTGGAGGGCCCGGCGGTGGCGGTGGACACCGCCTGCTCGTCGTCGCTGGTCGCGTTGCACCTGGCGGTGCAGGCGCTGCGGTCGGGGGAGTGCTCGCTGGCGCTCGCCGGCGGCGTGACCGTGATGGCCACCCCCGAGATCCTGATCGAGTTCTCCCGGCAGCGCGGCCTCTCCCCGGACGGCCGGTGCCGCTCCTTCGGGGCGGGCGCCGACGGCACCGGTTGGGCCGAGGGCGCCGGCTTCCTGCTGGTCGAGCGCCTGTCCGACGCCCAGCGGCTCGGCCACCCGGTGCTGGCCGTGGTACGGGGCTCGGCCGTCAACCAGGACGGCGCGTCGAACGGCTTCTTCGCGCCGAACGGCCCCTCGCAGCAGCGGGTGATCCGGGCCGCCCTGGCGTCGGCCGGTGTGCCGGCCGCCGAGGTGGACGTGGTGGAGGCGCACGGCACCGGCACCACGCTTGGTGACCCGATCGAGGCGCAGGCGCTGCTGGCCACGTACGGTCAGGACCGGCCCGCCGACCGGCCGCTGTGGTTGGGGTCGATCAAGTCGAACCTGGGGCACACCCAGGCCGCCGCCGGTGTCGCCGGCGTGATCAAGATGGTCCTGGCGATGCGGCACGGCCTGCTGCCGCCGACGCTGCACGCCAAGGAGCGCTCGCCGCAGGTGGACTGGTCCGCCGGGGCGGTCGAGCTGCTGACCCGGCCCCGCGAGTGGTCGGCGAACGGGCACCCGCGCCGGGCCGGCATCTCGTCGTTCGGGCTCTCCGGCACCAACGCCCACGTCATCCTCGAACAGGCCCCACCGCCCCCGACCGCCCCCGCGGAGCCGGAAAGCGGGACGCAGAGGCCGCTGCCCTGGCTGCTCTCCGCCCGCTCCGAGGTGGCGCTGCGGGCCCAGGCCGCCCGGCTGCACCGGCACCTGTCGGGCCGGCCGGAGCTGCGGCTGCCGGACGTGGCGTACTCGCTGGCGACCGGCCGCGCCGCCCTGGAACAGCGGGCCGCCGTGCTGGGCGCCGACCGCGACGAACTCCTCGCCGGGCTGGCCACCCTCGCCGACGGCGGGACGGCCGCACCCATGCTGTCGGGGACGGCCCGGGCCGGTCGACTGGCGGTGCTGTTCACCGGTCAGGGCGCGCAGCGCCTCGGGATGGGTCGCTCGCTGCACGCAGCCTTCCCGGTGTTCGCCGCTGCGTTCGACGCGGTGGTGGCGGAGTTGGACGCGCACCTGGATCGGCCGTTGCGTGAGGTGGTCTGGGGTGATGACGAGGAGCTGATCCGGCGGACGGGTTATGCGCAGGCCGGTCTGTTCGCGGTCGAGGTCGCCCTGTTCCGGCTGGTGGAGTCGTGGGGTGTGCGGCCGGATTTCGTGGCCGGGCATTCGATTGGTGAGCTTGCTGCCGCGCATGTGGCCGGGGTGTTGTCGCTGTCGGATGCGGCGCGTCTGGTGGCGGCTCGTGGGCGGTTGATGCAGGCGTTGCCGGCTGGTGGGGCGATGGTGGCGGTGCAGGCGTCGGAGGAGGAGGTGCGGGCGGCGCTGGCGGGTCCGGGTGTGGTGGTCGGCTCCTTTGGAGCTGATGTCGTAAACGACTCAGCCGCCAACGCCAACGCCAACGCCAACGGCACCGAGGACGGCGTCGGCCAGGTCGCGGCCAACGGCATGGGCAGCGGCACGGGCACGGGCACGGGCACGGGTGATGGTGGCGGTCTGGCAGCGGCTGGCAGTGTGGACATCGCGGCCGTCAACGGCCCCCGGTCCGTGGTCATCTCCGGCCCCGAAGCGGCCGTGCTGCACATGGCCGAGCACTTCACCACCCTGGGGCGGAAGACCACCCGCCTGCGGGTCAGCCACGCGTTCCACAGCGGGCTGATGGACCCGATGCTCGACGAGTTCCGGGCCGTCGCGGCGAGCCTCACCTACACCGAGCCGCAACTCCCGGTCGTGTCCAATCTGACCGGCGCCCTGGCCAGCAGGGAGCTGACCGACCCCGACTACTGGGTCCGGCACGTCCGCGAGGCGGTCCGTTTCGCCGACGGCATCACCACTCTGCATCAGGCGGGAGCGACCGCGTTCCTGGAACTCGGTCCGGACGGCGCGCTCACTCCGATGATCGAGGGCATCCTCACCGACGACGTCACCGTCATCCCCAGCCTGCGGCGGGGACACGACGAACACCGGCAGGCCCTCACCGCCCTGGCCAGGCTGCACGTCACCGGCACCACCGTCGACTGGACCGCACTACTCACCGGCACCCGCGTCGACCTGCCCACCTACCCGTTCCAGCGGCAGCGCTACTGGCGTCCGGAACGGCCCGGTGGCGAGGGGGCCACCCCGGCCGGTCTCGCCGCGACCGAGCATCCGCTGCTCGGCGCGTCGGTCACCCTCGCCGACACGGACGGCGTGCTGTTCACCGGCCGGCTCTCCGTCGACACCCAGCCCTGGCTCGCCGACCACGCGGTCGGCGACACCGTCCTCTTCCCCGGCACCGGCTTCGTCGAGCTGGCGGTCGCCGCCGGCGAGCGGACCGACGCGCCGGTGGTCGAGGAGCTGATCCTGCACGCCCCGCTGATACTGCCCGAGAACACGGCGGTCACCCTCCAGGTCGCGGTCGGCCCACCCGACGAAGGCGGCTCCCGTTCCGTCACCGTCCACTCCCGTACCGGCGAGGCGGACCCGTGGACCCGGCACGCCGACGGCCGGATCGGCGCTGGCGGCACGGCGCCCGCTGTGGACCTGACCGCCTGGCCACCGCCGGGCGCGACCCCGCTGCCGACCGGCGACGCGTACGAGCGGATGGCCGAGCGCGGCTACGGCTACGGACCCACCTTCCAGGGGCTGCGCGCCGCCTGGCAGCGCGGCGACGAGCTGTACGCCGAGATCAGCCTGCCGGACGCCGCGCACGCCGAGGCCGAGCAGTTCGTGCTGCACCCGGCCCTGCTCGACGCCGCGCTGCACGTGCTCGGGCTCGCCGACGGCGACGCCGACGACCAGGGCGGCACCATGCTGCCGTTCTCCTGGAACGCCGTCACCCCGCACGCCACCGGCGCCCGGGGGCTGCGGGTCGCGATCCGCCCGACCGGGCCCCGCGAGGTCTCGCTCGACCTGGCCGACCTCTCCGGCGCGCCGGTCGCCGCCGTCGGCTCCCTCGCCCTGCGGGAGGTCGACGCGGCGCAGCTCCGGACCGCCGCGCCGGGCCGGCAGGACGGCCTGTACCGGCTCGCCTGGACCCCCGCCGCCGAGCTGCCGACCGCCACCACCGGCACCGGATGGGCCGTTATCGGCCAGCCGGGCCCGCACCGCGCCACGCCCGGCGCCGACCCCGGTCCGGCGAACGCCCCGGCCCCTGCCGCTTCCGGCATCGACGCCGTTCCGGCGACCGCCCCGGACCTTGACGCTCTCGGCCGGGCCGTCGGCCTGGCGAACGACGGGGATTTCGCCGCGCTGGGCATCAACGGCGGCCCGGCGAACGACCGGGATCTGCCGGCGCTCGGCCGGAACGGCGGCCCGGCGAACGACGGGGATCTCGCCGTGCACGACGGGGACGGCGGCCCGCCGAACGACCTGGATCTCGCCGCGCCCGGTGGGGACGGCAGCCTTCACTGCTACCCGGACCTCGCCGCGCTCGGCGCCGCCGTGGACGCCGGCCTCTCGGCGCCCGACGTGGTGCTCTTCCGGGTCCCCCGCCCGGAGACCACACCCAACACCGCCGGGCGCTCCGACCGGAGCGGGCCGAACACCGACATCGACGTCCTGGCCGGTGTCCGCGGCTGCGTATACGAGGTCCTGGACCTCGTCCAGGGCTGGCTCGCCGACCCCCGCTTCACCGCCGCCCGGCTGGTCCTGCTCACCGAGGGCGCGGTCGGCGCCGACGGGGCGGACGTGGCGCTGACCCAGGCGCCGATCTGGGGCCTGCTCCGGGCCGCCCAGGCGGAGAACCCCGGCCGCTTCGTGCTGCTCGACACCGACCGGACCGCCGCCTCCCGGGACGCCTTCGGGCCCGCCCTGGCCACCGACGAGCCGGAACTGATGATCCGCTCCGGCCGTGTCCTGGTGCCCCGCCTGGTCCGCGAGCCGTACGCCCCGGCCGACACCCCGGCCGGGCTGGACCCCGACGGCACCGTGCTGATCACCGGTGGCACCGGTGGGCTGGGCGCCCTGGTGGCCCGGCACCTCGCCGGGGCGTACGGGATCAGGCACCTGCTGCTGACCAGTCGGCGCGGGCCGGTGGCGCCCGGGGTGGACGAGCTCCGCGCCGACCTGGCCGCGCTCGGCGCCACCGCCGACGTGGTGGCCTGCGACGTGGGCGACCGCGACCAGCTCGCGGCGCTGCTCGCCGGCGTGCCCGACCGGCGTCCGCTGACCGCGGTGGTGCACGCGGCGGCGGTGGTGGACGACGGGGTGGTGGGCTCGCTGACCCCGGAGCGGATCGACGGGGTGCTGCGCCCGAAGGTGGACGCCGCCTGGCACCTGCACGAGCTGACCCGCGACGCCGGCCTGGCCGCGTTCGTGCTCTTCTCCTCGGCCGGCGGGCTGGTGCTCGCCGCCGGGCAGGGCGGGTACGCCACCGCGAACGTCTTCCTCGACGCGCTCGCGCAGCACCGGGTGGCGGCCGGCCTGCCCGCCACCTCGGTCGCCTACGGGCTCTGGGGCACCGACGTCGGCCTGGGCGCCTGGCTCACCGAGGCGGACCTGCAACGGATGGCCCGGCAGGGCCTTCCCGCGCTGACCGTGCCGGAGGGGCTGGCCGCCCTCGACACCGCGCTGCGCAGTCCCCGCGCCACGCTGGTGCCGGTGAAGGTCGACGTGGCGGCGCTGCGCGCCCGCGCCGACGAGCCGCCCGCGCTGCTGCGTGGCCTGCTGCCCCGGGTACGCCGGCGCAGCGCCGCGGCCGCCGTGGACCCGGAATGGTTCGCCCGCCGGCTCGCCGGGCAGTCCCCGGCCGAACAGGAGCGCCAGGTCACCGAGCTGGTACGCGGCCACGCCGCCGCCGTGCTCGGCCACGACGGCCCCGAAGCGGTCGACCCGGAGCGGGACTTCCTCGAACTGGGTTTCGACTCCCTCGCCGCGGTGGAGCTGCGCAACCGGCTCAACGCGGCGACCGGGCTGCGGCTGGCCCCGATGGCGGTGTTCGACAACAAGAACCCGGCCGCGCTGGCCCGGCACCTGCGCGCCGAGCTGGCCCCGGCCGCCGGTGGCGCGCCCGCACCGGAGCCGGCCGGCGAGCCGGACACCCTGGCCGGGCTGTTCCGGGCGGCGGTGCTGGGCAACGAGGTGCTCAAGGGCTTCAACCTGCTGCGGGCGGTGGCCGACCTGCGACCCCGGTTCACCTCCGCCGCCGACTTCGGGGCGGTGCCACCGGGCGTCACCATGGCCGACGGCCCGGGGTCGCCCGTGCTCATCGGGATCAGCACCCCGATGGCCACCGGCGGCCCGCACCAGCACGCCCGGCTGGCCGCCGCGTTCCGGGGCCGGCGTCCGATGGTGTCGCTGACCAACCCGGGCTTCGTCGCGGGGGAGCGGCTGCCCGACTCGGTGGACGCGGTGGTCGACGTGCTCGCCGAGAGCGTCGTCCGGGCCGCCGCCGGGCGCCCGTTCGTCCTCATCGGCTACTCCTCGGGCGGGACGCTCGCCTACGCCACCGCCGGGCACCTGGAACGGAGCCTGGGGGTGCGCCCCGCCGGGGTGGTGCTGATGGACACCTACCGGGTCGACACCGACGACCGGGACCAGTCCCGGCTGATGGAGCAGCTCACCGTCGGGCTGGTCCAGGCCGACGCCCGTTTCGGGATGCTCAACAGCGCCGCCCTGTCGGGGATGAACCGCTACTTCGACCTGGTGCCCCGGTTCCGGCTGGACCCGGTCGAGGCGCCGGTGCTCTTCGTCGGCGCGGCCGAGCCGTTCCGGCCCGACGCGGCGGACGACGGCTCCTGGCAGGCCCGGCCCTGGGAGCCGACGCACGAGTACCGCACCGTCGCGGCCACCCACTTCACCATGATCGAGGACCGGGCGGCGGCCGCCGCGGAGGTCGTCGAGGAGTGGCTCGGGACGCTCGCCCCTAGGGGCTGATAGGGGTATGGACCGCCCGCCGGGATCCATAGTGTCTGCCACGGGAAGCGATCGACGCACGATAGGGAGCAACGGATGAGCACCGACGGCAGCTGGCAGCTGGACATCGAGAGCCCGCTCGGCAAGCAGAGCCTCTGGGTCGAACTGACCGCCGAGGGCGAGAAGCTGATCGGCAAGGCCCGGGCCAACGGCCAGGTCATCGACCCCGACATCATCGACGGCGAGCTGGTCGGCGACGTCGCCTCGTGGAAGATCAAGTGCCGCAAGCCGGTCCCGCTGACCATGAAGGTCACCGTCACCGTCAACGGCGACACCATGACCGGCAAGGCCAAGCCGGGCATGTTCGGTACCTTCCCGGTCACCGGCCGCCGCGTCTAGTGACCGCACCGACGACCAAGGGGACGGCGCCGTTCGGCGAATTCCGGACCTGGTACCGGGTCACGGGGGAGCTGTCGCCGCAACGGACCGCGCTGGTGGCCGTGCACGGCGGCCCCGGCAGCACCCACGACTACCTGACCAGCCTCTCGGTGTTCGCCGACGGCGGCACCCCCGTCGTCCACTACGACCAGCTGGGCAACGGGGGTTCCACCCACCTGCCGGGCCGGCCGGCCGAGTTCTGGACCGTCCAGCTCTTCCTCGACGAGCTGGACAACCTCCTGCGCCACCTCGGGATCGCCGACAACTACGTCCTGTTCGGACACTCCTGGGGCGGCCTGCTGGCGGCGAAGCACGCGGCGGCGGCGCCGACCGGCCTGAAGGGCCTGATCATCGCCGACGCCCCGGCGTCGTACCCGTTGTGGCTGGCGGCGATGGCGGAGCTGCGCGCCGCGCTGCCGGCCGGGGTCGACGACACGCTGCGCCGGCACGAGGCGGCGGGCACCACCGACAGCGACGAGTACCACGCGGCCACCAAGGTCTTCTACGACCGGCACCTGTGCCGGCTCGACCCGTGGCCCCGCGACTACCAGGCCTCCTTCTACGAGCTCTACAACGACCCGACCGTCTACCTCGCGATGAACGGACCGAGCGAGTTCCACGTCATCGGGTCGCTGAAGGACTGGGGCGTCACCGACTGTCTCGCCGACATCGCGGTGCCCACCCTGGTCATCTCGGGCCGCCACGACGAGGCCACCCCGGCCACCGTCCGGCCCTTCATCGACCTGATCCCGGACGCGCGCTGGGAGCTGTTCGACGACTCCAGCCACGTGCCGCACCTGGAGGAGCCGGAGCGGTTCCGCCAGACGGTGGGCGACTACCTCAAGACCGTCGCGCAGGTGTGAAGAAGGACGGACATCCGATGACCGACGCGGTCGGGCGGTTCCCCGCCGACACCCTGGACCAGTTCGTACTCGGCCCCGCCGTCCGCACCCCGGACAAGCCGGCGGTGATCGAGCGGGCCGGCGGCGCGCTGGTGACGGTCACGTACGGCGAGCTGGCCCGCGCGGTCGACGTGCGGGCCTCCGCGCTGGCCGAGGCGGGCGTCGGCACCGGCGACCGCGTCGTCATCGAGTCGCAGACCTCCGCCGCCGCCATCGCGCTGCTGCTCGCCTGCTCCCGGCTCGGCGCGGCGTTCGTGCCGGTCGACCCGGACACCCCGGACCTGCGGGTACGCGCCATCGTCGAGGCGACCGACCCGGTGCTGCACCTCCGGCCCGCCGGCCGTCCGGCCCGGGAACTGCCGTCGACCACCGCCGTCGCCGAGTTCAGCCCGGACGGGCTGGTCGCCCCCGCCGGCAAGCCCCGGCAGCGCCGTCGCCGCGCGGTGGTGGGCACCGACCCGGCGTACCTGATCTTCACCTCCGGGACCACCGGGCAGCCCAAGGGTGTGGTGCTCAGCCACCACGCCGCGCTGGCCTTCTACCGGGGCGCCCAGCGCTTTCCGGTGGTGGCCGCCGACGACGTGGTGGCCAGCACCTCGCCGCTGGCCTTCGACGTCTCGCTGTTCGACCTCGGGGTCACGCTGGGCAGCGGGGCGACCCTCGCGCCGGTGCCCCGCGAGTTCCTGAGCTTCCCGCGCCGGCTGCTCGGCTTCCTCCGCGATGCCGGCGCGACGGTGGTGCACGGCGTGCCCTCGCTGTGGCGGCCGTTGCTGCGCCACGAGCCCGACGGCCTGGCCGCCCTGGACCGGCTGCGCGGCATCCTCTTTGCCGGCGAGAACTTCCCGCTGGCCGAGCTGCGCCGGCTGCGCGAACTGCACCCGGGACTGCGGGTGGTCAACGCGTTCGGCGCCACCGAGACGGTGGCCTGCTCCTTCGCCGAGGTGCCCGACCCGCTGCCCGCCGACGCCGAGCGGCTCTCCATCGGCGACGGCTACCCGGGCGCCGAGCTGCTGCTGGTCGACTCCGACGGCAGCGTGGTCGACGCGCCCGGCGCGGTCGGCGAGATCCACGTCCGCTGCCCGTCGCTGTTCAGCGGCTACTGGGACGACCCGGCGGCCACCCGGCAGGTGCTGGTGCCCGACCCCCTGGAGCCCCGCTCCGGGCAGCTCGTCTACCGCTCCGGCGACCTGGCGTACCGGGGGGCCGACGGGGAGCTGTACTTCTGCGGCCGGACCGACTCGATGGTGAAGATCCGGGGCAACCGGATCGAGCTGGGCGAGGTGGAACGCCGGCTGCTGGACCACCCGACGGTCGGCGCGGCGGTGGCGGTGGCGGCCCCGGCGGCCGACGGCGAGCCGAGCCTGCACGCCTTCGTGGTGCCCCGGCAGGGCGCCACCGTCGGCGCGGCCGAGCTGGTGGAGCGGTGCCGGCGCACCATGCCGGCGTACATGGTCCCGGCGCGGTTCCACTTCCTCACCGAGCTGCCGCTGACCGCCAACGGAAAGGCGAACCGGACCGCGCTGGCCGAACTGGCCCGCGCGGCCCGGTAGGCCGCCGGATCATCCCACCAGGGTCCGCTGCCGCGGCCGGGGCCGCAGCGCGAGCGCCGGGGTCAGGGTCAGCACGTCGAACGGTCGCCGCGCCGCGTCCACCCGGCCCCAGAGCCCGTCCGGGCCGGAGACGCAGAGCCGGGACACCCCGTGGGCGCGCAGCGTCTCCAGCGCCCCGGGCCAGCGCACCTGCCGGACGATCCCGTCCAGCAGCAACCGACGCACCTGCTCGCCCCGGGTCAGCACCGCGCCGTCGTGGTCGGAGACCATCGGCAGCCGCGGGTCGGTGAACGGCAGCCCGGCCACCAGCTCCCGCTCCATCGTCGCCCGCAGCGGGGCGAAGGCGGCCGAGTGCATCGGCGGGCTCATCGTGTACAGCGGCAGGCCGCCGCGCGCCCGCACGGCCGCCTGGAGCCAGTCCAGGCGGTGCCGGCGTACCGAGAGCATCCAGAAGTCGTCGTCGACGTGGCAGGCCGTCTCGTACCACTCGCCGGCCTCGTCCAACTCGCCGAGGATCTCCGCCAGCCGGGCCCGGGGTGTCCGGGCGAAGGACTGGGTGACCACGTCGCTGTGGGCGTGGGCGAAGTACTCGTCCAGGTGCCGGTTCCAGCCGACGGTGAGCCGTACCGCGTCGGGGAAGCTGAGCGCCCCGGCGTAGACGGCGGCCGGCGTGCCGCCGAAGCTCGGCCCGACGACGATGTCGGGCCGGACGTCCAGCGCGTCCTCGGCCCAGTACGCCAGCGCCAGGCAGACCACCAGGAACGCCACCCGCTCGCTCTCCGAGTAGCCCCCCTCGGCCTGCCGGTAACGGTCCACCAGCGACCAGCCGAGGGCCTCGTCGGCCTGCGCGGTCAGCCGGCGCGCCTCCGGGTTGATCAGCAGGAAGCGCCCGACCTGCGCGAACGAGCTGGGGCTGATGCCGGGGAAGACCACGGCGGTGGCCCCACCGCCGGGCTCCGCCCCGGCGCCGTCGGGCACGGGGCCGGTCACAGCAGGACCTCCGACCGGTACGCCGGCGGCGCGGCCAGGATCTGGGTGGCGATCGCCTCGACGTAGTCGGTGATGGTGACGTCCCGGTCGAGGTAGGGGACCAGCTCGCGGGTCCGCTCGTAGAGCTCACGGGTGACCGGGGAGAGCCCCTCGTTGCCCCGGATGTCGACCGCCTGGGCGGCGCAGAGCAACTCGAAGGCGACCACGTAGGTGGCGTTGGCGAGCACCTCCCGGGCCCGCCGGGCGGCGACGAAGCCGAACGAGACGATGTCCTGGAAGTCGCCGGTGCTGGTCAGCGACTGCACGGACATCGGCACCGCCAGGGCCCGCGTCTCGGCGGTCAGCGAGGCGGTCATGAACTGCCCGCCCATCAGGCCGAGCCGCAGGCCGGGGTTCTCCCGGCACAGGAAGGCCGGCAGCCCGTTGCTGTTGCTCTTGTCGAGGAACCGGTCGATCCGCCGGTTGGCCAGGTTGGTCAGGGTGGTCAGCGAGATGACCAGGTGGTCCATCGCCATCGCCACGTACTGGCCGTGGAAGTGCCCGTTGTGGAACACGTCGTTCTCGTCCGGCACCACCAGCGGGTTGTCGTTGGACGAGTTGAGTTCGGCCTCCAGCGTCTCGCCGATCCGGAGGAAGCTGTCCAGCACCGGACCGAGGATCTGCGGCGTGCACCGGATCGAGTACGCGTCCTCGATGGGCTGCGAGCCGGCCTTGGCCGAGGAGTCCATCTCGGCGGCCAGCGCCGCCTCGGTCTCCTGCTCGTTGACCGCCAGGGTGGACTCCTGCAGGGTGCGCCAGAGCCGCGCGGCGATCTCGCGCTGACCCTTGTGCGGCTTCAACTCGTGCACCCGCGGGTCGAACGGCTTGGTCATCCCACGCAGCCCCTCCACGGACAGCGCCGAGACCGTCAGGTACGTCTCCAGCAGCCGGCCGGCCTGGGCGAAGACCAGGCCGCCCAGGCCGACCATGCCGGAGGTGCCGTTGATCAGCGCCAGCCCCTCCTTGAAGCTGAGCGTCATCGGCTCGATGCCGGCCAGCCGCAGCGCCTCCGCGGCAGGCATGGTCTCGCCCCGGTAGCGGGCCCGCCACTGGCCGACGCAGGCCAGCGCGATCGCGGCGAGCGGGCCGAGGTCTCCGCTGGTGCCCAGCGACCCCTTCTCCGGTACGCACGGGATGATCCCGGCGTTGTACACGGCGATCAGCTTCTCCAGGTTCGCCGGCGAGATCGCCGAGTTGCCCCGGGCCAGCGACACGATCCGGGACAGCATGATCGCCCGGACCGTCCGGTCGTCCAGGTGCGGCCCGACGTTGGTGGCCACCGCGTTGATCAGGTTCTCCTGGAGCTGCTGGGCCATGGTGACCGGCACCAGCCAGTCGACGAAGCCGCCCATGCTGGTGTTGACGCCGTAGATGACCCGGCCCTCGTCGACGAAACGCTGCAGCGTCTCCCGGGAGGTCTGGACGCGCTGCCAGACCTTGTCGTCGAGGCCGACCGGCACCGAGTGCGTGGCCGCCGCCTCCAGTTGCTCCAGCCGGACCCATTGGTCGGCTGCCACAGTGAATTCCACGAGATCGAACCCCCTCCGCGGGACGGATGTCAGCGTTGTCCGCGTCGGGTGGGACCATCGGGCAGCGCGGTGTCGCACTGCCTCTGAACAGGTGCCCCGTGGAACCCGACGGGTGCGCAGGGTCAGTCAAGCCGCCTCCGTCGCGGGTGGAACAGACCGGGCGTACCCCTAGAAGGGCGCGAGCGGCCCCTAACCGGGGCCCGGCCCGGACCCCTTGCCCCGGCCGGCGCCAGCCGCGCCCATTGGAACGGCTCGCGGTGGCGGAAGGTCCCCATCGGGTACGCGAGGCCGGGGTGTCCGGTCCAGTCCGGCACCCCGTTTCGGCAGAACCTAGCCGAGCGGGGCTGGGCTCTCCGAGCGGAGCCTGATCACCTGGGCTGAGCCGCAGTCGCTGCGGGGAGTGGGGTGGTGTCATGCGGCCCTGTAGAGCTGATGACGTAAACGAATCAGCCCTGTCGGGGTGGATGCCGCGACGGGCGGATCGCGCCAATCTGGAAGCAGTGGTGTCGGTCGGCCGCAGCGGGCCACCACCAGGCGGATGAGCACCATCTTGCGGGATGGCGCCCGCCATCCAGTCGGCTGAGTCGTCCACGACATCAGCTCGAAAGGCTCAGAACCCCTACCGCGCCGGGCGCCGACCACCACGGCGCCCGCAACGCGCCACGCCGGCCGACTGACGCGTGGAACACCATGGGTGCCGAACGACCGCGGTGACACCGGCCTGGGGGAGTGGGTTCCCTCCGCCGGGGGAGGCTGCCGCGGCGGCGCGTTCGTAGCGTCAGCGGCATGGATACGACAGGTGCCGCTACGTCCGCCGCGCTCACCGGCGGGGGTGGGCGCTGATGCTGGTGCGGACCACCACCCTGGTACGCCGGCCGCCGGAGGCGGTCTGGCCGCTGCTCTGCGACTCGCGGATCACCTCGACGCCCCGCTGCCCGGTGTTCCGGCTCGGCGCGCCCACCCCGGTCGAGTGCTTCCTGCCGGCGGGGCCCGGCGCGGTGGGCGCGCCCCGGCAGTGCGTCTCCGACCAGGGGGTCGTGTACCAGCGGATCACCGAGTGGTCGCCGCCGGCCCGGCTGGCGTTCCACATGGAGCGCACCGACCTGCCGTTCGGCCCGTGCGTCGGCGCGTTGACCGACACTTTCGAGCTGACGCCGGCGGCCGGCGGCCGGGCGACGCGGCTCACCCGCAGCACTCGGGTCGAGGTGCGCGGTCGGTTCCGGTGGGCCCGGGCCCTGGCCGTCGGGATCGGGCTCAAGGCGGTGCACCGGTTCGTCTTCCGCGACTGGCGCCGCTGACTGAACCCGCCCTTCAGCTCCCCCGGGGTGTGCCTACGCCTCGCCGGCGCGGTGGGCCGCGGCGAGCCGTTTCGGCGCCCGGGCGTACCAGGCGTCCAGGACCAGCTCGGTCAGCTCCGGCACGGTGATCCGGTCCAACCGGACCAGCACCGCCGGATAGCCGTCGAAGTGCGGGGTGGTGAAGTAGATCGCCGGGTCGTCGGCGAGCAGCGCCTCCTTGGCACCTAGGTCGGGCAGCTGCGCGCCGAGGATCGGACCGTCGGGAGCGGCGTCGCCCAGGGCGTCGTGGTCCGCCCGGCGCAGCGGTCGCTCCCACACGAACGGCTTGTCGCGTACCCGCCAGGCCGGCGCGCCGTCGTATGACGGCCGCTCCGTCGTCTCCGGCAGGGCGAGCGCGAGCCGACGTACATCGTCCCAGGTGGCCACGGTCCGACCATACGACCGCCGGCCCGGCGGGAAAAGGACCGGGCGCTCAGGGGAGGGGGTGGGAGATGTTGCGGGCGTGGTCGGCGACGGCGGCGGCGACCACCGTCGCCTCCAGCGGCAGCATCTCCAGGCACCGTCGGACGGCGGCGGCCATCAGCACGTTCGGCACCCGCATGGACAGGGTGCAGTGCGGCACCCAGCGCCCCGGGTGGTACTGCTCGGACAGGGTGATCCCGGCCCGGGTCAGCCGCTCGTGCACCAGGGCGTGCTGGGCCAGCAGCTCGACGGTGGGGGTGACGCCGAGCCAGAGCACCCGGCCGACGAACTGGCCGGCGTGGTCGAAACTGAGCCGCAGCGGCGTGGCGACCACCGTTCCGCGCAGGGCGTCGGCCACCCGCTCCGGGTCGAGGCGGGGCGCCACGGCGAGGGACACGTGCGGCCGGTGCCGCTGCTCCAGCAGCGAGCGCATGCTCTGTACGCCCTCGGCCTCCAGCGCGTCCCAGAGCACCCGGATGCGACGGGTGGCGTCGGTGTCCAGATACAGCTCCAGCGCCGCGACCACGTGATCACCCTAGATGCCGGGTTTACCGGCCCCGGCCGGCGGTACCCGACCGGAGACGGCGGCCCGCGAAGGAGTGTTCCGGTGGACGTGGACGACCTGCTGACCGAGATCTACGACCGGCTGCCCGACCTGGTGCGCGCGGCGGTGGACGGGCTGAGCCCGGCGGAGCTGCGCCGATCGCCGACGCCCGGCGGCAACCCGGTCGGCTGGCTGGTCTGGCACCTGACCCGGATCCAGGACCACCATGTCGCCGACCTGCTCGGCGCGGAGCAGGTCTGGACCGCCGGTGACTGGGCCGCTCGGTTCGGCCTGGACCCCGATCCCAACGACACCGGCTACGGCCACACCCCGCAGCGGGTCGCCTCGGTACGCCCGGACAGCTCCCGCGCCCTGGTCGACTACTACGACGCGGTCGCGGGGCGTACCCGGACGTTCCTGGCCGGGCTGCGGCCGGCGGACCTGGACCGGGTGGTGGACGAGGCGTGGGACCCACCGGTGACCCTCGGGGTGCGGCTGGTCAGCGTGGCCGACGACGGGCTCCAGCACGCCGGCCAGGCCGGCTACGTCCGGGGCCTGCTCCGCGCCGGGTGAGCCGCCGTCACCCGGCCCGGCGCAGGGCGGCGTACGCGAGCAGGTGGAACGCCTGCGCCTCCGGGGAGGTGCCGGGGCGGGTGAAGTGCGGCGCGCCACTGACCGGCCGGACCAACCCGTGCCGGTCGACCTGCCGGGTGGCGGCGGCCAACAGGTCCCGCCCGACGTCCCGGTAGGCGGCCGGCAGCCAGCCGTCGGCGACCCCGGTCAGCGCCGCGTACGCCAGCATCTGCGCGACGTTGGCCTCGACGAAGCTGCCGGGGTCGTCGAGCACGTCGTGGAAGAGCCCGTCCGGCCGGCGGTGGGTCAGGCAGGCGTCGAGCACCGTCCGGGCGTGTCCGGCCAGCTCCTCGCGCTGCCCGGTCGGCCAGTCGGGCCGCAGCCGCAGCGCGCGGGCGATGCCGGCGACCACCCAGCCGTTGCCGGTGCCCAGTGCTGCGGCTGGTCCAGCCGTGCCCGGTCGGAGTCCCAGCGCGCCGCGTAGAGCCCGCTGCGCTCGTCGTACAGTCGGCGACGGTGACCGTCGACCTGGGCCGCCGCCGGTCCGGGATGCCCGCAGAGGGCGAGCAGCGGCACCACCATGTACACCGTGTCCGCCCAGACCTGCCGGTTGCCGAGCAGGTGGAACAGGGTGCCGTCGCCGGCCCGGGGCGCCCGGGTCAGCAGCCAGTCGAGCTGCCGGTCCAGCGCCGCCGCCCACCGCTCGTCCGGATGCGCCCGGACGGCGTGCCGCAGGGCCTCCCCGCAGGCCGCGCCGTTGACCGCGCCGTCCTCCCCGGAGACGTCGCCGAGCCGGCCGTCCGGGTGCTGACGGGTCACCGCCGCGTCGGCGAGCAGCACCGCCTGCTGGTCGAGCCCGAGGTCGAGCAGCGCCTGGCCGGTCACCCCCTGCTCCCACGACTGCCGCTGCATGGCCAGCAGCGCCGCGAGCACCCGGCCCACCCGGGGGTCGTCCGGTTCACGCATCGTCGCCTCCCTCCGCTCCTGCTACCCCGGATCCGGCGGGGCACCCGTGAGCCTTTCGGCTGCCGAGGGGAGGGACCGGGCCGCCTCACCCGGTACGGGTGAGGCGGTCTCACCCCGGCGCCTGCGATCGTGCTCACCGGGCTGCGGACCGACGGGGGAGGGGTGCCATGGCGACGTCGGGGACCGAGTTCCTGGAGCGGCTGTCGTCGCGCCGCCGCCCGCGACTGCCCGAGACCCTCACCGGCACGATCCGGCTCGACCTGCACGACGGGGGCCGCACGGAGCACTGGTACCTCACCCTGCACGACCAGTCTCTCGACGTAAAACGCTCGCCCGACGACGCCGACCTGGTGGTGCGGGCCGACCGGGAGGTCTTCGACCGGCTCGTCAACGGCCGGACGGAGGTGGTGCAGTCGCTGCTGCGCAACGACCTGACCGTGCAGGGCGACATGCGGTTGCTGCTGGCCCTGCGACGGATCTTCCCGGGGCCGGTCGACGCCCGGCACCCCCGCGACGTCGCCCGAGAGAGCCTGGGCCGGTGAGACAGGAACTCGTCCACGTCATCGCCGGCAACGCCTTCGCGGCCAGCGACGCCCAGGGCGACATGGAGGTCGACCCGCGGGCGCCGGTCGGGCTCTTCTCCTTCGACACGCGGTTCCTGTCCCGCTGGGTGCTCACCGTCGACGGCGAGCGGCTGCACGCCCTGTCCCGGGACGACATGAGCCACTTCGAAACCCAGTTCTTCCTGGTACCCGGCACGGCCAGCCACTACGTCGACGCGGACGTCTCGGTCATCCGGCACCGCTCCATCGACGACAGCTTCAACGAGCGGATCGCGGTGCTCAACCACTCCGCCCGCCCGGCCCAGTTCGTCGTCCGGATGGACATCGACGCCGACTTCGCCGACACCTCGGAGATCCGCAGCCCCCGGCCGCGCCGGACGACCGCGACCGCCTTCCCGAACGAGGGGGTGCTCCGGCTGCGGTACGAGCGGGAACGGTTCTGCCGGGAGGCGGCGGTCTCCACGACCGCCCCGGGCCACGTCGACGCGGGTGGCATCACCTACCGGATCACCGTGCCCCCGAACGGGCAGTGGGTCACCGACCTACACGTCAACATGATCATCCACGGCGCGGGCGGTCGTGACGTGCGGGCCAGCCTGGGGACGCACCGGCAGCGGGTCGACCACGACATGCGTCATGACCTGCGGGACTGGCTGGACCGGGCACCGCGGCTGGTGGCCGAGCGCGACGTCCTGACGGACGTCTACCACGGCGCGCTGACCGACCTGGCCGCGCTGCGCTACCCGCCGCTGTCCTACCCCGGGCGAGTGCCGGTGGGCGGCCTGCCCTGGGCGATGGCGCTCTACGGCCGGGACGCCATGATCACCTGCCTCCAGGCGCTGCCGTTCACCCCCGAACTGACCCCGACCACCCTGCGGCTGCTGGCTCTGCTCCAGGGCGGGCGACTCGACGACTACCACGACGAGGAGCCCGGCAAGATCCTCGGGGAGCTGCGCTACGGCGAGTCCGCCGGCTTCGGCGACGAGCCGACCGCGCTCTACTACGGCGCCGCCGACACCACGCCGCTCTTCGTCGTCCTGCTCGACGAGTACGAGCGCTGGTCCGGCGACGCCGCGCTGGTCCGGGAGCTGCAGCACCCGGCCCGGATGGCGCTGGACTGGATCGACGCGTACGGGGACCTGACCGGCGACGGCTACCTGCGCTACCAGCGGCGCAACTCGCGCAACGGGCTGGTCAACCAGACCTGGAAGAACTCGCCCGACGCGATCGTGCACCGCGACGGCCGCCAGGCCGCCCTTCCGCGAGCGACCTGCGAACTCCAGGGGTACGCGTACGACGCGAAGCTGCGGGGTGCCCGGCTGGCGCGGGAGTTCTGGGGCGACCCGGCGTACGCCCACCGGCTGGAGCGGGAGGCGGCGGCGCTCAAGGAGCGGTTCAACCGGGACTTCTGGCTGCCCCGGCGCGGGCACTACGCGCTGGCGTTGGAGCCGGACGGCACCCCGGTGGAGACACTCACCTCCAACATCGGCCACCTGCTGTGGAGCGGGATCGTCGAGGAGGAGCGGTCCGCGCAGGTCGCGGAGCACCTGCTCGGGCCGGAGATGTTCACCGGGTGGGGCGTGCGGACGCTGGCCGAGGGGCAGCTGCCGTACAACCCGGTGGGAGCGCACGTCGGCGCCGTCTGGCCGTCGGACAACTCGCTGATCGCCGCCGGCCTGCGCCGCTACCACCACGACGACGAGGCGGCCCGGGTCGCGGCCGGCGTCCTCGCGGTCGCGGAACTGCTCGGCGGCCCGGTGCCCGAGGTGATCGCCGGCTACCCGCGCGAGATCACCCGGTACCCCGTCCAGCTGCCGATGGCGGGCCGCCCCCAGTCCTGGGCCTCCGGCGCGCTGCTGATGCTGCTGGGCACCATCCTCGGGCTGCGGCCCTGCGGGGACGAACTGCTGGTCACCCCGGCCGTGCCGCAGGGCTTCGGCCGGCTGGAGCTGCTGGACGTCCCCGGGCGCTGGGGCCACGCCGACGCGTACGGCCGGGACCGCTCGGCCCGCGCGAACGGGCGGCGTCCCCGTTCGCGCTGACCGCGCGACCACGTCGCGCGTACCGCCCTCGACGGTGGCCGCGGCGCGGTCACCGCTGTGCGGCGGGTGTCTCCGTCGCGGCGTCGTCGGGGGCCGGGCCCGGCGCGGGAACGGCGGGCGCCGGGGCGTCGGCCGGCCGGGCGGCGACCCGCCGGGACAGCCCACGGTCGACGCCGACGAAGAGCAGGCCGAGCAGCCAGAACGCAAAGGCGAAGAAGATCGCGCTGACCGACACCCCGGCGTAGCCGAGCTGCCCGGCGTCGATGAACGGGTACGGGTACCGGTGCACGAGGAGCCCGCGCACCAGCGCGAAGCCCAGGTACGCCAGCGGGAAGGCCAGCCACCAGGCGGCGTAGCGCAGCCGTAGCCGGCCGCGCTGGTCGAACAGCGCCCAGTCGGCGATCGCCAGCAGCGGCACGACGGTGTGCAGGAACTGGTTGCCCAGCGCCTCGCCGAGCGCGCGGTCCGGCTGGGGCATCGCGAAGGGGCTGGCCGGGTTGGCCAGGACCAGGTGGTAGACCACCCCGGTGATGGTGATGTAGAGGGTGACCGCGCCCTTGAGCGCCGACGGCGGCTCGGGCCGGGCCCGCCAGGCCCGCCACCCCGCGTGGCCCGCGAACAGCCCGACCGCGACGTTGCTCTGGATGGTGAAGTACGGCAGGAGACCGGTGACCGTGGCCGGACCGAGCGCGGTGAGCACGATCCCGGCCAGCACGCCGATGACGATCGCCAGGCGGAAGGCCACCGCCACGCGTCGACGCCGCAGACTCATCGGCGCAAGCTACCAGCCCCGCCGCTCACCAGCCGGCGGAGCCGGCTGGCCGGCGATGGTCAGCCGGTCGGGCGGGACGGGACGGTCCGGGCGGGGGCGTCCGGCTTGCCGCCCGCGGTGGAGGGCGCGTCCGACGGCCGGCCGGTCGGCCGCTCGGTGGGCGTCGAACGGGCGGCCGAGGGGGATGCGGAGGGCGGTGCCGGGACCGCGCTGTCGCGGACCACGCGCTCGCAGTAGCCGGCCACCTCGTCCCGGCCACCGGCCCTGGTGACGAGGCCGGCGAAGGCCGGGTTGTCCAGGGCCCGACCGGGGTTCTCCCCGACCGCGGCGCGGTAGGAGCGGCACAGCCCGAGGATCGACGCGGCCGGTGTCGGCCGGCTCGGTTCCGGCTTCACGCTGGACGGAGCGGCGGACCCGCCGGGCCCGGCGGTGGTGGGCGAGGTGGACTGCGGCACGGCGGACGGCGGGGTGACCGGCGCGTCGCGGTGCAGCGGTCCGGGCAACGTGCCGGTGGCGGCGGCGAAGGCGACGCCCCCGGTGGCGGCCACGGCGAGACCGGCGAGCGCGACCTTCAGCCCGGCCAGTCGGGCCAGGGAGAATGAGCGGACGGGCGACGGAGCCGGCAGCGGAGACCCGGCGCGGGCACTGCGGAACGCGTGCATCGCGGCGCTCTCCCCGCGCAGCTCGCCGGGGTGCGGCGCGGCACGCACCGCCGTCAGCAGCCGGACGAGCGGCTCCGGCCCGTCGTGCGCGTCGACGACCGGGCCGACGAGCAACCGCTCGACGGTTTCCTGGTCCATCCGATGTGCGTTCATCTCGTGTCCCTCAGCGCCGGGCACCCCCCCGACGTCACATCTCCGCCCTGAGGGTGGCGCTGATCACGCGGCGACACCTGTCAGGTCAACCGCGACGCGCCAGCACCCTTACGGTGCGTGACAATGAGGGTGTTGCGCTGCCCGATGCGTTGAGGGGCAGGCCAGCGAGATCGGCGGGACCCGGGACGTCTGCGACCTCGATCGAGCCCGCTGACCGGGGCGGGTCAGCCCATCGTCTTGGCGCCGTCGATCACCTCGCGGAGGATGTCGGCGTGCCCGGCGTGCTGCGAGGTCTCCGCGATGAGGTGCAGCAGGACCCGGCGTACCGACCAGCTCGCACCCGGCTCGAACCAGGGCGCCACCGGCAGCGCCTGCGCGGCGTCCAGGTCGAGGGTGGCGATCAGCTCGTCGGTGCGGGCGGCGACCTGCGCGTAGTGGTCGAGCAGCCCGGCGAGCGTCTCACCCTCGACCATCCGGAACCCGTTCGCCCAGTCCAGCGGCTCGCTCTGCATCGCCTCCGCGCCACCGACCGCGAACCGCATCCAGCGATCCTCGGTGACCGCCACGTGCTTGATCAGCCCGCCGAGGCAGAGCTCACTGACGGTGGTGCGCGCCGCGGCCTGCTCGTCGGTCAGCCCGCGCACCGTCTGGCGCAGGAAACCCCGGTGCCGGCCGAGGGTCTGGGTCAGGTCGGCCCGCTCGCCGGTGAGAACCCGCTCCGAAGTGGTCATCGCTGCACCTTCCGTCGATGTCGTCGAGGTTCAGGCTAGGCCGGTGCACCGACACTTTCCGCGCCCGCCACGTGACGCCAGCGGTTGCCGATCCGGCGCTCCGGCGGTCCACTGAACTACATGGGTGACATTTTGGTCGGCACGTCCTCCTGGGCGGACCAGACGCTGCTGCGGTCCGGCTGGTACCCGCGGTCGGCGAAGACCCCCGCCGACCGGCTCGGCTTCTACGCCCGCCACTTCGGACTGGTCGAGGTGGACACCTCGTACTACGCGGTCCCGGCACCGGAGACCACCGCCGGCTGGGTCGAGGCCACCCCGCCCGGGTTCACCTTCGACGTCAAGGCGTTCAGCCTCTTCACCGGCCATCCGACGCCGGTGTCGATGCTGCCGAAGGACCTGCGGCCGGCCGGTGGCCCGGCCCGGATCCGCCGCCGCGAGCTGCCCGAGCGGGCGTACGAGGAACTGTGGCGCCGGTTCCGGGCGGCGCTGGAGCCGCTCGCGGCGGACGACCGGCTCGGCGCGGTGCTGTTGCAGTTCCCGCCGTGGCTGACGCGGGGTGAGGCCGCTCGGCGGCGGATCGTGGAGCTGGCCGGGCGCTGCCGGCCCTGGCCGGTGGCGGTGGAGCTGCGGCACGCCTCCTGGTTCGAGGACCCGGCCGCCGCCGAGACGGTGACCTTCCTGCGCGACAACGACCTCGGCATGGTCTGCGTGGACATGCCCCAGGGCCACCCGTCCTCGGTGCCACCGATCATGGTCGCCACGGCCGAGCCGGCGGTGGTCCGGTTCCACGGGCACAGCGCCCACTGGGAGGGCGGCAGCAAGGAGGACCGGTTCCGCTACGCCTACTCCGACGGGGAGCTGCGCCGCTGGGCGGAGCTGCTGGTCGACCTGGCCGAGAGCGCCGGCGAGCTGCACGTGCTGTTCAACAACTGCTGCGAGGGACAGGCCCAGCGCGACGCCGCCCGGCTGGCCGAGCTGCTCGGCGTGACCCCCGCGCCGGAGCGCGCCGGGGTGTGAGGCGGTTTGTCGTCCCGGGGCTCGGGTACCGCGCCGGCAACGACAGAAAGGTGCCGCGATGACGCAGGAACAACAGCCGGGCGACGGCCATAATTCGGCCTCCGCGCCGCTAGGCGGCGCTCCGGACCGAATGAGGGCCGTACCGGACGACGCCGAGGCCCGCCGGGTCCGCGAGGCGGAGGAGGCGCACGGCGGCAGCATGGCGCCGGGACTGGTGGACGAGACCGGCCGGCCCGTCGCCGAGCCGCCGCCGCCACCGGCCGCCGAGGAGGACGGCACCGGCTCCTGAGGCGGATGACGGACCGCTGGTCCGGTCCGGGGACGGACGCCGGCGGGACCGGCCACGGGTCGCCGTGGCCGGTCCCGTCCGCGTACCCGCGGTGACCGGGCCGAGGTGCGGTCGGGCCGTGCCGGGGACGCCTGTCCCGGGCACGGCCCGTCACCCCCACGTCAGTCCCGGGTGACCCCCTCCGGGTGCATCCCGGTGGCCTCCTCCAGCGCGTTGTCCGGCAGGTCCCCGCCGGCCGTGTCGTCGGGGAAGGTGCGTGCCGACGGCGCCGGGTCGGGCGGTGCGCCCGGCCCCGCGTCCGTGTAGCGGGTCGGCTCCACCGAACCGAAGCCGTGCCGGCCCTCCCGCCCGGACGGCCCGCTCGGCGCGCCGGCGCGGCGCTCACCCCGCCGGCCCTCCGGCACGGCGGTCTCCTCGCTGCCCTCGTCCATCGGGTCGTGCTTGCCCGCGCCCCAGGGCGGGTCCGCGTCGAAGCCGTCCGTGGTGCCCCAGGGGGCGGCGGACTCCGGCCCCCGCCCCGCGCCCCGCCTCGGTCCCTTGTTCGCCGTCATGGCCACCTCGCAGCTCGTCTTCCCGACCGGCCGTTGTCGCGCCCGTCCCGACCGGTACGCCGGCCGCCGTCGCCGACGGCCACCGGCGCACCGGTCGGGCCCGGCGTTCAGCCGGCCATCGCCATCCGGCGCTGACGGTTGGCCGTGCCCATCGCCGCGAGCTTCCCGATCGACGTCGGCGCGCTCATGATCCCGCCGGCACGTCCCAGCATCCCGCGGAACACCTGGCCGGGCTTCTGCTGCTCGCCCATGTACGACGTGACCACGACCAGCGCCCCGGTCAGCGCCGGAACGGCCCACTGGAGCAGCTTCATCTGCCGCTGGCAGGAGGCCACGTCGGACGGGGTCTGGTAGTTGGGCTCGGTGGTCCCCTGGACCGGCGGGTTGCCGGCCTTCTCCAACCGCATGCCGAGCAACCGGCTGTAGCCGGTCACCGCGAGCGCGCCGATGGTCAGCGCCGTCTTGACGGCGCTGATCCTCCCCACGCCCCGCTGGCCGAACACCCGCGGGCTCTCCGTGGCCAGTTCGCCGACCGCGCCGGCCAGGTGGGCGCCGATCGCCGCCGCGTTCACCGGCGTCCAGCGGGACCACCCCGCCGACGCGATCGGGAGTCGCTGAGTCGAGTCGCTGATCCGCGCCGCCGCCCCGTTGACGCCGAGCGCTCCCATCAGGGAGCCGCCGAACCAGGCTGCCAGGCCCAGATCGTGCATCGAGCGCAGTGCGGTGTGCCGTTCGGACATCTGATCCCCCTCCACCGTATTCGGGCGCAGCGGCATACCCGCCCGACGCGCGGCTACGCACCCGATCTCACCGGCGGTCGGGACGTCCCTTCACGCGCCGTTCGTCCCGGCGGTGCCGCCGGGAATCCGGGGGATGCCGCCGGGAATCCGGGGGTGGGGCGGGCCGGTACGGCCGCTCAGCGGCGGGGCAGGCCCGCCGCGAAGGCCGCCACCCGGGCGGCCAGCGGCCGCCCGGCGCGCACCCAGGTGAAGTGGTCCAGCGGGGCGCCGGCCTCGGCGGTCGTGTAGCGGTCCCGGGTGATCGGCGCGGCGGTCAGCTTGGCGCAGAGGTGGTCCAGGGTGCTGTGCGGGGTGTACTGGTCGTCGTCGACGCTGACCGCCAGCACCGGCGTGCCGATCCGCCCCACCGCCACCTCGGCGTCCACCCCGTCCAGCACCGGGAAGCGCCCGGTCCGGGCGGTGTGCGCCCAGTCCCGGATCACCCTGCGCGCCTGCCGCCCGCCGAAGCCCCAGCCCGGCCAGACGCCCAGTGCCGCCGCGGTCGCCGCGATGCCCTGGGTGTACGGCAGCACCCCGTACCGCCGGGCGCCGGGGTAGCTGCGCCAGTACGGCATGCCGACGGCGAGCAGGGCGAGCCCGTCGACCGCGTCCGCGCCGTGCAGGGCGAGGTGCAGCAGGGCCGCCTGCCCGCCGAGGGAGTGCCCGAGCAGCAGCCGGGTACGCCCGTCCAGCCGGGGCTTGAGCGCGTCGAGCACCGCCCCGACGTCACCGGCCAGCTCGGCGTAGCCGTAGCGGCAGGCGCGGCTCGGTGCGGGGGTGCTGGCGCCGGTGCCGCGCAGGTCGGCCACGACCACGGCCAGGCCGGCGTCGCGCAGCGCGGCGGCGAACGGGCGGTAGTAGCGGGCCCGGACGCCCATCGCCGGCCAGAGCACCACCACCGGCGCGCCGGCCGGCCCGTCCGGTTCGGGGTAGACCTGCACCCCGATGCGCGCGCCGTCGACGTCGACGAACTCCTGGCTGTACTCGATGTCCCCGCTCACCGCCCCAGCCTAAGCGGAAGCTACCGGCGGGTAGCAAGGGGTGTGCCCCGCTCCGCCCGCTCCACGGCGGCCAGCACCGCCGGCACGTCCAGCGCGGCCAGCGCCGGGTGCACGGCGGCGGCGTCGACCGGTTGCCGCTGCCCTACCCAGAGCGCCTGGTGCCAGGGCCGGTCCGGCGGGGGACCCCACTGCGCGGGCGGCACCGGGCCGAAGAGCAGCACCGACGGGGTGGCGTAGGCGGTGGCCAGGTGACCGATCCCGGTGTCGCCGCTGACCACCAGGCGGGCGTGGGCGACCAGCGCGGCCAGCTCCCCGAGGCCGGTCTCCCCGGCGAGCACCGCGTCGGCCGGCAGCCCGGCCAGGGCGCGCACCTGCTCGGCGATGCTCCGCTCGCCGGCGGTGCCGGTGACCACCACCCGGTGTCCCCGGTCGGTGAGCGCCCGGGCCACCTCGGCGAACCGGGCCGGCGGCCAGCGCCGTTGCGCCGCCTTCGCTCCCGGGTGGACGATGCTCACCCCGGTCGGCGTCCGTCCCGGTTCTGGGCGACGCAGGGCGAGGTCGGTGCGGTCGGCGGGGATGCCGTACCAGGCCAGCATCCGGCACCAGCGGTCGATCTCGTGCTCCTCGGCCCGCCAGTCCGGGCCGTCGCGGTGGCCGGCCTCGGCGTTGGCGAAGGCGAGCAGCCGGCCCGGCCGGACCCCGGCCAGCATCCGGTGCGACTGGGGGCCGCGACCGTGCAGGTTGACCGCCAGCTCCGGCGACGGGCCGGGCCACGCCAGGTGGCCCAGCCCGTCCGCCTCGACCAGCCGGTCGACCCCGCCGACCAGGTCGACCAGCGGGGCCAGCCAGCGCGGCGCGACCAGTGCCAGCTCCTCGTCCGGGTACGCGGCCCGCAGCGCGCGCAGCGCCGGCACCCCGGTCGCGAGGTCGCCGACGCCGAGCGCCCGTAACACCAGGATCACGGGTACGAGGACTCCTGTTCGGCGCAGACCACCAGCTCGCGTACCGCGCAGCCGGGCGGCTGCGAGAGGGCGAACATGACCGCCGCGGCGGTGTCGGCCGGGTCGTTGAGGATCGCGTCCGGACCCGGCTTGTACCGGTCGTCCCGGTCGTCGAAAAAGGCCGTCCGCATGCCACCGGGGACCAGCAGGGTCACCCCGACCCGGCCGGCCAGCTCGGCGGCGAGCGCCCGGGTGAAGCCGACCACCCCGAACTTCGCCGCGCAGTACGCGGTGGCGTCGCTGACCGCCTTGATCCCGAGCGTCGAGGCGACCGTCACCACCGTGCCGTGCGCGCGCTCCAAATGCGGCAGGGCCGCCCGGACCACGGCGGCGGTGCCGAGCAGGTTGATGCCGACGATCCGGTCCCAGGTCGCCCCGTCGATGTCGGCGAGCTTGCCGGGTACGTCCATCCCGGCGGCGGTGACCAGGCCGGTCAGCCCGCCGGCCTGCTCGGCGACGCGCCGGGTGGCCTCCTCGGCGGCGCGGGTGTTGCCCAGGTCGCACTCGACCCACGGCACCCCGTCGGCCGGCGGCTGCCGGTCCAGCACGTACGGCCGACCGCCGGCCTTCGTCACGGCGGTCACCACCGCCGCGCCGAGGCCGCTCGACCCGCCGGTGACCAGCACCGCCGATCCGTTCAGATCCCTGCTCATCGCGCTCCCTTGACCAGTCGGGCGCCGCGCGAGCGCGCGGCGCTGATCGTCGCGGTGGTGGACCGGCCCGCCAGGTAGGGCACGGTCACCACCCGGCCGCCCCAGCCGCGCACCAGCTCGGCCTCGGGCAGCTCGGGTGCGCCGTCGCCGGCGTAGTCGCCGCCCTTGACCCAGACGTCGGGGCGCAGCCGGGCCAGCGCGGTGGCCGGCGTGGGCTCGTCGAACACCACGACGGCGTCGACGCAGTCCAGCGCGGCCAGCAGCCGGGCCCGGTCGGCTGCCGGGTTGACCGGGCGGTCCGGACCCTTGAGGGCGCGGACGCTGCGGTCGGAGTTGAGGCAGACCACCAGGCAGTCACCGAGCCGGCGGGCCGCCTGGAGGGTGGCGATGTGCCCGGCGTGCAGGATGTCGAAGCAGCCGCCGGTGGCCACCACGGTGCCGCCGTCGGCGCGTACCCGGGCCACCAGCTCCTCGGCGGCGGACGTCGGGCGGCGCGACCCGGCCGGTTCGGGCTCCCGGCGGGCCAGCCCGGCCGCCCCGCCGGCGGCGACGTACGCGGACGCGGCGGCGACCGCCTCCTGCACCGCCTCCGAGGTGACCGCCCCGGCGGCCAGCGCGGTGGCGGCGGTGGCGGCGAAGCGGTCCCCGGCGCCGCAGGTGTCCTCGGCCCGTTCCACGTCGGACGGTGGCGGCACCACCAGCGGGGTGCTGCCGGAGTGGCAGAGCACCGCGCCGTCGGCGCCCATCGTCACCGCCACCGCGCCGACCCGCCAGCGCCGGCGCAGCTCGTGCCCGGCGCGGGTGGCGGTGGACAGTGGCGACCCCGCGCCGGCGTCGCCGGTGAGCTGTCGCAGCTCGGCGAGGTTGGGGGTGGTCAGCCGGGCGCCCGGCACCGCGACCGGCCCCCGGGGGTGCGGGTCCCAGACCACCGGGGCGCTCGCGTCGGCGAGCGCGGCCCGCAGCGCGGGCTGCCGGACCAGGCCCCGGCCGTAGTCGCTGACCAGGATGGCGCCGGCCGAGGCGAGCACCTCCAGCGCCGCCTCGGGCGGCTCGCCGGGGGGCCGCGGCGCACCGCCACGGTCCAGCCGCAGCAGGGTCTGCCCGCCTGCCCGGAGCCGGATCTTCTCCGGCGTCGCCCCGGGCAGCCGCAGCGGGTACAGGCGTACCCCGGCGGTGGTGAGCAGTTCCGCGATGCGGGCTCCGGCGGCGTCGTCGGCGAGCGCGGTCACCAGCGCCACCTCGGTGCCCTGGGCGGCGGCGAGCAGCGCGGCGAGCCCCGCGCCGCCGGGCCGGTCGGTGCTGGCCCGCTCGTCGAGCACCGGCACCGGCGCGTCCGGGCAGACCCGGTTGACCGCGCCTTGGACGTCCCGGTCGAGCAGGGCG
The DNA here is from genome assembly GCF_052068075.1 of Micromonospora sp. L31. Lineage (NCBI taxonomy): Bacteria > Bacillati > Actinomycetota > Actinomycetes > Micromonosporales > Micromonosporaceae > Micromonospora > Micromonospora sp. L31. The sequence goes on along the minus strand of NZ_JBQHDC010000005.1, from coordinate 311,168 downwards.
TCGCCGACGACCACCAGCGGCCGGCTCACGACGGGCACCCGCGGCGGTTCGACCCGTGCCCGTTCGGCCCGTGTCCGTTGGTGGTGTGGCCGTTGGCGCCGTGTCCGTTGGTGGAGTGGCCGTTGAGGGCGTGCCGGTTGATCCCGGGGCCGCTGCCGGCGGCGGCGAGGGCGGGTGCGTCGGCGCCGCCGGGGAGCCGGCCGGTGAACTCGACGGTCCGCCGCGGGTCCGCCGTGCGCGGGAGCTGGCGGACCAGCGGCAGCGCCTCGTCGACGTACTCGCAGAGCAGGTGCAGCGAGACCAGGTGCAGCTCCTGCACGACCTGACTGTCCGGCGAGGGCACCGCGAGCACGTCGTCGCAGACCTCGGCCAGCGGATTCGGCGCGGGACCGGTGAACGCCCAGCAGCGCACCCCGACCTCCCGGGCCGCCGCCACCGCCCGCAGCAGGTTGGTGCTGGTGCCGCTGGTCGACATCAGCAGCAGGATGTCGTTCTCCCGGCCGTGCGCGCGCACCTGGCGGGCGAAGACCTCGTCGTAGCCGTAGTCGTTGCCGATCGCGGTCAGCGACGACGTCTCCGCGTGCAGCGCGATCGCCGAGTAGGGCTCCCGGTCGTCGCGCAGCTTGCCGACCAGCTCGGCGGTGAGGTGCTGGGCCTCCGCGGCGCTGCCGCCGTTGCCGGCCGCCAGCAGCCGACCGCCGGTGGCCAGCGTCCAGGCCAACTGGGTGCCCCAGCCGGCCAGCCGCTCGGCGGTACGCCGGTACGGCACCAGCGCGGCGGCCAGCCCGGACAGGTGCCCGTCGAGGGCGGACATCGCGTCGTTCATCAGGCCACCGCCGGGGCGACTCGACCGACCGTGCTGACCGTGGCGTAGACCGCGCTCAGCTGCTCGGCGCAGCGCTTCCAGGAGTACCGGCTGCGGATGCGGTCCAGCGCCGCCGTGGCGTACGCGAACCGGCGCACCCGGTCGGCGAGCAGCCGGCGGATCGCGGTGCCCAGCGCGCGCGGGTCGCGCGGCGGCACCAGATCACCGGTCAGCCCGTCGACCACCGTGTCGGCGATGCCGCCCACGTTCGTGCCGACCACCGGCACGCCGCAGGCCATCCCTTCCAGCGGGGTGAGCCCGAACGGTTCGTACCAGGGGGCGGCCACGAGCACGTCGGCGGAGCGGTACCAGGCAGCCATCTCCTCGCGCGGGACCGCGCCGACCAGCTTGACCCGGTCGGCGACCCCGCAGGACTCGGCGAGCGCGCCCAGCCGGCGGGCGAAGCTGTCGGCGGGCAGCAGCTCGGCCGCCGGGCCGCCGACCACCACGCACTCGGCCTCCGGCACCGCCGGCAGGGCCCGGATGACGTCCTGGAAGCCCTTGCGCTCGACCAACCGCCCGACGGTGAGGATGCGCGGGCGGGTCGGGTGGCGGGGCGCGACCGGCCCCTCGGGACGGAACATCTCCTCGTTGACCCCGGACGGGACCAGCGCCATCCTCGACCGCGGCACGCCCAGCCGGACCAGCTCGCCGATCTCGTCCTGGCACTGGACGATCACCCGGTCGGCCGCCCGGCCCAGCGCCCGTTCGTAGCCGACCCGGCCCGGTGGACTGGTGTCCCGGGCCCCCTGGTGGCGCCGCTTCACCGAGCCCAGCGCGTGGTACGTCAGCACCACCGGGGTGTTGGTGCGCCGGCCGGCGTGCAGGGTGGCCAGGCCGCTCATCCAGAAGTGGGCGTGCGCCACGTCCGGCCGCCAGCCCTGCTCGCCCCACTGTTTGGCCATCCACCGCCCGAACTCGCCCATGTACGGCAGCAGCTCGTCCTTGGGCACCCGCTGCGCCGGCCCGGCGGGCACGTGGCGCACCTGGTAGCCGGCGGCCGCGTCGACCACGTCGGGCAGGTCGACCGCGTCCCGACGGGTGTAGACCCGCACGTCGTGCCCCTCGCCGACCAGGGCCGCCGCCAGTTCGGCGACGTGCGTGTTCTGCCCGCCCGCGTCCTCCTCGCCGAGGACGGCGAGCGGGCTGGCGTGCTCCGAGATCATCGCGATGCGCATGTTTCCTCCTCAAGGATCCGGTCCCAGTCGGCGAGGAACCGGTCGAGCCCGAAGCGTTCCTTCGTCACCTCCCGCGCCCGCGCACCCAACCGGTACGCGGCGTCGCGGTCCTCCGTCAGCCAGCGGGCCGCCTCGACGAGCGTGTCGACCCGGGTGGAGAGCACCCCCGCGTCGGGTGGCACCGCGTCCACGGCCTCGGTGGTGGCCAGCGCGACGACCGGCATGCCGATCGTCATGGCCTCGATGAGGCTCAGCCCCAGCGACGTCCACCGGCACAGGTGCAGGTACGCCCGCCGCCGGGCCAGCTCCGTGTGCATGACGTCCTGCGGCAGGTCGTCGTGGCTGGCCAGGCGTTGCCCGGGCAGCCCGAGCCGGTCGGCCAGCCCGGTCACCCCCATGCCGAAGACGTCCAGCGGGGCGATCTCGGCGAAGCGGAGCATCAGGTCGGTGCCGGTGACCCGCCAGCGCCGGATGGGTTCGTTCGTCACCACGGCGAGCCGGTCCAGCTCGCCGGTCCACTCCACCCTCGGCGGCACGATGCCGTGCTCGACGACGGTGGTGCGGGTGCCGCCGTTGTCCCAGAACAGCTCGTTGAAGTGGGTGACGTGGGTGAGCAGCAGGTCGTCCCGGTCGGCCATCGGGTGGCGGGTGGTGGGCACGTCGCCCTTGGGGGTGTTGTGCTCGACGTAGATCGCCGGCAGGTCCCGCCCGGGCCGCCGGCGCAGCCAGCGCTCGGCCAGCTCCAGCTCCTCGGGGCGTTGCAGCACGACCACGTCCACGTCGGCGTCGGCCAGTTCCTCGGGGGTCATCTCGACCGCGCTGGCCGGCCACGGATAGGTCCGGGCCCGGCCCAGCCCGTACGGGCCGCGGTCGGGGGTGACCGGCACCAGGTAGCGGTGCGTGCCATGCACGAAGGACGTGGTCCAGGAGCCGTGCACGTGCCAGAGCAGGACGTTCATGACCCTCCTTCAGCGTCGGATTCCGGTGGTGAGCAGGTGGACCGCGGCGACCACGTCGGCCGGGTCGACCCCGGCGGTGAGGCAGGGGTGGCCGGGCACCGGGCAGCGGGTGGCCCGGCTGTCCCGGCAGGGCGCGGCGGCGTCGCCGAGGCGGACCAGCGGCACCCGGTAGGGCGCCCACTGGCCGAAGGAGACGGTGGGGGCGAAGAGGCTGACGACGGGTACGCCGACGGCGGCGGCGAGATGGGCGGGGCCGGTGTTGCCGACCACCACGCAGCTCGCCCCGGCGAGGACTCCGGCCAGCTCCGCCAGCCCGGTACGCCCGCCGAGGTCGGTGCCGCCGGCGGCGGCCACCCGGGAGGTCAGCACGGTCTCGACCGGCCCCCCGGTGACCACTACCCGATAGCCGCTCGCGGTAAGCCTGCGCACGATCTCCACCCACCGCTCCGGCGGGCAGGCCCGGGCCGGCACGGACGCTCCGGGGTGCACCACCACGTACGGGCCGTCGGGTGGCGCGGCGGGGGGCGCCTCGACGCGCAGCGTCGGCTCGTCGCCGACGGGCAGGCCGAAGCCGGCGGCGGCGGCGAGGGAGAGGGCCCGCTCCGGTTCCGGCACGCCGACCGGCACCTTGTGCCGTACGTCCAGCAGGGAGCCGGGGTAGTCGTCGCTGATCGCGCTGATCCGGCCCACCCCGGCCATCCGCAGCAGCAGCGCGAGGGGGAGGGCCGACTGGTGGAAGGAGGTGAAGACGACCGCCTCGTCGGCGCCGACGGCGGTGAGCCGGGCGGTCAGCGCGCGGATGTCGTCGGGGTCGACGGGGGCGGGGTCGCCGTCGATCCAGGGCAGCGGCCATTCGACGATCTCGTCCACGCCGGGGAGCAGGTCGGCGGCGGCCCGGCCCCGGGGACCGCAGAGCAGCACCACCCGCCGCGCCCCGGCGGCGACGGCCCGGATCGCCGGGCCGGTGACCAGCACGTCGCCGGCGGAGTCGCTGCGTACCACGAGGACGGTGCCGGCGCGGCGCGGCGCGGTGGGCCGGACGGCGGCCTGCCGGCGCAGGATCTCGTCGACGGCCGCGGGCAGGTCGTGGGCGACGTGCGGGGCGGCGGCGACCTCCTCGGGCCGGGTGACCGGGGTGGGCACCAGGACGCCGGTCGCGCCGGCGGCGAGCGCGGCGGCCATGTCCCGCCCGATGTCGCCGACCATGACGCAGCGCCCGGGGGAGGTGCCGAGCGCGGCGGCGGCCGCGTGGACCATCCCCGGCGCGGGCTTGCGGCAGCCGCAGCCGTCGCCGTCGTCGTGCGGGCAGATCTGCCAGTCGTCGAACGGGCCGAGGAGCTCCTCGATCCGGGCGTGCACCGCCCGCATCTGGTCGGTGGTGAAGAGCGCCTTCGCCAGGCCGGACTGGTTGGTGACCACGCCCAGACGCAGGCCGGCGGCGCGCAGCCGGTCCAGCGCCTCGCGCGCGCCGGGCAGCGGGCGCACCTTCTCCGGGTCGCCGTTGTACGGCACGTCCTCGATCAGCGTGCCGTCCCGGTCGAGGAGCACCGCGTCGAAGAGGCCGTGCGTGATCGCCGCGCCCCCGTTCATGGCAGACCAGTTGCCCTGGGCAGGAGAAGTAAACATCAACTCTGTGCTCCGGTGAGATCACCGTCCGCACCGGAGGGTCGGTGTCGCCACCAGCCGCGTACCCAGTGGGCGACGGCGACCGGCGGGATGAGCGCGCTGGTCAGCAGCATGGTGGACACCTCGTCGCGGGTGCGCGGCCCGGGCGCGATCCGCACCGCGGCGAACTCGGCGGTGCCCGCCGCCCAGCCCAGCGCGCCGGCGGCGGCGACCGCGCCGAGCATCCGGCGCGGCGCGCCGTCGCGGGGCAGCACGGCCCGCAGCGCGGCGGCGGTCACCGCCAGCGCCGCAGCGGCGGCGGTCGCGACGTGCCGGGGCCGCCGGCCGGGCGGCAACCCCAGCTCGGCGCGCCAGTCCGGGCCGTAGAGCCGGCGCAGCAGCGCGTCGTCGGCGTTGCCGCGCTGCACCCGCAGGCTCACCCAGCGGTCCTCGGGGCGGACCGGGTGGGTGACGACGCGTCGGCCCCGGACCAGCTCCCACCCGGCGCGCCGGACCCGGTGGGCCAGCTCGGCGTCCTCCCGGTAGGCGCGGGGGAAGCGTTCGTCGAAGCCGTCGACCGCCGCCAGCGCGGCCCGCCGGTACGCCATGTCCGCTGTGATCCACTCGCCCTCGGCCAGGCCGGCGGTGCTCCGCTCCCAGTCGGTGGGGCGCCGGTCGCCCGGCAGCGGCACCGCCACCACCCCCTGCACCCCGCCGACCCGGTCGCCGACCGCCAGGTCGGCGAGCAGCCGCCGGGCCCAGTCCGGTGCCGGCACCACGTCGTCGTCGAGGAAGACCACCCAGGGCCGGCGGGCCACCCGCCAGCCGACGTTGCGCGCCGCCGCCGGGCCCGCGCCGCGACCGGTCACCACCTTGGCGTACGCGGACAGCCCCCCCGGCACCGCCAGCTCGCCCGCGGCGTCGCGCCGGTCGTCGACCAGCAGGATCTCCACGTCGGGCAGCTCGGCGAGCTGCGGGGCGAGGGCGTCGAGCAACGTGCCGAGGCTGGACCGGCCGAGGGTCGGCACCACGATGCTGATCACCGGCCACCGCCGAGCGCGCCGCGGCGCACCGCGAACGGGCCGAGGGCCAGCAGCTCCACCGGGGCGGAGCCGAACAGCTCCATCGCCTCGCGCGGGGTGTCCACCATGGGCCGGCCGGCGGTGTTCAGCGACGTGTTCACCACCACCGGCAGCCCGGTGAGTCGTTCGAACTCGGCCAGCAGCTCGGCGACGAGGGGTTCGGTGTCGGTGTGCACGGTCTGCACCCGGGCGGTGCCGTCGACGTGGGTGACCGCCGGGATGCGATCGCGCCACTCCGGCTTCACCCGGTGCACGAAGAGCATGTACCGGCTGGGGAAGACCCCGTCGAAGATGTCGGCGAAGCGTTCGGCGCGGACCATCGGCGCGATCGGGCGGAACTGCTCCCGCCCCTTGACGTCGTTCATCCGGGCGGTGGTCGCCGGGTCGCCGGGGTGGGCCAGCAGCGAGCGGTGGCCGAGGGCGCGCGGGCCGTACTCGCTGCGCCCCTGGTACCAGGCGACGATGCCGTTGTCGGCGAGCACCCGGGCCGCCTCGGCGGCGATCGAGCCCGGCCGGAAGTAGGGCAGCGCCGCCCGGCGCAGCTCCGCCTCCAGTTCCTCGTCCGACCAGCCGCGGCCGAGGTCCGCCCCGCTCATCGGCGTCGCCCGGTCGCCGAGGGAGCCGGCGACGTGCAGGGCGGCGCCCAGCGCGGTGCCGGAGTCGCCGGCCGCCGGCTGCACCCAGACGTCCCGGTACGGCCCCTCGGCCGCCAGCCGGGCGTTCGCGACGCAGTTCAGCGCCACCCCGCCGGCCATCGCCAGGGTCGGGGCGCCGCCCGAGGCGTCGTACAGCCAACGGGCCAGGTCGAGGACGACCTCCTCCAGCCGGGCCTGCACGCTGGCGGCCAGGTCGGCGTGGTCCTCGGTCAGCTCGGCGCCCGGCTCGGCGGCCTTGGCCAGGCTCGCCCAGTCGATCCGGTCGACGTGGAAGCCGCCGGCGTCGGTGACCCGGACCAGCTCGCGCAGCAGCCCGAGGTGCTTCGGCCGGCCGTACGAGGCCAGCGCCATCACCTTGTACTCGTCGCTGGAGTGCAGGAAGCCCAGGTGGCGGGTGAGGTCCTCGTAGAGCAGGCCGAGCGAGTGCGGCAGCTCCTGCGAGTACAGCGGGCTCAGGTCGCCGTCGCGGTAGACGCCGGCCAGGTGGCTGGCCACCTCGCCGCGGCCGTCGAGCACCAGGACGGCGGTGTCGTCGCCGGCCGGCGGGGCGGCCAGCCCGGCCGAGGCGGCGTGCGCCACGTGGTGCGGGACGAAGCGGACCTTCTCCGGATCGAGGCCGGGCAGGGCGGCGGCGAGGAACTGCGGGGCCCGCCGGGCGTAGTCGACGCGCAGCCAGTCCCACGGGTCGGCCAGGCCGAGGTCGGCGGCGTCGCGGCACAGGCCGGGGTCGAAGGAGTAGGCCACCGCGTCGAGGCTGTCGACGTCGACGCCGGCGCTGGACAGGCACCAGGCGGCGGAGAGTTCGGGCAGTTCCCAGGCGGAGAACGGGACCGGTCGCTTGCCGTGCTTGCGGCGGCTGAACCGTTCCTCTTCGGCGGCGGCCACCACCTGTCCGTCGACCACCAGGGCGGCGGCCGGATCATGGAAGATCGCATTGATACCGAGGACGCGCATGCCAAGGTCCGTACCCTCGCCTTCTCCTCCTAACCTGTAGATCATCGACTTCTCCCGCCGGCCACGAATCTCCAGGTTGGAGATTCGTGGCCGCCGCGAGTCCCACCGGAGGGGTCAGACGCCGCCGCGCAGCATCCCCGGCCCGAACACCTCGTACGCGATCCGCTCCACCGGTACGCCCCGGCGCAGCAGCCCGGTCCGGACCTCGTTCATGAACGGCAGTGGCCCGCAGAGGTGCACGTGCGCGTCGGGGGAGAGCGGGATCAGCTCGGGGTCGATCCGGCCGCTGGCCACCTCGGCGGTCAGCGCCGCCCGGTCGTCGCCGTCGGTGGTCTCCTCGTACCAGAGCTTGAGCCGCAGGTTGGGCAGCCGGGCGTGCAGCCGGGGCAGTTCGTCGCGGTGGGCGTGCGCGGCCCCGTCCCGGTCGGCGTGCACCAGCACCACCGGCCGCTCGGGCGCGGTGGCGGCCAGGTGCTCCAGCGCGGACATCGCCGGGGTCAGCCCGATGCCGGCGCTGACCAGCAGCAGCGGCCCGTCGCCGGCCACCGCGCTGACCTCGCCGAAGGGCGGGCTGAGCCGGAGCGTGTCGCCGGGGGCGGTCCGCTCGTGCAGGACGGTGGAGACCAGGCCGTCCGGCGCGCCGCCGACGCCGCGTACCCGCTTGACCGTGATCCGCCAGTGGTCGGCGCCGGGACGGCCGGAGAGGCTGTACTGCCGGATCTGCTGGCCGAGCCCGCCGTCGAGGTCGACGGCGACCGAGACGTACTGCCCGGGGACGAAGCCGGGGACCGGGCCGCCGTCGGCCGGCACGAGGGTCAGCGAGATGACGTCGGGTGGCCTCCGGCACCACCCCGGTGACCCGCCAGTCGCGCCAGACCGCGCCGCCCCCGGCCACGCCGGCCGTCGTGTAGAGGCGGGCCTCCCGGGCGATGAGTTCGCAGGCCATCAGCCAGTACACCTCGTCCCAGGCCGCGGCGACCTCCGGCGTGACGGCCGCGCCCAGCACCTCGCCGATGGCGGCCATCAGGTGCCGGCCGACGACCGTGTACTGGTCGGGGGTGATACCCAGCGAGGCGTGCTTGTGCGCGATCCGGTCCAGGATCGCGTCCCACGCCGGCCCACCGGTGCCGGTGAGGTGCTCGGCGTACGCGACGACGGAGGCGGCCAGCGCGGCCTTCTGCTGGCCCGTCGCCTGGTTGCCCCGGTTGAACAGGTTGAGCAGCTCCGGGTGGGCGGCGAACATCCGCGGATAGAACCGGCCGGTGATCTCCTCCCCGTGTGCCCGTACGACGGGCAGGGTCGCGATCACCACGGCCTTGGACGATTCCGAGAGCACGGTGCTCCTCCTTCTGCGTTGCCTACGCGAGCACTTAAACAGGAATCTGATGCCTCTTCAGGGCCGAAAGTCCCAGGTCCGGTGTTGCCGGCGTCACTGTCTCCCGGCCCCTGTCCGGGCCGGGACGCGCTGGCTAGGGTCGGTCCGTGAAGCTCAACCGGTCCACCGACATGGCGCTGCGGATCGCCATGCTGACCGCGCCGGCGTCGACCCGGACCACCGTCGACGAACTGGCCGAGCGGCTGGACCTGCCCCGCAGCCACGTCGCCAAGGTGGTGCAGCGGCTGCAACGGCTCGGTGTGCTGGTCACCATCCGCGGGCGCTCCGGCGGCGTGGCCTTCGCCGAGGGCGCGGAGGAGCTGACCGTCGGCCAGGTGGTGCGGGCCTTCGAGGGCGAGGGCGAGGTCGTCGCCTGCGAGGAGTCCGGCTGCGCGCTGCGGGCCGACTGCCGGCTCCGCATCCAACTGCGCCGCGCCCAGGCCGCCTTCCTCGCCGTCCTCGACGACGTCCGCCTCGGCGACCTCGCCGGCAGTCCCGCCGCTCCCGTCCTGCTCACGCTCACCGCACGCCCGGGTACCCCCTGAGGAGTTCCGCTGGTCACCGCCCGGCGCCTCCCCGCTGCCGGCCGGGTAGCTGCCGGATTTGCGTGGGCTGCCCCGGTGGGGCGGGCGTGGGGCGGCGGTGCGGTGGCGGACGGGCGGTAGCCTGCCGGACGAGCGACCCACGTCGAGCGGAGCGCCGATGTCCAACTCCCGGGTGTCCCACCCGTTGTTCGCCCGGTTGTTCGCCCGGGCGAGCGTGGCCCTGGACCGGGCTGGCGCGGCCGAGCACCGGCGTCGACTGGTCGCCGGCCTGCGCGGGCGGGTGGTCGAGGTGGGCGCCGGCAACGGCCGGATGTTCGCGCACTACCCGCCCGAGGTGGACGCCGTGCTCGCGGTGGAGCCCGAGCCCTGGCTGCGCGCCGCCGCCCGCGGCGCCGCCGAGCACGCGCCGGTGCCGGTGACGGTCACCGACGGGCTGGCCGAGGCGCTGCCGGTCGCCGACGCCAGCGCCGACGCCGTGGTGATGTCGCTGGTGCTCTGCTCGGTCCCCGACCAGGCCGTCGCGCTGCGGGAGGCGTACCGGGTGCTGCGTCCCGGCGGGTGGTTGCGCTTCTACGAGCACGTCGCCGCGGGCACCCCCGGGCTGCGCCGGACGCAGCGGGTGGTCGACGCGACCTGCTGGCCGCTGCTCTGCGGCGGCTGCCACACCGGACGGGACACGGTGTCGGCGATCGTCGCGGCGGGCTTCAGCGTGGTCCGGCTGGACCGGTTCCGCTTCCCGCCCGGGCGGTTGCCGGCACCGGCGTCGCCGCACGTGCTCGGCGCCGCGATCCGGCCCTGAGGCGTCGTCGGGCGGCCCGTACCCGGGAACACCCCGGCGGGGACCGGCGTTGCTGCCGGGAGACCGACGACGCGCGCCCCGTTCGCGATGGCTCCAGCGGGGCTGCGCGGTTGTGTCGGGGCGTGCGGCTAGGCTCGCTGCGGCGCGCCGCGCGTGGAGATCGAGTCAGGGTGGATCAAGACGGTGAGCGGCACCACACCGCCGAGACCTGGGAGTACGACCAGTTGACCGCACAGCCTGAGACCCTCTACGGGGCCGACGACCTCACCCACCTCGAGGGCCTGGACGCCGTCCGCAAGCGTCCCGGCATGTACATCGGCTCCACCGACAGCCGTGGCGTGGGTCACCTCGTCAACGAGATCCTCGACAACTCCACCGACGAGGGTGTCGCGGGTCACGCCAGGAAGGTCGAGGTGACGCTGCACGCCGACGGTTCGGTGCAGGTCGATGACGACGGCCGCGGCATCCCCACCGACGTGCACGCCAAGTCCGGCATCTCCGGGGTCGAGCTGGTGCTCACCCGGCTGCACGCCGGTGGCAAGTTCGGCGGCTCCGGCTACAAGACCTCCGGCGGCCTGCACGGCGTCGGCGCCTCGGCGGTCAACGCGCTCTCCCGCCGCTTCGACGTCACCGTCCGGCGCGGCGGCAAGGTGCACGCCATGTCGTTCCGGCACGGCGTGCCGGGGATCTTCGACGGCGACGGCCCGGACGCCCCGTTCACCGCCGGTCCCGGCCTCCAGATCGTCGGGGCGATGAAGCGCGGCCAGCGCACCGGCACCTCGATCCGCTACTGGCACGACGCCCGCTACTTCGAGACTGGCGCGACGCTCGACGTCGACGCCGTCCGGATGAAGCTGCGCAACACCGCCTTCCTGGTGCCCGGGGTCGACTACCGGCTGCGCGACGAGACCGGTGAGCAGCCCGCCGAGGAGCGCTTCCACTTCCCCAACGGCCTCACCGACATGGTCGAGTTCCTGGCCCCGGCCGGCGACCGGCCGGTCTCCGGCACCCTGCTGGTCACCGGCGAGGGCACCTACCGGGAGAACGCCGCCGACGCCAACGGCGTGATGCAGTCCAACGTGCAGCGCCGCGCCGAGGTCGAGGTGGCCCTCCGCTGGGGCACCGGCTACGAGCGCACCGTGGAGTGCTTCACCAACACCATCCGCAACGCCCACGGCGGCACCCACCGCAAGGGCTTCGAGCGGGCGCTGGCGCGCACCCTCGCCGACGCCGTACGCAACACGCGGGGCCTGCTCAAGGCCAAGGAGGAGCCGCCCACCCTGGACGACGTCCTGGAGGGGATGACGGCCGTGGTGCACGTGCGCATCCCGGAGCCACAGTTCACCTCACAGACCAAGGACGAGCTCTCCACCGCCGGCATCACCAAGGTGATGCAGTCCCTGATCGAGCAGCACCTGAAGGCCTGGCTGGAGGACCGACGCACCAAGGCCGACGCGCGCACGGTGCTCCAGAAGATCGTCGACGCGGCGCGGGTCCGGCTCACCCAGAAGCAGCAGAAGGACGCGGCCCGGCGCAAGACCGCCCTGGAGGGCGCGTCGATGCCGGCCAAGCTGGTCGACTGCCGCGCGGCCGGCATCGACCGCAGCGAGCTGTTCATCGTCGAGGGGGACAGCGCCCTGGGCACCGGCCGGCTCGCCCGGTCGGCGGAGTATCAGGCGCTGCTGCCGATCCGCGGCAAGATCCTCAACGTCCAGAAGGCGAACCTCCAGCAGGTGCTGGACAACGCCGAGTGCGCCGCGATCGTGCAGGTGCTCGGCGCCGGCTCGGGGCGTACCTTCGACCTGTCGGCCCTGCGGTACGGCCGGGTCCTGATCATGGCGGACGCCGACGTGGACGGCGCGCACATCCGTACCCTGCTCATCACGCTCTTCGCCCGCTACATGCGGCCGCTGATCGAGGCCGGTCGGCTCTTCGCCGCGATGCCGCCCCTGCACAAGATCACCACCAAGGGGCGCAACCCGCAGACCATCTACACCTACACCCAGGCCGAGATGGAGGCGACGGTCCGCAAGCTGGAGAAGGCCGGCAAGCAGATCGTCACCCCGATCCCGCGCTTCAAGGGCCTCGGCGAGATGGACGCCGACGAGCTGTGGGAGACCACGATGAACCCCGCCACCCGGGCGGTCCGCCGGATCACCCTCGACGACGTCGACGCCGCCGAGCGGATCCTCGAACTGCTGATGGGGGAGAAGGTCGAGCCGCGCCGCAACTGGCTGATCGACTCCTCCGACCGGGTCGACCGGGAAGCGATCGACGCATGAGCACCGGGTCCGTTCGAGGGGAGAGCTGACGATGGCACGCCGCAAGGAAGACCGCGCCAAGGTGGACCTGTCCGCCTTCGACCAGGCCGGCGCGCGGGTCTTCGACAACCCGCTGGTCACCGAGGTCTCCGACTCCTACCTGGAGTACGCCTTCTCGGTCATCCACTCCCGCGCCCTGCCCGACGCGCGCGACGGGCTCAAGCCGGTGCACCGGCGCATCCTCTGGTCCATGCACGAGGCCGGCCACCGGCCGGACCGGGGGCACGTCAAGTCCGCCCGGGTCGTCGGCGACGTGATGGGCAAGTACCACCCGCACGGCGACACCGCGATCTACGACGCGATGGTCCGGCTGGCCCAGGACTTCTCGCTGAACGCGCCGCTGATCGACGGGCACGGCAACTTCGGCTCCCCGGACGACGGCCCCGCCGCCGCGCGCTACACCGAGGCCCGGCTCTCCCGCGAGGCGATGCTGCTCGTCGGCGAGCTGGGCGAGGACACCGTCGACGTCGAGCCCAACTACGACGGCTCGCTGACCCAGCCCACCGTGCTGCCGGCCGCCTTCCCCAACCTGCTGGTCAACGGCGCGTCCGGGATCGCGGTCGGGATGGCGACCAACATGATCCCGCACAACCTCGGCGAGGTGGTCTCCGCCGCCCGCTGGCTGATCAACCACCCGGACGCCGACCTCGACAAGCTGATGGAGTTCGTTCCCGGCCCCGACCTGCCCACCGGCGGTCTGCTGCTCGGCCTGGACGAGGTGCGTCGGGCGTACGAGAGCGGACGCGGCGTGGTGCGGATGCGCGGCAAGGTGGAGATTGGCCCCCTCGAGGGCAGCCGGGGCCGGCAGGCGATCACCGTCGTCGAGCTGCCGTACGGCGTCGGCGCCGAGAAGGTCATCGCGGCGATCACCAACGAGGTCACCAAGACCAAGCGGCTGACCGGCATCGCCGACGTCAAGGACCTCACCGACCGGGAGAGCGGCACCCGCCTGGTCATCGAGTGCAAGGTCGGCGTCAACCCGCAGGCGCTGCTGGCCGACCTCTACCGGCTCACCCCGCTGGAGCAGTCGTTCGGCGTCAACAACCTGGTGCTGGTCGACGGCCAGCCGCGCACGCTCGGGCTGAAGGCGCTGCTGGAGGTCTTCCTGGCCCACCGCTACGAGGTCGTCACCCGGCGCAGCGCGTACCGCAGGCGCAAGCGCGAGGAGCGGCTGCACCTGGTCGACGGCCTGCTGATCGCCCTGCTCGACATCGACAAGGTGGTCAGGCTGATCCGGGCCAGCGACGATGCCCAGGCGGCCAAGGACGGCCTGATGCAGAAGTTCAAGCTCTCCGAGATCCAGGCCACCTACATTCTGGACACTCCGCTGCGCCGGTTGACCAAGTACGACCGGATCGAGCTGGAGGCCGAGCAGGAGAAGCTGCGCGGGGAGATCGCCGAGCTGTCCAAGATCCTCGACGACGACAAGGTGCTGAAGAAGGTCGTCTCCGACGAGCTGTCGGCGGTGGTGAAGCAGTTCGGCGCGCCGCGGCGTACCACCCTGGTCGACGGCGACCTCAAGGAGGTGCTGGCGGCGTCGGTGCCGGCCGGCCCGCTGGAGGTGGCCGACGACCCCTGCCAGGTGATCCTCTCCGCGACCGGGCTGGTGGCCCGCACCGCGGCCGAGTCGGAGGAGGCCGCCGAGGGGCGCCGGCGCAACGGCCGGGTCAAGCACGACACGGTACGCGCCGTCGTGCACACCACCGCCCGGGGCCGGGTGCTCCTGGTGACCAGCGCCGGCCGGGCGTTCAAGATCGACGTGCTGCCGCTGCCGGTGCTGCCGGAGCAGGCCGGCACGGTCTCGCTGCGCGGCGGCATGTCGGCCGCCGAGCTGGTGCCGCTGGAGGCCGGCGAGACGGTGGTCGGGCTGGCCCCGCTCGGGGCGGCTGCGCAGGGGTCGCCGGGCCTGGCGCTCGGCACCCGGCAGGGCGTGGTCAAGGTCTGCGCGCCGGAGTGGCCGGTCCGCTCGGACGAGTTCGAGGTGATCGGCCTGCGCGAGGGGGACGAGGTGGTCGGGGCGACCTGGCTCACCGACGGCCAGGAGGCGCTGACCTTCATCACCTCGGAGGCGTCGCTGCTGCGTTTCGCCGCCACGCTGGTCCGCCCGCAGGGGCTCAAGGGTGGCGGCATGGCCGGGGTCAACGTGCCCGACGGGGCGCGGGTGGTCTGGTTCGGGGCGGTCCGCACGGACGACCCCGGGCACGGGGAGCCGATGGTGGTGACCTCCACCGGCGCGACGGTCAAGGTGACGCCGTTCGGGGCGTACCCGGCGAAGGGGAGGGCGACCGGCGGCGTGCGCGCCCAGCGTTTCCTCAAGGGCGAGACGGACCTGGTGGTCGCCTGGGTCGGCGCCCGGCCGGTCGGCGCGACCGCCACCGGCGACCCGGTGGAGCTGCCCCCCGCCGACCCGCGCCGCGACGGCAGCGGCTTCGCCGTCATGCTCGGCCCCACGGTCCTCGGCCACCTCATCGAGCGCTGACCCGCACGCGCAAGGGGCCCGGAGGCTGACGCCCCCGGGCCCCTTCCGCATCCCCCGCATCCCCCGCGCCGCCGCTGTCCCCGCGTCGATCATGAAGTTGTCGCCCTGCCCACCGGCGTGTCGCGACAACAACTTCGTGATCACCGAGCCGAGAGGGGGGCGGTGGTGCCGGGACCGGGTGGGGTGGGGTGGGGTGGGTCAGGCTACGCCGGTGGGGCGGAACTGGACGCTGACGCGGGGGCCGACCGGACGGGCGGTCTTGGGGATGGCGTGCTCCCAGGTGCGCTGGCAGGAGCCGCCCATCACCACCAGGTCGCCGTGCCCGAGCGGGAAGCGCAGGCTGGCGCCGCCGCCGCGCGGGCGCAGCAGCAGCGGCCGGGGCGAGCCGAACGAGACGATGGCGACCATGGTGTCGGTGTGCGCCGACCGGCCCTGGGTGTCGCCGTGCCAGGCGACGCTGTCCCGGCCGTCGCGGTAGAGGCACATGCCGGCGGTGACGAAGGGCTCGCCCAGCTCGGCGGCGTAGTGCCGGGTCAGCGCCTCGCGGGCCTCGGTCAGCACCGGGTGCGGCAGCGGGCGGCCGCCCGCGTACCAGCAGAGCAGACGGGGGACGTCGACCTCGGCGTCGTACATGGTGCGGCGCTCGGCGCGCCAGGGCACCTCGGTCAGCAGGGTGTCGAGCACCGCGTCGGAGCCGCGCACCCAGCCGGGGAGGTGGTCGACCCAGGCGCCCCGGGTGAGCACGTGCCGGCGCAGCGCGCCCGGCAGCGGCCCGAGCGACGGACCGGCGTCGGCGAGGTCGAGCATCGACGGCTGGTAGGCGGCCTGCGTCATGCCGCCACCATATCAGCGGTTTAGTACAGGCGTACGATCGCCGCGCTGGACCAGGTCGAGCAGCGCGTCGGCGACCCGGGCCCGGCCGCGCCCGTCGACGGTGGCCCAGGCCCGTGCGGCGAGCGCGGCCCGCCGCCGGGGGGAGCCGAGCAGGCCGGTCAGGGTCCGCGCGGCCGCCGCCCGGGCCGCCCGCCCGGCCACCCCGGCCCCGGCCAGCTCCGGCAGCTCGCCCAGGCCGGCGACTAGCCCGTGGTCCACCACCCGGCGGTACGACTCGCGCTGGTTGTCCACCACGCAGACCAGCGCCGACGGCGCCCCGAGGCAGCACAGTTCCCAGGTGGACGTGCCGGCGGCGCTGACCACCAGGTCCGCCGCCCCGATCAGGGCGGGCAGCTCGTCGGTGGGCGGGACCGGACGCAGCGACTGGCCCCGGCCGGGGGTCAGCGCCTCCAGTTCCGCCTCGACGTCGGGGCGGCCCACCACCACGGTCAGCTCCATCGGGTGCCCGGTGGCGAGCAGCACCCGGGTCAGCACCGGGGCGGCGCCGAGCGCGTCGGTTCCGCCGAAGAAGGCGAGCACCCGGGGCCGGTCCACCGGCGCGGCCTGGCTCGGGGCGGCCGGCCGGGCGCCGATCACCGAGTCGCGCAGCAGCGCGTACCGGGTGCCGGCCAGCAGCCGCCCGGCGGGCGCGTCGGTCCGGGCGCCGAAGTTCTGGTCCAGGTAGAGGTCGGCGTCCTGCCCCCGGGTGTCGCCGTCGACCACCGCCAGGGTGACCACGCCCGCCGCGCGCAGCGCCCCGGCGCCGGCCGGGTCCAGCTCGTACGAGTCGAGCACCATCGCGTCCAGCCGGTGCCGGTGGGCCGCCTCGACCAGCCCGGCCGGGGTGTCCGGGCCCCGGTGCGCCGGGATGCCCCGGGCCGCCAGCTGCGCCTGCGCCCAGCCGATCCGCTCGACGGTGCCGAACAGCTCCACCCGGGCCCCCCGGGCCAGGAACTCCTCGCCGAGGGCCAGGCAGCGGACCAGGTGCCCGACGCCGCGCCGGGGCCCGGCGTCGCAGCGCAGCCCGATCCGTGGCGGGTTCAGGACTCCTCCAGGCGCTTCTGGCGTACGTCGGCGTTGAGGGCGCGCAGGGCGGGCTGGCCGTCCAGCCAGTCGGCGAGCTTGGCCAGCGGCACGCTGACGTCGCCGAAGTGGTCGGTGACCGCGCGCACCAGCGCCCAGTCCTGCTCGGTGTCGAGGGTGAGCCGCAGCGCCGACCGGTCCGGGGTGAGGGTCACCCCGAGCACCCGGAACAGCTCCGGGTGGGTGTACGCGTACGAGGTGACGTGCACCCGGTGGTGGTCGGTGGCGAGCCGGTCCAGGGTGCGCAGCGCGTCCGCCCGGATGATCTCGACGTCCAGCCCGCGCGGCAGCGTACGGGCGATCGAGGTGCTGGCGTAGTCGAGCCCGGGCACCGCCCGGTACACCGACGCCACCAGCGCGATGATCTCCGGGTCGAGCAGCGGGCAGTCGGCGGTGAACCGCATGACCGCGTCACCGGGGTAAGTGTCCAGGGCGCCGACGAAGCGACCCAGCACGTCGTCGACCGGGCCCCGGTGGCACGGCACGCCCAGCCGGTCGCACTCGGCCGCCACCGCGTCGTCGACAGCGTCGGTGCTGGTCGCCACGACCAGGTCGGCGAGTACGCCGCTGTCCCGGGCGGCCCGGACCACCCGGCCGAGCACGCTGCGCCCGGCCAGCGGGCGCAGCACCTTGCCGGGCAGCCGGGACGAGCCCATCCGCGCCTGCACGATCCCCACGATTCGGGGCACCGACCCGACCTCCCCGCTCACTGCTGCTCCTCCCGCGGCCCGCGCTGGTTCAGCGCCTCCCGGGCGCGGCGCTTGGCCGCACGGGCGCCCCGCTTCGCCAGCCGGGCCGGCGTGATCGCCAGCCGACCCACCCGGTAGCTCAGCGAACCGCTGAGCAGGTTGATGGTGGCGTCGGCCCGGCGCAACGCCCGCTCCCGCGAGGTCAGCAGCTCCTCGGTCCACTTGAGCAGCGCGCCCAGCCGGGTCAGCTCCTCCCGCTGGCGCAGCCACGCCTCGCGCAGCTGCTGGTAGCTGCGCGGCCCGGCCGGCGGGTCGGTCGGCTCGACCGCGCGCAGCTCGGTGGCGAGGCGGACCCGCCCGTCGGCGTCGAGGCCGCGCAGCGCGGCGGAGACCGCCGCCTCCGCCTCGATCGCCGCGTCGACGGTGCGCCGGTCCAGCTCCCGGCCGGCGAGGCCGCCGAGCACCACGGTCAGGCCGGCGACGTCCAGGGTGGACGGCCAGGGGTGGGCGTACCCGCCGGTGAGCAGCGCGGCGGCGAACCGCCACAGGCTCCGGGCGAGCACCACGTCCACGTCCATCGGCGCGGCGGCCCGCCAGCTCGGGTCGAGCACCGCGTGCTCGTCGCCGGCCACCACCACGTTGTCCGTGCTGGCTAGGGCCACCGCGCCGCCCAGTCGACCGTGGGAGTCGGCGCCGGCGGCGAGCCAGGTCGCGTACCCGCGCAGCAGCCGGCGCAGGGTGTCCAGGTCGCGGCGCAGGCAGGCGTCGAGCAGCAGGGTGCGCAGCAGCCGCCCCTCGGGGACCGGCCCGTCCAGCGCGCCCGCGTCCCGGTAGGCCGCCTCGCGGGTGGCGAACGGCGCCGGCTCCGGCCGGCTGACCCGGCCGCCCACCCGCCACCGCCAGCCGTCCGGTCCGTCGACCACCTCGACCACGCCGATCCCCGGCGGCCCGGTCTGCACCAGCGCCACGGGCAGCGCGGCCGGCGACGGGTCGGCCGGGCCGGTGTCCGGGTCGGCGGGCCGGTGGGCGAGCAGCAGCCAGCCCGGCGCCAGCGCCGAGCCGAGGCCCGCGTGCAGCGCGTCGACGGCCAGCCGGGCCGGGTCCTGGAGCACGGTGGCCGCGCCGTCCGCGCAGGCACCGTGCAGCACCGCGTCGAACAGCCCCGACGTGGTCCGCCGGTCCAGCTCGTCGGCGGCCACCAGCGCGGTCGGCGCGGTCGGATCGGGGTACGCCGCGAAGCAGGCCGCCGGCCGCAGTCCCGCCCCGGTGACCCGGTCGCGCAACTGCTCCCGGTTGGCCGGCCGGTCGGTGTCGAGCACCCCGCCGATGGTCCAGGCGGAGTCGGCGCGGTCGGCGTACCAGGGGGCGGTGGCCACCAGCCGGTGCACGCCGAGCGGGTTGTCCAGCCGCAGCAGCAGCTTGCCGCCCGGGCGCAGTGCCCGCGCCAGCCGGTCCAGCACGCCGTCCCAGCCCAGCCGGGGGCCCTCCACCGACTCCACGGCGTCCAGCCCGGCGGCGGCCACCACCACGTCGAAGGTCTCGCCGGCGGGCAGGCCGGAGGGGCCGCCCACCACCACCCGGGCGCCCCGCTCGGCCAGCGCCACCCCGTCCGGGTGGCTGCGCAGCAGGCAGGTCACCTCCGCGTGCGCCAGCCGGGTCAGCAGCGCCGGGTCGTGCGGCCCGGCCAGCAGCACCCGCGCCCCCGCCGGTACGACCCGGGCCGTCAGCGCGGCCAGCGGCCCGCCGTCGGGCAGCCGCTCCTCCGGCAGGTCGGACCAGGCCAGCATCTCCCCGCCGGGCAGCGCGATCCGGGCCGCCGTCTCAGTCGTCAACTCTTCTCCTCCTGGAGGTTCGCCCACCCGAGCAGCTCGCGCAGCTCGGCCGGCGTACAGCGGTGGTCGGTGCCCAGTTCGGCGCGGGCGATCTCGACGGCGGTCGGCAGGTCGACGGACTCGCCGTGCAGCTCCGGCCACTGCCGGCGGATCCGGGCGGTGCCGCCGAAGGTCGGGTCCTCGGCGGCGAGGATCATCGGGTCGCCGTAGACGGCGGGTTCGCAGCCGGCGGCGATGCCGTAGAAGATCGCGCTGGTCAGCCGGTTGGAGGCGACCCGCTTGTGCCGGCGCAGCTCGGTGAGCTGCTTGTCGAGGAAGAGCGGGTCGGTGTCCTTCCACCAGTGGCCGCGGTAGCCGTGGCAGATGACCCGGAAGCCGGCGTTCTCGTAGAGCCGGCGCACCCGGCGCATGCCGTACTCGTGCCAGTAGAGGCAGACCGTGACCGGGCCGGGTTCGGTGGCCCGGATCCGGGCGATCAGCTCCTTGTGGTCGCCCTTGACGTGCTGGCCCTCCCAGCCGTGGAACGGGTACCAGATGGTGCCCGCCCGCTCCGCCTCCGGCGGGTCCTGCGGGCGCAGCGACAGCAGGTAGGTGAACGGCGCGCCGACGGTGACCACGTTGCGCCGCCCCACCGACCAGGCCCGCCGCCGGGTCTGCTCGGACCAGAGCAGGCTGGGGGTGAACTCGGCGTACGGGTGGCCGGGAGCCAGCCCGTCGCCGATGTTCCAGCCGTGCTGGACGTACCCGTTGATCCGGGGCGGGTGCCCGTCGCCCAGCCCGCAGTAGCGGGCCAGCACGTGCGCGTGGCCGTAGAAATGGTTCGCGTGGTGCATCGGTTCCCCCGTCAGGCGGCGGCGGGACGTGCCGTGACGCCCCGCAGCGCCGCGCCCAGCGCGTCGATCACGCGATCCTGGTCGGCGTCGGTCAGGCTCGGGAAGAGCGGCAACGACAGCTGCTGCTCATAGAACGACTCGGCCACCGGGCAGGATCCGCGCCGGTAGCCGAGGTCGGCGAAGGCCGGGTGCCAGTGCGCGGGCAGGTAGTTGACCTGGACGCCGATCCCGGCGGCCCGCATCCGGTCGTACACCTCACGGCGGCGGCCGTCGAGCACCCGGATCGGGTAGAGGTGCCAGGCCGGGGCGGCCCACGAGCGGCGGCCGGGCCGCCGCACGCCGTCCAGGTCGGCCAGCGCCTCGTCGTACCGGGCGACCAGCCGGTCCCGGGCGGCGAGGAAGTCGCCGAGCCGGCGCAGCTGGCTGCGGCCGAGCGCGCAGAGCACGTCGGGCAGCCGGTAGTTCAGGCCGAACTCGTGCACCTCCTGGTGCCAGCCGCCCTCGTCCGGCCAGCGCAGCGCGTCCCGCTCGCGGACCAGCCCGATGTTGCGGAACCGGCGGGCCCGGGTCAGCAGCTCCGCGTCGAGCGCGGCGACCGCGCCGCCCTCGGCCGTGGTCAGGTTCTTGGTGGGAAAGAACGAGAAGGTGGTCAGGTCGGCCAGCGAGCCGACCGGCCGGCCCCGGTAGGTGGCGCCGATGGAGTGCGCCGCGTCGGCCAGCAGCAGCGCGTCGCTGCCGGCGAGGGCGCCGCGCAGGGCGTCGTAGTCGGCCGGGTGGCCGGCGTAGTCGACGGCGGAGACCACCCGGGTACGCGAGGTCGTCGCGGCGGCCGCCGCGGCCGGGTCGAGGGTGAAGGTCTCCTCCTCGACGTCGGCGAAGACCACCTTCGCGCCGAGCGCCACCGCGCTGCTGGCGGTGGCGACGAACGTCATCGGCGGCACCACCACCTCGTCGCCGGGGCCCACCCCGGCCGCCGCGTACCCGACGTGCAGGGCGGCGGTGCCGTTGGAGACCGCCGCGCAGCCGACCCCGCCGGTCCAGCTCGCCAGGTCGGTCTCGAAGGCGTCGACCTGCGGGCCGGTGGTGAGCCAGTCGCTGCGCAGCGCGGCCACCACGGCGGCGACGTCGTCGGCGGTGACCGACTGCCGCCCGTACGGCAGCATCGCCGTCACGCGCCGAGGCCGAGCATGTCGCGCAGCTGCTCGACGCTCAGCCACTCGTCGTTGGTGTCCGACTGGTACGCGAACCCGTCCGGCACCGGCTCGCAGCCGACCGGCGGCTGGTAGCCCCAGGTGGCGATGGTGGGCTGGACGATGAACCGGTCCTTGGCGCGCAGCGTCCGCCGGCTGTCGTCCGGGGCGATCATCTCCTCGTGCAGCTTCTCGCCCGGCCGGATGCCGATCTCGTGGGTGGTGGCGTCCGGGGCGACCGCCTCGACCAGGTCGAGGATGCGCATGCTGGGGATGCGCGGCACGAACAGCTCGCCGCCCTGCATCTGGTCGAAGCTGTCCATGACGAACTGGACGGCCTGGTCGAGGGTGATCCAGAACCGGGTCATCCGCTTGTCGGTGATGGGCAGGCTCTTGCCCTCGGCGGCCAGCCGGCGGAACAGCGGCACCACCGACCCGCGGCTGCCCACCACGTTGCCGTAGCGGACCACGGCGAAGCGGGTGGGGTGCTGGGCGGCGTAGTGGTTGGCGGAGACGAAGAGCTTGTCGCCGACCAGCTTGGTGGCGCCGTACAGGTTGATCGGGCTGGACGCCTTGTCGGTGGAGAGCGCGATGACCTTCTTGACGCCGGCCTCGATCGCGGCGTCCACCACGTGCTGGGAGCCGGTGATGTTGGTGGCGATGAACTCCGACGGGTTGTACTCGGCGGTGTCCACCTGCTTCAACGCCGCCGCGTGCACCACGTGCTCGACGCCGTGCATGGCCCGGGTGAGCCGGTGCCGGTCCCGGATGTCGCCGATGAACCAGCGCAGCCGCGGGTCGTCGCCGAGTTGCTGGCGCAGCTCGTACTGCTTCAGCTCGTCGCGGGAGAAGACCACCACCCGGGCCGGGTCGGCCTCGGCCAGGATGTGCCGGAGGAAGGTCCTACCGAAGGAACCGGTGCCGCCGGTGACCAGGATGGAGGATCCCGTCAGCTCGCTCAATGTGGTGCTCCCATGATCGCAGGTTGTGCGTCGGCGGCCGGGGGCCACGCGACCGGACGGACGCTAGCCACGGCGGGTTAACACCCCGACGCGCCCGGGTGAACCGCCCGCGCTGGTCCCGTGAATGCCGGACACCCGGCAGGCGAACACTTGCGTCGCCCCCGCCGAGCGGCTGACCGGCGGGAACTGTGCTGGCTACAGTGGCCCCGCGTACGCGACGGCCGGCCCCCGGCCCGGTCGCCCTCCGGCCCCGCGCCGCCCGCCACGACCCCTCCGCCCGACCCGCCCGCCGCGCCCCGCCGCGCGGCCGGCGCGCTCACCAGCGACCAGGAGACGAGATGACGTCCGACGTACGGGACCGGGTCGCCGACCCGGCCGACCCGGTCGAGGCGCCGGCGGCGCCGGCCCGGCGGCGCTGGCTGGTGCCGGCGCTGCTGGTCCTGGGCTGGCTCGCCGGGGTGGCCTGGCGGATGTGGCTGGCCCGGCACGTCGCCCTGCCGATCGCGCACACCGACGAGGACAGCTACCTCAACACCGCCCGGGCGCTGGCCGGCGGGCCGGGCGGCTTCAGCAGCGAGAACGGCCCGCTGCGCCGGGTCGGCTACCCGATGCTGATCTCCCCGGCGTTCCTCGGCGAGCGGGACTTCACCGACAGCTACCGCCTGGTGCAGCTGATCAACGCGGCGGTCAACGCCACCGTGCTGCCGCTGGCGTACCTGCTGGCGCGTCGGCTGCTCGCGCTGCGCCGGTCGTACGCGCTGGTCGCCGCCGCGGTGGCCGCCACCCTGCCGGCCACCGCCTTCTACGCCGAGGTGGCGATGATCGACGCGGTGCTGGCGCCGCTGGTGCTGGCCTGGTTGCTGGCCGTGCACCGGTGGGTCGCCCGGCCGGGAGTGCTGGCCGCCGCGACGGTGGGCACGCTGGTCGGCGCGTTCCACCTGCTGCACTCCCGGGGCCTGGTGATCGTGGCGGTGCACGCCGGTCTGGTCCTGCTGCTGCTGGTCCGCCGCCGGGTCACCCTCGGCCAGGCGCTGGCCGCGGTGCTGCCCGTGCTGGCCCTGGCCCTGGTGAACGCCGTCGGCATCCGGTTGCTCGGCGACCGGGTCTACCTGTTGGGCAACCCGCCCGGCGGCGGCACCGTCCGGGCCGTCGCCTCCGGGCAGGGGCTGCTGCGGCTGGGGGCGGCCGTCGCCACGCAGCTCTGGTACCTGGTGGTGATCACCTTCGGGATGGCCGGGATCGCCTGGGCCGCCGCGGTGCGCGAGCTGCGCCGGCGCGGGGGCGACCCGGCCGTCCGCTGGACGCTCGGCGTCGCCCTGGTGACGAGCGTCGGCGTGGCCGGCGGCGCGTCGGTGATCCTGGCCGGCATCACCACCAAGCCGCTGGACGCCATCTACGGGCGGTACGTGCAGATGCTGGCCCCGTTCTGGCTGCTGGTTGGGGTGGCGGTGCTGCTCACCGTGGCGTACCGGGTGCTGCTGGCCCGGGCGGCCGTCGCGGTCGCGTTGCTGGTGGGGGGTGCGGCGCTGATCGCCGCCCGGCTCGCCTACGTGGCGAGTCGGGGGCACGAGCTGCGCTACGGCGGCTTCGGTGCCCCCGACCTGATGGCGCTGACCGGCGGCTGGCGCGAGTTCCGCCCGTTCACCGGGGCGGCGGTGGGCGCGGTGGCCTGCCTGCTGCTGGTCGCCGCGGTCCGGGTGCCGAGGCTGCGGGTGCCGGTGCTCGCCGTGCTGGTCGTGGTGAACCTCGGCACCATGCAGGTGATCACCGACCGGCTGGTCCGGCCGATGGTGGCGGCCACCGCGCCGACCCCGCGCGTCGCCGACCTCGGGGTACGGCCCGGCGAGCGGGTCTACGCCTCCGTCGGGGTGCACTACATCCTGCGGTTCAACCTGAGCCACCAGGTGACCTGGAGCGACGTGCGGTGGTTCAGCGACCGGCCGCCGGCCGCCGCCGACGTGGTCTTCGCCCGCTGGGCGCCCGGCGCTGCGGACGACTGGGACGGCACCCGCTACGGCTTCGTCCGCCTCGGCGGCAATCCGGGCCAGCACTGGGCGGCCTGGCGGCGCGGCTGACGATTCTTTCCCGACCTCGATGAACGGGAAATGGCCGGCCGGTTAATGCGCGGCGGACAATTGTCGACATCAGCGCCGTCAACGATTCTCCCGATGCAGCGAAACGGGGACGACGGTGATTTCCCGCCCGTCGTGCACCTGCTGTTCCGCACTGCCCTCGACGAACCGGAAGCGGCGGTTCATCTGGCGGACCACCGTGTTGTCGGCCAGCACCTCCCCGTCGAGCCGGTCGAGCCGCAACTCGTCGAAGGCGTGGTCCACCGCCGCCCGCATCACCGCCAGCCAGGCCGGCAGCGTCTCGCCCCGCTCGGCCAGCCCCTCGGCGTCCAGGTAGAAGCCCCAGGAACCGGTACGCGGACCGGCCAGGCGCAGGTCGAAGAAGGTCACCACGCCGCACGGCCGGCCGTCGTGGACGTACACCAGCACCCGGCGGGTGGGGTCGGTGCGCACCCGCGACCACCACGCGGCGTGCTCCTCGGCGGTGATCTCGTGACTGTTCTTGCTGACCTGCCGGTTGGTTTCCTGATTACGCCAGGACAACATCAGGTTAACGTCGTCCTCGGTCGCCTCACGCAGCACGCCGACCTCTTTCCGTTCGATTCCTGCGGGCCTCGGGAACCCTACCCGGGAAATGGTGAGGTCAATTCCCGGGCTGTACACTCCGCCGCATGAACGAATTGAGTCGCGCGCAGATCCGCGACCTCATGGCGCAGGTGCTCGCCAACCAGGGCAAGGTGCTCCCGGACGACGACGACGCCGACCTGCGGGAGATCGGCTTCCGGTCGCTGGACTTCTCCGAGCTGGCCCTGCGGGTCGAGGACGAGACGGGGGAGGAGCTCAACTTCGACGCCCCCGGCCTGCGCCGGATCGCCACCGTCGGCGACGTCCTCGACTTCCTCGGCACGCTCCAGCGGCAGTGACCGTCACGACCTCCACCCCGGCCGGCCTGGACAACCGGGTCGTCGTCGGGGGCACCGCGCGCACCTGGCGGGCGCTGCCCGCGCCGGCGCTGCCGTCGCCCGCCGCCGTCCTCGCCGCCGGCTCCGCCGACGCGCTGGCCGCCGCCCGGCAGCACGCCGAGCACGGCACCGAGCTGCTGCTCAGCACCGCGCACCGGGTCGACCCGGCGATGCGGGACGAGCTGCGCGAGGCCGGCTTCGCGCTGGCCACCCTGGACGCCGCCGGCCCGGTGACCGTCCCGCCGACAACCGCCCGCCCGGCCGAGCCCGGCCGGCTCTGGCTGCTCACCTCCGGCTCCACCGGGCGGCCCAAGCGGGTCGGGCACACCCTGGACTCGCTGACCACCGTCCGGGGCGCCCAGCCGGAGCGGACCTGGCTCTGCCCGTACGCCCCCGGCACGTACGCCTGGTGGCAGGTGGTGACGCTGTCGCTCACCCAGCCCGGACAGCACCTCGTGGTGGTCGACCCGGACGAGTTGGACGAGTGGCCGGCCGTCGCCGCCGCGCACGGCGTGGACGCCGCCTCCGGCACCCCGACCTTCTGGCGGCGCACCCTGCACCGCGACGGCGCGGCGCTGGCCCGGGTGCCGCTGCGCCAGCTCACCCTCGGCGGGGAGCCGGTCGACCAGGCCGTCCTGGACCAGCTCCGCGCGGTCTTCCCGACCGCCCGGATCTCCTGGATCTACGCCTCCTCCGAGGTCGGCGCGTCCATCGTGGTGCACGACGGCCGCGCCGGGTTCCCGGTCGACTGGCTGGACCGGGAGGTGCCCGGCCGGCCCCGGCTCTCGGTCGACGGCGAGGAACTGGTGGTCAGCTCGCCGTACCACGGGGTCGGGCTCGACGGGCCGGTGCGCACCGGCGACCGGGTGCAGGTGGTCGACGACCGGGTGCTGATCACCGGCCGGCTCGACTCCGACGAGATCAACGTCGGCGGCAGCAAGGTCTCCGCCGGGCTGGTCCGGAACGTGCTCACCGCCCACCCCCGGGTGGCCTGGGCCCGGGTCACCGGTCGGCGGGCGCCGGTGCTCGGCCGGATGGTCGTCGCCGAGGTGGTGCCGACGCCGTCCGGCGACCCGCTGGACGAGGCCATGCTGGTGCGCTGGTGCGCCGACCGGCTCCCCGACTACGCGGTGCCGCGCCGCATCCGCATGTTCACCGAGATCCCCGTCAAGGAGACGTTGAAGAGCGATGTCTGACTCCCCGCTCGTCCCGCCCAGCACCGTGGTCCTCGTCTCCGGCGGTTCCCGGGGGCTGGGCCTGGCCATCGTCACCGACCTGCTCGACGCCGGCGTACGGGTGGCGGCCTTCGCCCGTACCGTCACGCCGGAGCTGGAGAAGTTGGCCGCCGAGCATCCCGACCGGGTGCACGTCGGCGCGGTCGACGTCACCGACCCGGCCGCCACCCTGGCCTTCGTGCGGGAGGTGGAGGAGCGGCTCGGCCCGATCGACGGCGTCGTCAACAACGCCGCCGTCGGGCAGGACTCGCTGCACGTGCACACCTCCACCGGCGACATCGCCCGGATCATCGAGACCAACCTGACCGCGCCGTTGCAGCTCACCCGCCTGGTGATCCGGCGGATGCTGGGCAAGGGGCTGCGCGGACGGATCGTCAACATCACCTCGATCTGCGCGCAGCGCGGCTTCCCGGGACTGGTGGCGTACTCGGCCACCAAGGGCGGCATGGACGCCGCCACCCGCTCGCTGGCCCGCGAGTTGGGCGGCCGGATGCTGGTCAACTCGGTGGCGCCCGGCTTCTTCGCCTCGGAGATGTCCGCCGTGCTGGGCAGCACCCAGCTCGACCAGATCGTCCGGCGCACCCCCACCGGCCACCTCACCGAGCCGGAGGAGGTCGTGCCGGTGGTGCGGATGCTGCTGCGCGAGCAGACCAACATCAACGGCCAGGTGATCGTGGTGGACGGTGCGGCCTCCGTCTGACGCCGCCCTGTCCCGGCCGGGGCCCGCCGCCCGCGCGCCCCGGCCGGTGCCGGCCCTGCTCGGCGCCGCCGAACGGCACCTGCGGGTGGGCCGGCCGGCCGACCTGGGGTACGCCGTCACCCGCAGCCACCTCGACGACGGACGCTGCGTGGGCTGGTACGGCCCACCGACCCCGGGCTGGCGGGTCGCGGTGGACGCCGAACGGGCCGACGCGGACGTCCCGCCCGCCCTGGCGCACCGGTTCGGGCGGGCCGACTTCTGGGCCCGCTGGACCCGGGCGGAGAGCCTCTGCAAGCTGGCCGACGTGCCGGTGGCCGCCTGGTGGCGGCGGCACGGGCTGGCCGTACCCCCGGAGAGCCGGGCGGTGTGGCGGACCCTGCGCCTGGACGACGTGGTGGTGACGGTCGCCTTCGCGCCCTGACCAGCCGCCTCTCGCCCAGCCGTCCCGCGCTTCGCGGTGCGGGCCGCGCAGCGGGAGCCCGGGACGCGCGACGCCGCCTCCGAGACGACCGCGGCCCGGTCGGTTGAGTCGTTGACGACATCAGCTCGAAAGGCGACCGGACACCCTGCCGGCCGGCGGACGGCGACACCGGCCCCGGAAGCCCGGAGCCGGTGTCGGTCAGCGACGGCTCAGACGAGGTCCCAGCTCAGCGGGGTGCCGCGCGGGACGTCGACGGCGAAGGTGCGGCCCAGCACCTTCTCGATCTCCACCGGCGGCAACCCGCCCGCGGGCCGGATCGACCGCACGTTGTCGGCGGTCACCGGGTCGCCGGCGCGCACGTCCGCGACCACGTAGAGCGAACGGCGGAACCGCAGCCCCTCCCGCTCGGCGGGGGTGGGGCCGATCGCGGTGCCGCCCAGCGCCGCGTACGCCCGCCCCGACTCGACCACCAGCGCGGCCAGCTCGTCCGGGTTGAGGGAGAAGTCGGAGTCCACCCCGCCGTCGGCGCGGTCCAGCGTCACGTGCTTCTCGATGAAACACGCGCCCAGCGCCACGGAGGCGACCGGCACGCCGATGCCGGGGGTGTGGTCGGAGAGCCCCACCGGCACGCCGAACGCGTCGGCGAGCACCGGGATACGGCGCAGGTTGCTGTCCGCCGGCGGCGCCGGGTAGGAGGCGGTGCAGGCCAGCAGCACGATGCCGCCGGCCCCGCCCTCGCGGGCGGTCCGCACCGCGGCGTCGATCTCGGCCACCGTCGCCATCCCGGTCGAGATGACCAGCGGCTTGCCGGTGCCGGCGACCAGCCGGATCAGCGGCAGGTCGACCAGCTCCGACGAGGCGATCTTGTACGCCGGCGCGTCCAGCTCCTCCAGCAGCTCCACCGCCGTGGCGTCGAACGGCGAGGAGAAGACGGTCAGCCCCCGCTCGCGGGCCCGGGCGAAGATCGGCGCGTGCCACTCGTACGGCGTGTGCGCCCGCTCGTAGAGCCGGTACAGGTTCTGCCCGCCCCACAGCTCGTGCCCACCGGAGATCCGGAAGGCCGGGGTGTCGACGTCGATGGTGATCGTGTCCGGCCGGTACGTCTGGAGCTTCAGCGCGTGCGCCCCGCTGGCCGCGACGGCGTCCACGATGGCCAGCGCCCGGTCCAGGTCACCGTTGTGGTTGCCGGACATCTCGGCGACCACGAAGGGCCGCTCCCCGGCGCCGACCACGTGCGGCCCGATCTTCACTGTCGTCATGCCCGACCTCTGTCCGCTGTGCGTCCGCGCAGGCGCGCGGTCCCTGCCTCGTCGTCCGGGGACGACCTGGAAAACTCCGCCGCCGGGTGCCGCCCCAACCGGGTCCGGGCATCACGGCGGCACGACGTGTCGACCCTCGCCGTCACGGCGTGCCGTGACGGGCCAGCGCGTCGCTCGCCTCGGCCGGGTCGGCGGCGACCCGGTCCGCAGCCGCCGATGCGACGGCGGCGCCGGCCGGGGGAGCGGCGGGCCGGCGCAGCCGACCGGCCAGCCGGTGGGCCTGGCGCAGCGCCGCGTACGCGAGGTAGTTGTCCCGGCCCACCAGCCGGTGCTTGAGCCCGGCCACCCCGGCGGGGCGGGGGTAGCCGCCCGCCGGCAGGTGGCGACGATACTGGGCGGCCACCCGGTGGAAGAACTTTCGGCGCAGGTGCGGGTGCAGCCGGTCGTCGTTGCCGACCACCACCAGCATGTGGTTGACCATCAGCCCGAACAGCTCGGCCCGCAGCCGCTCGTCCGGGTACCGCCGCCCGACCCAGTCCAGCAGCCGGTCGTACTGGTCGAAGGCGTCGAAGTGCCGGCCGCTGCGGGTGGAGGTGATCGCGCCCTGCCGGCCCTGCCGGTAGAGGTAGCAGACCCGGTCCAGCACCGAGATCTTCTCCGCGCCGATCAGCAGCGGGTGGCTGAACGGGATGTCCTCGTACCAGCCGGGGTGGAAGCGCAGCTCCAGCTCGTCCATGAAGGCGCGGCGGACCACCTTGTTCCAGGCGGTGTGCTGCACCCGCAGCAGCTGCGGCCGGTCGGCCAGCCGGACCACGTCGGGCACCCCGCGCAGCAGGGGACTGCTGGCGTCCAGCTCGCGCCGCCCGCCCTCGTGCACCCGCACGTGGTCCAGCAGCAGCACGTCGGGGCGGTGCGCGCGCAGCCGGTCCAGCACCGCGGGGATGGTGCCCGGCGGCAGCCAGTCGTCACTGTCGACGAACCAGACGTAGTCGCCGGTCGCCACCGCCAGGCCGGCGTTGCGGGCCGGGCCCAGCCCGACGTTGCTGCTCAGGTGCACGGTGCGGACCTCGGACCGGCCGGCGGCGTACGAACGCAGCATGTCCCCGCACCGGTCCGGGGAGGCGTCGTCGACGGCGACCAGCTCGACCGTGCCCCGCTCGTCGGCCGGGACGTCCGCCCGGATCGACTCGAGGCACTGGTACAGGTACGCCTCCACCCCGTGGACCGGCACGACGATGCTCAGCAGAGGGGTGGCGCGCGTCGGCTCGTTGACCACGCCGCCACCCTGGTGCACCCGGGTGGACGGCCTCGGAACCTGACGTATCCGGTGGAGATGGAGTTACTGAACAGCCGCCGAGCGGCGGGTTAACGACTCAGGATCCGCCGTACCGGCGCGCCGACCGCGCGCCTGACCCGGGCCCGCAGCCGCTGCTCCTCCAGCGTGCGCACCTGGCCGTCCAGCGCGGTGTTGCGGTCCCGCAGCCACTGGATCCGCTCCAGCAGGGCCTCCGGGGAGGTCGCGGTGGCCGGCCGGACGGCCGGCGGGAAGCTGGTGGCGCGGACCCGCTCGTCGAAGCGGGCGGTGGCGTCCCCGTCGTCGAACGCGTTGCCGAGCCGGTGCGCGGCCAGGAACGCCGCCATCCGCTCGTAGCGGTCCCGGTGGCCGGCGTGCATGGCGGTGTAGTCCGCCTCGGCGTAGAGCTGCGCGGCGTCGATGTCGGCGGGCACCTCCTTCATCGTCCGGTGCGGGATGTCGAAGTACCGGGCCAGCTCCAGCGTGCGCGAGTCGTGCGCGAAGAGGTAGCCGGGGGTCCCGGCGACCAGCGCGGTGATGGTGCCGTGGATGCGGGTGCCGAAGGCGAAGTCGAACCCGGAGAGGTAGTCCATCCAGGTCCACGGGTCCAGGAACATCCGCACCTTGTCCTCGACGAACAGCGGGTGGGAGGTGTGCACCGGGATCTGGCTGGTCTTTCCCCGGTCCTCCGGGGCGTCGCCGTAGAGCAGCGTGCCGAGGGTGGTGAGGTCCTGCGGCAGGTAGCGCAGGTTCGGGTAGCGCCGGTGGTGCGCGGCGATGATCTTCGCCATCGACTTGACGTACGGGGAGACGGTCAGCGCCACCCGGGCGTCCGGCTCCAGCGTCGGCCTGGTCTTCTCCACCGTCAGCCGGTCGCCGTGCAGGAACATCGACGGGCAGCCGATCACGTCGACCGCCGAGAAGCCCAGGGTGCGCAGGTAGCTCTCGGTGATCTCGCCGCGTACGCCGATGCTGGGCGAGCGGTTGAGCACGGCCCGGACGAACCGGCTGACCACGGCGTCGATCGGGCGCAGGTACTCCCGGTCGCCGGTGACGTCGGTCTGCACCCCGACCCCGAGCACGACCACCGGGATCTTCAGCCGCTCGACCAGCCGGGTCATCAGCTCGATGCGGTGCGTGTAGCTGCGCCGGAAGGCGTTGGCCAGCGGGATGACGTAGACGTCGTACTTCTCGTTGATCTCGTCGGTCTCGCGTGGGTTGACCTTGAACTCGGTCGGCGTGATCGCGGCGGTCGTCGTGCCGAGCAGCTTGTGGGCGGCGTGGCTGAAGACGAGGTTGCCGTTGTTGGCCCCGATCCAGTCGCCCTCGAAGGCCTCCTCGGCGGAGCGGACGTCGAACGGGCCCTTCTTCGCCCGCATCAGGATCCGCTCGTGCATCGCCGCTCCATCTCGTGGTCCACGCGTGCCGGGGCGGCCCGGTGGGAGGGCGCCGGCCGGCCCGCCGCCGGGCACGACGTCGGCGGGGGTCCGGGGAATATTAGGGCAATCTGCAGCCCGCGTACATCTCCCGGTGGGTCGGCGTCCCCCGACCCGGTCGTGGCGGCCCCACCAGCCGGTAGGGTGCCCGGACGGCGGCACGACCGGTGCCGCCGTCCGGCGCCGGGCCGCGGTCGCGGCGGCGAGCGGCCGGGGGAGGAGAGGTACGTGCGGGTGAGCGTGGCGACGGCGGGGTGCCCGGCATGACGAGCGCGGTGGGCGCACCGACGGCCACGGCGAGCCGGCTGCCCTCGCTGACCGGGCTGCGCTGGGTGGCCGCGATGCTGGTCTTCGGCTACCACGCGGGCACCATGCGGATCGTCGGTGAACCGGACTACCAGGCGGTCGTCGGCGGGGTGTTCACCCTGGGCCTGTCCGGGGTGCAGTTCTTCTTCATCCTCAGCGGGTTCGTGCTGGTCTGGTCGGCCCGCGACGGGGAGCGGCGGCGCGACTTCTGGCGGCGGCGGCTCGCCAAGATCTACCCGAACCACGTGCTGACCTGGGTGGCGGCCCTGCTCGTGATGTGGTGGTTCGCGGACACCATCGTGCCCCGCGCCGCGCTGGAGAGCCTCCTGCTCGTGCAGGCCTGGGACCCGACGCCCGGCTACTTCTACAGCATCAACACGGTGAGCTGGTCGCTCTCCTGCGAGCTGTTCTTCTACCTCTGCCTGCCGCTGGTGCTGCCGGCGCTGCGCCGGGCCCGGGCCGGCCTGCTCTGGGCGGTGGTGGCGGCGGTGCCGCTGCTGATCGTGGCCCTCTGGCCCGGGCAGGCGCTGGTGCCGGAGGAGAGCACCTGGTGGTTCACCCAGATCTTCCCGGTGGTCCGCTCGCTGGAGTTCTGGCTGGGCGTGGCGGCCGCCGAGCTGATGCGGCGGGGCCGCTGGCGGGGGCCCGGCCTGCCGCTGGCCAGCCTCATCTTCGTGGTCACCTGGGTGGTGGCGGGGCAGTGGATCCGCGCCGAGCTCTGGGCGGCGATCCTGTCCGTGGCGTACATCCTGGTCATCACCGCCGCGGCGGACGCCGACGTGCGCGGTCGGCCCTCGCCCTGGCGGCACCGCCGGCTGGTCTGGCTCGGTGAGGTCTCCTTCGCCTTCTACCTGGTGCACGTGCTGGTGATGGTCACCGTGCTGCGGGCCACCGGCCACCTCGGCGTCGGGCTGCCCGGCTGGTGGGGACCGCTGGCGGTGCTCGGCTTCCTGGCCGTGAACCTGGTGCTGGCCGCCCTGCTGCACCGCTGGGTCGAGACGCCGATGATGCGCCGCCTGGCACCCCGTCGCCGGCCCCGTCCCGCCCCGTCCACCCTGGACGCGGCGGCGGCGCCGACGCCGCGCCCCACGCCGGCGCCGCGGGCGGCCGCCGACGGCGCGCCGGCTGGCCGACCCATCGAGTACGCGGGCCCGCGCGACCCCCACTGACCCCCCGTCCACCCCGGCCGGTACCCGGTCCGGTCCGCTGCCCGTGCGCCTCGCGCGGTTTGCGGCGTGTCGCGGTGACGTTCGCCGGGGAGGGCGCGACACGCCGCAAACGGGCGGGCGACTGTCGCGACGCACGTTGGTGAGCGCCGCGCCGACACGCCCGGCGACGCTGCGATCACCCGGCATCGGCGGTAGCGTGGTGCCGTGCTCCCGGTCGCGCTCACCAGTCCTCTGTGGTGGGTGGCGCGCTGGAGTTCCCGGCTGCTGACCGGCCTCGCCCTGGCGGTCGCGCTCTCCCTCGGCGGTCCGGCCGTGCCGGACGCCGGCGCGCTCACCGCCGCTCCCAGCCCGGCGGGCGCACCGATCCTCGTCGATCTGGCGGTGCCCGACGGGTTCGCGGTCCGCGCGGCCGCCGTCCCCGCCGTGGCGCTCGCCGCCGGCGACGCCCAGAGCGAGGGCCGCGCATTCGTCGCCCCGCCCGCCGCCCCGCTCGCTCCGGTCACCTCGATCGACCCGGTCGGCCGGCCGGCCCATCCGGTCACCTCGCCGCCGCTGCCCCTGACCGGGCTGGCCGCCGCCGCGACCGGTCCCCGCGCCCCGCCGCTCGGCTGACCGCCACGCGGGGCCACCCGCGACCGCGCCCTCGAGAACCTCACCACCGCACCCGCCCCCGGCACGCGGCGCCGCCCCGGCCTCGCCCCGTCGCCCCCCGGGCCGGTGTGGGACTCCTCTTTCCGCATCCCGCTTCCGGGAGGTGCCCACCGTGAACACCGTCCTCTACCAGTTCCTCGTCGAGGTCCCGACCGCCGCCGCCATCTGGTCGGCCCTGCTCGTGCTCGCCCTGACCGTGCTCACCGTGCTGGTCGCCCGCCCCGAGCGGGACCCGGCCCCCGACGAGCCGGTCGTCGACCCGGCCGCCGACCCCGCGACCGAGCTGGCGGACCTGCGCCGGTACGCCGAGGAGGTCGCCGTCGCGGCGGCCGGCGCCGCCCAGACCGCGCGCCGGTGGCGGGATGCCTGGCTGGCCGCCCAGGAGGAGGTGGACCGGGCCTGGACGGCGTACGACGAGGCGGAGACCGCCGCCCGCCGGTTCACCGGCGCCGCCGCGCTGCCCGCCCCGCGTACCCCGCGCACGCCGGCCGAGTACGCGGGCCGGGAGCGCTGGCTGCACCAGGCGGCGGTGGCGGCCCACTGGCGCGGTGAGCTGCCGGTGGAGCGGCTGCGGGACGTCTTCGCGCACCGGGACGGTTGGGACCCCCGGCGGCACCCCGTCGAGCAGGAGGTGCTGCTGGCCCGGGCGGTACGCGACGGCCGGCGGGACGCGTACCGGGCGGCGGCCGGGCGGGAGCGGTCGGCGTGGCGGGACGCCGAACTGGCCGCCGAGGCGGCCCGCGCGCTCGCCGTCGAGGCGTACGCGGCGGCGGAGCGGCTGCGTCCCGCGCGGCTGCCCGCCCAGCGGACGGCGACGGCGACGGCCCGGACCGCGCTCGCGGCGCGGTGGCGGCCGGCCCGGGTGGGCTGAGGACGCGACCAAATTGTTACCCGTATTTCCGTGAGTCGCGTCACGGCGATCGGGAAACCGGTCATCCGGTCACAGGCGGTGACATCGATCGCGACGATCGGCAGTGTTTGCCGCCGCGCTGTCCGGTTGTCGCCCGACGGTCCCGGAACAACCGCCTGTCCCATTGAGTGACGTCAGTGTCGAACTGTACGGCAAATTTGTCGCCCTGATCATGTTTAAGCAGCTGGCGGCGCTTGGCCGACACGTGACCGACCAGTAATGTCGCCCGGGTCCGGTGCGGTTTCCGATCGCAAGAGGCGACGCCGCGCCGACCCGCTCAATCGTGATTCCACGAACCGGGGACCCATGCACGTCCGGGGTGAATCCGCGGGCCACGGCCCGTGGTAGGGCGCTCTTCCCGCCCGAATCCGTCAGCTAACCCGGTAGGCGGTGTCGGAAGGAGTTCCAACTTTTGCTGCTCCCTCGCATTCCTCGGCTTGCTCTCCACCTCGGTACCGGGGTGTTCGTGCCGGTCCGCCGCGCCCTCGCGCGCTGATCCCGGCCCCACCTCGCCGCCCGGTCACCGACCGGGCGCACCCCCGCCGAGCGGCCTCGCACACCGGTTCTGACGCCGCGCGTGACGTCCCGTCACGCGCCGGTCCGGCACGCCGCTCCCGCCCTCGTACCGTGGAGGAAAACACGTGAAGCACCCCCTGAAGCGGCAGCTGCGACGCCTGGCCACCGAGCGGTCCTACCAGCTGGTCGCCGGCTCGGCCGCCGCGCTCGTGCTCGTCTCCGGCGCCAGCACGCTGCTCGCCGACGAGGCGCCCGCCCGCCAGCAGACCTCGGCCGCCGTCGCCGAGGTGGCGCCCCGGCTGGACGACGTCGCGACCCGCAGCCAGGCCCGCGTCGCCGCCCCGTCCCACAAGCCGTCGCCCTCGGCCAGCCCCTCGCCGTCGGCGAGCGCCACCAAGGCCAAGGCGGACCCGGACCTGACCCGCAAGGCGGCCCCCAAGCCGCCGTCGACCAAGGTCCTCCGTTACGACTACCAGGCGCAGACCACCTTCTACAACTGCGGTCCGGCCGCGGTGCGCAACGCGCTCAGCGCGGCGGGCATCGAGCGGACCCAGGACGAGCTGGCCGGCCCGCTCGGCACCACCGAGATGGGCACCAACTCGGCGCTGGACACGACCCGGGTCCTGAACCAGATCGTCAAGGGCGACCCGTACCGGACTCGGATGTTCCGGGGCACCCCCAGCTCCGCGCAGATCGACCGGCTCCAGGCCGACGTGATCGCGGCGATCACCGACGGCCGGGGCGTCGTGGTGAACGTGGCGGGGAGCGCCACCGACACCGACGGCGGCTGGCACTCCTTCCCGGGCGGCCACTACATCGCGGTGGTCGGCTACAAGAACGACGGCCGGACGGTCCGGATCGCCGACTCGGCGGACCCGAACCTGCCGTCGTACTGGGTCAGCACCATCGACCTGGCGAACTGGATCGCCACCCGCGGCTACTCCGCCTGATCCAATACCGTCGCTCGTCCGGGCACCGGCTCCCCTGGGGGCCGGTGCCCGTCGCCGTTGGCGCGGGTCTCGCGCGCCGCGACCGGGCGGTGGCACACTGCGGCCCATGACCGACGACTCGGGTACCCGCCGGCTGCTGTTGCTGCTGCACGGGATGGGCACCACCGGCGACGTGTGGCTGCCCTGGGCGCCGCTGCTGGAACACCGCTGGCCGGGCCGCTGGCTGGCGCCGGACCTGGCCGGCCACGGCTTCTCGCCGCCGCTGCCGGGGTACTCCTTCGCGGGGTTCGCGGAGCAGGTCGCGGCGGGGCTCGGCCCGGTGCCCGAGGGGGCCCGCCCGAGTGACCGCCTGGTCGTCCTCGGCCACTCCCTCGGCGGGGTGGTCGCGCTGGCGCTGGCCGCCCGCGACGCCGGGCTCCCGGTGGACGCGGTGGTCGGGCTGGGCATCAAGGCGGTCTGGTCGCCGGCCGAGCTGGCCCGGGCGCGCGAGCTGGCGGAGCGCCCGGTGACCTGGTTCGCCACCCGGGACGAGGCGGCCCGCCGCTACCTGAAGGTGGCCGGCCTCGGCGGGCTCTTCGCGCCGGACCATCCGGTGGTCGACGCGGGGCTGCGTGCCGAGGACGGCCGCTGGCGGCTGGCCATGGACCCGGCCGCCTTCGCGGTGGGCGCGCCGGAGCTGCCGGCCCTGCTGGCCGCCACCGACGTCCCGGTGCTGCTGGCCCGGGGCGAGCACGACCCGATGGTCAGCGACGCGCAGCTCGCCGAGCTGGGCGTGCCGGTGGCGACCCTGCCCGGCCTCGGCCACAACGCGCACGTGGAGGACCCGGCGGCGGTGCTGGCCCTGCTCGACCCGTACCTGTGACCGGTTGCGGACGCGGGCGTCGCCGTCGTGGGTCGCATGCGGCTCGGGACCACCTGCCGGACGTTCGAGCTCTCCGTCCATACCGGACCTCGCCACGGCGCCGCTCAGCTCGGCTGCCACGCCGCCTGCTGTCGTGACGGGTCGGCCGCAGGCGGCACGTTCGATGCTTCTTCGCTGCTTCCGCGCGGGCGGTCGCTCAGTCGGAGATGCCGGTGTGCCCGACGACCTTCTCCACGGTCAGGCGCACCAGCAGCTCGCCCGGCACGGCGTTGCGCGCCCCGTATGCCTCGGCCAGGTCCGGCCCCATGTAGCGCTCGGCGATCCGGATCGCCCACCGCCGCATCTCGGGCAGGTCCTCGGTGATCGTCGCGCGCCCACGCAGCGTCACGAACGCGTACGGCGGTTTCTCGTCGTCGACGCACAGCACGGCCCTGCCGTCGCGGGCGAGGTTGCGGCCCTTCACCGAGGTCTTGCCGGTGTTGAACAGCACGTCGTCGCCGTCGAGTACGAACCACACTGGGACGACGTGCGGCGAGCCGTCGGCCCGGGTCGTCGCGAGCTTGCCGGTGCGGGTGCCGTACGAGACGAACTGCTGCCACTCCCCGTCGATCATCGACTTCGCCATGCGGCCATTATGGTGCCGTCCGGCGTCTCAACCATCGCAGACTGCTGCTGCCTGACGCCTCGCCTACAAGGCGCTTTCGTCAAGAGTCGTAGCGTCCGCTGGCGTCCACCAGGTTCGGGTCGGAGCCGACGCCCGTTCGCACTCATCTGGCTTCGGCCGCCATCGTTGATGTCAACGAGTGATGTCAGCCGCTGTTGTCGGCTCCCTGCCCGCTGCTGGTAGAACCGCTGGATGGATCAACTGACCGACCCGGTTGCCGGGCTCGACGAGGTCCCGTGGGAGTCGCTGCACCACGCGTATGGGCCGGCCGTCGACGTACCGGAACAGTTGCGGGCGTTGCGCTCGGCGGAGGTGCCGGTCCGGCGCCGTGCCTTGTCCGAGCTGTTCGGCAACGTCTACCACCAGGGCACGCGGTGGGGGGCAAGTTGTCACGTGGTGCCGTTCCTGGTGGCGCTCGCTGACGACCCGGACACCCCGGACCGGGCAGCGGTGGCCGACCTGCTCCGTTCGGTGGTGCTCGGCGACCGGCGCGACGACGAGCTGCCGTTCGACCCGCGGCGGACCTTCGCCGCCGCCGAGGGGATCACCGACGACCAGGCGGCCCTGGTGGAGCGGCATCTGGAGGCCGAGGACCTGTTCGAGCACGAGGAGGTTGCGGAGCTGGCTGACAACGTGGCGGTCCGCTGGGAGGCCGACGCCTTCCATGCTGGAGCCCGGCACACCGACCGGTACGTCCGCTGGCTCACCGATCCGGACCCGCAGTTGGCCGCGTACGCCGCCGAACTACTCGTCTGGTTCGCACCGGACGAGGCCGCGTTGGCCGGGCTCATCTCGGTCCCTGGTGACGAGGCTGGCGCCGCCACTCGGGCGAGCGCCAACCTGACCCTCGCCCACTGGCCGGTCGGCTCGGAACGGATCGACGCCCGCCTCCGCGAGCTGCTGTCCGCGAACACAGCGGTCGTCCGGGTCACGGCGGCAGTGGGACTGGCGTACCGGCTCGGCGACCAGCTACCCGACCTGGCCCTCGACGTCCTCACCGACGCCCGCAGCTCCGACGTCGATGCCGAAGTACCCGGCTGGTACCGGTCGGTGCGCGGGTTCGTGGCCCTCGCGTTGCACCGGCTCGGTCTCGGCTGACTTGTCGCTGCGACACACGGTTCAGGAACGGGTTTGCACTTCCTGCTGGACGCGGCCCCAGCTGCGGAAACGTAATTAGCCCCGCAGGAGCTTGCTTGACCAGTCCCCGCATAGTCGGGATCTTCAACCGTTGTGGTCCGGTCCCCACCCACGTAGGTCGTCGGGCAGGTGTGCGCGCGAACGCGGTGTGCAACGATGATCGGCATGTCGACTCCACGAAAGGGCAATGCCGCGTAGGCGCCCCACACAACTGCGTGCCGACTCCATTTACCGGCGACGGCTTGACGGGTCAACCTCTGTCATCCCCGGGCTCTCGGTCCGGGGCTTGAGAGCCATCGCCTACCTCGAACGCACCCGCCTCTGGAACCAGGCCGTGTCTGATGCACTGCGGACCTGGTCATGGTTCGTGCGCCACCCTTCGCATCGCTTGTGGGACCCCACACTGCCGTCTGTGGGGTGATGGAGTGCTGTCCGAACCCGCCCGAGCTGCGCTGGATCCTGGACGTCGCCGTTGCCGTCC
Source organism: Micromonospora sp. L31 (assembly GCF_052068075.1). Classification (NCBI taxonomy): domain Bacteria; kingdom Bacillati; phylum Actinomycetota; class Actinomycetes; order Micromonosporales; family Micromonosporaceae; genus Micromonospora; species Micromonospora sp. L31. Next base: position 271,863 of record NZ_JBQHDC010000005.1, on the reverse strand, counting down.
TGCCGCCGAAGGACGCCCGAACCGTCCGCAAGCAGATCGCAGCCCTCGATGAGCTGTGGTGACACGCCGCAACGGCATCTCGTCGGCTCGGGCGCCTCCGACCCGTCGTTCATGACCCCGTCGGATGTCAACGCCTGCGCGCCGCAGTATGGCTGCATCTGCCTACCCCTACCTGTCCGCGTCTCCTCGACGTAGGCGAGGGCTGCCTGACCGGCTCGCCGCTACCGCTCGTCGGCCTAGGCAGGGGCGGTCGTGCAGGAACCAGGCGTCGCTGCGTTGGTCTCTGTTGCAGCTAGGGTTCGGCTGTACCGTGCTCCGGACCACCAAGCCGCGCTGACCAGACGGCAAGACCATGGCCCCGGCGCTGGGCGCCGGGGCCATCGAGCCCATTCATCCTGGCGGAGGCTGGTCATCAGCTCCCGGAGTCCGGGAACAGGTACAGGTCGAACCACGTCTCCTGGTTGTCAAGCAGCAACTGCTGGCTGCCGTAGAGGCTGGGGGGGCCAGCATGGGTGCCGGTGAGGGTGTAGAGGCCCGGATCGACGGCGAATTGGAAGCCACCGTCGGGGCCAGTGACAACCTCGATCCCAGCCGGCTCCAGCCGGATCGTCGCCCCCTCCACCGGCAGCCAGGTGGTCGCGTCGAGCGCTTGGCCCTTGAGGTTCGAGATGGCGGACACCGTGAAGGTTCCCTGCGTCATGGGGCTGAGCCGGCCGTGGCGGTCGACCGCCACCGCGTACACCGGATGCTCACCGCCCACGCTGCCGACGTCGATCGTCACATTGGCCGTACCATCCGGCGCCGCTGGGACCTCGCTGTCCAGCTTGGTGTCGTCGACGCTGTACCGGAACCTGGTCACCGTGGTGTCCCCGTTCGCGTCGAACCGAATGGCGATCTGGCCACCTCCGGCGACGCTGTCCCCGTTCGGGAAGCTGATCGCCGGTTGGAGGGGCACCTTCGTCCCGCCTGCCCGCCCGACGGCCGCCGACGCTGGCGACGCCACCAGCGTCGTACCGGCGGCCAGCAGCATCAGCGACGCGGCGGTTGCAGCGAGCGCGCGGCGAGTAGCACCGGTCCGCGCCCCCGAGGTTAGTCCGACAAACATTCCAGCCCCCGCATCATCAGAACGTCACGGCGCGATCAACCTAGCCAGCAAGATGATCTCCGTCAACGTCTTTCGACGCGGTGCGAATGGACCTGTGGGAAGCACTCAAGCGCCTCGGCGATTCCCTCGGCACTTGACCATTGCTGTAATTAGCTGCTGTACGGCAGCAGAAAGGCCAGCTCCCAATACTGGGCAGTGGCCTTTGACCTGCCTGCGCGATACTGGGATCGAACCAGTGACCTCTACCGGCCACCGCTGTCATATCGATGCCTGTTCGCTGTTTCTTCCGCCGAGCCGCCCGAGCCTGTGGAGCACTCGGGCGGCTGCTGACAGTGGCCGCCCTCGGCGGACGCTTGGGCAGGTTCAACTAGCCAGGAAGTACCACTCCATCCCGACACTGATCACCGAAGGTGAGGCGTACCCTCCGCTTCCGTTGCCGTGGTAGCGGTAGAGATCGCCGTTCGAGTGCAGGGCGACCAGGTCGCCCTTGCCGTCGCGGTTGAAGTCTCCGAGTCCGGCGATGTCAATGAAGTTGCCCCAGCCGCAGCCGACCTGCACGCCGCTGCTGAAACCTCCGCTGCCGTTACCGTTGAAGCGATACAGACAGTTGTTGCCGTTATTGATACCGACGAGGTCGGCGTTGCCGTCACCGTTCAGGTCGCCCGCGCCCGTCAGCGCGCCTGCGTACAGGCTCCAGCCGCTGCAGCCTAGTTGCACGCCCGTGCCGAACCCGCCGTTGCCGTTGCCGTACCAGCGGTACAGGCAGTCGTTGTTCCCGTTGACGGCAACGAGGTCGCCGTTGCCGTCGTTGTTCAGGTCGCCGGCACCGGCAAGGCTGTAGGGGCCCCAACCGCATCCGAGTTGCGTCCCTCCGCTGACCGTGCCGTCGCCGTCTCCGTACCAGCGGTACAGGCAGCCGTTGTCGTAGTGGATGGAGACAAGATCACCGACACCGTCCCGGTTCAGGTCGCCCGGAGCGGACAGGTCGTACCTGTAGGGGAACCATCCGAAGCCGACATCGGCCCAACGGTCGACACCGCCGCTACCGTCACCCACCTGGACCATCATGCCGCCGCTGGACAAGATGAACGGAATGTCGCTGACACCGTCGCGGTTGAAGTCGTTCCGCTTGTCATAAATCGTGGCCTGTGCAGGACTTCCCACCAGGACGGCTGCCGCAGCCATGGCGGCAACAACGACGAACCCCATCCATTTACGCAAGGACGTGCTCCTCCCCCGAGAAGGCGTTCCCCGCATCCATGCAGGTGAATCACCAAGCCGGACGCTATCACCGCCGACATCTCGGCGGGGGGCAGCCGATCTCGCCCACAAGCGTTACATCGCCCGTGAAGCCTTCGCCCACCTCGCTCGCCCGGCCCGACCTGCGGACCTACCGCTACAGCGGATGCCAAGATCCCTCGGTGCTTGCTGCCTTCTCGCTGCCTTCGGGCAACGAGTGACCCTCAGATAAGAGTCAAGGCCCCTCGTTTGAGGGGCCTTGAGCTTGCCCTATTCATGGTGGGGCGATACTGGGATCGAACCAGTGACCTCGTCGGTGTGAACTCTCGGCAAGGCGGTCGGTTCGGGCTTGATGCGAGGTCAGACGGCCTGCTGACGCGTCCGGCTCGGCTGACACGATTGCCGTACTTCGCTGCTGTACTGCTGGCGTCACACGAGGCGCTGGACACGGACCTTCGGGCGCTCGTTCTTCAGGTGGCCCTGCTTGTGCTGGCGGACCTGCTCGTCCCAGACCGCCTGGTCGTAGTCCGGGTCAGGTGGGATCCACCTGTGCGAGCCGTCGCTGTAGTGGAACTTCTCGTCCCCGGGCCGCAGGAGGCTCATCGGATCCAGCCGAGAAAGCGTCGGTGTAGCACGCCTGCCGGCACCCAGGACAGATCCGGCGCGGCACGCACCAGTTGGGCACCCATGTAGAGGGCCAGGGACACCGGCGCGCCGTCGAATTCTGCGCGCAGCTCTCGCTGCCGCGTGCGACAGGGCCAGGGCGCGTCGCAGCCGCCGCAGCTCCAGATCGGCAAAACAGGCCCGTGTGCGGTCACCCGCGGCCCCCGAGCACTGTCGCGGTCAGATGCCGCGCCCGCCGGCTGGTCGCCCACTCAACCTGCCAGCATGGGTACGGCGTGAGCCGAGCCCACCACGCCCGGCACCCGGTGCACATGCCGTCCATCCCTGGCAGATGCGTGGTCAGAATCCGCCGCTCCTGGTCGTTGCTCACTGCTCCTCCTGGGTGGGCCAGTGACCACGGTTGATCGGGATGCGGTGTCGGTTGCGGCACGGAAGATCGGCTCCGCATCGGCAGACCCACTTCCACCTCCGCCAGGACCACACCGGGCGGTGCCGCCGGGCCAGGCTCATCGCGACTGCGCTCAGGTACTGGTCGTAGGAGACTCGCCGCGGCGGTGTCCTGTCCCGCATTGCTTTCTCCCTCCGCCGGGCAACGCGACATGGCCGACCCCGAACCACGGGACCGGGTCTGGAACGTTCGGTAACTGCGACGCTACGATCACGGCGACGGCCGTTGGACTCACCAGCAGTACGAGTGAGCAGGCCACATGTCCCGGCCACGAGGGGTTCTGGCGGGGAACGTCAACCACCAGTCGACGTAGGGACATCGGATGGCGGGTCGCGGACGATCAACGCCACAGCGCGGCGAGGTTACCGGCTATCTGCTGAAGCTGATCCGGGAGTCGATCCCGCTCACGCAGGAACAGCTCGCCGTGGAGTTGGGCGTCGACCGTGCGACGGTGCAGAGCTGGGAGTCCGGACGGCGGCCCTTCACGGCCGTGCCGTTCGGTCAGGCGATCGCGACCCGCCAGCGGCTCGGACGGCTCGGAGCAAACACGACGCTGCTCGCCGCCCTCGACGACGCCGCTGAAGCGGACTTCATCCTCACGGCGATCCTGGACAACCAGGTGGAACGCACCGACGTGGCCGAGCAGCCGCTCGGCTGGTCCGTCCTCACCCACCGCCTGACCGACATGATCCTCTGGGCGGTTCTGGGGCAGCCCCCCACCTTCGTCAGATGCCTTTCCAGACCGCAACGCCGGCGAGGCCCGGTGACCGCCGGGCCGATCTTGCCCATCGGCCAGCGACGCGCCTTCTTCGCGCACCTGCACGTGCTCGCCGAGCGTTCCACCGTCGGGCGCCACCCGAACGTCCTGCTACACCGCCAATCCTGCTTCCTCGCCGGCATGGACCCCACCGGGGCGTCCGCGGCCTGGCTCTCCCAGAGCAACGCCCGCTCAGCCCGCCGGACAACCACCTTCCATACCTGGTCACCGCTGTGGCCCGATGCGCGCTCGGTCGTCACTTCGCTGGCGAACCAGGGCGACCCGGAACCACTACGAGACTTCATCGCCCGCGCGCACCCGGACGACGCCTGCGAGCGGGCCGCCCTCAACTACTCGGCCTACTGGGTCGGCGAGATCCCCTGTCGCCAACGAGACGACTCATTTATGGCTGCTGTTCATCCCGACTGGCGAGGCTCCCTGCTTTTCCGTCATCTGGTCGAGCGCCTCGAAGCAGGGCACCCGTTCGTGGACCTCAACATCCACAACGTCTGGTCCCTGCTCACCGCACGTCGCGGCCTCGCCCTTGACGACCCCGGCACCGGGCAGGCGCTCGTCGACCGCAGTACTGCACTCCTGGACTGCGACCGAGTCTCCGCGCAGTCCCGGCAGGAACTAACGTCTATCGTCTACAGCCTCCGAGCAGACGGACTCACCGGCACAGGGACGGGCAGATGAGCGACGACCACGACGCCGCCGGAGCCATGAGCTTCGTCTTCGAAGCCGGCGTACTCAAACGCGCCGCCCGCACCGGCTGGTGGTTCGCTGGCGTCAAGCACCCCGAGTCCATCGCTGAGCACTCGTTCCGTACGGGGCTCATCGGGATGATGCTCGCCGCCATGGAGGGCGCCGACCCGGCGCGGGTGTCGATGCTGTGCCTCCTGCACGACACTCAGGAAACCCGGATCACCGACATCCCTCACATCGCCAAGCGCTACCTCACCGCCGCACCCAACACCGCCGTCACGGCCGACCAGGTTGCGGCCTGCCCGCCAGCCGTGGCCGACATCATCACCGCGGCCGTCGCCGAGTACGAAGCCGGCGAATCCCTGGAGGCCGTCGTCGCCCGCGACGCCGACAAGCTCGAATGCCTCGTCCAAGCCGTCGAGTACCGCCACCAAGGCGTCGACAACGTCCAGCGCTGGATCGACAGCTCCCGCGCGGCGCTCACGACCACATCCGCTCACCGCCTCGCCGACGCGGCACTCAGCGGACAACCCCTCGCCTGGCTCAATCCACCCCGACAGCCGGAGTAGGCAGTAACTCACTTGTCGTGGAGGCCGGTGCACGCAGACGTTCAGGCGGTGGGGGAGAGGGATGACCCCTCCGGCGCCACCGCCTCGGCGGCGCGGGGCGACGGGGGCTCCCACCCCGGCTCCAGCTCCCGCCGGGCGGCGTCGAGGAAGCCGTCGGCGTACGAGTCGGCCGGGAAGTCGCCGAGGTAGCGGCGGCGGGTCTCCCACCGGGCCGGGGCCAGCGGATCGGTGTCCAGCAGCCGGGTCAGCACATCGTCCACGTTGGACATGTCCCGCCGCAACACGTAACCGGAGCCGGCGAGGGGGAACCGTGCCACGAAGTCGTCGCCGTCCACCCCCATGTCGGTCACCGCGTACGGCTTGCCGGAGTAGAGGAAGTCGGAGATCACCCCGGAGACGTCGGAGACCAGGGCGTCCGCCCGGTTGACGCACTCGACCAGGGACAGCTCCCGGCTCGCCGCGGCACCCCAGAGGTGCTGCCGGCCGGTGCCGGCCCGGTCGGCAGCCAGCAGCTCGGTCAGCCGGGCCAGTTGCCGGGCCGAGGCCGGGTTCTGCGAGGTGTACGGGTGGGCCCGCAGGATCACCGTCGCCCCCCGGTCCAGCAGCCGTTGCAGCAGCGTCTCGGCCACCGGCAGGGAGCAGTAGTTGGCGTCGGCGTGGTGCCCCGTCCAGGTCGGGGTGTAGAGCACGGTCGGGTGCGCCAGGCCGGTGACCGCCTCGGTGCGTACCTCGATCGCCTCGACCTGCGGGCGGCCGACCACGACGAACTTCTCCGCCGGGATCTCCACCCCGGCGCGGGCGTACCGTTCGACGGCGGCCGGACCGGCCACGAAGATCCGGTCGAAGATCGCCGACACCGGGTTGGCACTCGGCGCCTTGTCGCTGTCGCCGTGGTGCAGCTGCACGTGGGTGAGCTGGGAGAACCGGATGCAGTGGCTGTTCTTCGCGCCGTGGTTGACGTAGAACGCCACCCGCAGGCTCGGCACCAGCGCCTCGTCCATCGCCTTGAGCGTCGGGCAGTAGACGACGGGGGCGCTCGTCGCGGCGGCGACCGCCGGCAGGAACTCCGGCTCCCGCAGCAGCACCATGAACGGCCGGCCGAGCCGCTCCAGGTACGGCAGCCACATGGTGACCTGGTACTCGGAGCCGGGGGGAGCGGAGAAGTAGAGCAGGAACTCCGGCTGGTGCGCCCGCAGCGCCCGGGCGACCGGCCCGCCGCCCGCCGCCGGCCGGAACCGCCGGCGGGCCAGGTCGAGCCCGACCGCCGCGCACGCGCCGGCCACCAGCAGGCTGGCGGCCAGCGCGACGACGGCGGGAAGGGCGAGCGCGGCGCACACCGCCACCACCCCCAGCAGGGCCAGCAGCGCGCCGCCGAGTCGCGCGGCGGCCAGCGGGGTCCAGGTGCGCACCGGCAGGTTCGCCGCCCGGATCTCCAGGTTGCCGGCGTCGCGCAGCGGCCCGACCAGCAGCACCAGGCCGAGCAGCGCCAGCGCGGTGAGCACCAGCGCCGGGTCGAAGCCGCCGTCGAGCCGGCGGGCGTAACCGACCAGGATCCCGGCGGCGAGCAGCACCGACTCGGCGCTGATGTCGGCGCCCGGCCGGACCCGGCGCTCCGCCGCGGCCGCGACGAGCGCGGCCACCGCCAGCGCCAGACCCCAGCCGGTGGCGCCGGTCAGCGCCACCACCAGGAACGCGACCACGGCCAGACCGATGGTCAGGCCCCGCGCGATCAGTTTGCTGACCAGGTCACCACGCATGTCGCCCACTCGCCTCCGGGTCGCGGGTCAGCCGGCGTCGACGCCGCTGGCCAGCCGGTCCTGGTCGGCGGCGGTGGGCTGCGCCGGCACCGGGGCCGGCTCGCCCGGCGCCCGGCGTACGTCGATCACCTGGCCGGTCAGGTCGGAGATCAGCACGTCCAGTGAGGACTGGGCCACCGTCTCGGCGGCGAGCAGGGTGTGCTCGGGCTCCTCACCGAAGGCCTTGGTACGCATCGGGGTGGCGGTGCGCTCCGGGTTGATGCAGTTGACCCGCACGCCGAACTCGGCCCACTCGTCGGCCAGCGCCTGGGTCAGGTTGACCAGGGCCGCCTTGGTGGCGGAGTAGAGGGCGTACTGGGCCCGGCCCCGGGTGTAGGAGCTGGACGTGTAGAGCAGCAGCTGACCCTTGGTCTGCTGCAGGTACGGCAGCGACTGCCGGGCGGCGATGACCGGGCCGACGAAGTTGACCTGGAGCACCCGGTCCATCGTCTCCTGGTCCATGTCGGTCAGCGAGCCCTTCTCCAGGATGCCGGCGGTGACCACCACGTGGTCGATCCGGCCGGTCGCCTCGAAGGCGGTCTTCAGCGCGGCCTCGACGTCCTCGGCGCGCTCGACGTGGGTGCCGGTGGAGGAGCGGCTGAACGGGAAGACCTGAGCGCCGTAGCGGCGGGCCAGCTCGGCCAGGTCGTGGCCGATGCCGTAGCTGCCGCCGAAGATGACGATCGTCCGGCCGGTCAGCTCCTCGGTGTAGCTGCGGTGGTCGGTCAGCCGGGGCGCCTGGGCGGCGGCGAGCTGGAAGAGCTTGTCCGCCAGGTGCACGTCGACCGGGTGGGTGACCTTGATGTTCTCGTCCGAGCCGTCGATCACCTTGATCGGCGTGCCGGGCAGGTAGCGCAGCACCACGCCGCAGTCGTCGGTGGCGGCGAAGTCCGGGTCACCCTCGGCCCGCCGGTACGCCTCCCGGATGGTGCCGGAGCGGAACGCCTGCGGGGTCTGGCCACGGCGCAGCGTGGCGCGGACCGGGATGTCGGTGATGCACTCGTTCTCGTCGACCTGGATGATCGTGTCGGCCGAGGGGATCGCCACGTCGACCGCGGAGTAGGTCCAGAGCGCGTTCACGCACTCCCGCACGATGCGGGCGCTCACCAGCGGCCGGACCGCGTCGTGGAAGAGGATGTTGACGTCGCCCTCACCGACCGCGTCCAGGGCGATCCGGGTGGTGTCGTTGCGGGTGTCGCCGCCCTCGATCACCTTGCTGACCTTGCGGAAGCCGGCCTTGTCGACGATCTGCTGGGCGTCGGCGACGTGGCCGGTGGCCATCAGCACGATGATCTCGTCGATCTCCGCCGCGGCCTCGAAGACGGCCAGGGTGTGCTCGATGATCGGCTTACCGGCGATCTTCAGCAGCTGCTTCGGGATGCCCAGGCCGAGCCGGGTCCCGGTGCCACCGGCCAGCACCACCGCCACCGTCCGCGAGGGCCGCCACGGCGCCGGGGTCTCCGGTGTGGCGTCCGGGCCAGTGGTGTGGTCCTGCGTCATTGCCGATCCTCACTTCCAGGAATGCCTGAACGAAAGATTGCGTCCGAGTGGCGACGGGTTGAACCTTAACGCGCGGACCGCGCCGCCCCAACGGGGCGACGCGGTCCGGGATGTTACTTACCGTTCGAGAACGCCTCGTATGCCCGGATGACCTCGTCGGTCGGTCCGTCCATCCGCAGCACGCCCGATTCCAGCCAGATCGTCCGTTCGCAGGTGTCCCGGATCGAGGAGAGCTGGTGGCTCACCAGGAACACCGTGCCGGCCCCCTCCCGCAGCTCGCGGACCCGCTGCTCGCTGCGCTTGCGGAAGCCCTTGTCGCCGGTGGCGAGCGCCTCGTCGATCAGCAGCACGTCGTGCTTCTTGGCGGCCGCGATGGAGAAGCGCAGCCGGGCCGCCATGCCGGAGGAGTACGTCCGCATCGGCAGGCTGGCGAAGTCGCCCCGCTGGTTGATCCCGGAGAACTCGATGATCTCCGGGGTCATCCGGGCCACGTCGTCCGGGTGCATGCCCATGGCCAGGCAGCCGAGCGTGACGTTCCGCTCACCCGACAGGTCGTTGAGCAGGGCGGCGTTCACGCCGAGCAGCGAGGGCTGGCCTTGGGTGTAGACCGCGCCCCGGTTCACCGGCAGCAGGCCGGCGATGGTGCGCAGCAGGGTGGACTTGCCGGAGCCGTTGCTGCCGATCAGCCCGATCGCCTCGCCCCGGTACGCGGTGAAGGAGACCCCCTTGACCGCGTGCACCTCCTGGATGTTCGGCGCGGAGGACCGCTTCACCAGCCGCCGCAGCGCAGCCACCGGCGTGCTGCCCCCACCGGCGCCCTTGTGCACCCGGTAGATCACGTGCGCATCGTCCACCACCACGGTGGGGATCCGCTCCGTAATCCGGGGCAGCGTGACGGTGGCGTCGTTGGACGCCTCGTAGTGGTCAACCACGGCCGTACTCCTGTTCGCCGCGCCAGAAGTAGATGAAGCCCCCGACACCCGCCAGCACCGCCCACGCCGCGCCGACCAGCCAGAGCTGGGCCAGCGACTCGTTGAGCAGTGGCGCCTGCTCGAGCAGGGAGTAGCGGGCCAGCTCGATGTAGACCAGCATCGGGTTGAACTGGACCACCGTCGTCGCCCAGCCCGGCAGCCGCTCGAAGAGGCTGACGCTGTAGAGGACGCCGGAGCCGTACATCCACGTCCGCAGGATGAAGGGCATGACCTGCTTCAGGTCGCTGGCCTTCGAGCCCATCCGGGCGACCAGCATCACGATGCCGGCGTTGAAGACCGCCTGGAGCAGCAGCGCGGGGGCCACCATCAACCACTTGAGGGTGATCGGCTCGCCGGTCGCCAGCACGATCCCGACCAGCACGACCATCGAGGCCAGCAGCTGCTGGAACTGGGTGACCGTGGCGGCCAGCGGCAGGCTGGCCCGGGGGAAGTGCAGGGCCCGGATCAGCCCGAGGTTGCCGCTGATCGACTGGGTGCCGGCCAGCACCGCGCTCTGGGTGAAGTTGAAGATGAACAGCCCGGTGGTCAGGTACGCGATGAAGTTCGGGATCTGGTTCTGGGCGAGCACGATCCCGAAGATCAGGTAGTAGACCAGGGCGTTGGTGAGCGGGGTCAGCACCTGCCAGACCTGACCCAGCTTGGCGTTGCTGTACGAGGCGACGAGCTTGGCGTTGGCGTACGCGGCGATGAAGTGCCGGTAGGACCACAGCCGGCGGCTGTATTCGGCCAGGGAGGGGCGCTCACCGGCGACCCGTAGTCCGTGCCGGGCGGCCAGCTGCGCCTGGGTCAGGCCCGTTTCGGGGTCGACCAGCGCGGTGTCGGCCATGGAAGGGCACTCCGATCTTTCGTGCCAACGGGATGCTCGCGACGATGGAATCTTACGAGGGACTGTTCGCGGAGGCCGCCTCGTCGCTGCGTGGACGGTAGTCCAAAACACGTCGGGACGCAACCGTACCGTCGTTGCGGTACATTGGCCCACGTGACAGCTGCGGAAGGTCCCCGATGACCAGCGAGAAGAGGCGTACGCCGGCCGGCGCCGCGGTGCTCCGGGGCGACATCACGAAGGCCATCCGGCGCGCGCTGATGCAGGAGCTCGCCGCGGTCGGCTACGGCCGGCTCTCCATCGAGGCGGTCGCCCGCCGGGCCGGGGTCAGCAAGACGGCCATCTACCGGCGGTGGAGTTCCAAGCTCGAACTGGTCCTGGAAAACGTGGTCGCCGCCGCCGGCAGCAAGCTGCCCGCGCTGGACACCGGCACCCTCCGCGGCGACCTGGCGCTGCTGTTCCAGGTGATGGCGCACGCGCTGAGCCACCCGCTGGCCTCGCAGATCATCCCCGACCTGCTCGCCGAGGCGGCCCGCAACCCGACCATCGACCAGACCCTGCAGCAGGTGCTCCGGGGCAAGCAGCAGGAGATCGGCGGCCAGCTCATCGGCCGGGCGATCGAGCGCGGCGAGCTGCCGGCCGGCACCGACCCGGACGCCGCGGTCGACCTGATCGTGGGGCCGCTCTACTGGCGGCTCGCCATCGCCCGCACCCCGCTCACCGACACCTACCTCGACACCCTGGCCGAGGCGGTCGCGGCCGGCCTCGGCGCCGAACCGGCACTGCCCCGCCAGCGCGAGGCGCCGGTGTCCGGCTGACCCGGGAAACACCGGTGCGCCGCCCCGACGCGTCACCGCCACGCCACCTGTCGGACATCACGAAAAGGTGGTTCCGGCTACTCTGCAACCCGGACCGGAGCCGGGCCGCCCCCGTGGCGCCGCCCGCCGCATGCCTGTCGCGCACATCGCCCACACAACGACAAGGACGACCCGTGTCGAACGCCGACCACGTTGCCGTCGAGGAGCGTCCCGCTCCCGCGGACGCGTCCCCGCAGAGCCCGCACGCGACCGGTCGGCGCCGGCTGTCCGCGCTGATCGCGGCGGCGCCCGCCGCCGTCACCGACGCGGGCGTGGTCGGCTTCGCCCTGTGGACCGTGCTCTACCACGCCGCGTTCCTGTTCAGCCTCCGCCCGTCGGTGACCTTCCTGATCTGGGTGGCGTCCGGCGTCCTGCTGGCCGGCTGGGCGGGGGTGCGCGCCTGGCGGCGCAGCGGCGCGGCCACCGCGTCGACGCCGGTGGCGCCGAGCCCGGCCCCCGCCGCTCACCCGCGCCGCTGGGTGCTGCCGGTGGTGGCGGCCGCCGCCGTGGCGGCGATCACCGCCGGCCTGGCCGGCACGCCGGCCGGGGACGGCATCTCCTGGTGGGTGCCGGCCGCCGCCGGGATGGTCGCGGCTGTCGGCGTGATGCTGCTGACCCGGCGGGCCTGGCTGGCCGGGCCCGCGCCGGAGCCGGCGGCGCCCGCGCCGACCGCGCTCCAGTCGGCGTACGCGCTGCTGATCTCGGTCGGGGTGGCGATCTCCTCGCTGTTCATCGCGCGCAACACCCCCGACGACGTCTACTACGTCGGCAAGTCGGTCTGGGTGGCCGAGCGCGACATCGTCCCGCTCAACGACTTCCTCTTCACCGAGAACGTCGCCCCGGCGATGGGCTCGCAGCCGCCGACCCCCTCCATCGAGGTGTTCGCCGGCGCGCTCGGCCGGGTGCTCGGCATCCACGGCGCCTCCGCGACCTGGTACGTGCTGCTGCCGGCGCTGGCCGTGCTGGCCATCCTGGCGCTCTGGCGGCTGGTCCACCGGTGGGCGCCCCGCCGCCCGGTGCTGGCCTTCAGCGTCGCCGTCGCCTACCTCTACCTGGTGGCCGGGGCGGACGCCGCGCTGGGCACCTTCCACCTGCCCCGGCTCTACGAGGGCAAGGGCATGTTCGTCTCGGCGGTCATCCCGCTGATGTGGCTCTACCTGACCGAGTGGTTCGACACCCGCTCGCGCCGGTCGCTGCTGCTGGTCTTCGCGCTGTCGGTGACCGCCGCCGGCCTGACCACCACCTCGGCGATCATCCTGCCGATGCTGGTCGGCGCGGCGGGGCTGGCCATGCTGCTGGTCGGCCGCTGGAAGGACGCCCTGATCGGCGGGGTGGCCGCCGTCGCGTACCCGATCGGGGCGATCGTGGTGTCCCGGCTGGTGCTCGGCGGGATGAACGCGACCGGCGCGGACGACGCCTTCTTCGACGCCGAGTACACCTACCGGCGGACGCTGCTGGTGGGGATCGTCGGCGTGATCAGCGGCCTGGCGCTCTGGTGCGGCCCGCTGCTGGCCCGGCGCCGCACCCCGGCGCTGCTGGCCGCCGGCGCCACCCTGACGATGAGCGTGCTGCTGATCCCCGGCGTGCTGGAGGTGCTGGGCGATCTCAGCGGCATCTCCGTGGTGCTCTGGCGGGTGCCCTGGCTGCTGGCCCTGCCGGCGCTGATCGGCCTGCTCTGCACGGTGGACGTCCCGTCACCCGCGCCGCTGCTGCGCGGCGCGGTCGGGGCCGTGCTCGCGGCGGCGATGGTCGCCTGCTTCGCGATCTGGGCCACTCCGATGTGGTCGCCGGAGAGCTGGGTGGAGACCCACGACCGGCCCACCTGGAAGCTGCCCCAGCAGCGGCAGAAGATCGCGTTCTGGATCTCCGACCAGGACCGGCCGGACGGCCTCCTGCTCGCCCCGTCGGTGATCATGCGGACCTCGCTGATCGTCACCAGCGAGGTCCGGGTGGTCCTGCCGCGCGACTTCTACCTGGTCGAGTACGACCTCAACTCGGACTTCGCCAAGGACCGGCTGCTGCTCGCCAGGTTCGCCGACGGCCGGATCCAGCCCCCGAAGGACCAGGTGGCCACGGCGGTGCGGCGGGTCGGCGTGGGCACCATCTGCGTCTACAACGGCAACCGGTACGCCCGCGACACCGTGGTCGACCTCGGCTTTGAGGAGTTCGCCGCGCGCAAGGGGCCGGGGGCGATGACCTGCTACCGACCGGCCGGCTGAGCGGTCCGACACCCACGCCCCGGCGGCGCGCCGGCCCGGGTCGCGGCGACGATGATCGTTCCCGACACCCGAGCGACGCCGGGGCATCCACTCGCGTTAAGGTCGCAGTCACCCGCAGCCGGGTCGAACCGGACACGGCGCGGGAAATACCACCCACGTCGCGGCGTGACGTCGACGACACGGGCAACGCCCGTCATCGATCTCATAGGAGCGTAACCGTTGTTCGGCACGTTAATGGAACGCATCGGCGTCGCCGCCCGTGGCGCGCTGCTGGTGCTGTCCTATCTGGTCATGCTCGTCGCGGGCGCCCTCGGCTGGGTGCCCGTCTTCGCCGTGGCCGGGCTGGCCGCCGTCGTCGGTGAGTTCGCCCTCTCCCGGTGGTCGCCGCCGTCGGACCTCCTGCTGGAGAAGGTCGGCCTCAACCGGGGCTACCGGCAGCTCAGCCGCGACCTGGCCACGGTGCTGCTGGTCGCCGCGACCGTCCGGCTGACCGCGATCGAGGTGACCTGGCTGCTGATCCTGCCGGCCGTGGTGTGGGTGATCGCCGTCTTCTCCGGCGCGCTCAACACGATGATCGACCGTCGCAACCCGATCTCCGCGCTGGTCCGCAACATCGAGCTGGGCCCGATCCGGTCCGCGCCGCGCCCGCCGCAGTGGGCGTCCGACCTCGCCGGCGTCCCGCTGGCGGTGGCGAACGTGCTGCTGATCCCGGCCGCCGTGGTGGCCGCGGTCCAGGACGACGTCACCCCGGTCCTGGTCGTCGGCGCGGTGGCCGTCATCGCCGCCGCGGCGGTCGGCGCGATCATCGCCCTCACCTGGCTGCGCGGCCGGGGCACCGGCAAGAGCCCGGTGCTGCCGGTGCTCCAGCGCTGGCTGGACAGCTACCGGCCCGAGGTGGCGCTCTACTTCGCCGGCCCCGCCAAGGACGTCTACCAGGCCAACATGTGGCTGGCCCCGACCGAGGCGCTGAACCAGCGCGGCATCGTGCTGATGCGCAGCAAGGAGGCGTTCCTCGAGCTGGCCGACACCCGGCTGCCGGTGGTCTGCGTACCGGCCGGGGTCGACTTCATGAACCTCGAACTGGGCACCGTCCGCGCCGCGCTCTACGCCGCGAACGTCGGCGCGAACATCCACATGCTCCGCGAGCCGGGCATGAAGCACGTCTTCGTCGGGCACGGCGACAGCGACAAGCAGGCCAGCGTCAACCCCTACAGCAAGGTGTACGACGAGGTGTGGGTCGCCGGCCTCGCCGGCCGGGAGCGCTACGCCCGGGCCGACGTCGGCGTGCGTGACGAGGACATCGTCGAGATCGGACGGCCGCAGCTCGCCGGTGTGCACACCTTCGGCGCGCCCGCGCAGGACCGGCCGTTCACCGTCCTCTACGCCCCCACCTGGGAGGGCTGGCTCGACGACGACCCGTACCACACCTCCGTGGTGCTGATGGGCGAGCGGATCGTCAAGGGACTGCTCGCCACCTCGCCCGCGGTCCGGCTGATCTACAAGCCGCACCCGCTGACCGGCTCCCGTTCCAAGGAGGCCAAGGCCGCGCACGAGCGGATCGTGTCGCTGGTCCGGGCGGCCGGCGGCGACGTCGACGCCACCTCGCTGGACGGCCCCGGCCACCGGGTCGTCACCGGCCGCGTCCCGGCGCTGTTCGACTGCTTCAACCAGACCGACCTGCTGATCAGCGACGTGTCCAGCGTGGTCTCCGACTTCGTGCAGAGCCAGCGGCCGTACGTGGTCGCCAACCCGAGCGGGCTGCCCGAGGACGAGTTCCGCCGGGAGTTCCCGACCTCGCGGGCGGCGTACCTGCTCTCGGTCGACTGCGGCGAGCTGGAGAAGATCCTCGCGCTCACCCGCACCGGCGACGACCCGATGACCGAGGCCCGGCGCGAGCTGAAGACCTACCTGCTCGGCCCGGCCGAGGCGAACCCGATGGACCGGTTCCAGGAGGAGATCGGGCGGCTCTGCCGCTGACCCAGCACACCAGGAGGCCCGGGACGACGATTCGTCCCGGGCCTCCTCGGCTGCCGGCTCAGCGCAGCAGGTCGGCCACCGCCTCGGCGGCGGGCACGTCCGCCGGCAGCTCCGCGACGCCGGTGACCGCCTCCAGCGGCAGCGCGCCGTAGAGGTGCGGGAACCAGGCGCCGCCGCGGGACTGCTCCCAGCGCAGGTCGTCGCCGAGCAGGTCCTCCTCGACCGTGAGCAGGGCCAGCCCGGTGGCGCCGGCGTAGTGCCGCCGGGCGGTCTCCACGATCTGGTCCGCCGCCGACAGGTGCAGGAACCCGTCCTGGCGGTCCAGGGCCGAGGCGGGGACATACCCGTCCACCCCGGCCCGCGCCCACTCGTCGAGGGTCACCAGTTTGTAGATCATGACGGCAGCGTACGGCCCGCTCCGGCGGCCCCGGGGCCGGTCGAGCTGTCCGATGGCCGGACCGGGCCTCCCGCCCGTCGCGCTCTTCTGCCACCATTCGCACGTCATCCGTACGACGAATGGGGGTCACCCGTGCGCATCCTGCTGGTCGAGGACGACCGTCGGGTGGCCGCCGCCCTCTCCTCGGCGCTGACCCGGCGCGGGTACGAGGTCGAGCACGCCGCCACCGTCGCCGCGGCCCTCTCCGCCGCCCCGTGCGACCTGGTGCTGCTGGACCTGACCCTGCCCGACGGGGACGGCACCGAGGTCTGCCGGGAGCTGCGCCGGCGCAGCAGCCAGCTCGGCATCATCGCGGTGACCGCCCGGGGCGAGGAACGCGACCGGGTGCTCGGCCTGCGGCTGGGCGCCGACGACTACGTGGTGAAGCCCTTCTCGATGGTGGAACTCCAGGCCCGGATAGAGGCGGTGCTGCGCCGCGCGTCACACACCGTGCCGGAGCGGGACCTGATCGAGGCCGGCGCCGTGCGCATCGACGTCGCCGGCCGTACGGTCACCGTCGCAGGGCGGCCGGTGGCGCTGACCCGCAAGGAGTTCGACATCCTGCTCTCGCTGGCCCGCCAGCCCGGCGTCGCGGTGCCCCGGGACCGGATCCTGCTGGACGTCTGGGGCACCACCTGGGCCGACCGGCACACCGTCGAGGTGCACGTGGGCTCGCTGCGCGGCAAGCTCGGCGAGCCCCGCCTGGTGGAGACCGTGCGCGGGGTCGGCTACCGGCTCCGCGGCGAGTGAGGGGCGGCCGGTGCGTCGCCGACTGGTGATCAGCTACCTGCTGCTGATGGTGCTGGTGCTGCTGGCGTTGGAGACCCCGCTGGCGGCCACCCTCGCCTCCCGGGAGACCGACCGGGTCCGCGCCGACCGGCTCGCCGACGCGACCCGGTTCGCCTCGCTGGCCGGGCCGGCGCTGCGCGGCGGCGTGCCCGGACCGCTCAGCGGCGAACTGGCCGCCTACGAGGAGCTGTACGGCATCGGCGCGGCGGTGGTCGACCGGGACGGCCGTACCGTGGTGGTGTCGCCCGACTGGCGCGCCGGCCGGGACGCCGAGACGGCGCGCGACACGGCCCTGGCGGGCCAGCAGTTCAGCGGGCCGGAGGCGGTCTGGCCGTGGGTGGACGGCCCACTGGTGGTGGCGGTGCCGATCAACGACGGCGGCGAGGTGCTCGGCGCGGTGGTGACCGCCACCCCGGCCGGCAAGGTCCGGCGCACGGTGACGGTCTGGTGGCTGCTGCTGGCCGGGATCGGCCTGCTCGCCGTGCTGGCCTGCGTCTCCACCGCGTTCGGACTGGCCGGCTGGGTGCTGCGACCGGTGACCGAGCTGGACGCGGTGACCCACGAGATCGCCGAGGGCGACGGGGGTGCGCGGGTGCAGCACCGGCTGGGCCCGCCCGAGCTGCGCCGCCTCGCGGCCAGCTTCAACAACATGGCCGACGCGGTCTCCGACGTGATGGACCGGCAGCGCGCGTTCGTCGCCCACGCCAGCCACCAGCTCCGCAACCCGTTGACCGCGCTGCGACTGCGGGTGGAGGAGCTGGGGCCGAGCCTGACCGACCCGGACGGCCGGGCCGAGCACCGGCTCGCGCTGGAGGAGACCGACCGGCTGGCGCTGGTGCTCGACGCCCTGCTCACCCTGGCCCGGGCGGAGCGGGAGGAGAACCAGCGGGTGACCGTGGACGCCGCGGAGGTCGCCGCCTCGCGGGTCGCCGCGTGGGAGCCGCTGGCCCGGCACCGCTCGGTGGCCCTCCGGCTGCGCGCCCGTGGCCCGGCGTACGCCCGGACCGTGCCCACCGCCGTCGACCAGGCCCTCGATGCGCTGATCGACAACGCGGTGAAGTTCAGCGGGGCCGGGGGAGAGGTCACCGTCACCGTCCGGTACGCCGACGGCGGCACCGCCCTGGAGGTACGCGACACCGGGCCGGGCATGACGCCGGGCCAGCTCGACCAGGCCACCGAGCGGTTCTGGCGGGCGCCGGACGCGCAGAACATCGACGGCGCGGGACTCGGGCTGACCATCGTCGCGGTGCTGGTGGACGCCTCCGACGGGCGGCTGACCATGCGGGCGGGGGAGCCGCGCGGCCTGGTCGCGGAGCTGTGGTTCCCGGCCCCCTGGGACGGCGCGACCAGCGGCGCCGAGGGATCGCCCGCCGCCCCCGACGGCCCCGCACCCGACGATCCACCACCGGACCCGGTCGACCCGCCACTGGCGTTGGCCGCCACCGGGCCCACCCCGACGGACGCCCCGGTGCCGAAGCAGGCGGGCCCGGGGCGCTCCGCCGCAGACGTGGGCGTCGACGGGGCGCCGGCCGGGACCTGAGCGGGTCAGGGTTTGACGGAGCGGTACCAGCCCGCCGCGCCCGGGTGCAGCGGCAGCGGCGCGGTGGCGATCGCCGAGCGGGGGCTCATCCGACCGGCCGCCGGATGGGCCGCGGCCAGTTCGGCCCGGCGCTCCATCAGCAGCCGGGTCACCTCCCGCACCAGCGGCTCCGGCAGGTCCGCCCGGACGATCAGGTAGTTCGGGTTGGCCACCGTGGTGACCGGGTCGAGGTGGTACACCGAGCGCGGGATGTCCCGCGACACGTACACCTCGCGGTAGCTGCGGCGCAGCGGCTCGGTCCACTCGCCGAGATCGACGACCCGGGTGGCCGAGTCGGCCGTCAGCTCGCGCACCGCGCGCACCGGCAGCCCGCCGGAGAAGAAGAACGCGTCGATCTCGCCGGCCCGCAGCGCGGCCACCGAGTCGTCCAGGTTGAGGTGCTTCTGCTGGACCCGGTCGCCGCCGAGTCGGGCCACCTCCAGCAGCCGGGTCGCGGTGACCTCGGTGCCGGAGCCCGCCGCGCCCACCGACACCCGCCGCCCGCGCAGGTCGGCGACCGTCCGGACCGGGCCGCCGGCGGTGGTGACCAGGTGCAGCAGGTCGTCGTAGACCCGGGCCACCGCGAGCACCGACGGGTGCGAGGCGGGGCCGGTGGGCAGCACGTCGGCCTGGGTGAACCCGAGTTCGGCCGCACCCGCGCCGACCAGCCGCATGTTCTCGGCGGAGGCGGCGGTGACCACCACGCTGGCCCGCACCCCGGGCAGCTCCCGGTTGAGGATGGCGGCCAGCGACTGCCCGAAGGCGTGGTACACGGCCGTCGCGCTGCCGGTGGCGATCCGGATCGGCACCGGCTCGGTCGGGGAATCGCGGCAGGCGCCCAGCCCGCCCGCCGACACGAGCAGCAGCATCAGCAGCGCCGCCGGGGCGGCAGCACGCCGCCGGCCGGGGACAGACCAGCAACGACTCACGCGCAGCACTCTGCGCCGCGCACCGCCCCGGGCGCAAGCCCGCCCGGTCGGCGTACCGGGTCAGCGGGCCGGGGCGAGCGCCGCGCGGTCCATGATCCTGAGCCGGTCCGGGCCGTCGGCGACGCTGACCACGAAGCAGCCGGCGCCCGGCCGGAGCAGGGCCGGCACGTCCAGCAGGGCGGCGCTACGGACCAGCACGGCGGCCAGCTCCCGGTCGGTCAGCCGGATCCCCAGGATGTGCCGGCGCACGTGCCGGCCGCCGGCTAGCAGCGCCGACCGCCAGGCCGCCGCGGCCAGCCGGGACCGCCAGGCGGCCCGGGCCGTCGACGCGCCGGGGACCGGCCCGCTCAGCAGCTCGCGGCGACCCCGCCGCCAGCCCGACTCACGCAGCTCCGTGTACGCCGCCCGGTGTTCCCGGGGCACGTGCAGCCGGTGCAGCTCGTAGCGGCGGCGCAGGCCACCGCTGACCACCTCGTGCTCCACCGGCACGGCCAGGCGGTTGAGCAGTTGCCGCATCCGCAGCGCGGCGTCCTCCCGGTTGAACTCCACCGGCCGGTACGGCTCGACCGGGCCGCGCTCGGCGGCCGGTGGGGGTGTGCAGCGGACCAGGCAGGCCACCTCGAACGCGTCGCCCAGGGTGAGCCAGTCCATCGGCGGCGGGGGCGGCGGAACGCGGGGCCGGTCGAGCACAGTGGGTTGCGGGGCCATCGGACCGCTCCTTGTCGGCGTCGGGGGTCCCCATACCGTCACCCGCGCGCCGGCCGGGTTCCACCGATCCGGCCCAGCCTTGAGGAAATCTTGCGGCTCGTCAGAGCTCGGTGACCACCACGTCGAGCTGCCGGGGGCGCCCGGGCGGCGTCGGCTGCTCCTCGACCGTGTACTTGAGGTCACGCAGCGCGGTGACCAGCCCGGCGGCGGTGCGCGGCCGGGCCCCGGCCACCAGCAGCTCGCGGACCAGCCGGCCCTTGGTGGCCTTGTTGAAGTGGCTGACCACGCTGCGGGTCGGCCCGGCCGGCGTCTCCCGCTCGTGCAGCACCCGCACGGTCACCGTCCGGCCGGCCTGCTCGCCGCGCGGCGCCCAGGTCGCGGCGTACGCGCCGGAGCGCAGGTCCAGCACCGGCCCGTCGCCGGCCGCCGCCGCCATCGCCGGGGCCAACGCCCGACGCCAGTACGCCGACAGCGCCCCCACCCCCGGCAGCTTCGCCCCGATCGGGCAGCGGTACGGCGGGATCCGGTCGGTGAGGCGTACGGCGCCCCAGAGGCCGGAGCTGATCAGCACGGTCCGGCGCGCCGCCCGCTGTGCCGGGGCCGGCAGCGAGGCCAGGTCGAGCGCCTCGTAGAGCACCCCGGTGTAGACCTGCCCCGCCGGTGCGGTCGCCGCCCGGTCCAGCCGCGCGTTGCGGGCCAGCTCGCCCCGCTGTCCGGCGCTGAGTCCGAGGGCGGCCAGCGCTGCCGCCTCGTCGCCGCCGCTGAGCGCGATCAGCGCGGTCAGCACCTCCTGGCGGGCGGGGGTCAGCTCGGGCAGGGAGAGCCGGGTCAGGTCGAGCCGCCGGCCCGTGCCGGCGTCGGCCTTCCCCTCGGAGGGCGGCAGCAGGATGAGCACGCCGCCAGCGTACGGGCCGGGCTCAGCGCCACGGCCGCACGGCGGTCGGCGGGTGGTACACGCGATATCCAGCGACCTCGACCAGGGTGGCGGCGTCGGCCTGCTCGCCGAGCAGGCGGCGTAGCCGGCGGTCCGCCGCGGAGCCGACCTCCACCACGTACCCGGGCCGCTCCGCCCGGCCGACCTGCTCCCAGTACGGCCGGTAGCGGTTCTGCCCGGGGGTGAGCGCGCCGTCGAGCACCGCGCAGACCACCCGCTCGCCGGTGGCGAAGGTCAGCCGGTTGCAGGTCCAGTAGTCGCCGTACACCTCGCGCAGCCCGGTCCGGCGCATCGCGTCGGCCAGCTCCCGCGCCTGCCGCTCCTCGTCCTGGGCCGCCTCCGTCCCGGTCAGGAAGAGCCCGGTGGCCACCACGGCGGTGGCGGTCAGCCCGGCCAGCACGGCGGTCGCGGTCGCCCCGGCCAGCCGGCCCGCCGCACCGACCGTGCCCCGCCAGCAGGCCACCGCCGCCGCCCAGAGCGGCCAGAGCACCGCGGGCAGGGAGAGCTGGAGCACCGACAGGTAACGAGCATTGCCCAGCGGGTCCGTCACGGTGAGCGGACTGCGGACGTACGCGAGCAGGGTCAGCGCCGCGCCGACGACCAGGGTGAGCTGCGCGACCGGCCGGACCCGCCGGGCCGTGGGCAGGCCGGCGGTCCGGCGGTACGCGACCAGCGCGAGCAGCGCCGCGACCGCCAGCAGCATCGGGTAGAGCACACCGAACCACTCCTGCCAGCGGGCGCAGCCGGTGATCGGGCAGAGCCCGGTGGCCAGCGGCACCCCCTCCAGCAGACCGCCGCGCAGCCGGAGCGACCACGGCGGCGGCGGGCCGCCGGTGGAGTTGATCTCACGGAGCACCGACAGCGAGTCCGACCCGGGCGGCGCGACCAGGTTGTCCCAGATCATCGGCGCCACCCCCACGGCGAAACCGGCCACCAGCAGCAGCCCCGGCCAGCCGAGCAGGTCCCGGCGGGCGGCGTAGAGCAGCAGCAGCCCGGCCACCGCCAGGTACGGCACGATCAGCCAGTCCGACCAGAGCGCCAGCCCGGCCAGCAGCCCGGCCAGGCCGATCGCGGCCCACCGGCGCCGCACCCGGTCCTGGGCCAGCGCCACCGCGATCAGCAGCATCGCCAGCACCGCCGGTTTCACCTCGGGCCGGCCGCCCACCACGGTCAACTGGTCGCGCACCACGCGTTCCGTGCCGAGCGCCAGCAGACCCACCACGAAGGTGGCGAACCAGGGCGAGTAGAGCCGACGGGTCAGCCGGTACGACAACCAGAGGAACAGCGCGTACAGCGCCAGCAGCGGCAGCCGCAGCACCGGCCAGCTCGGCCCGAACAGCGCCACCAGCGGCGCCGCCAGATACGCCTCCACCATGCCCATGTAGTGCTGCCCGTAGAGGAACACCGGGCGCTCCCGGCCGGCGGCGATGTGCAGGGCAGCGAGCCCGAAGGTGGCCTCGTCGCTGTTCGACGGGGGCACGGTCAGCAGGGTCAGCACCAGCCGGTAACCCACCCCGACCGCCCCGAGCAGCAGCGCGACGAGCGCCGGCCGGTCGAGCCGCGGCCGCTCCGCGTGGTCCTGCGATCCTGATGTCGACACGACCAACGCCCCCGTCGTCGTCCCGACCGGAGTGTTTCACGCCGTACCGGACGCCCGGGGCGGATCCCGGGAGCCGGGCATCTCTCGCGTGGCCGCTTCCGCCCACGTGTGGCAGGGTTGCAGCGTGCCACCCACTCCCGCAGGCCAGCTGGCCGTACCGAACCTGCACCGAGCCGCGCGGCTCGAGGACGCCGTGCACCAGCTGGTGGAGCGTCGCCTGCGCCGCACCGGCTGGCAGGCCAACATCGTCGCGTACGCCGGCTACGGTGCGCCGGGCTGGGCGCGGGTGCTCTGCCGGGTGCTGCTCGGCCGCCCGGACACCCGGCAGCGGGGCCGGCTGGACAAGGTACGCGGCTGGCGCAGCTTCACCACCCTGCCGGCCAAGCACGTCAAGGTGACCATCGAGGCGGGTGGGGTCACCCACGAGGCACAGGCCGACCGGAGCGGCTTCGTCGACATCGTCGTCGAGGGCGACTTCACCCCCGGCTGGTCCTCGGTCCGCCTCAGCGTCGCCGACGCCGAGCCGGCCGAGGCGTTGGTGCGGATCCTCGACCCGGAGGTCCGGTTCGGCATCCTCTCCGACATCGACGACACGGTCATGGTGACCGCGCTGCCCCGACCACTGCTCGCCGCCTGGAACACCTTCGTGCTGGACGAGCACGCCCGGGCCGCGGTGCCCGGCATGGCGGTGCTCTACGAGCGGCTGGCCACCGCCCACCCGGGCGCGCCGGTCTTCTACCTCTCCACCGGGGCGTGGAACGTCGCGCCGACGCTGACCCGGTTCCTCTCCCGGCACCTCTACCCGGCCGGCCCGCTGCTGCTGACCGACTGGGGCCCGACCGCCGACCGGTGGTTCCGCAGCGGCCGGGAGCACAAGCGGGCCACCCTGGCCCGGCTGGCCCGGGAGTTCCCCGAGGTGCGCTGGCTGCTGATCGGCGACGACGGGCAGCACGACCAGGAGATCTACCGCGAGTTCGCCGCCGCCCACCCGGACAACGTCGCCGGAGTGGCGATCCGCCGCCTCTCGCCGACCCAGTCGGTGCTGGCCGGTAGCCTGCCCGCCCCGGCCGGCCAGTCTTCCTCCTCGGGGCCGGTGGGGCAGAAGTGGCTCTCCGCGCCGGACGGCGCCGGGCTCTGGAAGCTGCTGCGGGACGCGGGCCTGGTCTGACGTACGCCCGACCAGGCCGCGCCCACCGCGCCGGTCCTAGTCGGTGCGTGACCCGCTGACCGTGCCGGCCCTGCGACCGTCGGCACCCGCGCCCGTGCCGGTGTCGGCCGTCCCGCCGTCGGCGGCGGACCCGCCGGACTTCTCCCCGGCTGCGTCGGCGCAGCCCGGCGCACTCGGGTCGGCCACCATGTAGACCGAACCGGCACCGGCGCCCTGGTCCTCGGCTCCGGCTTGGTCCTGTGCCCCGGCCTGGTCCTCGGCTCCGGCTTGGTCCTGTGCCCCGGCCTGGTCCTCGGCTCCGGCCTGGTCTGCTGCGCCGCTCTGCTCGTGGGCGCCAGCCTGGTTCTCGGCTCCGGCCTGGTTCTGTGCGTCGGCCTGGTTCCCGGCTTCGTTCTGATTCTGTGCACCGGTCTCGTTCTGCGCCTGGTCCTCGGCTGCGGCCTGGTCGCGCGCCGCCTGCCGGTCCGCCCGCACCTGCTGCACGATCGCCCGCAGCTGCTGGATCCGGACGCGGATCTGCTGGATCCGGTTGGCGACCTGCCCGCCGGCATTCGCCGCCTTCTGGCCACCGTTCCCGGCCTTCTGGCCTGCGTTCCCGGCCTTCTCGCCGCCGGCGTTTCCGGCCTTCTGGCCGCCGGCGTTCCCCGCCTGCTGGCCGGCGGCCTGCTCGGCGCCCGCCTCCTGCTCGCCGGCCTCCTGCTCACCTGCGGCCTGCTGTCCGCCGGCCGCCTGCTGCCCTGCGCCCTGTTCCTCGCCGGCCTGCTGCCCACCGGCCCCCTGCTCTCCGGCGCCGGCCTGCTGGCCAGCCCCGGCGGCCTCGATGATGTCGGCGATCTGCCCGAGCAGCCCACCCACAGCGTCGATGATCCCGGCCGCCCGCGCCGCGCCGCCGTCGGCCGCCGCGCCTTCGTCGGCCGCCGCGCCTTCGCTGGGGGCCGCGCTTTCGCTGGGGGCCGCGCTTTCGCTGGGGGCCGCGCTTTCGCTGGGGGCCGCGCTTTCGCCGGGAGCGGCCTTTCCGGCCTGGGCCTGCTGCGCACCCTGCACGATGTCGCGGACGCCGCCGAAGATTCCGTCGAGCCGCTGCACCCGGGCCTGGGTTGCCTGCGGGTCGGCGAGCTGGCCGGTCCGCTTCCCGGTCAGCTGCTCGGTGATCGCCCACGCCTGGTCCAGGCGGGTGGCCATGGCCACCTCCCACGGGACCATCGGGCAGGCGGCCCCGGCGACGTCCACGTCGCCGTCACAGCCGGCGGCGGCGCGGCGCTGCTGGATCAGGTCGACCACGGCCTGCCGGTTGGCGATCCGGGCCGGCGAGTTGGCGTCCGGATTCTGCCGCTGTCCGGCGATGAAGGTCAGGTTGTTGCGCAGGGCCGTGTCCAGGCCCTGGCAGTTCTCCGCCGCCTGACCGGTCCCGGTCGCGACCGCGAACGCCGCGCCGGCCGTCACCGCGAGCGCCACCCCGCCGGCGATCTTCCGCTGACGGGACGAACCCGTCATCCTTCGTCTGCTCGTCGTGCCCCTGCTCCACGCCATCGAAGCTCCTCCGCCTCGTCGTCACGGTGTCCGGCATCCGATGCGGGATACGGCGGCGACTGCGGAGACGGTTCACGTCGCGGCACAGCTACGACGCAACGTTCGACGGAGGGTGAAAGTTGGGGCGCCTCTGGCTACTGACAGTAGTGCATGGCTGGTAGGTGTTGGGTTGAGCGATATGACTCTGAGGCATATTTATGACTCACAGGTATATCGCTCACCACGAACATTTCTCCCCAGCGGCGAGCTGACCAACCCGCCCGCGAGCTGACTAATCGGCCCGCGACCCGACCGACCGGCCCGCGACCCGACCGACCGGCCCGCGACCCGACCGACCGGTCAGCCGACCCGAAACAGCCCGGTCAGTCGCGGCGGAGCCAGAGCACGCCCAGTGGCGGGACCCGCAGCGCGACCGACGCCGGCATCCCGTGCCACGGCACGTCCTGCGCGTGTACCGCGCCGAGGTTGCCGACCCCGGAGCCGCCGTAGTGGTGGGCGTCGGTGTTGATCACCTCGGTCCAGGTGCCGCCGGCCGGCAGCCCGATCCGGTAGTCCTCCAGCGGCAGCGCGGAGAAGTTCGCCACGCAGACCAGCGTGGCGCCGTCGGGGGCGATCCGGACGAACGAGACGGTGTTGTGGGCGACGTCGTCGCCGGCGATCCACCGGAAGCCGGCCGGGTCGGTGTCCTGCGCCCAGAGCGCCGGCGTCGCCCGGTAGACCGTGTTGAGGTCTCCGACGAGGCGTTGCACCCCGGCCCGGGCCGGGTCGTGGGTCAGGTACCAGTCGAGGCCGCGCTCCTCGCTCCACTCCCGGTCGTCGGCCAGCTCACAGCCCATGAAGAGCAGTTGCTTGCCCGGGTGCGCCCACATGTACGCCAGCAGCGCCCGCACGTTGGCCAGCCGCTGCCAGGTGTCGCCGGGCATCTTGGCGGCGAGCGACCCCTTGCCGTGCACCACCTCGTCGTGGCTGATCGGCAGCACGTAGTTCTCGCTCCAGGCGTACGCGAGGGAGAAGGTGAGCTGATGGTGGTGGTGCTGGCGGTAGATCGGGTCCTTGGAGGTGTAGAGCAGGGTGTCGTGCATCCAGCCCATGTTCCACTTGAACCCGAAGCCGAGCCCGCCGTCGGCGGTCGGCCGGGTCACGCCGGGCCAGGCGGTGGACTCCTCGGCGACCATCACCACCCCGGCGTGGTGCTTGTAGACGGTCGCGTTGACCTCCTGGAGGAACGCGATCGCCTCCAGGTTCTCCCGGCCGCCGTGCACGTTCGGGGCCCACTGCCCCTCCTGCCGGGAGTAGTCCAGGTAGAGCATCGAGGCGACGGCGTCCACCCGCAGGCCGTCGACGTGGAACTCCTCGCACCAGTAGAGCGCATTGGCGACCAGGAAGTTGCGCACCTCGCGGCGGCCGAAGTCGAAGACGTACGTGCCCCAGTCGGGGTGCTCGCCGCGTCGCGGGTCGGCGTGCTCGTACAGCGGGGTGCCGTCGAAGCGCGCCAGCGCCCACTCGTCCTTGGGGAAGTGCGCCGGCACCCAGTCCAGGATCACGCCGATGCCGGCGCCGTGCAGCCGGTCGACCAGGTGGCGGAAGTCGTCCGGGTCGCCGAAGCGGGAGGTCGGCGCGAAGTAGCCGGTGACCTGGTAGCCCCAGGACCCGCCGAACGGGTGCTCCATCACCGGCAGGAACTCCACGTGGGTGAAGCCCATCTCGGTGACGTACGCGGTGAGCTGCTCGGCCAGTTCCCGGTAACCCAGGCCGGGCCGCCAGGAGCCGAGGTGCACCTCGTACACGCTCATCGGCTCCTGGTGCGGCTGCCGCCGGGCCCGCCGGTCCAGCCAGACGGCGTCCGACCACTCGTACGTCGAGTGGTGCACCACCGAGGCCGTGGCCGGCGGCACCTCCGCGTACGCGGCCAGCGGGTCGGCCTTGTCCCGCCACCGCCCGTCGGCGCCGAGGACCCGGTACTTGTACCGGGCGCCGATCCGCGCCTGCGGCACGAAGATCTCCCACACGCCGCTGGAGCCGAGCGAGCGCATCGGCCAGCCGTCGTCCGGGCCCCAGCCGGTGAAGTCGCCGACCACCCGCACGCCCCGGGCGTTCGGCGCCCACACCGAGAACGCCACGCCCTCGTCGAAGACCCGCGCGCCGAGCGCCTCCCAGAGCCGCTCGTGGCGCCCCTCGCCGATCAGGTGCAGGTCCAGCTCGCCGATGGTCGGCGGGTAGCGGTACGGGTCGTCGGTGACCTGCCCGTCGGCCTCGATCCGGTAGTCGAGCACGGTGCCCTCGACCCGGGTCTCGAAGACGCCGACGTCGTGCACCCGCTTCATCGGGTGCCGCTCCTCGCCGACCAGCAGCATCACGTCGCCGGCGCCCCGGCGCATCGCGCGGATGGTGGTCCACCCGTCGGCGGGGTGCGCGCCGAGCAGGGCGTGCGGGTCGTGGGTCTCGCCGGCGATCAGCTGGTCCATCGCGCGTCCTCCGGGGCGGGAGCGGTCGGGGCGGTGCCGCCCGAAAGGTCGGTCGGCACGTCGGCGACGGTGAGGTCGGCCGGGGCGTGCCCGGTGGGCTCCGCCGCGGCCGCGGCGGCCGGGCGGCGCACCGTCAACACGTGGGCGGGCTGAAGGTACGGGTCGAGGCGGACGGCGTTGCGCTGCCCCCACTCGTAGCGGGCGCCGGTCAGTTCGTCGTGGACGGTGAACCGCTCGTGCCAGTCGAGGCCGAGGGCGGGCATGTCGAGGGTGGTGTTGCCCCACTGCACGCCGCGCGAGTCGAACGAGCAGACCACGATGACGGTGTTGCCGCTGTCCGGGTCGTGTTTGGACCAGCAGAGCAGCGCCGGGTTGTCGATGTCGTGGAAGCGCAGGTTGCGGAGCTGGTGCAGGGCGGGGTTGTCCCGGCGTACCCGGTTGAGGGTGGCGATGAACGGCGCCAGCGAGCGGCCCTGCGCCTGCGCCCCGGCCCAGTCCCGGGGGCGCAGCTCGTACTTCTCGTTGTCCAGGTACTCCTCCGCGCCGGGGCGGGCGACGTGCTCGAAGAGCTCGAACCCGGCGTACACGCCCCAGGAGGGGGAGAGCAGCGCGGCCAGCACCGCCCGGATCTTGAACATCGGCGGGCCGCCGTGCTGCAACGAGGAGTGCAGGATGTCCGGGGTGTTGGGCCAGAAGTTCGGTCGCATGTAGTCGGCCGCCGCGACCAGTTCCTCGCAGTACGCCCGCATCTCCGCCGCCGACGTGCGCCAGGTGAAGTACGTGTACGACTGGGTGAACCCGATCTTGCCCAACCCGTGCATGATCGCCGGCCGGGTGAACGCCTCAGCGAGGAAGAGCACGTCCGGGTCGACCTTCTTGACCTCGGCGATCAGCCAGTGCCAGAAGTCGAACGGCTTGGTGTGCGGGTTGTCCACCCGGAAGATCCGGATCCCCTCGCCGACCCAGTGCAGCACCACCCGCAGCACCTCGGCCCGGATCCCCTCCGGATCGTTGTCGAAGTTCAGCGGGTAGATGTCCTGGTACTTCTTCGGCGGGTTCTCCGCGTACGCGATGCTGCCGTCGGCCCGGGTGGTGAACCACTCCGGGTGTTCGGTCACCCAGGGGTGGTCCGGCGCGCACTGCAACGCCAGGTCCATCGCCACCTCCAGGCCCTGCTCGGCGGCGGCCGCGACGAAGTCGCGGAAGTCCTCCGGCGTACCCAGGTCGGGGTGGATGGCGTCGTGGCCGCCTTCGGCGGCGCCGATCGCCCACGGCGAGCCCACGTCGTCGGGCCCGGCGGTGAGCGAGTTGTTGGGGCCCTTGCGGTTGACCCGGCCGATCGGGTGGATCGGCGGCAGGTAGAGCACGTCGAAGCCCATCGCCGCGACGCCCGGAAGCCGCTCCATCGCGGTGGCGAAGGTGCCCGAGCGGGCCGGGGAGTCGACGGTGGCCGGGATCGCGCCCTCGGAGCGGGGGAAGAACTCGTACCAGGCGGAGAAGAGCGCGCGGGGGCGGTCCACCCAGAGCCGGTACTCCTCGCCGGTGGTGACCAGCTCGCGCACCGGGTGCTCCCAGAGCAGGTCGGCCAGCTCCAGCGCCGGGGCGACCCGGCGGGGCAGGTCCAGCTCGGTGTCGCGCAGCGCGGCCACGGCGGCCTTCACCCGCACGACGTCGGCGGCGGGCACCAGTTCGGCCGCCGCCGTCAGCACGCGGGCGCCCTCGGCGAGGTCGTTGGCCAGGTCCGCCGGCCCCTGCCCGGCGGCGATCTTCTTGGTCACCGCGTTCTGCCAGGTGAGGTAGGGGTCTCCGAACGCCTCGACGGTGAAGACCCAGTCGCCGACCGCGTCGGGCTGGATGGTGGCGTGCCAGGTGTCCTGGCCCGGCTCGCCGGGGCGCATCCGGGTGAAGGGTCGCGCCGCGCCGTCCGGGCCGAGCCAGACCACGTTGCAGCCGAGTGCGTCGTGCCCCTCCCGGTAGGCGCGGGCCGACACGGGCACCACCTCGCCGACCACCGCCTTGGCCGGATAGCGACCGCAGGCGACGACGGGGGAGACGTCTTCGATCGGGAACCGTCCGCTCACCCCGCCAACCTACTGCCCGAGATCGCTTCGCGCTCGGGTCAGCCTGCGGCTCCCACCGACCGGTACACCTCCATGGTGCGGGCCGCGACGGCGTCCCAGGAGAAGTGCTCCACCGCCCGCCGCCGCCCGGCCCGGCCGAGTTCGGCGGCGCGCGTCGGGTCGGCCAGCACCTCGTTGATCCGGGCGGCCAGGTCAGCCACGAACCGCTCCGGTTCCAGCGGCCGGCCGGAGCCGTCGCCGGCCTGTTCGATCGGCACCAGCAGCCCGGTCTCGCCGTCGGCGACCACCTCGGGGATGCCGCCGGTGGCGGTCGCCACCACGGCCGTCTCGCAGGCCATCGCCTCCAGGTTGACGATGCCCATCGGCTCGTAGACGGACGGGCAGACGAAGATCGTCGCGTGCGTGAGCACCTGGATAACCTCGTGCTTGGGCAGCATCTCGGCCACCCAGACCACCCCGGAGCGGTTGGCCCGCAGCTCGCCGACCAGGCCCTCGACCTCGGCGGCGATCTCCGGGGTGTCGGGTGCGCCGGCGAGCAGCACCAGCTGGGTGCCGGCGGGCAGCTCCCGGGCCGCGCGCAGCAGGTAGGGCAGTCCCTTCTGCCGGGTGATCCGGCCGACGTAGACCACGCTGGGGCGGGACGGGTCGATGCCGAGCCGGTCGACGACGTCGGTGCCGGTGTCCGGGGCGTACTGGGCGGTGTCGATGCCGTTGTAGACCACGCGGACCCGGTCCGGGTTCACCTCCGGGTACGCGGTGAGGACGTCGCGGCGCATCCCCGCGCTGACCGCGATGATCGCGTCGGCCGCCTCCACCGCCGTGCGCTCGCACCAGGACGAGAGCGCGTACCCGCCGCCGAGCTGTTCGGCCTTCCACGGCCGCAGCGGCTCCAGGCTGTGCGCGGTCACCACGTGCGGCACGCCGTACAGCAGCTTCGCGGTGTGCCCGGCCAGGTTGGCGTACCAGGTGTGGCTGTGCACCACGTCGGTGCCGGCGCAGCCCGCGGCCATCGCCAGGTCGACGCCCATGGTGCGCAGCGCGGCGTTCGCGCCGGCCAGGCCGGCCGGTTCGGCGTACGCGGTGACGCCCGGCTCGATCCGCGGCGCGCCGAAGCAGTGCACCCGTACGTCGGCGAGTCGGCGCAGCTCGCGGGCCAGGTACTCGACGTGCACGCCGGCGCCGCCGTACACCTCGGGCGGGTACTCCCGGGTCAGCAGATCCACGCGCAGCCGTGCCGATTCCGTCATGCCCCCGCACCCTAGTGCAGAACTGTGCCCGTACGAGTGGTGAAGTCGTAGCGGGATGGATAGCGTCGGTGCATGGCTGCCAAGGTGCTCGCGATCGTCCTGGCCGGCGGAGAAGGCAAGCGCCTCATGCCGCTCACCGCGGACCGGGCCAAGCCGGCCGTCCCGTTCGGCGGGATGTACCGCATGGTCGACTTCGTCCTGTCCAACCTGGCGAACGCCGGCTTTCTCAAGATCGTCGTGCTGACCCAGTACAAGTCCCACTCGCTGGACCGGCACATCACCCAGACCTGGCGGATGTCGACGATGCTCGGCAACTACGTCACCCCGGTGCCGGCGCAGCAGCGCCGCGGCCCGTGGTGGTTCGCCGGGTCCGCCGACGCGATCTACCAGAGCTTCAACCTGATCAACGACGAGCAGCCCGACTACGTGATCGTCTTCGGGGCCGACCACATCTACCGGATGGACCCCCGGCAGATGGTGGACGACCACATCGCCTCCGGCGCCGGCGTGACCGTGGCCGGCATCCGGCAGCCGCTGTCGATGGCCGACCAGTTCGGGGTGATCGAGGTCGGCGAGGACGGCCGGCGGATCCGGGCGTTCCGCGAGAAGCCCACCGACGCGGTCGGCCTCCCCGACGCCCCGGACCAGATCTACGCCTCGATGGGCAACTACGTGTTCAGCACCGGCGCCCTCTGCGAGGCGGTCGAGCGGGACGCGGAGGACAAGACCAGCAAGCACGACATGGGCGGCAGCATCATCCCGATGCTGGTGGAGCGGGGCGAGGCCAACGTCTACGACTTCAAGGACAACGAGGTGCCGGGCAGCACCGACCGGGACCGCGGCTACTGGCGGGACGTGGGGACGCTGGACTCCTTCTACGACGCCCACATGGACCTGATCAACGTGCACCCGGTGTTCAACCTCTACAACTTCGACTGGCCGATCTACAGCAACCAGCCGCCGTACCCGCCGGCGAAGTTCGTCCACCAGTGGGGCGAGCGGGTCGGCCGGGCGGTCGGCTCGATGGTCTCGCCCGGCGCGGTGGTCTCCGGCTCGCTGGTGGAGAACTCGATCGTGTCGCCGAAGGTCAAGGTCCACTCCTGGGCGCACGTGGACGGCGCGGTGCTGATGGAGGGCGTCGAGATCGGCCGCCACGCCGTGGTCCGCCGGGCCATCCTGGACAAGAACGTCTTCGTCCCCGAGGGCGCGGAGATCGGTGTCGACCTGGAAAAGGACCGGCAGCGCTACACCGTTTCGGACAACGGCATCGTGGTGATCGGCAAGGGCCAGCGCGTGGAGCCGTGAACCAGGTGTGACCCCGGCTTCCGCCGGGAAGCAGTGAACGTCGGAGTACCGCCCTTGGAGGTTGCAGCAGTGGCCCATCCCCGCGCCGGACAGCCCGCCGAGCCCGCCGACCTGGTGGACGTGCCGCGGCTGGTGACCGCCTACTACGCCGAGCACCCGGACCCCGACGACCCGGCGCAGCAGGTCTCCTTCGGCACGTCCGGGCACCGCGGGTCGTCGCTGCGCAACGCCTTCAACTCCGACCACATCCTCGCGGTCACCCAGGCGCTCTGCGACTACCGCCGCAAGCAGGGCCTGGACGGCCCGCTCTTCCTCGCCCGGGACACCCACGCGCTCTCCGCCCCCGCCGAGGCCGACGCCCTGGAGGTGCTCGCCGCCAACGGCGTCACCGTGCTGCGGGACAGCCGCGACGGCTACACCCCCACCCCGGCGCTCTCGCACGCCGTGCTCACCCACAACCGGGGGCGCACCAGCGGCCTCGCCGACGGCATCGTCATCACCCCGTCGCACAACCCGCCCGACGACGGCGGGTTCAAGTACAACCCCACCCACGGCGGGCCCGCCGACAGTGACGTCACGAAGTGGATCCAGGACCGGGCCAACGCCATCCTGGCCGCCGGCCTCAAGGAGGTCCGGCGGATCCCGTACGCGCGGGCCCGCGCCGCGGACACCACCGGCGGGTACGACTTCCTCGCCGGCTACGTCGACGACCTGCCCGCCGCGATCGACATCGACGCGATCCGCGACGCCGGGGTGCGCATCGGCGCCGACCCGCTCGGCGGGGCCAGCGTCGCGTACTGGGGGGAGATCGCCGAGCGGCACCGGCTGGACCTGACCGTGATCAACCCGACGGTCGACCCGACCTGGCGGTTCATGACCCTGGACGGCGACGGCAAGATCCGGATGGACTGCTCCTCGCCCAACGCGATGGCCTCGCTGATCGCCGCCCGCGCCGACTACCAGGTCTCCACCGGCAACGACGCCGACGCCGACCGGCACGGCATCGTCACCCCCGACGGCGGCCTGATGAACCCCAACCACTACCTGGCGGTGGCGATCGGGCACCTGTTCCGTACCCGGGAGCAGTGGGGCCCGGCGGCGGCGGTCGGCAAGACGCTGGTCTCCTCCTCCATGATCGACCGGATCGCGGCGGACCTGGGTCGTCCGCTGCTGGAGGTGCCGGTGGGCTTCAAGTGGTTCGTGCCCGGGCTGCTCGACGGCGCGGTCGGCTTCGGCGGCGAGGAGAGCGCCGGCGCGTCCTTCCTGCGCCGCGACGGGAGCACCTGGACCACCGACAAGGACGGCATCCTGCTCTGCCTGCTCGCCTCGGAGATCATCGCCACCACCGGCCGGACCCCCAGCCAGCACTACGCCGAGCTGACCGGGCGCTTCGGCGCCCCCGCGTACGCCCGGATCGACGCCCCGGCCACCCGAGAGCAGAAGGCCGTGCTCGGCAAGCTCTCCCCGGACCAGGTGGGCGCCACCGAGCTGGCCGGCGAGCCGATCACCGCGACGCTCACCGCCGCGCCCGGCAACGGCGCGGCGATCGGCGGGCTGAAGGTGACCACCGAGTCGGGCTGGTTCGCCGCCCGCCCGTCCGGGACCGAGGACGTCTACAAGATCTACGCCGAGTCGTTCCAAGGGCCGGAGCACCTGGCCCGCATCCAGGAGGAGGCGAAGGCGCTCGTCGACGGGGTGCTGGCCAAGGCCTGACGGGGCGCGCGGTCAGCGCGGCGGGGGCAGCTCGCGGCGGTTCAACTGCTCCCGCATCCCGTCCGGCAGCAGTTCGCGCAGCTGCTCCGGCAGCAGCGGCAGGTCCAGCAGGCTGAGCTTGAGCTGTTTGCGTTCCTGGAAGCGGCGGGGGTCCAGGCGCACCACCAGCCCCGCGTCCTGCTGGTACCGCACGTGCACCGCGCCCTCGGTCGAGGCGTCCCGGATGATCACGCCGTCCATCTCCACGGCCACCGGCGCCGAGTCGGGCAGCAGCTCCAACCGGATGGTCTCGTCGCTGGAGAGCACCACCGACCGGGAGATGCCGCTCATCGGCGCCGACGGCGTCAGCACCAGCGCCTGCGTCGCCGGCGAGATCAGCGGCCCGCCCGCCGCGTAGCTGTACGCCGTCGAGCCGGTCGGCGTGCTGACCACCAGCGCGTCGCAGCGGTAGTAGCCGTACCGCTGCCCGTCGACGGCGAGGGTGGCGGTGACGAAGCCGGACCCGGGATGGCGGACGAGGGCGATGTCGTTGAACGCCACCACGTCGTCCCCGCACACGTCGCACGCCAGGCAGGCGCGCGACTCGACGGTGAAGTCGTGGGCGACCAGCCGGTCCAGCGCCCGGGGCAGATCCGGCGGCTCGACCTCGACGAGGAAGCCGAGCTTGCCCAGGTGCACCCCGAGCACCGGCTTCGGGTCCCGCACGGCCGAGCGCAGCGCACCGAGCATGGTGCCGTCCCCGCCGATGCTGATCAACGCGTCCGACCGGTGGGCCAGCTCCGCCTCCGGCACCAGCTCCACCGACGGGGGCACCCGGTGCCCGTCCTCGGCGCGGACGGCGAGGCTCTTGCCGTGCCGGGACGCCCACCGGTCGACGATCCCGACCACCTCGGAGACGTCCCGGCTGGGATGCAGCACCAGACCGAACAGGAACCCCGCCACCGGTACAGCTCATCACACGGGCCGCCGCTCCGGCAGCCGTACGGACAGGTGCGGCGGCGGTGGGACACCGCCGCCGCACCCGCGTGGCGTTACCGCCGGGGCCGTCCGCTCAGGTGCGCCAGCGACCGCGCGACCAGGTCGTCCCGGGCCGCCGGGGCCAGCCCCTCCAAGCCGAAGCCGAGATAGACGGTGTCGTCGGTGACCACCGCCGCGCCCTCGGTGAACGCCTGCTGGCTACGGGCCCAGTCGTTGCCCCCGGGCGCGGAGCCCGGCGGCGGGCCCGCCACCGTCCAACCACCCAGGTCCGGCGTCTCGAAGGAGGTCTCCGAGACGACCGTGCCGTCGGTGATCACCCGCGCGTCGTCCAGGAAGACACCCAGGCCCTGGGTGCCCCAGTCGGAGACGTACGAGATGGAGACCTCGACCTGCTTGCCGGCGTACGCCGACAGGTCGACGGCGAACTCCCGCCAGCCGCCGGAGCTGCCGGTGGCCGCGTTCCAGCTGCCGGTGCTGCCCGTGGGGGAGCAGTCGGCGCCCTGGTAGTGGGCGAGGAACGGGTGCAGGGTCTCCGCCCAGCCCGACTCGCAGCTCTCGCCGGTCTCGGTGCCGGTACGGCCGTTGGCGTCCGGCAGCGTCGTCCAGTCGTCGCTGCCCACCTCGTGCGCCTCGACGATCAGGAAGTCCCAGTTCTGCTCGATGTCGTACGAGGTGAAGAAGCGCAGCTCCCCGCTGGTCGCCGAGGTGAGGTCCACGGTGCGGGTGAGCCGCTTGTACGACTCGTCGGACCGCCCGCTGTACAGGTACCACTCGCCGGTGCGGGGGTCGAACGGGGCGCTGCCCGGCCGGGCCCAGTCCACCGCCGCCGAGCTGGCGAACTGCGGGAACCGGTCCGGGGGCAGGAAGCTCGACGTGGTGAGGAACGAGGCCGTGTGGTCCTGGTTCCCCGCCGAGCCGGGCGCGTTGAGCTGCCCCTCGAAGCCGGCGAAGGCGCCGTCCGCGCCGCGCAGCGGGTACGGCGTGCCGTCCGGGTCGCTGCCGCCGTCGCTGACGTAGTTGTACGCCCCCAGGTAGTACTGCTGGAAGTCGTTCAACAACGGCAGGCAGGTGGCGTCGTCCGGGTCGGCGCACTCCGCCACCGCCGGGTCCGGCTGGTAGACGTACGAGCCGTTGGCGGCCTGGGCGAAGAGCGCGTACTTGCCGCTGACCAGTAGCTTGCCGCCCTCGTTGAGGTAGTCGCGCACGGCCAGCTCGGTGTCGAGGGCCGCCCGGGCGGCGGTGCCGCCGACCTGGCCGGGGGAGCGCAGGATGACGTCGTCACCGGTCTCCCAGACCACCGTCCGGTAGTGCGACAGCACGCCCAGCGGGTGCGGGGCGGCGCGGCCCATCGCGTCGAAGTCGTAGACGTCGCTGCTGCGGCCGGCCTTGGCCAACGACGCGGCGATCTCGTCGGCGTACTTCGCGGTCGGGCCGCCGGTCTGCACCGGGCTGAGCCCGGTCACGTCCTCCACCGCGAGCACCAGCACGTCCCCGCCGATGGCGGTGTGCACCCGGTAGGTGAAGTGTTCGCTGGCCACCGGGCCGCTGCGCGGCTTGACCCCGGTGAACCACACCTCGACCCGGTCACCCGGCTTGGTACCGGTGACCGTGCCGCGCAGCTCGGCGTAGTAGTCGTCGTGGGTGTCGCCGTACCGTTCGCCGCCGCGCCACTCGCGGACCTTGACCGTCTTCGGGCGGCCACCGTTGACCACGTAGTGCATCCGGACGTCGCGCAGCGCGCGGCGGGTGATCGACGCGACCTGCTGGGTACGCCCGTAGGAGGTGCCGAAGGAGTCGACCACGAAGTCGGGGGTGCTGCGGCCGACCACCGACACCGGGTCGTCCGGGTCGGCCGCGGACTTCGCCACCGACAGCGCGAACGGCAGGTTCTTCGCCACCTCGGCGGAGATCAACTTCTCGTCGTCGGGGAAGATGAACCCGCTGATGCAGTCCTCCGGCCGCCACTGGTCGTCCGGGTCGGAGGCGGCCGCCGACTGGCAGGTGGACATCTCCGGGGTGAAGCCGAGCGTGCCGTAGCGGACCGTGGCGTGGCTGTCGGTGTCCCCGTTGGTGGTGTACAGCTCGGCGGAGATGTCCGGGTCGTAGCCGGGCACCGCCGGGTGCGCGTCGTCGCCGACCATCGCCTGGTAGATGACGTCGTCCGGGGTCGGGGTGCTGACCTGCCAGCCGACGCCGTAGAGCAGCAGTTGGGCGGCCGAGTGGTAGTTGACGAAGAACTCGAAGCCGACCCGCTTGAAGAGCCGGTCCAGCGCCTTCGTCTCCGGCTCGGAGTCGGGCGCGGGACCACGGTAGGTGTCGCTGTTCGGCTCCGGTGAGGAGCCCTCGTCGTCGTAGCCCCACTTGTAGCTGAAGTTGCGGTTCAGGTCGACGCCGTCGGCGGTGGTGACCTGCCCGTCACCGTCGTTGTCGCGCAGGTTCTTGCGCCACAGCCGGTTGCCCGGGGTAAAGGTGTGGTCGTAGCCGTCCGGGTTCGCCACCGGCAGGAACCACAGCTCCGTGCGGTCCACCAACCGGGTGATCTCCGGGTCGCTGCCGTAGTTGTCCAGCACGTGGTGCAGCAGGCGGCGGGTCATCTCCGGGGTGATCCACTCGCGGGCGTGCTGCGCGCTGCCGTAGAGCACCGCCGGGCGTCGCCCGTCCGGCACGGTCCGCGCGTTCTTCGTCACCTTCACCGCCAGGATCGGCTTGCCCTGGACGGTGCGGCCGATCGTCTCCAGCTTGGCCAGCTTCGGGAAGCGCGCTGCCGTGGCGGTGATCTCGTCCCGGAGGCCACCGGGCTCGCTGTACGACCGGAACGCGTCCCAGCCGGCCGCCGCCTGCTCGCGCAGCGCCCGGGAGGCCTCCTTGCCGCGCACCTTCTTGACCTCCAGCCGCACGCCCTGGTCGGCCAGGCGCGCCGCCTCCCGTCTGCTGAGCACCGTCTCGACCCGGGTGGCCCCGTTCTCATCGGTGCCGCGGTGGTCGTGGCCGAGGTCGACGCCGGACGCGCGCAGCTTCTCCAGCTGTTGCGGGTCGAGCGTGCCGACGTACACCTCCAAGCTGTCGCGGCCGCCCGGGTCAGACGGTGGCCGTGCGCTCGCCGGTGCGGTCAGCGCCAGCGCGCCGACCAGGGTGAACACGCCGGCGATCGCCAGCCGTGTTGGTCTCATCGCATCCCCTTCGGTGGAAGGACCGGTAACGGAGAGCCTTCCCAACATGACTCACGCGTGTCAATGGGGCGCTCGGCTCCGCCGGTGTCCCGGGATGCCGTCACTGTCGTCGGTGGTGGCCCACCTGGCCGGCCTGCCTTCGTAACCCGCATTCTGTCGCCTCGTTTAGGGAGGTGCTGATGAATGGGCGGTGCGGCGAAGATCAGGACGCCCCGACGGTCGGCAGCCAACCCAGGGAGCGATTGGAGGTGGATGCGTTGACGCGGGCGAAGGTGATGTTCGCGGAGCGTCGTCGGCAACTCGCCCGGAAGGCTGCCCTGCATGACGAGCGCCGGGCGCACCCCCGACCGCTACCGGCGCGGACGCCCAGTCAGGTGGGCCGATCGTCCGGCTGTGAAGAACGCCCGGGCCGAGTTCACGCCGTTCCTCGCCGTCGGCGTCGAATTCCGCAAAGTCATCTGTTCCACGAACGCGATCGAGAGCGTCAACGCCCGCAATCCGCAAGGCCGTACGCGCCCGCGGGTGCCTCCCCAACGAGCAAGCAGCACTCAAGTGCGTGTACATGGCCCTGATGAGCCTGGACCTCACCGGCACCGGCCGCCGCCGATCCACACTTCCAGGCGGATGATTTCCGGATACACCCGCGGGTTGATTAAAGGCCTTAATATTGCACTTCGGGCTTGTCTAATTGCGTTGGAGGAGTGAGTGATTTTCGCCATGTACCGTGGCCCGGGCCAGCTCGATTGGCGCCGGCAGGTTGAGGAGCATGCCCGCTGGCTCGGCCTGGTATCGGCGTATGTCACGTATGGAGCCTTTACGTGCGCACAGCTCTCCAAGCTCGGGGAATCCCCTGCGATCAGTCAGATCGGTGATGCGATCCGGCTTCGTACGACGCGATCAACGGCGGCCAACG
This sequence comes from Micromonospora sp. L31, assembly GCF_052068075.1. Lineage (NCBI taxonomy): Bacteria > Bacillati > Actinomycetota > Actinomycetes > Micromonosporales > Micromonosporaceae > Micromonospora > Micromonospora sp. L31. Next base: position 232,707 of record NZ_JBQHDC010000005.1, on the reverse strand, counting down.
CCATGGCGATCGCGGCCAGCGAGCCGACTGGGAACGACATCCGGATCGATCACCGGCTGGGCACTGACACCGTGCAGGTCCACGTACCGCCAGCTACGCCGGAACAGGTGGTCTTCCGGGCTGCGGACGGCGCCTTCTGCCTCAGCAACGACCTACGCCTCCTCGGCCGTATCGGGCGCAGTCGCCTCGATCGCCGCGCGGTGCACGCGCTCCTGCAGTACGGCGCCATCCCGGCTCCGCTCACCCTGCTGTCCGGCGTCGAGCGTGCGGCACCCGGGCATGTCACCAGCATTGATATCAGGAGCGGCGTGGCAACCGCCGCCGTCGATCCCCTTCAGCCACGCGAGGCTGCCGATGGCATACGCTTCGATCGATGTCTCGACGCCATCCTTGACACCGCGCCCAAGGGTTCGGTACTGACCTTCAGCGGTGGAGTGGATTCGGGGCTTCTCGCGGCCCGACTGTCCGCCCTGCGGCGTACCGATGTCTGGTTGCTCAACTTCTCCTTCGGCGACGCCGACCCGGAAGCGAAGCATGCGGCCGCGATGGCCAGGCATTTCCACCTGGACTTCGAGCAGACGACCTACGAGTCCACGGAGATGAACGCGTTTCTGGCCGACATCGGCCGCGACTACACGTACCCGTTCGGGGATTTCGCCACCATATCTGCCAACTTGATGGTGCGGGCCGGCATCAAGATGGCCCCCGACGCCCCGCAGTTCATCGACGGAACCGGCGCGGACGGCGCTTTCGGCGTCGGTCAACTGGCAAGGTGGCAAAAGCTCTACCGGCTGCCTCGGCCGCTACTGCTTGGCGCAGCAGGGCTCTACTCCTGGGCCGGACTATGGCGGCGGCCAAGCCGGTTCGAACATCGCACGAGGGCTCTTCGGCGAGCCGCCCAAATGCCGCTCTTGGAAGCCGCGGTGGTGGCAACCAATGCACTCGACGGCGTCCTCTACCGCTTGCCCCCGCCGGACCGCGCGTACCTGTCGCGGGCGATACGCACGTACATCATCGACTGCGCGCCCTCGACCGACGTCCGTGACCAGTATCAATGGCTGGACCTTCTCCATGTCTGCGCCGGCGAGTATGCGGCCAAGAGCTTCGATCCATTGCGCATGCGGGGAGTACGTGCATCCTTCCCTTTCCTGGAGCCAGATCTGCTCGCCGAAGCGTTCGCCATGCCGCGGGAGATCAAGTACACCTTCCGAGATGCCAAACTAGCGCTGAAAAACAGCCTTGCCGCGTCCGTACCGGCTGAGCTGGTCTACCGCCCCAAGTCCGGTTTCGTTCCGCCGCTAGACCGGTGGCTGACCGAGGAGCCGCTGCGTGGTGTTGTGCAGCGGATCTCGGCAGAACCTGGGGCATTGGCCGATTACCTCGAGATCACCCGTCTACGGCGGATCGTCGAACGCGCTGCAGAGGGCCAGCCGTTGACCCAGGGTGTGAGGAACTTCGTCTGGATGGTGACTTTCTTGAAGCTCTGGTTGGATCAGCAGCCGTGGTTTGCCGATTAGCCTCGCGCCTTCAGGCTGGCGGTGGTGGGTCGGGAACATGAAAGTGCTTTCTCTGGGTTGGGCGGATGTGACTTGGCGGCCGCGCCACCGGCGCGCCGGAGCGCTGCTCGTCACCTGCCGACGGCAGTGGAGGAACGGGGCCGGTCACGATCCTGACCGGCGGCAGCGGTGTGCGACCCGTTCGCCCTCGTGCGTCCGTACCAGCGCAACGCGGCCAGCGCGACCAAGACGCCGGCGACGGCCGCTTCCGCGATGCAGGTTGCGGCGGCGACGCCCGTCGGACCGAGCGTCAGGGCCTGGACGAGCAGTCCACCGGTGACCACCACGGCGATGGACACGGCCACCCGGGTGGCGGCCCGGTAGTTGCCGTCGCCAATGCGATTCAGCATGAAGGCCCGGTTGACCGTGGCGAACGGGAGGGCGAGCGCCAGCAGTTGTAACCAGATCGCCGATTCGGGGATCGGCAGGCCGAGCAGGCTGGTGGCCATCCAGGGAGCCCAGGCGACGACGCCTGCGGCGATCACCGCCCCGGTGGTCACGGAGATAACCTCGGCCTCCCGGCTGACCGCACCGGTCGGCCCCAGATTGTGCCGGCGCCGCGTGCGCATCGCCATCGGCACCCGCAGCCCGCTGAAGACGACGGCGACCAGCGCCTGATAGACGCTGACCAGGGCACCGAAGCAGCCCACGACGTGCGGGCTGGCGACCAGGGAGAGGGCGATCGTGCCGGCTCGCCCGGTGAGCGACTCCGCGAAGCTGTGGGTGAACAGTTGCCGGTTCAACCGGAACGCCCGCCTCGCCCACGAGGGCGACAACCCGGTCCACATCGGGGGGCCGCCGGACGGGCTGCGGCAGACAAGCGCCTCGGTCGTGGCCAGGTAGGCGGCCGCGCCGGCCGCCAGCGCGATCGTCAGCGGCACGCCGGCGATCAGCAGCACCAGCGCGAAGAGCCGGGTGGCGGTCATCGCTGCCGAGGCCGCGATGAATCTCATCTGGCGGACGAGATCGCTGAAGCGTAGCTCGGCGAGACTGTTCAGGATCATTACGCCGCCGGCGCTCAGCAGGGCCACCGTCCCGTACCCGCGACCGCCGTACAGCCAGGCGAGCAGCACGGTGGCGGCGGCCATGGCCGGCGCCGCGATCAGCAGGCGCTGACAGCGGACCGACCGACGTTCGTCCTCGTTCCCCGTCGCATAGAGGAGCGACGATCCGCCCATGATCAGAATCGCGATCCAGGTGAGCGCGGCGGTCATGACGCTGTAGGCGGCGATTTCACCGGTCTGCCCCTGCCGTGCGCTGTAAGCGAGTATCCCGGCGTTGAGTACGCCACTCACCAGACTCGACGCAGACGCCACGATGGTGTTCGACCGGACTCCTGTCGCGCGGGTCCGGCCCGCCCTGGGAGGCGCGGCGGGCGAGGGGGCCATCGTCTCCCGCGTCAACCGGTCGTTCAAGCGCATTCCTTTCGCGGCAACGAGCGGGTCGACGAGCCAATGGTTGATTGCCCGCCGGTGAGGCTGGCCCCACAGGCTCCCGACGATCCGGCGTCAGTGCCCCCGACTGTCAGCCTGATCCGGTCGAGAATGTTCAGACGGCTCCGACGAGCCCAGCTCCCGATCCCTGGTCACCATCGTGACCTCGACCGCTGGCGACACGACGTCGAGCAACTGGGCGATGGATCGGGCTGGCCCCCCGGCGCGAAATCCCGGCTCGAAGAAGTCACCCGTCAGCAGCACACGAATCGGCCGGAAGGGTGCCGGTGGATGGGTGTTTTCCCCGGGACGTGCCGTGGGTCGCCCCTGATGGACCGTCACGGCGAATCCCCTGGGCCGAGAATATGGTTCGAAGCTGAGCGCGTGTTGCCGCCAAGGGGGGCGTCGGACAATTCAGCCACGCTGGACTAACGCTGAAGAGTTCGAGTCGGTGACGCCGGAACTGCTCGGTCGGAGTGTCGGCGCTCAGCCGGAGCGCCCGTGTCGACGGCCTCGGACACGTCCCGGGTCGGATGCGGACCTGCCCGAACCGGTACCTCCCCACCGGATTCCACCTCAATCCCGCGGGCCGCGCCCGTCCCACGGGCGTGGCGGCGGGCAGCCGCCACGATAACCCTAAATGCGATATAACGCATTTTTAGCCGGTAATCTCCAGGAACGTCGCAGGGCGTTCCGCGTCGCCGGGCGCCTACCTGACTCGAACGTTGCATTCCAGGATTTTCCCGGAGGAACGGACAGCATGAACAAGATCACTGTTCGCGAGCTGGTGCGGCACGGCCTACACGCCACGTCACTCGACCAGCTCCTGCTCCGACGCCGCGCGTCCCGCGGTCTGGACGTGAGCTACCTGCGGACGGGGGCCCGTAAGGAGGCGTTCGAGCGAATCTACCGACAGGGGATCTGGCTGGTCGGTCCGAACCACGACTGCCTCTCCGGCGCCGGCTCCCGGCTGGAGGCGACGGCCGTGCTCCAGGCCGAGCTGCCGAAGATGATCGCGCACCTCGGCGCCGACTCCCTGTTGGACGTCGGATGTGGCGACTTCACCTGGATGCGGCACGTGCAACTCGGGGTTCCCTACCTGGGGGTGGACATCGTCGAGTCGGTCATCGAGGAGAACCAGAGGCGGCACGGCTCCCCGCTGCGGGAGTTCCGGTGCGTCGACGCGGTCACCGAGCGGCTGCCCGCCGCCGATGTCGTGCTCTGCCGGGAGGTCCTCTTTCACCTTTCGTTCGCCGACGCGACGAGCCTGTTGTCGAACATCCGGGCGTCCGGCGCTCGGTACCTCATCGCGACGACCGACGAGGCGACCGCGTTCAACGCCGACATCCGCACCGGCGACTTTCGGGTGCTCAACCTGCGCAAGCGTCCGTTCCACCTGCCAGCGCCGCTGTACGAGATCAGGGACGACGCGGTCCAGGACGGGCGGGTCATGGGCGTCTGGCGGATCGCCGACCTGTGAACGGCGCGGACCGGGTCGACCGCAGGGCCGGGCGCGTACCGCCGCGACCCGCGGTCACCGCCGATCCCGGCCTGCCGGCGGCGGGTTGATGATCAGGCCGACAGCCGGCCACGCCGGCGCAGCACGGCCAGGCCGAGCGCCGCAGCGGTGAGCACCTCGGCCGCGAGGGTGGCGGCGGCCGCCCCGGTCGGGCCCGCCAGGGGTATGGCCACCAGCGCCAGCGGAGTGATCAGCCCGGCGTTGAGCAGCATGATCCGGGTGGCCTGCCGGTACGCCGCGTCGCCGATCTGGTTGAGGGTGACCGCCCGGACGACCGTCAGGAAGGGCAGCGCGGCGGCCAACAGCATCAGCCAGAGCACCGCCCCGGGCGACGGCAGTCGGAGCAGGTCGCCGACGATCCACGGGGCGGCGACCATGGTCACCGCCGCGATCATCGCCGCGCCGAGGACGGCCACCAGCTCCGCCTGTCGATCGGGTGCGGCGCTGCCGATGCCCTGCCGGCTGCGCACGCGCCCGACCATCGGCCGAGGTTGTTGCCCATGGCGACCGCCCCCACCGCCAGCATGGCTGGCCACTCGTAGCCGGAGCGGCGGTAGAACGCACCCACCGCCAGCGTGCCGAGCGCCATGATCGGCAGGGTCAGGAAGACCCACTGGCTGCGCACCGCGCGGCGTTGCCCCGCGTCTCCGCTGATGTACAGCAGTGGCGAGTTGCCGGCGACGGCGACGGCGACGAGGGTCAGGGCGGCGGTGACGACGGCGTAGGTGGCGATCTCCCCGGTCTGGCCGTTTCGGGCGCTCAGCGCGAGCACCGCCGCGTTCAGCAGACCGCTCGCCAGCCCCGAGGAGGAGACGATCAACGAGTTGCGGGTGGACGAGGGGAGCTGAGGCAGTATCTGCGGGCGTCGGTGGCGCGGTGTCGGCGTGTCGGTGCCGGAGAGCGGTGGACCGCTGGCGTGAGTCGTGCGGTTCGAGGACTTCGTCCGCAACATCCACTGACCGCCCCCCAAATGCTGAATCCCCTGTCGAAGGGTTCCTACCACCGATAAAGCTGACCAAAGGTGATTTCGGGGCTTCTGAATGGCGCTCTGTTTCATGCCGTCGGAAGCGGCGGTCAAGGATTACCGCGCTTGTCGCGGTCATCCGTGACCTCCACGTGCGGAAACAGGTTTGTATGACGGGCGGCCCCGGTATCCGGCCGGACCGACCCCCAGCAGGCTCTTCGGGTCGGTGTTTGAGGTGATCGCATGCGTACGGAGGCGAGGTCGGTGTGAGCGGAGACCGCGGGTTGCTGTCGATCGACATCGACCAGACGTCGGACCGGACACCGGTGACCTACCGCGTACTGGCCACCAGCCGGGCCTTCCAGCCGGGCTTCCGCGGCGGAGGTCCGGTCCGATCCCTGGAGAAGATCCTGGACAGCTGTCCGGCGCACGTCGAGGTCATGCTCGTCACGCGCGACCGGGACCTGGGCACGCCCGACCCGTACCCCGGCCTCTCGGGGCGGTGGTCGCGCCGCCGGGGGGCGCTGGTCCACTATCTGCGGGTCGGTGACGTCCGCAACTGGGTGCGCCTGGCCCGGCAGTTGCGGGCCCGCCGGATCGACCTGCTCTACGTCAACAGCCTGTGGTCGCTCTTCTCGCAGGTGCCGGTGCTCGCGGCCGCCGTGGGGCTGCTGCCGGTGCGCAGCATCCTCCTGGCGCCCCGGGGTGAACTCTCGCCGGGCGCGCTGCGCCTCAAGGCCAGCAAGAAGCGGCTCTTCCTGCTGTTCTGGGCGCCGCTGCTCAAGCGGCTGCGGGTCCGTTGGCATGCCTGCAGCGATCTGGAGGCACGGCACATCGCCGCGCGGTTCCCCTGGGCCCGGATCATCGTGCACCACCAGGAGACGTCCCTGCCCGACGACCCGAGGTCGCCGCAGGACCGTCCCGACGGGCCGCTGCGCCTGGTCTTCATCAGCCGGATCTCGCCGATGAAGAACCTCGACCTGGCACTCGCCGCCCTGCGCAAGGTGACCCGGCCGGTGAACTTCGACATCTTCGGCCCACTCGAGGATCAGGCCTACTGGGCGCGCTGCCAGCGGCTGATGGCCGGCATGCCGGCGAACGTCGCGGTCCGCTACCGCGGAGCGCTGCCGCCCGAGCAGGTGATCCGTACCTTCAACGAGTACGACGCCTTCCTGCTGCCTACCCGGGGCGAGAACTTCGGTCACGTCATCCTGGAGAGCCTGGCAGCGTCCTGCCCGCTGATCTGCTCTGGCGAGACCCCGTGGAACGATCTGATCGAGGCCGGCGGCGGCGCTGTCGTGCGGCCCCTCACCGCCGACGCGGTCGCCGCCGGAGTGGAACGCTTCGCCGCCCTCTCGCCGACGGACCGCCGGCGGGCCAGGGACCGCGCCGCGGAGGCCTTCGGGGCCTGGCGCGGCCAGCAGCGCTTCACCAACCTCTTCGAAGAGGTACGCCTGCTGGGCTGACCGCGCCGCCGGGTCATCTCGGATCCGCCGCCACATCCACCATTTCGATCGGTGACGTTTCTCGTCGACTCCACGATTCGTTGTGTTTACGGGCGCACGGTGCGTCGGACACCGGTCGCCGGTCGGAAGGGACGTGAGATGACGCGGGTTGTGACGGTGGTAGGGACGCGACCGGAGATCATCCGGCTATCCCGGGTCATTGACCGGCTCGACCGCACGGTCGACCAGGTGCTCGTCCACACGGGGCAGAACTGGGATCCGGCGCTGTCCGACGTGTTCTTCCGCGAGCTACGGATGCGCGAACCCGACCGGTTCCTCAACGTCGACACCACGTCGCTGGGCCGGATGCTGGGCGGGGTGCTCGCCGGTGTCGAGGACGTCATCCGGGAGGTCCGGCCGGACGCGATGCTGATCCTCGGCGACACGAACAGTTCCATCGCCGCCCTCATCGGCCGGCGGATGCGGGTGCCGGTTTACCACATGGAGGCCGGCAACCGGTGCTTCGACCTGAACGTGCCGGAGGAGACCAACCGACGCCTCGTCGACCACGTCTCGGACTTCAATCTGGTCTACACCGAACACGCCCGGCGCAACCTGCTGGCCGAGGGGCTGCACCCCCGCCGCATCCTGCACACCGGGTCACCGATGCGTGAAGTGCTGGATCACTACCGCGCCGACATCAACGCCTCGACCGTGCTCCGGCAGCTGGAACTCGACCCGGGCGGCTACTTCCTGGTGAGCGCCCACCGCGAGGAGAACGTGGACCAGCCGGAGCGGCTGCGCCAGCTGCTCGGCTGCCTGCGGGCGGTACGCGACGAGTGGGACCTGCCGGTGATGGTGTCCACCCACCCGCGCACCCGCAAACGGCTTGAGGCGCTCGCCCCCGACCCCAGCGACCTCGACGGCCTGGCCTTCCACGAACCATTCGGCCTCTTCGACTACATCCAGCTCCAGCGCAACGCCCGCTGCACGCTCTCGGACAGCGGCACCATCAGCGAGGAGGCGGCGATCGTGGGCTTCCCCGCGGTGACGCTGCGGGAGTCCATCGAGCGTCCCGAGGCATTGGACGTCGGCAGCGTCATCATGACCGGACTGGATCCGACCGGCGTGTCGGAGGCCGTCCGGGTCACGGTTGACCAGAGCCGGGAAGGCGTCCCGTGCCCCGCCGACTACCAGGTGCGCGACACCTCCCGCCGGGTCGTCGACTTCATGCTGTCCACCGTCCGCCGGCACCACGGGTGGGCCGGCATCCGGCGGTGAGGCCGGCCCCGGGACCGGTCAGGACCGGTCTCGGGCCGACCCGGCTCACGGTCGGGAGCGGCTGGCCGAGGTGCGCCGGCGCCCGGGCGACCAGGTCGTCCCGGGCGGCCGGGGCCAGTCCCACCAGGCCGAAGCCGAGGTACACGGTGTCGTCGGTGACCACCGCCGCGCCCTCGGAAAACGCCTGCTGGCTGTGGGCTCAGTCGTTGGCGCCGGGCGCCGGGCGCGGAGCCGGGCGGCCGCCGGGCCACCGTCCAGCCGCCCAGGTCCGGCGTCTCGAACGAAGATCTCGGCGGTGAACACCTTCCAGCCGCTCGAGGAACCGGTGGCCGTGTTCCAATGCCGGTGCTGCCGATCGAGGGGCAGTCGGCGGCCTGGTAGTGGGCGAGGAACGGGGTGCAACTCGGCCCAGCCACCGGCGCAGCTGTCCCCGGTCTCCGTACCGGTGAGGCCGCCGGCGTCCGGCAGCGTGGTCCAGGCGTCGCTGCCCGCCTCGTGCGTCTCGACGATGAGGAAGTCCCAGTTCTCCTCGATGTCGTACGTGGTACCCGAGTGCCTGACCTGGCCGCCGGGCCCGCCGCCACCCGGGCGGACACACTCGTTCGGCCGGGCGACCACCCGGCTGGACGAGTGTCCGAGGTCGGTCAGCTGGCCGGAGCCAGACTTGCCAGGCGTCCCGCCGGCAAGTTCCACCGCGACATCGCCTCGTGCAATTGGCTGATCATCTCCGGCCAGGCGGGCGGGCGGTACCCCGTGGCGGCGAAGAGCGCGTCGGCCGACAGGGATCGGTCGCAGCGGAAGCCGTCCTCGGGCAGGATCCGTCCCGTCCAGCCGTAGGTGCGGGCGACGAGCCGGAGCAGGTCGTACTTGGACACGGGCGCGGCCGCGAGGTGGTAGAGCCCCTGAAGATCCTCGCGCGGCAGCACGACCGTCCTGAGGAAGTGGGCGAACTCGGTGGTGGTGACCCCGGTGTAGATCGCCTTGGTGTAGCCCTGGACGTCGGTCGTCTGGGACAGGAACCAGTCCACGAGTGACCGGTTGCTGGTCAGCTCGTGGCCGATGATGGACGTCCGAAGCGTGAGGGTTGGGGGAGCGGTCTCCCCGAGCAGCTTGGACCGACCGTAAAGGTCCGGGGGATCGGGAATGTCCGTCTCCATGTAGTTGCCACGGTCGCCGGAAAAGACACAATCGGTGCTCACGCTGACCAGGCGGACACCGCGCGTCCCGCACTCGTGGGCCAGGATCTGGGGAAGGAGCGCGTTGATCGTGACCGTGCGGACGGCGTCGTGCACATCGGACCGTTGCTTGATCACACCGACGCCGTTGACCACCAGGTCGGGTCGGACGTCGTCCAGCAGGCGACAGACGCGGTCGGTGTCGAGAGCGTCGACGCCGGGCGTGATGCGACGTGCGAGGTGCGGCGGGAAGAAGCGTGACAGGTCGTCAGCGGAGCGGGCCGAGCCGAACACGTCCAGCTCACCGCCGCGGTCCAGTTCTCGCAGCAACGTGTGCCCCAGCATTCCGGTGGCGCCGAGGACGAGCACCCGCTGACTCATGCCATCTCCTGTCCCCGCCCGCGTGGCACCCTGCCGGTGTGCCGGGCCGCGCAGGCGACGGCCACGTCCGCGAGCAGCTGCGAGCTGACGGATTCGCTCATGTGTTCGAGGTAGTAGGCGCGCCCGGCCTGCCCCATGGCTCGCCGGCGGTCTGCGGAGGCGGCGTGCGCCTGTCGGAGCGCCGCGGCCAGTCCGGCCGGATCGCCCGGCGGGCAGGTGAGGCCCGCACCGGCCTCGTCGACCACCCTCGACGCGTCACCCGGTACGCAGGCCACCACCGGCTGCCCGCAGGCGAAGATCGACTGGATCTTGCTCGGCATGGTGATCCTGAACAGCGGTTCGTCCGCCAGGGACACCAGCTGGATGTCGGCCGAGGCCATCAGGCCGGCCATCCGCTCCGGTGGCTGCGCCGGCAGGAAGTGCACGGTACGCAGGCGGAGCCGGTCGGCCAGCGACTGCAGCGCGCGCTTCTCGATGCCGTCACCGACCAACACGAGGTGGACGTCCGATAGATCGTCGAGGCGTGCCAGGGCTTCGATCGCGACGTCGAGTCGCTGGGCCATGCCGTGATTGCCGCCGTACATCACGACGAACTCGTCGGTGAGGCCCAACTGCCGGCGCAGCTCCCCGTCGGGCTCCGTCGGGTGCATGACCTTCTCGTCGACCCAGTTGTAGACGACGGAGACCCGGTCCGGGGCCACTCCCCGGGCGACGATCGCATCGCGTTGGCCCGGAGACGTGACGGTGACGTGGTCCGCGCGCCGGTACGTCTGGTTGGTGAACCAGCTGAGGGCGTTCTCCGCGACCCGCCGGCTCACGCCCCCGGTCAGGAACCCGGACGCGAAGACCGAGTCGGGCCAGAGGTCCATCACCATGGCCACGTAGGGCGTCCGCCACCGGAGCCGGGCGGTCATGGCCGCCGTCGCGGCTGTGGCCGGGCCGGAATAGACCAGCGCCACGTCGGCGCCCCGGAGCGCCTTCGCGCCGAGGGCCGAGGACGAGGCGGCGTAGCTGAGGTAGTTCGCGGCCCGGCCCGCCGCCGAGTGGTTGTGGCTGGGGTAGAGCGGGGTCCGGACAACGCGCAGGCCGTGCTCCGTTCCGGTCGTCCGACGCCAGGCCCGATATCCCGGCTTGAGCTTGCCGTCGGGATAGTTCGGCATGCCGGTCAGGACGTCCACCTCGAATCCCCGCCGGTGCAGGGAGTGGGCGATGCTCAGCGGGACGGGGGTGGGCTCGGGTGGGAACCACTGGGTGATGAGTGTCACCCGGCAGGGCGCCTCCGACTGGACGTGTTGGCCGCGCACGCTGCCGTCAGGCCCTTCCCGCGCCAGCGAGGTCCATGACCTCGGTCAGCCGGGCACGCACCTCCGGGAGCGTGTCCAGCAACCTCATGACGTCAGTGACGTCGAGGCGCTCGGCGTTGTGCGAGGTGTAGTCCCACGGGTGGTGCCGGCGGGGGTCTCCCTCCTCAAAGTACAGCGAGTAGTTGAGGTCCCGACTGTCCACCGGTACGCGGAGGAACTGCCCGAGGTCTTCCGCCCTGGCCAACTCCTCCTGACTGGCCAGCGTCTCGTGCAGTTTCTCGCCGTGCCGGATACCCAGCACCTCGATCTTGGCGGGGACCTCGAACAGGTTGCACATGGCGGTGGCGAGGTCGCCGATCGTGCAGGCGCGGGCCTTCTTGATGAAGATGTCGCCGCTGCGCCCGTGCTGGAACGCGTGCTCGACGAGTTCCACGGACTCCGGCAGTGACATCAGGAAGCGCGTCATTTCCGGATCGGTGACCGTCAAGGGCACGCCGTTGCCGATCTGGTCGAGAAAGAGCGGAATGACCGAGCCCCGCGAACACATGACGTTGCCGTACCGGACGATGCAGATGCGGGTGCGGGCACCGGGATTGTTCCGCGTGTGCGCCTGGGCGACCTTCTCCATCAGGCCCTTGCTCATGCCCATGGCGTTCACGGGGTAGACCGCCTTGTCGGTGCTCAGGAATACCACGGCCTCGACGCCGTTCTGCACCGCCGCGTCCGCGACGTTCGCGCTGCCCAGGATGTTCGTCCGGACGGCTTCGAGCGGGAAGAACTCGCAGGAGGGGACCTGCTTCAGCGCCGCGGCGTGAAACACGAACTGGACCCCGCGGCTCGCCTTCGACACGGTATCGAGGTCGCGCACGTCACCCACGTAGTACCGGACGCGGTCGTCCCGGAGCCGGAGCCGCATGGCGTCCTGCTTGGACTCGTCCCGGCTGAGTACGCGGACCTCTGCCGCCCCGGTGGACAGCAGCCGGTCGACCATCGTCTGACCGAATGAGCCGGTCCCGCCGGTGATCAAGAATCGTCCGTTCGCTAGCGAAGGCGTCACCCTTTGTCCTTTCGTCTTCGACCTCCGGCCGGAGCCGGGTCGGGCCGGTCTCGCCAAAGGCTGACGTTAGCCCAGAATCGGACTCTATCCCCTTAAAGCGACAAAATAGGTTTTTCGACGTAAGGCGGGACCTGCGCCCCGAAGCATCGGCGGCGTCCGGCGGGTCCCGCCCCCCGGCGGCCGGCCCGAGTGCGACCCGCCCGACGACCGGGCCTCGGAAACGACGCGCGGGTGCGGTAGGAGCCGGCGCGGAGCGGCTGAACGTCGGAGGCGACGCACGGGTCGCCCGCCCGGAGTTCGGGCCACCCGATCGGGGTCCCGTCGTCGGCCGCGACCTCTGGTCGACCTGACCGCTGGCGCTGGCCCGACCGCCGGTCGCGTCACGAGATCGCCGCCGTCGTGACCTCAGGTCGGACGCGCAGTCGGCGGACCGCCGCGTCGTTCCGGCGGCCTGCCTGGTCAACGACGAGCGGTGCACCCGGTGACGACGGCCCGCGTACGGTCACCGGCGGGGCGCCTCCCGGGTGGTGACGGCCGTAACCAACCCGCGACGCTCCCGTTGAGCCCGGTGTTCCGGCCCGGTCGGAGGTGACTCCTCGCCGACGTCGCACCCGAGCTGGTCGCGACCGCGCCGGTTCTCCGGTCGCGACCGGAAGGCCGTTGCTCGCTCGTCGGTGCGCTCACCTGTGCATCCGCTCCGGCCGGCAGTTGCGCAGCGCTCAGGAGGTAGTCGTCATGGGGGATCGCCGGCCGGATGAACCGCGTCCACTCGAGCCGCGAGGGCGGCCCCTCGTCGGAGCACCCGGGGGCGGCCCGGTCGGGTCGGTCGAGCCCGAGGCGCGAACTCGGTTCGCCGAGCGGCGGTACGCGCAGGTGCTGGCCGGTCTGGGCTGGCTCTGCCTGGGGTGCGTTCCGCTCGTCCTCGACTCCCTGACCGGGATCGAGGATCGGCGTTACCACGGCACCATGGTCTTCGCCGTCCTCGCCCTGTTCTTCGGGATCTGGGTCTTCTGGCGGGATGGCGGGCCGAGGATCACTGTCGTCGGCACCTACAACCTCGGCTTCGCGCTGTTCGTCGGCTTCGCCGCCGCCTACCACGCCGTCCGGGACACGTCACCGGAGCTTCCGCTCTTCCGCGCGGTGACCCTCTGCTACTTCGTCCACGTTCTGACCTGGCTGCTGTTCTGGAGCGCGCCGTCCGCCAGGCCGGCCACGAGCCCGGTCCTGCGGGTCGACCCGGCCGTCTCCCGGTGGGCCGTCCGGTGGGGTCTGACCCTGCTGACCCTGGCGGTCCTCCTTCAGCTATCGCTGCCGGAGCAGTACAAGCACATCCTCATCAACGCGGCGGGATTCGTCGGTGTCGTGCTGTTGAGCGTCGGATTGCTGCGTACCCCGCTGCGCAAGCCGCCGCTGGTGTACGGCCTCGTGCCGGTCGCCGGCTTCGCCGTCTACTGCACCTTTCTCTTCGACGGTTTCGGTCGGATCGTCGTGGGTTCGCTCGGTCTTGCCCTGGCAGCCGTCCTGATCGACCGGAGCGGTCGCGGACGGCACGTCAAGGTCGCGATCCTCGCCCTGACGCCGATCGCGATCCTGGTGCTGGCGCGGATCCGCGCCGCCGCCCCGGTCGAGTCGGTGGTGGACAACGCCAATCGGGACATCGACGGCCTCTACTCGGTGGTGTGGCCGTTGCGCGACTTCGCTCAGCTCCTCAGCATGAACGACCTCGGTCTGCTGCCGCGGGCATGGGGCGGGACGTTCTACGCCGCGGCCGTCTTCCTGGTGCCGAGGGCCGTCTGGCCGGACAAGCCGCTGGGACTCGGCGCCGAGTTGGTGCCGTTCCTGTCTCCCGAGATGGTCGGAACCAACCAGTCCGACGCGGCGCTCTTCTTCGGCGAGTGGCTGTTCAACTTTGGCGTCGGCGGTCTGGCGCTGATGATCCCGGCGGCCGGTCTGGCTATCCAGTACCTCGACCGGCTCGCCCGACGGATCACGTCGGTGCCGCTGATGACGCCCCGGACGGTGCTGGCGTACGTGACCGGGATCGTCCTCACCGTGGGGCTCTTCGACGTCATCTGGGTCGGCGCCGCCACCTTCGCCGGACGTACCGGGTGCCGCCTGCTGGTGCTTGCCGCGCTGCTCCTGATCATCCCCAAGGGCGCTGCGGCGCAGCGGACGACCGCGGTGCCGCACCGGCCCGGCGGCGCCGGGGTCCACGCCGAGCGGCTGCTCCCGGCCGCTGCGGGCACGTCGTCCTCCGCGCCTGGCCGCCAGGACCCGGCGGTGGGCCGACCCCCGCACGGAGGCGGATGACCGCGCGCCCGGCCGGCCATCGGACGGTCGGAGAGCGCGGGGAGCGCCGAGACATGAAGGGCCGTTTTGTTCCGCTTTGTGGCCTTTCATGGCTTTTCATGCTGATAGGACTGTTGTATGGCTAAAGGCATTCTCGAAGAACCGGTGGGGCGCGCCCTGGCTCACCCCCCTGCCGCCGCCGACCAGGCCCGTTCCGGCGCCTTGGCGGGGCGGCCGTACGACCGCTGGAAGCGGTTGATCGACATCGTCGGTGCGATCGTCGTGCTGATCCTCGCCGCGCCGGTGATGGCCGTCGTGGCCGGCGCGATCCTGCTCGTCCTGGGCCGTCCGGTGCTGTTCCGGCACACCCGGCCCGGTCGCGACGGCAGGCTGTTCGAGCTGGTCAAGTTCCGCACCATGCACCCCGTCGACCCGGCGCGCGGACTGGTGTCGGACGCCGACCGGCTCAACCCGCTGGGTCGGTGGTTGCGTGCCACCAGCCTGGACGAGCTTCCCGAGTTCTGGAACGTGCTCCGCGGTGAGATGAGCATCGTCGGGCCGCGGCCCCATCTCGTCCGCTACCTCACCCTGTACAGCCCGCGACAGGCGCGGCGGCACGAGGTGCGACCCGGCATCACCGGGCTCGCCCAGGTGCGCGGCCGCAACGCCCTCGACTGGCAGCACAAGTTCGAGTACGACGTCGAGTACGTCGACCGGCGATCGTTCTGGTTGGACGTGCGGATCCTCGCCGCGACGGTGCGGGTGGTGCTCAGGCGGGACGGCATCTCGGCGCCGGGCGCCGCCACCTGGCACGAGTTCACCGGCAACGCGGAGCCCGACCCCGGCTTGCTGCGGCCCGCCGGAGAGTCCGTCCGTCCCGGCGCTCGATGAGCCGGGTACTGCTCTTCGGCGCCGGCGGCTTCCTGGGCCGGCACATCCACGGTGCGCTCGCGTCGCATTCCATGGTCCTGGCGCCGGATCGATGGGAGTGCGACCTGGTCGGCATCGAACTGTCGGCGCTGGTCGCCCTGCTCCGCCGGGAGAAACCGGACGCGGTGGTGACCGCAGCGGGTCGGATCAGCGGCTCCGGGTACGACTTCGTGCAGGCGCACGTGGCCACCACCGCCAAACTGATCGAGGCGGTGGCTGCCGGTGCGCCCCAGGCCCGGCTGGTCCGGATCGGTTCCGCGGCGGAGTACGGCGCCGTACCGCACGGGAGCGCCGTGACGGAGGACCATCCCGCCAGCCCGGTGGGCGAGTACGGACTGAGCCATCTCACCGCCACCCGGCTGGCGCAGCTCGCCGGGGAGTCGGCCCGGGTGGACACGGTGGTCCTGCGGGTGTTCAACCCGGTCGGTCCGGGCATGCCGGCCGGCAACGTGCTCGGCCGGGCGGCGACGCTGATCAGGACGGCGCTGGCCCGGGGGGAGGAGCGGGTGTCACTCGGCCTGCTCAGCACCTACCGGGACTTCGTCGACGTACGGGACGTGGCGGACGCGGTGCTGGCCGCGATCCGCAGCGGGCCGCTCGCCGAGCGGATCTTCAATGTCGGCAGCGGGCGGGCGGTGGCCACCCGGGAGGCGATCGGCCGGCTGGCCGAGGTCGCGGGCTTCACGGGAGAGGTAGGCGACGGCTCGTTGGCGCCCGACGCCGGTCGGTCGGCCGCCGTTCCGTGGATGTGCGCCGACATCGGGCGCAGCGCCCGTGCGTTGGGCTGGGCCCCGCGACACACCTTGACCGCCTCGCTGATGGCGCTCTGGCAGGAGACGGCCGCTGGCCGGCCGACGCCGGAGCTCGTGCCGTAGATCCGTGGAACCGCAGTGGACGTGCAGCGCTCCTGACTGGAGTCGGTACAGTGCTGCGGCCAGCGACAGGCACACGTCCGACCGCGTGGTGCGCGAGAGCGCCGACCGGGTGCTGCACGGGCTCGAGGAGGTCGGTGTCGAGGCCCGCGGCGGCATCGCCGCCGACGACGTCGAACTGACCGTGTCGGCGGCGTGAAGAGGCGGCCCAGGACGCTCCGGACCACGGCGAGGACGCCGTGGTCTGGCACGAGATCGCGGCCAAGACCGGCGAGCAGATCGTGCTCACCGGGACCTGCCTGGTGCTGATCGTGGTCGCCACGATGATCGCCGGCATCGGGGTGCTGCTCGACCAGCCCATCCTGATCGTCGGCGCGATGGTGGTCGGACCCGAGGTCGGTCCCCTCGCGGCGTTCTGCGTGGCGCTGCTGCGGCGCACCCCGCACCGGATCCTCCGCTCGGTGCAGCCGCTGGTGGTGGGGTTCCTGACGGTCATGGTCGCCACCGTGCTGAGCACCTGGGCGCTCACCGCCGCCGACCTGGTCAACCGGGAGATGCTGCAGGACGAGCGGCGCTGACCGACTTCATCTGGCGGTCGGACGCGCTCTCCTGGGGTTCGGCCTGCTCGCCGGCGTGGCCGGGATGCTCTCGCTGACGTCGAAGAAGTCCGGCTCGCTGGTCGGCGTGCTGATCTCGGTTACCACCGTCCCGGCCGCCGGCCGGTTCGGCCCTCCAGCTGGTGATCAACCTTTGCGCGACCGTCCTGGCCGGTCTGGCCACCCTGGCCGTGCAGCAGTTCTGGTGGTGGCGGGTGGGGCGCCAGGTGATCCCTCGCCGGGCCGCCGCTGCCCGGCGACTCACTCTCGGTCGTTTCCGGCCTCCAGTCGGCGGGTGAGCAGGGCCCGCAGCGGCACAGACTCGCCGTCCCTGCCGCTCGCGCTTACGATCAGCGGCGCCTGGGACGGTGCGGTCGCCCCCGGGCCACGTGGTGGCGTGGGGCGGGGGTGTGAGGCTTCAGCTTCCGCCCGTCCGTACGGTGGCCAGGGCGTTGTCGAGCCGGGGCGCGAGCGTCCGGGCGTAGGTGGCGGTGAGATGGTTGGTGTCCCGATAGACGAGTACGCCGCCGATGACCGGCGCGCAGCGGTCGGTGGGACAGATCGCGTCGTTGAGATTGACCAGGTGGATTCCCGGCTGTCCCTCGGCGGCCCGCTCCTGCGCGATGCCACCCCCGCCAGCCAGCACCTCGTCACGTTGCGGGGCGCACCGAGTGAGCCGGTTCGGGTTGGCGGAGACGCACTCGACCGGGTCCCGACGGTGGTACGGCGGGTCCCGGAGCACCACCACCGGCACTCCGATCCCGGTCATCTCCCGCCAGGTGTTCCGTAGCCCGTCGGCCAGGATGTCGTGCGCATCCCGGGTCACCAACTCGCCGTCGCGCACTGTCAGGTAATGGGAGTTGCCCACCAGCAGCAGGTCGGGCGGGTCGGCGCGCAGTTGGCCGCGGACCCGCTGGTTCCATTCGGTGCAACTGGTGTACGGCTGGCCGTCCAGCGCCACCTCCATCGCGAGGAACGGGCACGAGGACTTGGTGTGCGTCACCACCCGCCACCTCCGCTGCACCGCGACCGCCTCCAGCGCCGGCAGCCACTGCGCGGCGTGGGAGTCGCCGGCGAGCACGACGGTGTAGGAGGCGTCCTTGACCCCGTACACACAGGTCAGTGGCTCGCTGCTGTTCTGCTGGACCTGACAGTTGGTGCGGCTCGTGGCCGGGACGTCCTTCGCGGCGACCAGCGGGTCGGGGGTGATCGAGTCGACCCGGTCGACCGGTCTCCCGGCCTGATCACCCCGGGGCGACTTGCTCAGGACGGCGGCTCCCGGCGGTCCGGCCGGGGCGGGGGCGCCAGCCGACGCGCTGCTCCCACCCGGTGGCGGCACCGCAGACGCGGACACCGGCGGTCGGGCCGGCGACCAGACGGTCAGCTGGAAGAGCAGGCCGGCGACCACCGCCGTGCCCGTGCAGAGGCCGCCGATCCCCAGCGCCTGCGCCGGCTGCCAGTGCAACGTCTGCGAGCGGCGGATGGGGTTCTCGACGAAGTGGTAGGTGAGGACCGCCGGGACCGCGGAGAGCGCGACCACCGCCAGGCGCGCGGACGCGCTCAGCTCGCCGAACCGGTAGTCGGCGACGATCAGCAGCGGCCAGTGCCACAGGTAGAGCGAATACGACAGCGCGCCGACGCCGCGCATCGGTGGCAGGCTGAGCAGCCCGGCCGGCCCGGCCCGCCCGGCGGCCACCGCGAAGGCGATCACCACCGCTGTGCCGGCGGTGGGCAGCAGGGCGACGTACCCGGGGAAGGCCGACGCGGAGTCCAGCAGGAAGGCCGAGGCGACCACGGTGACCAACCCGGACCAGGCGAGCACGACGGCGAGCGGACGGGGGGTGCGGTGCAGTCGGGCACCGACGATGGCCACCGCGCCGCCCAGGGCGAGCTCCCAGATCCGGGTGGTGGTCACGAAGTACGCCGGTGCCCGATCGGCCGACGTCAGGAATACCGACCAGGCGAAGGACGGCAGGGCCACCACGGCGAACCCGACCATCAGCACGCCGCGGCGTAGCCGTCGCCGGCCACCGAGAACGGCCAACCCGAGCAGCAGCAGCGGCCAGATCAGGTAGAACTGCTCCTCGACGCTGAGCGACCAGTAGTGCTGCACGACGCTGGGTGCCTGGTCGACGAACATGTAGTCCACCGACTGCTCGGCGAGCCGCCAGTTCATCACGTACAGCGCGCTGCTCACCACGTCCCACGCGGTGTTGGAGAAGCGCACCTTCGGCAGGAACAGGTACGTGAGCAGCAGGGTGACCACGAGCACCAGGCCGGCGGCCGGCAGCAGCCGCTTCGCCCGTCGGGCGTAGAAGCCCACCAGCGAGATCCGTCCGGTGCGGTCGAGTTCCTCGACGAGCAGGCCGGTGATCAGGAAGCCTGAGATCACGAAGAAGACGTCCACGCCGACGAAGCCGCCGGGGATGAACTGGCTTCCGGCGTGGCCGACCAGTACCAGCAGGACCGCCAGGGCGCGCAGTCCCTCGATGTCGCCCCGGAAGGATGCCCGTGGTGCGGCCTTCGGCCTGCTTCGTGTCTGGGTCATTGTCACGCCCTGCGCTAGAAATCCGGTTAGCGTTGCCGTTAGGGGTTATATCCCACAAACGGACGTTCGTCCGGTTTTCGCGGTCTTGCGCCGTGTCGCCGTGTCGTCGGAGTTCGGCCGTCCGCCGCTCCCGTGCGGGGTGAGCGGAGCTGGAGCGGTGTCCGTCCGGCCTGGACCGTGAGGCCGACATCTCGAAGGTGCGCGTGGCGACGGGCCCCGGCGCGGGCGGTAGGGTTCTCCGGGCCGCGCCGGGCGGTTCGTGCCTCGAGGGGAGCGATTCTTGCTGCACTTGAGGATCATCGCGCCGGCCGACCGGTCGTCCCAGGTGGCCGACCTGCTCGCCGACAACCCGGGGGTGGCGCACCTGGCCGTGATCCCCGGCGCGGCCCGGCAGCCGCCCGGCGACCTGGTCCTCTGCGACGTGGTCCGGGAGAGCGCCGACCGGGTGCTGCACCAGTTGCAGGAGCTGGGGGTCGAGGCGCACGGCGGGATCTCCGCCGACGACGTCGAGCTGACCCTGTCCCGGGCCGCGAAGCAGGCCGCCCGGGACGCCCCCGGTCACGGCGAGGACGCGGTCGTCTGGGACGAGATCGCCGCCAAGACCGGCGAGCAGACCGACCTGACCGGGACGTACCTGGCGCTGATCATCGTCGCCACGATGATCGCCGGAGTGGGCGTGCTGCTGGACCAGCCGATCCTGATCGTCGGCGCGATGGTGGTCGGCCCCGAGTTCGGCCCTCTCGCCGCGCTCTGCGTCGCGCTGCTGCGCCGCAAGCCCCGCACCATCGTCCGCTCGGTGCAGGCGCTGACGGTGGGCTTCCTCGTCGCCATGGTGGCCACCGTGCTGAGCACCTGGGCGCTCACCGCCGTCGACCTGGTCAACCGGGAGATGCTGCTCGCCGAGCGGCCGCTGACCGACTTCATCTGGCGGCCCGACGCGCTCTCCTGGGTCGTCGGCATCCTCGCCGGGATCGCCGGGATGCTCTCGCTCACCTCGAAGAAGTCCGGCTCGCTGGTCGGGGTGCTGATCTCGGTCACCACCGTGCCGGCCGCCGCGAACGTCGCCGTCGCCGCCGCGTACGGGGTGTGGCACGAGGCGGCCGGGTCGGCGCTCCAACTCGTGATCAACATTTGTGCGATCGTGCTCGCCGGGCTGGCCACCCTCGCCGTGCAGCAGCTGTGGTGGTGGCGGGTGGGCCGGCGCGCCGGCCGGGTCACCGCCAGTCGTCCCCAGCCTCCAGTCGGCGGGTGAGCAGCGTCCGCAGCGGGATCGACTCGCCGTCCCGGCCGCCCCGGCCGAGCACCAGCGGCGCCGGATCGGGCTCGGGGTCGACGCCGAAGAGCCGGCCGCGCAGGCTGGGCGGCACGCTGAGCAGGTGGAACCGGCCCGCCGTGTCCACCGCCCGGGTTCCGGCGCGGTCGACGTACCAGCCGGTCAGCCGGGTCCGGTAGCGACCGCGACCGTCGTGCCCGCGGGCGACCAACGGCGTGGTGCGCAGGCCGCGCCGGGTCGCCTCGGCGGCGAACCACGCGACCAGCTCAGCGGCCTCCGCGTGCTCGGCCGCCCGCTGCCGATCGGCGGCCGCCGCGTGCGCCCGCACCGCCCGCTGCTGCCGCTCCCGCCACTGGAGGCCGTCGTCCGCACCCATGCCGCGACGGTACGCCCACCACCCCGGGCCTCCGCCCCGGGCGCGCCCTGCCTGCTCGACCGGGTCGGTCCTGCCCGGTCGCCCGGTCCGGCCCCGCCCAGCTCCCGGTCCGGTGCTGCCTGGTCGCCTGGGCGGGTCCTGCCTGGTCGCCCCAGTTGGTCCTGCCGCCTCGTCCGGCCGGGCGGGGGAGGCAGGCGGTGAGCCGTTCGACCGCCGCCGCAGCTGGTCGGGCCACGGCACTCTCGGCTGGCGGGTTACGGAGAGTCAGGTCGTTCACGGGATGGACCGTGGTGAGCGATATGCCTGTGAGTCATAAATATGCCTCACAGGCATATCGCTCGATAGTCACACGCCGGCCCCGCCCGACACGCGCGGTCGACATGCCGCAAAGCACTGGCCGGCGGTGCCTGCCCAAGGAGGTGCCAGGCAGGCACCGCCGAGCGGCCCCGGTGGAGACAACGGACCCTGCGCACCGGCATCGCGTGATCGCCCTCCTGCGCACCGGCATCGGGTGATCGCCGCGCGGGCGGGACCACGCGATACCGCCGGGGTCAGGCCAGGCCGGCCCGCCGCAGCGCCTCGGCCATCGCGTCGTTCACCGGGGCGGAGGCAGAGCCGCCACGGCCCTGCCGCTGCTGCGGCCCGCCGCGCCCGCCGTCCCGCTCCCCGCGCTGCCCGCCTTCGCCGCCGCCACGTCCGCCGGTGCCGCCACGTCCGCCGGTGCCGCCACGCCCGTCAGCGCCCCGCGGGTCGGAGCCGCCGCGCGCGTCGGATCCCCCGCGCTGCCCGCGGGTGTCGGAACCGGTCCGCCCACCATGGTCGCCGCGCGCCCCGCCACGCTCCCGGCGCCCGCCCTCGGCCGAGGCCGACGGGCGACCGGCGCTGCCGGCGGTGTCCTCGTCCAGCCGGAGGGTGAGCGAGATCCGCTTTCGGGGCACGTCCACGTCCAGCACCTTGACCCGGACCACGTCGCCGGACTTGACCACGTCCCGCGGGTCCTTGACGAAGGTGTGGGACATCGCCGACACGTGCACCAGGCCGTCCTGGTGGACGCCGACGTCGACGAACGCGCCGAACGCCGCGACGTTGGTGACCACGCCTTCCAGCAGCATCCCCGGGGTCAGGTCGCTGATCTTCTCCACCCCCTCGGCGAAGGTGGCGGTGCGGAACTCCGGCCGCGGGTCGCGGCCCGGCTTCTCCAGCTCGGCGAGGATGTCGGTGACGGTGGGCAGGCCGAACGTCTCGTCGACGAAGTCGGTGGCCCGCAGCCCGCGCAGGATCGCCGACTTCCCGATCAGCGAGCGCAGGTCCTGCCCGGTGCTGGCGAGGATCCGCCGCACCACCGGGTACGCCTCGGGGTGCACGCTGGAGGAGTCCAGCGGATCGTCGCCGCCGGGGATGCGCAGGAAGCCGGCGCACTGCTCGAACGCCTTCGGGCCGAGCCGGGGCACCTTCTTCAGCTCCGCTCGGGACCGGAACGGGCCGTTGGCGTCGCGGTGCAGCACGATGTTCTCCGCCAGGCCGGCGCCGATGCCGGAGACCCGGGTCAGCAGCGGTGCGGAGGCGGTGTTGACATCCACCCCGACCGCGTTGACGCAGTCCTCGACCACCGCGTCCAGCGAACGGGAGAGCTTCACCTCGGACAGGTCGTGCTGGTACTGCCCGACGCCGATCGAGCGCGGGTCGATCTTGACCAGCTCGGCGAGCGGGTCCTGGAGGCGGCGGGCGATGGAGACCGCGCCGCGCAGCGACACGTCGAGCCCGGGCAGCTCCTGGGAGGCGTACGCGGAGGCGGAGTAGACCGACGCGCCGGCCTCGGAGACCACCACCTTGGTGAGGTTGAGCTGCGGGTACCGCTTGATCAGGTCACCGGCGAGCTTGTCGGTCTCCCGGCTGGCGGTGCCGTTGCCGATGGCGACCAGCTCGACGCCGTGCGCCCCGGCGAGCTTCGCCAGGGTCTCGATCGAGGCGTCCCACTGCCGGCGCGGCTCGTGCGGGTAGATGGTGTCGGTGGCGACCACCTTGCCGGTGGCGTCGACCACCGCGACCTTGACGCCGGTGCGCAGGCCCGGGTCCAGGCCCATCGTCGCGCGGGTCCCGGCGGGCGCGGCGAGCAGCA
This sequence comes from Micromonospora sp. L31, assembly GCF_052068075.1. Lineage (NCBI taxonomy): Bacteria > Bacillati > Actinomycetota > Actinomycetes > Micromonosporales > Micromonosporaceae > Micromonospora > Micromonospora sp. L31. The sequence goes on along the minus strand of NZ_JBQHDC010000005.1, from coordinate 209,589 downwards.
GGTCACGCAGGTTGGTGGCGAAGACCCGGACGGCCTCCTCCTCCGCCGCCTGCCACAGCCGCATCCGCAGGTCCGCGCCGAGGTGGATGAGGATCCGGGTACGCCAGGCCCAGCGCACCGTGTCGGCGAGCCACTTGTCGGCGGGCCGCCCCTGGTCGCTGATCCCGAACCGGCCGGCGATGGCCGCCTCGTACCGGGTCGGGCCGGTGACCACGGCGTCGGTGTCGCCCTCGGCCTCCGGGTCCATCGTCAGGTCGAGCACGCCCTCCTTCTCGCCCCGGAACATCGCCAGGATCCGGTGCGAGGGCAGCCTGGGGTACGGCTCGGCGAAGTCGAAGTAGTCGGCGAACTTGGCGCCGGCGGTCTCCTGGCCGTCGCGTACCCGGGAGACCAGCCGGCCCCGCGACCACATCTGCTCGCGCAGGGTGCCGATCAGGTCGGCGTCCTCGCCGAAGCGCTCGATCAGGATGGCCCGGGCGCCCTCCAGCGCGGCGGCGGCGTCGGCCACGCCCCGGTCGACGTCGACGAAGCCGGCCGCCGTCTCGCGCGGGTCCCGCGCGGGGTCGGCGAGCAGGGTGTCGGCGAGCGGCTCCAGCCCGGCCTCGCGGGCGATCTGCGCCTTGGTCCGCCGCTTGGGCTTGTACGGCAGGTAGATGTCCTCCAGGCGGGACTTCGAGTCGGCCGCCATGATCTGCGCTTCCAGGGCCTCGTCGAGCTTGCCCTGGCCGCGGATCGACTCCAGCACGGCGGCCCGCCGCTCGTCCAGCTCACGCAGGTACCGCAGCCGCTCCTCGAGGGTGCGCAGCTGCGCGTCGTCGAGCAGGCCGGTGGCCTCCTTGCGGTAGCGGGCGATGAACGGCACGGTGGCGCCGCCGTCGAGCAGCTCCACGGCCGCCCGCACCTGACGCTCCGCGACGCCGAGCTCGTCGGCGATCCGCTGATGAACTGACTGGGTCACGATCTTGATCCGCCTTCGCTGTGGGTTCCGTGCTGCATTCTGCCGCCCGCCCCCGACGGCGCTCGCGACACCCGCCGGACGCGCCTGCGCTAGCGTTGCGATCATGGAACAACCAGCGGATCCGCGGGCCCGCCGGCTCTTCGGCGGCAGCGCCCGGGCGCTCGGCGACCTGGCCGCCAGCCCGTTCCGGGCCGACCGGGACCGGATCGTCGGCTCGCCGTTCTTCGCCCGGCTCAACGGCGTCACCCAGGTGATCAGCCCGGGTGGGTCCGGCCTGCTGGTGCACAACCGGCTCACCCACAGCCTCAAGGTCGCCCAGGTGGCCCGGGCGATCGCCGAGCGGCTCACCGCCGGCCCGGCGCACTGCCGGCTCCTCGACGAGCTCGGCGGCCTCGACCCGGACGTGGTCGAGGCCGCCGCGCTCGCCCACGACCTCGGCCACCCGCCGTTCGGCCACCTGGGGGAGCGGGTGCTGGACCGGCTGGCCCGGCAGCGGCTCGGCCTGCCGGACGGTTTCGAGGGCAACGCGCAGTCGTACCGGATCGTCACCAGCACCGAGATCCGGGGCGCGGCCACCACCGGGCTCGACCTCACCGCCGCGGTCCGCGCGGCCCTGCTGAAGTACCCGTGGACCCGGCTGGACCATCCGGACCCGCACCCGCGGCACCTCACCCCGGCGCCCCGGGGCGCGGCCGCCCCGCCCGACGACCCGGAGAGCGGGTCGGCGAAGTTCGGCGCGTACCGGACCGAGCTGGCCGACCTGCGGCAGGCCCGGGAGCCGTTCGCCGGCCGGATCGCCGACTGGCAGCAGACCGTCGAGGCCTCGGTGATGGACACCGCCGACGACATCGCGTACGCGATCCACGACGTGGAGGACTTCTACCGGGTGGGGGTGCTCCAGCAGGGGGCGGTCGCCGCCGAGCTGATGGCCTGGCAGCGGGAGGGCGGTCACCTGCGCGCGGTCACCGACGCGGCGCTGACCGGCGCGGCCCGCCGGCCCGGCTCGGCGATCGAGCGGCTGCGCCGCCAGCTGCACCGCAAGGACGGCTGGATCGCCGACGACGACGCGTTCTCCGCCGCCGTCGAGCACGTCCGGCAGGAACTGGTCGAGGGCCTGCTGGCCATGCCCTTCGACGGCTCGATCGAGGCCGAGCAGTACGTGGCCCGCTTCTCCGCCCGCTGGACCACCCGCTTCGTGGACGCGATCACCGTGGTCCGCCGGCCGTCGGTGCGCTCCGGACACGTGCTGCTCGCCCCGGCCCAGTGGCACGAGGTGCAGGTGCTCAAGTTCGTCCACCACCGGTTCGTGCTGGCCCGCCCCGACCTGGCCCTGCACCAGCGGGGTCAGGCCCGGCTGTTGGGCACGCTGGTCGAGGCGCTGTGGGAGTGGCTGCTCGACCCCGAGGAGGAGTCCCGGCTGCCGCGCCGGCTGCACGACCTGGTCGAGCTGGCCGAGGCGGAACTGCACCCGCGTACGGCGGACCGGATCGGCCGGGCCCGCGGCCGGGCCATCGTCGACTTCGTCGCCCAGCTCACCGACGGCCAGGCGGTCGCCATGCTGGACGCCCTCTCCGGCCGCTCCGGCGCCCTCTGGACCGACGCCTTCGTCCTTTGAGCGCCCGGCCAGGGCGACGGCCGGTGGGCCGGCACCGGCGGCGGGTACGTCAGGCGACCGCCTGCCACCAGCCGTCCACCGGCGGCGGGTCGTCGACCACCACCCGCTCGCCGGGGCGGGGCACCGCCAGCCGCACGTCGCGCGCCTTCGCCTCGGCCCAGAGCCGGTCCACCGGCTCGGACCAGTCGTGCAGGGCCAGGTTGAACGTCGCCCAGTGCACCGGGAGGAAGAGCCCGCCGCGCAGGTCGAGGTGGGCCGAGACGGCCTCCTCGGGAAACATGTGGATGGCCGGCCACGCCCGGTCGTACGCGCCGATCTGCATCAGGGTGACGTCGAACGGCCCGTGCTCCGCGCCGATCTCGGCGTACCCGTCGAAGTAGCCGGAGTCGCCGGTGTAGAAGACCTTGCGGTGCGCGCCGGCGACCACCCAGGAACTCCAGAGGGTGCCGTCGCGGCGCAGCCCCCGGCCGGAGAAGTGCTGGGCGGCGGTGGCGATGATCTCGAGCCCACCCACCCGGTGCCGCTCCGACCAGTCCAGCTCGACGATCCGTTCCGCCGGCACGCCCCACCGGTCGAGGTGGGCGCCGACCCCCAGCGGCACCAGGAACGGCGCGGACTGTCGCCGGGTCAACTCCTGCACGGTGGCCATGTCGAGGTGGTCGTAGTGGTCGTGGGAGATCAGGATGGCGTCGACCGGGGGCAGGTCGGCCAGGCGTACCGGGGGCTGGTGCAGCCGCCTCGGCCCGACCGCGGCGGACGGCGAGCAGCGGTCGCTCCACACCGGGTCGATCAGGACCTTCCGCCCCTCGATCTCGATCAGCGCCGAGGCGTGGCCGTACCAGACGATGTTGAGTTCGCGCTCGACGTCGGTCGCGGGCGGGGGCGTCGGGGGCAGCAGCGGGACCGGGGCGGTGGGGCGCCGGCGTTGCTTGCCGAAGATCAGCTCCCAGACCAGGTTCCGACCCGGGTCACCGGTGGTCATCGTCCGGGTGGCGGCCCGGTTGTGGAAGGTGCCGTCGCGGAACTGGGGGGAGCGGGCGGCCCGTTCCGCCCGGGCCCCGGTCAGCCGCCCGCCCAGCGCCGCCGGCACGTCCCGCGCCGCCCAGGCCAGGCCGGCCACCGCGGCCAGCCCCGTCATCCGCCACAGCCGCCCGCCGAGTGCCCGGTCGAGTTCCCGGTCCGCTGGTGCCCGCATCGCCACGTCCCCTCCGCCGTCTCCCGAGTACACGGTAGCCACCGCGTCACCCCCGCGCCGGACCGCCGCCGCACCCACACCCCACCCGCGCACTTTCCAAGAACGCGTCCCCACGTCGCCCGGCACGCCCCGCATCGCCCCACGCACTTTCAGAGAAGGCGTGGCTATTCCGCGCGCCATAGCCACGCCTTCTCTGAAAGCGCGGCCAGAAGATGGCGCGGTTCGGGGACGCGGCGGGGCCGGGGAGGTGGGGCGGCGGACGGTGGTGGGAGGAGCGAGGACGGGGCGTGGATGGTCAGCGGAGGCGGCGGAGGGCGGCGGCTCCGGCGGTGACCGCGGAGGTGGCGGTGTTGCCGACCGTGCGGGCCAGGCGTGGCAGGTCGGGGAGCCAGCCGCCGCGGACGGCCTCGCCGGCCGGGTTGGGGGCGAACAGCACGCCCTCGTGCGGCGGCACCTGCCGGTCGGTCAGCCCGCCCCAGCGCATCAGCGGCCCGACCAGCGCGTCGTAGACGCCGGGCAGCACGGTGAAGCCGGCCCGCATGAGCAGGTTCACCCGGCCCACCGAGATCTCCCGGCGGGGCCGGTCGGCGCAGTCCACGATCGCCCGGGCCACCCGTTGCGGGGTGGTGATCGGCAGCGGCGGTCGGCCCATCCGGCCCAGGTAGTTGGCGGCCTGCTGGTAGACCGGGGTGTCCACGCTGCCGGGGGTGACCAGGCAGACGTGCACCCCGGGCAGGTCCCGCGACTCCTGCTGCAACGTCCGGACCAGGCCGTGCAGGCCCCACTTGCTGGTGACGTAGCCGCTCAGGTAGGGCGCGGTGATGTGCCCGAGCACCGAGCCGGTGAGGATCAGGGTGCCGCCGCCGGCGGCCTTGAACTGCCGCAGCGCGACCCGGGCCACCCCGGCGGAGGCGAGCAGGTCGGTCCGCACCACCTGGTCGAAGACCTCCGCCGGGATCTCCTCGAAGCGCCCGTACGCCATCACCGCCGCGGTGTGCACCCAGACGTCGATCCGGCCGAACTCCCGCAGCGCCGCCTCCGCCAGGGCGTCGAGCGCGCCGGGGGCGGTCACGTCGGTGGGCACCTCACGCACCTCGGCGCCGGCGTCGCGGCACTCGCGGCGTACCTCGGCCAGGGTGGCGGGGGAGCGGGCGGCGAGGACCAGCCGGTCCCCGCGCCCGGCGAACTCCCGGGCGGCCGCGCGGCCGATGCCGCTGGTCGCCCCGGTGACCACCACCACCCGGCTCACGGTGCGAGCACGACTTTGACGCAGCCGTCCTGCTTCTTCTGGAACATCTCGTACGCCTGCGGCGCCCGCGCCAGCGGCACCCGGTGGGTACGCAGGTCCTCGACGCCCAGCGGGTCGTCGTCGCCGGAGAGCAGCGGCATGATCTCGTCGGTCCAGCGGCGCACGTGGCACTGCCCCATCCGCAACTGGATGCCCCGGTCGAACATCTCCATCAGCGGCAGCGGGTCCACCTCGCCGCCGTACACGCCGGAGATGGAGACGGTGCCGCCCCGGCGGACCGCCTTGAGCGCGGCCTTGAGCACCACGAGCCGGTCGACGCCGACCTTGTCGGTCATGGTCTGGGCGAGCTTGTCGGGCAGCAGCCCGGCGGCGGCCTGGGCCAGCTTGCCCGAGGTGGCGCCGTGCGCCTCCATGCCGACCGCGTCGATCACCGCGTCCGGGCCGCGCCCGTCGACCAGGTCGACCAGGGTGGCCGGCACGTCCTCGAGCTCGCTGACGTCGAGGGTCTCGATGCCGTGCCGGCGGGCCATCTCCAGCCGCTCCGGCACCAGGTCCAGCCCGATCACCCGCTCGGCGCCCAGGTGGCGGCCGATCCGGGCGCAGAGCTGGCCCACCGGCCCCAGCCCGAAGACGGCGAGGGTGCCGCCGGGCGGGGTGTCGGCGTACTTCACCGCCTGCCAGGCGGTGGGCAGGATGTCGCTGAGGTAGAGGTAGCGCTCGTCCGCGCCGGTCTCCGGGATCTTGACCGGGCCGAACTGGGCGTGCGGGACCCGCAGGTACTCGGCCTGGCCGCCGGGGACGGAGCCGTAGAGCGAGGTGTAGCCGAACAGCGCCGCGCCCTTGCCCTCCGAGGTGACCTGGGTGGTCTCGCACTGGGCGTAGAGCTGCCGCCGGCACATCCAGCAGTCGCCGCAGGAGATGTTGAACGGGACGACGACCCGGTCGCCCGGCTCGAGCCGGGTCACGCCCGGGCCGATCTCCTCGACGATGCCCATCGGCTCGTGCCCGAGGACGTCGCCGGGCTTCAGGTACGGCGCGAGCACCTCGTACAGGTGCAGGTCGGAGCCGCAGATCGCGGTGGAGGTGATCCGGACGATCGCGTCGCTGGGCTCCTCGATCCGCGGGTCGGGTACCTCCTGCACCCGGACGTCCCGCTTGCCGTGCCAGGTCAGTGCCTTCATGCCTGATCGTCCCCTCTCGGTGCCGTCCATGGGACTGCTACCCGAGGTGGGCGGCTCGAACCCGGCGGGCCGCCCGGGCCGGCGCTGCTTTCCCGGCGTACCCCCGGGAAAACGCCGACCGCCGCACCCCTGGGGGATGCGGCGGTCGGTGCGCAACTGGCGTCAGGAGCCGGGGGTGCCCGCGCCCTTGGTGGTGGCCTTCAGGTAGTCGCGGTTGAGCCGGCCGATGGTGTTCAGCGGGATGCCCTTCGGGCAGACCACGGTGCACTCACCGGCGTTGGTGCAGCCGCCGAAGCCGGCCTCGTCGTGCGCGTCGACCATGCCGATCACCCGGGTGTAGCGCTCCGGCTGGCCCTGCGGCAGCAGCGAGAGCTGGGTGAGCTTGGCGGCGGTGAAGAGCATGCCGGAGCCGTTGGGGCAGGCCGCCACGCAGGCGCCGCAGCCGATGCAGGCGGCCGACTCGAAGGCGGCGTCCGCGTTGGCCTTGGCCACCGGCGTGGAGTGCGCCTCGGGGGCGCTGCCGGTCGGGGCGGTGATGTACCCGCCGGCGGCGATGATCTTGTCGAACGCGCTCCGGTTGACCACCAGGTCCTTGATGACCGGAAAGGCGCGGGCCCGCCACGGCTCGATGTCGATCGTCTCGCCGTCGGAGAACTGCCGCATGTGCAGCTGGCAGGCGGTGGTGCCGCGCTGCGGCCCGTGCGCGTCGCCGTTGATCATCAGACCGCACATGCCGCAGATGCCCTCGCGGCAGTCGTGGTCGAACGCGACCGGCTCCTCGCCCTGGAGGATGAGCCGCTCGTTGAGGACGTCGAGCATCTCCAGGAACGACATGTCCGGGGAGACGTCGTCGACCTGGTAGGTCACCATCCGACCCTTGTCCTCAGGGCCGGACTGGCGCCAGATGCGCAGGGTCAGGTTCACTTGTAGCTCCGCTGCGTCGGGTGGACGTATTCGAACTTCAGGTCTTCCTTGTGCAGCACGACCGGCTCACCGGTGCCGGTGTACTCCCAGGCCGCCACGTAGGCGAACCGGTCGTCGTCGCGCTGCGCCTCGCCGTCCGGGGTCTGGTGCTCGGCCCGGAAGTGGCCGCCGCAGGACTCCTCGCGGTGCAGGGCGTCGATGCACATCAGCTCGGCCAGCTCGAAGAAGTCGGCCACCCGGCCGGCCTTCTCCAGCGACTGGTTGAGCCCCTCGCCGTCGCCCGGCACCCGCACCCGCCGCCAGAACTCATCCCGCAGCGTGCGGATCTCGTCGATGGCCTTGCGCAGCCCGGCCTCGCTGCGCTCCATGCCGCAGTGCTCCCACATGATCTGGCCCAGCTCCCGGTGGAACGAGTCCACGGTCCGGTCGCCGTTGACCGCCAGCAGCCGGGTGATCCGGTCCTCGACGTCGCGGCGGGCCGCGATCGCCTCGGGGTGGCTGGCGTCGACGTTCTCCAGCGGGCCGGTGGCCAGGTAGTTGGCGATCGTGGTGGGCAGCACGAAGTAGCCGTCGGCCAGGCCCTGCATCAGCGCCGAGGCGCCGAGCCGGTTCGCGCCGTGGTCGGAGAAGTTCGCCTCACCGATCACGAACAGACCCGGGATGGTCGACTGGAGGTCGTAGTCGACCCAGAGGCCGCCCATCGTGTAGTGCACGGCGGGGTAGATCCGCATCGGGACCTCGTACGGGTCCTCGCCGGTGATCCGCTCGTACATCTCGAAGAGGTTGCCGTACTTGGCCTCGATCGCCTTGCGGCCCAGCCGGTTGATGGCGTCGGCGAAGTCGAGGTAGACGCCGAGCTTGGTCGGGCCGACGCCCCGGCCCTCGTCGCAGACGTTCTTCGCGGCGCGGGAGGCGATGTCGCGGGGGACCAGGTTGCCGAAGGAGGGGTAGATCCGCTCCAGGTAGTAGTCCCGCTCGTCCTCGGGGATGTCCCGCGGCGCGCGGTCGTCGCCCTTGGCCTTCGGCACCCAGACCCGGCCGTCGTTGCGCAGCGACTCGCTCATCAGGGTCAGCTTCGACTGGTGGTCGCCGGAGACCGGGATGCAGGTCGGGTGGATCTGCGTGTAGCAGGGGTTGGCGAAGTACGCGCCCTTGCGGTGTGCCCGCCAGGTGGCGGTGACGTTGCAGCCCTTGGCGTTGGTGGAGAGGTAGAAGACGTTGCCGTAGCCGCCGGAGGCGAGCACGACCGCGTCGGCCATCTCGGTGCTGATCTCGCCGGTGACCAGGTCCCGGACGACGATGCCCCGGGCCTTGCCGTCGACGACGACCAGCTCCAGCATCTCGTGCCGGGCGTTCATCTCCACGTTGCCCAGGCCGATCTGCCGCTCCAGCGCCTGGTACGCCCCGAGCAGCAGCTGCTGGCCCGTCTGGCCCCGCGCGTAGAAGGTCCGCTGCACCTGCGCGCCACCGAAGGAGCGGGTGTCGAGCAGGCCGCCGTACTCGCGGGCGAACGGCACGCCCTGCGCCACGCACTGGTCGATGATGTTGACCGAGACCTCGGCCAGCCGGTGCACGTTGGACTCCCGCGAGCGGAAGTCGCCGCCCTTGACGGTGTCGTAGAAGAGCCGGTGCACCGAGTCGCCGTCGTTGCGGTAGTTCTTGGCGGCGTTGATGCCGCCCTGCGCGGCGATCGAGTGCGCCCGGCGCGGGCTGTCCTGGTAGCAGTAGGACTTGACCCGGTAGCCCTGCTCGGCCAGCGTCGCCGCGGCGGAGCCGCCGGCCAGGCCGGTGCCTACCACGATCACGGTCATCTTCCGGCGGTTGGCCGGGTTGACCAGCTTGGCCTCGAAGCGGCGGGTCTCCCAGCGCTTCTCGACGGGGCCCTCGGGTGCCTTGGTGTCGGCGATCGGGTCGCCCTCGGTGAAGAGATCCATGGTCAGGACACCAATCCGGTGAGTACGGCGAACGGGACCACCAGGTAGCCGACGCAGAGGCCGACGGCGACGACCAGCGCGATCGCCCGGTTGCGACGCTCACCCTTCGGTGTCTGCTGGCCCAGGCTGCGCAGCGCGCTGAAGATGCCGTGCCGCAGGTGGAAACCGACGGTGACGATCGCCAGGGTGTAGAAGAGCGTGACGTACCAGCGCTCCGGCGCGAAGTCCGCGACCACGTTGCCGTACGGGTTGCTGGCGTCGCCCTGGGGGTTCAGGTGACCGGTGGTCAGATCCAGGATGTGGTAGATCACGAAGAGCAGGATGATCACCCCACCCCAGCGCATCGTGCGGGCGGCGTAGCTGCCCTGGATCTTCTTGCGGTGGGCGTACTTCACCGGGCGGGCGGCGCGGGCACGGCGGGCCAGCACGGTGGCGGCCACGATGTGCGCGACCACGGCCACGGTGAGCACGGTGCGCTGCAACCACAGGTACCAGGTGGTGGGCAGCAGCGGCGCGCCGATCTCCCGCAGCCAGTGCGCGTAGTGGTCGAACGACGTCTCGCCGGTGAAGATCTTCAGGTTCCCCAGCATGTGGACGACGAGGAAGAGCACCAGGAGGATGCCCGTCACCGCCATGACGGCCTTCAGGCCGACGTTCGAGCGGATGGGCGACCGAGTTTTCGTGATTACCACCTGACCGACGCTAGGAGGACTTTGATCAGTCGTCCAATGCATCGACCTCGCAGTCTTGATAGCCATAAGCTATGTAGATGCAGCTCCATCAGCTCAAGTACTTCGTGGCGGTCGCAGAAGTACGACATTTCACCCAAGCCGCCGAGCTCGTCGGCATAACCCAGCCCTCGCTGAGTAAGCAAATTCACGCCCTGGAGACCGACCTGGGGGCCCCGCTCTTCGAACGGGTAAGGGGCAACATCGCCCTCACCGCTTCCGGCGAGGTGCTGCTGCCGTTGGCCAAGCGGATCCTCGCCGACGTCGACACCGCCACCCGCGAGGTGCAGGAGCTGGTCGGCCTGCGCCGAGGCCGGGTCCGCCTCGGTGCCACCCCCAGCCTGGCCACCTCGCTCGCGCCACCGGTGCTGCGCCGGTTCCGCGACGCCCACCCCACCGTGGACCTGCGGGTGGAGGAGAGCGGCTCCCAGGACCTGGTCCGTGACCTGCTGCGCGGCGACCTCGACCTGGCGCTGATCATCATGCCGGCCCAGGGCGCCGACCCGGGGCTGCGCGCCGACCCGATCCTGCGGGAGAGCCTCGTCGTCGCGTCGGTGGACCCGCTGCCCGCCGCCCGGGACAACGGTCAGCTGCGCATCACCGACCTGCGTGACCAGCCCCTGGTGATGTTCCGCGAGGGCTACGACCTTCGCGACGCCACCATCCAGGCCTGCCGGGAGGCCGGCTTCGAACCGACCATCTCGGTCGACGGCGGCGAGATGGACGCCGTGCTCAGCTTCGTCGAGGCCGGGCTGGGCATCGCCCTGGTACCCGGCATCGTGGTCGCCCGCCGGGCCGGCGTCCGGGTCACCCGGCTCGCCCCGCCGGGCGTACGGCGGACCATCGCGGTGGCCCGCCGCCGGGACGTGGTGCCGACCCACGCCGGTCGGGAGCTGCGCCGGATACTGCTCGACTACGTGCACGACGCCACCGCCGCCGACGAGCTGCCGCCGGGGGTGGAGCCGCTCTAGCCGCGGGGTGTGTCGCCGAGCGCGATCAGGACCTCGCGGAGCAGGTCGGCGACCACCCGGCCGGTGCTCTCCGGCACGACCGCGAGCAGTTCCCGCTGGGCGGCGGTGGCCGCGCGTACGGCGGTCTCGGCGGTGGTGACCCCCGCATCGGTGAGCCGCACCCACGAGCTGCGGGCGTCGCGCGAGTCGGCTTCCCGTATCACCAGTCCACTGGCGGTGAGACGGCGCAGCAGGTTGCTGGTCCCGCCCGAGGAGAGCAGCAGTCGGCTCGCCAGCTCGGTCGGGCGGAGGCGGTACGGCGCCCCGGTCGCCCTGAGCGCGGCGAGGACCTCGTACTCGGCCTTGGTCAGCCCCGACTCGGCGAGCTTCCGGTTCGCCGCCTCCGCCAGCAGTGCGCCGAGCCGAGTCGCGCGTTTGGTGAGTTCCAGCTCCAGGGTCGCGACGGCGGGAAGTTCCCGCTGCCACGCCGCGACGATCTCGTCGACGGTGTCCCGACCCTGATCCGGCTTGTCCACGAGGCGAGGATAGCGACCCGCGCGGGGATTGCCGGGCCGACGACACCCTGATACCTTCCGGAAAAGCTTTCGCGAAAGCTTTCCTTGAAGGGGGATCGATGCCCAAGCTGCTCCTGCGCGGCGGCCACCTGTTGACCATGGACGACGCCCTCGGCGAGCTGCCCCGCGCCGACGTGCTGATCGACGGCGACCGGATCGTCGCGGTCGGCCCCGGGCTCGACCCGGCCGACGCCGCGGTCCAGGACGTCCGCGGACACGTCGTGCTGCCCGGCCTGGTCGACTCGCACCGACACCTCTGGCAGTCGGCGCTGGCCGGGATCGGGGCCGACCTCAGCCTGTCGGCGTACCTGCCGCTGCTGCTGGGCACCGTGGCGTCCCGGATGGAACCGGCGGATCTGCGGCTCAGCGCCCTGCTCGGCGCGGCCGAGGCCCTGCACTCCGGCGTCACCACCGTCTTCGACTACTGCAACGCCACCCGCAGCGACGAGCACGCGGACGCGTCCGTCGCCGGTCTGGCGGAGTCCGGAGCCCGCGCGGTGTACGGGCACGGCGACCCGGAGCGGCATGCCGGCCTGGCGGACCTCGCCGCGCGTGCCGGGCTGGTCACCGGGGCGGTCGCCATGCTCAGCAACGAGCACGCGCCGATGGAGCAGACCGGGCGGCACCTCGCTGTCGCCCGGGAGCTGGGCCTGGTCGCCTCGATGCACGTCGGTTGCGGCGCCCACGGCGGTCGGGCCGGCGCCGTCGCCGCCCTGCACCGGGCCGGCCTGCTCGGGCCGGACCTGCACTTCGTGCACGGCAACACCATCACCGACGCCGAGGTGGGACTGCTGGTGGACAGCGGGGCCGGGGTCACCGTGACCCCCGGCGTCGAGGCGATGATGGGGCACGGGCCCTCGGCGTACGGGCGCTTCGCCGCCCGTGGCGCCCGGCCGGCCGTCGGCCTCGACGTGGCCGTCACCGCCGGGCACAGCCTCTTCGACCAGCTGCGCGCGACGCTGGTGCTGGAGCGCGACCGTCACCACCGGGCCGCACTGGACGTCGGGCGGGAACCCACGACGCTCGCCCCGGCCGCCGGGGACCTGCTCCATGCCGCGACCGTCGACGGCGCCGCCGCGATCGGACTGGCTGACCGGACCGGCTCGTTGACCCCGGGCAAGCAGGCCGACGTGGTGCTGCTGCGCGGCCTGGAACACCTGGTCGGCCGCCCCGAGCCGGGGCGGCTGGCCGGCGCGGTGGTGGCCATGGCCGGGCCGGCCGACGTCACCGACGTCCTGGTCGCCGGCCGGTTCGTCAAACGCCACGGGCGGCTCGTCGACCACGACCTGGCCGCGCTGCGGGCGGCCGGGGCCGACCTCGCCACCCGGGTGCTGCGGTGAGGGGCGCGGGTCAGCGCCCTTCGGCGTCGTCCATCGCCCGGTAGATCCGCTGCTCCGACACCGGGTACGGGGTGCCGAGCGCCTGGGCGAAGACGCTCACCCGCAACTCCTCGATCATCCACCGGATCTGCCGTACCGCCGCCGAGTTGCGCCGGCTGGGCGGCAGCGCGGCGAGCATGTCGGCGTACTCCTTCTGCACCACCGCGATCCGGTCCTGCTGCTGCTTGTCCCGCTGCGGGTTGCCCGGCAGCCGGTCCAGGCGCCGCTCGATCGCGGTCAGGTAGCGCAGCAGGTCGGGCAGGCGCGCATACCCGGCCTCGGTGATGAACCCCTTGTGCACCAGCCCGGAGAGCTGGTTGCGGATGTCGGCCAGGGCGGCCACCACGGCCAGGTTCCGGGTCGCGCCGAGCCGCTGCTCCACCGCGTACCCGGCGGCGAGGACCCGGCGGACCCGGTCCATCACGTCGACCACCGTGTCGATCAGATCGGCACGGACCCGCTCGCGCAGCGCGGCGAAGCCCTCGGCGTCCCAGGCCGGCCCACCCGCGTCGGCGATCAGCTTGTCGATCGCGGCCCCGGCGGCGTCGGAGATCAGCTCCTGCACCCCGCCGTGCGGGTTGCGGCTGAGCGCCAGCTTCGCCTCGTTGGAGAGCCGGCCCTGGAGGAACTTGGCCGGCGAGGGCACGGTCAGCCGCAGCAGTCGCCGGGTGCCCGCCCAGTGCGCCGCGGCCTGCTCGGCCTCGGAGTCGAACACCTTCACCCCGACCGTCGCGCCCTCGTCGACCAGCGCCGGGTACGCGGTCACCGCGTAACCGGCCCGGACCTGCTCGATGGTGCGAGGAAGATCGTCGATGCTCCACTCACGGAGGCCCGTCCGGGCCACGTCCGGCGCGGCGGCGGCCACGACCTGGCGTACCTCCTGGCGGAGTTGGCGTTGCAGGGCCGGCAGGTCCTTGCCCTCGGCGACCGGCTTGTTCTCCTCGTCGAGCACCCGGAAGCTGACCCGCAGGTGGGCCGGCAGCCGGTCGACGTCCCAGGCGTCGCGCGGCACGGTGACGCCGGTCATCCGGCGCAGCTGCCGGGTCAGCGCGTCCAGCAGCGGTTCCTCGCCCGCCGGCATCGCCGCCAGCGCGGCCCGGGCGTAGTCCGGCACCGGGACGAAGTTGCGTCGGATGGCCTTGGGCAGCGACCGGATCAGCGCGACGACCAGTTCCTCGCGCAGCCCCGGCACCTGCCAGTCGAAGGTCTCCGCCGGCACCTGGTTGAGCAGCGGCAGCGGGATGTCCACGGTCACGCCGTCGGTCGGGGTGCCCGGGTCGAAGGTGTAGGTCAGCGGCAGGGCGACCCCGTCGGCCTGCCACTCGTCCGGGTAGTCGGCCTCGTCCAGCCCGCCGCGACCGGCGTTGATCAGCAGCTCGCGGGTGAAGGTGAGCAGCTCCGGCTGCTCCCGGCGGGTCTTCTTCCACCACGAGTCGAAGTGCCGGCCGGAGACCACGTCGGCGGGGATGCGCTGGTCGTAGAAGTGGAAGATCGTCTCGTCGTCGACCAGGATGTCCCGCCGCCGGGCCCGGTTCTCCAGCTCCTCGATCTCGGTGAGCAGCCGCTGGTTGTCCCGCCAGAACTGGTGGTGGGTCTGCCAGTCGCCCTCCACCAGCGCGTGCCGGATGAACAGCTCCCGCGACAGCGCCGGGTCGATCCGGCCGAAGTTGACCTTGCGGGAGGTGACCAGCGGGATGCCGTAGAGGGTGACCTTCTCGTAGGCCATCACCGCGGCCTGCTTCTTCTCCCAGTGCGGCTCGCTGTAGCTGCGCTTGACCAGGTGCTGCGCCAGCGGCTCGACCCACTCCGGCTCGACCCGCCCGGCGACCCGGCCCCAGAGCCGGGACGTCTCCACCAGCTCGGCGGCCATCACCCAGCGCGGCGGCTTCCGGAACAGCGCCGAGCCGGGGAAGATGGCGAACTTCGCGCCGCGCGCCCCCAGGTACTCGTGCTTCTGCGCGTCCTTGAGCCCGACGTGGGACAGCAGGCCGGGCAGCAGCGACTGGTGCACCTTCGGGGTGTCGATCTCCTCCGGCAGGTCCGCGGTCGGGCCGCGCCGGCCGCCGTCCGCCGGGACCTCCGTCGCGCCGCGCCGGCCGCGCCCGCCGCCGCCCTGATCCGGGGTACGCAGCACCTGGCGCAACTGGCTGACGATGTCCTGCCACTCGCGGACCCGCAGGTAGTTCAGGTATTCCGCCTTGCACATCCGGCGGAACGCGCTCGACGACAGCGCCCGCTGCTGCTCCCGCAGGTAGCGCCACAGGTTGAGGAACGCGACGAAGTCGGACTCCTTGTCGGCGAACCGGGCGTGCGCCTGATCGGCCTGCGCCTGCTTCTCCGCCGGCCGCTCGCGCGGGTCCTGGATGGAGAGCGCGGCGGCGATCACCATCACCTCGGTGGCGCAGCCGTTGCGCTCGCCCTCCAGCACCATCCGGGCCAGCCGGGGGTCGACCGGCAGCTGGGCCAGCCGCCGGCCCAGCGGGGTGAGCCGCTTCGCCGGGTCGGACTCGGTCGGGTCGAGCGCGCCCAGCTCGTGCAGCAGGTTGACGCCGTCGGTGACGTTGCGCCGGTCCGGCGGGTCGATGAACGGGAACGCGGCGATGTCGCCGAGCCCGATCGAGGTCATCTGGAGGATGACCGAGGCGAGGTTGGTGCGCAGGATCTCCGGGTCGGTGAACTCGGGCCGGGAGAGGAAGTCCTGCTCGTCGTAGAGCCGGATGCAGATGCCGTCCGAGGTACGCCCGCAGCGGCCCTTGCGCTGGTTGGCCGAGGCCTGCGAGACCGGCTCGATGGGCAGCCGCTGCACCTTGAGCCGGCTGGAGTAGCGGGAGATGCGGGCCGTGCCCGGGTCCACCACGTACTTGATGCCGGGGACGGTCAGCGACGTCTCGGCGACGTTGGTCGCCAGCACCACCCGCCGCCCGGGGTGCGGGGCGAAGACCCGGTGCTGCTCGGCGGTCGACAGCCGGGCGTACAGGGGGAGGATCTCGGTGCCGAGCAGCGACCGTTTCTTCTCCACCAGCTTGCCCAGCGCGTCGGCGGTGTCCCGGATCTCCCGCTCGCCGGAGAGGAAGACCAGGATGTCGCCCGGCCCCTCGGCGGCCAGTTCCTCGACCGCGTCGCCGATCGCCTGGATCTGGTCGCGGACGTTCTCCTCGTCGTCGCTCTCGTCCTCCTCGGCCTCGCTCACCTCGACCAGCGGCCGGTACCGCACCTCGACCGGGTACGTCCGCCCGGAGACCTCGACGATCGGGGCCGGCTCGCCGTCGGCGTCGGCGAAGTGCCGGGCGAACCGGTCCGTCTCGATGGTCGCCGAGGTGATGACCACCTTCAGGTCGGGGCGGCGGGGGAGGAGCTGCCGGAGGTACCCGAGGATGAAGTCGATGTTGAGGCTGCGCTCGTGCGCCTCGTCGATGATCAACGTGTCGTACTGGCGCAGCATCCGGTCGGTCTGCAACTCGGCCAGCAGGATGCCGTCGGTCATCAGCTTGACCAGGCTGCGATCGCTCACTTGGTCGCTGAAGCGCACCTTGTAGCCGACCACGTCGCCCAGCTCGGTGCCGAGTTCCTCGGCGATCCGGTCGGCGACCGTCCGGGCGGCCAGCCGGCGGGGCTGGGTGTGCCCGATCAGGCCGTGCACCCCGCGCCCCAGCTCCAGGCAGATCTTGGGCAGCTGAGTGGTCTTGCCGGAGCCGGTCTCGCCGGCCACGATGACCACCTGGTGGTCGCGGATCGCGGCGGCGATGTCGTCCCGGCGCTCGCTGACCGGCAACTGCGCCGGATAGGTGATCACCGGCACGGCGGCCCGCCGGTCCGCCAGCCGCGCCTCGGCGCGGGCCACGTCCACAGCGATCTCGGCGAGCGCGCCGTCGCGCCGCTCGGGCTCCCGCAGCTTGCGTGCCCCGTCCAGCCGCCGCTGCAGGCGGCGCTGGTCGCGGAACATCAGCGAGGAGAGGCGGCGGTGCAGGTCGCGGACGGTGACGGCCTCGGCGGGTACGGCTGGATTCTGCATGTCGTCGCCAAGGATAGGCAGCCCGCCGCCGGAGCGCCCCCGGGTTACCTCCGGTCGCGCCGTACCCCGTCGGCGTCGCTGCCCGGGGCGGCGGGCCGGTCAGGCTAGAGTTTCGGCCGGGCGACACCGATCCGGGGGCGGCGACATGACGATGCTGGACACCGACCGCGCGCTGGTGCAGGCGGCGATCGCGGTCGCCAAGCTGCGCTGCCGCAGCGACAATCACACCGTCGCCGCCGCGGCCCGGACCGCCGACGGCCGGGTCTTCACCGGCGTCAACGTCTACCACTTCACCGGTGGCCCGTGTGCCGAGGTGGTCGCGATCGGCGCCGCCGCCACCCAGGGGGCCGGCGAGCTGGAGGCCATCGTCGCGGTGGGTGACCGGGGGCGGGGCGTCATCCCGCCCTGCGGGCGGTGCCGCCAGGTGCTGCTGGACTACTTCCCGTCGATCAAGGTGATCGTCGGGCCGATGGACGCGCTGCGCCCGGTGCCCGTCGCCGACCTGCTCCCCGAGACGTACGTCTGGGGCGACCACCAGCTCGACGCGCCGATGGCGGTGCGCACCGGGCAGTGGCCGATGCCCACCGTGCCGAGCAGCCGGCCGGCCTCCGAGGACTGATCCTCCGCTCGGCGGGTCAGTCGCCGGCGGCGCCTCGGCCCTCCGCGCCGGCGGGTCAGTCGCCGGCGGCGGCCTCCAGCATCGAGCGGGGCACGCCGACGCTCTCGTAGCGCACGTTGCCCTCCGGCACCAGCCAGCTCGCCACCCGCACCACGAGTTGACCGGCGCGCACCGCCGGGTCGTTGGCGTACAGCTCGCGGGCCTCGTTCGGGCTGATCGGCAGCACCGCGAGACCGCGCAGGGTCGCATCGTCCGGGTCCACGAACGGGCCGGCGGCGAGCAGGAGTCCCTGCTCCACCAGCCCCGCCTGGTGGGCCAGGTGGGTGTCGTGCAGCAGATCCGCCGCGTCCCGGGGCAGCTCCGGCGCGTCCGCCGGGCGGCTGAAGAGGACGAGGGTGTGCTGGTCGAATCGCATGGACCCAGGGTAGGGGTGATTTTCCCCGGTTGGTTCCTGTCTGCCCGGGTCCACGGCCTATCGACGCTGCTCTCTTAGGTCACCCTCGGCCTCTCGGCTAAGGTAAGGCGTACCTTAGTTCCAGCTCGGGAGCATCGTGACCACCCTCGCCGCACGTCCGGTCGGCGCCGCCCGCCGCACCGGCGCACAGCGGGGCCGCCGCACCGCCGTCGCCGTCGCGGCCGCGCTGGCACTGCTCCTGGCCGTCCTGGCCAGCCTCGCGCTCGGCAGCCGGCCGCTGGGCGTGGGCCAGGTCTGGACCGCCCTGGTCGCCCCGGACGGGGGAACGGCGAGCACCATCGTGCGCGAGCTGCGGATGCCGCGTACCGCCCTGGGTCTGGTCGTCGGCCTCGCCCTCGCGGTCGCCGGGGTGCTCTTCCAGGCGCTCACCCGCAACCCGCTCGCCGAGCCGCGGATCCTCGGCATCAGCGCCGGCGCCTCCTTCGGCGTCGTGCTGGCCATCGCCGTCCTCGGCGTCGGCAGCCTCGCCGGGTACGTCTGGTTCGGCATCGCCGGCGCGCTCGGCGCCGGCCTGCTGGTCTTCGCCGTCGCCAACCGGACCCGCGAGGGCGCCAGCCCGGTCACCCTCGCGCTGATCGGCGCGGCCCTCGACGCCAGCCTCGCCTCCGTGGTGTACGCGCTGCTCAGCATCGACGCGCGCACCTTCGAGGAGTACCGGTTCTGGGTCGTCGGCGGGCTGACCGGGCGGGATCTCGGCGTCGCCGCCCAGGTGCTGCCGTTCGTCCTGGCCGGGTTGGCCCTGGCCGCGGTGGTCGCCCGGGGCCTCGACGCGCTCGCCCTCGGCGACGACGTCGCCCGTGGCCTGGGCCATCGGATCGGCCTGGTACGCCTCGGTGGCGGCGCGGCCGCCGTGCTGCTCACCGGCGCCGCGGTCGCCTCGGCCGGGCCGATCGCCTTCGTCGGGCTCGCCGTGCCGCACCTGGCCCGCGCCCTGGTCGGCGCCGACCACCGCTGGACCCTGGGCGTCTCCGCCCTGCTCGGCCCCACCCTGCTGCTCGGCGCCGACATCGTCGGCCGGCTGATCGCCCCGCCCGGTGAGGTGCCGGCCGGGATCATCACCGCCCTGATCGGCGCGCCGCTGCTGGCGTACCTGGTCCGCCGCGCCAAGGTGGTGACCGCGTGAGCGCGAGGAGTGAGCCGGGTCTGCGAGCCCCGCAGTCGCGAACTGAGGCTGGCACCGTGAGCGTCCACGACCTGACCGCCGCCGCTCCGACCGGCCTGACCGGGCTGCCCGGGCGGTCGCTGGTGCGGGTCGGGCCGGTCAGCCTCCAGGTGCGCCGCCGCGCGGTGCTCGTCGCGCTCGCCTCGACCGTGCTGCTCGCCCTCGCCGCGCTGCTCAGCCTCTGCCTCGGCACCCCGTACGTCGCGCCGGCCGACGTGCTGCGCGCGCTCTCCGGCGCCGGCACCCCGTACGACCTGGTGGTGCTCGACCTGCGGCTGCCCCGGCTCGTGCTGGCCGCGACGGCCGGTGCGGCCTTCGGGATCGCCGGCACGCTGATCCAGAGCGTCGCCCGCAACCCCCTGGCCAGCCCCGACGTCATCGGCATCACCCAGGGCGCCGGCCTGGCCGCCACCGTCGCGATCACCACCGGTGCGGCGGCCGTGCTGGTCGCCCCGGCGGCCCTGGTCGGCGGGCTGGCCGCCGCGGTCCTGCTGCTCGCGCTCGGCGCCCGGCACGGGCTGGCCGCGCAGCGGTTCGTGCTGGCCGGCGTCGCCGTCGCGTTCGCCCTGCGGGCACTGACCGAGGTGGTGATGCTCTCCGCCGACCCGATCGACGGGCTACGGGCGCAGATCTGGCTGATCGGCACCCTCGCCGGCAAGGGTTGGACCGAGACGGTCTGGATCGCGCTCACCCTGGCCGTGCTGCTGCCGGTGCTGGCCTGGGCCGGCTGGGCGCTCAACGGCTCCGCCCTGGACGACGACACCGCCCGGGGGATCGGGCTGCGGCCGGTGGCCCGCCGGATCGGCCTGGCCGCCACCGGCGTCGTCGTCGCGGCCACCGTCACCGCCCAGGTCGGCGCGGTCGACTTCGTCGCCCTGGTCGCCCCGCAGGTGGCCCGCCGGCTGGTCCGGGCCGAGCGGCCGCCGATGGTGTGCGCCGCGCTGCTCGGCGCCCTGCTGCTGGTGCTGGCCGACCTCGCCGGCCGGCGGCTGTTCGCCCCCACCCAACTGCCGGCGGGCGTGCTCACCGCCGCGATCGGCGGGCCGTACCTGATGTTCCTGCTGGTCCGCGGCCGTCGGCGGTCGTCGTGACGTCCACCCCTGGCACAGGAGGCGCGATGCTCTCCACCCGCGACCTGGTCGCCGGTTACGACGAACGGACCGTGCTGGACGGGCTCGACCTGGAGCTGCCCGCCGACGCGTTCACCGTCATCGTCGGGCCGAACGCCTGCGGCAAGTCCACCCTGCTGCGCACCATGGCCCGGCTGCTCACGCCCCGCCGGGGCGCGGTGCTGCTGGACGGCACCGCCATCCGCGACCTGCCCACCCGGGAGGTGGCCCGCCGACTGGGTGTGCTGCCGCAGAGCCCGCTGGTGCCGGAGGGCGTCACCGTGGCCGACCTGGTCGGGCGGGGCCGGCAGCCCTACCAGCGGTGGTGGCGGCAATGGTCGGAGCAGGACGCCGTCGCGGTGGACCGGGCGATGGCGCTCGCCGACGTCGCCGGGCTGGCCGACCGGCCGGTGGACACCCTTTCCGGCGGCCAGCGGCAGCGGGTCTGGATCGCGATGACCCTCGCCCAGGACACCGAGGCGCTGCTGCTGGACGAGCCGACCACCTTCCTCGACCTGGCCCACCAGGTCGAGGTGCTGGACCTGCTGCACCGGCTGCGCGCCGAGCGCGGCCGCACCGTGGTCGCCGTGCTGCACGACCTCAACCAGGCCGCCCGCTACGCCGACCACCTCGTGGCGATGCGGGCCGGGTCCGTGGTCGCCGCCGGGCCGCCACGGGAGATCCTCACCGCGGAGCTGGTCCGGGACGTCTTCGGGCTCGACTGCGTGGTGGTCCCCTGCCCGGTCACCGGCGCCCCGCTGGTGGTGCCCGGTCTCACCAGCCCGTCGCTGGCCCCGCTGCCCGGCGCCCCGCTGCCCGGCGCCCCGCTGCCCGCCGATTCGGCTCCGGCCGCCGGCACACCCTCCGTTGCCGGCCCGGCCGGCTCGAATCCCGTGGGTCCGACCGCTCCGGCGGCCCGCACTCCCATCGACGACGCGGACATCCCGCGCGTCGGCCCGTACCCCTCGAAAGGACTCTGATGCGTCGTCTCGCCGCCACCCTCACCGCGGCCCTCGCCCTCGGCGTGGGCCTCACCGCCTGCGGGGAGAGCGACCCGGTCGCCGGCACCGCCACCGGGGAGACCCGGGAGATCACCCACGCCATGGGCAGCACCAAGGTCCCGGCCGAGCCGAAGCGCGTGGTGGTCCTCGACACCGACAAGATCGACACTGCGCTCTCGCTCGGGGTCACGCCGGTCGGCGCCGCCACCGCCGGTGAGGCGAAGAGCTGGCCGACCTACTTCGGTGCGGAGAAGCTCGCCGGCATCAAGGAGGTCGGGGTGCTCACCGAGCCCGACCTGGAGGCCATCACCGCGCTGAAGCCGGACCTGATCCTGGGCAGCAAGTTCCGCCAGGAGAAGTTCTACGACGAGCTGAGCGCCATCGCGCCCACCGTCTTCACCGAGAAGGTCGGCATCACCTGGAAGGAGAACCTGCTCCTCGACGGCAAGGCGCTCGGCAAGGAGCAGCAGGCCCGCGACCTGCTCACCGCGTACGAGAAGCGGGCCAAGGAGTTCGGCGAGAAGCTGGGCGACGCCGCCTCCCGCAAGGTCTCCATCGTGCGCTTCATCCCGGGCAACATCCGGGTGTACGGCCCGGACTCGTTCTCCGGCATCGTCGTCGGCGACACCGGGCTGGGTCGCCCCGAGCGGCAGCGCCTGGAGGGCAAGGAGGACAAGCGCTTCGACCTGGTCAGCGCCGAGCGGATCAACGAGGTCGACGGTGACGTCATCTTCGTGACCGCGTACGGCGAGAAGGCCGCCGCCGAGCAGGCCAAGGTCACCGCCGGCTCGCTCTGGCAGGGCCTCTCGGCCGTCAAGGCCGGCAAGGCGCACGTCGTCTCCGACGAGGTCTGGATGACCGGCATCGGCGTCGGTGCCGCCAACAAGATCCTCGACGACTTCGCCAAGTACCTCACCGCCTGACCCCCTCGCGCCCACCTCGGCGCGCACTTACCGAGAAAGGGTGCCTATTCCACGTGGAATAGGCACCCTTTCGGTGTTGGGGGACGGTCAGGGGGTGGGGTGGTCGGATTCGAAGCGGGAGCGGGTGAGGAAGGCTAGTCGGGCGCGCTTGTCGGGCATCTCGATCTCCTCGTCGAAGGTGAAGCCGACGCGTTCGAAGAGGCGCAGCGACCGGTGGTTGCGGACGTCCGGTTCGACCACGATCCGCTGCCGGGTCGGGTCGCGGAACAGGAAGCGGGCCAGGGCCGGGAAGGCGGCGGTGGCCAGGCCGCGCGGTGCCTCCGGGGCGGGCGCGAACAGCAGGTGCATCCCGATGTCGCCGGGCTGCACCGGGTACCGCTCGCCGACCGGGTCCGCCTCCGGCTGGTAGGTCTGGAACAGGCCGGCGGGGGTGCCGTCGAGCATGATCAGGTACGCGTGGTGGGTGGTCAACCCGTCGATGAACGCGTAGACCTCGCGCACCTCGTCCACCGTGTACCCGCCCATGCCCCAGAACCTCGCGCGTGGCTGGGTCACCCAGCCGTGCAGCAGTTCGGCGTGGGCGGCCGGGTCGACCACGACGAGCCGCAGCTCGCCGAAGCCGGGGATGTCCTGCTGGTACGTCACGTGTTCTCGTCTCCTGCTTCTCGGGTCAGGTGTCGCCAATCGGTGTCCACCGGGTCGAGTTCGCCGGCCGCCCAGCGGCGCAGCTGGTCGGCGAAGTGCGGGTCGTCGGGGCGTCCGGACGCGCCGAAGGGGACGATCCAGCGGCTGCGGGCGCGGTCGCCGAGGTCCCACACGTAGCGGGCGACCGGCCCGCGCCAGCAGGCGTCGGAGACCCCGGGGACGCTGGTAGTGGCGAGCACGCAGTCGGTGTCGCCGGCCAGCGGAGTCGCGGCCCGCATGGCGGCCACCGCCGCGTCGACGGCGGGGGCCACGCCGAGGTGCAGCGGATGCAGCAGGTGCCGCCGGCCCCAAGGCGTCGGCGGCCCCTCGGCGGCCACGTCCGTCAGGGCCGCGGCCGCCACCGGCGCCACGTCGACCCCGAGGCGGTGCAGCCCGGCGACGACGCCGTCGAGGGCGTGGCCGATGCGCGCCAGAGGGTCCGTCCACGGCGTGAACAGCTCGTCGTACGCGCCGGGGGCGCGCAACGGGCGCAGGCTCGGGTGCTCGTGCAACCGGCGGGCCAGGGCGGTACGCCAGGCCGCGAAGGCGCCCGCGTCGGTGCTGTCGGCCCGCATCGCGCCGTCCCAGGCGGTGAGCCGGTCCCGTAGCTCCCGGGCGGGCGGGTCGAGGTCGCCGGGATCGAGCCGGTGGAGCAGCGCGCGCAGCGGCGTCGCGGCGAGCCGGGTGTCCATGTGTACGTCGTCCGGCGCGACGTCGTCGGCCAGCAGGGCGCGGATCCGGTCGGCGCGGTGTGGTGGGGCGAAGTCGGCACCGAGGTCGGCCACGTCGGGGCGGCGGTCGTTGGCGCAGACCGCGATGCCGTCGACCGCGACCGGCTTGGTCTCGGCGTAGCCCCCGCGCCAGCGGTAGCGCGGGTCCCAGCCGGGCACCGGTTCCCGCCGGCACCGTTCGTCGCGTTTCGGCACAAGCCCGGCGACCAGCTGGTACACGGCCCCGCTCCGGTCGGCCACGAGGACGCTGTTGACCGGCTCGACCCAGGCGCGCAGCGCGTCGGCGACGTCGTCGACGGTGCGGGAGCGTAGCAGCGGCAGCAGCGCCTCGAAGCCGAGGTCCGCCTCGACCCGGGCCGGGATGCGCAGGCTGATCGCCTCGCCGGTGTGCCGGTCGTGGTCGATCACGGGCCCGCGCGGCGTCTCGATCACCTCCACGGTCTCCGGGTCGCCGTCGCGTACGTCGATCCGCTCGACGTGCCGCCGCGCCGGCACCCAGCCGTCGGCGTCGCGGACCAGCACCCGGTCGCTGTCGCGCCGCAGCTGCTCGCGGTACAGGTCCTGGTAGTCGGCCATCGCGTTGGTGACCGCCCAGGCGACCTCGCCGGCGTGTCCGAAGTGGGGCAGTCCCGGCACGCCGGGGAAGGCGAAGCCGAGCACGTCGAACTCCGGGCAGGCCAGGCGTACCTGCTGGTAGATGCCGGGCAGTTCGAGCAGTCGGTGCGGGTCGCCGGCGATGACCGGCGCCCGGCCGGTGGCGGTGTCCCCGGGCACCGCCCAGGCGTTGCTGCCGGAGCCGCCGGGCCCCTCGACGGCGAAGAGGTCGGTCGCGTCCGGGCCGAGGGTCGCGGCGACGTGGGCGTGCCAGAGCTTGTTCGGGAAGGTGGCGAAGAGGATGTGCTGGACGGTGAAGACGCCCAGCGGCGACCACGGCTGCCAGCGTCCGGGGGCCACCCCGACCGCCGCGAACTCGGGGGCACCGGCGGCGCCCTCGGCGAGCCCGTCGTTGACGCCGGCCGCGTAGGCGGCGACCCAGCGCCGGGTGCCGGGGGAGAGGCGGTGGAAGCACCGCCGGGCGGTGTCGTCGAGTCGGGCGCGCCGGGCGAACCGGTCCCAGCCCAGCGCGTCGGGGCCGACGTGCGCGGCGAGTCGCCCCTCGGAGCGCCACCGCTCGACCTCGATCTGCCAGGCCCGGTCGAGGGCCGCCACCCGGCCCTGCAGCCGGGCCAGCTCGTCGGCCGAATCGGCGCGCAGGTGCGGCACGCCCCGGGCGTCGCGGTAGACGCCGGTCATCGTGCGGCCGGTCCGGAGCCCCGGTGAGCCGCGTGCTCCACGAATATCAACTTAGGTTACCCTCCCCTAACTAAGGCGAACCTTACTGGAGGCCGGGGCGTGAGACGCAACTGGGAGGCCCTCTGGTGCTCAAGGTGTCGGGACGGCTTCATCACCGTCGGTCACCATGGACTACTCCCGGCCCGGCACCGGCGGCAACCGACTTCACCGCCCTTCGGGCTGGTCTGCTCGTTCGTGGCGGCCTCGGTCGGGCTGGCCGCCGCCGACGGGGCGGGGTGCCCCGTGGTCGCGGCGGCCTGCGTGGTCCTGGTGCTGCTCGGCGTCGTGGTGGGCGTCGCCCGCCAGCGGCGGTTCGCCCCCGCGTCCGGCTCCGACCCTGCGGCAGAGCCGGAGCCGACGGCCGAACTCCGGCGCGCCGAGCCGGTGCGGCGTTGATCGCAACTTAGGTTAGGGTAACCTAACTTCACTCGATCAACTCGGGACCGCTGGTGGACGCCGCGCCGTCACCCGTCCTCCCGCCGTGTCCACTCTCGACCATTGAGGACTGCCATGAAGCTGCCCGGAGCAACCGTTCAGGCTCTCCCGACCGCAGCGGTTCCCGCTCCGGCGACCGCCGACCGGGCCCACCTGTTCACCGCCGGCTCCGTCGCGCACTACCGCCGGGTGCTGGCCGATGGGATCGACCGGGTGGCCGAGCGGGTGGCCGCCACCGACCGTCCCTTCACCGGCGTCACCCCCCAGGACCTCGCCCCCCGGATCGCCGGCATCGACCTGGACCGGCCGCTCGGCGACACCGGGGCGGCGCTCGACGAACTCCAGGACGTCTACCTGCGCGACGCCGTGTACTTCCACCATCCGCGCTACCTGGCGCACCTGAACTGCCCGGTGGTGATCCCCGCGCTGCTCGGCGAGGCGGTGCTCAGTGCGGTCAACTCCTCCATGGACACCTGGGACCAGAGCGCCGGCGGCACCCTCATCGAGCGCCGGCTGATCGACTGGACGGTCGACCGCGTCGGGCTGGGCCCGGCCGCCGACGGCGTGTTCACCAGCGGCGGGACGCAGTCGAACCTCCAGGCGATGCTGCTCGCCCGGGAGGAGGCCGTCGCCGCGGACGGCGGCGCGGCCGCCCGCCCCGAAGCGCTGTCCCGGCTGCGGGTCCTCACCTCGGCGGCCGGCCACTTCAGCGTGCAGAAGGCGGCGAAGCTGCTCGGCCTCGCCGCCGACGCGGTGGTCGCGGTGGGCACCGACGCCGACCGCCGGATGCGTACCGACGAACTGGCCCGGGAGATCGACCGCTGCCGCCGCGAGGGGCTGCGGGTGATGGCCGTGGTGGCGACCGCCGGCACCACCGACTTCGGCACCATCGACCCGCTGCCGCAGATTGCCGACATCTGCGCGGCGGCCGGCGTGTGGCTGCACGTCGACGCCGCGTACGGCTGCGGGCTGCTGGTCTCGCCGACCCGGCGGCACCTGCTCGACGGCATCGAGCGGGCCGACTCGGTGACCGTGGACTACCACAAGTCCTTCTTCCAGCCGGTCAGCTCCAGCGCGCTGCTGGTGCGCGACCGCCGGGTGCTGCGGCACGCCACCTGGCACGCCGACTACCTCAACCCCGCCCGGGCGGTCGAGCAGCGCATCCCCAACCAGGTCGACAAGAGCATCCAGACCACCCGTCGCTTCGACGCCCTGAAGCTCTGGCTCACCCTGCGCATCATGGGCCCGGACGCGGTCGGGGCGCTCTTCGACGAGGTGATCGACCGGGCCGCCGCCGCCTGGCAACTGCTCACCGAGGACCCCCGCTTCGAGGTGGTGACCCGATCCCAGCTCAGCACCGTGGTCTTCCGCTACCTGCCCTCCGGTCCCGGCCGGGCACTCGTCGACGAGGCCAACCTGTACGCCCGCGAGGCGCTGGCCGCGTCCGGTGCCGCCCTCGTCGCGGGCACCACCGTGGACGGCGCGCACCACCTGAAGTTCACCCTGCTCAACCCCGAGACCACCGTGGACGACATCGCCCACGTCCTCGACCTGATCGCCGAACACGCCGGCTGGTACGTGCGTACCCGCACGGCCGGTGAGCTGTCCTGCCCCATCCGCTGACCGGCCGTCCCGCCCTGGAGAACCCCATGTCGACCCACGACTTCATCGCCGTCGGGCTGGGCCCGTACAACCTGGGCCTGGCCTGCCTGACCGCGCCGATCCGCGACCTCGACGGCCTCTTCCTCGAGGCCCGCGACGAGTTCAACTGGCATCCCGGCATGCTGCTGGAGTCCACCCGCCTGCAGACGCCGTTCCTCGCCGACCTGGTCACCCTGGCCGACCCCACCTCGCCCTACTCGTTCCTGAACTACCTCAAGGAATCCGGGCGGCTGTACCCGTTCTACATCCGGGAGAGCTTCTTCCCGCTGCGCAGCGAGTACAACGACTACTGCCGGTGGGCGGCGGCGAAGCTGTCCAGCGTCCGGTTCGGCCACGAGGTCACCTCCATCGAGTACGACCCGGCCGACGAGCGGTACGTCGTGCACGCCACGGCGGCCGGCGAGCGGGTCATCCACCGAGCCCGGCACCTGGTGCTGGGCACCGGCACCCCGCCCCACGTGCCCGACGCCTGCCGGGACCTCGGCGGCGACGTGATCCACAACTCGCGGTACCTGGAGAACCGGGCGGCGCTGCGGGCCAAGCGCAGCGTCACCGTGGTCGGCAGCGGGCAGAGCGCGGCCGAGATCTACCACGACCTGCTCTCCGACATCGGCACCCACGGCTACCAGCTCAACTGGGTCACCCGCTCGCCGCGGTTCTTCCCGCTGGAGTACACCAAGCTCACCCTGGAGATGACCTCGCCGGACTACGTGGACTACTTCCACGCCCTGCCCGAGGCGACCCGGTACCGGCTGGAGGCCGAGCAGAAGGGCCTGTTCAAGGGCATCAACGCCGACCTGGTCAACGACATCTTCGACCTGCTCTACGCCCGCAGCGTGGCCGGCCCGGTGCCCACCCGGCTGATGACCAACACCGCGCTGAGCACCGCCACCCACGACCCGGCGAGCGGGATGTACACGCTCGGCCTGCGCAACGTCGAGCAGGGCCGCGACTTCACCCTCACCACCGAGGGGCTGGTGCTGGCCACCGGCTACCACTACCGGGTGCCCGACTTCCTGGAGCCCATCCGCGACCGGCTCCGCTGGGACTCGCACGGCCGCTTCGACGTCGCCCGCAACTACTCGGTCGACCAGACCGGCCGGGGTGTCTTCCTCCAGAACGCCAGCACCCAGGCGCACAGCATCACCTCGCCGGATCTCGGCATGGGCGCGTACCGCAACTCCTGGATCATCCGGGAGCTGACCGGGCGCGAGCACTACCCGATCGAGCGGCGCATCGCCTTCCAGGAGTTCGGTGCGCCGGTGGCGGTGACCGCATGACGGTGTTCCGCCGGGTCGACGACCGGCTCGGCGAGTTCGCCCTGCGTACCCTTGATCCGGACGGCGACGCCGCGCTGCTGCACGGCTGGGTCACCCACCCCAAGGCCGGGTTCTGGCTGATGCAGGACGCCGACGTGGCCCGGGTGGCGCAGGAGTACCGGCGGATCGCCGCGCACCCGCACCACGACGCGTACCTCGGCTCGTGGCGCGGCCGGCCGGCGTTCCTCGCCGAGCGGTACGACCCGGCCCACGTCGAACTCGTCGGCCTGTACGGCGCCGCCGACGGCGACGTCGGCATGCACTTCCTCTGCGCGCCCGCCGACAACCCCGTGCACGGCTTCACCCGCGCCGTGATCACCACGGTCATGGCGTGGCTCTTCGCCGACCCGGCCGTCCGCCGCGTCGTCGTCGAACCGGACGTGCGCAACCACGCCGTGCACGCGCTCAACGCCGCCGTGGGCTTCACCGTCGTCGGCCCGATCCGCAAGCCCGAGAAGGACGCTCTGCTCAGCGTCTGCACCCGTGAGAAGTTCCTGGCCGCCACCCGAGGAGACCTGCCCGCGTGAACCCGCTCGCATCCGTGGACCACCTGACCCCGGGGCACTGGGCCGAGGCCAACCGGCTGCTGGTCCGCAAGGCCCTCGCGGAGTTCGCCCACGAACGACTGATCACCCCCGAGCCGCTGGGCGCGGACCGCTACCGGGTACCCGGCGACGACGGCACCGTCGAGTACCGGTTCACCGCCCGGCTGCTCGCCCTGCGGCACTGGCAGGTCGACGCGGCCAGCATCACCCGGCACTCCGACGGCCGGGAGCTGCCGCTGGACGCCGTCGACCTCTGCCTCGACCTGCGCGGGGCGCTCGGCCTCACCGACGAGATCCTGCCGGTCTACCTCGAGGAGATCACCTCGACGCTGGCCGGCACCGCGTACAAGCTCGGCAAGCCGGCGATGGACGCCACCAAGCTGGCCCGGGCGGACTTCCAGGACGTCGAGACGCAGATGACCGAGGGGCACCCCTGCTTCGTGGCCAACAACGGCCGGATCGGTTTCGGGGTGCACGAGTACCACCGGTACGCCCCGGAGGCCGCCCGGCCGGTCCGGCTGATCTGGCTGGCCGCACACCGCGACCACACCACCTTCAGCTGCGCCGCCGACCTGGACTACGACACCCTGGTCCGCGCCGAACTCGGCGACGACACGCTCGCCGGCTTCGCCCGTACCCTCACCGGGCTGGGCCTGGACCCGGCCGACTACCTGCTCCTCCCGGTGCATCCGTGGCAGTGGTGGAACAAGCTCTCCGTCACCTTCGCCGGCGAGGTGGCCCGGCGGCAGATGGTCTGCCTCGGCGAGGGCCCCGACGAGTACCTCGCCCAGCAGTCCATCCGCACCTTCTTCAACGTCACCCACCCGGAGAAGCACTACGTCAAGACCGCCCTGTCCGTGCTCAACATGGGCTTCATGCGCGGGCTGTCCGCCGCGTACATGGAGCACACCCCGGCGATCAACGACTGGCTGGCCGACCTCGTCGCCACCGACCCCGTGTTCCGGCGCAGCCGGCTGACGATCATCCGGGAACGCGCCGCGATCGGCTACCGCCACCGGCAGTACGAGGCGGCGACCGACCGGTACTCCCCGTACCGGAAGATGCTGGCCGCGCTCTGGCGGGAGAGCCCGGTGGCCGGGCTGGAGCCGGGCCGCCGGCTGGCGACCATGGCGTCCCTGCTGCACGTCGACCGGGGCGGCCGCTCGGTCGCCGGCGCGCTGGTGGCGGAGTCGGGGCTGGCGCCGACGGTCTGGCTGCGCCGTTACCTCGACGCCTACCTGGTCCCGCTGCTGCACAGCCTCTACGCCCACGACCTGGTCTTCATGCCGCACGGGGAGAACGTGATCCTGGTGGTGCACGACGGGGTGGTGGAGCGGGTGATCTTCAAGGACATCGCCGAGGAGATCGCGGTATTGGACCCCGAGGCCGACCTGCCGCCCGCGGTGCGGCGCATCCGGGTCGCCGTCCCCGACGAGGAGAAGATCCTGTCGATCTTCACCGACGTGTTCGACTGCTTCCTGCGTCACCTCAACGCCATCCTGGTGACCGAGGGCGTCCTGACCGAGGACGAGTTCTGGCGCACGGTGGCCGAGTGCGCCGC
The DNA here is from genome assembly GCF_052068075.1 of Micromonospora sp. L31. Taxonomy (NCBI): domain Bacteria; kingdom Bacillati; phylum Actinomycetota; class Actinomycetes; order Micromonosporales; family Micromonosporaceae; genus Micromonospora; species Micromonospora sp. L31. The sequence continues at coordinate 179,331 of NZ_JBQHDC010000005.1, read as the reverse complement.
CGACTACCAGCGCGGCGTCCCGCACCTGGCCGAGCGGCTGCGCCGGCACGACCTCTTCACCGCCGAGTTCCCGCTGTCCTGCCTGAACCGGCTGCAACTGCGCAACAACCAACAGATGGTCGACCTCGCCGACCCGTCGGCCGCGTTGCAGTTCGTCGGCACCCTGGCCAACCCGCTCGCCCGCTTCGCCCCACCGCGATGAGCGCCCCCGGCGCGGTGCGCGACGGCAGCCGGCCGGCGGGGACCCCGCCGGCCGGCCCGGTCCGGCACCGCTGGTTGATCCTGGCCGTGCTCTGCCTGGCTCAGGTCACCGTGGTCCTCGACAACACCGTGCTGACCGTGGCGATCCCGGTGCTCACCGGCGAACTGGACGCCACCACCGCCGACGTCCAATGGATGATCAACGCGTACGCGCTGGTGCAGTGCGGCCTGCTGCTCACCGCCGGCAGCGCCGCCGACCGGTACGGGCGGCGGCGGATGCTGCTCGCCGGCCTGGTCCTGTTCGGCGCCGGCTCGCTGGCCGCCGGGCTCGCCGGGACCAGCGGGCAGCTCATCGCCGCCCGGGCCGGCATGGGGATCGGCGGGGCCCTCCTGGTCACCGCCACCCTCGCGGTCGCCATGCAGATCTTCGACGCCGCCGAGCGGACCCGGGCGATCGGTCTCTGGGCGGCCACCAGCGCGCTGGGCTTCGCGGCCGGGCCGCCGATCGGTGGCGCCATCCTCGCCCACCTGCCGTGGAACGCGATCTTCCTGGTCAACGTCCCGATCGTGCTGGTCTGCCTACTGGCCGCCGGGGCGCTGGTGCCGGAGTCCCGCGATCCGGTGGACGGCCGCCTCGACCTGCTCGGCGTGCTGCTCTCCACGGCCGGCCTCACCGGGGTGGTCTGGGCGATCATCTCCGGGCCGGAGCACGGGTGGGCGACGCCGGCGGTGCTCGGCGCGGCCGGTGCCGGCGTGCTCCTGCTGGTGCTCTTCGTGGCGTGGGAGCGGCGGATCCCGGCCCCGATGCTGGACATGGGTCTGTTCTCCGAACGCCGGTTCGTCGGCGCGGTCTGCGGGGTCGTCCTGATCACCTTCGGCGCCACCGGCGCACTGTTCCTGCTGACCCAGCACCTCCAGTTCGTGCGCGGCTATTCGGCGTGGGAGGCGGGACTGCGGATGGTGCCCTTCGCGCTCTCCATCGTCGTGCTCAACCTCGCCGGTGTCGCCGCCCGGGTCATCCGCCGGCTCGGGTCGCCGGCGGCGATCGCCGTCGGGATGGCGCTGCTGGCCGGCGGACTCACGGTCGTCACGCACGCACCGGGGGACGGCTACCCCGTGCTGCTCGGCGGGCTGCTGCTGATGGGCACCGGCTGCGCGCTGGCCAACCCGGCCATCGTCGAGGCGGTGATGAGCGCCGTGCCGGCGCGCAAGGCCGGCGCCGGCGCGGGCGTGGACGGCACCATGACCGAGGTCGGCGGCAGCCTGGGCATCGCCGTGCTGGGGGCCGTGCTGAACGCCCGGTTCGCCGCGCTGCTGCCACCCGCCCTGGCCGGCGCGGGATCGCTCCCCGCCGCCGTGGCCGCCGCCCGGTCGGAGACCGAACGGCAGGTTGTCTCCGACGCGTTCCGCGCGGCACTGGAGACCGGCCAGACGGTGGGCGCCGTCGCGGTTCTCGTCGGCGGCCTCGTCACCGCCGGGCTGCTGCGCCGGGCCGACCGCACCGGCTGATCCGCCGGACCCACCCCGCCGGCTGACCCGGCGCGCCGCCACCGGTCCCGAGATGGCGGCGCGCCGGAGCAGCACGCCCGTCCGTCCGGACCGGTGGCCGGCCCGGGCGGGGGTACCACGCCCGCACCCGGCCGGGCCGTGGCCGGCCCGGCGGGAGCGTCGGGTCAGGCGGCGGTGGACCAGATGGCGCGGAAGGCGGCGGCCTCGCCGGCCAGCCACTGCTCGACCTGCTCGGGCTTGATCGTGTCGGGCATCCGGTGGGCCTCGCCCCGCCGCACGTCGACCAGGACCGGCTCGGCGTGCGGCAGCACCGCGTCCATGTGCCGGGCCATCAGGTGCAGCGTGGCCAGCGTCGCCTCCTCGCTCGGCGGGGCCTCGTCGAAGTGCAGCCGGACGGCCTCGGCGTGGCCGTCGGCGTACCGGACGCCGAAGTGTGGGTTGATCTTGACGGGCAGGTCGCCCAGCATGGCGAGCGCGTCGCGGGTCTGGGCCAGGTCGATGCCGGCCGGCTCGCCGAGGGACTCCAGCCAGGCCGTCGCCCCGGGGACGAGCGCCTGGTAGAGCGGGCGCCACCGGGGCTTGACCACGTCGGCCACGCCGGCGAGGTGGGTGCCGCCGGTGTGGAAGGCGATGTCGGCCTTGAGGGCCTTGACGAACTGGCCGTGCGGGTTGAACCCGTGCCGGCTGGCCCGCTGCTTGCGCAGCCCACCGACGAAGGTGGCCTTGGTCGGCCCGGTGCGGTCGACGTACCGGGTGAAGCCGAGGAGCGTGGCGTAGGGGGTGAGCGGGGCGGCGGAGGTGGGCGCGGTCACGAGCGTCCTCCCAGGTCAGGAACCTCGATTAGTACACACATTCTAATCGACAGGAGTGACATCGCCCAGGGAACGAAAGGGGCCGCCCGGACACTCCGGACGGCCCCGCGAAACTCTTTTCTACAGCTGCCCGACGTCGGTGATCCGGACGACCGCGGCGCCCGCCTCGTCGGACGCGGCGAGGTCCACCTCGGCGCTGATGCCCCAGTCGTGGTCGCCCTCGGGGTCGTCGAGGATCTGCCGTACCGTCCAGCGTTCCCGGCCCTGCTCGATCATCAGCAGCGCCGGCCCGCGCGCGTCGGGGCCGACCCCGATCGAGTCGTACGACTCGAAGTACGGCTCCAGCGCCTCGGCCCACGCGTCGCCGTCCCAGCCCGACGCGGAGTCCAGCTCGCCCAGGTCGTACCAGCGGCGCAGCGCGGCCAGCTCGACCCGGCGGAACAGCGCGTTGCGCACCAGCACCCGGAAGGCGCGGGCGTTGCGGGTGACCGCCGGCGGCTTGTCCGCCAGCGACGAGGCCAGCTCCGCCACGTCGGACGGGTTGCGCAGCCGCTCCCACTCGTCGATCAGGCTGGAGTCGACCTGGCGGACCAGCTCGCCCAGCCACTCGATGAGGTCGACCAGCTCCTCGGTCTTGGCGTCCTCGGGCACAGTCTGCCGCAGCGTCTTGTACGCGTCGGCGAGGTACCGCAGCACCAGGCCCTCCGAGCGGGACAGCCCGTAGAACTGCACGTACTCGGTGAAGGTCATCGCCCGCTCGTACATGTCCCGGACCACCGACTTGGGGGAGAGCTGGTGGTCGGCGACCCAGGGGTGGCCCTGCCGGTACATCTCGTACGCGGCCCCCAGCAGCTCGGCGAGCGGCTTGGGCCAGGTCACCTCGTCGAGCAGTTCGAGGCGGGCCTCGTACTCGATGCCCTCGGCCTTCATCGCGGCCACCGCCTCGCCGCGGGCCTTGAACTGTTGCGCGGAGAGCACCTGCCGGGGGTCGTCGAGGATCGACTCGACGACCGAGAGCACGTCGAGGGCGTACGAGGGGGACTCGACGTCGAGCAGCTCGATCGCGGCGAGCGCCAGCGGCGACAGCGGCTGGTTGAGCGCGAAGTCGAGCTGGAGGTCGACGGTGAGGCGGACCCGCCGGCCGGCCTCGTCCGGCTCGTCGAGCTGTTCGACCACCCCGCCGGCGCGCAGCGCCCGGTAGATCGCGATGGCCCGGCGGATGTGCCGGCGCTGGGCGGCCCGGTCCTCGTGGTTGTCGGTGAGCAGGTGCCGCATCGAGGCGAACGCGTCGCCGGGCCGGCCGATGACGTTGAGCAGCATCGAGTGGCTGACCTGGAAGCTGGAGGTCAGCGGCTCCGGTTCGGCCTCGACCAGGCGCTCGAAGGTGGGCTGCCCCCAGCCGACCGAGCCCTCCGGCGGCTTCTTCTTGACCACCTTGCGCCGCTTCTTCGGGTCGTCACCGGCCTTGGCCAGGGCCTTCTCGTTCTCGATGACGTGCTCGGGGGCCTGCACCACCACCCGGCCGAGGGTGTCGAAGCCGGCCCGCCCGGCCCGCCCGGCGATCTGGTGGAACTCGCGGGCCTTGAGCAGCCGGGTACGCACCCCGTCGTACTTGGACAGGCCGGTGAAGAGCACGGTGCGGATCGGCACGTTGATGCCGACGCCCAGGGTGTCGGTGCCGCAGATGACCTTGAGCAGGCCGGCCTGGGCGAGGGTCTCCACCAGTCGGCGGTACTTGGGCAGCATGCCGGCGTGGTGCACGCCGATGCCGTGCCGGACCAGCCGGGACAGGGTCTTGCCGAAGCCGGAGGTGAACCGGAAGTTGCCGATCGCCTGGGCGATCATGTCCTTCTCGGCCCGGGTGCAGACGTTGACGCTCATCAGCGCCTGGGCGCGTTCCAGCGCGGCGGCCTGGGTGAAGTGCACGACGTAGACCGGGGCCTGCTTGGTCTCCAGCAGCTCCTCGAGGGTCTCGTGCATCGGGGTCATCGCGTACGAGAAGAGCAGCGGGACCGGCCGCTCGGCGGAGCGGACGACGGCGGTGGACCGCCCGGTGCGCCGGGTCAGGTCGTCGACGAACCGGGTGGTGTCGCCGAGCGTGGCCGACATCAGCACGAACTGCGCCTGCGGCAGCTCGATCAGCGGCACCTGCCACGCCCAGCCCCGGTCGGGCTCGGCGTAGAAGTGGAACTCGTCCATGACCACCTGGCCGACGTCCGCCCGGGACCCCTCGCGCAGCGCGAGGTTGGCCAGGATCTCGGCGGTGCAGCAGATGATCGGGGCGTCGGCGTTGACGCTGGCGTCGCCGGTGAGCATGCCGACGTTCTCCGCGCCGAAGACCTCGCAGAGGGCGAAGAACTTCTCCGACACCAGCGCCTTGATCGGCGCGGTGTAGAAGGTGGTCCGGTTGTCGGCCAGGGCGGCGAAGTGCGCCGCGATCGCGACCAGGCTCTTGCCGGAGCCGGTCGGGGTGTTCATGATCACGTTCGCGCCGGAGACGATCTCGATGACCGCCTCCTCCTGGTGGGGGTAGAGGTCGAGGCCGCGCTCCTTCGCCCAGCCGGCGAACGCGTCGTAGAGGGTGTCGGGGTCGGCGCTTCGAGGCAGCGCGGCAGTGAGCGTCATAGCCGCTCCATCGTGCCCGCCCCGCACGCCCGCCCGCCAACCGGGTACGCGCCCCCAGCCCTTCGCGCGTCGCAGATTCAGAGAAAGCGTGGCTATTCCCGCCCCGATAGGCACTCTTTCTCGGAAAGAGCACCCGGCGTCGGCCGGGTGGGCGCGGCGGCGGGGAGGGGAGGGGTGGGGTGGGTCAGGGGTGGCGGGGGTGGATGAGGTCGAAGACGGGGCGGCCGGCGGTCAGGGCGCGGCGCTCGAACCTGGTGACCGGGCGGTGTGCGGGGCGGGGGGCGAAGTCTCCGTGCGGGTCCGCCAGGCCGGGGTCTGCGGTCAGGGTCTCCCGCATCGACTCGGCGTACTCGGCCCAGTCGGTGGCGCAGTGCAGGATGCCACCCGGCCGCAGGCGGGAGCGGAGCAACGCCACGTGTTCCGGCTGGATGATCCGCCGCTTGTGGTGCCGGGCCTTCGGCCAGGGGTCGGGGAAGAAGACGTGCACCGCGTCCAGAGCGTCGGTCGGCATGGCACGGACCAGGTCCAGCGCGTCGCCCTTGGCCACCCGGACGTTGGTCAGCCCGTGCCGTTCCACCAGTTCCAGCAGCTTGCCGAGGCCGGGCGTGTGCACCTCGACGGCCAGGTAGTCCCGGTCCGGGTCGGCGACGGCCATCGCCGCCGTGGCGTCGCCCATGCCGGAGCCGATCTCCAGCACCACGGGGGCGCCCCGGCCGAAGAGCGCGGCCGGGTCGAAGGGGCCGTCGAGCTCGGCGATGTCGATGCCGTACTCCGGCCAGAGCCGTTCCAGCGCGTCCGTCTGGCGGCCGCTCATCCGGCCGCGGCGGGGGTGGAAGGTGCGGATCCGGGCGGCCGGCGGGGCCGCCGGGACGGCGGGGTTCTGGTCGGTGGAGGTCACAGCGACCCGAGCGTACGCGACGGTTCCGTCGTATCGGATGTGATGTACGCCCGGGGGTGAGACGATTCATCCCGTACGGCAGGCCGGCGCTCGCTGTCCCGGCGCTGCCCGAGGCGGCCGGAAGGGGGCAGGATGTCGATCACGCTCCAGCGCACCGCGTTGGCCATCACGTTCGGTGCCCTCGGCCCGGCGTTGCTCGGGGCGGGCGCGGCGCTCGCCGCCCCGCCACCCGCGGCGGCGGCCCTGGCCCCCAGCGAGCCGGCTGAGGTCTGGCCGCTGCAGGCCGGCGAGCCGCAGCCGACTCCCAACGTGGTCTTCGTCGAGGTACGCCCGACCCCGGTGCAGCCCGGCTTCCTGGTCGGCATCCGGGCCAGTTGCCGGGACAACTCCATCCCGGCGACGGTCGTTTCCGACGCGTTCGGCCGGGTGCAGGTGCACCCCCAGCGTGGTGAGCTGACCGCCTCGGCCGAGGTCCGGGAGCGGACCCGGCCGGGCAACTACCGGGTCAAGCTGGAGTGCCGCGACGGCGCGACCGCCTCGACGATGCTCCAGGTGGTCAAGTCGATGAAGCCCAGCCCCGGCCCGCACACCGGCTTCGGCGGCTCCGCCGGCGCCAACCTCACCGGCCTTCTCGTACCCGGTGGCCTGGCCCTGACCATCGCCGGCGCGACGGTCGGCATCATCGCGGCCCGCCGCCCCCGTGGCGCCGCCCGAGGCTGAGCGGCGCGATGGCCTCGCAACCCGCCTCGACACCGGCCGCCCGCGGCGACCGTGCCTCGGCACGCAGCCCCTGGTCGGTGCCGCTCGCGGCGGCCCTGGTGCTGCTCGGCGTCTTCGCGACCGGCGCGGGCCTCGGGCGTACCGTCGGGCCGCTGGACTGGGCGGCCGGCCAGCAACGCCCGGCGGACGCGCAGGAGCGGCCCGACGCAGGGCGCGGCGGCGGGTTGCCGGCCAGCCGGCCGGTGAGCCTGGCGGTGCCGGCCATTCAGGTGACCGCCCCGGTGGCCCCGGTGGGAAAGGCGAGGGACGGGTCGATCGACGTGCCGCCGCTGAACCGGCACCACGAGACCGGCTGGTACGACCGCGGCCCGACCCCGGGTGAGCCCGGCCGGGCCATCATCGTCGGGCACGTCGACTCCAAGAGCGGCCCGGCCGTCTTCTACGAGCTGCGCAAGCTCAAGCCCGGCGACCGGATCGAGGTGACCCGCGAGGATCGCAAGGTCGCGGTGTTCACCGTCGACTCGGTCGAGTACTTCGACAAGTCCCACCTGCCGGCCGACCGGGTCTACGGCGACGACGGGCCGCCGGCGCTGCGGCTGATCACCTGCGGCGGCGCCTGGGTCGGCGGCCGGACCGGCTACGAGGACAACGTCATCGCCTTCGCCTCGCTCGCCGAGACCCGGCAGCCCTGATCGGCCGGGCGCTCAGCCCTTGCCGGTGACCTGCTGGACGACCTCGAACTCCAGCAGCGTGGCGCCCGAGGAGACCGGCCGCCGCTGCTCCCCGCCCGCGCCGCCGGCGTGCGCGGCCCGGGCCGGGCCGGCCGCCCACGCCTGGTACGCCTCCTCGCTCTCCCACCGCGTGTAGACGAAGTAGCGGCTCTCCCCGGCGACCGGGCGCAGCAGCTCGAAGCCGAGGAACCCGGGGGAGTTCTCCACCGCGCCGGCCCGGGCGGCGAACCGCTTCTCCAGCTCCTCGCCGGCGCCGGACGGGACGTCGATCGCGTTGATCTTCACGACTGCCATGGCTCCACCCTAACCAGCGGCCGATCAGCCGGGTGGACGCCCCGCCCGCTCCCCGACGCCGGCCGGGGCCGCCGGACCACCCGCGTCGAGGCAGGGCTCAGAACGACTCGACGGCCGGCACCAGCTCGGCGTCGACCACGATCGGGGCGTGGTCGGACGGGCCCTTGCCCTTGCGGGCCTCCCGGTCGACGTACGCGGAGCGGACCGCCCGGGCGAACGGCGCGGAGGCGTAGACGAGGTCGATCCGCATGCCCTTGTTCTGATGGAACATCCCGGCCCGGTAGTCCCAGTACGTGAAGGGGTGCGGGCCCTTCATCGGGGTCGGCACCACGTCGACCAGCCCGAGGTCGCGCAGCGCCGCCAGGGCGGCCCGCTCGGCCGGCGTGACGTGGGTGGAGGTGACGAAGAGCGCCGGGTCCCAGACGTCGGCGTCGGTGGGGGCGACGTTGAAGTCGCCGCAGACCGCCACCGGCGCCCCGCCGGCCAGCTCCGGCTCCAGCGCGTCCCGCAGCGCGGCGAACCAGGCCAGCTTGTACGCGTAGTGCGGGTCGTCGGGGGAGCGGCCGTTCGGGACGTACACCGACCAGACCCGGACCCCGTCGCAGGTGGCCGAGATGGCCCGGGCCTCCGGTTCGGGGAACCCGGGCTCGCCGGGGAATCCGACCGCCACGTCGGCCAGCCCGACCCGGGACAGGATCGCCACCCCGTTCCACCGGCCGTCGCTGTGGCTGGCCACCTCGTAGCCCAGCTCGCCCACCTCGGCGCTGGGGAAGGAACCGTCGGGGCACTTGGTCTCCTGCAGGCAGACCACGTCCGGGCCGGTCGTGGCCAGCCAGTCGAGCAGCCGGGGCAGGCGGGCCTTCACCGAGTTCACGTTCCAGGTCGCCAGACGCATGCCTTCAGCCTGCCGTATCCGGCCCCGACGCGCCGGGCCAGCCGGCCCGGCGCGCCGCATGATCGGCTATGGAGCCGGCCGCGCGCGGGCGGGCGGTCTGCCGTATCCGGGCTCAGTGCCCGGCGGGGCCAGGCAGGGCGGTCGGCGCGGTTGGTGACGGCGCCGACCGCCGGTTGTTCAGCGGTCGGCCGGGTCAGCCGTTCGGGGTGTCGCCGGGTCGGGTCTGCTCGGCCAGGAACCGCTCCAGCTCGGCGCCGAGCTCGTCGGCGGTGGGCAGCGGCCCGGCCTCGGCGGCCAGCAGGTTCTTCTCGCCGCGCCCACGGGCGAACGCGTCGTACTGCTCCTCCAGGGCCTGGACCAGCGCGGCGGCCTCGTCGGTCTGCGCGACCTGCCGGTCGATCTCGACCCGCACCACCTCGGCGGCAGTGCGCAGACTGTCGCTGGGCAGCAGCAGCCCGGTGCTGCGGGAGACCGAGGAGAGCAGCACCTCGGCGGCGGCCGGGTACTCGGTCTGGGCGACGTAGTGCGGCACGTGCGCGGCGAAGCCGATCGCGTCCCGGCCCGCCTCGCCCAGCCGGTACTCGAGCAGATGGCCGACGCTGCCGGGGACCTGCACCCGCTGGAGCCAGGGCTCGTAGCCGGAGATCAGCTCGCGCCGGGTGGCGTGCGCGGTCACCCCGGTGGGGCGGGTGTGCGGCACGGCCATCGGGATGGAGTTCAGCCCGGCGGTCAGTCGGACGCCGAGTCGGGTGGCCACGGCGGCGACCGCGGCCACGAACCGCTCCCACTGCAGGTCCGGCTCCGGGCCGGTGAGCAGCAGGAAGGGGGTTTCGTCGTCGTCGTGCAGCAGGTGCAGCGCCAGCTCCGGCGCGTCGTAGTGCTCCCAGTGGTCCTCGACGAAGGTCATCACCGGACGGCGGGAGCGGTAGTCGAAGAGCTGATCGACGTCGAAGGTCGCGATCTGACGCGATTCCAGCGAGGTGAGCAGCTGCTCACGGGCCAGGCGGCTCGCGTTGCCGGCGTCGACGAAGCCGGTCAGGGCCTGGATCAGCACCGGCTGCCCGAGGTCGGGCAGGTCGTCGGTGAGCTGGTAGAGCTCGTGTGGGTCGAGCACCGGTCGGACCTCCTGAGGAAACGCGCGTACGGGCCGCCGTGCGCGCACGGCTCCCGGTTCGCCGAACGTACCCGCCCGCGGTATCCATTCCAGCAACGGGCGGCTCGCGGCGATCCTGGCGAGTAAAGACGGACGAAGCGCGCATTTCGCCGATCATCCGAGGCGCGGTTGTCCGTTGGTCTACCAATCGCTCATACCAACGGGGGATATGGTCGATCATGCGGGCCGGGGCGGCGATGTCGACCCCGTCGTTCCGGAACTCCCGCCGCCGGGGGGTCTTCCCGAGATGCCGGTTCTGCGGGGTTACGCCCTGCCGCCACGGGGCACCACCGACGCGTCCCGGTTCGACCCGTCGGATTGTGGCGAGGGCCACTCGCTCACGGTGGGTGGCCCGTAAAACGCCTGCCTAACGTCGTCGGATGCGTGACGACGACACCATCGACGACCAGTACGCCCACGAGGGCCCGACTGGCCGTTCGGACGATACCCCCTCGTCCGTTCAGGTCGGCGTTCTCCGTGGCGGCGAGGCCGCTCCCTCGCTCCGTACCCGCCTCGGCGCCCTCGTTAACCCCCTGACCCGCCGCCCGTCGCGGGTGGCGCTCGCCTCCGGCGTGGTCTGCTGCCTCGGCGTGGCGGCCTTCGCCGGCGTGCAGGCCCTGCCGGCCGACCGGCTCGATCCGGTCGCCGCCCAGCCGGCACTCACCGAGCGGGCGCAGGAGGGCGTGGCCTCCCGAGGCCAGGCGCGTACCCCGGTCACCGCGACCCCGACCCCCGCCGCCACCCGGACCGCCTCGCCGTCGCCGACCGCGATGAAGAAGGCCACGCCGAAGCCCAAGCCGAAGCCGAAGCGGATCGCCCCCGTCGCCGGCCTGGACCAGGCCCAGATGGACAACGCCAAGGCCATCGTCAAGGCCGGCCGGAAGATGGGCGTGCCCCGACAGGCCCTGATCATCGCCGTGGCCACCGCGATGCAGGAGAGCAACCTCTACAACTACGCCAGCGGCGTGCTGCCCGAGTCCCAGAACTACCCCCACCAGGCCATCGGCTGGGACCACGACTCGGTCGGGCTGTTCCAGCAGCGGCCCAGCAGCGGCTGGGGCGAGGTCCGCGACCTGATGGACCCCGAGTACGCCACCCAGGCGTTCCTCTCCGCGCTGCTGGAGATCCCCGGCTGGCAGAACCTGGCGCTGACCGACGCGGCCCAGGCCGTGCAGGTCTCGGCGTTCCCGTGGGCCTACGCCCAGCACGAGTGGCGGGCGACCGAGGTGGTCGAGGCCATCCTGGCCTGATCGTCCCGGGTTGTCGGTTGCCGGTTGTCCGTTCGGGGTACACATGATGCACGACCATCGAACGGAGGACGACATGTCACTGGTGCAACGGATCAGGGCGTTCCTGCGCTCGCCGCGCGGGCAACAGCTGGTCGACCGGGGCCGGCGTGAGTTGGCCAAGCCGGAGAACCAGGCCAAGCTCAGGCAGGTGGCCAACCGGTTCTCCAGCCGCCGCCGCTGATCGTCCCCCGCTCGCCCTCGACACCGGGAGCCCCCGTGACCGACTCCGCCCCCGTCGACGACGAACCCACCACCCCCACCCCGCCGCCGGCCAGCCCGGCGGCGGCGGTCACCCCGCCGGCCACCCGGGCGGGGGAGCCGGACGCCCCCGAGGCGCCGCCCGCCCGGCTCTGGGACCGGATGCGGGAGGACCCGCAGTACGCGCCGGAGCACCTCGCCCTGGAGGCGGTGCGCCGGCTGGGGCCGGAGGCCGCCGAGTGGGCGGCTCGGGCCCGTGCCGAGCGCCCCGACGTCTCCGCCGACGACCTCGCCGAGCAGGCGGTCCGGAAGTTCGTCAACCGGGCCCGCCTCTCCGGGGCGGTCTCCGGCGTGGCCGGGCTGCCCGGCGCGGTGATCGACGTCGGCGTGCTGGCCTGGACCCAGGCCCGGCTGGTGCTGCACATCGCCGCCGCGTACGGGGTGGACCCGGTGCATCCGGACCGGGCCACCGACCTGCTGGTGCTGCAGAAGGTGCACAAGGTCGCCGAGAGCGCCCGGCTGGCCCTGGGCGTGGCGGCGGGCCGGGAACGCGCCGGAGCCCTGTTCGGCCACGGCGCGCAGAACCCGCTCGGCAAGGTGATGCTCCGCCTCGGCGTGCGGCTGGCCCAGATGGCCGGGGTCCGTGCGGCGAAGCGGATGTTCGCCAAGGTCGTGCCGGGCGCTGCCATCATCCTCGGCACCTGGGCCAACTCCTCGGCCACCAAGGACCTCGCCGAGCGCGCCTGCGCGCTCTACCGGGCCGGTCGGGGCGGCGTGCCGCAGCCTCGCCGTTCCTGACCCGCACGGCAGGACGGCGGTGCCCCGGTCTCCGGGGCACCGCCGTTTCGCGTGCCCGGTGGGCAACAGCGGTCCACGCCGCCCGCGGTCGGCGGCCGACCGTTCCACCTCAGGCTCTGCCGGTCGGCCCGAGCGTCCCGGTGACCCGCTCGGAATGCTCGTCAGAGTCGCCAGCCGGCGGTGGAGAAGCTGACGTCGGCGAGCCGGTTCTGCCCGGCCACGTTGGGGTGGAACCAGTCGAGCCCGTTCACCTCGTCCAGGGTGAAGCGCACCCGGTGCACCGCCCCGCCGTCGTGCCGGCAGCGTGTCCCGTACGCCCGGCAGGCCGCCTTCAGTTGGGCGTTGTAGTCGTCGATGCGGTCGCGGAACCTGGCCCGGCGGGCCCGGTCGGCCGGGGCGGTGGAGGTCGCGTGGGCCAGCAGCGAGGGGCAGATGCCGGCCCGCCAGATCCGGGTGGCCCGCGAGTCGGTGTGCCCGACCTCCCAGAGCCGGTACAGGTCGGGGATGCTCACCACCAGCACGCGGGCCTTCGGTCGCCCCTTGCGCAGCACCCGCAGGCCACGGTCGACCTCGGTGCGGAACGTCGCCACCGGCGTCATCGTGTCGATGTCGTCGCGGCAGGCGTCGTTGGCGCCGATCAGCACGGTCACGTAGTCGGCCTTGTCGCGTACGGCCGCCTGCGCCTGCCCGGCGAGCGCCTCGGCCCGCGCCCCGGGCACGGCATGGTTGTGCGCCCGGCCGCGGATGTCCGGGTTGGCCTCGAGCAGCCGGCGGTAGTGGCTCTCCACCCGGATGCCGTCCCCTGTGGACCAGGAGTTGCGCTGGCAGGAGGTGAGCACGAGGCAGGAGCCGAAGCCGGTGGTGACCGAGTCGCCGAGCGCGGCCATGGTGGTGGGCAGGCCGGACTGGCCGGGCTCCCGCGTCGGCCGGGGCGAGGCGTTGCCGCCCTCCTCGCACGCGAGGGCGACCAGCGCCAGCAGGCAGGCGACGGCGGCGACCCAGCGTCGAGGCATTGTGTTCCCCCGGTCCGGCGGCGCAGAGCGACAGCGCGGTAACTCTACGGGGGCGGCCGGCCGGGTTGGGCTGTTCGTGTCGACTTTCAGGCAGAGTAAATATTTAGAAACATGGATTTGATAGGACGGGTCAGCGGGACGCCCGCCACGGCGGCCGCTGCCCGTGCAGCCACCAGTGCAGCGCCCGGGTGATCCGGGGCAGCACCAGGTACGTCATCAGCGGGGTCAGGCAGAGCGTCATGAGCAGCGTCCGCGCGGCCAGCGGCACCCCGCCGATGAACCGGGCGGTGAGCAGGGTGGCGGCCAGGCTCAGCGGAAAGAACGCCAGCCAGATCGTCACCGCCTGCTTCCAGCGCGGCGGGGACACCGGCGCGGCCGGCTCGCCGACGGCCGGCGCCAGGGTCTCGACCACGTGGTCGACCGGCGGGTCGAACCAGCCCTCGATCCCGGTGCGCCGCTCGACCCGGGTGTGCTCGACGATGCCCTGCGCCGAGGTGAGCCACCAGTTGCGCTGCGGGGACTCCTCCCAGCGGCGCAGCGTCTCGTGGTCGGCGAACCGGTAGAGCATGTGCCACTCCGGCGAGCCGGGCGCGCTCTGCACCCAGCCCATGCCGAGGAACCCCGGAAAGCTCTCGGCCAGCGCGCTGCCGGCCCGCATCCAGGCGACCATTTCGTGGGCGCGCGCGGGGTCGGCGCGCCGGGCGATGGCGACGGTCACCGGCACCGCGTGGGTCATGGTCATGCCCTCATCCTTCCCGCCCGCGCCGGGGCCGGCCCGGTCGTGGCGCGTCGGTGTAACGCAACCCACCGCCGGCCGCATCCGCGGCATACCCGCTCCGTGGCCGGCATCACCGCCCCGCCCTCCCGAGCCACCCCGGACCCCTGAGCGCGTCGGTCCCGGCCCGGTTTGCGGCGTGTCGCGGTGACGTCGGGCCGGGATGGCGCGACACGCCGCAAAGCGCGTGCCGCGGCCGCGATGGCCGAGACGCGTTGTCCTGCAGCGGCCGCCGTGGCGTGACTCGCTGTTTGCGGCGTGTCGCGGTGACGTCGGGACGGGATGGCGCGACACGCCGCAAACGGGGCCCCGAGGTCCGGTTCGCGGGCGGGCGGCGGGCGGGACGGCGGCGGTCGGTGCGGCGGCTGGGGCGGGCGGTTAGGGCCCGTCCTGCGGGGGTAGGCCGGAGGAATGACGAGATCGCAGCCCCGGCGTGCCCGTGGCACGGTCGGCCACGCGTACAGCGCGTTAAACCTCCGGCTCGCGCTGGCCCTGTTCGGCCTGGTCACCATGACCGTCTTCGCGGTGCTGGCGTTCTGGGCCGACGTGGTCTGGTTGGGGGTGGTGTGCGCGGTCTTCGCCGTGGTCGCCGTGGTCGACCTGGTCGTCATCCAGCGCCGCCGCGCCGCGCGCCGCCGTGAGGAGCCGGGCGTGCGGCACTCACTCTTCGAGTGACAGGAGTACGAGATGCCCATCGCCACCACCAATCCCGCCAACGGGCAGCTGCTCAAGTCGTACGAGCCGATGTCGGCCGAGCAGATCGACGCCGCGATCGACCGGGCCGACGTGGCGTTCCGGGACCTGCACGGCACCACGCTCGCCCAGCGGGCGCAGTGGATGAACGCCGCGGCCGATCTGCTCGACGCGGAACGGGACGCCACCGCCCGGCTGATGACCACCGAGATGGGCAAGACGTACGTCGCGGCGCAGGCCGAGGTGACCAAGTGCGCCACCGCCTGCCGGTTCTACGCCGCCAACGCGGAGCGGATGCTCGCCGACGAGCCGGCCGACGCCGGCGCGGTCAAGGCCAGGCGGGCCTTCGTGCGGTACCAGCCGATCGGGCCGGTGCTCGCGGTGATGCCGTGGAACTTCCCGCTCTGGCAGGTGATGCGGTTCGCCGCGCCGGCGCTGATGGCCGGCAACACCGGCCTGCTCAAGCACGCCTCCAACGTGCCGCAGACCGCCCTCTACCTGGAGGAGCTGTTCCGCCGGGCCGGCTTCCCCGAGGGCGCGTTCACCACCCTGCTGGTCGGCTCGGAGGCCGTGGACCCGATCCTCAGCGACCCGCGGGTCCGCGCCGCCACGCTGACCGGCAGCGAGGGGGCGGGCCGCTCGATCGGCCAGATCGCCGGGCGGGAGCTGAAGAAGACGGTGCTGGAACTCGGCGGCAGCGACCCGTTCGTGGTGATGCCGTCGGCCGACCTGGACCGCGCCGCCGAGGTCGCCACCACCGCCCGCTGCCAGAACAACGGCCAGTCCTGCATCGCCGCCAAGCGGTTCATCGTGCACACCGACGCCTTCGACGCCTTCGCCGACAAGTTCGCGGCCAACATGTCCGCGCTGCGGGTGGGCGACCCGATGGACGAGAACACCGACGTGGGGCCGCTGGCCAGCGAGCGCGGCCGGGACGAGATCCACGCCCAGGTGCAGGACGCGGTCGACCACGGCGCCACCGTGCTCTGCGGCGGCGAGAAGCCCGCTGGCGCCGGCTGGTTCTACCCGCCGACCGTGGTCACCGACCTGAACCCGCAGATGCGGATGTGGTCGGAGGAGGTCTTCGGGCCGGTCGCCGGCCTGTTCCGGGTGTCGTCCTACGCCGAGGCGATCGAGGTCGCCAACGGCACCGCCTTCGGCCTCGGCTCGAACGCCTGGACCACCGACACTCAGGAGCAGGAGCGCTTCGCCGTCGACCTGGACGCCGGCAGCGTGTTCATCAACGGGATGACCACCTCGTACCCGGAGCTGCCGTTCGGCGGCGTGAAGAACTCCGGCTACGGCCGGGAGCTGTCCGCGCTCGGCATGCGGGAGTTCTGCAACACCAAGACCGTCTGGGTGGGTGAGGGCGCGGCATCGGCCGGTGCCGGCGCGCACGCCGAGTAGCCCGCTTTTGGCCGGACACCGTCATGGGTAGGGATAGCCCATGACGGTGTTCGGCTTCCATGCCTCCCACGAGCAGATCCACCCGAGCCGGCTGCTGGATGCGGTGATCCACGCCGAGCGGGCCGGCTTCGACGCCGCCATGTCCTCGGACCACTTCTCGCCGTGGAGCGCCCGGCAGGGCCAGTCCGGCTTCGCGTGGTCCTGGCTCGGCGCCGCCCTCCAGGCCACCGGCCTGCCGTTCGGCGTGGTCAACGCGCCCGGCCAGCGCTACCACCCGGCGATCATCGCGCAGGCGATCGGCACCCTCGGCGCGATGTACCCGGGCCGGTTCTGGGCCGCGCTGGGCACCGGCGAGGCGAGCAACGAGCACGTCACCGGCGACGGCTGGCCGCGCAAGGACGTGCGCGCCGCCCGGCTGCGCGAGTGCGTCGACGTCATCCGGGCGCTCCTCGCCGGCGAGGAGGTCAGCCACGACGGCCTGGTCCGGGTCGACCGGGCCCGGCTCTGGACCCGCCCGGAGCAGCCGCCGGCGCTGATCGGCGCGGCGGTCAGCGCCGCCACCGCGCGCTGGTGCGCCGAGTGGGCGGACGGCCTGATCACCGTCAACGCCCCCACCGCACACCTGCGGCAGATGATCGACGCCTACCGGGACGCCGGCGGGCGCGGCCCGCTGCACCTGCAGGTGCACGTCAGCTGGGCGCCCGAGCAGGCCGAGGCCGAGGCGATCGCGTACGACCAGTGGCGCAGCAACGTCTTCGCCCCGCCGGTCTGCTGGGACCTGGACACCGCGGAGCACTTCGACGCGGTCTCCGAGCAGGTGCCGATGGAAAAGGTCGCCGAGGTCGTCAACATCTCGGCCGACACCGGCCGGCACGTCGGCTGGCTGGAGGAGTACGTCGAACTCGGCTTCGACCAGATCGCCCTGCACCACGTCGGGCAGGAGCAGCGCGCCTTCATCGACACGTTCGGCGCGCAGGTGCTGCCGAAGCTGCGGACCACGGCCTGATCTCGTCCCGCCGGCGGGCCCCCTAGGCTCGTACCCATGGAGGCTCTGTTCCAGGTCGTGGTCTTCCTCGCGATCGCGACGTTCGGCGCGGCGCTGGCCCGGCGGCTCGGCGTGCTCGCGCCCATCCTGCTGGTGGTCCTCGGTCTCGCCCTGTCCTACCTGCCCGGCTTCCCGCAGGTGCGGCTCGACCCGGACCTGGTCCTGGTCGGCATCCTGCCGCCGCTGCTCTACGTCGCGGCCCTGGAGACGTCGGTGCCGGCGTTCCGGCTGAACCTGCGGCCGATCCTGCTGCTGGCGGTGGGACTGGTGCTGTTCACCGCGTTCGTGGTGGGCACCGTCGTGTACCTGCTCATGCCGGGCCTGCCGTACGCGATCTGCCTGGCGCTCGGCGCGGTGGTGGCGCCGCCCGACGCGGTGGCCGCCACGGCGGTGGCCCGCCGGGTCGGGCTGCCCCGCCGAATCGTGACCATCCTGGAGGGCGAGAGCCTGGTCAACGACGCCACCGCGCTGGTGCTGCTCCGTGTCTCGATCATCGCCGCGACCGTGAGCGGCGGCCGGGTGGAGTTCGGGGAGGTGGCCTGGGAGGTGCTGCGCTCCACCGGCGGCGGCATCCTGGTCGGCCTGCTCGGCGTGGTCGTCTTCGGCTATCTGCACAAGCGAACCGGTGACGCGCTGCTGGACAACGCGCTGTCGCTGATCGTGCCGTTCGCGGTGGTCTTCGCCGCCGAGGAGATCCACGCCTCCGGGGTGGTCGCGGTCGTGGTGACCGGGCTCGGGATCGGCCACAAGATGCCGCTGCTGATGTCGGCGGCCTCGCGGCTGCAGGTCGGCGCGTTCTGGCGGCTGGCCCGGTTCCTGCTGGAGGGGCTGGTCTTCCTGCTGGTCGGCCTCCAACTACGGGAGGTGGTCCGCGACCTCGACGAACCGATCGGCCGGCTGGCCGGCGTCACCCTGGCGGTGCTGCTCGCCGTCTTCCTGTCCCGGTTCGTCTGGCTCTTCCCCGCCACCTACCTGGCCCGGCTGGTGCCCCGGGTGCGACGCCGGGACCCGGCCCCACCGGCGCGGGTGCCGATCGTCCTGGGCTGGGCCGGGATGCGCGGGGTGGTGACGCTCGCCGCCGCGCTGGCCCTGCCGCTGACCCTGGCCGGGGGCCGGCCCTACCAGCGGGAGCTGTTCATCTGGCTGGCCTTCGCGGTGATCGTGGTGACCCTGGTGGTGCAGGGGGCCACCCTGCCGATGGTGGCTCGCCGGCTGAAGCTGCCGCCGGACGACCCGGTGCAGGACGCGCTCTCCGCCGCGGCGGTGCAGCAGCAGGCCAGCAAGGCGGCCCGGGACCGGCTGTACGAGCTGGCGCCCGGCGCGCCGTCGTCGGTGGTGGAGCGGCTGCGCGAGCTGCTGGAGGCACGGACCAACCTGGCCTGGGAGCAGCTGGGCGGCGAGGGCCGGGAAACCCCGTCCCAGGCGTACGGCCGGCTGCGGCAGGAGATGATCGACGCCGAGCGCGAGGTGTACCGGGCCGCGCGTGACTCCGGCCGGATACCGGAGGAGGTGCTGGTGCGGGCGTACCGTGACCTGGACCTGGAGGAGTCTTTGCTGACCCGGGAGGCCGACGAGTGAGCTGCCAGCACCTGACCGAGGCGGGCGACGCCGAGCCGCAGGCCGAGGACGTCTGCCCGGACTGCGTCGCCATCGGCAACGACTACTGGGTGCACCTGCGCGCCTGCCTGACCTGCGGGCACGTCGGCTGCTGCGACTCCTCGCCGCACCAGCACGCGACGAAGCACTTCGAGTCCAGCGGGCACCCGGTGATGCGCTCGATCCAGCCGGGGGAGACCTGGCGCTGGTGCTTCGTCGACGAGGAGATCGGCTGACCGGTCCGGTCCCCGGATCAGGGGCGGCCGGCGGCTCTCCGTCGAGCGCCAGCACCGGGCGCCGGTGCAGGCAGGTCGTTCGCCGCCTGCCCCGCACCGCCGGCGAGAGCCCGCCGGGTCAGGGTCGGGACGAGCAGCCCGACGAGCGCGAAGAGCAGGGCCAGCGCGCACCACCCGGCGACCCCGCCGTCGAGGACCGCCCAGGTCAGCAGCGCCGGTCCGCCGGCCCGGGCGAGGCCGGCGAGCAACCCGTCCACCCCCTGGTACGCCCCGATCGACTCCGGCGCGGCCAGCCCGTAGGCGAGCCCCGCGCCGGCGGTGCTGTGCCACAGGTCGCCGACCGTGTAGACGGCGGTGGCGAGCAGCAGCAGGCCGGTCGCCGGCCCGGCCGGTCTGCCGGTGGTGGCCGCGTACAGCAGCATCGCCACCGCCAGCACCAGGCCGGCCCGGCGCATCGCGGCGGCGGCCGGGACGGCGGTGTCCGCGCCCCGGGCGAGCCGCACGGCCAGCAGCACCGTGAGTGACGTGTTGACCAGCAGCACCGCCGACACCACGGCCGGCGGGGCACCGGTCCGGCTCACCGTCCACAGCGGCACGACCAGGGTGAGCACCGTGGCGTGCAGTGCCAGCACTGCCGACGCTCCGCTGACGGCCAGGAACGGCAGGTCCCGCAGCGCCCGCGCCCGACCCGACGTGGCCGGCCGCGCCGGGGCCGCCGGGGGCGGGTAGCCGGGCAGGCGCATCAGCAGCGCCGCCGACACCAGATAGGTGGTCGCGTTGCCGACCACCAGCACCTGGTACGCCAGGTGCGTGTCGGCCGCCAGGGCGAACCCGGCCAGGCCGGCGCCGAGCGCGATGCCGAGGTTCGCCACCGCGCGCAGGGTGGCGAACGCCTGCACCCGCCCCGCGGGTCCGCCGACGGCGGCGACCAGGGCGGCGCGGACCGCCAGGTTGCCGGCGGTGAGCAGCGCGTCCAGCACCGCCACCATCAGGAACGCGGGGAAGGACGCCACCAGCAGGTACGCCCCGGCGACCGCGGCCTGCAGCAGTTGCAGCAGCGCGCGCAGCGTACGCGGGTCGCGGCGGTCGGCCAGGCCGCCGAGCGGGACGGCAGCGGTCAGCCCCAGCAGCCCGGCGAGGGTGAGCCCCAGCCCGACCGAGGCGGGACTCAGCCCGACGTCCCGGGTCAGGTAGAGGGGCGCGCCGGCCAGCCAGAGCCCCGAGCCGACGGTGTTGGCAAGCGTGGCCAGGGCCAGGGTGCGCAGCCGACCGGGCGGCGGCAGTGGCGACCAGCGCCCGGGAACGGTCATCGGCTCGACCGTAGGGACCGGCCGCCGCCTGCGGGGACCCGCGGCGGGCGACGCCGGTCACACCTTCGCCGCACTCGGGGCCTGGCGGTGTTTGTCCGCCGTGAGAACGCCCGGTTGGCGGGCGCTCAGGCGTGGCCCACCCACCCGTTCTGGACGGCGTACCAGCTCAGTTGCATCCGGGTGCGGACACCGGCCGTGTCCATCAGGTGGCGCAGCCGTCGTTGCAGCGTACGCAGCGACAGGTCGAGCTGCGTCGCGACCGCCTGGTCGGTGAGCCCGGCGAGCAGCAGCGCGATGATCTTACGGTCGAGGTCGGTGGGTTCGTCGGTGGCCAGCTCCGCGAGCTGCGCCGGGCCGGCCCCGACGGTGGACAGCTCCAGCGGATGGGCGCGCTGCCATACCGCGTCGAACAACGCCTCCATCGCGGTCAGCAGTCCGCTGCGGTGCAGCAGCACCGCTCCCGGCTCACCACCGGGCGCCACGGCGAGCGGCACCAACGCCAGGTCGGCGTCGGCGATGGCCAGTTTCATCGGCAACTCGTCGACCACGCGCAGCTCGACGCCGCGGCCCAGCGAGTCGACGGTCTCCTCGACGTGACCGGGCTGCTCCAGCACCGCACGCTCGAGCACGGCGCGGAAGCGGATCCCGCGCTCGACGGCCGCCGTCTCGGCCGTGTTCTCGCCGGGCGGCACGGCGATGAACGGCGCGGTGATGAACAGACGCAGCTGGGTGCGGGCGGCCTGTTGCAGCTGGAGGAAGCGGTGCCGGATGGCGTCGACCCCGGTCACCACCTCGATCAGCTCGCCGATCGTGCGTCCGGCCACCGCCGCCCGGTGCTCCTCGGCGAGGGTGACGAGCGCGTGCTCGGCCATCCGGAGCGAGTCCCGCCGCTCGGTGATCAGCGCGCCGAGCCCGACGGCAGGTGGCGTCGCCCGGTACGCGCCGGTCGGGTCGCGGTTGACCAGACCGACGTCCTCCAGCCGGGCCAGCGCCCTGGCGGCGTCCGGCTCCGCCAGTTCGAGGAGCTCGGCGATCCGCAGCGCCGTGGCGCTGGGTCGGTTGAGCAGGGCGCGGTAGATGGCCTCCTCGGCGGGCTCCAGCCCGAGCGCGGCCAGCATCGGTACCCGTCCCTCTCGCCGTACGCGGTAGCGGGGAGAGTATGCGCCATGGCTGCTGACTTCGGTAGGTCGGCACGAGCCGGTGCCCGGCGGGACGGGCCCTGGGACGTGGTCGCCCCAGGGCCCGCTGAGCTGGCTCATCGCAGGCCGTAGGCCCGGATGATCTCTTGTTCGATGCCGTACCCGCTGTCTGTCGCGGCGCCGGCGCGCACCGAGACGAACCCGTTCGCCTTGGCGGGCGCGCGGAAGGTGCCGTTCCACCAGCCGTCGGCGTTCCTGGTGAGGGTCACCGACCGCCAGGTGGCGCCGTCGTCCGACGAGACGTCCAGCGTGACGCTGGTGATCTTGCCCGGGATGGTGCCGGCGTCCGAGGGTCGCGGCCGCACGGCGATCTGGTGGACGGCGTTCGCCTGGACGTCGCCGCGCAGGTCGGTCGCCAGCCGGTAGTCCAGCTGCAGCACGGAGAACGGCCGGATGAAGTCCGCGTCGACCGTGTCGGAGCGGAACGTCCACTCGGTGTGGGTGCGGGTCGACAGCCGGAACACGTCGCCGGGGCGTTCCGCGTCGAGGACGGCGCGGTAGGGAAGGTCGCCCGCGGGCACCTCCATCCACTGCATGTCCGTGCTGAACGGGTTGTCGTGGATCAGCGTGTCGCCCTGGAAGACCCGCAGATGGGTCGGGGTCTCACCCCACGGCAGGTAGCCGCCCAGGCGTTGGACCTCGCTGGACGAGCTCCACGGCTGCACGTTCCAGGTCATGAAGTTCTGCCAGCGCTCGTTGGTCACCGAGAAGGCGTCGCTGAACGCCGGGCGCACCGCCGGGGCGAACCAGTCCAGCCGGGTGGTGGCGCCGGCCGGGAAGGTGTTGACGCCCGACACCACCTCCCACGGCAGGGCGCCGTGGATGTTCTGGGCGTGCGACTCGGCCCAGACCTGGTCCGGGCTGACCCACTCGGTCCTGGTGCCCGGGTGCCACTCGCGCTCGTGCTCGCCGAGCGTCGGGATCAGCGTCATGTCGTAGCGGTAGCCGGAGCCCTCACCGTCGCGCACGCCGTAGTAGCGGGCGTCGATCCGGGCGAGGTCGTGCTGGCTGGGCCGGTAGACCAGCGGCCGGTCCGGCACCCGCCCCGGGTAGTCCCGGGTCAGGTCGTAGACGAAGTCGCTGTACTCGGACTGGGTGACGGTCAGCTTGCGGCCGAGCCGGGCCAGCGCGATGAGGGCCTTGCCCGCGTCGCGGTGCACGGTGGCGACGGGGATCGGCGACTGGCCGACGTACTCCGTCAGGCCGCCGACACCGTCGTTGACGACGATGAGCGCCTTGGCGCCGGCCGCGACAGCGGCGGCGGTGCGTTCCTCGGGCGTGACCGCGTCGCTGCGTCTGACGACGACGACCTTGCCCTTCGCGTCGACCTTCCGGTAGTCGTCGGCGGCACCCGTGCCCGCATAGGCCGACCCCACGGTGTCGCGGGCGTCCGCCAGCGTGCTGCCCCGCTGCACCAGGGTCTCGAATGCCGGCTGGCCATCCGGTGCGCTGAGCCCGAGCATGGGCTCGCCCTTGCGCCAGCGGGTGGTCAGCGTGAACTGGCCCTGCGTCATCGGCTCGGTGGGCGAGACGTACAGGTCGTCGTAGTTCGGTGGGACCAGGTACGCGTTGCGGAACGTCAGGCCGAAGCCGTCCACCACGCTGAAGTCGACCTTGCGCTGCCGGTCCTCGGTGCGTTGCGGCGCGTCGGTCTGCAGCAGGCGAGCCTCGCTCGCGTTCAGGACGACCTCGGTGTCGCGCTGGAGCACGGTCTCCGGATCGACCAGCACCGCCAGGCCGGACCGGTCCGCCCGCTCGCCGGCCACGTCGAGGTTGGCCGCGACCAGGTACGTGCCGACCGGCATGCGCATGGTCGTCTCGCCGTCGACGTGGATCGCCCACGGCCAGGAGTCGCCGGACTTGCTGATCCCGACCCAGCCGGCGGCGGGCTTGCCGTCCCGCCCGACCAGCTTGATCTTCAGGTCGTAGCGCTCCTCCTCCTTGACCAGGGCCACCGAGGTGCGGGTCACCGCTCGGCCGGTGGCCGCGTCTGTGCCGACCACGTAGCCGGTGAACCGGCCGAAGTCGGCGGCCCGCGGGTCACCGGTCACCGGCACCGTCGCCTTGCCGCCGGCCGGCACCGTCACCGTGGACCCACCGAGGGTGAACTGGCCGCCGGTGCTGGTCAGCGCCAGGTTCAGCGTGACGTCGGTGGCGCCGTGGTTGGTGAGGACGAGGTCCTTGGTGACGGCGACGTCGGTCGGTTCGTGGGGCCAGTCGTAGTTGCCGAAGAACAGTGAGCCGGTGGCGGTCACCGTGGTGCGCGTGGCGGCGGCGACGTCGAGCCGGCCGGTGCCGACCTCGTACGGCGAGTACCACTCCGCCAGGCCCTTCGCGCTGCTCATCAGGTGCTCCTTGACCTGAGCGCCGGTCCACCCCGGGTGTTGCTGGGCCAGGATCGCCGCCGCGCCGGCGACGTGCGGGGTGGCCATGGAGGTGCCGCTGATGGTGCGGTACGGGCCGTCCCCGCCGTCGGTCATCGCCTGCGAGCGCGCTGCGGTGATGTCCACGCCGGGCGCCGAGATGTCCGGCTTCATGCCACCGGACCAGGCCAGCGGGCCGGTGCTGGAGAACCCCGCCAGACCGTCCTGCTTGTCCGTCGCGCCGACGGTCAGGGCCGATGCGGCCGCGGCCGGGGTGGAGATCGTCTCCGGGCCGGCGTTGCCGGCGGCGATGACGAACAGCGTCCCGTACTGCGCGGACAGCGCGTCGACCGTCTGCGACATCGGGTCGCTGCCGTCGGAGGGCATGGTGTCGCCCAGGCTCATGTTGACGACGTCGGCACCGGACTCGGCCGCCCACTGCATGCCGGCGATGATCCACGAGTCCTGGCCGGAGCCTTCCTCGCCGCCGAGCACCTTGCCGACGATCAGGTCGGCGCCGGGGGCGACGCCCTTGAGCTCGCCGCCGGAGGCGGCGCCGCTGCCGACGATCGTGCTGGCCACGTGGGTGCCGTGCCCGTTGACATCGGTGATCGCCTCACCCGGCACGAAACTGGCGGTGCCGTCGATCTGGTCCTTCAGGTCGGGGTGGTCGACGTCGACGCCGGTGTCGAGCACCGCGACCTTGACGCCCTTGCCGTCGTACCCCGCCGACCAGGCCTCGGGCGCGCCGACCAGCGGCACGCTCTCCTTGAGGTTGACCTTGACGCGGCCGTCGAGCCACAGCTTCGCCATGCCGGCGCCCAGCTCCGCCTTGCCGCCGCGCGCCGGGCCGGCCGCCGGCGCGACGGCGGACCAGAAGGTGCGGGCCTGCTTCTTGTCGGCGGCGAGCGCGGCGCCGTGGATGCCCGCCAGTTTGCGGACCACCTTGCTGCCGCGGGGCGCGGTCGGCTGGACCGCCGCGCGGGCCGTCGGCCCGGCGTAGGTCGCGATCAGCGGCACGCCGCCGGCCTTCGCGTCGTCGTAGCCCATCTCCACCAGGTCGGAGACGTTGAACAGCCGGCGGTCCAGCTTGTCGGCGCTCAGCAGCGCCGCCGCCTCGTCGGGGACGACGTACAGGTCGCCCTTGATCTCCTGCATGCGTACGCCGCCGACGGCGTCGTCGGGCCGGTCGACGTCGGCGATCTGCCGGCCGTCGGCCAGCGTGGTGATCGTGACGACGTCGCCGGTGACCAGCGTGACCTTGTGGGTCGCGGAAGGCTTGGGGGGAACGGTGGGCCTGGACGGCGCGGCCTGCCCGGGCGCTTGCGCGACGACGGCGCTGGCAGCCAGTACCGGGACCATGGCGGCCGCCGCGACCAGCTGCCAGCGACCGCGGCGCCGGCGAGATGGCTTTGAGGGTGAGGACATGTCACGGGTTTAGCGGTACGCCGGCGACCGCGTGAAGGGCTGGTGACGACGGTCTTCTGCCATGGCGCGGATCCGCCAACCAGGATCGCGCGATACCCGGAGCTTTCGCCCACCTCGACCGCCCGCCCGCCGTGCCACGGCCAGCATATGACGAATCCGGTATTCCACAGACACCCATCGATACATCTAGCATCAATGGACATCTATCGATGGGAGGTCGGATGTTCCGACGACACAATCTTCCGCGTACGGCGGGCGCCCTGCTCGCGATGGTGCTGGCGGCGCTCGGCCTGGTGGCGGTCGAGACGACGGCGGCCTCGGCGGCCGTCCGGACCGTCTACTACGACGCCAGCCGGGCCGGCGAGTTCCGCACCAACTTCGACCAGGCCGCCACGATCTGGAACAGCTCGGTGAGCACCGTGCGGCTCGCGCCGCGCACCCCCGGCAACGTCACCATCTACGTCGACGACGGCTGGCCCCGGGCGCAGCCGACCGGGCTCGGCTCCGGTCGGGTGTGGATGGGCCGGCAGGCGGTGAACCAGGGGTACGACCGGACCCGGATCGCCAGCCACGAGATCGGCCACATCCTCGGCCTGCCCGACCGGCGTACCGGGCTCTGCTCCGACCTGATGTCCGGCAGCAGCGCGCCGGTGTCCTGCAGGAACGCCTACCCGAGCGCCGCCGAGGCGTCCCGGGTGAACTCGCTGTTCGGCGGCACGCTCACCGCGCCCACCACCGGGGTCAGCTACACCTGGAACGGCGCCGAGGACCCCGGGCCGTTCGTGGTCGGTGGCCGCCCGGCCAGCGAGAACTACCCGTGGATGGTCTACGTCTCCGGCTGCACCGGGACGCTGATCAAGGCGAACTGGGCGGTCACCGCCCGGCACTGCTCGACCCCGTCGTCGGTGCGGGTGGGCAGCGTCAACCGCACCACCGGCGGAACCGTGGTCCGGGTGACCAGGGCGGTGAGCCACCCGTCCGTGGACGTCAAGCTGCTGCAACTGGCCAGCTCGGTCAGCTACGCCCCGGCGCCGATCCCGGGCACCTCCGGCGCCGTCGGCACGGCCACCCGGATCATCGGCTGGGGGCAGACCTGCCCGCAGCGGGGCTGCGGCTCCGCACCCGCGGTCGCCAACGAGCTCGACACCTCCATCGTCGCCGACAGCCGCTGCATCGGCATCAACGCGACGTACGAGATCTGCACCAACAACACGAACGGCAACTCCGGCGCCTGCTACGGCGACTCCGGCGGCCCGCAGGTGCGGCGGATCAACGGGGTGTGGAACCTGATCGGCGCCACCAGCCGGGCCGGCAACAACAACCCCACCTGCGCCACCGGCCCGTCCATCTACGTCGACCTGCCGTCGATCCGCTCCTGGATCAACACCCAGGTGGGCGGCCTGCCCGCCTGAGCGCGACCCGTACACCCGGGGCGTCCGTTCCTTCCGCAGCGGGCGCGGACGCCCCACCGGGCCGCCCCGACCGCCGCCGTTTCCGGAAGCGGTCGCGGCGGTCCGGTTCGTCGGCCTGACCGCCGCCGGCCGGGCGCGGGCCGGGCGGCGTGACCGCTGCCGCCCCGAGCCGGGCGGTCCGGGTCGGGGCGGCCCGAAATTCGGTGGGCCGCACGCGCCGCGGCTGGTTGGGTCTGGGCCGTGGAGCGGATCAGAACGGCCCGGACGGACGAACTCGCCGACCTGCAACGGATCGAGGTCGCCTCCGGCGCGCCGTTCCGGGAGATCGGCATGGTCGACATCGCCGACGCGCCGCCGCTCGACCTGGACGTGCTCGGCGAGGGCCAGCGGGCCGGCCGGGTCTGGGTGGCCCTCGGGCCGGACGACCAGCCGATCGCCTTGGCCGTGGCGCACCTGGTCGACGGCTGCGCCTACGTCCAGCAGCTCAGCGTCCACCCCAGCCACGCCCGCCGGGGCGTCGGCCGGCGGCTGCTCGACCACGTTGCCGGCTGGGCGGGGCAGCGGGGCCTGCCGGCGCTGACGCTGACCACCTTCCGCAGCGTGCCGTGGAACGCGCCGTACTACGCCCGGTGCGGGTTCGTGGAGCTGTCAGCGGCGCAGGTCGGCCCCGGCCTGGCGGAGGTGCTGGCGGCCGAGGCGGCGCTGGGCCTCGACATGACCGACCGGGTCGCAATGCGCAGGGCGACGGGCTAGCGGGCGGTCGCCGCCCGCCGGCTCCAGTGGCGGCAGTTTCACGGAAAGAGTGGCCTCCCGGCTCCGGGAGGCCACTCTTTCCGTGAACGTGCGCGGATCCTGACCGGCGCGTGGGGTGCCGGAATGAGGGGTCAGGACAGGGTGCAGGCGGCGCCGTTGAGGGTGATCAGGTTGGGGGTGGGGTTGGCGAGGGTGCCGGCCTTGCCGAGCAGGCCGAAGGTGACGCTGCCGCCGGGCGGGATCTTCCCGTTGTACGACAGGTTCCGGGCCGTCACGGTGGCGCCGGACTGGCTGACCTGCGCCGTCCACGCCTGCTCGATTTTCTGGTCACCGGTGAAGGCGTACCGGACGGTCCAGCCGTTCACCGCGCTCGTGCCGGTGTTGCGGATCGTCACCTGGGTGTTGAAGCCGTCCGGCCAGGCGCCGTGCACCTGGTACGTGGCGGCGCAGCTCTGCGCCGGTACCGCCCCGGCGTCGCCCTGGTCGGCGAGGAACGAGGCGAGCCAGGCCAGCGCCGAGTTCCAGTTGATCGCCACCTCGTTGGTCGCGTACGAGTTGATGTCATCGACGTAGCAGAACATCGGCTTGCAGCCGGCGAGCAGTTGGGCGGCGTACGGGTCCTGGAGGGCGGCGTTCGGGCCGCCGGCCAGCGAACCGGCCGGCGGGTTCGGCAGGTCGGGGTTGAGCTGGTGGCCGAAGATGCGGCTGTGCTGGTTGCGCGCGTGCTGCTCGCCCCAGCCGGTCACGTACGACATGTTGAGCGCGTTGCGGCCGAGCAGGTAGTCCGTCGCCTGCACCGCCCCGTCCCGGTAGGTCGCGTTCCGGGTCAGGTCGAAGGCGGTGGCCAGCACGATCGCGTTGTTGACGACGTTGCTGTTGCTGCCCCACACGTAGTTGCCGGCGTCAGCGGGCAGCGGCAGGCCGTACGCCTGGGCGCGCAGCGCCGCCAGGTACCGGTCGGCGGCCTCGGTCACCGAGGCGCGGATCCGGGCCTTCTCGGCGGCCGGCAGGCCGTTCGGCACGGTGGCCAGGTCGAGGCGGCCGAGGGCGGCCACGCTCTGCCAGCCGAAGGCCCCGCCGGCGGCGAAGACGTCGCCGGTGTGGTGCGGCGAGGCGGTCAGGTCGTCCAGGTAGCTCTTCTTCCCGGTGGTCAGGTACAGCTCGACCGCCGCCCAGTAGAACTCGTCGGTGACGGTGGTGTCGTCGTACGCCCCGCCGCCGGTGCCGTCGGCCGCGCTGGCGTAGATCGCCGGGTGTGCTTTCGCGGCCGCGTACGCGGTCCTCGCGGCGGTGCCGCAGCGGGCGGCGAAGGCCGCGTCGTAGGGGGCGAAGAGGCGGGCGCACTGGGCGGCGACGGCGGCCAGGTTGAGGGTGGCCGCGGTGGACGGCGGGTGCAACTCGCGCGGCTGCGGGTCCTCGTGTGGGGCCAGCGGCAACCCGGTCCAGTTCCGGTCGTGGATCTTGTGGTGGGCCATCCCGGCGAGCGGCCGGCCGGCCGGCACCTGCATGCGCAGCAGGAACTCGAGCTCCCAGCGGGCCTCGTCGAGCACGTCGGGAACCGCGTTGCCGCGCTCGGGCACCCGCAGGGTCGCGTCGCCCAGCGCCGCGCCGCCGTCGGCGGTCTCCGCCGTCTTGGTCCGCTCGAAGGTGTTCAGCAGCTGGTAGGTGGCGATGCCGCCGTTGACCACGTACTTGCCGTGGTCGCCGGCGTCGTACCAGCCGCCGCGCACGTCGAGGGAGTAGTCGCAGACGCCGGGCTGGCAGGGCACCTCGGTGTCGCCCTGGTTGGGCGCGACGCCGACGTGGCCGGCCGGGCGGGCGTACTCGGCGCCGATCAGGTCGCCGTCGATCGGGGTGCCGCTGCGCTGGGCGTAGAAGAACTGGAGGGAGTCGGCACGCAGCCGGTCGTAAAGGCCGCCGGAGATGTCGAACGGGTGGCTGGTCTCGCCGTCGGCGACCAGCGTGTAGCCGGTGCCCGGCGTGCGGTACGCGGAGAAGTCGACGGTCTGCACGTGCTGCCCGGAGGCGGCGTCCACCCCGCGCGGGGTGCTCTCGCCGCTGGCCACCACCGCGCCGGCCGCGGATCGCAGCTCCCAGCGCAGCGGGTCGGTCGCCTCGGTCACCACCGTGGCGTTCTTCGGCCCGCCCGGCAGGTAGCCGACCTGGTTGACCCGCACCCGGGGGCCGGTGTCCGGCTGGTAGGGCGGGGCCGCCTCGCCGCCGCGCAGCGAGACGTTGTCGAGGCAGATCCGCTGCTCGGCGGCGGACCCG
Source organism: Micromonospora sp. L31 (assembly GCF_052068075.1). Lineage (NCBI taxonomy): Bacteria > Bacillati > Actinomycetota > Actinomycetes > Micromonosporales > Micromonosporaceae > Micromonospora > Micromonospora sp. L31. Next base: position 149,707 of record NZ_JBQHDC010000005.1, on the reverse strand, counting down.
CCGACCTGGAAGATCAGCTGCGCGGCGGGGTTGTCGTCGGGCACGGTGAAGGTCTGCTCGACCCGGGTGCTCTCGGGGCCGGCGGTGGCGCCCACGGCCGCGTACGTGGTGTAGGGAGCGCTGCCGAGCTGGAGGACGGCCTTGATCGCGGTGCCGGGGGTGGCGGAGACGTCGAAGCCGAGCCGGTACTCCGCGCCGGCGTTGAGCCGTACCCCGTCCTGGCCGATGCCGGCGTCCCAGGGGTTGGCCGACCCGCCGGGGACGGTGGTGCAGAGCCGGCCGTCGGCCGCGTCCAGCGCGCCCGTGCCGTAGGAGAACCAGGGGGAGACACCGGCGCTGAAGTCGCCGTTGCTGAGCTGTTCGGGGGCGTCCGGCGGGACCTCGGCGCGGGCCACGCCGGTGCCGGCGCCGGTGAGGGCCAGGGCGGTCGCCGCCAGCAACGCGAGGTGTTGGCGTCGGATTGGGATCACGGGGGATTCCTTCCGGGCGGGGGAGCGGTGGGGGTCGGGAGGGAGCGGTACCTGGGAGCGCTCCCACCACCGCCCCGATGTTTCCAGCGCATCTCGTCGATGTCAATTGATCGGGCTGGATGACCTTCCGGCCGAGGTGGACGACCCCCGGGAACGTGAAGGACAGTGAGATTCGCCGCGCCACGACCCGTCGTCCTGATCTCCTAGAGACAACAGCGGCCTTCGCCTGGCAGGCTGCCTCCCATGACCCTGAAGCTTCGTTCCGTCGGGACGAGCGACCGTGGGCTGATCCGAAGCGGAAACCAGGACGCCCTGCACGCCGGTGCCTGGCTCGTCGCCGTCGCCGACGGCATGGGCGGGATGGCGGCCGGCGACCTGGCCAGCCGGATCGCCATCGACGCGATCGCGCCCCTGGACGTGGAGACCCCCGAGGACGCTCTGGTGGCGGCGCTGCAGAGCGGCATCGAGCTGGCCACCACGCGGATCCGCCAGGCGGTCGCCGAGGATTCGGAACGGCAGGGCATGGGCACCACACTGACCGCCCTGCTCTTCTCCCGGACCGGCAGCTGCCTCGCCCTGGCCCACATCGGCGACTCCCGGGCCTACCTGTTCCGCGAGGGCACGCTCAAGCAGATCACCCGGGACGACACCTTCGTGCAGATGCTCGTCGACCAGGGCGTGATCAGCCCCGAGGAGGCCGCCAGCCACCCCCGGCGGGCGGTGGTCACCCAGGCGCTCCAGGGCGAGGACGTCTCCCCGACGTACGCGACCATGGTCCCCTGGGCGGGGGACCGCTGGCTGCTGTGCAGCGACGGCCTCTCCAACGTGGTCCGCCCGGACACCCTCGCCGAGGTGCTGGCCGAGACCGCCGACCGGGAGCTGTGCGCCCGCCGTCTGATCGACCTCGCGCTGCGGGCCGGCGGCCCGGACAACGTCACCGTGCTGATCGCCGACATCGTCGAGGAGTGAGCCGGAGCCGGTTCAGCGGCGCCGGGGTGTGGCGTGCCGGGTGGGCGTGGCGCTGCCCGGGTCCTCCGGCCACGGGTGGCGCGGGTAGCGGCCGCGCAGCTCGGCGCGGACCTGCGGGTATCCGGTACGCCAGAACGACGCCAGGTCGGCGGTGACCGCCACGGGCCGGCCGGCCGGGGAGAGCAGGTGCAGCAGCACCGGCACCCGGCCGTCGGCGATCCGGGGCGCGGCCGGCCAGCCGAACGTCTCCTGGAGCTTCACCGCCAGCACCGGCGCCGCCGGGTCCGCGTAGTCGACCCGGATCTTCGAGCCGCTGGGGACCTCGATCCGCTCCGGCGCCAGCTCGTCCAGCCGGGCCGCCTGCCGCCACGGCAGCAGCCGGCGCAGCGCGGCGGCCACGTCGATCCGGGCCAGGTCGGCCCGCCGTCGCGCGGCGGCCAGCTCCGGGCCGAGCCAGTCGTCGACGGCCGCGAGCAGCGCGTCGTCGCCGACCTCGGGCCACTGCTCGCCGAGCGCCCGCCGGCAGAACGCCATCCGCTCCCGCAGCGCGCGGGCCGCCGGCGTCCAGGTCAACACCGACAGCCCTTCCTGGCGCAGCCCGTCGCGCAGCGCCGCCGCCAGCAACGTCTGCTCCGGCCGGGCCAGCGGGCGGGCCAGCAGCTCGATCGCACCGAGCCGGACCACCTCCCGGGCCACCACGTCACCGTCGACCCAGCCGACCTCCCGCGCCTCGCGCAGCAGCGGTCCGCCCGCCTCCCGGGCGGTGGCCTCGTCCAACCCCGCCGCCAGCCGCACCCGGGCGGTCGGCGCCCCGGGTGACCGGTCGGCCACCGCGACGGCCAGCCAGTCGACGCCCGCCAGCCCCGACCCGGGCGCCAGCTCCGCCGCGGTCCCACCCGCCATCAGGTACGACCTCCCGCCGGCCCGGCGGACCCGGGCCAGCCGTTCCGGGTACGCCAGCCCCACCAGCAGCCCGGCGGCCAGGTCGTCGGGCAGGTGGTCCCGGCCCCCGGCACCGGCAGCGGTGGGCAGGGCGGCGCGCAGCCGGCGTACCTCGGCCCGCCAGCGGGCGGTGGCCCCCGGATCGGCGTTGCCGCGCAGCCGCCGCCAGCCGGCGACCAGGTCGTCGTCCCGGCCGGTCAGGCCCTCCTCGGCCAGCAGCGCGACCAGCTCCGCCGCCCGGTCGGCGCCGACCCGCGGCGCACCGTCGAGCAGGGCCCGGCCCAGCCGGGGATGGGCGCCGGCGGCCGCGATCGCCCGGCCCCGCCCGGTGATCCGGCCGTCCGCGTCGACGGCACCGAGGCTGGCCAGCGTCTCCCGGGCCACCGTCAGCGCCGCCGGCGGCGGCGGGTCGGGCAGGGCCAGCGCCGTGCCGTCCGGGCTGCCCCAGGCCGCCAGTTCCAGGGCGAAGCCGGTCAGGTCGGCGGTGGCGATCTCCGGCTCCGGCTGCGCCGCCAGCCGCTCGTGGGTGGCCGCGGACCAGCAGCGGTAGACGTGGCCGGGTGCCTCCCGCCCGGCCCGGCCGGCGCGTTGCGTGGCGGCGGCCCGGGAGACCGGGACGGTGACCAGGGCGCCCAGGCCGCGGGACAGGTCGGTGCGGGCCACCCGGCTCAGCCCCGCGTCCACCACCACCCGGACGCCGGGCACGGTGAGGCTGCTCTCGGCCACCGAGGTGGCCAGCACCACCCGGCGGCGGTCGGCCGGCCGCAGCGCCGCGTCCTGCGCGGCGCCGGGCAGCCGCCCGTGCAGCGGCAGGACGGCCACCCGGTCGGTCAGGTCCGCCAGCCGCCGGGCGACGCCGGCGATCTCGCCGGCCCCGGGCAGGAAGACCAGCAGGTCCCCCTCGCGCTCGTGCAGCGCCCGCCGGATGGTGGCCGCCACGTGGTCGAGCAGGGCCGGGTCCACCCGACCGGCGCCGGGTGGGGTCACCGGCCGGGGTGGGGGCGCCCAGATTCGGGTGACCGGGTGCAGCGCCGCCTCGGCCCGGACCACCGGGACCGGCCGGTCCGTGCCGAGCAGCGCGGCGAACCGGTCCGCCTCCGGCGTCGCCGACATCGCCAGCAGCCACAGGTCGGGGCGCAGGGCGGCCCGGGAGTCCACCGCGAAGGCCAGCGCCAGGTCCGCGTCGAGCTGCCGCTCGTGGACCTCGTCGAGCAGCACCGCGCCGACCCCGGGCAGCTCCGGGTCGTGGTGCAGCCGGCGGACCAGCAGGCCGGTGGTGACCACCTCGATCCGGGTGCCGGGGCCGACCCGGCGCTCCCCGCGCACCGCGTACCCCACCCGTCCGCCGACCCGTTCACCGAGCAGGTCGGCCATCCGGCGGGCCGCCGCGCGGGCGGCCACCCGACGCGGCTGGGCCACCACCACCCGGCCCTCGACCCGGTCGGCCACCGCGAGGGGCGCGAGCGTGGTCTTGCCGGTGCCAGGCGGCGCCACCAGCACCGCGCCGCCGGCCTCGGCCAGCGCCGCGACCAGCGCCGGCAGGACCGGACTGACCGGCAGTCTCAGGGGTACGTCGGAGAGCACGGTGCCCACTGTGGCACCCGGCGGTCAGCCGGGGCGCACCGCGTCGACGCCGGTGACGAAGGCGACCCAGGTCGCGGACGAGAAGACCAGCACCGGCCCGCCCCGGTCCTTGCTGTCGCGGACGGCGACCCGACCGTCGACGGTGGCGACCTCCACGCAGTTTCCGTTGCCACTGCTGCGCGTGCTGGTGCGCCATTCCGCCCGGGTCAGGTCGAGCGCGGTCATCCCCGTACCTCTCGTCTTCTGCGGGCGTGCCGCGATGCGGTCACGCAAAGTTACGAGAAGCGGCCTCCAGGCGGGCCACGGAGTCCGCCGGATCCAGTGCCATCCGGCACAGCTCCTCGTGCACAAGGCTATACCCGCGCACGTGACCGGCATCCTCCAGAGCCAGCCCCATCGTGAGATTGTCCAGGTAAACCACGGAGGCGTCGGCGGCGTCGGCGAACTGCAGGATGACGTACGGGGTGCTCATCGCCGGATGCGCCCCGGCCGTGAATGGAAGTACGTAAATAGCCACGTTCGGTGATTGTGCGATCCGAGCCATGTGGGTCAGCTGCTCGGCCATCACCGCCGCACCGCCGACCGGGCGCAGCAGCACCGCCTCGTTGAGCACCACGGAGAGCTGGACCGGGGACTCCCGGCGCAGCACCTCCTGTCGGCGCAGCCGGGCGGCGACCTTGCGCTCCAGCCCCTCCTCGCCCGCGGTGCGCCGGTAGATCTCCCGCGCGTACGCCTCGGTCTGGAGCAGACCGGGCACCGACTCCGCCTCGTACGTGCGCAGCGTCGCCGCCTCGGCCTCCAGTCCGACGTAGAACTCGAACCATTCCGGCAGGACGTCGCTGTAGTTCTGCCACCAGCCGCGCTGCTGCGCCCCGCGGGCGATCTCGATCAGCGCCTCCGCGTCCGCGCCGGTGACCGCGTACAGCGCCAGGGCGGCCCGTACGTCGCGCGGCTTGATGCCGATCTGGGCGTTCTCGATCCGGGACAGGTTGCTCTTGGACATGTCGAGCTGGCGGGCGGCGACGTCGAGCGTCATGCCGGCGCGCTCGCGCAGTTGACGAAGTTCGCGGGCGATCCGGCGGCGGCGGACGGTGGGGCTGGCGGTCACCCTCTGAGTCTGGCACGGCAAGATCCGCAGGTCGCGCAAGTACGGAGTGCAACCATCGAATCCGGGAGTTGCAATGGCCGGAGGGTGCGGGCATCCTGTCACCCGGCGTCGATCACTTGTGGACAACCCGCGTTGGAGGCTCGTTTGCTCATCGCCGACGAGTTCTTCCTCATCGCCCACAACGACAGCCGGGGCAAGGCGAAACTGCACCCGGCCGCGACCGGGCTGGGGCTCGCCGGCGCCCTCCTCGGCGAGCTGATCCTGTTCGGACAGATCACCGTCTCCGGCGGGCTCGTCACGGTGCTGGACCGGCGTCCACCGCCGGACGCCCTGGCGCACACCGTGCTGGACCAGTTGAACGGCGAGTCGCAGCACCAGTCCCTGCGTACCTGGCTGAGCTTCCTGGCCCAGACGGCGACCACGTCGGTGGGGGAGCGGCTGGCCCGCGCCGGGGTGCTGCGCCGGCAGGAGAGCCGGCGGTTGCTGCGCACCAGCGTCAGCTACGTCCCGATCGACCTCAACGTGGTGGCCTGGCCGGCCACCCGGCTGCGCGCCCTGCTGGAACGGCCGGATCCCCCTGGAGTGCCGGACGCCGTCCTGCTCGGCCTGGTCTGCGCCGCCGGGCTGAGCCGGGAGGTGCTCTGGAGCGCCGGACCCCGGGCGCACCACCGGCTCGGTGTGCTCATCCCCGCCCTGCCCGCCCCCCTGCGGGAACTCGTCGCGCACACCGAAGCCGCGGTCGGCGCGGCCGTGCTGCGCGGCATCCCCTGATCTGCGCCACCACCATCCCCCTCATCCCCCCTCGAACCGGAGTCGCCCCCATGTCTCCCACGTCGACGCCGAAACGCCCCAGCAACGTCTCCGACGCCCTGGCCCGTGGCCGGTTGGGCGTCCCCTCGGTCATCTTCTTCGTCCTCTCCGCCGCCGCGCCGTTCACGGTGGTCGCCGGGGTGGTCACCACCGGGTACGCGGTCACCGGCGTGACCGGCATCCCGCTGGCCTTCCTGGCGGTCGCCGCGGTGCTCGTGCTCTTCTCCGTCGGCTACGTGGCGATGGCCCGCCGCGTCGCCAACGCCGGTGCGTTCTACGCGTACATCTCCCGCGGGCTGGGCCGGCCGGCCGGCGTCGGCGCGGCCTGGGTGGCGCTGATCGCGTACAACGCCCTGCAGGTCGGGCTCTACGGCACCATCGGCATCGCCGCCGAGCCGGTGCTCGACCGGCTCTTCGGCGGCCACCCGCAGTGGTGGGTGGTGGCCCTGGTCGCCTGGGGCCTGGTCGCCGTGCTGGGCCTGCTGCGGGTCGACATCAACGGGCTGGTGCTGGCCGTGCTGCTGGTCACCGAGATCGCGGTGATCGTCGGCTACGACCTCGCCCAGCTCACCCACCCGGCCGGCGGGGAGGTCAGCGTCGCCGCGCTGTCGCCGGAGAACCTCTTCGTGCCGGGCGCCGGGGCGGTGCTCGTGCTCGCCATCACCGGCTTCGTCGGCTTCGAGTCCTCGGTGGTGTTCAGCGAGGAGAGCAAGGACCCGCGCCGGACGGTGCCGATGGCCACCTACCTCTCGATCGCGATCATCGCGGCGCTCTACGCCCTGTCGTCCTGGACGATGACGGTCGCCACCGGGCCGGACCGGATCGCCGAGCGGGCCGGCGAGGACAGCGTCCTGCTCATCTTCAACCTGGCCGGCGAGCACCTCGGCGACACCGCGGTGCTGATCGGCCAGGCGCTCTTCGTGACCTCGGTGCTGGCCGCGATGATCTCGTTCCACAACACCACCGCCCGGTACGCCTTCGCGCTCGGCCGGGAGCGGGTGCTGCCCGCCGCGTTCGGGCAGACCTCGCCGCGCACCGGGTCGCCCCGGGTGGCGTCGCTCGCGCAGAGCGTCCTCGGTCTGCTGGTGATCGTGCTCTACGCGGTGAACGGCTGGGATCCGGTGCTGAAGCTGTTCTACTGGGCCGGCACCGGCGGCGGCTTCGGCGTGCTGCTGCTGATCGCGGCGACCTCGGTCGCGGTGATCTCGTTCTTCGCCCGGCAGGGGGTACGGGAGACCCTGTGGCGGCGGGCGATCGCCCCGGGCCTGGCGGCGGTCGCGTTGGCCGTGATCATCGTGCTGGCGCTGGACAACTTCGCCAATCTGCTCGGCGTCGCGCCGGACTCCCCGCTGCGCTGGGCGATCCCCGCGGTCTACCCGGTCGCCGCGCTGCTCGGCGTGCTCTGGGGCCTGTTCCTGCGGCGTAGCCGGCCCGACGTGTACGCGCGGATCGGCCTGGGCGCGGAGAGCGCAGCGGTGGCCGTGCTGCCGGAGCCGGGCCGGCCGACGCCGGCCGGGGCGGGGGTGCGGCGGTGACCGGGCTGACCGTCGAGCGGCTCGGGCCGGCGGAGACCCGGGCGGTCGCCGAGCGGATCGCCGGCGCGTTCCACGACCTGGCGGCGACGCGGTGGCTGGTGCCGGACGCCGCGAAGCGGGAGGCCGTGCTGGCGGACAACTTCGAGATCCTGGTCGACCACGCGATGCGGCACGGCCTGGTCCACGCCACCGTCGACCGGTCCGGCGTCGCGGTCTGGTTCCCGCAGTCCGGCGACCCGGCGCCGCCACCGGCTGACTACGACGAGCGGCTGGCCGCGGCCTGCGGCGAGTGGACCGAGCGGTTCCAGCACCTCGACACGTTGTTCGAGGCGCACCACCCGCACGACGACCACCACCACCTGGCATTCCTGGCGGTGGCCCCGCAGCGGCAGGGGCGGGGCGTCGGCACCGCCCTGCTGCGGCACCACCACGCGGCGCTGGACGCGGCGGGCGTGCCGGCGTACCTGGAGGCGAGCAGCGAGCGCAGCCGCGACCTGTACGCCCGGCACGGCTACCGGGGTGGCGAGCCGTTCCGGCTGCCCGACGGCTCCCCGTTCTACCCGATGTGGCGGGAGCCGGGCGCCCGCTGAGCACTGGCCCCGAAGGCCGGCACCCGCGACCGCCGGTGCCGGCCTTCGCGGTGCCCGACGGCCGGCGCCGGGCGACGGCCAGCGCCGGCCGTCGGCACGCGGCGCCGTTTGCGGCGTGTCGCGGTATCCGCCGCCCCCGACACCGCGACACGCCGCAAAGCGTGCGGCGCGGGACGTCCTCCGGATGCGCGCCCGCATGTCGGCCGCCCCGGACGCCGCGACACGCCGCAGACCGTGCGGCGCGGGGCGCCTCGCCGGATGCGCGCGGCCCGCGGTGTGGGGTATGGGCACGGAAAGGCCCGGTCGGCGAACCGCCGACCGGGCCCGAAGCACGCGACGGTGACCGGGTCCGCCGACCCGGCCGCCGTCAGCGCACCCTAGTAGGTTCCGTCGAGCTGACCCCGCAGCTTGGTCAGCGCCCGGGCCAGCAGCCGCGAGACGTGCATCTGCGAGACGCCGATCTGCTCGGCGATCTGCGACTGGGTCAGGTTGCCGTAGAAGCGCAGGGTGAGGATCTTCTGCTCACGCTCGTCGAGCGTGGCGAGCGCCGGGCCGAGGGCCACCCGCAGCTCGGCCAGCTCGAACTCGCTGTCCTCGCCGCCGAGCATGTCGCCCAGCTCGGTCGCCCGGTCGCCGTCGCCGGTCGGGGTGGACAGCGAGACCGCGTTGTACGCGCGGGCGCCCTCCAGGCCTTCCAGGACCTCTTCCTCGGTGAGCTTGAGGTGGGCGGCGATGTCGGCGACCGTCGGCGACCGGCCGAGGGTCTGCAGCAGCGAGCTGTTGGCGTCGGAGATGGCCAGCCGCAGCTCCTGGAGGCGGCGGGGCACCCGGATGTCCCATGTGCGGTCGCGGAAGTGCCGCTTGAGCTCACCGATGATGGTCGGGATGGCGTAGCCGGCGAAGTCCACGCCGCGGGAGGGGTCGAACTTGTCGATCGCCTTGATCAGGCCGACGGCGGCGGTCTGCGCCAGGTCGTCGGTGGGCTCGCCACGACCGCTGTAGCGGTGGGCGAGGTGGTTGGCGAGCGGCAGCCAGGCCTCGATCGCCCGGTCCCGCATCGCGGCGCGGGACGGATGGTTGGCGGGCAGCGCGGCCATCGCGTTGAGCAGGTCGGCGGCGCTGTCGGTGAGCGCGCGCGGGTCCAGCTTCTCGGTGCTCGGCGCGGCGGTGGCCGGCTGCTCGGTGGTCGCTGGCGCGGTCATGGGTGGTCCTCCCTGCACCTCGTCCGCGGACAAAAAGACGTGACGCTTTGGTTTAGCTTCAGATGGTCCGTTCGGGACTCACCTTAGCCTGATCGGCTTGACGAAATCTAGCCGAAAGGACGATGTACTTAAGTAATTTTGAGCCATCAAAGGTGTGTACCGGGCATAAACTCGCGGGTTTGTGATCACGGTTACCGGGTCGCTCGACCGATGGCGGTGTCCGACGGACACCCGTTCGTCCGGTCCGGTTGGCCCCGCCTGCTCGACCGGACGGTCAATCGCGGAACCGACATGGCGGACGAGTGTCGGCTTTCCGTCCTTGTCCCATTGACAGGACCGCACGTAGCGTCGCCCTACACCCATCGGTACGGAGGCGTCGTGCTGGACCCCGCGGATCCGCAACTCGTCGTCGACAGTCGCACGCTGCACTTCAGCTGGCTGCCGGCGGATCCGGACGCCGTCGCCGCGCTCGTGCCGCCCGGGCTGCGGCCGCGCCGGGACCGGCAGGTCTTCATGAACCAGTACGTGGTGGAGGACGCCGCCCAGACCTCCGGCTTCGGCGCCTACTCACTGACCTACCTCGGGGTGGCCCTGGACGGGGTGAACGCGCCCGGCGGCGTGAGGCCGGGCGGCTGGTGGACGCACTACGTCACCTCGAGCCCGCTGGTGCGGGAGTACGCGGCCGCCCGCGGCGCTCCCGCGGTGCTCGGCCGGACCACCATCGAGGTGCGGGGCGAGGCGCTGGTCGCCGAGACCGTGGCCGACGGGTCGCCGCTGATCCGCGCCCGGGCGCGGATCGGCGAGACCGGGCACGTGGTCCACGCCGGGCACAACCGCTACTTCACCCGCTGCGCCGGGCAGCTGGTCAGCTCCGTCTACCCGTTCATCTCCGAGACGGTCGACCCCTTCGAGATCGAATCGGTGGAGTTCCTGGAGCCCGGGCACCCGGTCTACGCGCTGCGCCCGGAGAACCCGCTGCTGATCACCTGGGGCTTCTACGCCCCGCGCACCGCGTTCGCGTACCCGGGTGGGCTGACCCCGTACCTCGGGCAGCAGGCGCGGGCGGAGGCGCGTGGCGACGCCTCACCAGGTGCCGGCGCGCCGGGCCCGCAGCGGTCTGCCGTCCGGGTCGTAGACCAGCCGGTACGCCGGTAGCGCCCAGAGCCGGGTCAGCCGGGGCAGCCGTTCCGGCCGGTGCGGGCGCAGCCGGCCCGGGGGCCGGGGGCCCTGCCGGCCGCCGTCGTACCATCGCTCGAGGGCGTCGGCCGCCGAGGTGATCGCCTTCACCGCCGCTTCCGGGTCCAGCAGGTCGGCGTCCTCGCCGCCGTCCGGGTCGCGGTCGAGGTGCTCGCGCCACAGCCGCAGCCGCAGCTCCCGGGCGAAGACCCGGGCGCCGTCGCCCGCGCCGGTCGGATCGGTGGGCGCGCGCTCGTCGCGGGTGTCGTCGAGCACCGCGCAGGACAGCTCGCTGTCGTGCGTCCAGGACCGGCGGTTGAAGTTGTCGCTGCCCACGCTCGCCCAGACGTCGTCGACCACGCAGACCTTCGCGTGCACGTAGACCGGCTCGCCCTCGCGGTTCTCCAGGTCGAACACGTGCACCCGGTCCGGGGCGGCCTTGTCGCAGAGCGACAGCGCCTGCTCGCGGCCGACCATGTTCGGTGGCAGGGCCAGCCGGCCGTCCACGTCCGGATAGCGGGGCACCACCGCCACCAGGTGCAGGTCGGGATTGTCGCGCAGCGCGTCGGCGAACAGCTCGGCCACCTCGGTGGACCACAGGTACTGGTCCTCGAGGTAGATCAGCCGGCGGGCCCGGCGTACCGCCTTGGTGTAGCCGCGGGCCACGGTGCGCTCGCCGTCCGGGGCGAAGGAGTAGCGGGGGCGGACCGCCGGGTAGGTGCGCAGCACCTGGATCCGGTGCGGGCCGCAGGGCGGCGGGTCGGCCGGCTGCTCGGGCAGCGGATCGGGGCTGAGGTCGGCGCCGCGCAGCCGGTCGCGCAGGTAGGCCAGCGGGTTCTCCGAGTCCAGCGGCATCGGGTCCGTCCAGCGCTCCCGGAACGTGGTGTCCAGCGCGCCGACCACCGGGCCGCGGACGGCGAGCTGCACGTCGTGCCAGGGCGGGTGCGGGCCGTACCGGGGGGACATCCGCACGGCCTGCGGGTCGCCCCGGTGCGCCGCGTCGTCGCGCCGGCTGTGGCACAGGTCGATGCCGCCGGCGAAGGCGACGTCGCGCTCCGGGGCGTCGGGGTGTCGCAGCACCACCAGCTTCTGGTGGTGCGAGCCGCCCCGCCGGACCCGCTGGTCGAGCAGCACCTCGCCGCCGGCCGCGCAGATCGCCTCGCTGAGGCTGCGGTTCTCCGTCTCGCTGTAGGAGAGGGCGTCGAGGTGGGAGCGCCAGATCAGCCCCTTGACCACGACGCCCCGCTGGGCGGCCCGGGCGAAGAGCTGGACCACCGTGGGGCCCTCCGGGCGCATCCGCTGGTCCGGGTCGCCACGCCAGTCGGTGAAGAACAGGTGGTCACCGGCGCGCAGCGCCTCCACCTCGTCGACCAGCCGGTCGAAGTACGCCGCACCGTGAATCAACGGCTCGGCGAGGTTTCCCGCCGTCCAGACGGGTAACACCGAGACCGGGTTGGCGCGTTCGTCAGCGGTCAGGAACCAATCCTGCGTCGCCACGTTCCAGCCCCCCGAGGTCGTCGACAACGTCCTCACGGTAGGTGTCCTGCCGCCGGTACGCACGCCGGGCCTGCTCCGCGTGCCCTGGTGGTGGCACCTGTCGGACCCGAGACGCGCATACCGAGGAGGCCACAGCATGCCCGCCGAGACGACGAACCCCGTGACCGAGTACCGCCCTCAGGCGGTGGAGAGTGAACGGGGTGCGCTGTTGGCGGTGTTGCTCATGGTGATCCTCGGGGTCGCCGGAATCTTCGCCGTCTCCTGAGACCGACGCGGGGCGCCCCGGTGGACCGGGGCGCCCCGGCGTGCGATCAGGGACGCCTGCCCTGGCCGCCGGTGTGCGGCAGGCGCTTGGCGGGGACGACCCCGAGCCGGCCGGCCTGGAAGTCCTCGAAGGCCCGGACCAGTTCGGCGCGGGTGTTCATGACGAACGGCCCGTAGTGCGCCACCGGCTCCCGGATGGGCCGGCCACCCATGATGAAGAGGTCCAGCGCCGGGGTGTGGGCGTCCTGCCGGGCGTCGGCGGTGACCCGCAGCGCGTCGCCCGGGCCGTGCACGGCCAGCTGGCCGGTGCGCACCGGCCGCCGGTCGGTGCCGACGGTGCCGCGGCCGCCCAGCACGTAGACCAGCGCGTTGAAGTTCGGCCGCCAGGGCAGGCTCAGCTCGGCGCCGGGCTGGAGCGTCACGTGCGCGATGGTGATCGGGGTGTGGGTCGAGCCCGGACCCCGGTGCCCGGCCACCTCGCCGGCGATCACCCGGATCAGCGCCCCGCCGTCCGGCGTGGTGAGCAGCGCCGCCTCCCGGCCACGGATGTCCTGGTAGCGCGGCGGCTTCATCTTCGCCACCTTGGGCAGGTTGACCCAGAGCTGGAGGCCGTGGAAGAGGCCACCGCTCATCACCAGGTGCTCCGGCGGCGCCTCGATGTGCAGCAGGCCACGGCCGGCGGTCATCCACTGGGTGTCGCCGTTGGTGATGGTGCCGCCACCACCCTGCGAGTCCTGGTGGTCCATGATCCCGTCGATCATGTAGGTCACGGTCTCGAAGCCGCGGTGCGGGTGCCACGAGGTGCCCTTCGGCTCGCCCGGCGCGTAGTCCACCTCACCCATCTGGTCCAGGTGGATGAACGGGTCCAGCTCGGTCATCGGCACCCCGGCGAAGGCCCGGCGCACCGGGAAGCCTTCGCCCTCGTAGCCGCGCGGGGCGGTGATCAGGCGGCGCACCGGACGGAAGCTGGTGCTCTCGTCGAGCCGGGGCAGGCGGGGCAGGACGAGGACGTCGTCGACGGTGATGGCGGGCATCGCGAACTCCTTAGTCGCTCAGGGTGGACGACGCGTCGCGGTCGGCGCGCAGGCGCCGGCCGAGTCGTTCGAAGACCCGGGTCAGGGTGGCGACCTCGGCGTCGTCGAGGTCGTCCATCAGGTGCCGGCGGACCGAGGCCAGATGCCCCGGTGCGGCCTCGCGCAGGGCGAGCAGCCCGGCGGCGGTCAGCACCGCCTCGCTGCCCCGGCGGTCCTGCGGGCAGGACTCCCGGGCGACCAGGCCGCGCCGCTGCATGGACGTGATCTGGTAGGTCAGCCGGCTGGGGGAGAAGACCAGGCGGTCGGCCAGCTCGCCCATCCGCAGCCGCTGCCCCGGCGCCTCGGCGAGCAGGACCAGCACGTGGTAGTCGGCGAAGCTGAGGCCGCGGTCGGCGCGCAGGTCGTCCTCCAGCTGGGTGAACAACCGCTGGCTCGCCTCGATGTACGCGCGCCAGCCGGCCATCCGCGCGCTGTCCAGACCCTCCGTCACGGCTACGACTGTAGCACTCCTTTAAATTTAAACAAGCTCTCTTCGAGCTGTCGACGACCGGCGGAGCGGGGTCGAGCGGCCGGGTGCTTCAGTTGTGAAGGAACGCGATCGGCGGAAAGCGCGGGCGGGCCGGCGGCACGCCGTGCCACACTCCGGCCCGTGGATCCCGTCGAGCTGACCGCCCCCGGTCTGCTGCTGCGCGCCTGGCGGACGCGGGACGCCGCCGCCGTGCTCAGGGCGCTGCGGGAACGCGAGGTGGAGCGGTGGAACCCGCAGGGCGTACGGGACGAGGCCGGGGCGCGCGAGTGGCTGCGTCGGCGCGCGGACCCGACGGCGGTGGACCGGCTGTCCCTGGCGGTGACCGACGCCGCCGACGGCACCCTGCTCGGCGGGGCCTCGCTCTTCCAGATCCACGACGGCAACGCCTCGATCGGCTACTGGACGGCCGCCGCCGCGCGGGGCCGGGGAGTGGCCTCCCGGGCCGTCACCGCGCTCGGCGGGTGGGCCTTCGCCCACCTGGGGGTGCACCGCATCGAGCTCTGCCACGCGGTCGCCAACCCGGCCTCCTGCCGGGTCGCCGCGCGGGCCGGGTACCCGATCGAGGGCACCATGCGTGACTCCCACCGGTACGGCGACGGCCGCCGCCACGACGAGCACCTGCACGCCCGGCTGGCCACCGACCCCTGACCCGGGCCCGGTTAGGCTCGGCGGGTGGACGATCTCGAACTGCTCGACTGGCGGGAGCGGGTGGCCCGGCTCTACCTCTCCGACCTCGACCTGGCCGGCTTCCGGGCGGCCCGCGACGAGCTGTTCGCCGGGCACCCGCAGAGTCCGGTGCCCGCCGCCGACCGGGCGGCCTTCACCGGGCTGGGCTGGTTCCCGCCGAACCCGGACGCCGTCGTGGAGGCGCCGCTGCGCCCCGCCTCGGGCACCGAGAGCATCGACACCGGCGGCCCGGACGGCGTGGTGACCTACCGGCGGGTGGCGGTGGCGCAGACCCCGTGGGGCCCGCTGACCCTGTGGTGGATCGAGGCGTACGGGGGCGGGCTCTTCGTGCCGCTGCGCGACGGCACCAGCGGCCGGGAGAGCTACGGTGGCGGCCGGTACCTGACCGACACCGTCAAGGGCACGTACGGCCGGGGGCTCACCGTGCTGCCCGGCGGCCGGGTACGCCTGGACGCCAACTACCTCTACAACCCCAGCTGTGCCTACGACGACCGGTGGACCTGCCCGCTCGCCCCGCCGGAGAACCGGGTCGACGTGCCGATCCGGGCCGGCGAGCTGGCGTACCACCGGGCCTGACCCACGCCGTGACGCCCCGGCGCGCGATGCGCCGGGGCGTCGGGGTACGTGCTCAGCGGGCCGTCGCGCCGGTCGGGGTGAGGTGCATCCGTCCCAGCAGCTGACGCGCCTGGTCGGCGAGGTTCGCGTCCACGGTGACCGCGTACTGGCCGGCGCGCAGCGAACTGGCCGAGGTGAAGTCGCGCTGACCGCCGGACATGGCGTGCGCGACCGCGCCGAAGACGGCACCCCAGATCGCGCCGATGACCAGCCCGACCAGGATCACCGCCAGCCAGTTGCCGACCGTGAAGATGCCGAACAGCAGCCCGATGAAGAGCCCGAACCAGGCTCCGGTGCCCGCGCCGAGCAACGCGGCCCGCCCGGTCGTCAACCGGCCGAGCACGGTCTCCACCAGGGTCAGGTTCGTCCCCACGATCGCGGTGTGTTCCACCGGGAACCGGTTGTCGGCCAGGTAGTCCA
This sequence comes from Micromonospora sp. L31, assembly GCF_052068075.1. Classification (NCBI taxonomy): domain Bacteria; kingdom Bacillati; phylum Actinomycetota; class Actinomycetes; order Micromonosporales; family Micromonosporaceae; genus Micromonospora; species Micromonospora sp. L31. The sequence goes on along the minus strand of NZ_JBQHDC010000005.1, from coordinate 134,275 downwards.
CCACCCGCTGTGCGGACGGATAGTCCGGGTACGAGCCGATCGTCACGGTGGGCGGCCCGGTCTGCGGGCCGTGCCCGTCACCGCTGGGCGCGGCCGGCCGGCCGGCCGGACCGGACGGGAGGTTCTCGTCGCCCGGCATCCCGGGACGCCAGGCCGCGGTCGGGTTCGAGGGTCTGGTCATCGCTGCCTCCTTCGTCGGCCACCCGTCTTCCCGACGGTCCCCACCGGTAACGCCCAACCGCCGCCGACGTCGAGGAATGCTGCTTCGCCGGCCCGGGTAGGCACCGGCGTGCAGAGCGGACGGATCAGTGAGCACGGGTTCCTGGCCGACGGCAGCAGCGCCGTGCTGGTGGATCGTGCCGGCTCGGTGAACTGGTGGTGCCCCGCCCGGTTCGACGCGCCGTCGGCGTTCGGGCGGCTGCTCGACGACCGGGCGGGGCACTGGTCGATCCAGCCCGAGGGCGGGTACACCAGCGAACGCTCCTACCTGGACGACACGCTGGTGCTGCGTACCGTCTTCACCACCACGACCGGCGCGGTGGCCGTCACCGACGCCCTGGCGCTGGAGCCCGGGGCGCGCGGGCACGACATCGGCCGGCGCTCCCCGCGGGTGCTCGCCCGGGTGGTCGAGGGACTCGCCGGCGAGGTGCCAATGCTGGTGGACTACCAGCCCCGGTTCGAGTACGGGAGGGTCAGCGCCTATCTGACGAACTCCGATGGGGTGATCGACGCGGCCGGCGGCGGCTGCCGACTGCGACTGCGCGCCGACGTCGCGCTGGACTGCGGAGAGGACGGGGCCACCGCCCGGATCACCGTCCGCGCCGGCGACACCTACCGCTTCACCCTCGGGCACGCCCCGGCCTACGGCGACGCGCAGCCGGCCACGCCCGACGCCGACCAGGTGGTCGCCGATGCCGTCGCCGGCTGGCGGTCCTGGGCGGCTCTGCACGACGACTACCAGGGCCGCTACCGCGACGCGGTGCGGCGCAGCGCGATGGTGGTGCAGGGCATGACCTACGGGCCCAGCGGAGCGGTGGTGGCCGCGGCGACCACGTCGCTGCCCGAGCAACTGGGCGGTGACCGCAACTACGACTACCGCTTCGTCTGGGTGCGCGACTTCAGCCTCACCCTTCAGGCGCTCTGGCTGGCGGCCTGCCCGGACGAGGCGAACCGGCAGTTCTCCTGGGTGGGCCGGGCGATGGGCCGGATCGGCGACGAGCCGGTGCCGATCATGTACGGCGTCGACGGCGGACGGGACCTCACCGAGCATGCCCTCGCCCACCTCTCCGGCTACGACAACAGCCGGCCGGTCCTGGTCGGCAACGACGCCTGGCGGCAGCGGCAGACCGACGTGCTCGGCGAGGTCCTCGACGCGGCCTGGCTGATGCGGTACTACCTGGACCCGATGTCGCCGGACGTCCGCCACCTGCTGCGTGCGCTGGCCGACCGGGCGGTGTCGGACTGGCGGCGGCCGGACGCCGGGATGTGGGAGGCGCGCGACGCGGAGCGGCACTACGTCTCGTCCAAGGTGCAGTGCTGGACGGCGCTGGACCGGGCGGTCCGTTTCGGCTCCCGGCTGGGTGGCCCGGCGGACGTGGCCCGCTGGGCGGCGGCCCGCGACGAGGTGCGGGCGGCGGTGCTGACGCGCGGCTGGAACGAGCGGCTCGGCGCCTTCACCGGGGCCTTCGACTCCGACCAGCTGGACGCCTCGGTGCTGCTCATGCCGCTGGTCGGTTTCCTGCCGGCGGACGACCCGCGGATGCGCTCCACGATGGACGTGGTGGAGCGGCGGCTGTCCCGCGACGGCCTGTTGCGCCGCTGGGACGACGATCCGGCGGGCTTCGTCATCTGCTCGTTCTGGCTGGTCGGCTGCCTGGCCATGGCGGGGGAGCGGGACCGGGCGGGCCGGATCTTCGAACAGCTCGCCGCCCGGGTGAACGACCTCGGGCTGTACGCCGAGCAGATCGACCAGGCGACCGGGGAACACCTCGGCAACTTCCCGCAGGCGTTCTCGCACATCGGCCTGATCAACGCGGCGGGTCATCTCACCGCCGCCGACGAGCGGGCTCGCAGGGCCAGGGAAGGCGACCGACAGCCCGTGCCGGCCGGTACGGGACCCAGGGAGGGAGCACGCTGATGACCGGACGACTGTCAGGCAGGACCGCCCTGATCACCGGCTCGGACTCGGGTATCGGGCAGGCCACGGCGATCGAGTTCGGCCGGGAGGGCGCCGACGTGGTGGTGCACTACCTGCACGACCACGCCGGGGCCAACCACACCAGGGCCGAGGTGGAGAAGGCCGGCCAGCGGGCCATGGTGGTGCAGGGCGACATCAGCGTCGAGCACCAGGTCGAGGCGATGTTCGACGAGGCCCTCGCCGAGTTCGGCACCCTGGACGTCCTGATGAACAACGCCGGCGTGGACGCCTCCGGCATCCCCGTCGCCGACCTGGACACCGAGACCTGGGACCGGGCCATCCGGATCAACGTCTACGGGACGTTCTTCTGCTCCCGCCGGTTCGTGCGGCACCGCCGCGACCAGGGCGGGCAGGGAAAGATCATCAACATCACCTCGATCCACCAGGAGGTGGCCCGGGCCGGCGGCGCGGACTACGACACCAGCAAGGGCGCGATGTTGGAGTTCGCCAAGAGCCTCGCCCTGGAGGTGGCGCCGATGCGGATGAACGTCAACAACATCGGACCTGGGATGGTGCTCACCCCGTTCAACCAGCGGGCCATCGACGATCCGCAGTACCTGGAGGAACAGGTGCAGTCCATTCCGTGGAAGCGCGCCGCCCAGCCCGGCGAGATCGCCAAGCTGGCCGTCTTCCTCGCCAGCGACGACGCCGACTACGTCACCGGGTCGACGTACTTCATGGACGGCGGCCTGATGCAGAACCAGGGCCAGGGCGCCTGAGCGCGCCGGGTGCCCACCCGCACCCGATGCCTGGCGGAGAATGGCGGGATGCGCCTGGTCATCCTCGCCGACACCCACGTACCGAAGCGGGCGCGTGACCTGCCCGCGCCCGTCTGGTCGGCGGTGGAGGCCGCCGACGTGGTGGTGCACGCCGGTGACTGGGTCGACGTGGCGCTGCTCGACGCGATGAGCGCCCGGGCCCGCCGGCTCGTCGGCGTGTACGGCAACAACGACGGCCCGGAGCTGCGGGCCCGACTGCCCGAGGTGGCCCGGGTCGAGCTGGACGGCCTGCGGGTGGCGGTGGTGCACGAGACCGGGCCGAAGACCCGGCGCGAGGAGCGCTGCGCGGCCCGCTTCCCCGACCGGGACCTGCTGATCTTCGGCCACTCGCACATCCCGTGGGACAGCGTCGCGCCGGGCGGGCTGCGGCTGCTCAACCCCGGCTCGCCCACCGACCGGCGGTCCCAGCCGTACGCCACCTATCTGACCGCGCGGGTAGCGGCGGGGCGGCTCGACGAGGTCGAGCTGCACCGCCTGCCCCCGCGCTGAGCGTCACCGGCCCCGGCCGGTCTCCTCCTGCAACTCGTCGATCCGCCGGGACGCCTCGGCCTTGGTCAGGTCGTCCGGCACCTCCTCGCCGGCCTCCCGGGCCAGCGTGTGCAGGTACGACTCCTGGGCGGCGGTCGGCGGCTCCTCGCCGGTCACCCACTCGTCCGGGTCCTTGATCGCGCCCCGCGGTTCGGGCTGCTGCCTGTTGCGGTCGGCCATGATGTCCACCTTTCTTCGAACAGGTGTACCCCTACCCGCGGTGTCGGTCCTTCATGCCGCCCGCCGCCGACGCACATACGATCACCCGGTGAACTCGGGCGTGATCGTGGTGGGGGCCGGCATCGCCGGCGTGGCGTGCGCGATGGAGCTGGTCCGGGCGGGCGTCGACGTGCAGATCCGGGAACGGGGCCGGGTGGCGGGCGGGCGGCTGGCCAGCCGCCGCTTCGACGGCCGCCCCGCCGACACCGGCGCCGCGTACCTCACCGTCGACGACCCCGACTTCGCCGAGGTCGTGCGGGGGTGGCGGGCCGCCGGGCTGGTCCGGGAGTGGACCGACACCTTCGTGGCGTACGGCCCGGACGGCCGGCGCGAGGTGACCGGTCCGACCCGCTGGGCCGCCCCGCGCGGCCTGCGCTCACTGGTCGAGGAGCTGGCCCGGGACCTGCCGGTGAGCGTGGACCGGCTGGTCATGGCGGTACAGCCGGGCCCGACGGTGGACGGAGCCCGGTGCGCCGCGGTGGCCCTGTGCATGCCCGGCCCCCAGGCGGCGCTGCTGCTCGACCCGGAGCTGGCCGCCGCGACGCGTGCCGCGCTTCAGCAGCGCTGGGCGCCGACGCTCAGCGCGGTGCTGCGCTTTCCGAGCCGCCGCTGGCCCGACTTCCGGGGCGCCTTCGTCAACGACCACCCGCTGCTCGCGCTGGTCTGCGACGACGGCGACCGGCGCGGCGACGGCGCCCCGGTGCTCGTCGCGCACACCACGCCGGAGTTCGCCGCCCGTCACCTGGCCCAGCCCACCGCCGCCGGGCCGGCCGTCGAGGAGGCGGTGCGCGACCTGCTCGGGCTGCCCGAGCCGGCCGAGCTGGTGCACGTGCACCGCTGGACGTACGCCCGTCCGACCGCCGGCGGGGACGGGACGTACCACCTTGACGACGACGGGGTCGGGCTGGCCGGCGACGCGTTCGGCCGGCCCCGGGTGCAGAGCGCGTGGCGCTCCGGGCGGGACCTGGGGCGCGCCCTGGCCGAGCGGGTGCTCGCCGTGCGTGGCTGACCGGTACCGGTGCGCGCACCGCCGCCGGCCGGGGGCGTATCGTCGCCTCGGGGGAGGTGTGCGCGACGTGGACGGGGATTCCGGACGGCGGGGGACGGCGTGACCGGCCGGGGCCTGCGGCACGACGCGCTGCTCTACGCCGACGACCACGACTACCTCGACGCCATCACCGCCTTCGTGGCGGCCGGCCGGGCCGCCGACGAGCCGGTCCTGGTCGCCGTCCCCGCGTACCGGCTCGCCCAGGTCGGGACCGCTCTCGGCGCGGTCGCCGGGGTGACCCTCGCCGACATGAGCACCATCGGGCGCAACCCGGCGGCGATCATCCCCACCGCCCTGCGCGACTTCGTGCACCGGTTCCCCGGCCGCCGGCTGCGGATCGTGGGGGAGTCGCTCTGGCCGGGCCGCCGGTCCGCGGCGTACCGGCACTGCGTCGAGCACGAAGCCATGATCAACCTGGCGCTCCGGACGTACCCGCTGAGCGCGCTCTGCCTCTTCGACCGCTCCCGGCTGCCCGCCGACGCCCTCGCCGACGTGGGGCGGACCCACCCCGTCGTGCGCAGCGGGGCGCTGGCCCGGCCCAGCGCCGGCTACCAGCAGCCCGAGACGGTGCTGGCCGGCTGCGCCGAGGCGCTGCCCCCGGCCCCGGACGACGCGGCGACGCTGCGGGTCGAGGCGGCCGGCCTGGCCGCGCTGCGGGCCGCCGTCGCCGCCACCGCCGTCGCCGCCGGACTGCCCGCCGACCGCGTCGACGACCTGCGGATCGCCGTCACCGAGCTGGCCGCCAACGCGATCACCCACGCCGGCGGGCCGGCCACGGCCCGCTGGTGGGTGGCGGCACCGGACGAGCTGGTCTGCGAGATCAGCAGTCACGGCACGCTGACCGACCCGTTCGCCGGCCGGATCCCGGCCCCGGCGTCAGCCGAGCGGGGACGCGGGCTGCTGCTCGTGCAGCAGCTCTGCGACCTGGTCGACATCCGCACCGTCGACGGTGGCACCACCGTCCGGGTGCACCTGGACCTGCCGGCGCCGGTCGCGGTGCCCGCCCCGCGGTCAGCCCCGGACGCCGCCGAGTGCGGGCTCGCCCCGCTCTGACGGCTCCTTCGTGCGCTCGCCCGCCCGGTCGAGCAGCTGCATGACCGGGGTCGCGGCGATCCCGTGCACCACCACGGACACCACCACCACCAGCCCGACGGTCGCCCAGATCAGGTCGGCCTGGGGAAAGTCGGTCCTGCTGGTGGCGTACGCCAGGTAGTAGAACGACCCGACGCCACGGATGCCGAACAGCGAGATCACCCAGTGCTCGGCCGGTCGGCCGGGCGCGCCCCGCAGCGACAGCCAGGCCACCAGCGGCCGGACCACGAAGAGCAGGGCCAGTCCGACCGCCGCCGCCGGCCAGGTCAGCGGGGCCAGCAGGCCGTCGATCACGGCGCCGCCGAAGAGCAGCAGCAACAGCACCGTCAGCAGCCGCTCGACCTGCTCGGCGAAGTCGTGCAGCACCGAGTGGAACTCGTGGGTACGCTCCGCCGCCCGGATCGCCCGCGCGGCCACGAAGACGGCCAGGAAGCCGTACCCGCCGATCACCTCCACCAGCCCGTACGCCAGGAAGGTGGCGGCCAGGGCGAGGAAGCCCTCGGCGTGCCGAGCCAGCCGCAGCTCGCTGGGGGCGCGGAAGAACAGCTTGCCGAGCAGCCAGCCGACGAGCAGCCCGCCGCCGACGCCGACGACGAGCTTGTAGAGCACGTCGACGGTGAACCAGTCGGCGAGCCAGTCCGCCGGGGCGAGGCTGGTGGTGGCGATGGCGATGGCGGCGTACACGAACGGGAAGGCCAGCCCGTCGTTCAGGCCGGCCTCCGAGGTGAGGGCGAAACGGACCTCGTCCTCGGAGTCCTCCACATCGGTGGGCTCGCCCACCTGCACGTCGGCGGCGAGCACCGGGTCGGTCGGGGCCAGCGCCGCCCCCAGCAGCAGCGCGGCGGCCGGCACCAGGCCGGCCCACCACCAGCCGAGCAGCGTCACCGCCGCGATGCACACCGGCATCGCGATCGCCAGCAGCCGCCAGGTGGACGACCACCGCCGCCAGCTCAACGGCCGGTCGATCTTGAGACCGGCGCCCATCAGGGCGACGATCACCCCGACCTCGGTCAGGTGGGTGGTCAGCTCCGGATGGGCCAGCGGGTCCGGTGACGGCAGCCCGGTGGGCAGCAGGAAGACCAGCATGCCCAGCCCGAGGAACGCGATCGGCATGGACAGCGGGCGGCGCTCCAGCACCCGGGGCAGGATCCCGGCCAGCAGGGCGCCCACGCCCACCAGCGCGAACGCGACATCGACCGGTTCCACGCCCACCACCTCTCGCACCTCGCCCGCGCCCGCGCGCGAGGTGGGGACTGTGCCCCGTGCTCCGGGGAGCTAAGCCTCGGTGTCCGGCTTGTCCCGCGGTGACGTCCGCCTCGGTGTGACGAGGGGGGAGTCGGCCAACGCGGCCAGCAGCGCCGCCGGGTCGTCGTAGACGGCGACCGCGCCCGCCCCGGCCAGCTCACCCCGGCTGGTACCGCCGCAGGTCAGCCCGATGCAGGGGATGTCGAGCCTGGCGGCGGCGGCGACGTCCCAGACCGAGTCGCCGACGAAGACCACCCGCCGGGCGTCCAGGCCGGCCTGCTCCAGGGCGGCCACCAGGATGTCCGGCGCCGGCTTGCTCTGCTGCGCGTCGGCGGACGAGGTGACGGTGTCGACCGCGTCGTCGGCGTCCAGCGCGGCGCGCAACGCGCCGACCTCGTGCTCGGCGGCGGAGGTGGCGAGCACCACCCGCAGGCCCCGGGCGGCACAGGCGCGCAGCAGCTCCGCCGCGCCGGGCAGCGGGGCGAGGCGCTCCCAGTACTCGGCGAAGAGGCTGTCGTGCGCGTCGCGCAGCTTGCCGTCGGCGGACCGATCCCGTTCCGGGCCGAGCAGGTGGTCCAGGAGCTTGTCCGAGCCCATCCCGATGGACCGGTGGATCAGCGACATCGGCACCCGGTGCTCGGCCTGCCGCAGCGCCTCCCACCAGCTCACCGTGTGCAGGTAGGTGGTGTCGACCAGCGTGCCGTCGACGTCGAAGAGGACGCCGGAGGGACTCTCTGCGCTCATGGGCGTCCTCCTACCGTTACCGTTCCGTGGGCTTTGCTGAGTACACGGTTGGTAGTCCCGCCTTGCGGTGGGACGGTCCCGGTCTGACCCGCTTTCGCGGTGCCGGGTAGACGCTTCGCAGCCACCAGCCCCGCAAGCAAGGTCTTACGGTCGGCTCCACGTCCGTTTGACGACTCCCGGCCACTCCGGGCGTCGGCAACCTCGCGCGCCAGGGCGGTGAGGTTGAGCGCGGCGTTCAAGTCTCGGTCGAGGATGAGGCCGCAGGCGGTGCAGGCGTAGGTTCGCTCGGACAGGGCCAGCTTGGTTTTCACCGCGCCGCAGCCCGAACACGTCTTGGAGGATGGATACCAGCGGTCGGCAGTGACCAGCCGACCTCCATTCCATTCGGTCTTGTAGGCGAGCTGCCGTCGCAGTTCGCCGAAGCCGGCATCGGCGATGTGCCGGGCCAGACGGCGGTTGCGCAGCATCCCGGCGACGTTGAGGTCTTCGACAACGACGGTGCCGTGCTCCCGTGTCAGTCGGGTGGTGAACTGGTGCAGGCCGTTACGCCGCAGGTTCGCCACGCGGGCGTTAGTACGGGCGAGCGCATCCTGGGCACGTACCCACCGCTTTGATCCTGCTCGGTGCACCCGTCGGTCGGGGGTTACGCAGCGGGTCACCGCGCGGGCGAGGCGCCGCATCCGCCGCGACGCGGCCACGAGGTGGTGCGGGTTGGGGATCTGCTCGCCGGTGGACAGCACCGCGAGGTGCTTCACGCCGAGGTCTACGCCGACTACCGAGCCAGCCCGGGCGGGGATGCAGGTGGCACGCTGCACCTCGCAGGTCAACGACACGAACCAGCGCCTGCCCTCGCGTCGCAGCGTCGCGGACAGGATCCGCGCGCTGCCTGCCTCCACCCGCCGAGCCAGCTTACGAGCCGACTCGTGCAAGCGCAGCGCACCCAGCCGGGGAAGGGTGATATGCCGCCGGTCGGCCTCGACGCGGATTACGCCGGTGGTAAATCGAACAGTCGGCGCACTGCGGCGGCGCGACTTTAACCGGGGAAAGCCAACGAGGCGCCCCTTGCGCGCGCCCTTACGTGAGTCGCCCCAGTTCTTCAACGCTCGAGCCAGGGCGTCGAGTCCGGTGTTGAACGCCTCCTTGGAGCATTCCCGCCACCACGGCGCAACCTCATCCTTGCTGGCGTTCCACGCCTTGCGCAGGGCTGGCAGCGTCCACCCGATCGCCGGGGTGAGCAGTTCATCGGGCACGCCGTAGGAGCGTTCGGCGGCGCGCTGGTGCATCACCGCTTTCACCCGGGCGAGGGCCCAATTGTGCGCCACCCGGGCCGCCCCGGCGTGCGCCAGCACCGCGCGTTCCTGCCGTGGAGTCAGGTCGAGCGCGTAGCGGTACGCCTGCATCATCTTCACGTCGGCTCGCCCGACTCGGCGGCGGCGTTGATCGCCCGCCACGCGCGGCTGGTCGGTGCACTGTCGCCGTGCAGGCGAGCGCACAGCGAGGTGAGGATCTCCGTCACGTCGCGCACCAGGTCGTCGTCGACCCCGGACGGATCCACGACCAGCAGCCGTCGACCCTGCGCCAGATTCACGCAAGACACCATAGCGCTCCAGGTGACACCAAAGGGCTCGACAAGCTCGCTCCTGGCACCCCGTTCGGGCGGCCCTGACGCCCGTGCTCATCCCGCCGGGATGAGGATCTCGAACCAGACCGTCGAACCACGGACCGTGGGGTCGGTGCCCCAGGCGTCGGAGAGCTGCTCGATCAGGCCGAGGCCCCGGCCCCGGCTGCTCAACGTGTCGGTCTGCGCCCGGGTCACGGTGCCCCGGGTGCCCGAGTCGGCGACCGACACCAGCAGCCGCTCCGGGCTCAGGTCGATCTCCACCCGGGCGGCCGTGCCGGCGTGCAGCAGCGCGTTGGTGGTCAGCTCGCTGGTGCACAGCACCGCCGCGCCGATCACCGCCTCCGGCACCCGCCAGTCGGTCAGCTGCGCGGTCAGCCAGTGCCGCACCCGGCTCGGCGCGGTCGGCTCGGCCGGCATCTCCATGCTCGCCGAGCGGCTCGGCTTCCGCGCGTGCTCCACCGCCAGCACCGCGACGTCGTCCTCGGTCGCCCCGTCCACCGCTCCGGTGGCCACCGCGCAGAGCGCGCGCGGGTCGCCGCTGGCCGCGTCGGCCACCGCCGTGACCAGCACGTCCAGCCCCGCGGTGAGGCTCTGCCGCCGCCGCTCGACCACCCCGTCGCTGTACAGCAGCAGGGTGTCCCCGGGCTGGAACGGCACGGTCGCGGTACGCGGCCGGCAGCCCAGCCCCAGCGGGGCGCCCGCCGGCAGCTCGACGAAGGCGGCCGTCGCCGAGCCGTCGGGGTGGCAGCGCCGGATCAGCGGCGGCGGATGCCCGGCGCTGGCCAGGGTGATCTCGCCGCGGTCGGCGTCCACCACGCCGAAGACCACGGTGACGAAGAGTTCCTGGGTGCCGGTCTCGGTGCCGAGGCTGGCCACCAGCCGGTCCAGCCCGGTGAGCACGGCGTCCGGGCGCGGGTCGGCCAGCGCCAGGGCGCGCAGTGCCGCCCGTACCTGGCCCATCCGGGCCGCCGCCTGCACGTCGTGGCCGGCGACGTCGCCGAGGACCACGCCCAGGTCGCCGGTGGGCAGCACGAAGGCGTCGTAGAAGTCACCGCCGGCGGCGTTGCCGTCGACGCCCGGGTCGTAGCGGGCGGCGATGCGCAGCCGGGGCAGCGCCGGCAGCCGCTCCGGCAGCATGCTGCGTTGCAGCAGCTGGGCGGTGCCGTGCTGGGTCTCGAACCGGCGGGCCCGCTCGGCCGCCTGGCCGACCAGTTCCGCGGAGGCGGCCAGCAACGCCCGCTCCGCCGCAGACCAGCCGTGCGGCGTCCGGTAGCCGACGGCGAGGCCGCCGCGGATCACCGAGGAGCGCAGCGGCAGCGCGGCCAGCGAGCGGATCTTCTGGTCGTGCCGGTCGATCGCGCTCGCCCGCAGCGGTTCACCGTCGCCGACGAAGTACGGCACGCCGCTGCGCGCGGTCACCACCACCGGGAAGGGGGAGTCCGCGGCGGTGGGCCGCCACAGCGGAGGCAGCCGCTCGTCGGCCTCGTCGAGCAGTTCGCCCCGGATCCGGCGGACCATCCGCCAGCCGGGGCCGTCGTCGACGGCGAAGGTCACCCGGTCGGCGTCGAAGGAGTGCAGCGCGTAGCGCAGGGTCACCCGGGCCACGTCGTCGAGGGTGAGCGTGCCGGAGAGCGCGGCGGCGAAGTCGCTGAGGCTCTGCAACTGCTGGGTGAGCTGGGTGGTCTGCGCCGCCACGGTGAACACGCCGACGATCCGGCCGGTGCTGTCGCGTACCGGCGAGTGGCCGCGGGTGAAGACGGCGTGGTCGCCGGTGGCGGCCAGGTGCCGGTCGACCGGCAGCATCGACTCCCGCTGGAGGAAGGACTCGCCCCGCCGGTAGGCCCGTTCGATCACGTCGCCCACCCCGGGGGTGTGCCAGAGGTCCGCGAAGACCTCGCCGGCGGGCCGGCCGAGGGCGTCCGGGTGCCGGTCCCCGATCAGCTCGGAGTAGCCCTGGTTGTAGAGCAGCACGAACTCGTCGCCGTAGTAGAGCGCCATCGGCACCGGCGAGGAGAGGATCACGTCGACCAGGGCGCGGACCGCCGGGTCCCACCGCTGCGGCGGCCCGAGCGGGGTGCCCGCCCAGGGGTGGGCGAGCACGGTCGCCGTCACCTGCGAGACCGGGGCCGGTCCGGGGGCGGCGGGTGGTGGCGTGGGGACTCGCCCGACCGTGCCTGGCATGTTACGCAGCCTAGCCGGAGCGTCGCGCAGAGGTTTGGATCATGCCTCCCGACCGTGCCGGACGGCCCCGGGCGCGGTGATGTTAGGGCAGGTCAGGAGGTCTTTCGGGGGATATGTCGGGAAATTGATCCTGGGTGTCGCGGCGTGCACCCTGAGCGACCGGGTATCCGGCCGGCGCAGTCCATGCGACAGGAGGGACATCATGCCGGAAACCCTTGCGGTCAGGCAGGCCGACATCGGCGACGCCGTGGCCGACATGTGGAGGTCGGTGCTGCTCTTCATCCCGAGGGCGATCGCGTTCATCGCGATCCTCGTGGTGGGCTGGATCATCGCCCGAGCGGTACTCAAAATCGTGGACAAGGTACTGGAACGGGTGGGGTTCGACCGGGCGGTCGAACGGGGTGGCATCAAACGGGCACTGGAACGCACGAAGTACGACGCCAGTGACATCCTGGCCAAGCTCGCGTACTACGCGGTCCTGCTGTTCACCCTGCAGTTCGCCTTCGGGGTGTGGGGACCCAACGCGATCAGTGACCTGATCCGGGGCGTCGTGGCCTGGCTGCCGCGCGCGTTCGTGGCGATCGTCATCGTGGTCGTGGCGGCCGCGATCGCCAACGCCGTCCGGGACCTGGTCACCGGCGCGCTGGGCGGCCTCTCGTACGGCCGGATCCTCGGCGACCTGACGGCGGTCTTCATCCTGGCGCTCGGCATCATCGCCGCGCTGAACCAGGTGGGCGTCGCCACCACGGTGACCACGCCGGTGCTGATCGCGGTGCTCGCCACGGTGGCCGGCATCCTGATCGTCGGCGTCGGCGGTGGTCTGGTGAAGCCGATGCAGAGCCGCTGGGACCGATGGCTGGACCGGATGGCCGAGGAGTCGCGGGCGATCCAGGTGCACCGCCAGGCCCAGGCGGCCGGGCGGGGCGACATGAGCCGTCAGATGGCCGATCGGGGCGCCGAGCGCGTTCAGCCGATGGCGAGCGCCGAGGAGGCCAGGGCGGCGGCCGGGGGCCGGGGTACGTACCAGTCCGGCAACGTGGGCGAGGAGACCCAGCAGTTCCGCCGTCCGGGGACCTGAGTCGGAGGCGTACCGGTGGAGGGGGTCCGTGCGTGGCGCGGACGCCCCTCCGTCGTCTCCGGAGTGGGTCAGGCCGCTTCGAGGTGGCGCGGGTCGAGCGTGCGGGCCAGCGCGCAGACCGCCAGCAGGCGGATGCGCAGCCAGTCCGGCTCGGTCCAGTCGATCGTGCCGGTGGGCAGGGTCAGGCCGTGCTCCAGCGCGGCCGCCCGCAGCCCGTCGGCGTAGCCGACCAGCGCCGCCGGGGTCAGCCGCCGCCGGTCGCCGTCGAGGCTGTCGCGTACCGCGGCCGCGTGCTGGTCGACCATCGCGAGCAGGCCGGGGTTGGCGGCCGCCGCGGCGAGGCCGGAGACGCCGACCGAGGCGCTGAGCAGGGCGAGGGCGGACCGCGCCGCGCTCGCGGCGGTCCGGGTCGCGACCTGGGAGTACGGCAGACGCATGGGGACCGAGGGTAGTCACCCGGCGGCCCGGGCGGCCTCGGCCGCTCGGCCGGTCCCGGGTCCTCTTCCGGTCGGCCGCCCTCCTCCGCCGGGATTGACCCGGCGGAGCGTGGGCAGAAGGAGAACCGCGCGCGAATGGGCGCAGCCGGCACCTTGGAGGGACGGATGGGACAGCACGACGACGGCCCGGACCAGCAGCACCGCCGGCCGGACGGCGTGACCGACGAGACGGTGGCCGCGCTGGGCAAGCTCAGCGAGGCGCTGGAGACGGTGGAGCGGGCGCGCGGGCACCTCTACTCGCTGCACCAGTTGATCGGGCACGCCGACCTGATGCTCGACGACGCGGTCGCGCAGTTGCGGGCCGCCGGCCACGAGGACCTCGCGGAGCGGGTCCGCACCGAGCTGCTCGGCCGCAACGTGATCGCCGGTCGGTGGACGTTCCAGATCGTCGAGGACTTCGACGACAACTACTACGCGGTCTTCCGCGAGCTGGACCGCGCCGCCCGGGACCAGCTGGTGGACGGCCGCCGCCATCTCTACGAGGCGGAGATGAAGGAGCGGCGGCGGACCCGGGGCCGACCCGGGCACGAGGCCCGCCCCGCCGAGCCCGGCTCACCCCGGAACTGAGGGCGCCCGGAGGTCACGGCTCCGGACTTCCCATCTGCCCCCATCGAGGGGAGTGAGCCGGGTGTCAGTCGGACGGCGCGTCGGCCGGCCGGCGACGGCTGGTGTCGTCGGCGATGATGACGGTCGCCACCATGAGCGCGACGCAGAGGCTGAACAGCCAGGAGTCGTCGGCGACCAGCTTGGCCGAGACCGGGGCCTGGAGCGCGGCGAGCAGAAAGCCGAGCCAGGCCAGACGCCGCTGACGTGGGGTGAGGAAGCCGGAGCCCTGTTGCATCCCGAAAGTCTGACGCGGCGCCCCCCGGTTGCCGTCACCCGATCGGCCGATTCTGGATGGGCTGTCCGCATTCCTGCCCGTCCGGGCGTTGCTTTTTGCCGGTTCGGGGGAAGTCGTCGCCGGCCGGAAGCGTTCTCGGCGGGTACGGCAGGATGGCCCCCCGTGTCCGTCACCCCGCCCCGCGCCTCCCTGCTCCTGCTCGCCTACCTCGCCTTCGTCAGCCTCGGCCTGCCCGACGGGCTGATCGGGGTCGACTGGCCGTCGATCCGCGCCGACCTCGGGGTACCGACGGAGGCAGTCGGGCTGGTGCTCACCGCGGGCACCGTCGGCTATCTGACCTCCAGCGTGCTCGCCGGCTTCACCCTGGCCCGACTCGGCGTCGGTCGGCTGCTGGCCGGCAGCACGGTGCTGGCCAGCCTGGCGCTCACCGGGTACGCCTCGACGCCGGAGCTGGCCCTGATGATCGGTTGTGCGCTGGTCCTCGGGCTCGGTTCGGGCGCCGTCGACTCCGGGCTCAACGCACTGTTCCACGCGCAGCACGGAGGGAATCCCCGTCCTTCAGGGCAGGGAGAACGTCAATGGGGGAGCCTCTTCGCTTGGGGGCGGGTCGTGCAGGGCGTGGCCGCCGAGCGCCTCGGCGTCGGTCGGGTGCTGCGGGGCAGCCTGCTCGGCATGACGGCCGGCGCCCTGCTGATCGCGCTGCCCGCTCCGGCCTGGGTGGCCCTGGCCGGCCTGGTCCTGGTGGGCTTCGCCGCCGCGCCGGTCTACCCGCTGCTCACCCTCGCCACCCCGGAGCGGGTCGGCGCGGCGCACGCGGACCGCGCCATCGGCGTCCAGATCGGGACCGCCGGGCTCGGCGCGGCGCTGATCCCCGGCGGGCTCGGGGTGCTGTTCGGGCACACCTCGGTGGCGTTGCTGGGGCCGGCGCTGACCGTGCCGGCGGTGCTGCTGCTGCTCCTGCACGCCCTCGCCGGGCGCAGACCGGGGGCCGCCACGGGGTGAGCCGACCAGCCGCAGCACCGGGACAGGCTCGCGCGGCCCGGCAGTGCCTTCGACCCCCGGGGCACCGACGTCGTCCCGCCCGGGGCCCCGCCGGTCACATCGTGTCGGGGCCGGTCCGGCCGGTGGTGGAGGGGCGGTACGCCCGCTCGGAGTCGGTCATCTCGCGCCGCTCGGCTTCCCCGGCACCCCGGTCCGCCGCTTCCGGCCCGTGACCGAAGGCGGCCTCCTCGCCGGCGTCGTTGCCGGTGACGTCGTCGCTCTGCCCGTCGAGCGTGGAGCGGGCGATCGCCCGGTCCAGCTCCCTCAGCGGGATCTTCTGCTCGTCTCGCCACACGCTGTCGTCGTTCTCCGTCATTCCTTGGCGGTACCCGGGGCTGATGATCGCAAACGGCCGCGCCCACTCGTCGGGCCCGGCGACGGCACCCGGAACCGGACACGGCGATGGCCGCCGGATTCTCCGGCGGCCATCGGACGGGTGAGGTGCGGGGGAGAGGATCACGGCTGCGGGCGGTCGACCTTGCCCCGCCAGGCGCCGGTCTCCTGACCGCGGCGCTCGATGAACTGCTTGAACCGCTCCAGGTCGCCCTTGGCACGCCGGTCCACCACACCCAGCTTGTCGCCGGCCTTCTCCACCACGCCGTGCGGCTCGAAGTCCATCTGGAGGGTGACCCGCGTCCTGCCCTCGTCGAGCCGGTGGAAGGTGACCACGCCGGCCTGCTGGGTGCCGCCGGTCGACTTCCAGGCCACCCGCTCGTCGGGGAGCTGCTCGGTGATCTCGGCGTCGAACTCACGCTTGACCCCGGCAATCTCGACGGTCCAGTGGGTCATCGTGTCCGTCAGCTGCCGGACCTCCTGCACCCCCTCCATGAAGTGGGGGAACTCCTCGAACTGGGTCCACTGGTCGTACGCGGTGCGGATCGGGACGGAGACGTCCACGTGCTCGGTAACGCCGCTCATGAAGATTCCTCCTCTGGCCGCCGGTGTTCGTCCGGATCGTGGGCCGATCCGGTCACCAGCGGGTCGTCTCGTTCTTGTGACCGAGGGCGGCCCACACCTCGGAAACGGTGCGGTACCGCGTACCGTCGGGCAGCCGCTCCAGATCCTCGATGAGGTCGGCGGGCGCCTGGTTCTCGCGGGCGTTGGCGATCAGCGTCTCGCGGTCGCCCGGCAGGGCACTCATCGTGATGAACCGCCCGAGCCGGCTGCGGTCCTCGACGTCCCGAGAGCTCATCCCCTTCGGGGCGCCGCTGCGCAGCTCACCCGCCGGCGCCGTGGTGGTACCCGGCTGATCCTCGCCGGCCGGCTCGGCTTCGCGGAACTCCTCGGCGCGCGAGCCCCCGGTGCCCGGGCCCTGGACCAGGCCGGCGACCTCCTGGCTCATCTGCTCGTCGAGCCTCGGTCCGTGCTTGCTGCTGCCACGTTCCAGTTCCATGCCTTGGTGCTACCCCTGGCGGCCCCCGGGAAACGCCGAACCCGGCACGCGGTCACGAATCGGCGGGGGCCTTCGGAAGCAGGACCGGCTCGCCCGGATCCTCCGCCCCCGCCTGGAGCACCCGGCCCCGTTGCAGCTCGGCGTTGATCTGCACGCCGAACATCAGCGCGCAGTTGGACAGGTAGAGCCAGACCAGGAAGGCGATGACCGCGCCCAGGCTGCCGTACGTCACGTCGTAGGAGCCGAAGTTCGCGACGTACAGGCCGAAACCGGCGGAGGCGACGATCCAGGAGAGCAGGGCCACCGCCCCGCCGGGGGTCAGCCAGCGGAACCTCGGCTGCCGGACGTTCGGGGCGATCCAGAACAGCAGGGACAGCAGCGTCATCATCACCAGCGCCAGCACCGGCCACTTGGCCACGCTCCACACCGTGCGGGCCAACCCGCCGGCGCCGAGCAGGTCGCCCACCGCGTCGGTCACCGGCCCGCTGACGATCAGGCCGAGCGCCACCACGGCGAGCAGGACCAGCGACACGGCCGCCAGGCCGATCTGCATCGGGCGCAACCGGTAGAACGGCCGCCCCTCCTCGACCCCGTAGATCGCGTTGGAGGCCCGGGTGAACGCGCCGATGAACCCGGACGCCGACCAGAGCGCGCCGAGCAGACCGAAGCTGAGCAGCACCTCCGCCCCGCTCTGCTGGTCGACCACGGTGCGCACCACCGACACGAAACCGTCGTTGGCGACCACCGAGCCGGCGCCGATGTCGCGGGCCAGCCCCAGCACCGTGTCGACGGTGCGCTCGCCGTCGGAGACCAGGCCGACGAGGGCGACCACCACCACGGTGGCGGGGAAGAGCGCGAGGACGCCGTAGTAGGTCAGCGCCGCCGCCCAGTCCGCGCAGTTGTCCTTGACGAAGTTGCGCCCGCTGCGCACCAGCGCCCCGCGCCAGGTGGACCAGCTCAGCTGGCGTACCCGGCGGGGGACCCGCAGGCCGTCCCGGCCACCGGCGACCGCGGTCGGCTCCGTCGTCGCTGCCATCTCCCGCTCCCGTCCCCGCCGGCGCACCCGCACCCGCTGGCCCCGCCGGTACCCGGTGCCGGAAATCGACAAACCCGGCGGGTGAGTTTGCCGATGAGGGCCCGGGGAACCGTCCATACGCAGACATCGACGCGGAGGAGGACGAGATGCCCGGGCGCGAGGTACTGCCCAGCACGCTGCGGCGCTCCCCGGACAAGGCGAAGCGCACCTGGGAGAAGACGCACGACTCGGCGGTGGAGACGTACGGCGAGGGCGAGCGGGCGCACCGCACCGCGTTCGCCGCGGTCAAGCACGAGTTCGAGAAGGTCGGCGACCACTGGGAGCCGAAGGGACGCAAGGGACCCAGCGACCGCCAGGCGCAGGGTGGCGGACCGGCCCGACGGGCTCCCACGGCGGGCGGCGTGGACGCCAACGCCAAGAAGGAGCACCTGATGGAGGTGGCCAAGAAGCTGGACGTACCCGGCCGGTCCCGGATGACCAAGCCGGAACTGGTCAAGGCGATCCAGAAGGCGAACCTTCGGCAGACCACGGAGGCCCGCGAGAAGTCCAAGGCGCGCAGCGGTCGCTGAGCGGGGGGTACGACGCACGGGAGCCCGGGACCGCACGGTCCCGGGCTCCCGCGTTCCCGCTCACCAGTGGCCGCCGCCCGGGGCCTCCAGGTGCACCGTCTTCACCGTGCTGAACTCGTCGAGCAGCTCCGGGCCGTACCCGAAGCCCTGGCCGCTGCCGCGGCGCGGCTGCGCGGCGCCGCCCGGCGCCCCGCCGAACACCGCGTTCACCTTGACGGTGCCCACCGGCAGCTCCCGCCAGGCCCGCTGCGCGTGGCTCATCGAGGCGGTGAGCACCGTGCCGGCCAGCCCGTACGGGGAGTCGGCGGCGCAGCGCAACGCCTCGCTGAACGAGTCCACCACCACCACGGGCGCCACCGGCCCGAACGTCTCCTCGCGGACCAGCGTCATCTCGTGCCGGCAACCGGTGACCACCGTCGCCGGGTAGAACGCCCCCGGCCCCTCCGGCAGCACACCCCCGGTGCGCAGCGTCGCCCCCTCGGCCACCGCCGCGGTCACCTGGCCGTGCACGTGGTCGCGGTGCCGCCGGTCCACCAGCGGGCCGAGCTCGGTCTCCGGGTCCCGGCCCGGGCCGACCCGCAGTGCCTCCGCCCGGTCGACCAGCGCGTCGACGAAGTCCTCGGCCACGTCCCGGTGCACGTAGATCCGCTCGACGGCGACGCAGATCTGGCCGGCGTTGGCGAACGAACCGATCGCCGCCTGCCCGGCCGCCCAGACCGGGTCCAGCCCGGCGTCGACGATCAGCGGGTCGCTGCCGCCGTTCTCCAGCAGCGCCTTCGCGCCTGTCCGGGCGCAGGCCGCCGCGATGGCCCGGCCGGTGGTGGTGGAGCCCGCGTGGGCCACCACGTCCACCTCCTGCGCGGCCAGCGCCGCGCCCACCTCGCCACCGCCGGTCAGCAGGGACAGCACCCCGGCCGGCAGCGCGCCGTCGAGGACCCGGGCCAGCAGCCACCCGGTGGCCGGGGTCCGTTCGCTCGGCTTGTACAGCACCACGTTGCCGGTCACCAGGGCCGCGCCGAGCAGCCCGCAGGAGACCGCCACCGGATCGTTCCACGGGGTGATCGCGGCGACCACCCCGCGCGGCTCCGGCGCCATGAAGTCGATGGCGTGCGTGCCGCCGTGCAGCGTCCGCCCGCCCCGCACCGGCCCCAGCTCGGCGTACTGTCGCAGCGTGCCGATGCCCGCCTCCACGCCGCCCCGGGCGTCGGCGAGTGGCTTGCCCATCTCCGCCGTCGTCGCCTCGGCCAGTTCGTCCGCCGCCGCGGCCAGCGCGTCCGCGGCCCGGTGCAGCGCCGCCGCCCGCTCCGCCGGGGCCGTCGCCGCCCACTCCGCCGCCGCGCCCCGGGCCGCCTCGACCGCCTTGGCCACCTCGTCCGCCGTCGCCACCGGTACGGTGCTGACCGGCGTGCCGTCGGCGGGATCGTGCACGACCAGTTCACCGCCCGCACCGCCCGCGCCCCACACTCCACCGATGAGCTGTTCAACCCTGTACATGCGGCAGTGGATGCCCCGGTCCCGGCAAGGCAAACGCGTTTCGCCCGGTTGCTGGCCGGGTAGGCGGATCGGATGACCGGGACCGGCATCGAGACCGCGGACGCCGTCGTCATCGGCGCCGGGCACAACGGACTGGTGGCCGCCAACCTGCTCGCCGACGCCGGTTGGGACGTGCTGGTCCTGGAGGCCACCGGCGCCCCCGGCGGGGCGGTCCGGTCCGCCGAGGTGACCGCCCCCGGCTACCTGAGCGACCTCTACAGCTCCTTCTACCCCCTCGGCTACGCCTCGCCGGTGCTGCGCCGGCTCGGCCTCGACGCGTACGGGCTGGCCTGGACGCACGCGCCCGACGTGCTGGCGCACGTGCTGCCGGACGGCCGGGCGGCGGTGCTCAACCGCGACCCCGACCGCAGCGCCGCGTCGATGGAGGCGTTCGCGCCGGGCGACGGGCAGCGCTGGCTCGACACGTACGACGACTGGCGGACGATCTCCCGTCCCCTGGTGAACGCGCTGTTCACCCCCTTCCCGCCGGTCCGCGACGGGCTGGAGCTGCTGGGCCGGCTGCGCACCGCCGGGGCGCTGCGGCTGGCCCGCCGGCTGGTGCTGCCGAGCCGGCAGTTCGGCCACGAGGTGTTCCGGGGCGAGGGCGCGCCCGCGCTGATGGCCAGCTGCGCCCTGCACACCGACCTGTCGCCCGACGACGCCGGCTCCGGCATCTACGGCTGGCTGCTCGCCATGCTCGGCCAGGAGGTCGGCTGGCCGGTGCCGGTGGGCGGCGCGCAGCGGATCACCGACGCGCTGGTGGCGCGGCTGATCGCCAAGGGCGGCCGGATCACCTACTCCGCCCGGGTGGACCGGGTGCTCGTCGCCCGGGGCCGGGCGATGGGCGTACGGACCGAGGGCGGCGCCACCTGGCGGGCCCGTCGGGCGGTGCTGGCCGACGTGCCGGCGCCGGCGCTCTACCTGGACCTGGTCGGCGCGGCCCGGCTGCCGCCCCGGCTGGTCGAGGACCTCGACCACTTCCGCTGGGACGGGTCGACGGTGAAGGTCGACTGGGCGCTGGACGGGCCGATGCCGTGGACCAACCCGCAGGTCGCCGGGGCGGGCACCGTGCACCTGGCCACGGACGTCGACGGGCTCACCCGCTACGCGGCGGACCTGGCCTGCGGGCAGCTGCCGGAGGACCCGTTCCTGCTGGTCGGGCAGATGACCACCGCCGACGCGAGCCGGTCACCGGCCGGCACGGAGTCGCTCTGGTCGTACACCCACCTGCCGTTCCGACGGGACTGGCGGGCCGAGGACGTGGCCGCGCACGTGGACCGGATGGAGGCGGTGCTGGAGCGCTACGCCCCCGGCTTCAAGGCCCTGGTCCGGGGCCGCTTCGTGGCCGGCCCGGCCGATCTGGAGGAGCGCAACCCGAGCCTGGTCGGCGGCTCGGTGGGCGGCGGCACGGCCGCCGCGTACCAGCAGCTCTTCCTGCGTCCGGTGCCCGGGCTCGGCCGGCCGGACACCCCGGTCGACCGGCTCTACCTGGCCAGCGCCTCGGCCAACCCGGGTGGCGGGGTGCACGGCGCGCCGGGCGCGAACGCGGCGCAGGCGGCGCTGAGCCGCAACCGCACCCTCACCGGCGGCCTGTACGCCCGGGCGATCGGCGCCGCCCACCGCGCGGTCTACCGCTGACCCGGCGCGGCTGCCCCTGCCGGAGACAAGCGACCTGCCCGAGCGGCATTCGCATGCCCCTCGGACAGGTCGCTCACGACGGTGTCCGCCGCACCCGTCACGCCGCGTGACGATGCGGGTGCGACGGGTGGGTCAGCGCTCCAGGTTGCGGTGCCGGGTACGCAGCTTGAACGGCATCAGCGCGCTCTCCACCTTGGTGGCGGTGGTCATCTTCGAGTCGCCGTCGCGGCGCTCCTCGAAGCGGATCGGCACCTCCAGGATGGTGTGCCCCAGCTTGGTGGCCAGGTAGTGCATCTCGACCTGGAAGCTGTACCCGTTGGACTGCACCCGCTCCAGGCCGATGTCGCGCAGCGCGTCCGCCCGCCAGATCTTGAAGCCGGCGGTGAGGTCACGGATCCGCACCCGCAGCAGGGTGTGCACGTAGAGGTTCGCCCAGCCGCTGAGCGCGCGGCGGTAGAGCGGCCAGTTCTCGTCCAGCTCGCCACCGGGCACGTACCGGGAGCCGATCACCACGCCGGCCTGGGTGGAGAGCAGCGCGCCGAGCATGCCCGGCAGCGCCTCCGGCGGGTGGGACAGGTCGGCGTCCATCTGCGCCACGTAGTCGGCCCCGCCGTCGAGCGCCCGGCCGATCCCGTCGACGTACGCCCGGCCCAGGCCCTCCTTGCCGGCCCGGTGCACGACCTGGATCCGGTCGGGGTGCTCGATGGCCAGCTTGTCGGCCACCTCGCCGGTGCCGTCCGGGGAGTTGTCGTCCGCCACCAGCATCTTGAGGCCGGGCAGCGGCAGGGCGAGGAGCCGCTCGACCAGCGCCGGGAGGTTGCCCGCCTCGTTGTAGGTGGGGACCACGACGGTCAGGCGTGCTTCCCGCCACGGCGAGGGCAGCTCCACGGGTTCGATCATGACGGACATCCTCTGGTTGCCGACGGTTTTCCCCCAAAGGGTAGCCAGTGCCCCGTCGGGCCCCGTCGAGGCTCCCCGCCCCTCAGCTCTCCGCGGCCTCGTCCGCCTTCTGGCGGGTGGCGATGTCGGAGAGCCGCCGCAGGGTCTCCTTGTTGCGCTGGTGCAGGACCAGGTCGTTGAGCTTGTTGCGGATCCAGCGCAGCGGCCCGGCGGCGAAGTCCTCGCCGATCCGCACCCGGGTGGCGTCGGTGCCGACCGGTTCGAGGGTGAACACCACGATCGCCTCACCGGCCGGCCAGAGCCCGGCCTTGATGACCATCTTGTGCGGCGGCTCGCAGGCCAGCACGGTCGAGGAGTCATGCAACGAGAGCGGCCACGGCCCGGCCTTGTGGTGCAGTTGGCTGCCCACCCGCGGCCAGGTGTCGTCGACGTCCCGCACGTGCACGGTCCCGACCACCCAGTCGCTGTACGTCCACCCGTCCGCCAGCACGTCGAACACCCGCTGCGGGGGCGCGTCGATCACTTTCTCCACAATCGCCACTGACGTCCAGTACCCCGACGACGACCGGGGCTAACCGGCGGGGCGGACCGGGCGTTAGCTTCTCCGGGGCGACGGGTAAGGCCGGGTCGGCGAGCCCCGCGCGGCCGGGACGGCGACGAGCCGTACCGCCCGGTAGATGATGTTTACTCCCCGGGGCTCCGGGAACCCGCCGCCCGTGCGACGGGACCAGATGGAGCCGGATCAGCGCAGGTCAGGCCGGGTCGACCCGGCCGTCGACCGGGCCGTGATCCGGCCGGTCCTGTTCGACGCGGTGCTGCTGGACCGGGACGGCACCCTGGTCGAGGACGTGCCGTACAACGGTGACCCGGAGAAGGTGCGGCCGATGCCGGGCGCGCGGGCGGCGCTGGACCGGTTGCGCGCGGCCGGCCTGCGCCTCGGCGTGGTGACCAACCAGTCCGGGCTGGCGAAGGGGTTGTTCACCGCCGCGCAGATGCGGGCGGTGCACGCCCGGATCGAGGCCCTGCTCGGCCCGTTCGACACCTGGCAGGTCTGCCCGCACGACGACGGCGACGGCTGCGCCTGCCGCAAACCCGCCCCCGGCCTGGTCCACCGGGCCGCCGCCGCGCTGGGCACCACGCCCGCCCGGTGCGTGCTGGTCGGCGACATCGGCCGGGACATGACCGCCGCGCTCGCCGCCGGCGCCACCGGCCTGCTGGTCCCCACCCCGGTCACCCGGCCCGAGGAGGTGGCCGCCGCCCCGCACGTCGCCCGCGACCTGCCGGCGGCCATCGAGGAGATCCTGCGGCGGCAGGCCGCGCTGCGCCCGAGCGCGCCCCGCCGGGCCGGCACCGTGCTGGTCGTCCGCAGCGATTCCGCCGGCGACGTGCTGGTCACCGGCCCGGCCGTCCGCGCCGTCGCCGCCGGCGCCGAACGGGTCGTCCTGCTGCACGGGCCCCGCGGTCGGCACGCCGCCGCCCTGCTGCCCGGCGTCGACGAACTCGTCGAATGGCCGCTGCCCTGGATCGACGGCGACCCCGCCCCGGTCGACCCGGACGACATCCGCCGGCTCACCGACCGCCTCGCCGGGGTGCGCGCCGACGAGGCGGTGGTCTTCACCTCCTTCCACCAGTCACCGCTCCCGCTCGCGCTGCTGCTGCGGATGGCCGGCGTGCCCCGGGTCAGCGCGATCAGCGACGACTACCCGGGCGCGCTGCTCGACGTCCGGCACCGGGTGCCCGACGGGCTGCCCGAGCCCGAGCGGGCGCTCTCGCTGGCCGCGGCCGCCGGCTTCCCGCTCCCGGCCGCCGACGACCCGGCGCTGCGCATCCGCACCGACGGCCTGCCGCCCACGCCGGCCCGCCTCGGCCGGCCCGGCTACGTGGTGCTGCACCCCGGCTCGGCGGTGCAGACCCGGGCCTGCCCGCCCGAGCTGGCCGCCCGGATCGTCCGGGTGCTCACCGCGGCCGGCCACCGGGTGGCGGTCACCGGCGGCCCGGACGAGACGGAGCTGACCGCCCGGGTGGCCGGCGACACCGGCGTCGACCTGGGCGGGCGGACCGGTCTGGCGGAGCTCGCCGCCGTGCTGGCCGACGCCGGCGCGCTGGTGGTCGGCAACACCGGCCCGGCGCACCTGGCCGCCGCGCTGGGCGTGCCGGTGGTGAGCCTCTTCGCCCCCACCGTCCCGTTCGGACAGTGGGGGCCGTACCGGGTGCCGGCGGTACGCCTCGGCGACGCCGCCGCGCCCTGCCGGGGCACCCGGGCCACCCGCTGCCCGGTGCCCGGCCACCCCTGCCTGTCCGCCGTCGAGCCGGACCACGTCCTGGCGGCGGTACGCCTGCTCGGGGTACCCGCCGACGCGCCCCCGCCGGGCGCGGCGCCGGCCACCGTCGGCATCGATCCGGTGATCGCCGGCGGCGGGAGCGCCCGATGAACATCCTGGTGTGGCACGTGCACGGCTCCTGGACCACCTCGTTCGTGCACGGCAAGCACCGCTACCTGGTGCCGGTCACCCCCGACCGCGGCCCGTACGGGCTGGGTCGGGCCCGCACCTATCCCTGGCCGGACAGCGCGGTGGAGGTCACGCCGCAGCAGCTGCGCCGGGAGGAGGTCGACGTGGTGCTGCTGCAACGGCCCGAGGAGATGGACCTGGCCTGCGACTGGCTGGGCCGGCGGGCCGGCCGGGACCTGCCGGCGATCTACGTCGAGCACAACACCCCCAAGGGCGACGTGCCCAACACCCGCCACCCGATGGCTGACCGGGACGACCTGCTGCTCACCCACGTCACCCACTTCAACGAGCTGTTCTGGGACAACGGCGGCACCCGCACCGCCGTGGTCGAGCACGGGGTGGTCCCGCCGGCGGTGCAGTGGACCGGCGAGCTGGACCGGCTCGCCGTCGTCATCAACGAGCCGGTACGCCGCTGGCGGGTCACCGGCACCGACCTGCTGTCCCGCTTCGCCGAGATCGCCCCGCTGGACGTGTTCGGCATGAAGGTCGCCGGGCTCGCGGAACACCTCGGCCTCCCGGCCGACCGGCTGGCCAGCCACGACGACGTGCCGCAGCACCGGATGCACGCCGAGCTGGCCCGGCGGCGGGCGTACCTGCACCTGTGCCGGTGGACGTCGCTGGGGCTGAGCCTGATCGAGGCCATGACGATGGGCATGCCGGTCGTCGCGCTGGCCACCACCGAGGCCGTCGAGGCCGTGCCGCCCGGGGCCGGCGCCCTTTCCACCCGGGTGGACGCGCTGCTGGAGGCCGCGGGGCGGTTCGTCACGCAACCCGCCGAGGCCCGCCGCGCCGGCGCCGAGGCGCGCACCGCCGCCCGGGCCCGCTACGGCCTGGACCGTTTCCTCGCCGACTGGGACCGCCTGCTGGAGGAGGAAGTATGCGCATCGCGATGATCTCCGAGCACGCCAGCCCGCTCGCCGTCCTGGGCGGTGAGGATGCCGGTGGGCAGAACACCCACGTCGCGGAGCTCTCCGCCGCGCTGGCGGCCGCCGGGCACGACGTCCGGGTCTACACCCGACGCGACGCGGTCGACCTGCCGGTCACCGTCCGCGCCCCGCACGGGTACGACGTGGTGCACGTGCCGGCCGGCCCGGCCGAGCCGTTGGCCAAGGACGCGCTGCTGCCGCACATGAAGGAGTTCAGCGGCTGGCTGGTGGAACGGTGGCGCGGCGGCGACTGGGTGCCCGAGGTGATCCACGCGCACTTCTGGATGAGCGGGCTCGCCGCGCTGGCCGCCAGCCGGCAGACCGGGGTGCCGGTGGTGCAGACGTACCACGCGCTCGGCACGGTCAAGCGGCGCTACCAGGGCGTGCAGGACACCAGCCCGGCGCGGCGGATCGCGTACGAGCGGGAGCTGGGCCGCGCGGTCGACCGGGTGGTCGCGCAGTGCCAGGACGAGGTGGGCGAGCTGGTCCGCCTCGGCGTCCCGCGCTCGCGGATGACCGTCGTGCCGTCCGGGGTCAACCTCGCCAGCTTCGCCCCGCTCGGCCCGGCCGTCGAGCGGGAGCCCGACCGGCCCCGGATCCTCACCGTCGGGCGGCTGGTGGAACGCAAGGGCTTCCAGACCGTCATCCGGGCGATGGCCCTGGTGCCCGACGCCGAGTGCGTGGTGGTGGGCGGCCCGCCGGCCGGCCTGCTGGAGACCGACCCGTACGCCCGCCGGCTGCGCGCCCTCGCCACCACCTGCGGGGTGGCCGACCGGGTCAGGCTGGTCGGCGCGGTGCCCCGGGAGGAGATGGGGCGCTGGTACCGCTCCGCCGACGTGCTGGTCGCCGCCCCCTGGTACGAGCCGTTCGGGCTCACCCCGCTGGAGGCGATGGCCTGCGGCGTGCCCGTGGTCGGCACCGCCGTGGGCGGGATCAAGGACACCGTGGTCGACGGGGTGACCGGGGACCTGGTCCCGGCCCGGGACCCCCGGGCCCTGGGCACGGCGATCCAGCGCCTGCTCGACGACCGGATCCGCCGCTTCGGGTACGCCACCGCGGCGCTGCAACGGGCCCGGCGCAGCTACTCCTGGTCGACCACCGCCGAGCGGCTGGCCGAGCTGTACGGCGAGGTGGCCGCCGTGCGCCGGCCGACCCGGGTGGTCGCCTGATGACCACGGCCACCGAAGGGCTGCTGGACGCGCACCTCACCCTGCTGGCCGAGGCGCTGCTGCCGTTCCGGTCCGCGGAGCAGCAGCTCGCCCGCTGGGGCACCGAGCTGGCCGCCACGCTGGCCGGCGGGGGCCGGCTGCTGGTCGCCGGCAACGGCGGCAGCGCGGCCGAGGCCCAGCACCTCACCGCCGAGCTGGTCGGCAAGCTCCGCGACGACCGGCAGCCGCTGTCGGCCATCGCGCTGCACGCGGAGACCTCCGCGATGACCGCGATCGGCAACGACTACGGCTACGACGAGGTCTTCGCCCGCCAGGTCCGCGCGCACGGCCGGGAGAACGACATCCTGCTGCTGATGTCCACCAGCGGGGCCAGCGCCAACCTGCTGGCCGCCGCCCGCGCCGGCCGGGAGGTCGGGCTGCGCTGCTGGGCGTTCACCGGCCCGGCGCCCAACCCGCTCGCCGACGCCTGCCACGAGACGCTCGCCATCGCCTCGCCCGAGAGCCAGGTGGTGCAGGAGCTGCACCTGGTCTCCACCCACGTGCTCTGCGAGTACGTCGACCGGGCCCTGCCGGCCGCGCTGGCGGTGACCGGGACGGCCGGCCCCGCCCCCGTCGAACGGCCCACCGCGCCGGTGCGCGCCGGCGTCGAGGTGGTGCTCGACGGCGGCGACCGGCGGGTGGAGGCGGGATGAGGAGGCCGGCCGTGCGGGGACCCCTGGTGGTCATCGGCGACACCCTGCTGGACCGCGACGTCGAGGGCGTGGTGAACCGGCTCTGCCCCGACTCGCCCGTACCGGTGCTCGACGAGACGACGTACGCCGACCGCCCTGGCGGCGCCGGCCTGGCCGCGGTCTTCGCCGCCGCCCAGGGCGCCGGCGAGGTGGCGTTGGTGACGGCGCTCGCCGACGACGCCGGCGGCGCCCGGCTCAGCTGCCTGCTCAGCGCCGCCGGCGTGCAGGTGTACGCGCTGCCGCTGCCCGGCGCCACCGCCGAGAAGATCCGGCTGCGGGCCCGCGGCCGGGTGCTGCTGCGCCACGACCGGGGTGGGTCGGCCGCCGACCCCGGGCCGCCGAGCGAGGCGGTGCTCCGGCTGATCGCCGAGGCGTCCGCCGTGCTGGTCAGCGACTACGGCCGGGGCGTCGCCCGGCAGCCCGCGCTGCGCGCGGCGCTCGCCGCGACCCGCGCGCCGGTGGTCTGGGACCCGCACCCGCGCGGACCGGCGGCGGTGCCCGGGGTCACCCTGGCCACCCCGAACGAGGCGGAGGTACGCGACCTGACCGAGGTCCCGCCGGGCTCGTCCCGGCTGGCCACCGCCTCCCGGGGCGCGCAGGGGCTGCGCGAGCGGTGGCGGGCCGGCGCGGTGGCGGTGACCCTGGGCGGCGACGGCGCGCTGCTCTGCCACGCCGGCGCCACCCCGCTGGTGGTCGCCGCCCCGGTCAACGCCGAGGGGGACACCTGCGGGGCCGGGGACCGGTTCGCCTCGGCGGCCAGCCTCGCGCTGGCCCGGGGCGCGCTGGTCTCCGAGGCGGTGCAGGAGGCGGTGGCGGAGGCGTCGGCGTACGTGGCCGGCGGGGGAGTGGCGGCCGCGCTGCCGCCCGAGGTCCGCGCCGCCGCGCCGCCGCCACTGGGCGGCGGCGGGGAGCGGATCGGGGCCGCCGCGGCGGGTGCGGTGGTGGCCGAGGTACGCGCCGCCGGCGGCACCGTGGTCGCCACCGGCGGCTGCTTCGACCTGCTGCACGCCGGGCACGTGGCGACCCTGCAGGCCGCCCGGCAGCTCGGCGACTGCCTGATCGTCTGCCTCAACTCCGACGCCAGCGTCGCCGGGCTGAAGGGGCCGGACCGCCCGGTCGTGCCGCAGGGCGACCGTAGCCGGCTGCTCGCGGCGCTGAGCTGCGTCGACGCGGTGCTGGTCTTCGACGAGTCCACCCCGGACGCGGTGCTGAGCTGGCTGCGCCCGGACATCTGGGTCAAGGGTGGCGACTACGCCACCGGCGGCGGCGACCCGGCGAGCCTGCCGGAGGCCGAGGCGCTGCGCCGCTGGGGCGGGCACTCGGTGGTGGTGCCGTACCTGGACGGACGCTCCACCACCGACATGATCGCGGCGGCCCGCGGTGAGCGCCCCGGGGCGTACCGTGCCGCACCCACCGGCGCCGTCAGGGCCGCCGGTGCGCAGCGTCCGACGGCGGAGGGAGCGCGATGAGCAGTGCACCGGGTGCCGGCCCGATCGTCCTGGTCACCGGCGGATCGAGCGGGCTCGGCGCGGCGGTGGTCACCGCGGTGGCCCGGGCCGGCGGGCGGCCGCTGGTGCTGGACCGGCAGCGCCCCGGTGACGGGGTGCCCTGGGTCGAGTGCGACCTGGCCGACACCCGGGCCGCCGAGGAGGCCACCCGGCAGCTGGCGGAGCGTTCCGGCGGCCTCGACGCGGTGGTCACCGCCGCCGGCACCGACGTGCCCGGCAAGCTCGCCGACGTGCCCCGGGAGACCTGGGAACGGATCGTCGCGGTCGACCTGCTCGCCACGGTGGCGGTGGTCCGCGCGGCGCTGCCGTACCTGGAGGCGTCCCGGGGCGGGATCGTCACGGTGGCCTCCACCCTCGGGGTGAAGGCGGTCAGCGACGCCACCGCGTACTGCGCGGCGAAGTTCGGGGTGGTCGGCTTCACCCGGGCGCTCGCCGCCGAACTCGCCGGCCGGGTGAACGTGACGCTGCTGATTCCCGGCGGGATGCGCACCGCCTTCTTCGACGCGCGTGACCCGCAGTACCGGCCCGGCCCGGAGGCCAAGCTCAACGACCCGGCCGACACCGCCGCCGCGGTGATGTTCGCCCTCTCCCAGCCGCCCGGCTGCGCGGTACGCGAGATGGTGGTCTGCGCCGAGCAGGAGACCTCGTACCCGTGATCCTCGTGCTCCGCGCCCTCGGCGTGGGCGACCTGGCCACGGCGGTGCCGGCGCTGCGCGCGTTGCGGGCCGCGTACCCCGACCGGGAGCTGGCGCTGGCGGCGCCGGCCTGGCTCGGGCCGCTGGTCGACCTGGTCGGCGGCGTCGACCGGCTGGTGCCCACCGACGGCCTCGGCTCCCCGCCGTGGCCGCCCCCGCCGGTCGCGGTCAACCTGCACGGGCGCGGGCCCGACTCGCACCGGATGCTGGCCGGCGCGGGCCGGCTGCTGGCGTTCCGCTGCCCCGAGGCCGGCCACCCGGACGGCCCGCGGTGGCGTCCCGGGGAGCACGAGGTGCACCGCTGGTGCCGCCTGCTGGCCTGGTACGGCATCCCCGCCGACCCCGGCGACCTCGCCCTACGCCGGCCGGCGGCGGACCGGACACCGACCGGGGTCACGGTCGTCCACCCGGGCAGCAAGATCCCCGAGAAGCGCTGGCCGGCAGCGCGCTTCGCCGCGCTGGCCCGGACCCTCGCCGAGCGCGGCCACCGGGTGGTGGTGACCGGCTCGGCCGACGAGCGGGAGCTGGCGCGCCAGGTGGCCGCCGGGGCGAATCTGCCCGACCCCGCCGTCCTGGCCGGCCGGACCGACCTGGGCGAGCTGGCCGCGCTGGTCGCCCACGCCCGCCTGGTGGTCAGCGGCGACACCGGGGTCGGCCACCTCGCCACCGCCTACGCCACCCCGTCCGTGCTGCTCTTCGGCCCGGTCCCGCCGGGCGAGTGGGGCCCGCCGCCGGACCGGCCCCGGCACCGGGCGCTGTGGAGCGGCGCCCGGGATTGGCCGGACCGGCCCGGGGTAGGAAGCCACCCGACGTTGGCGGCCCTGCCCGTGGACCGGGTGCTGGCCGCCGTGAACGAGGCCGAAGAGGCGGTGCGGGTCTCCGGTGCGATTGCGGCGTAGTGATCCGGGCCGGGCGGGGTACGGGCGCCGCCGGGCCGGCAAGGGCTGGGTGTTCCTCGACCCCCGGGGCGAGCCGGTCCGCGACCCCGAGGAACTGTCCCGGCTGCGCGAGCTGGTCATCCCGCCCGCCTGGCAGGACGTCTGGATCTCGCCGTACCCGAACGGGCACATCCAGGCGACCGGCGTCGACGCGGCCGGCCGCAAGCAGTACCTCTACCACCCGGAGTGGCGGCGCAAGCGCGACGAGGCGAAGTTCGACCACGTGCTGGAGGTCGCCCACCGGTTGCCGGTGCTGCGCGCGCGGATCGCCGACGACCTGGGCCGGCAGGGCCTGAACCGGGACCGGGTGCTGGCCACCGTCGCCCGGCTGCTGGACATGGGGATGTTCCGGGTCGGCAACGACCAGTACGCGGTCGGCGAGGACGCCACCTTCGGGGTCTCCACCCTGCGCCCCGAGCACGCCCGCTCCCGGGGCGGGTGCGTGGTCTTCGAGTTCCCGGCCAAGGGCGGCATCGAGCAGGTCCGCCGGATCGAGGACGCGGAGCTGTGCCAGGTGCTGACCAACCTGCGCCGGCGGCGGCGGGCGGAGGACCGCCTCTTCGGCTACTGGGACGGGCGGCAGTGGCGCGACGTGCGCAGCGACGAGGTCAACGAGTACCTGCGCGACGCCAGCGGCGGCGAGATGACCGCCAAGGACTTCCGCACCTGGCACGCGACGGTGCTCGCGGCGACGGAACTGGCCACCGTGGGCGTGCAGCGGTCCGCCACCGCCCGGAAGAAGGCGGTCGCCGGGGTGATGAAGGAGGTCGCCGAGCTGCTGGGCAACACCCCCACGGTGGCCCGGACGTCCTACGTGGATCCCCGGGTGGTCGACCTCTACCACGACGGGGTGGTGGCGCCGGTCCGGCCGGACACCCCGAAGCCCGAGGCCGAGCGGACGGTCCTGGAGTTGCTGGAGGAGGCCTGACCGGCCCCGTCGTCGGTCCTGGGGGGAAGAGCGACGGGGCCGGAGTCGGTGTGGCCGGGTGGCGGGCCGTCCGCGCGGCAACCGGGGCGGCCGCCCGTGACAAGGAGGTCACGGGCGCCACCACGGTCCCCCGTTATCGGTGGCCGGCACGGGCCTGCCGACCGCCGATCCGGGTTCAGTATGTCGACGTCGAGTTGACGACGGATGCCGCGTCGTTGACGATCCGTGCCTGTTCCCGCCGGGCCGCGCGGTACCCCTGCGGGGTCTCGCCGTAGGCGGCGCGGAAGGCACGGCTGAAGACCGCCTTGTCACCGAAGCCCCAGCGGGCGGCGACGGCCTGGATCGCCCGGTGCGCCTGCGCCGGGTCGGCGAGGTCGCGGCGGCACCGGTCCAGGCGCAGGTCGCGCACGTACGACGCCACCGTGGTCTCCTCCGTCTCGAAGAGCCGGTGCAGGGTCCGGACGGAGACGTGGTGCGCGTCGGCGATCCTCTGCGGGCTCAGCGTGGCATCGCCCAGGTGACGCTGGATGTAGCCGCGCACCTGCGCGAGCAGCGCCCGACGGCGTACCTCGCGGGGCACCGCGTCCTCGGCGACCAGGTGTCGGCCGAGCATGGTGACGATCAGGTCGAGCGCGGTCGTGCCGAGCCGGTCGGCGTCCGCCGCGTGATACTGCTCCGGATGAGCGGTGATCTGCACCAGGTACTGGGCCAGCAGGGCGCCCACCCCCTCGGTGCCGGACATCCGGCCGGCGAGCAGCGGAGCGAGCCGGTCGGGGGGCAGCGGCAGCGCGCCGTACGGGATCAAAGCCACCACGGAGCTGGCGTGCTGCTGTCCGCCCTGCGCACCCTCGTGACTGACCTGGTGGGGACGCGACCCGTCGTAGAAGGTGAACTCGCGCGGCCCGAGCACGCTCTGCCGGCCGGCCTGCCCGGACGAGCCGGTGCCGGTGGTGGTCAGGGCGAGCAGGAAGTAGTCCACCTCGGTCTGCCGGGCCAGCTTGGCGGTCCGTACGGCGTCCAGCGAGGGGTAGCGGTAGTTCACCAGCTGGATCGGGCCGAGGGGGATGATCTCGGCGCGGGCGGTGAAGTCGTCGGCGTGCGCGGACCGCATCCGCAGTGGCGACGCGGTGCGGGCGACGAGGTCCAGCCACATGCCGAACCGCTCGCGCGGCGGCAGCGCCTCCGTGTCGATGACGTTCCGGTCCAGCATCTTTCCCGCCTCCATGGTTCCGCGTGTGTCCGGCCCATTGTCGATGACGGCCCTGCCGGCGAAAGAGCGCGGAGACGACGGATCCGCGCGACCGGGTGGGCGCGCGGATCCGCGGCGGTGCCGGTCAGTCGTTGAGCACGTGCGAGAGCCGGTCGCGGAAGCGCCGCTCCGAGTCGCTGACCTGGTCGCCGCCGAGGCCGAGGAGGCCGCCGGTGGGGGCGGCGCCGACCACCTGCTCGGCGATCTCCACCAGCCAGTGCTTGTACGCCCCGGCCTCGCCCTCGTCCACCCGGGCGGCCAGCAGCGCCGACGCCTGACCGGCGCGGGCCAGCACGTCGTCGATCAGGGCCTGCGGGTCCGCCGGCTCGATGACCGGCAGTTCCTCGCCGGCCTCCGGGTCGCCCACCCGAGACACGATCTCCCCGGCGACCGCCGCGACCAGCGGGTTGGCCGACTCGCGGCCGGCGGAGATGGTTTCCAGCCCGGCGGCGTTCTCCGCGCGGGTGCGCCGGCTGCCGTCGTGCTCCGCGGCGCTGGCCGCGGTCAGGACCGCCTGCGGCAGGCCGACCAGCAGCCCCCACTCCTCGTCGGAGAACCCGAACCCGGTGTACGCCGGCTGTTCGATCACGACTGAGCCCCTCTCGTTTCGTTGCGTCTGTGCCCGGTGCCCCGGTCAGGCTAGTCCCGCGTCAGCAGGCCCTGCTCCGACACCACGGGCACGGAGAGCGTCTTGTAGCCGACCTCGTCGAAGAGCACCGTCATCCGGTCCTCCTCGTAGTTGAGCACCAGTCCGGTCCCCCAGTCCGGGTGGCGGACCTGGCTGTGCACCGGGAACGGCCCGACCGCGCCGTCGTCGGCGGTGCTGGTGCCGGCGTGGCAGTTGTCGCAGTGCCCGCAGACCTCCGACATCTGCTCACCGAAGTACGCCAGCAGCGTCTGGCCCCGGCAGGCGGTGGTTTCGGCGAAGGCGCGCATCATGTCGGTGCGGGACCGGGTCACGGTCTGCTGCCGCTCCGCCTCGGCCAGGGCCGCCGCGGCGGCGTCCACCGGCCTGGGGGAGTAGCGGGGCGCGCCGATCCTCTGCCTGGCCCGCGGCTCGGCGGCGCCGATCTGCTCCAGCAGCGACAGGTACTGGCCGAGCTTGCGCGCACCGAGTCCGGTCACCTCGCGCAGCTCCTTCTTGGTCCGGGCCTCCTTGCGCAGCAGCGCGGCCAGGTCGCGCAGCTCGGTGGAGTCCGGCAGGCCGCCGCTGAAGTAGCGTTGCAGCCCGACGTCCTCGGCCTGCCAGAGCAGCAGCACTCGGGCCGGCGCGCCGTCCCGGCCGGCGCGGCCGATCTCCTGGAAGTAGCTGTCCGGCGAGTCCGGCAGCGCCATGTGCACCACCCAGGCGATGTTCGGCTTGTCGATGCCCATGCCGAACGCCGACGTCGCCACCATGATCGGCACCTGGTCGGCGAGGAACGCCTCGTGCAGCTCGTGCCGGGCACCGGTGGGCATTCCGCCGTGGTAGTACTGCGACGGGAAGCCGGCGTCGGTCAACCGCTGGGCCAGCTCCTCGGCGGCCCGCCGGGTCGGCACGTAGATGATGCCGGGGCGTCGGTCGTCGCGCAGCAGCGCCACCAGTCGCCGCCACCGGTAGTCGTCGGTGGGGCAGTGCGCCACCTCCAGGAAGAGGTTGGGCCGGTCCAGCCCGGAGACCACCACCTCCGGGTCGCGCAGCCGCAGCCGGGCGATGATGTCGTCGCGTACCGGGGGTGAGGCGGTGGCGGTCAGGGCCACCACCGGCGGCCGGCCGATGCCCTCGATCAGGTGGCCCAGCGCCAGGTAGTCAGGGCGGAAGTCGTGCCCCCAGGCGGAGATGCAGTGCGCCTCGTCGATCGCCACCAGCGCCGGCTTCAGCGCCCTGACCTCGGCCATCCGGTCGGGGTTGCTGAGCTGCTCCGGGGTGATGAAGAGGAACTCGGCGCGGCCGTCGCGGATCTCCTCGATCGCCTGGGCCTGTTGGGCCGGGGACTCGTCGGAGCTGATCCGTACCGCCCGCAGCTCCGGGCGCTGCCGTTCGTTGAGGGCGGCGATCTGGTCCTGCTGCAACGCCAGCAGCGGGGAGATCACCACCGTCGGTCCGGGGATCAGGCTGGCCGGGATCTGGTAGATCGCCGACTTGCCGGCGCCGGTGGGCAGGACCACCAGGGCGTCGCGTCGCTTCATCACCGCGCGCATGGCGGCGAGTTGGTTGGGCCGCAGCGCGGTCCAGCCGAAGAGGCTCCGCGCCGCGCGGCGCAACGTCGTCGAGTGCATGGACAGCTTCATCGAGGGCCGGAGGTACCCGAGGAGATCAGCGCCGAAACCGTCGACAGCGGCCGATCGGTCGGGAGAGCCGTAACGCCGCGCGGGCCACCCGCCGGGACACCGCGCAGCAGGCTCCGGCGCTGCCCGGCGGGCTGCTGCGCAGCCCCGTCCCGTCCTGAGCGTGATACCTGACGGGTATCAAGATGACTCTGAGGTATCACGCTCGTCGGGGTGTCGGGCCGGGCGCCGGGCACCGTCCGTGGGCGCGACGAGCCGCGAAACGCCGCTGGCCAGGCCAGGCTGTCAGCGCAGGCGGGGCAGCACCTCGCGCTGGTAGAGGTCGAACAGGCCCTGGGTGTGCGGGCCGGTGTTGGCCACGTAGACCTCGTCGAAGCCGGCCTTGGCGTACTTGTCGATCATCTCCAGGTGCGCGTCGGCGCTGTTGCCGCAGACGAACGACGCCTTCATCATCTCCGGCTTGACCAGTTGGGTGGCCTGCTCGAAGTGGCGCGGGGAGGGGAGCACCTGGGACAGCTCGCCCGGCACCCCGGCGTTCGGCCACTTCTCGTACGCCAGCCGCGCGCCCTCCTCCTCGCTGTCGGCGTACGCCGCCTTGAAGCCGGCCTGGCACGGCTTGTCGCCGCCGCCGCTCTCCCGGAACCGGCGGACCATGTCGGCGTCGGGCATGACGCTGACGTAGCCGTCGCCGATCCGGGCGGCCAGGTCGATCGCCTTGGGACCGAAGCCGGAGACGTAGACCGGTGGGGGCGCGTCGGGCAGGGTGTAGATCCGGGCGTGCTCGACGGTGTAGTGCTTGCCGTGGTGGTTGACGAATCCGCCCTGCCACAGCTCGCGCATCACCTCGACCGCCTCCTCCAGCATCTCCAGCCGGACGTCGGTCTGCGGCCAGGCGTCGCCGAGGATGTGCTCGTTGAGCGCCTCGCCGGAGCCGACGCCGAGCACGAAGCGCCCGGAGTGCAGAACGGCGCTGGTGGCCGCGGCCTGGGCCAGCACCGCCGGGTGGATGCGGACGGTCGGGCAGGTCACCGCGGTGGTGACGGGCAGCGAGCAGACCTGGCTGAGCGCGCCGACGGTCGACCAGACGAAGGGGCTCTGCCCCTGCGCGTCCACCCACGGGTGGTAGTGGTCCGAGATCCACAGCGCCTCGAAGCCGGCCCGTTCGGCGCCGCGCGCCTGCTCCAGCAGCTCCGCCGGGGTGAACTCCTCACTGGACAGGAAGTAACCGATCTTCATCTTTCCCCCTCGCCGTCGCCCGACGCCGGTCGCGCCGGGCCGACCAGGGGATGCCCTACCCCGGACTCGGGGGATCAGTCAGCGGCGGCCGAACATGGCCCGGATGGCGGCGAGCAGCAGCAGGCCGCCGACCACCACCCCGAGCAGGCGCACGCCGGGGACGTCGGCCGGCGAGGTGGCGTCGGCGAGCGGCAACAGATCCATTCCCGCACTGTCGCACGCCGCCCCGGAGGGCGCCAGACGGTAACAGTAAGGTTTATTGACTATTTCCTGGCCCGGTGTGACCATGGCAGCACCGCGACGGCGACCGGCCGTCGGACGACCACACGGGGGTACGGGGGCCGCATGAGCGAGCGCAACCTGGCGGGCCTGGCGGCCGCCGTCCTACAGCCCGGTTTCGTCGGCACCACCCCGCCCGAGTGGGTCTGCCGCTGGCTCGGCGAGGGGCTCGGCTCGGTGGTCCTGTTCGCCCGCAACGTCGTCGACCCCGGGCAGCTCGCCGCGCTCACCGCGACCCTGCGCGCCGAACGCCCGGACGTGCTGGTGGCCATCGACGAGGAGGCCGGCGACGTCACCCGGATCGAGTCGGCGCTGGGCAGCTCCCGCCCGGGCAACTTCGCCCTCGGCGCGGTCGACGACCCGGCGCTGACCGAGGAGGTGGCCCGGGACCTCGGCGCCGACCTCGCCGCGCTCGGCATCACCCTCAACTACGCCCCGGACGCCGACGTCAACAACAACCCGGCCAACCCGGTGATCGGCGTCCGGTCCTTCGGCGCCGACCCCCAGTTGGTCGCCCGGCACACCGCCGCCTGGGTACGCGGCCTCCAGTCCGCCGGCGTCGCCGCCTGCGCCAAGCACTTCCCCGGCCACGGCGACACCCGGGTCGACTCGCACCACGACCTGCCCCGCATCGGCGCCAGCCGAGCCCGCCTCGACGCCGGCGAGCTGGTCCCGTTCCGGGCCGCCGTGGCGGCCGGGGTGCAGGCCGTGATGACCGGGCACCTGCTCGTGCCCGCCCTCGACGAGGAACTGCCCGCCACCCTCAGCCCCCGCATCCTCGGCGACCTGCTCCGCGAGGAGCTGGGCTTCTCCGGCGTGGTGATCACCGACGCGGTGGAGATGCGGGCGGTCACCGACCGGTACGGCTTCGCCGGTGCCGCCGTGCGCGCCCTGGCCGCCGGGGCCGACGCGGTCTGCGTCGGCGGGGAACGGGCCGATGAGGACGCCGCCCGCCACCTGCGCGACGCCATCGTCGCCGCCGTCATGGCCGGGGAGCTGCCCGAGGAACGGCTCGCCGAGGCGGCCAAGCGGGTCGGTCAGCTCGCCGCCTGGACGGTGGCCGCCCGCGCCGACCGTCCCGCGTGGGCCGTGCCGGCCCACGACGGTTCGCCGGTCGGCCTGGCCGCCGCGCGCCGGGCGCTGCGGGTCAGCGGCGCCACCGCCGCCCTGCCGCTGGTCGCCCCCGCCCACGTGGTGGAGTTCGCCCCGCCGCGCAACATCGCCATCGGCCCGGAGACCCCCTGGGGCATCGCCGCCCCGCTGGCCGCGCTGCGGCCCGGCACCACCACCGCCCGGTTCGCCGAGTTCGAGGTGCCGGCGGACCCGACGGCCGCGGCCGGCGGCCGACCGGTCGTGCTGGTCGTCCGCGACCTGCACCGGCACGACTGGATGCGGTCCGCCGTCGAGCGGGCCCTCGCCGCCCGGCCGGACGCGGTCGTGGTCGAGCTGGGCGTGCCCGAGCTGGTCGTCGGCCGGGTGCACGTGGCCACCCACGGCGCCACCCGGGCCGGCGCGCTGGCCGCCGCGGAGCTGCTCGCCGGCCCCCGCTGACCACTCCGCCCCGCCGCACCGCGCGACGATCATCGCCGCGGTGCGGCGGGTCGGTGCCGGTCAGGCCGGCTCGAAGACCAGGTCGGCGTACTCGGGGTGCCGCTCGATGTACGCCCGCACGAACGGGCACTGCGGCACCAACCGGCCGCCCTGCTCGCGCACCTGCTCCAGGGTGGCCCGGACCAGCGCGGCGCCGACCCCCATGTCCTGGAACTCCGGGCGCACCTCGGTGTGGGTGAAGATCCGCACCTCGCCGCGCGGCAGGTACGCCGTGAAGCCGGCCAGCGCGTCGTCGACGAGGATCTCGAAGCGGTGCTTGGCGGGGTTCTCCTCGACCAGGAAGCTCACCCGCCCATTGTCTCCCGCCGCCGGGCCAGGGTGTGCAGTTCGCTGAGCAACCGGTCCACCTCGTCGGCCGTGTTGTAGTGGTAGACGCTGGCCCGGACCGCGCCGCCGGTCTCCCCCAGCCCCATCGCCCGGAAGTACTCGTAGGCGTAGTAGTCGCCGGAGGAGAGGCAGAGCCGCGCCTCGCCCAGCGCCGCCGCCAGCCCGGCCGGCGACCAGCCGGCGAGCCGGAACGACACCGTCGGGCAGCGCCGGGCGGCGGCCCCGTACACGGTCACCGCGGGGTTGTCGGCCAGCCCGGCCAGCAGCCGGTCGAAGAGCGTCTCCTCGTACGCCTGGGCGGCGGCCAGTCCGGCCCGGACCCGCTCCCGCCGGTCGCCGGTGGCGGTCGGGTCCAGCCCGGCCAGGTGGTCGACCGCGGCGGCCACCCCGGCCAGCAGCGGGAAGCTCGGGGTGCCCGCCTCGAACCGGTCGGGCACCGCGTCGGAGGAGGGGACCAGCTTGGCCGGGCGCAGCGACTCCCAGCGGGCCGGGTCGGCCACCATCGCGGCCAGGTGCGGGCCGGACCACTTGTAGGCGCTGGTGACCAGGAAGTCCGCGCCGGTCGAGGCGAGATCGGTCGGACCGTGTGGCACGGAGTGCACCCCGTCGACGCAGACCAGAGCCCCGGCCGCGTGCGCGGTCTTGGCGATCGCCGCCACGTCCGGCATCGTGCCGACGGCGTTGCTGCCGGCGGTCACCGCGACCAGCCGGGTCCGCTCGCCGACCAGCTCGGCGTACTGGCCGGCGGGCAGCTCGCCGGTGGCCGGGTCGAACTCCGCCCAGCGCACGGTCGCGCCGGCCGCCGAGGCCGCCTGCACCCAGGGCCGCACGTTCGCGTCGTGGTCGAGCCGGGAGACCACCACCTCGTCGCCGGGGCGCCAGGTCGCGCCCAGGGTCCGGGCCAGCGTGTACGTCAGCGCGGTCGCGCTCGGCCCGAGCACCACCCCGCGCGGCGCCGCGCCGAGCAGGTCGGCCACCGCGGCGCGGGCGGCGCGGACCAGCTCCAGCGACCGGCGGCCGGGCGCGAAGGCGGGGGTGCGGTTGCCGAGCGCGGTGCCCATCGCCCCGCTGACCGCGTCGATCACCGACTGCGGGGTCTGGGTGCCGCCGGCACCGTCGAAGTGGGCGAAACCCTCGGTCAGGGCGGGGTAGGCGGCCCGGGTCCGGGCGATGTCGAACGGCATGACCGGACCCTAACGCGCGGCACCGGGGCGCCTGATGATCACGCGGCGGTGCCGATCTCGCCGCCGTCTCGTACCCTTGTCGCGTGACGACGCGATCCGCTACCTCCCCGCCCACCCCCACCCGCCGCGTTGCCGGCCTGCTCGCCGGCCTGGCCCTTGGCGTGGCCGTGCTGGCCGGCTGCAGCTCCGAGGGGGCCGACACCGACTGCGGCCTGGACGCCTGCACGGTCACCTTCGACCGGGGCGTCGACGCCAAGGCGAACGTCCTCGGCGTCGAGGCGAAGCTGATCGGGGCCCAGGGTGACCAGGTCACCGTCGAGGTCGCCGGCGAGCAGCTCTCCCTCACCGTCGGCCAGCAGGCCACCGAGGTGGGCGGCTTCGCGGTCACCCTGGACAGCGTCACCGACCAGCAGGTCAAGATCCGGGTGGCGCGCAACACCAGCAGCTGACGGCGTCTCCGGCGGCGAGGCGCCACGTTTGTGGATCTTCCCATTCGGAGATTGTGGCGCCATGTCACTCACCCGGAACGCCGAAGCCACCGCCGCCCGCACCGCGGACAGCCGCTGGCTGGAACTCCTCGCCCGGGCCGGCTTCATCGGCTACGGGGTCGTGCACCTGCTGTTCGCCTGGCTCGCCCTGCAGATCGCCTTCGGCAAGCCCGGTGAGAACGGCGACCAGTCCGGTGCGCTGCGGACCATCGCCGCCCAGCCGCTGGGCAGGACGCTGGTCGCCCTGATCGCGATCGGCCTGCTGGCCATGGCCATCTGGCAGGGCCTGGAAGCAGCCGTCGGGCACCGCGTCGAGCAGGGCAGGGAGCGCGTCTGGGAGCGGCTCGCCTCCGCCGGCCGGACGCTCGTCTACCTCTACTTCGCCTGGACCGCCTTCAAGGTCTTCAAGGACGCCGGCTCCAACAGCGCCGACCAGCAGGAGGCGCTCACCGGCAAGCTGATGACCTCCGGCGGCGGCCGGCTGGTGGTCGGCCTGGCCGGGCTGGTGCTCGCCGCGATCGGCGTCGGTCTGGTGATCTACGGGCTGGTCAAGCGCTTCGAGAAGCACCTCAAGACCGGCGAGATGAGCCCGAAGACCCACACCGTGGCCCGCCGGCTCGGCATCGCCGGCTACGTCGCCAAGGGCGTCGCGTACGGCATCGCCGGCGTGCTGATCGTCGTCGCCGCGCTGAAGTACGACCCGGAGAAGGCCCGCGGCCTGGACGCCGCGCTGCACACCCTGCGCGACCAGTCCTACGGCCAGGCGCTGCTGGTGCTGGTCGCCCTCGGCATCGCCGCCTTCGGCACGTTCTGCTTGTTCCAGTCCCGGTACCGCAAGGTCTGAGCTGGCCGATTCCGGAACCACCGGGCACCATAGGGCCTTTGCCCGAAGCCCGGCCGGAGGGAGAGAGCGTGCAGGAGTACCTGGAGACGATCGCCGCCGCGGCTGCCGCGGCGGCGATCGCCCTGTTGCTGGTCGAGGTGGTGCACCGGGTGATCCGGCGGTTCGGCCGGGGCTCGCTGCTGATGACCGAGCTCACCGAGCACGCGCACCGCCCGTTCCAGGTGGCCGGCACCGTCCTCGCCGTCCAGTTCGCGGTCCGGT
Organism: Micromonospora sp. L31; assembly: GCF_052068075.1. NCBI lineage: Bacteria > Bacillati > Actinomycetota > Actinomycetes > Micromonosporales > Micromonosporaceae > Micromonospora > Micromonospora sp. L31. The sequence goes on along the minus strand of NZ_JBQHDC010000005.1, from coordinate 92,943 downwards.
TCACCACCGGGTACGCCGTCGGCACGCCCTGGCGGCAGGTGGTGCTGCACGCACTGGTGCTGGCCGTGGTCGCCGCCGTGGCCTGGCTGGTCGCCGCGCTGCTGGTCGCGATCGAGGACACCGCCCTGGCCCGGTTCCGGGTGGACGTGCCGAACAACCGGCACGCCCGCCGGGTCCGCACCCAGGTGGTGCTGCTGCGCCGGCTGACCATCGCGGTGATCGTGGTGCTGACGGTCGGCGTGATGCTGATGACCTTCCCCGCCGTACGCGGCATCGGCGCCGGCGTGCTGACCTCCGCCGGTGTGGTGGGTGTGGTCGCCGCGCTGGCCGCCCAGAGCCTGCTCGGCAACGTCATCGCCGGCCTCCAGCTCGCCTTCAGCGACGCGGTACGCCTCGACGACGTGGTCGTGGTCGAGGGGGAGTGGGGCCGGATCGAGGAGCTGACCCTGAGCTACGTGGTGGTGCAGATCTGGGACGACCGCCGGCTGATCCTGCCCACCTCGTACTTCACCAGCAAGCCGTTCCAGAACTGGACCCGCACCGAGGCCGCCGTCCTCGGCACCGCCGAGTTCGAGGTGGACTGGGCGGTCCCGGTGCAGGCGATGCGGGAGGAACTGCGCCGCCTGGTGGAGAGCACCGAGCTGTGGGACGGCCGGGTCTGCGTGCTCCAGGTGACCGACGCGACCGGCGGCACGATCACCGTCCGGGCGCTGGTCAGCGCCGCCGACGCGGGCAGCCTCTGGGACCTGCGCTGCCTGGTCCGCGAGCACCTGGTCGGCTGGATCCGGGACCACCGCCCCACGGCCCTGCCCCGGACCCGCACCGAGATCGGCGACGCCGCCGGCGCCCTGCCCTGGCAGTGGGCCCAGCCCCGCCGGCCGGTGCGCCGGCTCCAGGAGCCGGAGGTGCCCGACGACGCCCGCGTCTTCGGCGGCAGCCACGACGGCGACGCCCGCAGCGAGGCCTTCGTCGGCCCCGAGGAGCACGCCGACTACCGCCGCTGAACCACCCTCCACCGCACCCGCCGACCGGCCCGCGCGCCGTCGGCGGGTGCTTCGTCGTACCGGCTTCCGCGTTTCGCCGGACGGTGCGGGTCCACCTGCGGTCAGATGTGGTTGGTCACTGCGCGCAGGATTGACGGGCGGCGACTCCGGGCATACAGCGCGGTGATGATGAAAGGAGGACAGCATGGCTGACGTCGCGAACCAACAGACGTCCCGGACCGGGAGCGAGCCGTCCACCGCCGAACTGGTGCAGCGGGCCACCGAGCAGGTCTCCCGCCTCGTACGGGACGAGTTGGCGCTGGCCCGGGCGGAGTTGACCCGGAAGGGCAAGCACGCCGGGATCGGAATCGGTCTCTTCGGCGGGGGTGGGGCGCTGGCCTTCTACGGGCTGGGCGCGCTGGTCGTCACCGCGGTGCTGCTGCTGGACCTGGTCATGCCGGCGTGGCTGGCCGCCCTGATCGTGGCGGTGTTGCTCTTCCTGGTCGCCGGGGTGCTCGCCCTGGTGGGCAAGAAGCAGGTCAGCCAGGCGGTCCCCCCGGTGCCGGCGTCGACGGTGCAGAGCCTCCGGGCGGACGTGGACGTCGTCACCGCCGCGGTGAAGGACAGGGGACGGGCATGACGGGCAACGGGACCGGCGACGCCGAGGCGCTCCGCGAGGAGATCAGGCGTACCCGGGTGGAGCTGGGCGAGACGATGGAGTTGTTGGCCGCCAGGGCCGACGTGAAGGCCCGGCTGCGGGAGTCCGCCGGCCAGGCGAAGGAGCGGATGCGCGAGCAGGCCGCGCAGACCGTCGCCCGGGTGCGCGGGCAGGCGGCGCAGAAGGCGGACGTGGCGCGGACACAGGCGTCGGAGAAGGGTGCGGTGGTCCGGCGTAATCCGATGCCGTGGGCGACGGTGGCGGCCGGTGCCGTGGCGGCGGTGGTCGTGCTGCTGATCGTCCGGGGGAGGCGCAGATGAGCAGGGGCATCGGCAGGACCGCGTACAAGCCCGTCGGGGTGTTGCTCGGGCTGGCCGCCGGTACGGTCGCCGGGGCGATCTTCCGGCAGGTCTGGACGATGACGGCCGGCGACGGCGAGGCCCCCAGCGCGACCGACGAGGACCGCGGCTGGGGCGAGATCCTGGCCGCGGCGGCGTTGCAGGGCGCCATCTTCGCGGTGGTCCGGGCGGCGGTGGACCGCGGCGGCGCGGTCGGCGTACGACGGCTGACCGGCCGCTGGCCGGACTGAATCCGAGCGGGTCGAAGGCCCCCCACCGCATCGACGGGTGGGGGGCCTTTCGCACGGCCGCCGGCACCCGCCCAGCGATCTTCGGCATCCGTCAGGTCACATGTCGGAGAATTTCGTCCGCTAGGCAGTGCAGAGTTTTTGCGTACGTGGTTAAGCTGGCCCGGCTGTTGCGAGATGGCGTGGGTTGGGAGAAGTCTCCTTCGTGGGGGCCGCCTCAGGCGCCGCTGCTCGAAAACGGCCAATCGGCCGCACGGCGTGCTCGGCCGCCAGTTTTAGAAGGAGATACACATGGCGCAGGGAACCGTGAAGTGGTTCAACGCTGACAAGGGCTTCGGCTTCATCACCGTCGACGGCGGGGGTGCTGACGTGTTCGTCCACTTCTCGGCCATCCAGACCAGCGGCTACCGCACGCTGGAGGAGAACCAGCGGGTGGAGTTCGAGATCGCCCAGGGTCAGAAGGGTCCGCAGGCCGAGCAGGTCCGCCCCATCTGAGTAGTGCCGGTCGGCAGCCGCCGGCCCGGGTGATCCGGCCCCCCGGATCGACGAGAAGCCCCGTGTCCTGCAGGGACGCGGGGCTTTCCGCGTATCCGGGCCCGGCGCCGGCCCACCGCGCGCCCGTCGGGCGCCTACTGCGCGTTCGGTCAGGTGCGGCGGCGGGCCTTCAGGCCCCGCCAGAGCACCACGAGTCCGATCAGGATCACCACCGGGCCGACCACCGCCCAGATCCGGTGGTCGGTCATCACGCTGCCGCCGACGTACCCGAGGCCCTGCACCGTCCACACCGCTCCGGCCACCACGGCCAGCAGCCCGAGGGCGAGCGTCAGCCAGCCCCTCATCGGTTCCTCCTCACCCGCGCCGGTGGTCCCGGCCTCCGGTCAGCATGCGGCCCGTCCGGCCGGTACGCGAGCACCGCCCCGGGGCGGCTCACCACCGGTCGTGCACCCGGGCACGGACCAGCTCGTCGTAGACCGCCCGGACCGTGTCCCGCTCGGCGGCGGTCAGCGGCGGCAGGTGGGCCGCGGCGGCGTTGCCCCGCGCCTGCGCGGCGTCCCGCGCGCCGGGGATGACCACGGTGACGCCCGGCTGGTCGATGATCCAGCGCAGCGCAAACTGGGCCATCGTGCGCTCCGGGCCGACCAGCGGGGCGAGCCGCCGCACGACCGCCAGGCCGAGGTCGTAGTCGACGCCGGAGAAGGTCTCGCCGACGTCGAAGCTCTCCCCGTGCCGGTTGTAGCTGCGGTGGTCGTCGGCGGCGAAGGTGGTGTGTTCGTCGTACCGGCCGGAGAGCAGGCCGCTGGCCAGCGGCACCCGGGCGATGATGCCCACCCCGGCCGCGGCGGCGGCCGGCAGCACCCGTTCCAGGGGCTTGAGCCGGACCGCGTTGAGGATGACCTGCACGCTGGCGACGCCGGGCCGGGCGATGGCGGTGAGCGCCTGGTCGCAGGTCTCCACGCTGACCCCGTACCCGGCGACGCGCTTTTCGGCGACGAGCGTGTCGAGGGCGTCGAAGACCCGGTCGTCGGCGAAGACGGCGGTGGGCGGGCAGTGCAGCTGGACCAGGTCCAGGGTGTCCGTGCCGAGGTTGGCCCGGGACCGGTCGGTCCAGGCCCGGAAGTTGTCCAGGGTGTAGGCCTCGGGCGTCTGCTCCACCCGGCGGCCCATCTTGGTGGCCACGGTAAGGCCGTGCCCGGGCCGCTCGCGCAGGAACCGCCCGATCAGCTGCTCGCTGCGCCCGTCGCCGTAGACGTCGGCGGTGTCGAGGAAGGTCACTCCGGCGTCCACGGCGGCGGCGAGCACGGCCAGGGCGTCGCTCTCGGTGACCCGACCCCAGTCCGCGCCGAGCTGCCAGGCGCCGAGGCCGACCACACCCACCTGCCGGCCGAGCCGGTCGAAGCTGCGCTGTTCCATCGGAGGAAGCCTAGTGATCGCCTTGCCGGACCGCAGTGCGGGCCGTAGGGTCATTGCAAGACGTACGTACGGTTTGGAGGCGGCGATGTGGGATCCGACGACCTACCTGCGCTACGGCGACGAACGGTCCCGCCCGTTCCACGACCTCGTCGCCCGCGTCCCGGCCGACCGGCCGCGCGCCGTGGTCGACCTCGGTTGCGGGCCCGGCACCCTGACCGCCACCCTCGCCGCCCGCTGGCCGGCCGCCGAGATCCGCGGTCTCGACTCGTCCCCGGAGATGATCGAGCGGGCCGCCGCCCTGGCTACCCCGGTCGAGTTCACCGTCGGTGACGTCCGGGACTGGCGCCCCACACCCGACGTCGACGTGGTCGTCTGCAACGCCGTGCTCCAGTGGGTGCCGGAGCACCGGGAGCTGCTCGCCCGCTGGGCCCGCGAGCTGCCCGCCGGCGCCTGGCTGGCGTTCCAGGTCCCGGGCAACTTCGACGCCCCCTCGCACCGGGCGCTGCGCGAGGTCGCCCGCCGGGACCGCTGGGCCGCCACGCTGGCGCCGCTGCTGCGCGAGACCCCGGTCGACGACGCCGTCGGGTACGCCGCGTCGTTGGCCGCCGCCGGCTGCGCGGTCGACGCCTGGGAGACTGTCTACGTGCACCTGCTGCCGGCCGACCCCGCCGCCGACCACCCGGTGCTGGCCTGGATGGAGGGGACCGCGCTGCGACCGGTCCGGGCCGCGCTGGACGCCGCCGGCTGGGCGGACTTCCGGGCCGAGCTGGGGGTACGCCTGGCCGAGGCGTACCCGGTGCGGCAGGGGCAGGTGTACTTCCCGTTCCGCCGGATCTTCACCGTCGCCCGTACCGGCGCCCGCGCAGAGGAGAATCTGTGACCGACCTGCCCACCTTCATCGCCGGACTGCCCAAGGTGGAGCTGCACGTGCACCACGTCGGCTCCGCCTCGCCCCGCATCGTCGCCGAGCTGGCGGCCCGGCACGAGGGCCGCAGCCCGGTCCCGGCGGACCCGGCCGCGCTGGTCGACTACTTCGCGTTCCGCGACTTCGCCCACTTCATCGAGGTGTACCTCAGCGTCGTGGACCTGATCCGCGACCCGGAGGACGTCTGGATCCTCACCCACGAGGTGGCCCGCGAACTGGCCCGCCAGCAGGTCCGGTACGCCGAGCTGACCATCACCCCGTACTCGCACGTGCGCCGGGGCATCCCCGCCCCGGCGTTCTGCGAGGCGATCGAGGACGCCCGCAAGCGGGCCGAGGCCGACTTCGGCATCGCCCTGCGCTGGTGCTTCGACATTCCCGGCGAGGCCGGGCTGCCGGCGGCCGAGGAGACCCTGCGGATCGCGCTGGAGGAGCGGCCGGACGGGCTGATCAGCTTCGGCCTCGGCGGCCCCGAGATCGGGGTGCCCCGGCCGCAGTTCAAGCCGTACTTCGACCAGGCCCGAGCGGCCGGGCTGCGCTCGGTGCCGCACGCGGGTGAGACCACCGGCCCGCAGACGGTCTGGGACGCCCTGCGTGATCTGGGCGCCGAGCGGATCGGGCACGGCATCTCCGCCGCCGAGGACCCGGAGCTGCTGGCGTACCTGGCCGAGCACCGGATCGCGTTGGAGGTCTGCCCGACCTCCAACGTCCGTACCCGGGCCGTGGCGCGGCTGGCGGAGCACCCGCTGCGGCGGCTGGTCGACGCCGGCGTGCTGGTCAGCATCAACTCCGACGACCCGCCGATGTTCGGCACCACCCTCAACGATGAGTACGCGGTGGCCGCCGCGCTGCTCGACGTCGGACCCGAGGGGGTGGCCGCGCTGGCCCGGGACGGGGTGACCGCCTCGTTCCTCGAACCGGGCGAGAAGGCCCGGATCAGCGCCGAGATCGACGCCTGGTCGGCAACCGGGACGCGCTGAGCCTTCGGGGCGCGTCGCGCGGCCGGGCCAGGTCGGCCGGGCCGCGCCGGCGGCCGGCCAGCGCCGGTCCCCGCCGGAGCATCAGGGCGCCGAGGCGGCCAGTCCGAGAGCGGTCGGGGCAGTGGGCGCGGCCGGTGCGGCGGCGGTCGGTGTCCGGGTGGCGGGCGGGGCGCCGCCGTGCGCCAGCACCGGGTCCTGCCAGAGCGCGAGCGTGAGGGCGATGCCCGCGCCGACCACGGCGGCCCAGCGCAGCAGCCGGGTCACGGACGGGCTCATCGGGGCACCTCACGACTGTCGGTGAGAGGTGGGGCGCGCGGCGGGAGCGGGTGTGGGGGGACCGTGCCCCCGCCGCGCGCTCGGGCTCCACCGGCCGGCAGTTGTCAGGGGCGACAAGACCGGTGGAGCTGATGGGTTCTCCCTGATCCTGGCAGCGTCCGGCCGCCCTGGCGCCCGCGTTAACCCGGATCTAAGGAAGACTTGCGCCACCCCACAACCAATGGGGTTCCCGCCCCGCCGCCGGGCGTCTCGGCTGCCGGAACGGCGTTGCCCGTCGTGGTGGTCAGTCGTCGGCGGGACGCTGCCGGGGCCACCGCCGCCCGCCGGTCTTCTGCTCCCGGGCCTCCCGGGCCATCCGGCCGACCAGCCCGAAGCGGTTGACCTGCCGGGGCGTCGCCTCCGGGTCGGCCAGCAACATCACCACGCTGGCCCCGCCCAGCCGGGCCCGGTCGATGCTCACCGAACCGTTGGCCTGCAGTGCCACCCGCTTGGCGATGTCCAGCCCCAGCCCGGTGGAGCCCTGGTCGCTGGTGCCCCGGCGCAGCGCCCGGTCCGGATTGGCGATGCCGGGGCCGGCGTCGTCGATCCGGATGGCCACGTAGCCGTCCCGGCGGGAGACCGCGACCTCGAACGCCGTCCCCTGCGGGGTGTAGCGGAACACATTGCCGATCACCGCGTCCAACGCGGCGGCCAGTTCGGCGCGGGGCACCGGCGCGGGGATGCGCAGCTGGGCGCCGCTGACCCGGTGCGGCCGGTTCTGGTCGCCGGCCAGCGCCGCCCAGAACACCATCCGGTCCCGGACCACCTCGCTGACGTCGCACTCCGCCGGCCCGGCCTCGTGGGCCACCGCCTTGCGGGTGGTCTTGATCAGCACGTCGATCTCGCCCTCGAGGGTGACGATCGCCTGCCGGATGCGCCGGATCGTGCGCCGTCGGTCCAGCTCGGCCGGGGTGAACGAGCCGACGCTGGTGTCGTCGGAGTCCAGCCCCTCGGCGTCCAGCCGCAGCACCGTCAGCGGCGTCCGCAGCCGGTGCGACAGGTCCGCCACCAGCTCCCGTTCGTCGGTGCGCGAGGCGACCAGCCGGTCGGCCATCCGGTTGAACGCGTACCCGGCCTCGGCCAGCTCCCGCGGGCCGCTCGGCTCGACGCGTACGCCCAGGTCGCCGTCGCCGACGGCCAGGGCCGCCTTGACCAGCCCCCGGGTGGAGTCGACCGCGCGGGCCGCGACCCGGTCCACCACGATCACCGCGGCGCCGACCAGGGCCACGGCGACGGCGCTCAGCAGCAGCCAGGTACCGCCGGAGCCCTCGTCGAGGTCGGCCTCGGGGACGAACACCTCCACCACGGCGACCTGGCCGTCGAGCACCACCGGGTCCAGCCGCAGCACCCCGCCGGAGACGTCGGTGACCACCGACCGTTTCTGCGTGCGGGCCCGTTGCAGGTCCGCCTCGGCGGCCCGGCCGCTCGTCTCGTCCCCGCCCAGCCCGTGCACCACCGGCCGGGTCGCCGGGTCGTCCCCGGTCGCCTCCACGGCCCGCCGCACGGCCGCCGGTTCGGTGCTGACCGCCAACGCTCCGGTGACCAGCGCGCTGCGCCGGGCCGCGTCGGCCAGCGCCTCGTCGCGGACGTCGTCGCGCAGGCTCACCCCGAGCGGGATCAGGAACGCCAGCGCGACCAGCGCGCACATGCCGGCCGTGAGGTAGGCCAGCGCCAGCCTCAGTCCGGGGCCACCAGTCGGAAGCCCACCCCCCGCACGGTGCGCAGGTAGCGCGGCTTCGCCGCGGACTCGCCCATCTTTCGTCGTAGCCAGTACAGGTGAACGTCGATGGTCTGGTCCTCGCCGACCGACGGCTGCCGCCATACCTCCTCCAAGAGCTCCCGCCGGGACACTACCCGGCCGGGTCGTGCGGCGAGATACGCCAGCAGGTCGAATTCCTTGCGGGTCAGCGCCAGCGGTTCCCCGTCGAGCACCGCGCTGCGCTCGCCCACGTCCATCCGCAGGCCGCCCACCGTGTGCACCGCCGGCTGCACCGATCGGCTGGCCCGGCCGACCCGGCGCAGCACGGTGGTGATCCGGGCGTCCAGGTGCGCGCCGGTGAACGGTTTGACCATGTAGTCGTCCGCGCCGGCCCGCAGCAGCCGGACCACCGACTGCTCGTCGTCGCGGGCGGTGGCGATGATGATCGGTACGTCGGTGATGCCGCGCAGCATCCGCAGCGCGTCCGAGCCGTCCAGGTCGGGCAGGCCGAGGTCGAGCACGACGAGGTCGGGGGTCTCGGCGGCGACCCGGCGCAGCGCGTCCAGCGCCGTGCCGACCGCGTGCACCGCGTGCCCCCGCTCGCTGAGTGAACGCAGCATTGCGCCGCGTACGACGTGGTCGTCTTCGACCAGGAGCACGGTGGCCACGTCAGCACCGTACTGCCCGTGGCAAGTTGATCGCGTTGCGGAGGGCCCGCGCACCGGGCAAGCTGGCACGACGATGACGTTCACCCTGTTTCCCGACACCCGGCTGGCCCTGGCCCGGGACAGTCTCACCGGTCTCTCCGTCGGCGACGCCCTGGGCGGGATGTTCTTCGTGCCGGGGCGGGGCGTGGCGCCCTGGCGGGACGGCCTGCCGGCCGGGCCGTGGCCGTGGAGTGACGACACCGAGATGGCCTGTTCGGTGGTGGGCTGCCTGGCCGACACCGGCACGATCGACCGGGACGCCCTCGCCGCCGCGTTCGCCGCCCGCTACGACCCGGCCCGCCGCTACGGCGCCGGCGCCGTCGAGCTGCTCGAACTGATCCGGGCCGGCACGCCGTGGCCGGTGGCCGCCGCGTCGGCGTTCGACGGGCAGGGCTCCTGCGGCAACGGCGCGGCGATGCGGGTCGGGCCGCTGGGCGCCTGGTTCGCCGACTCCACCACCCGGGCGGCGGCGCAGGCCCGCGCCTCCGCCGAGATCACCCACGCCCATCCGGAGGGGATCGCCGGCGCCGTGGCGGTGGCCGTGGCCGCCGCGCTCGCCGCCCGGGCCCGCCTGGACGGCGACCGCCCCGACCCGGCCCGGCTGCTCGCGGCGGTCGCCGCCGCGCTGGACCCGGCCGCCGAGGTGCACCGCCGGGTACGCCGCGCCGTCGGGCTGCTCGGCCGGGGGCTGCCGGAGGCCGTCGAGGCGCTCGGCAACGGCTCCCGGGTGACCGCCCAGGACACCGTGGCCTTCACCCTCTGGGTCGCCGCCACCCACCTCGACGACTATCCGGCGGCGATCCGGGCCTGCGTCGAGGCGGGCGGGGACGTCGACACCACCGCCGCGATCGTCGGCGCGATCGTCGCCGCCCACACCGGGGTCGGTACGCCGGGCGGGGTGCCCGGCGGCTGGCTGGCGGCGCGGGAGCCGCTGCCGGACTGGGCGCGCTGAACTCAGCGCGACCCCACCGGCTCGCCCTTGGCCCGGTCGGTCAGCGAGCGCTCGCCCTCCGGCTGCTCGTCCGTCGACGGCTCGCCGTCGGGCTGGTCGCCCTCGACGTCGTCCGCCGGCTCGGCCCGGTGCCGTCCCCGGCTCACCGCCCAGCCGACCAGGGCGCCACCGCCGAGGCCGACCAGCAGACCGCCGCCGAGCAGCACGTCCGCGCTCGGACCGCCGTCCGCCGCGCCCGGGTCGGCCGCCGCCTCGTCCCCGCCGTCGGCCGGCGCGGCGTCCGGGCCGCCGTGGCCGTGTCCGGTCGCCGCCCCGGGGGCCGCCGGAAGCAGGGCCAGGGTCGGGGCCGGGTGGGCGCCACCGGCCGGGTCGGCCCAGCGCACCACCGTGCCGTCGGAGTACGTCTGCACCAGTTCGAAGCTCATCCGGTCGGTCTGCGGCAGCGGGCCCATCGCCAGGGCGAGCCGGGCGGGGCCGGGCTGCGGCTTCCCGGCGGCCCGGGTCCAGACCACCGCGGCGGTCACCGTGGTCACCGAGGGCGCGTGGATGCCGGCCACCGGGGCGTCCAGGTCGCGGGAGGTGATCAGGGGCGCCCAGCCGTCCACCGACAACGGGTAGACCTCCCCGATCGGCGCGTCCGGGGGCAGCTTGACCTCGATCTTCTCGGTGCGCGCGCCGGGCCGCTCCTCCGGCACCACGAAGGTCAGCTCCACCGCGTCGCCCTGGGTCGCCTGCGTCGGCGTGGTCGTCACGTCCGCCGCCAGCGCCGCGCCCGGCCAGGCCAGCGCCCCGGCGACCGCGGCGGCCAGCACGAGACCCGCCCGCCGGCCGCCGTTGCGGGTGATCGCCATCTGTGCCCCCATCCGTCTCCACGCGGCCGGCTCCGGTTTCCGGCCACACCGGGTAGTTCGGATCGCGGGTCGGAAAGGTTCAATCCGCGCCGGCACGATCTGCGCGGCGGGTCGGACACGCGGGCCCATCCTTTCCCGACGACCGGGCGGAAACGGGCGACCGATAGCATCGCAGGAGCCGGAACCGGCAGCATCCGTACCGTCTGCAGTTGAGGAGTCACCGTGTCCGCACCCCGTACCCCCGTCGTGGCCGACCCCGTCGTCGTCGCCGCCGGGACGACGGCGGCCGACGCGGTGGCCGCGGCCGGGCTGCCCATGGCCGGGCCGAAGGCGATCGTGGTGGTCCGCGACCCGCAGGGCGTGCTGCGTGACCTGGACTGGAAGCCGTCCGAGGAGACCAGCGTCGAGCCGGTCACCCTCGACTCGCCGGACGGGCTCAACGTGCTGCGCCACTCGACGGCGCACGTGCTCGCCCAGGCCGTGCAGGACGTCTTCCCGGAGGCCAAGCTCGGCATCGGCCCGCCCATCGAGAACGGCTTCTACTACGACTTCGCCGTCGACAAGCCGTTCCAGCCGGACGACCTGAGCAAGCTCGAGAAGCGCATGCAGGAGATCGTCAAGTCCGGCCAGCGGTTCCGCCGTCGCCGCTTCAACAGCCTCGACGAGGCGAAGGCCGAGCTGGCCGCCGAGCCGTTCAAGCTGGAGCTGATCGACGTCAAGGGGGAGGGGCTGGACTCCTCCGAGGTGATGGAGGTGGGCGGCGGCGAGCTGACCATCTACGACAACCTCGCCGCGAACGAGGACAAGGTCTGCTGGTCCGACCTGTGCCGGGGGCCGCACCTGCCCACCACCCGGCTGATCGGCGCGTTCAAGCTGATGCGTTCGGCCGCCGCGTACTGGCGGGGGTCGGAGAAGAATCCGCAGTTGCAGCGGGTGTACGGCACCGCGTGGCCGACCCGGGACGAGCTGAAGGCGTACCTCAAGCTGCTGGAGGAGGCCGCCCGGCGCGACCACCGCAAGCTCGGCGCGGACCTCGACCTGTTCAGCTTCCCCGACGAGGTCGGCTCGGGTCTGGCGGTCTTCCACCCCAAGGGCGGCATCATCCGCCGGGAGATGGAGAACTACTCGCGCCGCCGGCACGAGGCGGCCGGGTACGAGTTCGTCAACACGCCGCACATCACCAAGGCGCACCTGTTCGAGACCTCCGGGCACCTGCCCTACTACGCCGAGACGATGTTCCCGCCCATGCAGCTGGAGGGCGCGGACTACTACCTCAAGGCGATGAACTGCCCGATGCACAACCTGATCTTCCGGGCGCGCGGGCGGTCCTACCGGGAGCTGCCGCTGCGGCTGTTCGAGTTCGGCACGGTCTACCGGTACGAGAAGTCCGGCGTGGTGCACGGCCTGACCCGGGTACGCGGCCTGACCCAGGACGACTCGCACATCTACTGCACCCGTGAGCAGATGCCCGGTGAGCTGTCCACCCTGCTGTCGTTCGTGCTGGACCTGCTGCGCGACTACGGCCTGGACGACTTCTACCTGGAGCTGTCCACCCGCGACGACTCGCCCAAGTTCATCGGGTCGGACGAGGACTGGGCGGAGGCGACCGAGGCGCTGCGCATTGCCGCCGAGTCGTCCGGGCTGGACCTGGTGCCCGACCCGGGCGGCGCGGCCTTCTACGGCCCGAAGATCTCGGTGCAGGCCAAGGACGCCATCGGCCGGACCTGGCAGATGTCCACCATCCAGGTCGACTTCAACCAGCCGGAGCGCTTCGGCCTGGAGTACCAGGCGGCGGACGGCAGCCGGCAGCGGCCGGTGATGATCCACCGGGCCCTCTTCGGCTCGATCGAGCGCTTCTTCGGCGTGCTCACCGAGCACTACGCGGGTGCCTTCCCGGCCTGGCTGGCCCCGGTGCAGGTGGTCGGCATCCCGATCCGCGAGGACCACACCGACTACCTGCACGGCTTCGTCGCGGCGCTGCGCGCCGAGGGGATCCGCGCCCAGGTGGACGCGGGTGACGACCGGATGCAGAAGAAGATCCGTACCGCCCAGCAGCAGAAGATCCCGTTCATGGTGATCGCCGGCGACGACGACGTGGCCGCCGGCACGGTCTCCTTCCGCTACCGGGACGGCTCGCAGCGCAACGGCGTGCCGATGGCCGAGGCGGTCACCCACGTGCTGGACGTGGTGAGCTCCCGCTCCAACTCCGGCCCGTCCGTCAAGAGCTGACCCCGCGGGGCCGACCGCAAGATCCACGCACTTTCCGAGAAAGGGTGGCTGTTCCTCGACGGATGGCCACCCTTTCTCGGAAGGTGCCCGCGAGGGGGAGCGCGGCCCGGTTCGGGTGGGGCGGTGGGGACGGGTGGGGTCTGTCGGGTGACCGTAGGATCGGCGTGTGACTGGGGCGGCGCGGCACTCTGACGACGGCACGGACATCACCGGCGACACCGGCCTGGCGGACGGGCTGGAGCGGCTCTGGACGCCGCACCGGTTGACCTACATCTCCGGCGAGGACCGTCCCGAGGGCGGCTACGACAAGCCCACCGGCTGCCCGTTCTGCCTGGCCCCCGGCCTGCCCGAGGGGGAGAGCCTGGTCGTGGCGCGCGGGGAGCGCGTCTTCGCGGTGCTCAACCTCTACCCGTACAACCCGGGGCACCTGCTGGTCTGCCCGTACCGGCACGTGGCCGACTACACCGACCTGGACCCGGCGGAGACCATCGAGCTGGGCGTGTACACCCAGACCGCGATGCGGGTGGTCCGCACGGTCAGCAACGCGCACGGGTTCAACCTCGGCATGAACCAGGGCGGCGTCGCCGGCGCCGGCATCGCCGCCCACCTGCACCAGCACGTGGTGCCGCGCTGGGGCGGCGACGCCAACTTCATGCCGGTGATCGGCCGGACGAAGGTCCTGCCGCAGTTGCTGGCCGACACCCGCGACCTGTTCGCCAAGGCCTGGCCGGCCTGACCCCCGCGCCGGGCCGGCTCGCGCGGCCGGTCGGGCATACGATCTTGTGCATGGCCCTGCTGCACCGCGCCACGCTGCGCCCCACGAAGCTGGAACTGCTCACCGAGTGGCTGCCCGGCCGCGGCTGGTACGACGGACCCGCCGGCGTCGAGGTGGTGCGCGTCGCGGGCTACCGGTTCGACGACCCGGCCGGAGAGGTCGGCATCGAGACCCTGCTCGTCCGGGCCGGTGACGGGCCGGTCCACCAGGTCCCGCTCACCTACCGGGGCGCGCCGCTGGACGGCGCCGACGACCGGCTGGTCGGCACCACCGCCCACTCGGTGCTCGGCCGGCGCTGGGTCTACGACGCCTGCGGCGACCCGGTCTACGCCGCCGCGCTGGCCGCCGCGATCCTCACCGGATCCGGCCAGGCCCAGGAGTACGTCGAGGTCAACGGTGGGCAGGAGCGGCGGGCGCCGACGATGGCCATCGACAGCAGCGGGGCCGACGACCCCGGGCTGCCCGAGGTGGGTACGCCCCGCCGGGTGGTGGACGCCGACCCGACGCTGATCGTCACCGACACCGTCGAGCTGGCGGTCGTCCGCCGGCTCGACCGCGGCACCTCGCCGGCCGGTGCCGTGCTGACCGGCAGCTGGGAGGGCCAGCCGACCCCGTTGCCGCTCGCCTCCGCGATCCGGCGCTGACGGCCGCCGCTCGTCTCCGCGTTCGGGCGCCGGCGGCCGCCGCGCGTCTCCGCGTTCGGGCGCCGGCGGCCGCCGCGCGTCTCCGCGTTCGGGCGCCGGCGGCCGCCGCGCGTCTCCGCGCTCCGGCGCTGACGGCTGGCTCCTGTCCGCCCCAGCGCTGACGGCCGCCGGCCGCGCGCCGGGCCGTACCGCCATCGGGTGCGCGGCGGATGGGGGGTGTCGCGGGGTCAGCGCCGGTCGGCGGTGCCCTCCCCGGCGTCCGCGGAGATCCGCGCCACCAGCGCCGGCCAGCTCTCGACCCGCCGCACCCCGGCCAGATGGGCCCGGTGCGCAGCGACCTCGTCCTCCCGGGGCCGCATCAGGTACCGGTGCGGCACCGTGTCGAGATAGCCCAGCACCTCCAGCCGGTCGTCGACGAAGTGGGTCAGCCCGAGCTGCGCGGCGATCGGCCCCTTCTCCGGCCGGGTACGGCAGAAGCGCAGCCGCTCCGGGCCGATCCCGGTACGGGCGTGGAAGTCGTGGTGGGCCAGCCAGTCCCGGGTCCGCTGCTCGGTCGGCTCGGCGCACTTCGACACCACGTACACCTCGTCGAAGCGGGGGACCAGCGCGGCCAGTGCCCCGAACACCCCGTCCAGCGGGGGTGTGCGCAGGTAGTTGTCTCCGAAGAACGAGGTGTCCTCGTTCCCGTCGCTCAGCTCGATGATCACACCGCCGACGTCCACGCCCAGCCGTCCCATGGGGTCGATCCTGCACGACAGGTGACGTTCCCGCCCGTCTGTCGGTTCGAGGTGGCAGGATGCGGCGATGGCAGTGACGACGCGGACGTTGGGCCGCAGCGGCATCGAGGTCAGCGCCCTCGGCATGGGGTGCTGGGCGATCGGTGGCCCCTGGGCCGAGGGCGCCCGGCCGCTGGGCTGGGGCAGGGTCGACGACGAGGAGTCGGTCCGGGCCGTACGGCGTGCGCTGGACCTCGGCGTGACCCTCTTCGACACCGCCGACACGTACGGGGCCGGGCACGGCGAGCGGGTCCTCGGCCGGGCGCTCGCCGGTCGGCGGGACGAGGCCGTGATCGCCACCAAGTGGGGCTACACCTTCGACGAGCAGACCCGCCAGGCCACCGGTGAGGACCCGTCCCCGGCGTACCTGCGCCGGGCGGTCACCGACTCACTGCGCCGGCTGGACACCGACCGGATCGACCTCTACCAGCTGCACCTGGGCGACCTGCCGCTGCCCCGGGTGGAGGCGCTGCTCGGCACGCTGGAGGACCTGGTCGGCGAGGGACTCGTCCGCGCGTACGGCTGGAGCACCGACCGGGCCGACCGGGCGGCGGCCTTCGCCGAGGCGGCCCCGCACGCCACCGCCGTGCAGCACACCCTCTCCGTGCTCCGGGACACCCCGGTGATGCTGGCCGTCTGCGACAAGCACGACCTGGCCAGCGTCAACCGGGGCCCGCTCGGGATGGGGCTGCTCACCGGCAAGTACACCGCGGCGTCCACGCTGCCCCGCGACGACGTACGCGGCGTCGCCCCGACCTGGCTGGAGTGGTTCCGCGGCGGGCGCCCGGCGCCGGAGTGGCTGCGCCGGGTCGCGGCGGTACGTGGCGCGCTCACCGCGGACGGGCGCACCCTCAGCCAGGGCGCGCTGGGCTGGATCTGGGCCCGCAGCGCCCGGACGGTGCCGATCCCCGGCTGCCGGACGGTCGCCCAGGTCGAGGAGAACGCCGCCGCGCTGCGCCTCGGCCCGCTCGCCCCGGACCACTTCGCCGAGGTCGAACGTCAGCTCGCCGCCCTGCGCACCGCCGCCCTGCGCGACGCCGACCGCCCCCACTGGCCGATGCCCCCCATCCCCACCGCCCGCCCCTGACCCCTCCGCCGCCCCCACGATCCGCGCTTTCAGAGAAAGCGTGGCTGTCCAGCGGGGAATGGGCACTCCTTCTCTGAAGGTGCGCGGCGCAGGGGCCCGGGGGAGGGAGTGGGTCAGGTGCGGGTGGTGTGTTCCTTGCGGGCCTGGTCGGCCAGGTGGGCGGGCATGGGCTCGTAGCGGGCGAAGTCGCGGGTGAAGGTGCCCGTGCCATGGGTCATCGAGCGGAGTTCGACCGCGTAGCGGAGCAGTTCGGTGGCGGGCACCTCGGCGCGGACCAGGGTGCGCCCGTCGGCGTCCGGGTCGGGCTCGGTGCCGAGCACCCGGCCGCGCCGGCTGGACAGGTCACCCATCACCGCGCCGACGGAGCCGTCGGGCACCCGGATGACCACCTCGTCCACCGGCTCCAGCAGCGCCGGCTGCCCCTTCTCGGCGGCGTCGCGCAGCGCCAGCGCGCCGGCGGTCTGGAAGGCCGCGTCGGAGGAGTCGACGCTGTGCGCCTTGCCGTCGACGAGGGTGACCCGCAGGTCCACCACCGGGTAGCCGGCCACCAGGCCGCGTTCCATCTGCGCCCGCACGCCCTTCTCCACCGACGGGATGTAGTTGTGCGGGACCGCCCCGCCGACCACCCGGTCGACGAACTCGAAGCCTCCGCCGCGCGGCAGCGGCTCCACCTCGATGTCGCAGACGGCGTACTGGCCGTGGCCGCCGGACTGCTTGACGTGCCGGCCGTGGCCCCGGCCACCGACGGTCAGCGTCTCGCGCAGCGCCACCCGTACCGGCTCGGTCTCCAGCTCCACGCCGCCGCTGCGCAGCCGGTCGAGGACCACGTCGGCGTGCGCCTCGCCCATGCACCAGAGCACCAGCTGGTGGGTCTCCGGGTTGCGCTCCAGGCGCAGCGTCGGGTCGCCGGCGACCAGCCGGCCCAGGTTGCGGGCCAGGGCGTCCTCGTCGGCCCGGCTCTTCGCCACGATCGCCACCGGCAGCAGCGGCTCGGGCATCGCCCAGGGGGCGACGAGCAGCGGCTCCTCCTTGGCGGAGATGGTGTCGCCGGTCTCCGCGCTGCCCGACTTGGTGATCGCGCAGAGGTCGCCGGCCACGCAGGTGGTCACCTCGCGCAGCGTCGCGCCCAGCGGGGTGTAGATGTGCCCGACCCGCTCGTCGGCGTCGTGGTCGGGGTGCCCGCGTTCGGCCATGCCGTGCCCGGAGACGTGCACCACCTGGTCGGGGCGGAGCGTGCCGGAGAAGACCCGCACCAGCGAGACCCGGCCGACGTGCCGGTCGACGGTCGTCTTGACCACCTCGGCGACCAGCGGACCGTCCGGGTCGCAGCTCAGCGGCGGCCGGGGCGAGCCGTCCACGCCGGTGACCGCGGGCACCTCGTGCTCCAGCGGGGACGGGAAGGCGGCGACCAGGCCGTCCAGCAGCGCGTCCAGGCCGACGCCGGTCTCCGCGCAGACCGGCACCACCGGGTAGAAGTGGCCCCGAGTGACCGCCTTCTCCAGGTCGGTGATCAGCACCTCGGTGTCGATCTCCTCGCCGCCGAGGTAGCGGTCCATCAGGGTCTCGTCCTCGCTCTCGGCGATGACCCCCTCGATCAGCTCGTTGCGGGACTCCAGGATCGCCGGCAGGTGCTCCGGGTCCGGCTCGCGCACAGCGGCGGGCAGCCCGGCGGAGTAGTCGAAGACCCGGCGGGTGATCAGGCCCATCAGGCCGACCACCGACACGCCGTCGTCGCCGAGCATCGGCAGGTAGAGCGGGAGCACGTTGTCGCCGAACACCCGCTGGCACAGCGCCACCGCCTCGTCGAAGTCGGCGCGCGGGTGGTCCAGCCGGGAGACCGCGACGGCCCGCGGCATGTCCACCGCGGCGCACTCCTCCCACAGGGCGGCGGTGGCCATGTCCATCCCGTCGGCCGCGGAGACCACGAACAGCGCGGCGTCGGCGGCCCGCAGGCCGGCCCGCAGCTCGCCGACGAAGTCGCCGTACCCCGGGGTGTCCAGCAGGTTGACCTTGACGCCCTGGTGCATGAGCGGCGCGCAGGCCAGGCTCACCGAGCGCTGTTGGCGTACCGCCGCCGGGTCGTGGTCGCAGACGGTGGTGCCGTCGGTGACGCTGCCGGCCCGGCCGATCGTGCCGGTGGCCGCGAGCAGCGCCTCGACCAGGGTCGTCTTGCCCGCCCCGGAGTGCCCGACGAGCACCACGTTGCGAACCCTGCTGGGCTCGGTCACCACCGGCGCCGCGCCGGTGACACCCTTCTCCTGGTTCTTCTGCGCCATCGCGGCGCACCTCCCTCAGCGTGGTTGGTGGCGACCGCCGCGCGCGACGGGGAAGCGGGCCCGGGCGGGTGCCGCGGCGATATCCTCCGGTGCTCTCCTGGACGACGGGTATTCAGCCGGGTGGGCCGGTGAGCTGGCTCACCCCCCACACCCGATCTCACACCCGTTACCGACCCGACACAAGCCTGCGCCACGCGGGTCGGACGACCGGCTGTGTCGCCGACCGCTGCCGGCCGATATCGTGGGACCGCCATGGCGAAGATCTTCCAAGTGACGGCCCGCGCGGGGATGACCCGTGTCGTGGAGCCGGTCGCGCGCGGCCTGCTCCGCGCCGGCGTGTCCCCCAACGCGGTCACCGTGACCGGCACCCTCGGCGTGCTCGTCGGCGCCCTCGGCTTCGGCGCCCGGGGTGACCTGGTCGCCGGCGCCCTCATCGTGACGTTCTTCGCGCTCACCGACCTGCTCGACGGGACGATGGCCCGGATGAGCGGCGGTGCCACCCGGTTCGGGGCGTTCCTCGACTCGAGCATGGACCGGATCGCCGACAGCGCCGTCTTCGGCGCGGTGGCGTACTGGCTGGCCACCGAGCACGACTACTCCGGGGTGGCCGCGGCGCTGCTCTGCCTGGCCGCCGGCAGCCTGGTCTCCTACGTCAAGGCCCGCGCCGAGGGGCTCGGCATGACCGCCAACGTGGGCATCGCCGAGCGCACCGAGCGGCTGCTGATCGTGGGGGTGGGCGGCCTGCTGACCGGGCTCGGCGTGGACCCCGCTTTGGAGGTCGCGCTCTGGCTGCTCGCCGCCGTCTCAATCTTCACGGTGGGGCAGCGCATGGCGCACGTGTACCGGCAGGCCCAGCTGGTCGGCAAGGAGTGAACCTCACCGAGCTCGGCTACGTCGCCGGCTGGCGCCTGGCCCGCGCGCTGCCCCGGCCCGTGGTGGCCGCGGCCTTCGCCGCGGGCGCGGACCGCGCCCACCGCCGAGGCGGCCCGGGTACGGCCCGACTGCGCGCCAACCTGCGCCGGGTGGTCGGCCCCGACCTGCCCGAGGCGGAGCTGGACGCGCTGGTCCGACGCGGGATGCGCTCGTACGCCCGGTACTGGATGGAGGCGTTCCGGCTGCCGGCGCTGAGCCATGCCCAGATCCTCGCCGGGTTCCGGCTGGACCCGGCCGGGGTGGACCTGCTCGCCGCCGACGTGGCCGCCGGCCGGGGCGCGGTGGTCGCCCTGCCGCACGCCGGCAACTGGGACGCCGCGGGCGCCTGGGTCGCCGCCACCGGCTGGCCGATCACCACCGTCGCCGAGCGGCTCAAGCCCGAGGCGGTCTACGAGCGCTTCCTCGCCTTCCGGCAGGGCCTGGGCATGGAGATCCTGCCCACCCACGGCGGCGACCGGCCCGCCTTCGACGTGCTGGTGGACCGGGTCCGCGCCGGTACGGTGGTGCCGCTGCTGGCCGATCGGGACCTCTCCGCCCGGGGGGTGGAGGTCGACTTCTTCGGCGGCCGGACCCGGATGCCGGCCGGCCCCGCGCTGCTGGCGGTCCGCACCGGCGCCCCGCTCTACGTCGCGTCGATGTGGTACGAACCGGACGCCGCCTGCGCCTCGCTCGAGGGTCCGCTGCCGCTGCCGGACCCGGACTCGGCGCCGTTGGACCAGCGGGTCCGGTTGCTGACCCAGCGGATTGCCGACGCTCTGGCGGCGGGCATCGCCCGGCATCCGGAAGACTGGCACATGTTGCAGCGGATGTGGCTGGAGCAGCGGAGCACGGACAGCGGCGCGACACCACCCGCGCCGGTCACCGGCCAGGCCTGACGGGAAGGGCGCCTACGTGCGGATCGGCATAGTGTGCCCGTACTCCTTCGACGTACCCGGTGGGGTGCAGAACCACGTCATGGACCTCGCCGAGGCACTGATCGGGCTCGGTCACGAGGTGAGCGTGCTCGCCCCGGCCGACGAGGAGTCCGCGCTGCCGCCCTACGTGGTCTCGGCGGGGCGCGCCGTGCCGCTGCCGTACAACGGGTCGGTGGCCCGGATCGCGTTCGGCCCGGTCTCCACCGCCCGGGTGCGCCGCTGGCTCACCCGGGGCGACTTCGACGTGCTGCACGTGCACGAGCCGCTGACGCTGAGCCTGTCGATGCTGGCGGTGCTCTCCGCGAACGGCCCGGTGGTGGCGACCTTCCACACCGCGATGACCCGGTCCCGGGTGCTCGCCGCCGCGCAGGGCGTCCTGCAGATCGTGCTGGAGCGGATCACCGCCCGGATCGCGGTCAGCGCCCTGGCCCGCAAGGTCCAGGTCGAGCACATGGACGGCGGCGCGGTGGAGATCCCCAACGGGGTCGCGGTGGCGAAGTTCGCCGGCGTCGAGCCGCTGCCCGGCTGGCCGGGGGAGTGCGCGCCGGGCACCGGCGGCACGCTCGGCTTCCTCGGCCGCTTCACCGAGGCCCGCAAGGGGTTCCCGATCCTGCGCGACGCCTTCGTCGCGCTGGCGCCGCACCGGCCCGGCCTGCGCCTGCTGGTGGCCGGCCCCGGTGACCCGGACGACCTGTTCGGGCGGTTCCCGGCCGAGCTGCGCGACCGGGTGACCTTCCTCGGCATGGTGCCCGAGCAGGAGAAGGCCCGGATGCTGCGCAGCGTGCACCTCTACGTCGCCCCGAACACCGGCGGGGAGTCCTTCGGGATGATCCTCACCGAGGCGCTGGCCGCCGGCACCACGGTGGTCGCCAGCGACCTCGACGCGTTCCGCCGGGTGCTCGACGGCGGGCGGGCCGGCCGGCTCTTCCCGACCGGGGACGCGGCTGCGCTGCGTACCGCCCTGGCCGAACTGCTCGACGACCCGCCGGGCCGGGCCGCGCTGACCGCCTGCGGGGACCAGGTGGTGGCGCACTACGACTGGCCGGTGATCGCTCGCCGGGTCCTGGAGGTCTACGCCGCCGCCATCGAGGCCACCGACGGCCGGGTCATCGACCAGGAATGGGTGGGGCTGGGCGGGGCGGTGTGAGCACTACGATGCCGCACATGTGGTGGGTGGTGGGCGCGACGGTGGTCGTCGCCCTGGTCGCGGCGTACCTGGTCTGGACGGCCGGCCGGGTCGAGCGGCTGCAGTCCCGGGCGGAGTCCGCGGCCCGGGCCCTCGACGCGCACCTGCTGCGCCGGGCGGCCGCCGCCGCGGTGCTGGCCGAGCGGCGCTACGGCGTCGAGCTGTACGCGGCGGCGCGGATCGCGCTGGACGCCCCGCCGGAGGAGCGGGAGGCCGCCGAGAACGACCTGACCCGGCAGTTGCGCACGGTGCGGCTGGACCCGGCCGACCCGGTCTGCGAGGCGGTGATCGCCGCCAGCCGGCGGCTGGCGCTGGCCCGGCAGGTGCACACCGACCTGGTCCGCGACGCCCGGGCGGCGCGCAGCCGGCCGCTGGTGCGGCTGTGCCGGATGGGGCGCCGACACCCGTGGCCCCGCTACTTCGACGTCGACGACCCGACGCTCGTGGTCGCCGCCGAGGCTCCCGCGAGCTGACGTCGGCTTTCGGCACCGCTGGTGCCGACTGCCGGGTTTGGCGGCGGTCCGGGTGGGGTGTCCGATCCCGGGTGATGGCAGCCACAGTGCAGGCCACCGGGGGTCTGATTGGCTGTCGGCCCGGCGTTGCACCCGCCGTAGCATCAGCCGTAGCCACCCCCCGAGCAGGTCCGAGGAGCGATAACCCGTGCCCGAAACCACCTCCCAGAACGCCGGCGCCACCTCCCTCGTCGGCACCGCCCGCGTCAAGCGCGGCATGGCCGAGATGCTCAAGGGCGGCGTGATCATGGACGTGGTCACCCCCGAGCAGGCCAAGATCGCCGAAGACGCCGGCGCCGTCGCCGTGATGGCGCTGGAGCGCGTGCCCGCCGACATCCGCGCCCAGGGCGGGGTGTCCCGGATGAGCGATCCGGACATGATCGACGGCATCATCAACGCCGTCTCCATCCCGGTCATGGCCAAGGCCCGGATCGGCCACTTCGTCGAGGCGCAGATCCTGCAGTCCCTCGGCGTCGACTACGTCGACGAGTCCGAGGTGCTCACCCCGGCCGACTACGCCAACCACATCGACAAGTGGGCCTTCACCGTCCCCTTCGTCTGCGGCGCGACCAACCTCGGCGAGGCGCTGCGCCGGATCACCGAGGGCGCGGCGATGATCCGCTCCAAGGGCGAGGCCGGCACCGGTGACGTCTCCAACGCCACCATGCACATGCGCAAGATCCGGCAGGAGATCGCCCGGCTCAGCTCGCTGCCGGCCGACGAGCTGTTCGTCGCCGCCAAGGAGCTCCAGGCCCCGTACGAGCTGGTCAAGGAGGTCGCCGAGACCGGCAAGCTGCCGGTGGTGCTCTTCACCGCCGGTGGTATCGCCACCCCGGCCGACGCCGCGATGATGATGCAGCTGGGCGCCGAGGGCGTCTTCGTCGGCTCCGGCATCTTCAAGTCCGGCAACCCGGCCCAGCGCGCCGCCGCGATCGTCAAGGCCACCACCTTCCACGACGACCCCGACGTGCTGGCCAAGGTCTCCCGCGGCCTCGGCGAGGCGATGGTCGGCATCAACGTCGACGAGATCCCGCAGCCGCACCGGCTGGCCGAGCGCGGTTGGTGAGCAGGTTCCGGCGTACGCCGGGACCGGGAACGCACGGCGGGCCGGCGCGCCGGCCCGCCGTCGCGCAGGAACCAGAAGGAGCGCTCAGATGAGCGACGCACCCGTCATCGGTGTGCTCGCCCTGCAGGGAGACGTCCGCGAGCATGTCGCGGCCCTGGCCGGGGCCGGCGCGGACGCCCGCCCGGTACGCCGTGCACAGGAGCTGGATGCGGTCGACGGGCTGGTCATTCCCGGCGGCGAGTCCACCACGATCAGCAAGCTGGCCGACATCTTCGAGATGCGCGAGCCGATCGACAAGCGGATCGCCGGTGGCATGCCGGTCTACGGGTCCTGCGCCGGCATGATCATGCTGGCCACCGAGGTCCTGGACGGCCGGCCCGACCAGCGCGGCTTCGCCGGCATCGAGATGACCGTGCGGCGCAACGCGTTCGGCCGGCAGGTCGACTCGTTCGAGGCGCCGGTGGAGATCGCCGGGGTCGCCGGCGAGCCGTTCCACGCGGTCTTCATCCGGGCCCCGTGGGTCGAGCGGGTCGGCGACGGCGTCGAGGTGCTCGGCACGGTCACCCAGGGCCCCACGGCCGGGCGGATCGTGGCGGTCCGGCAGGGAAACCTGCTGGCCACCTCGTTCCACCCCGAGCTGACCGGCGACCTGCGCGTGCACGCGTACTTCGTGGAGCTGGTGCGGGCCGCCCGCTGACCGGTCCCGACGGACGGCCGACGGGGTTCCGCCGACCGGAGGTGCCGTCTTCGAACCTCAGCCGGCCACCGACCGCAGGTGCCCCGGCAGGCGGCCCTGCAGCCGGTCCAACCCGGCCGCCGTGGCCGCGTCGGCGGGCAGGTGGACGACGAGACGCTGGTGGTCGCTGTCGGCGAACTCCAGCGTCTCGTACGTCAGTCGCAGCAGCCCCACCTCCGGATGCCGCAGACCCCGTACGCCGGTGACCGGCGCGGTCACCGGCCGCCGCTGCCACCGCTGCGTGAAGGGCGCGCCGACCGTGCGGGCGAGCCGCTCGGCGAAGTCGTCGGTGGCCCGGTCGCCCTGGCGCAGCCGGTGCAGCTCGGCGACCTGGTCGTCGGCCAGCTGCGCCCAGTCCGGGAAGTGGTCGCGGGCGCGCTCATCGGACAGCACGAACCACACCAGGTTGGGGCGGTGGCCGTCGAACAGGCCCAGGG
Organism: Micromonospora sp. L31; assembly: GCF_052068075.1. NCBI lineage: Bacteria > Bacillati > Actinomycetota > Actinomycetes > Micromonosporales > Micromonosporaceae > Micromonospora > Micromonospora sp. L31. The sequence continues at coordinate 68,808 of NZ_JBQHDC010000005.1, read as the reverse complement.
GGCGGGCCAGCCGGTCGAACGGATCGTTCCAGGCCAGCATGTCGCCGAGCCGGTTGAGCACGTACGCGGGGGAGTCCCGCAGCGCGTCGAGCACCGCGCGGACGGTCGGGCGGACCGTGCGGGAGACCGCCGGCCGCTCGCCAGGGCACAGACTGCGACTGTGGTTCGCCGCCGCCAGCTGCCGCAGGTGCTCGCGGTCGGCGTCGTCGAGCAGCAGGGCGTCGGCGAGCGCGGCGAGGATCTCGGGCGACGGCCGGGTGTCGCGGCCCTGTTCCAGGCGGGTCAGGTACTCGATGCTGACCTGGGCAAGCGTTGCCAGTTCGGCCCGGCGCAGCCCGGGCGTGCGCCGTCGGGCGCCGGTGGCGAGGCCGACCTGGGCTGGCTGCACGGCCTCTCGGCGGCTGCGCAGGAACGCGCCCAACTCTCCGTCCATCACCGAGCCAGTCTGACAGCGTCCCGCGGAGCCTGGGTGGCCCTGTCGGGGCCACTCTCGCGGCGGCCTCCCCCCCGCCGACGGGTCGGCCGCAGGCTCGTCGGCATGGAGAAAACACAGACGACAGGGCCGGTCCGGATCGGCCTGATCGTGGGAAGCACCCGTCCCGGCCGGCGCGGCGCGGCGGTCGCCGGGTGGGTCGGGGAGGTGGCGGCGCGGCACGACGCGGTGCGCGCCGGCACCGCCGTCGTCGAGGTGCTGGACCTGGCGGAGCAGGCCCTGCCGCTGCTCGACGAGCCGGTGCCGGCGATGTTCGGCGACTACCGCAATCCGCACACGCGTCGCTGGTCCGTCGCGGTTGCGGCCTGCGACGCGTTCGTGTTCGTGACGCCGGAGTACAACCACTCGGTCCCCGCCGCGGTGAAGAACGCTGTCGACTACCTGTTCGTCGAGTGGAACGGCAAGCCGGCCGGGGTGCTGAGCTACGGCGTGCAGGGCGGCACCCGGGCCGGCGAGCACCTGCGGCAGATCCTGGCCGAGGTTCGGGCGGTGGTCGTGCCCGCGGTGGCCTCCCTGACCGTCTTCACCGACTTCGACTTCTCCGGGTCGGATCCGGGCGACCCGACGGCACCGGGGCGGATCGCGCCGGCCGCCGGGCGGGCGGCTGACGTGTCGGCGATGCTGACGGAGATCGTCATGCGGGCGCGCGAGCCGCGCTCGGGCGACCCGGTGGCGGCGGACGGAAGCCCGGAGCGGGTCCGGTGAGCATGGAAACCATCCTCATCCGCTACCGGGTCCGTGCCGAGCACCTGTCGGAGCACCTGCTCCTGCTCCGGGCCGTCCACGAGGAGGTGGCCCGGGTCCGGCCGGCCGGGCTGCGGTACGTGACGCTTCAGCTGGACGACGAGCGGAGTCTCGTGGACATCGCCATGGCACCCGAGCTGCCGGGGCCGTTGCCGGGGCTGGAGTCGTTCCGCCGCTACCGGCCCGGGCTGGAGAACCGGTGCGAGGAGCGGTCCACGTCCGGGTTCACCGTGCTGGGTTCGTACGGCTTCGGACCCTGACCAGGCCAGCCGTTTCGTCCCGTCCGTCCCGTTCCGGGCGGGCGGGGCGGCCGGCGGCGCGCGGCGCGGTGACAGCGGGCCGCCGGGCGTCGGTAGGATTGCCGAGATTCGGCAGGGCCATCTGCCCGCCACGGCTTCCACCAGGGCTGACCGGCACCTCCGCGTGCGCCGGCGGGAGCGGGGGCGCGTGCGGTGCGGTCGATGCGACGGCGGGTAGCAACGGAGGTAACAGATGTCCGGCCACTCAAAGTGGGCGACGACCAAGCACAAGAAGGCGGTCATCGACGCCAAGCGCGGCAAGATGTTCGCCAAGCTGATCAAGAACGTCGAGGTCGCGGCGCGCACCGGCGGCGGCGACCCGGCCGGTAACCCGACGCTCTACGACGCCATCCAGAAGGCCAAGAAGAACTCGGTACCGAACGACAACATCGACCGCGCGGTCAAGCGGGGCTCCGGCCTGGAGGCCGGCGGCGCCGACTGGCAGACGATCATGTACGAGGGCTACGGCCCGAACGGCGTGGCGATGCTCATCGAGTGCCTGACCGACAACCGCAACCGGGCCGCCACCGAGGTCCGCACCGCCCTGACCCGCAACGGCGGCTCGCTCGCCGACGCCGGCTCGGTGTCGTACATGTTCTCCCGCAAGGGCGTGGTGATCGTCCCCAAGGCCGGCACCACCGAGGACGACATCATGATGGCCGTGCTCGACGCGGGCGCGGAGGAGGTCAACGACCTCGGTGAGGCGTACGAGGTGGTCTCCGAGCCGACCGACCTGATTCCGGTCCGCACCGCCCTGCAGGACGCCGGGATCGAGTACGAGTCGGCCGAGTCCTCGCTGATCCCCAGCGTCAACGTGCCGCTGGACGCCGACGGCGCGCGCAAGGTCTTCAAGCTGATCGACGTGCTGGAGGACTGCGACGACGTGCAGAACGTCTACGCCAACTTCGACGTCTCCGACGACGTCATGGCCGCGGTCGACGCCTGACCCCGGTGACCGGACGGCGATTCCCGCCGGGCGACGTGGTCGTCCGGCGGGAGGTGCTGCGCGGCGAGGTCTGGTTCGGCTGCCCGACCATCTGCGTCGAGGACTCCGCCGACCTGCTCGCGCTCTACCTGCCGCCGGGGGCCGAGTTCGGCTTCCCGGAGGGCGGCACCTTCCCGTGTGGACGGCACCCCTGGCAGACGGCCGGCCACACGGCCTGGTCCGGGCACGGCAAGCTGATGCTCCAGCGTCCGGGTGAGGCGCACTCGGTGGACGTCTTCTGGTCCGGCGAGGACCGCGCCTTCGCCGGTTGGTACTTCAACCTCCAGGACCCGTTCCGGCGTACCCCGATCGGGGTGGACACCCTCGACCACGAGCTGGACCTGTGGTGGCCGGCGGGCGCCGACCGGTACGTCTGGAAGGACGTGGAGATGTTCGCCCAGCGCCTCACCGAGGGGCGCTACCCGGGCATGGCCGACGCCATCCGCGGGGAGGGGGACCGGATCGCCGCCCTGCTCGACGCGGGCCGGCGCTGGTGGGACGAGGGCTGGGCCGACTGGCGCCCGGACCCGTCCTGGGCGGCGCCGCGCCTGCCGGCCGGCTGGGACACCGTCCCCTGCTGATCTCGGTCGGAGTCGCTTTCCGGGCGTCGTCGGCTGACCGCCGGATGTCCTCGGCGGGCCCTTTCGAGCTGATGTCGTGAACGACTCACCCTGGTACCCGGCCGGCAACCGGTGGGTCCGGCGTCGACCGGACGGCGTGCCCACGGCCGTACCGCGACCGTCACCGGGCCCGCGCGGGTGAACCCTTCACGCCGTCGCCTCCACAGCTGCGGAGAGAGCGCCCGGTCGGGAACGCACCGTCACGAAACTGGGCTGACCGCGGCGCACACGCCGCCGTAGCCTGCCGGAATGCTCGTTCCCGACCTTCCCGTCCGCACCGCACGCCTCGACCTGCGCCTGTTCACCGCCGACGACTTCGACGCCCTGCACGCCTACCAGTCCCGTCCCGACGTCACCCGCTACCTCTACTTCGGTCCCAACGACGAGGCCGCCAGCCGGGAGGCGCTGGCCCGCAAGCGGGCGCGCGTCGCGCTGCGCGAGCCGGGCGACGTGTTGAACCTGGCCATGGTGCGGCGGGAGACCGGTGAGGTGGTCGGGGACGTGCTGCTGACCTGGACGAGCGCCGAGCACCGGCAGGGCGAGATCGGGTACGTGCTGCATCCGGACCACGCCGGTCGCGGGTATGCCACCGAGGCGTCCCGGGAGATGCTGCGGCTCGGCTTCGACCGGCTGGGCCTGCATCGGATCGTCGGCCGGCTGGACGCCCGCAACACCGCCTCGGCCCGGGTGCTGGAGCGGCTCGGCATGCGCCGTGAGGCGCACCTGCGGGAGAACGAGTTCGTCAAGGGCGAGTGGTGCGACGAGCTGGTCTACGCGCTGCTGGCCCGGGACTGGCGGGCCGCCCGCTGACCGTCAGCGCGACGCTCGCCACGGGCGGGTCCAGCCGACGAAGCGGGCGAAGAGTTCCGCCGGGTCGGCCGGTCGGGGGTGCAGCCGCAGCCAGTCGCCGGCCGCGTCGTGCAGCAGCCCGCAGAGGTGGACCGAGAGCGCGACCGGGTCGTCGGCGTACTCGATCCGCAGGCCCAGCTTCGCGGCCGGGCACGGCCAGGGCGCCGCGCAGACCCGGCACCGCCACGCGGGCCGGGCGGCGACGTGCCGGCGTAGGTCCGCGACGGACACCGGCCTCATCCCGACCGACGCCGGCCGGTGGACCGGCGGACGACGCAGCGGTACGCCACCGGCCTCGGCGGCGGCTCCGCCACGGGTACCGGGGCATGCCGGTCCGGGCAGCGCCAGCGCAGGCCGCAGACGCAGTACCGGCCCCAGCGGGACCAGTCGCGGCGGTGTCGCGGTGCCAGGGGTACGGGCTTCATCCGGGCCTCCTCCGTCGTGCCTGTTCACACTCTGCTGTGGACACGACTACGGTCGGAAGGGATCCGGGCCCCACCCGTCGCCTGTGCCGACATCGTCCCGACGGGGTGGTGGGGCCTGGCGGCGGTGGACCGGTGTGTGGCGGAGGTGTGATGACCGGTCAGGTTTCGACCCTGGAGTTCCTCGGCGACGAACTGCGGCGGGTCCGCAAGGAGCGCGGGCTGAGCCAGGAGGAGTTGGCGCAGCGGATCAACTACTCGTCCTCGCTGATCGGCATGGTGGAGATCGGGCACCGCACGCCCTCGCAGGACTTCGTCGGGCGGGTCGACGCGGCGTTGCAGGCCGGCGGGTTCTTCGCGCGGCTGCTGGCGCTGGTGCGCGCGGACGCCGCGCCGCCCTGGTTCCGTGAGTGGATCTCGGTGGAGGCCGAGGCGACGCTGATCCGCTGGTTCGAGCCGTCGCTCATCCCGGGCCTGTTGCAGACCGAGGAGTACGCCCGCGCGGTGCTCTCCGGCGGCGGCATGCTGCGGGAGGTCGAGATCGAGCAGCGGCTCACCTCCCGGCTGGCCCGCCAGGCGGTGCTGGCCAGGGACGCCCCGCCCGAGGTCGTCTTCGTCGTCGACGAGGCGGCGCTGCGCCGACGGATCGGTGGTCCGGCGGTGATGGCGGAGCAGTTCGCGCACCTGCTGCGGGTCACCGAACTGCCGCACGTCGACCTGCTCGTCGTGCCCGTCGACGCCGGCATGCACGCCGGGCTGGCCGGCGCATTCATCCTGGCCCGGACCCCGGAGGGCGGCGAGGTGGCCCACCTGGACACCCCGCTGCGCGCGCACCTGAGCGACCGCTCAGACGACGTTGATAGCCTTCAACGTAGGTGGGAGAGTCTGCGGGGCGAGGCGCTGCCCCGCCGGGCGTCCCAGCAGCTGATTCGGGAGGTGGCGGAGTCGTGGACCTGACCGGTGCCGTCTGGCGCAAGTCCACCCGCAGCGACAACGGTGGTGCAACCTGCGTCGAGGTGGCGACGAACCTGCCCGGCGTGGTCGGCGTACGGGACAGCAAGGACCGGCAGGGTCCGGTGCTGGCCTTCGGCCCCGCGGCGTGGACCGGCTTCCTCGCCGCGGCCACCGCCGGCACCCTGCGACCCGGCGGCGACCGGTAGCCCCGCGGACGTGCCGCGGCCCGGCACCCCCGTGCGTGCCGGGCCGCGACGGTCGCTGCGGCTCAGTGCCGGTTGCGGTACGCCTTGACCACGCTGTCGACGATGTCCCAGAGCACGACCAGGATCGTGCCGACCACCGCCACGGTCGCCACCGTGTCCAGGTTGTCGCCTCGCCCGAGCCACTCGAAGCGTGCCACGAACTCGGGGTTGAGCAGCCGGTCGGTCAGCAGCAGCCAGGCCACCGGCACCGCGAACGCCAGGTCCAGCACCGCGTTGACCGTGACCAGCGGCCAGGTCCAGCCCCCGGCCCGGTACTTGGCGATCTCCAGGGCCACGGTGGCGACCAGCACGGCGATCAGGAACGGCAGCCAGAAGCTCCACAGCGCCGGGTCGAGGATCGGCAGGTTGCCGCCGTCCTCGGCGGGGACGAACGAGTGGAAGTGCTGCATCGGGAGGTACGCGATGACCAGCACGAGCCAGCCGATCGCGGCGACGACGTCGGGCAGCGTGATCTGCCGGTCGGTCCGGTCCTCGGGGAGTTGGTCGACGCTCCACGCCGGCAGGTCCAGCGAGGCGTTGGTCCGCTCGAGCACCGCGAAGACCAGCGTGACCCAGAAGGCGATCTGGACCACCACCTGGAGGGCTGCGGCGATACCGGCGCCGACCGCGCCGCCCGGATTCTCCCCGTCGGTCGCCTCCACCAGGCCGACCACGACGCCGACCAGAGCCGGTACGAAGGAGAGCAGCAGCTTCAGCAGCCGCTGCCAGACCAGGTAGTAGGCGGGGCCGATGAGCTGCAACCGGCGGTCGGCGTAGCGGGCGGCGAGCTGCTCCGGGTTTCCGAGCTCGGTGAGCACCTCCCGCTCGGCCATGGCGGCGTCCTGCCCGCCTCCCGTCCGGTCGTCGATCATGTCCTCGATGGAGGCGCGCAGCTCGGTGGCGATCTCCGCCCGGCGTGGTGCGGGCACGGCCCGCAGGGTGGCGGCGACGTAACGGTCGGTCAGGGAACTCATCAATCCACTCCTTCGATCAGCCCGGCGACGGAGGTCTGCACGGCGGCGAGGTCGTCGAGGAGTCGGCGCAGCACGGCCTCGCCCTCCTCGCTGGTGCGGTAGAACTTGCGCGGGCGACTCTCCTCGGTGTTCCACTCGCTGGTCAGCAGGCCCTGCTCCTCCAGTCGGCGCAGCAGGGGGTAGAGCGTGTTGGCGTCGACCGGGAAGCCGTGCGCGGCCAGCCGTTGCAGCAGCGCGTAGCCGTAGTCGGGGTGCCGCAGGGCGACCAGGCTCGCCACCACCACCGTGCCGCGGCGCAACTCCTGGAGATGGGTCCGCAGGATCTCCTCGCTAACCATGCGTCACACCATACTGTGTGCCACACAGTGTTGTCGAGCCCAATACTGTCGTGCCGGAGGGGAACGATGTGTCGCTCCGCCGACAAGGGGCGCCGGCGGGATGCCGGCGCCCCTCGGTGCGGTCGTTCAGCAGGACTGGCCCTGCCGGAAGCCGCGCTCGACGAAGTCCGCGCGCCCGGCCTCGAACCAGCCGACGCCGGGGCGGATCGGGTGTCCGGTGAACAGCTCCACCCGGCTGCCGAACCGGACCAGGTACGCCGTAGCGTCGCCGGCGTCGTTGCTGATCAGCTCACCGCGCCGGCCGTAGATCTCCTCCAGTTCGGCGAAGGACATGCCGACGCTCGCTCCGGCCGGCGAGCGGGGCGGCGCGGTGGCGGTGCCGACCGCGACCAGCCGCCCGTCCCGGAAGGCGAGCATGATCTTCCCGGCCCAGTCGCCGGTGACGCCGGCGTGGACCACGCCGGCGCAGCCGGCGGCCGTCCAGTCGATCAGGCCGTCGGCCGAGAGGCGGGTCAGGCTCGCGCCGATCCGGAACGGTCCGGCGCCCCGGACGCTGAGCAGGTCGACCGGACCAGCGACCTGGACGATCGTGGCCTGGGCGGGACGACGCCGCTCGGCGAGGTCGGCGGACGCGACGGCGACGGCGGCCGGGGCCCCGGCGGCGGTGCCGGAGCGGGTCGGAGCGGCGGCGGCGGTGCCGGGGCGCACGGCGGTCGGAGCGTCGGCGGCGGGCCGCGCGGCGGCCGGGCCGGCCAGCGCGGGTACGACGGCGCAGAGGGCCAGCGCGCCGGTGAGGACGGTGGACGACAGACGGTTCATGGCGGAACTCCTTCGTGGGTGGTGCTGTCCTGTCGTCTTGTTCGTCTCCCCGCTCGCCACATCGGTTCGTCGGGTTTCCGACCGGGCCGCACTGGGTCGGGCGGACCCCCGTCCCGGGCGGTCTCCGCCACCCGTCCACACCGGTTACCGTCGCAGCGGGGACTGCCGACGAGGGTGGGGCGATGAGCACTCCGGCGTGGATCGGCTCCTACCGGATCGAGCGACTGCTCGGCGCGGGCTCGTTCGCGACCGTCTGGCTGGGCCACGACCCCGTCCTGGACTCCCGGGTGGCGATCAAGGTGCTGGCCGAGAACTGGAGTCACGACCTGCGGGTGCGGGAACGGTTCCTGGACGAGGCGCGGCTGCTGCGGCGGCTCGACCACCCCCGGCTGGTCCGGGTGCACGGCGTCGGCGAACTGCCCGACGGCCGCCCGTACGCGGTGCTGGCCTGGGCGGACGGCGGCAGCCTGCGGGACCGGCTGGGCACGGGGCCGCTGCCGGCGGCGGACGCGCTGGCCCTGCTCGGCGAGATCGCCGCCGGGGTCGCGGTCCTGCACCGGCACCGGGTGGTGCACCGCGACCTGACCCCGGGCAACATCCTCTTCGCCTCCGGTCCGACCGGCGAGCGGGTACTCATCGCCGACCTGGGACTGGCCAAGGCCCTGGCCGCCGCGTCCGGGCTGACCGCCCGGGCCGGGACGCCCGGCTACATGGCCCCCGAGCAGGACGACCCACTGGCCGTGGTGGACACCCGCAGCGACGTGTTCGGGCTGGGTCGGCTCGGGCTGCGGCTGCTCGGCGACCCCGACGGCGCTCCCGGCCCGACACGCCGGTGGCGGCAGGGCGTCCCGGCCGCCGTGCCGTCGGTGCTGCGCCGGGCCACCGCGCTCCGCCCCGCCGACCGCTACCCGGACGCCGACGCCTTCCGGGCCGCACTGCGCCGCGCCATCTCTCCGGCCGACGGCGCCGCGGACGACGGGCGCCCCTCCGACCTCGGGTCGCACGGGGGGCGTCGGGCCGACCGGGCGGCGGGCGCGGGACATGGGGCCGACCGGGCGCAGGGCACCGGACACCCGGCCGACCGGGGGAGGGGCGCGGGACACCGGACCTACCCGCCATTGGCCGGGAGCGCCGCGCCGGCCGCCCGCCGGGGGCGGGGGCCGGCCCGCCGGTTCGGCCTGGCCGGTGCGGGCGCCCTGACGCTCGTCGCGCTGGGCGCCCTGGCCAATGACGGCGGCCGGCCCCACCCCGACGGCATCCGGAGGACCAGCGGGCCGCTCAGCGTCGCGCTGCCGGCGGGATGGCGGGCCACCGGCACCGGCTGGGCCGGACAGTACGGCGACGACGGCAGGCTCGAACCGGCGCTGATCGTCGCGGCCGACCCGGGCCGCTGGGCCGCCGACCCGGACGTGCCGGGCGCCTTCGTCGGCCTCTCCGCCAGCGCCGCCCGGCGTACCACGCCGGAGGGGTTCGTCGCCGAGCGCCCGCACGCGGACTGTGTGGCCGCGCCGGTGCGGCGTACCCGGCAGGCCGGCGTCGACTGGGTGGTGGCCCGGTACGCCTGCCCGGCCGGCCGGCCGGTGCTCGTCGAGGCGGCCGGCCTCGCCGCAGGCCGGGACGCCCTGCTCTACGTGCAGGTCGCGCCGCCCCCCGGCGGCGGGACGGACTTCGTGGACGCGTTGCTGGCCGGGGTGCGGGTGCGCGCCACCGGCGACTAGACCACCACCACGGCGACCGGGTGGGACTCGCCGCCCTGCGGGATGGTCACCCGGACCGTGCCGGCGCGCAGGAACCGGATGTCCACCACCCCGGCCTCGTAGCTGCGGGAGACCAGGTCCTCCCGGTCCACGGTCACCTCGCCCGGGCCGATGCCCTGGATGCGCAGCACCCCACCGGCGGCCAGACACAGCGACTTCAGCAGGGCCACCTCGGTCTCGGCGAGGACCAGGTCGTAGCGGACCGGGCCGAGGCAGGCGCTCGACCGCGGGCTCGGCGACGGTGAGCGGGTACCCCTGCCGCGGGTCGGCGCGGGTCCGACCGGGGCGGGCGGTCGCGGCGTGGCGGCGAGGGTGGCCGGGCCGGGGAGTGCGGACGGGGCCGGCGCGGCGGAGGTCGACGGGGTGACCGCCGGGGTCGGCGGCCGCACCGGCAGCGGCGCGACCGGGGTCTGCCCGCAGGCCGCCACCGCCGCGAGCACGGCCAGCGTGGCCACCGGACCCGACGAGCGGCGGGCGGCCGCGAGCAGGGCGACGGTCCGGCGGTGCCCGGTCTCAGTCACCGGACATCCGCTGTCGGACCTGCCTCCGGGCCAGGTGGACGCGGGACTTCGCGGTGCCCTCCGGCACGTCGAGCAGGGCGGCGATCTCGCGGTAGTTCAGCCCGAGCACGTCGCGCAGCGTCACCGCCTCGGCGAGTTCGGGGCGCACCGCGTCCAGCGCGTCGAGCAGGTCCAGCCGGGTGCCGGCGACCACGCTGGTGCGCCTCGGGTCGGGCGGATCGGGCAGCGGCACGCCGCCGGACTCGACCAGCCAGCGCCGGCGCAGCGCCCGGTACGTCGACCGGGCCCGGTTGGCGGTGAGCCGGTAGAGCCAGGTGTGGAACGACGACCGGCCCTCGAAGCGGCCGATGCCCCGGGCGAGCGCGAGCAGGGCGTCCTGGCACGCCTCCTCGGCATCCTCCCGGTGCGGCAGCAGCCGGGCGCAGAGCCGCAGCACCTCGGGACGCACGGCCGCCAGCAGCGCGTCGACCGCGCCCGGTTCGCCGCGCGCGGCCGCCCTGGCCAGGTCGTCGATGTCGTCCGCGAGAAGCATCACACCGTCCCCGGTCCGCCGGTGCGCCGTGCCGTCCAGGCTACGGCGGCGCCGGCCTTCCCGGGATCCCCGAGTCGGGCAGGCGACCCGGCCGCGACCCCCTCGGGCGGGCTCCCCGGGAGATCCACACCACCCGGCGGCGGTCTGTCCGCGCGGCTGCTGGAGCCGTCCGTGGGCCCGGGGATAGGGTGGGCCGACCGACTTCCGACCACCCATGAGACCGACCCGGGGGGGCGCCACGCATGGGCGATTCGTTCGCGCATCTGCACGTACACACCGAGTACTCGATGCTCGACGGGGCGGCCCGGCTCAAGGACCTCTTCGCCGAGGCGAACCGGCTCGGGATGCCGGCGGTGGCGATCACCGACCACGGCAACATGCACGGCGCGAACGACTTCTACAAGCAGGCGATGGCCGCCGGCATCACGCCGATCCTCGGCGTCGAGGCGTACGTCGCGCCGGAGTCGCGCTTCCACAAGGCGCGGGTCAAGTGGGGCCGGCCGGAGCAGAAGAGCGACGACGTCTCGGGTAACGGCGCCATCACCCACAAGACCATGTGGGCGAAGAACGCCACCGGCCTGAAGAACCTCTTCACCCTCAACTCGCGCGCCTCCATGGAGGGCCACTACGTCAAGTGGCCCCGGATGGACATGGAGCTGATCGCCGAGCACGCCGAGGGCATCATGGCCACCACCGGCTGTCCCTCCGGCGCGGTGCAGACCCGGCTGCGGCTGGGCCAGTTCGACGAGGCGCTCAAGGTCGCGGCCAGCTACCAGGACATCTTCGGCAAGGAGAACTACTTCCTGGAGATCATGGACCACGGCCTCTCGATCGAGCGCCGGGTCCGCGACGGGCTCACCGAGATCGCCCGCAAGCTGGACATCCCGCCGGTGGTCACCAACGACTCGCACTACACCCACGAGGCCCAGGCCACCGCGCACGACGTGCTGCTCTGCGTGCAGACCGGCAGCAACATCGACGACCCGAACCGGTTCCGGTTCGAGGGCGGCGGCTACTTCATCAAGTCCGCCGAGCAGATGCGCGCGGTCGACTCCTCGGAGCTGTGGCAGCAGGGCTGCCGCAACACCCTGCTGGTCGCCGAGAAGGTCGACCCGACCGGGATGTTCGAGTTCCACAACCTGATGCCGCGCTTCCCGGTGCCCGAGGGGGAGACCGAGGAGTCCTGGTTCCGCAAGGAGACCTTCGCCGGCTTGGCCCGCCGCTACCCCAACGGGATCCCGGAGGGGCACGTCGCGCAGGCCGAGTACGAGCTGGGCGTCATCAACCAGATGGGCTTCCCCTCGTACTTCCTCGTGGTCGCCGACTTCATCCAGTGGGCCAAGAGCCAGGGCATCGCGGTGGGCCCGGGCCGTGGCTCGGCCGCCGGCTCGCTGGTCGCGTACGCCCTGGGCATCACCGACCTGGACCCGATCCCGCACGGCCTGATCTTCGAGCGGTTCCTCAATCCCGAGCGCGTCTCGATGCCCGATGTCGACATCGACTTCGACGAGCGCCGGCGCGGTGAGGTGATCAAGTACGTCACCGACAAGTGGGGCGAGGACAAGGTCGCCCAGATCGCGACCTTCGGCACGATCAAGGCGAAGGCCGCGATCAAGGACTCGGCCCGGGTGCTCGGCTTCCCGTATGCGGTCGGCGACCGGATCACCAAGGCGATGCCGCCGGCGGTGATGGGCAAGGACATCCCGCTCTCCGGCATCTTCGACCCGAAGCACCCGCGCTACGCCGAGGCCGGCGAGATCCGCGGCCTCTACGAGTCCGACCCGGACGTCCGTAAGGTGATCGACACCGCGAAGGGCATCGAGGGGCTGATCCGGCAGACCGGCGTGCACGCCGCCGGCGTCATCATGTCGGCCGAGCCGATCATCGACCACATCCCGCTGATGCGCCGGGACGCCGACGGGGCGATCATCACCCAGTTCGACTACCCGACCTGCGAGTCGCTCGGGCTGTTGAAGATGGACTTCCTCGGCCTGCGCAACCTGACGATCATCGACGACGCGGTCAAGAACATCCAGCTCAACCACGGCCGGGAACTCGACCTGCTGGCCCTGTCGCTGGACGACAAGGCCGCCTACGAGCTGCTGGCCCGGGGCGACACCCTCGGCGTGTTCCAGCTCGACGGCGGGCCGATGCGCTCCCTGCTGCGGCTGATGAAGCCGGACAACTTCGAGGACATCTCCGCCGTGCTGGCGCTGTACCGGCCCGGCCCGATGGGCGTCGACTCGCACACCAACTACGCGCTGCGCAAGAACGGCCTGCAGGAGATCACCCCGATCCACCCGGAGCTGGAGGAGCCGCTGCGGGAGATCCTGGCGCCCACCCACGGCCTGATCGTCTACCAGGAGCAGGTGCAGCGCGCCGCGCAGATCCTCGCCGGCTACACCCTGGGCCAGGCCGACCTGCTGCGCCGGGCGATGGGCAAGAAGAAGAAGGAGATCCTCGACAAGGAGTTCATCCCGTTCCGGGACGGCTGCCGCGAGCGCGGCTACTCCGACGAGGCGATCCAGGCGGTGTGGGACGTGCTGGTCCCGTTCGCCGGCTACGCCTTCAACAAGGCGCACTCCGCCGCGTACGGGCTGGTGTCGTACTGGACGGCGTACCTGAAGGCGCACTACCCGGCCGAGTACATGGCGGCGCTGCTCACCTCGGTCGGTGACGACAAGGACAAGATGGCGCTCTACCTGTCGGAGTGCCGCCGGATGCGGATTCAGGTCCTGCCGCCGGACGTGAACACCTCGGCCGGGCCGTTCACCCCGGTCGGCAAGGACATCCGCTTCGGCCTCGCCGCCGTCCGCAACGTCGGCGCGAACGTGGTCGCCGCGATCATGCGGTGCCGGGAGGAGAAGGGCGAGTACGCCGACTTCTACGACTTCCTGGCCAAGGTCGACGCGGTGGCCTGCAACAAGAAGACCATCGAATCCCTGATCAAGGCCGGGGCCTTCGACTCGCTCGGGCACACCCGCAAGGGCCTGCTCGCCGTGCACGCCGACGCCATCGACGCGTACGCCGACGTCAAGCGCAAGGAGGCGGTCGGCCAGTACGACCTCTTCGGCGCCGGCTTCGGCGACGCCGACACCGGCGGCAGCACCACGGTCATGCCGACCATCAGCGACAGCGAGTGGGACAAGCGGGACAAGCTCGCCTTCGAGCGGGAGATGCTCGGCCTCTACGTCTCCGACCACCCGCTCTTCGGCCTGGAGCACGTCCTCGGCGCTGCGGCGGACACCACCATCGCCGCCCTCTCCGAGGAGGGCACCGTCCCGGACGGCGCCGTGGTCACCCTGGCCGGCATCCTCTCCGGCGTGCAGCGCCGGGTCACCAAGCAGGGCCGGGCCTGGGCCTCGGCCACCCTGGAGGACCTCGCCGGCGGCGTGGAGACGCTGTTCTTCCCGAACACCTACGAGGTGATCGGGCAGTACATCGCCGAGGACGCCATCGTGGTGGTCAAGGGTCGGGTGGACCGCCGCGACGACACGCCGCGGATCATGGCGATGGACATGTCCATGCCGGACGTCAGCAGCAACCCGGCCAACAAGCCGGTCACCCTCACCATCCCGGTGCACCGCTGCACGCCGCCGCTGGTGGAACGGCTCAAGGAGACCCTGGTGCTGCACCCCGGCGATACCGAGGTGCACGTCAAGCTGCTCAACGGCGGCAAGACCACCACGCTGCGGCTGGGCCCGTTCCGGGTGGCGGCGACCACCGCGCTGATGGGCGACCTGAAGAGCGTGCTCGGCCCGGCCAACGTGAGCTGACCCGGCCGGGGGACGTCACGCCAGGGTGGCGGGCAGCCGCTCGCCACCGCAGAGCACCGCCACCGGCAGCCGGCCGGGTGTCGGTCAGGTCGGCCGGTACTCGACCTCGGGGCGCCCTGGGGTGCCGTAGCGGGGGCTGCGGACTGCCCGGTCGATGGTCACCAGGTACTCCAGATAGCGGCGGGCCGTCACCCGGGAGATGCCGGTGCGCTGGCTCACCTCGGTCGCGGACAGCCCGGCCTCGGCGTCGGCGGGCGTGGCTCGCGGCCGGTCGGCCAGGGCGGAGAGCACCCGGTGCAGGGTGTGCACGTCCAGCCCCTTGGGCAGGGTGTGCGGGGCGGCACCGCGCAGGGTGGCGAACATCCGGTCCACCTCGTGCTGGGCGGCCACCTCGCCGTCGGCGAGCGCCTGCCGGCGGTAGTCGGCGTAGCGCTCCAGCTTGTCGCGAAAGGCGGCGAAGGTGAACGGCTTGAGCAGGTAGTGGGTCACCCCGAGGGACACCGCGGTACGGACCACCGCCAGGTCCCGGGCCGAGGTCACCGCGAGCACGTCGACGCCGCTGCCCGCCGCTCGCAACGCCCGGCAGACGTCCAGGCCGTGCACGTCGGGCAGGCGGAAATCCAACAGCACCAGGTCGACGTCCGCGCCGCCGCGCCGGCGCAGCGCCGCCATCGCCTCCCGACCGGTGTGCGCCACCCCGGCCACCACGAAACCCGGCACCCGCTCGGTGTACGCGGTGTGCGCCTCGGCCAGCAGCGGCTCGTCCTCGACCACCAGCACCCGGATGTCGTTCATCGGGCCTCGCCGCCCCCGACCGGCAGCCGGACGGTGAACAGGCTCCCGCCGTCGTTCGAGCGGTCAACCTCGTAGCTGCCCCCGTGCCGGCGGACCACCTGCTCGACCAGCGCCAAGCCGAGGCCGCGGCCCGCGCTCTTGGTGGACCAGCCGCGCCGGAACGCGTCGTTCACCCGCTCCGGGTCCAGTCCCGGGCCGTTGTCACCGACCCGGACCACCAGTTCGCCGTCGACCGCGCCGACGAAGACCTGGACCCGTCGCGGCGGCGGATTGCCGGCGACCGCCTCCAGCGCGTTGTCCACCAGGTTGCCCACCACGGTGAGCAGGTCAGCGCTGGGCAGCGGGCTGCCGTCGAGCCGGCACTCCGGGTCGATCACCAGGTCCACGCCGCGCTCACCGGCCTGGGCCGACTTGCCGAGCAGCAGGGCGGCCAGCGCCGGCTCGGTCACCGCGCCGACCACCCGGTCGGTGAGCTGCTGCGCCGCGGCCAGGTCCCGGGTGGCCAGGCGAACCGCCTCGTCGGTACGGCCCAGCTCCACGAGAGTCAGCACGGTGTGCAGCCGGTTGGCCGACTCGTGGGTCTGCGCCTGCAACGCCTCGGTCAACGCACGTACCGAGTCGAGTTCGCTGGCGAGCGTGCGCAGCTCGGTCTGGTCGCGCAGGGTGAGCACCGTGCCGAGCGCGATGCCCTCGAAGCGGGCGGTCCGCTGGTTGGCGACGAGCACCCGGTCACCGGCCAGGACGGGCTCGTCGCGAGCGTCCCGGGCCGACGTCAGCAGCTCGGCCACCGCGGGCGGCAGGTCGATCCCGGCCACCGGTCGGTCGGTCAGCGGCGCGTCCGCGTCCAGCCCGAGCAGCCGGCGGCCCTCGTCGTTGACCAACGCCACCCGGCGGTCGGTGGTCAGTACCAGCAGGCCCTCCCGCACCGAGTGCAGCACCGCGTCGTAGTACTCGTACATCCGGGTCATCTGGGCCGGCCCGAGGCCGTGCGTCTGCCGACGCAGTCGACGGCTGAGCAGCCAGGAGCCGGTGGCCGCGAGGGCGAGCGCCGGTGCGGCGACGCCGAGCAGCACCGGCCACTGGCCGAGCAGCTTGCGATCGATCGCCTCGGTGGTGATGCCGACCGAGACCAGGCCGACGATCCGCTCGTCGTCGTACACCGGCACCACCGCGCGCACCGACTCGCCGAGCGTGCCCACGTTGGTGGTGGTGAACGGCCGGCCGGCCAGAGCCGGCGCGATGTCGCCGACGAACGGCTGGCCGATCCGCTTCGGGTGCGGGTGCGAGTAACGGGTGCGGTCGGGTGCCATCACCACCACGAAGTCGGTGCCGGTCGCCACCCGGGTGGCCTCCGCGTACGGCTGGAGGGCGGCGCTGGGGTCGGCGCTGCGCAGCGCCGCGCGGACGTCGGGGGAGCGGGCGACGGTCTGCGCCACCGCGAGCACCTCCTCCTGTGCCGCCTGCCGGGAATCGCTGCGGGCCAGCCAGACGGCCCCGGCGGCGCCGGCCAGGACGAGCAGGGTCACCACCACGGCCTGGAGAGCGAACAGCTGCCCCGCGATGCTCCACTGCCGCCGGGCCATGTTTCCCCTCCTCGTCCGCGCCGTCGTCACCGGCACGCGTCGCGCGTGCTCCGACGGGATGAACAGAATGACCGCAAGGCTGCCTTGTGGTGAGACGCGCTTCACATTGTCGAGATGGACACCACCACATCCACCACCACACCGTCACCCCCGGTCCGTCGGGACCGTACCCGTTACCTCTACCTGGCCGTCATCGTGGCCGTGCTGGCCGGCGTCGTGGTCGGCCTCGCCGCCCCCGAGGTCGGCAAGGAACTCAAGCCGCTCGGAACCGGCTTCGTCAACCTGATCAAGATGATGATCAGCCCGGTCATCTTCTGCACCATCGTGCTCGGCGTCGGCTCGGTCCGGCAGGCGGCGAAGGTCGGCAGGGTCGGCGGCCTCGCCCTCGGCTACTTCCTGGTCATGTCGACCGTCGCGCTCGCCATCGGCCTGGTGGTCGGCAACCTCATCCACCCCGGCTCCGGGCTCGACCTGGGGCAGGACCTCGCCGGCTCCGGCAAGGCCGCCGCCGGCGACGAGGCCGGCGGGACCGTCGACTTCCTGCTCGGAGTCATCCCGACCACGCTCTTCTCCGCGTTGACCGAGGGGGAGGTGCTCCAGACGCTGCTCGTGGCGCTGCTGGTCGGCTTCGCCGTGCAGAGCCTGGGCCGGCGCGGCGAGCCGGTGCTGACCGCCGTGGGCCTGCTCCAGCGGGTGGTCTTCAAAGTGCTCGCCATGATCATGTGGCTGGCTCCGATCGGCGCGTTCGGCGCCATCGCCGCCGTGGTCGGCGCCACCGGGATGGACGCGTTGAAGAGTCTGGCGCAGATCATGCTCGGCTTCTACGCGACCTGTCTGATCTTCGTGCTGGTGGTGCTGGGTGCGCTGCTGCGGTTCGTGGCCCGGATCTCGATCTTCTCGCTGCTGCGCTACCTGGGCCGGGAGTTCCTGCTGATCCTGTCGACGTCGTCCTCGGAGTCGGCGCTGCCGCGGTTGATCGCGAAGATGGAGCACGTCGGGGTGAGCAAGCCGGTGGTCGGCATCACGGTGCCGACCGGGTACTCGTTCAACCTGGACGGCACGGCAATCTACCTGACCATGGCGTCACTGTTCATCGCCGACGCGCTGGGCAAGCCGCTGTCGATCGGCGAGCAGGTGTCGCTGCTGCTGTTCATGGTCATCGCGTCGAAGGGCGCTGCCGGGGTGACGGGTGCCGGGCTGGCCACGCTTGCCGGTGGGCTCCAGTCGCACCGTCCGGACCTGGTCGACGGGGTCGGGCTGATCGTGGGGATCGACCGGTTCATGTCGGAGGCGCGGGCGCTGACCAACTTCGCCGGCAACGCGGTCGCGACCGTGCTGGTCGGGACCTGGACGGGGGAGTTCGACCGGGACAAGGCCGATCGGGTGCTGCGCGGCGACGACCCGTTCGACGAGGCGACCATGCTCGATGAGGACGCCGACGAGGGCGAGCCCGCCACCCGGCGGCCGGCCGACGAGTCGACCGCCATGGCCGGCGTACCGGCCTGACGCCGCGGTCGCGGAACCACCAGGGGTCGCGCCGGCCGGGCGCCCGCGCCACCTCCACCGGCAGCGATGCTGCCGGTGGAGGTGGCGTCGTGGCTTCGCGGTGCGAGACCCGTCAGGACCGAGCGGACCCTCAGTCCCAGCTGTCGATCTTGACGTCGTGGGGGTGCGGAGCGCCCTTTCCGGTCTCGATCAGCGACTTCAGGCTCAGCAGGTAGACCGCCCACTTGGTGCTGCAGTGGTGCATGAAATCCACCGGCTCCTTCCAGCCCCGGTGGCTGAAGAGCACGACGGCGTAGTCGTCGACCTGAGCGAGGCGCCAGTCGACCTGCGTGCCGATCCACTCGTCGGGTCCGTCGACCACCTCCCACAGCACGCGCCTGCCGGGGTCGAGCTCGAGGACCTTCATGTCGAATCCACCGGCTGCGAACCGGAACTGGAGCACGCCGCCGAGGCCGTCGCCGACGCCCCCGGTGTTGGTCGTCCACCAGCCGGCAAGTCCCTCGACGGTGGTCAGGGCCGTGTAGACCTCGGCCGTGGACGACGTGATTCCGACTTTGTGCAGGATGTCCACCATCTTCGATCTTCTTTCTGGTGTCGGTTCTCCGGATTGACCCTCATGACGTCATTGCTGGGTGGCGCGCTGGTCCTTCGTGCGCTGGACAGCCTCGGCGATCCGCTTGATGCGCCGGAGCCGGGCGTCCCACGCCGCTCCGACCGAGGACAGTTGCGCGACCGCCCGCGCGAGCTGCGCCTCGTCCACCCGGTACCTTCGCTCGCGCCCGGCCGGGGTGGAGTGCACCAGGCCCACCCGGTCGAGCACGCCGAGATGTTTCGCGATGGCCTGCCGTGTCACGGGCAGCCGCTCGCTGAGGCTGGTGGCCGTGCCGTCGCCATCGGCCAGGAGCAGGTCGAGCATCCGCCGACGGGTCGGATCCCCCACCGCGGACCACAGGTCGTCGTCGACGGCGGCGGTCACCGGGTCGACACCAGCCGGGCCAGGTACTCCCCGAGCCGGGGGACGAAGGTGTCCCAGCCGACGACGTGGTCGCGGTACTGCTCCTCCAGCTTCGCGGCCTCCCAGCCCATCTCCCGGAACCCGGTCTCGGTGAGCCGGAGCCTGGTGCCCGTGCCCGACGGGGTGAGTTCGAAGGTGACCAGCAGCGAGTTGGCCGGGTCGTCGACCTGGCCCTCGGGATGACACCAGCGGAACGAGAACAGTCGAGGCGGCTCGGCGTTCACCACGACCATCGGGACGACCTGTGCCCGGTCGTCCCAGACGAGCTCACCGACCGCGCCGGGAGTCGCCTCGAATTCGGCGTCGTCGGTCCACCACTGCGACATGTGCTCGGGGCTGCTGACGACCTCGAAGACCACCTCCGGCGAGGCGTCGACGTGGATCTCTCGTTCGATGCTGCCGTACTCCATGCTCCGCCACTCCTTGATATGCAACCCTTAGTTGCACGTCACGCTAGCCGACCAGCCGCCGCCACGCAACCATTGGTTGCTTCTGCTCGAGGAGCAACTGCCCCAGAGCCGGTGGACCGCACACGGTCAGCGCGGGAGGCAACCCGGCATGGCCCGGGTTTCGCGATGGCAAGCTATGACGCGGCGGGGACGAGCAGCAGCAGGCTGAGGCCGATCAATGGAACCGCGATCTTCCAGCGCGTCCAGGCGCTCATCCTTACCGGCCTTCCTGACCACGTGGCGGCGGGCCCGGGCGACCGGGTCGACCCAAGGACCGAGGCGAGCCGCGGCACGTCGGTTGACCAATGACGGCGGGGGCTCCGGTGGCTACGGTCGTGGATGCCGAGGTTTCCCGACCACTCGAGGAGTGATCGTATGCCCCCCTCTCCGTCCCGGCTCTTCGCGGAGATCGCGACCGCCGAGCGGCCGGCTCAGACCACGCTGGTCATGCGTCGTGCCGTGGTGCTGGGCGGCAGCATCGCCGGACTGATGGCGGCTCGGGTGTTGAGTGACCACGCCGAGGAGGTGCTGATCATCGAACGCGATCCGTCCAATGTGGATGACGGGCCCCGGCCGGGCGTGCCGCAGGGCAGCCAGGTGCACGCGCTGCTGCCCGCCGGTCAGATCCAGTTGGAACGGTGGTTTCCCGGCATCGTCGACGAGGCGCACGCGCTAGGTGCCCCGCCGCCGCCCAGCGACGAGGGCGCGGCGAAGATCTTCGTGAATGGTGTGCTGGGGCTGCCGCCGGCACCGTCCGGCACCGGTCCGACGCTGATCACCACGCGACCGTTCCTCGAGGCGCTGGTCCGGCGGCGGACCCTCGCCGTGGACAACATCCGGATGGTGTACGGCCGTGCGGACGGGCTGGTCTTCGCCGACCGGCGCGTCACCGGCGCCCGGTACGTGCCCGAGGGCGGTGGTGAGCCGGTGGTCGAACCGGCGGACCTGGTGGTCGACGCGATGGGACGGTCCAGCCGGCTGAGCGACTGGCTGGCCGACAACGGGTGGCCCCGCCCGCCGATGCAGCGGATGCCGATCAGACTGAACTACGCGACCGCGCTCTTCAAGCAGGACGAGAAGGTCAGCGACGCCTGGGTGGTGGTCTACCACACCATGGCCGGCAAGGATCGTACCGCTCGGATCGGTGGGATCAACTCGGTCGAGGGGGACCGCTGGATCATGTTGGTGGCCGGCTACGACGAGGACCGGCCCAGCCGCGAGGTCGCCGACTTCACCGCCCGCTGCCGGGAGCACTATCCGCAGATGTTCGGTGACATCGCGGAGTACGGTGAGATGCTCGGCGGCGTGGTCACGTACCACCAGGCGGACAGCCGACGCCGGGACTTCCACAAGCTCGACCGGATGCCCGCCGGACTGGTTGCCGCCGGGGACGCGATCGCCTCCTTCAACCCGGTGTACGGCCAGGGCATGACCTCCGCGATGCTGCACGCCTCCTGCCTGTCGGCGTACCTCCGGTCAAGCCCGAACCTGCACGAGGAACCGGCGCGGGCATACTTCGAGCGGGTCCGGGTGATCGTCGATGCCGCCTGGCAGACCTCCACCACCGCCGACATCGAGCTTCCACACGTCGACGGGCCGTACCCGCCGGGGTACCGGGTCACCAAGTGGTTCGGTGACCTGCTCTTCCGGACCTCGCTGACCGATCCGGTACTCAGCGCCCGGCTGGGCCGGGTCACCACCATGCTCGACCATCCGGCGACGCTGAGCCAGCCCGGCACCCTGCTCCGGGCGCTCCGGCTCGGCCTGTTCCGGCGCCGTGCCGCCACCGGGTCGACCAACAACCTCCGGCAGTCCTAGCAGTCGCCGGACCGGCCAGTGCGTGCCGACGTGCCGCAGGCCGCCGGTCGCCGATTGGCCGTGCCCATCCGGCGCCACCCCGCCTAGCGTCGGGCCGTGGACATCGAGCAGGCGCAGCAGTTGTGGAAGCCGGAGCCCGGCTGGTTGAACACCGCCTCCTACGGGCTGCCGCCCGAGCCGGCCTGGACGGCATTGCAGGAGGCGCTGGCCGACTGGCGGATCGGGAGCAGTTCCTGGGAGGGCTGGGGGCAGTCGGTGGACCGGGCCCGGGCCGCGTTCGCCGGCCTGGTCGGCGTACCGGCCGGGGACGTGGCGGTCGGCGCGGCCGTGTCCCAGCTCCTCGCACCGGTCGCGGCGGCCCTTCCGGCGGGCGCGAACGTGGTGGTCCCCGAGGTCGAGTTCACCTCGAACCTGTTTCCCTGGCTGGTTCAGCAGGAGCGCGGCGTCACGGTCCGCACCGTGCCGCTGGCGGGGCTGGTCGACGCGATCGACGCCGACACCGATCTGGTCGCGTTCAGCCTGGTGCAGTCCGCCGACGGCGCCGTGGCGGCGTACGACGAGATCGTGGCCGCGGCCCGGGCGCACGGTGCGCTGGTCGCGGTGGACGCGACCCAGGCGTGTGGTTGGCTGCCGTTCGACGGGAGCCGGGCCGACGTGGTGGCGGTGGCCGGGTACAAGTGGCTGATGGGCCCGCGCGGCTGCGCGTACGCCTACCTGGCGCCCGAGCTGCGCGAGCGGCTGCGTCCGGACGCCGCCGGTTGGTACGCGGGCGCCGACCCGCACGCCTCCTACTACGGCCCGCCGCTGCGGCTGGCCGACGACGCCCGCCGGTTCGACATCTCGCCCGCCTGGTTCAGCTGGGTCGGCGCGGCACCCGCACTGGAGTTGGTCGCCGAGATCGGCGTGCCGGCGATCCGGGCGCACGACGTGGCGCTGGCCAACCGGTTCCTGGCCGGGCTGGGTCGGCCGCCGGGGGAGAGCGCCATCGTCGCCGTCGACGTGCCCGACGCCGAGCAGCGGCTGGAGCGGGCCGGGATCCGGGCGGCGGTGCGCGCCGGGCGGGTCCGCGCCTCCTTCCACGTGTACTCCACCGAGGCCGATGTGGACGCCGCCCTGACGGCGCTGACCGGCTGAGCCCGCTCAGGTCACGTGGCGGGCGAGCGGGCGGGTGGGCGGCTGTCACCGCCGCCCACCCGAGCGGTCCGGCTCACCGGGCCGCCGGCTCCTCGACCCTCGTCACGGTTTCGACCTGGCCGATCAGGCGCCGGGGCAGGGGGGAAATGAGGAGCCGGCGCGGACTCAGGCCAGGTGACCGCCGATCTTCGTGTACCCGCGCAGCAGGTCCCGCGAGATGATCAGCCGCTGCATCTCGTCGGTGCCCTCGAAGATCCGGTAGAGCCGCACCTGCCGGTACCAGCGCTCGACCGGCAGTTCGCGGGTGTAGCCCATGCCGCCGTGGATCTGGAGCACCCGGTCCACCACCCGGTTGACCATGCCGGCGCCGTAGAGCTTGCCCATCGAGGAGGCGTGCCGGGGGTCCATGCCCTGGTCGACCGTCCAGGCGGAGCGCAGCACCAGCCAGCGGGCCGCCTCCAGCTCGGTCTCCGAGTCGGCGATCATCCACTGGATGGCCTGGTTGGTGCCGATCTTCGCGCCGAAGGTCTCCCGGGTGTTGGCGTAGTCGATGGCCATCTGCAACGCCCGCTCGGCGATGCCGATCGCGTGCGACGGGATGGTGTAGCGGCCCTTGCCGATCCACTCCATGCCCAGCGTGAAGCCCTGGCCGATCTCGCCGAGGATGTTGCGGTGCGGCACCCGTACGCCGTCGAAGATCAGCGACGCCGGCCCGCCCTCGCCCATCGTCTGGATGAACTCCGAGCGCCAGCCCATCGCCCGGTCCACCAGGAACGCGGTTGCCCCGCCGTTGCGGGCGCCCTTCTCCCGGTCGGTCACCGCGACCACGATGGCGAAGTCGGCGTCGTTGCCGTTGGTGATGAAGGTCTTCTCGCCGTCGAGGATCCACTCGTCGCCGTCGCGGCGGGCCGCCAGCCGGATGTTCGCCGCGTCCGACCCGGCGCCCGGCTCGGTGATGGCGAAGCAGGAGATCCGCTCGCCCTCGATGGTGGGCAGCAGGAACTCGCGCTTCTGCTCCTCGGTGGCGTGGAAGAGGATGTTGTCGGCCTCGCCGCCGAAGCGGAACGGCACGAAGGTACGCCCCAGCTCCGTCCAGATCAGCGACTGCATGACGGCGGGCAGGTCCATCCCGCCGTACTCCTCGGGGGTGGCCAGCCCCCAGAAGCCGAACTTCTTCGCCTTCTGCTGGAGTTCGCGCAGCTCGTCGCGGGTCACGCCGGGCTGGTGCGCGCGCTCGCGGCGCAGCACCTCCTGTTCCAGCGGCATCACCTCGCGGGTGATGAACGACCGGACGGTGTCGCGGACCGCCCGCTCCTCGTCGGTCAGTGAGAAGTCCATGCTGATCCCTTCCGCCGTCGTGGCTGCGTCCCGCTTAAACTAGCGGTGTAAGTTTTCTGTCGTCCAGACCCCCGAGGAGTCGACGTGCCCCGACCCCCGCAGCCGGTGCTCACCCGGGACCGGATCGTCGCCGCGGCCCTGGCCCTGATCGACGCCGACGGGCTGGCCGCCTTCTCCACCCGGCGGCTCGCCGCCGCGCTCGGCGTGCGGGGTCCCTCGCTCTACAACCACTTCGCCAACCGGGAGGCCATCCTCGACGCGGTCGCCGAAAGCGTCACCGTCGCCGTGGACATCGGCTTCTTCGGCCGTCACGACTGGCGCGAGGCGCTGCGCCGCTGGGCCTGGTCGTACCGGGCGGCGCTGACCGCGCACCCGAACGTCGTGCCCTACCTGGCCCAGGGCCCCGGGCGGCGGCCGGCCGCGCTGGCCATGGCCGACGCCGTCTACGGGGCACTGGTCAAGGCCGGCTGGCCGCCGGCCCGGGCCACCCACGTCGGCGCGGCGATGCGGTACTTCGTCGCCGGGTCGGCGCTCGGCTCGTTCGCCCGCGGCTTCGTCGAGGACCCGGAGCTGTACGCCGCGCACTACCCGCACCTGGGCCAGGCGCACCGGCTCGCCGAGCACCAGCGCAGCGTGGACGAGGGCGCCTTCGCCCTCGGCCTGGACGCGCTGCTGCACGGCCTCGCCGCCGAACACCGGCGCCTACTCGCGCTGGAACCACCCGGGGCGAACGGGTAGCGTCAAAACTCCCAGCGCTAGTTTCCTCACCCCCGAAGGACGACATGGATCTCGCCGCCGCGCCCCCCGCGCTCCTGGTCCGCCGTCACCTCTACCTCGGCGGCGCCTGGGCCGACCCGTCCGAGAACGAGCCGATCGACGTGGAGAACCCGGCCACCGGGGAGACCGTCGGGCAGGTGCCGGCCGGCACCCCGGCCGACGTCGACCGGGCCGTCGCCGCCGCCCGGGCCGCCTTTCCCGGCTGGGCGGCCGCCGCGCCGGCCGAGCGCGCCGCCCACCTCGACCGGCTGCTCGCGGCGCTGACCGCCCGCGCCGAGGACATCGCCCGGACCGTCGCGCTCGAACTCGGCACCCCGCTCAAGCTGGCCGCCCGGGTGCAGACCGGCCTGCCGCTGACCGTGCTGCGCGACTGCGTCGAGCTGGCCGCCCGGCCGCCCGCCGAGGAGACGATCGGCAACTCGCTCGTCGTCCGCGAACCGGTCGGCGTGGTCGGCGCGATAACCCCGTGGAACTACCCGCTGCACCAGGTCGTCGCCAAGCTGGCACCCGCCCTGGCCGCCGGCTGCACGGTGGTGCTCAAGCCCAGCGAGCTGACCCCGCTGACGGCGTACCTGCTCTTCGACGCGGTCGCCGAGGCCGGGCTGCCCGCCGGTGTGGTCAACCTGGTGCCCGGCACCGGGCCGGTGGTCGGCGAGGCCCTGGCCGCCCACCCGGACGTGGACATGGTCTCGTTCACCGGGTCCACCGCCACCGGCCGCCGGATCGCCCACCTCGCCGCCGACCGGATCGCCCGGGTGGCCCTGGAACTGGGCGGCAAGTCGGCCAACCTGATCCTCGCCGACGCCGACCTGCCCACCGCCGTCAAGGTCGGGGTGGGCAACGCGCTGCTCAACTCCGGGCAGACCTGCACCGCGTGGACCCGGATGCTGGTCCACCGCGACCGGTACGACGAGGCACTCGACCTGGTCGCCCGGGCCGCCGCGGCGTACCGGCCGGGGGATCCGTTCGACCCGGACACCCGGCTCGGCCCGCTGGTCTCCGCCGCCCAGGCCGAGCGGGTACGCGGCCACGTCGACCGCGCCCTCGCCGACGGGGCGCGCCTGGTCTGCGGCGGCCCGGACGCCCCGCTGCCGCCCCGGGGGCACTTCGTCGCCCCGACCGTGCTGGCCGACGTGCACCCCGACAGCGCGCTCGCCCAGGAGGAGGTCTTCGGCCCGGTGCTCGCCGTCATCCCGTTCGGCGACGACGACGAGGCCGTCGCCATCGCCAACAACTCCCGCTACGGCCTGGCCGGCGCGGTCTGGTCCGCCGACGCCGACCGGGCGCTGGCGGTGGCCCGGCGGCTGCGTACCGGCCAGGTGGACGTCAACGGCGGCGGGTTCAACCCGCGGGCCCCGTTCGGCGGATACAAGCAGTCCGGCCTGGGTCGGGAGCTGGGCCCGTACGGCATCGACGAGTTCCGCGAGATCAAGGCGATCCAGCGGTGAGGGCGCTGGTCGCCCGCGCGCCCGGCGCGCCGCTGCGCGTCGAGGAGATCCGCCTGCCCGCGCCCGGCCCCGGCGAGCTGCGGGTCCGCGTCCGCGCCGCCGGCGTCTGCCACTCCGACCTGTCCATGGTCAACGGCACCCTCGCACCCGCGTACCCGCTGGTGCTGGGGCACGAGGCGGCCGGCGTGGTGGTCGAGGCCGGCCCCGGCGCCGCCGTACCGGTCGGCACGCAGGTGGTGCTCAACTGGGCGCCCGCCTGCCGGCGGTGCTGGCACTGCCGGCACGGCGAGCCGTGGCTCTGCGCCGCCAACACCGCCCCGGCCGTGCCGCGCGGCGAGACCGCCGACGGTGAGGCGTTGCACGTCACGCTCGGGCTCGGCGCGTTCGCCGAGGAGGTGGTGGTGCCCGAGGCCGCCGTCGTCGCCGTCCCCGACGACCTGCCGCCGGAGCGGGCCGCGCTGCTCGGCTGCGCCGTGCTCACCGGCACCGGGGCGGTCCGCAACACCGCCCGCGTCGTCGCCGACGAGTCGGTCGCGGTGATCGGCCTCGGCGGGGTCGGCCTGTCGGTGCTCACCGCCGCCCGGGCCGCCGGCGCCGTCCCGATCATCGCGATCGACGTGGCCGAGGCCAAGCGGGGCCTGGCCCTCGCCGCCGGGGCGACGCACTTCCTCGCGCCCGACGACCGGCTGTCGAAGGAGATCCGGGCGCTCACCGAGGGGCGCGGCGTCGACCACGCCTTCGAGTGCGTGGGGCGGGCGGCCACCATCCGGACCGCCTGGCGGCTCACCCGGCGCGGGGGAGCGGTCACCGTGGTGGGCATGGGCGGCAAGGACGACCTGGTCAGCCTCTCCGCGCTGGACATCTTCCACTCCGCCCGGACGCTGCGCTCCTCGGTGTACGGCTCGTCCGATCCGGACCGGGAGGTGCCGGGCCTGGCCCGCGAGGTCGGCGACGGCACGCTCGACCTGACTCCGCTGATCAGCGGGCTGGTCACCCTCGACGAGGCGCCGGAGGCGTTCGACCGGCTCGCCCGGGGCGAGGGCGCCCGCTGGGTGGTCACCTTCCCCGACTGACCGACCGGCCGCCGTCGGAGTCGTGGCCCGGTGACCCCGGGGGCGTGGCCGGACACGCCCGCCGCGCCCCCGCGGGTCAGGTGGCCGGGCCACATGGGAGCGGTCTCCCAGACCATTCGCTCACGCCTGTCGATCCCCTGCGGACGGCTCCCGACCGGTGCTCATGTTGGCCGGCCCCGCGCCGACCGGCCGGAAAGTGTGGCGGACCGACATGGCTGCACTCCGGCCGTTCCCCGTAGGTTTCCTCCACGCGACGGCCCTGTGACCCCGGTCACCGACCCGGTCGTCGCCAGTGACCTGCGGAGGATGAGGCGATGGCCGGGCAAGCGCTCCTGTCGGCGCGCGGGCTGACCCGTGACTTCCGGGGCTTCCGTGCGGTCGACCACGTCGACCTCGACATCGCCCCGGAGAGCGTGCACGCGCTCGTCGGCCCCAACGGTGCCGGCAAGACCACCCTGTTCAACCTGCTCACCGGCTTCCTGCCGCCGACCGAGGGTCGGATCGAGCTGGACGGCCGGGACGTCACCGGCCTGCCCCCGGAGCAGGTGGCCCGGCTCGGGGTGGCCCGCTCGTTCCAGATCACCAGCCTGTTCCCGCAGCTGTCCGCCCGCGAGCACGTCGAGCTGGCGTTGCAGAGCTCGAGCGGGCTCGGCTGGCGGTTCTGGCGGTCGGCCAAGCTGATGGGCCGCTACCGGGAGCGGGCCGACGAACTGCTGGACATGGTCGGGCTCGGCGCGCTGGCCGAGGCCCCGGCCGAGGCGCTGGCGTACGGGCGCAAGCGCGCCCTGGAGCTGGCCATCGCCCTCGCCCTGGATCCGAAGGTGCTGCTGCTCGACGAGCCGACCGCCGGGATGGGGCTGGAGGACGTCGACCGCACGGTGGAGCTGATCGCCCGGGTTCGGGCCGGCCGCACCGTGGTGATGGTCGAGCACAACATGAGCGTCGTCGGCCGCCTCGCCGACACCGTCACCGTGCTGCAGGCCGGCACGGTGCTGGTCGAGGGCCCGTACGAGCAGGTCCGCGCCGACGAGCGGGTCATCACCGCCTACCTGGGAGCCGCTGATGCTGCGCATTGACACCCTCTCCGCCTTCTACGGCGAGGCGCAGGTGCTGCGGGAGGTGAGCCTGGAGGTCGCCGCCGGCGAGGTGGTCACCCTGGTCGGGCGCAACGGCGCCGGCAAGTCCACCCTGCTGCGCTGCGTGATGGGGCTGCACCCCGGCCAGCGCGGCACCGTCGAGCTGGACGGGCGGGACATCAGCCGGTTGCCGGCGTACAAGCGGGCGCGGCTCGGCCTCGGCTGGGTGCCCGACGACCGGGGCGCGTACGCCACCCTCAGCGTCACCGAGAACCTGACGCTGCCGCCGCGGGTCGGCCCCGACCCGTGGCCGCTGGAGCGGGTGTACGAGGCGTTCCCCGCCCTGTACTCCCGGCGCGACTCGGCGGCGACCATGCTCTCCGGCGGCGAGCAGCAGATGCTCGCCCTGGCCCGGGTGCTGCGGATGGGCGCCCGGCTGCTGCTCTGCGACGAGCCCACCGAGGGCCTGTCGCCGCTGCTCGTGCAGCAGGTCGGCGACCTGCTGCGGGAGGCCAAGAAGCACGGGGTGACCGTGCTGTTGGTCGAGCAGAACCTGCACTTCGCCACCGGCGTCGCCGACCGGCACTACCTGCTGGCCGAAGGACGCGTCGTGGAGGCGATGGCGAACTCCGAGGTGCGCTCGCGGGAGCGCGAGCTGCTGGCGTACCTCGGTATCTGAATTTTCGACGGCTGACCCGCGCGGTGCCCGCGCGGTACGAAGGGGATTGACATGCGTAGGAGCGTGGGTGTGGCCGCCGCCTCGGCGGCGGTGGTGCTGGCCGCGGGTTGCGGCGGCGGTGGGCCCCAGTCCGGCGGCGACCAGAAGCTGACCGGCGACAAGATCGTGCTGGGCGTGCTCAACGACCAGTCCGGGGCCTACTCGGAGCTGTCCGGGAAGAACTCGGTCAAGGCCGTGGAGATGGCCATCGCCGACTTCAAGGCCAAGCACGGCGACAAGGCGGTGACCACCGACATCACCGTGGAGACCGCCGACCACCAGAACAAGCCGGACGTGGCCAACGCCAAGGCCCAGGAGATGTACGACCGCAAGGGCGTCGACCTGATCCTCGACGTGCCCACCTCGTCGGCCGCGCTGAAGGTCGCCGACGTGGCGAAGGAGAAGAAGAAGCTCTACTTCAACATCGGCGCGGCGACCACCGACCTGACCGGCAAGAGCTGCAACAAGTACACGTTCCACTACGCGTACGACACCTACATGCTGGCCAACGGCACCGGCAAGACCACCACCGAGCAGGTCGGCAAGAACTGGTACATCCTCTACCCGAACTACGCCTTCGGGCAGGACATGGAGAAGAGCTTCTCCACCGCCATCACCGCCGCCGGCGGCACGGTCGTCGGCAAGGACGGCGCGCCGTTCCCGAACACCACCGGCGACTACTCGACCTTCCTGCTCAAGGCGCCGACGCTGAACCCCAAGCCGCAGGTGCTCGGCACCATGCAGGCCGGCGCCGAACTGGTCAACGTGGTCAAGCAGTACAACGAGTTCAAGCTGCGGGACAAGGGCGTCGGCCTGGCGGTCGGCCTGATGTTCATCACCGACATCCACTCGCTCACCCCGGCCGCGCTGGCCGGCACCACCTACACCGACGCCTGGTACTGGAACTTCGACCAGCAGAACCGGGAGTTCGCCGACCGGTTCCAGAAGGAGACCAGCACCCGGCCGTCCTTCGCGCACGCCGCCAACTACTCCGCGGCGATGCAGTACCTGGAGGCCGTGCAGGCCGCCGGCACCGATGACGCGGACACCGTGGTCAAGGGGCTGGAGGGCAAGGAGGTCAACGACGTCTTCCTGCGCAACGGCAAGATCCGCGCCGAGGACCACCGGGTGATCCACGACGCGTACCTCGCCCAGGTGAAGCCGCAGGCCGAGGTCGCCGAGCCCTGGGACTACGTGAAGGTGCTCAAGACCATCCCCGCCGCCGAGGCGTTCCGCGCCCCGTCCCCGGACTGCAAGCTGTGACCGGTTTTCTCCAGAACACGTTCAACGGGTTGGTGAGCGGGGCGTTCTACGCCCTGCTCGCCCTCGGGCTCGCGGTCATCTTCGGCATGCTCCGGGTGGTGAACTTCGCCCACGGCGCGTTCTACATGCTCGGCGCCTTCGGCGCGTACGTGCTGCTGGCCGAGGCGGGCGTGCCGTTCTGGGCGGCCCTGGTGATCATGCCGGTGGCGCTCGCCGTGGTGGGCATGATCCTGGAACGGGCCGTCATCCACCGGCTCACCCGACTCGACCCGCTCTACAACTTCCTGCTCACCTTCGGCCTGACGCTGATCCTGCAGGACCTGGTGAAGACCCGCTACGGCGTGCAGTCCAGCCCGTACGCCACCCCGGACGAGCTCAGCGGCTCGGTCGACTTCGGACTCTTCGACTTCCCGACGTACCGGGTCTTCATCCTCGGCTTCGCGGTGCTGCTCTGCGTCGCGGTGTGGTGGGTGCTCACCCGTACCCGGATGGGCATGGTGGTCCGGGCGTCGACCGAGCGGCCCGAGCTGACCCGGGCGTTCGGCATCGACGTCGGGCGGTGGGTGACCCCGGTCTTCGGCTTCGGCATCGGCCTGGCCGGGCTCGCCGGCGTGCTCGCCGCCCCGATGCGGGCGGTGAACCCGCTGATGGGCGCCGACCTGATCATCGTGGTCTTCGCGGTGGTGGTGATCGGCGGCCTCGGCTCGATCTTCGGCTCGGTCGCCGCCGGCTTCGGCATCGGTCTGGTGCAGGCGTGGGGCGAGGCGTACCTGTCCGAGTTCCCCATCGTGTCCCAGACGATCGTCTTCGTCGTGATGGCCGCCGTGCTGCTCTGGCGGCCGGCCGGGCTGTTCGGCCGTGAGGAGGCACCGGCATGACCAGCACCGTCGACACCCCGGCCGAGGCGAGCCGGCCGGCCCCGCCGTCCGGACTCCTCGCCGTCGCCCGCGCGCCCGGCTGGGTCCGGTACGCGCTGCTCGCCGCCGGGCTGGCCGCCGCGATCTGGCTGCCCAACGGGCTCTACCCGGCGGTGGCGGTGGACATCCTCTGCTGGGCGCTGTTCGCCGTGTCGGTGGACCTGCTGCTCGGCTTCACCGGGCTGATGTCCTTCGGGCACGCGGCGTTCTGGGGCACCTCGGCGTACCTCACCGGCCTGGTCGCCATCCACGCCGGCCTGCCGTTCCCGGTCGCCGTGCTGGCCGGGGCGCTCGGCGCGGCGGCGCTCGCGCTGCCCATCGGCTACCTCGCGGTGAAGCGGACCGGCATCTATTTCGCCATGGTCACGTTGGCCTTCGCGCAGATGGTCTACTACGTGGCCAACGAGTGGCGTTCGGTCACCAAGGGCGAGAACGGCCTGCAGGGCGTGCCCCGGTCGCTGTTCGGCCTCGACCTGACCGACGACTACTACTTCTACTACGCGATCCTGCCGATCGTGCTGCTCGGCCTGGCCGCCGCCTGGCGGATCACGCACTCGCCGTTCGGCCGGGTACTGGTCGGCATCCGCGACAACCCGGCCCGGGCCCGTGCGCTCGGCTACCCGGTGCACCGCTACAAGCTGACCGCGTTCGTGCTCTCCGGCTTCATCGCCGGTCTCGGTGGCGGGCTCTTCGCCGTCGGGCACCGGTTCGTCTCCCTCGACGTGCTGCACTGGACCACCTCCGGCAAGGCGGTCATCGTCGTCGTGCTCGGTGGCATCGGCACGCTGTGGGGCGGGGTGCTCGGCGCGGCCGTGGTGGTGCGGTTGGAGGACTGGCTGTCGTTCTCCGGATTCGAGGCGATCGGCCTGGTGACCGGCAGCATCTTCGTCCTCGTCGTGCTGCTGTTCCGCCGCGGGTTGTGGGGCACCGTCTCCGCCCTGGCGCTGCGCTGGATGGCCGCCCGCCGCAGATGAAGTCCCGCGATGGCGGATGAAGTCCCGCGACGGCGCATCCGAACCGCGCGTCCCAGAACCCCTGACGCCTCACCACCTTCGCCGCCGCCGTCGCCGCCTGCGGGCCGGCGGGCTGCCCTAGACATGCCGCTGGCCGGCACCCCGCTCGGGGTGCCGGCCAGCGTTGATCGTTCAGGTGGGGTCAGTTGTTCCAGTGCTTGGCGACGAGGTCGGCGGCCTGCTTCTCCCACTGGGCGTAGTGGTCCGGGTAGGCCGAGACCTGCACGGTCTGCGCGGCCTTGGTCAGCGGCATGTCCTTCCAGCCGTCGACCTGCTTCAGACCCTTCAGGAACGCCATCGTCGAGTACTCGGGGTCGGTGATCTGCTCGACCGTGCCCCAACCGCTGGACGGGCGCTGCTGGAACAGGCCCTGCGAGTCGTGGTCGTTACGGTCACCCAGGTGACCCAGGTTCTCCAACTTCGACTCCTGCAGCGCGGTGCCGATCGCCACCACGGCGGCCCGCTCGTCCATACCCGACTTCTTCGTCGCCGCGATGATCGCCTTCACGTTCGCCGTCTGCTCGCTGTCCAGGTCGATGCGCGACTGCTTGCCCTGCACACCGTGCGGGATCAGCTTGCCCTTGTCCACACCCGGCTTGTCGGCCTGCACCACGGCAACCGACTTCGCCTCAGCGGCCGGGGTGGCGTGGGCCTCGGTGACCGGGCCGGCGAAGACGCCACCGGCGAAAGCCAGACCAGCGATACCCAGAACGCTCTTCCGCAGAATGGTCGTGTTCATCAGAGTGGCTCCATTCGGGGGTTGGCACCCAGACCCGACGGGGGTCGAGCGGGCGCAAGCACCACGACAAGGCGCTCAAAAGATCAAGGGGAAGTCTTCGCCCGGCAGGCTTCGCGAGCGGGGGCTCACGGCGCCGGGTCCAGGTGTAACGACCGGCCGCCCACCATCATTCCGGGGGCCCCGCATCCCGGGCGGCCCCATGTATCGGGCCACGCCAGCGGGTGCTGCTGCGATCGTCCAGGTGATGTAACGACACCGGCCCGGCCAGCATTCCACCGCCGGGGTGCCCCCGGTCACGGGACGGCCCGTCACTTGCCGGCTCAGAACGGACATCCCGGGCGCACCGAGTAGGCCCCGAACCGGACATCCCGCGCTGCGTGCCTGCAACCACGTCTCGCCGCGCGGTTTGCGGCGTGTCGCGGTGACGGGGGCGCGGGACAGCCCGACACGCCGCAAACCGTGCCCGGAAGCGCGAGGCCCCGGCCGGCCTTCGACATGACGCAGGGAGGGTGACGCCGGACACATGCGAAACGATCCGGTTCCGTATCGAAACTCGGGCCCGTACGCTCAGGCTCGTTACGAGTCTGACTCGTATCGTAATTCACGGTACGGGCACGCCGGGGGGAGAACCGGACACATGGAACCGCACGAGAACACCGGACATCCGAGGCGGTGGGGGATCCTCGGGGTGCTGGTGATCAGCCTGCTCGTCGTCGTCCTCGACAACACCATCCTCAACGTCGCACTGCGCACCCTCGCCGACCCGGTGCACGGCCTCGGCGCCAGCCAGGGCGAGCTGGAGTGGTCGATCAACTCCTACACGCTGGTCTTCGCCGGGCTTCTGTTCACGTTCGGCGTGCTCGGTGACCGCTTCGGCCGCCGCCGCTTCCTGCTGATCGGGCTGGTGCTGTTCGGCCTGGCCTCGCTGCTGTCGGCGTACGCGCAGGATCCCGGCCAGCTGATCGCGGCCCGCGCCCTGATGGGCGTCGGCGGCGCGGCGATCATGCCGGTGACCCTGTCGATCATCTCCAACGTCTTCGACCCGCGTGAGCGGGGCCGGGCGATCGGCATCTGGGCCGGCGCGGTCGGCCTCGCCGTGGCGATCGGCCCGATCCTGGGCGGCGCCCTGCTGGAGCACTACTGGTGGGGCTCGGTCTTCCTGATCAACGTGCCGGTGGTGGCGGCCGGCGTGGTCCTGGTGGCGCTGCTGGTGCCGGAGTCCCGCGACCCCCGGCCGGGCCGGGTGGACCTGCTCGGCGTGCTGCTGTCGGTGGTGGGTCTGGTCGCGCTGACCTACGGCATCATCGACGGCGGCGAGCACGGCTTCGACCGGCCGGTGGTCTGGGCGTCCATCGTCGGCGGCCTGGCGGTGCTGGTCTGGTTCGTCGCCCACGAGCGGCGCAGTGAGCACCCGTCGCTGGACGTCCGGCTGTTCCGGGTGCCGCGCTTCGCCGCGCCGGTGGCCATCGTCGGCCTGATCTTCTTCGCCGCGATGGGCGTCATGTTCTTCAGCTCGTTCTACCTCCAGCTGGTCCGTGGCTACAGCCCGCTGCAGACCGGCCTGCTCTTCCTGCCCTTCGCCGGCGCCCAGCTGATCTTCGCGCCGCGCAGCGCCGCCATGGTCCGCCAGTACGGCGGCAAGGCGGTCGCGGTGGTCGGGCTGGTGCTGACCGTGCTGGCGCTCGGCGCGTTCGCCTTCATCGACGCGAGCACGCCGATCTGGGTGGTGCTGGTGTTCTTCTTCCTCCAGGGCGCCGGGATGGCCAACATCATGCCGCCGGCCACCGAGTCGATCATGTCGGCGCTGCCCCGGGAGAAGGCGGGCGTGGGCTCGGCGGTCAGCAACACGGTGCGGCAGGTCGCCGGGGCGCTGGGCGTGGCCGTGCTCGGCTCGGTGCTCTCCGCGGTCTACCGGGAGGACATCGCCTCGGCGGTCGACGGGCTTCCCGCCCCGGCCCGCGAGGCGGCCAACGAGTCCATCTCCGGTGCGTACGCGGCGGCGGGACAGCTCGGGCCGGCGGCGCCGAAGCTGATCGCGGCGGCCAACGACTCGTTCGTCGCGGCCATGCACTGGGCGGCGGCGCTGTCCGCGGTGGTGGCCGCCCTCGGCATCCTCATCGTGCTGCGGTGGATGCCGGGCCGGGCCGCGGGAGCGCCCGCCGCCGCGCAAGTGGTGGGCGAACCGGAGTTGGCCGGAACGGCATAGGTTCGGGGATAATGTCCGACATGACTTCCACCGCTGATGCTCCGCGGTCGCCCGGGCGACCGCGGAGCGTCCGCGCGGACGAGGCCATCATCGAGGCCACCCTCGATCTGCTCGCCGAGGGCAGCACCATCGAGGCGCTGTCGATCGAGGCGATCGCCAGCCGCGCCGGGGTCGGCAAGGCCACCATCTACCGGCGCTGGCCGGGCAAGGACGCGCTGCTGCTCGACGCGCTGCGCCGGCTCAAGGGGGTCCTGCCGCAGCCGGTCGGGCACTCCGTCCGCGACGACCTGGTGCTGATTGTCGGCGCGGTCGGGCACAACATCGACCCGCGCGCCGCGAAGATCATGCCCTGTCTGGTGCCCGAGGTGAACCGCAGCCCGGACCACTTCCAGCTCTACCAGAACATCATCGAGCCGCGCCGGCAGCTGATGCGCGAGGTGCTGCGGCGCGGGATCCGCACCGGCGAGCTCCGCGCCGACCTCGACGTCGAGGTGACGATGGCGCTGCTCACCGGGCCGATGCTGATCCAGCGGATGCTGCGCTGGCATCCCGAACTGGACGACCTGATCCTGCCCCAGAAGGTCGTCGACACGGTGCTGGAGGGCATCCGGGCCCGCTGACCGCTCAGCCGTCGGCGAGCAGCGGGACCAGGTCGGTGAGGGCCGGGAAGCGCGGCCCCCGCTGCTCCGCCCCGATCGTTCGGGCGGCGGCGAACGCCCAGGCCAGCGCCGTGTCCCGGGCTGGCCCGTCGAGCCGCCGGGCCAGGTCGGTCAGCAGCCGGGTCCGGGCCACGGGGTCGCGCAGGCCGGCGGCCGTGGTGAGCGCCGCCTCGGTCGCCTCGGCGGCGTCGGCGGCGGAGAGGTACGCGGCCAGCCCGGCCAGCCCGACCGCCCGGGTGGACGGGTCCCCGATCTCCGACACCGCCCGGTACGCCCGCCGCCGCTGCGCCTCGTCCAGGTGCGGGACCAGTCCGCCCAGCGCCTCGGCCCGGTGCGCGGGCTCATAGCCCAGCGCGAGGCGTAGCGCCTGCTCGCGCCGCTCCGCGTCGACGTACGGGGCGAGGGCGGCGAGGGCGCCCTGCGGGTAGTCGTCCTCCCCGGCCAGCGCCGCCGCCCACAGCCGGGCCAGCTGCGCCGGGGTGGCGTGCGGGCCCAGCGCTCCGAGCGGGTTGAACCAGCCGTACACCGGGCTCGCCACCAGCGCGTCGACCGCCGCGGCCACCGCCGTCGCGCGCAGTTCCGCCGGCAGCGCCGGCACCAGTTCGGCCAGCGCGACGGCGCGGGTCCGGTCGTCCCGGATCGCGTGGGCCGCCGCGACGGCGGCGGGCAACCGGGCCGGCGACAGCAGCGGGAGCAGCCCGCCGAGGGCGGCGGCGGCTCCGTCCGGGTAGGGCGACGACGCCACCGCCGCCAGCGCCGCGTCCATCTGGTCCGGCGTGAGCAGCGGCAGCACCGCCGGCCAGTCGAGCCGGCCGCCCTGGGCCCCGGCGTCGAGCGCGGCGTCGACAGCGGCGCGGCGCCGCTCACCCGCCAGTGCCGTGGCCAGCCCGGTCAGCGCCGTGGCCCGCCACGTCGGGTCACCGACGCCCCGCGCGGCCGCCACGGCCGTCGCGAGCTGCTCGTCGTCCAGGTGGGGCGCCAGCCCGGCCAGCGACCGGGCCAGGCTGGGCTCGTGCTCGTCCCCGAGCGCGGTGGCCAGCACCGCGGCCCGCCGCGCGGGCAGCTGGTGCGCGGCCAGCAGGTGCAGGTGCCACCCCGGACCTTGCTCGGCGGCGGCGATCGCGTAGAGCTCGGCCCGCCCGGTGGCGTCCAGCCAGGGCGCCAGGTCGCCGACGGTGGGCAGGATCAGCGACGGGTGTGCCCGGCGCGCGGCGGCCAACGCGAACGCGGCCGCCCGGGGCCGCCGCTCGTCCGGCAGCCGGGGCAGCAGCGCGGTCACCGTGCAGGCCTGCCGCGACGCCCGGTCCAGGTGGGGCACCGCCGCCAGCGCCCGCTCCGCCTGACCGGCGTCGAGCCGGGCGGCGACGGCGACCAGCAGGTCCGCCTGCCGATCCCGGTCGGGCAGGGCCAGGGCGGCGATGAGGGCGCGCTCGACCTGCGCGTCGGTGAGCCGGTCGGCCACCTCCTCAAGACCGGGTAGACCGGGCAGGTCGAGCACCGTGGCCGCCACGTCGGCGACCGTCGGGGCCCGCCGCGAGGACGGCAGGGAAACCGGGTCCACCGCGCGCAGCACCGCGGCGAGCTCCGCCAGGGCCGCCCGGAACGCCGCGTACTCGTCGCTGCGGTTGTACTCGTCCTGCACGTCCGGGTGGTCGGCCAACCGGCACACCCGGTCGGCGGCCGTGGCGAGCCGCCGGAACGGCTCCTGGTCGGGGTCGGTCACGACGCGATCATGCCCCATGATCATCCGCCGCGCCGCCCCGTCGGGCCCCGCCCCGGATCAGCTCGCGGGCGTGCGCAGCCGGTGCAGGCGCAGCGCCAACTGCACCTCCAGCGCCCGCTCCGGCTTCTGCCAGTCCGCGCCCAGCAGCTGCCCGACCCGCTCCAGGCGCTGCGTCACCGTGTTGACGTGCACGTGCAGCTGCTCGGCCGCGCGGGCCAGGCTGCCGCCCACCCCGAAGTACGCCTCCAGCGTGCGCACCAGCGCGGTGCCGCGCCGCGCGTCGTAGTCCAGCACCGGCCCCACCGTGGCGGTCAGGAACCGGGCGACGTCCCGCTCGCCCTGGTCGCCGACCGTGCCGAGGAGCAGCCCGACGAAGCCCAGTTCGGCGGTGCTCGCCCCCTCGCCGGCCCGGCCCAGCGCGCCCAGCGCGGTGAGGCAGCGGTCCGCCTCGGTGAACGTGGCGGCCAGCGCAGTCGGCCCGCACGCCGGGCCGCTCGCCCCGGCGGTCACCGGGCGGCCGGTCACCCGGGACAGGTCCCGGGCCACCGACCGGGCGCTGCCACCGGCGTCCCGGCCGGGCAGCATCAGCACCACCCGCCCGTCGCGGGCCGCCGCCAGGCCACCGCGGGTCGAGGCGTACGTGGTGGCCCAGGAGAGCACCCGCAACCGGGCCGAGCCGGTCGCGGCGATCGCGTCGTCGCCGACCGCCACCAGCACGTGCGGGGCGTCCAGGTCGATCCCGAGCCGACGGGCCCGGCTGCGCAGCGCGTCGGTGTCCCGCAGCGGCCGGGCGATCAGGTCGTCGAGCAGCTCGCCGCGCACCCGCCCCTCGGCCTCGGCGACCGTACGCCGGAACAGCAGCAGCAGCGCGGTCACCAGCGCGGCCCGCTCCAGGATGCGCTGGTCGGCGTCGACCAGGTCGTCGTCCGGGCGCAGCACCAGCGCGCCCAGGTTCTCCGCGCCGGCGACCACGGCGGCGTACCAGAGCGGGCCCCGGCGCACGCTGCGCCCCTCGGTACGCGACGCGGCCACCGCCTCGACCATGTCCGCCCGGTCCGGCTCCTCGATCTCGCCGACCCGGGCCAGCAGCCGTCCCTCGGCGTCCAGCGCCAGCAGCGCGCCGCCCAGCACCTCGGTGACCGCCGCCGCGACGTCCTCCACCCCACCGCCGCGGAGCACCAGCGCGGTCATCCGGTCGTGGGCGGCGGCGGCCCGCTCCACCGAGCTGCTGTGCGCCCGGATGGTGGTGTTGGCCGCGGACAGTTCCTCCAGCGCCGAGCGGGTCTCGGCGAGCAGCCGCGCGGTGTCGATCGCCACCGCGGCGTGCGCGGCCAGCGACACCAGCAGGGCCACCTCCTCGCGGACGAACGGGCGGGCCGAGCGGTTCGCGGCGTAGAGCACGCCGATCGAGGTCGAGCCGAGCCGCAGCGGCACCCCGAGGATGGCCACCAGCCCCTCCTCGCCCACCCCGGCGTCGATCTCGCCGGTGTGGTGGAAGCGGTCGTCCTCCGGATAGTTCGCCGTGACGTAGGGGGCGCCGGACTGGGCCACCAGGCCGCCGAGGCCGGCGCCCATCGGGAGCCGCAGCCGCTGGAACCGGGCCGAGACCGAGCCGTCGGTGACCCGCATGTAGGTGTCGCCGCGCTCGTCGTCGTTGAGGGTCATGTAGGCGACGTCGGCGCCGAGCAGGTGCCGGGCCCGGTGCACGATGGCCCGCAGCACGTCGTCCAGGTCGCGCAGCCCGGCCAGGTCGCTGACGGTGTCGTACAGGCCGGAGAGTTCGGTCTCCCGGCGGCGGCGGCGTTCCAGCAGCGCGCGGACGCGCAGCGCCACCGTCTTGGCCTGTTCGAGTTCGGCCAGCCGGTCGGCGGGCAGCCCGGCGGCCCGGGCGGCGACCAGCGGGCCCTCGAACTCGACCGCAGCCGCCTCCCGGGCGAGCAGCTCCAGGAACTCGACCGGCGACGACATGACGCTCATTGTGCGCGGTGCCACTAGTTCGCCGTCCAGCCCCCGTCGAGGGCGATGGAGGCGCCGGTGATGAAGGCCGCCGGCGGCGAGCAGAGGTACGCCAGCAGCTCGGCGACCTCATCCGGCTCGATCAGCCGCTTGATCGCGGCCCGGGCCAGCATGATCTTCTCGATCACCTCGTCCTCGCCGATGCCGTGGCTGGCCGCCTGGTCGGCGATCTGGCTCTCCACCAGCGGGGTACGGACGTACGCCGGGTTGATGCAGTTGGCTGTCACGCCGTGCGCCGCGCCCTCCAGGGCCACGACCTTCGACAGCCCCTCCAGGGCGTGCTTGGCCGACACGTACGCCGCCTTGTACGGCGAGGCGCGCAGCCCGTGCACCGAGGAGATGTTGATGATCCGGCCCCAGCCCCGGGCGTACATGTGCGGCAGCGCCCGCCGGATGATCTGGAACGGCGCCTCCACCATCACCCGGTGCAGGTGGGAGAAGCGTTCGGTGGGGAAGTCCTGCACGGGCGCGACGTGCTGGAGCCCGGCGTTGTTGACCACGATGTCGACGTCGGCGTCGAGCCGGTCCACCGCCGCCAGGTCCGACAGGTCGACCCCCTCGGCGCGGGCGCCGGCCTCGGCGGCCACCACCTTGGCCGCCTCGAGGTTGCGGTCCACCACCAGCACCTTCGCGCCGGCCTCCGCCAGGCGCAGCGCGCAGGCCCGCCCGATGCCACTGCCACCACCGGTCACCAGGGCGCTACGACCGGAAAGGTCGACGTGTACGACGTGGGGGACCGCCACGGGTTCTGCCGTCATGGCGCAAGAAGTTACGAGCTGTGTGGCCGGCGGCACATGGGGCGGCGACACATACTCGACCGTCGGTCTGTGTGGGCGCGCCGGCACCGGCCCGGGAACGGGCGACCCGGCCCCGTCGCGTAGCGGAACTGTCGGCGGTGGGTGGCACCCTCGCCTGCGGGTGACAGCATCGCGCCGGCCACCCCTCGGCCGGCTCGGCGGACGGGAGGTGGAGATGGCGGGGCACGTGCGACCGGGCGGCCCCGACGAGGGCCCGACCGGCCGGCCGGCCTTCCGGGCGACGCTGATCCGTTGGCCGGGCGCGGGCGGGTGGGTCTTCGCCCCGGTGCCCGACGCCC
Organism: Micromonospora sp. L31; assembly: GCF_052068075.1. Classification (NCBI taxonomy): domain Bacteria; kingdom Bacillati; phylum Actinomycetota; class Actinomycetes; order Micromonosporales; family Micromonosporaceae; genus Micromonospora; species Micromonospora sp. L31. Next base: position 28,118 of record NZ_JBQHDC010000005.1, on the reverse strand, counting down.
ACGCGCCGGACGCCGCCGGCCCGTTCGGCCGGGTGCCGGTGACCGCCACCGTGGACGGCCGCACCTGGTCGACCAGCGTCTGGCGGGACCGGGCGGCCGGCTGGCTGCTGGCCGTGCCGGCGCGGATCCGCGCCGGCAAGGACGACGGGGACGTCGTCACCGTCGCCGTCGAGGTCGACCACGCCCGGACGTAGCGGCGTGGTCCGGGCCACCGCGACGCGCCGGTACGGCCGGCGTGTCCCCCGGGATGCCGGGCCGGGCCGACCAGTAGGGTGTCGAACACACGTACTGCTGGCGGCTGGGGGAGGAGGCGGCGTGCGCGTGCTCGGCGTCGACCCGGGGCTGACCCGGTGCGGAGTCGGCGTGGTCGAGGGCGTGCCGGGACGGCCCTGCAGCCTGGTCGCCTACTACGTCGTCCACACCGACCCGGCCGACGAACTGGCGCTGCGCCTGCTGCACCTGGACCGGTCGCTGACCGACCTGGTCGCCGAGCACCGGCCGGACGCCGTCGCCGTCGAACGGGTCTTCAGCCAGCACAACGTCCGCACCGTGATGGGCACCGCCCAGGCCAGCGGGATCGCCGTGCTCGCCGGGGCGCGCGCCGGACTGCCGGTGCAGACGTACACCCCGAGCGAGGTGAAGGCGGCCGTGACCGGTTCCGGTCAGGCCGACAAGCGGCAGATGACCACGATGGTCACTCGGCTGCTGCGGCTGCCCGAGCCGCCGAAACCGGCCGACGCGGCCGACGCCCTGGCCCTGGCCATCTGTCACGTGTGGCGCGGCGGCACCCGGTCGAAGCTGGCCGCCGCCGCCGACCGGGCACGACGAGGAGGAGCGCGATGATCGCCAGCGTGCGCGGCACGGTGACCGCGACCGGTCCGGACCACGCGGTGGTGGAGGTGGGCGGGATCGGCCTGGCGGTGCAGTGCGCCCCGGGCACGCTCGCCGACCTGCGGGTCGGCCAGCCGGCCCGACTCGCCACCAGCCTGGTCGTCCGGGAGGACTCGCTCACCCTCTACGGCTTCCCCGACGACGACGCCAAGCAGCTGTTCGAGCTGCTCCAGACGGCCAGCGGGGTGGGTCCGCGGCTGGCCCAGGCGGTGCTCGCCGTGCACACCCCGGACGCGGTCCGCAAGGCCATCGCCAACGCCGACACCGCCGCGCTGACCCGGGTGCCGGGCATCGGCAAGAAGGGTGCCGAACGCCTGGTCCTGGAGCTGCGCGACCGGATCGGCCCGGTGCCGGTCGGCGCCGACGGCGCGGCCGGGGTCACCGGCGGGGCCTGGCCCGAGCAGGTCCGCCAGGCGCTGGTCGGGCTGGGCTGGACGGCGGGGCAGGCCGACCAGGCGGTGGCGGCGGTGGCGGAGAGCGTCGACGGGGACACCCCGCCGGTGCCGGTCCTGCTGAAGCAGGCGATCCGACTGCTGGGCCGCACCCGATGAGCGCGCCCACCGCGCCGGCCCAGCGACCGGAGGTGGCCCGGTGACCGGCGACGGCCTGGTCTCGGCGTACGTCAACGACGCCGAACTGGACGCGGAGGCCAGCGTCCGGCCGAAGCGGCTCGCGGAGTTCATCGCCCAGCACCGGGTCCGCGACCAGCTCGACCTGCTGCTGCAGGGCGCGATGCGGCGCGGCTCCCCGCCGGACCACATCCTCCTGTCGGGGCCGCCTGGCCTCGGGAAGCCCGTGTCGGTCGACGCCCTGGTACTGCTCGAGGACGGTTCGCGGCGGCGGCTGGGGGACATCGCCGTGGGGGACCGCGTCATCACCCGCACCGGGGAAGGCGCGGTGGTGACCGCGGTCCACGAGCAGGGCGAGCTGGATTCGGTCCGGATCCGGACGGCCACCGGGCGCGAGGTGGTCGCCGCACCGGACCACCCGTTCTGGACGCCGGACGGGTGGGTCAAGGCGGGGGACCTGACGGAGCGGGACTACGTCGCCAACGTCCTGTGTCCGGAGCTCGTCGCAGACGGCACCGAGGACGTCGACGAGTTCAAACTCGCCGGTTACCTCGTCGGGGACGGGTGCACGACCAACCAGGTGACCTTCACCGGTGGCGACGAGGACGTGCTCGCCGACTTCCGGTCGACGTGTGACCGGCTCGGATACAGCCACGTCACGAGGCCCAACAGCGCCCGGAGTTCGCTCATCAGGATCTCCGGACTCCGACCGTGGCTGGCCGAGCACGGGCTCCTCGACAAGAACGCCTGGCAGAAGCGCGTGCCCGACTTCGTCTTCCGCGGTGACAGCTGGCAGGTCGGGGCTTTCCTGGGCGCGTACTTCGCCTGCGACGGCACGGTCAGCCGGCGCGGGCGCGACCGTTACGACCTCGTTGTCGAGTACTACAGCGTCTCGCGGGGGCTGCTCGCGGACGTGCAGCATCTCCTGCTGCGGTTGGGCATCCAGTCCCGGCTCAAGCTCAAGCGTGGCCGCTATCAGGGCCGGCCCCACGAGTCGTGGCGACTCAGCATCACCAGCCAGGACGACGTGGCGCGGTTCGTGCAGCGGGTCACGGTGATCGGCGAGCGGGGCATGCGGCTCGCCGAGTGGGCGCCACGTCGCGACCGCTTCGAAGAGCGGCTGGCGGCCGACCGGGTGGTCTCGGTCGAGCAGGCGGGCCTGCACGAGTGCCGGTGTCTGACGGTCGACGGCGACCACACCTTCACGGTGAACGACTTCGTCGTGCACAACACGACACTCGCCAATATCGTCGCCGCCGAGCTGGGCGCCGGCATCCGGGTGACCAGCGGCCCGGCCATCGAGCGGTCCGGCGACCTGGCGGCCATCCTGACCAGCCTCGCCGAGGGCGACGTGCTCTTCATCGACGAGATCCACCGGATCGCCAAGCCGGCGGAGGAGCTGCTCTACAGCGCGATGGAGGACTTCCGGGTCGACGTGGTGGTGGGCAAGGGGCCCGGCGCCACCGCGATCCCGCTGGACGTCGAGCCGTTCACCCTGGTCGGCGCGACCACCCGCTCGGGTCTGCTGACCGGGCCGATGCGGGACCGGTTCGGCTTCGTCGCGCACCTGGACTTCTACGCTCCGGCCGACCTGGAGGCGCTGCTGCACCGTTCGGCGCGGATTCTCGGCGTGCCGATCACCGACGACGGGGCGACCGAGATCGCCGGCCGCTCCCGGGGCACCCCCCGGATCGCCAACCGGCTGCTGCGCCGGGTGCGGGACTTCGCCGAGGTCCGGGCCGAGGGCGTGGTCAACCTGGAGACCGCCCGGGCCGCCCTGACCGTGTACGACGTGGACGCCCTCGGCCTGGACCGGCTGGACCGGGCGGTGCTGACCGCGCTGGTGGATTCGTTCCGGGGCGGCCCGGTCGGGCTCTCCACCCTTGCGGTGGCGGTGGGGGAGCAGCCGGACACGGTCGAGGAGGTCTGTGAGCCGTTCCTGGTCCGGGCCGGTCTGCTCGCCCGGACGCCCCGCGGGCGGGTGGCTACCGAGGCGGCCTGGCACCATCTGGGCCGTACGCCGCCAAATGGTACATTTGGTGCTGAGGCCCCTTCCGTGCCCGATCTGTTCTCCGCCGCACCGGATCAGCCGTGATGTGAACGTGATCTGTACCGCATTCGGCGTTCTCAGGTGCAGGGATTAGACTCGCCGCGGTCTGTACAGGACGTGAGAATCCGCCTCCGCTCCGGCACCCCTCGTGCCGGTCGGGAGGCCAATGGGAAGGTCACACACCGTGGTTTACGCAGCAGCGGGCGGGGGAGCCGGCGGTCTCACGCCGATCCTCATGATCGCCCTGCTCTTCGGCGTCATGTACTTCATGATGATCCGCCCGCAGCAGAAGCGGCGGCGCGAAGCCGAGGCCATGCAGTCCGCGCTGGCCCCGGGTGACGAGGTCGTCACCATCGGCGGGCTCTACGGCACGGTCACCGGTGTCAGCGACGACACCGTGCTCCTCGAGGTCGCCCCCGGCGTCCAGACCCGCTACGCCCGGCCGGCCATCGCCCGGGTGGTCAATCAGGCCGAGCGCGTCGAGTCGACCGAGCCGGTCACCGAGGAAGCGGCGGACGCCGTCAAGGAGTGAAACGTCCCGCCCGCCCTCCTGACGGAGCGGCGGGTGGACCGTGACAACTGAACAGGTGGGTCGACGCCCGACGCCGGCACGCGCCCCCGACCGACGCCCCCGCGTCGGTGGCGGTACGTCGTGCCGATCGCCGGGTGCCGACCCTGCAGAGCACGTCGGCCCGGACCCCCGGCCCGACGTTCGCCGCCCGCACCGGCGGCGCGACCGTTACAGGGAGACAGGACAGCCGTGGCACCACCTCAGGGACAGATGCGCCCCGGGCGGCAGCTTGCCGTACTCGGGTTCATCTTCGTCGTCCTCTATCTTTTGGTGTTCTTCTCGGGCGGCGCCAAGGGCGGCTGGCAGGACCGGCTGGAGCCCCGGCTCGGCCTGGACCTGATCGGCGGCACCCGGCTGACGCTCGAGGCCACCAACAGCATCGACGGCAAGCCCCCGACCTCCGAGAACCTCGAAGAGGCGCGGCAGATCATCGAGAGCCGGGTCAACGCCTACGGCGTGGCCGAGGCCGAGGTGGTCACCGAGGGCAACCGGAACATTGTCATCTCCCTGCCCGGTCAGAACCGCGAGCTGACCGACGTCGGCACCGCGGCGGAGCTGCGCTTCCGCAAGGTGCTCAAGGCCGCGGACGGCAGCGGCGCGGCCACCGCCCCGACGGCGGCCCCGACCCCCGCCCCCTCCGGCACCGCCTCGCCGGCGCCCTCGGGCAGCGCGTCGCCGGCGCCGTCGGGCAGTGCGTCGCCGAAGGTCACCTCCTCGCCGACCGCCGGTGGCCAGGGCGGCGGCGCCCCCGCGCCGAGCGCCAGCGCCACCCCCTCCGCCCCGGCCTCGCCGAGCGCCCCGGCTGCCTCGCCGAGCGCCAGCGCCGCCCCGGTGCCGCAGAGCATCCAGGAGCAGCGCAACGCCGTCGAGAAGAAGGTGGGACCGGCGGCCTGGGCCGCCGCGAGCGCCCTGCAGGCCCCGGCCGACCTCACCGCCGACCCGTCCCTGGCGGAGAAGCTCAAGCCGTTCGGCGCGCTCTCCCCGCGGGAGATCGCGGTGCTGACGCCGCAGATGCAGTTCAACGTCCCGACCATCACCTGCGCCCAGCTGGACAAGCGGCCGGCCGCGTCGATCACGGACGAGAAGCAGCAGGCGGTCGCCTGTGAGGACGGCGCGGCCAAGTACCTGCTCGACGTGGCGAAGGTGGTCGGCACCGACGTCGACGACGCCAACGCCGTGCTCGACGAGGCCAGCGCCTGGGTGGTCAGCCTGAACTTCACCGGCGGCGGCCAGGACAAGTGGACCGAGCTGACCCGCGAGGCGTTCAACAACACCGGTGGCGCCTGCGACCAGACCGCGCTCGGCCAGGACGGCAAGTGCCGGGTGGCGGTCGTGCTGGACAACGAGATCGTCTCCTCGCCCGAGATCCAGGGCGTGCTGACCGGTGACTCGCAGATCACCGGCAACTTCACCAGCACCGAGGCCAACAAGCTGGCCAGCCAGCTCCGTTACGGCGCGCTGCCGGTGACCTTCGAGCCGCAGGAGCAGCAGAACGTCACCGCCACCCTGGGCGACAGCCACCTGCGCGCGGGCCTGCTCGCCGCGGGTATCGGCATGCTGCTGGTCATCGTCTACTCGTTCTTCTACTACCGGCTGCTCGGCTCGGTGATCTTCCTGAGCCTGGTGCTCTCGGCGGCGCTGGTCTTCGGCGCGCTGGTGGTGCTCGGCCGGCAGATCGGCTTCACCCTCACCCTCGCCGGCATCGCCGGCATGATCGTCTCCCTCGGTGTGGCGGCGGACTCCTTCGTCATCTACTTCGAGCGGCTCAAGGACGAGATCCGGGAGGGGCGCAGCCCGCGCAGCGCGGTGCCGCGGGCCTGGATCCGGGCCCGCCGGACGATCATCTCGGCGAACGCGATCACGCTGATGTCCGCCGTGGTGCTCTACGTCGTCTCGGTCGGCACGGTGAAGGGCTTCGCCTTCGCCCTCGGCCTGGCGACGGTGCTGGACCTGATCGTGGTCTTCCTCTTCCGGCACCCGATCATGACGATGTTCGCCCGTACCCGGGCGTTCCTGTCCCCGCGGGTCAGCGGTCTCGGCCGGGCCCTGCCGGCCCGGTCGGCCGAGCAGGACTCGCCCCGCACCCCGCGCGTCAAGGAGGCCTGAGATGGCTAAGAGTGGTCTCGCGAGCCGGCTCTACCGCGGTGAGGCCGGGCTCGACATCGTCGGCCGGCGCAAGCTGTGGTTCGCCGTGGCCGGTGCGCTGGTGCTGATCGCGGTGCTCAGCTTCGCGGTGCGCGGGTTCAGCCTCGGCATCGAGTTCGCCGGCGGCAACTCGTTCCAGGTGCCGGCCAGCGTCGGCACGCTGGAGCAGGCCGAGGAGAAGGTCGGCGCCGCGCTCGCGGCCGAGGGCGGCGACGCCGAGGTGGTGACCGCGCAGAAGGTCGGCAGCACCAGCGGCGAGTACTACGAGCTGCGTACCTCGCAGCTCACCCCGCAGCAGGCCACCGAGGTCAAGGCCGAGATGGCCCGGGAGTTCGGGATCAACGCCGACCAGATCAGCGGCAACCAGGTCAGCGAGGCGTGGGGCGAGCAGGTCACCTCGCGCGCCCTGCTCGGTCTGATCATCTTCGTCGCGGTGGTGGCGATCTACCTGATCCTGCGCTTCGAGTGGCGGATGGCGGTCGCCGCGATCGTCTCGCTGTTCATGAATCTCTTCCTCACCGCCGGCATCTACTCGCTGGTCGGCTTCGAGGTCACCCCGTCGACCATCATCGGCTTCCTCACGATCCTGGGCTTCGCGCTCTACGACGTGGTGGTGGTCTTCGACAAGGTGCAGGAGAACACCCGCGGCATCACCGCGAACAACAACCAGACGTACGGCGAGGCGGCCAACCTGGCGCTCAACCAGAGCCTGATGCGGTCGCTGAACACCTCGGTGGTCGCCCTGCTCCCCGTCGGTGGCCTGCTCTTCATCGGTGCCGGTCTGCTCGGCGCGGGCACCCTGAAGGACCTCGGCCTGGTGCTCTTCGTCGGTATGGCGGTGGCGTTCCTGACCTCGATCCTGCTGGCCACCCCGCTGCTGGTGCTGCTGAAGAACTACGACCCGCGGATCCAGGCGCACAACAAGCGGGTGCTGGCCCGGCGGGGTGCGATCGCCCGGGGCGAGCTGGCCCCGAAGGGCGCGCCCCGCGCGGCCGAGGGCGCCGACGAGTCGATCGACTCCGACGCGGCGGCCCTGGCCGGCACGGCGCCGAAGGTGGGCGCCCGTCCCGCCGGCAAGCGCCCGACCGGCGCCCGGGGCGGCCGTCCCAGCGGGGGCGGCGGCAACCGGCCGGGTGGCGCCAAGCGGCGCTGACCGGGCGGGGACACCCGGTAGGAATCGACCCGACGGCGTCCTTCATGCTGTGCGAGCGGCATGGAGGACGCCGTCGTCGTTGGAGGGAGCACCGTGACGGAGACCCACAGCACCGGGGTACGGGGGGACAGCGGCCCGCAGGTCGCCCGGCTGGTGGCCAGCCGGGTGCTGGACGTGCCGGACTTCCCCAAGCCCGGCGTCATGTTCAAGGACCTGATGCCGCTCTTCGCCGACGGTGCGGTGTTCCGCGAGGTGATCGACGGGATCGTCGAGTACCACGGGCGTGACTCGTTCGACATCGTGGTCGGCATCGAGGCCCGCGGCTTCGTGATCGCCGCCGCCATCGCGTACGCCACCGGGGTGGGCGTGGTGCCGGTGCGCAAGGCCGGCAAGCTGCCCCGTGCCGCGTACGCCGCCTCGTACGCGCTGGAGTACGGCGAGGCGACCCTGGAGGTGCACCAGGACGCCTTCACCGCCGGGCACCGGGTGCTGGTGGTCGACGACGTGCTGGCCACCGGTGGCACCGCCGAGGCCACCCTCGACCTGGTCGAGCGGGCCGGCGGCACGGTGGCCGGTTTCACCGTTCTGCTGGAGCTGGGCTTCCTGGAGGGCCGCAAGAAGCTCGCCGGGCGCCCGGTCCATGCCCTGCTGACCGTTTGACCCCCATGCGGTCGGACGGACGCGGTGCGGACCGTCCGGCGGAGCGGCACCGCACCCACCGTGCGGGTAGCATTGCCCTTTGCTGACCGGGCGGTTCCCCGTCCGGCGGCGAAGGACCAGACCGGCCGGAGCCACGGTCGGTGTTTTCCGGCGAGCGGTGAGGAGGCCGGTGTCCCACGATGTCGTCCCTCCGGTGGAGGGCACGGTGCACCCGACAGGCGACGCTGACGGCTCGGTGACCGACCGGAAGAGCAACCCGCCGGCCCGTGTGACGGGTGCCGTCGACGGCGCCGTTGCCGAGGCCGTCGACGCCGGCGCGCCCGTGGCGCCGCTGCCGACCGTCGGCGAAGCTTCGCCGACCGGAGGTTTCGCCCTCTCCAACGCGCCGACCGGCCGTCGGGTGCGGGCCCGGCTGGCCCGGTTCAACGCGCCCTGGCAGAGTTCGCAGGTCAGCGAGGTGCTGGAGCCGCTGATCTCCACCCACCGGGAGAACCATCCCAAGGCCGACGCGCGGCTGCTGCAGCGCGCCTTCGACACCGCTGCCCGCTGGCACTCCGGTCAGTACCGCAAGTCCGGCGACCCGTACATCACCCACCCGCTGGCCGTGGCCACCATCCTGGGCAACCTGGGCATGGACACCACCACCCTGGTCGCCGCGCTGCTGCACGACACGATCGAGGACACCGAGTACACCCTCGACCAGATGCGCGCGGACTTCGGCCCGGAGGTCACCCTGCTGGTCGACGGGGTGACCAAGCTCGACAAGGTCAAGCTCGGCGACGCGGCCAAGGCGGAGACCATCCGCAAGATGGTCGTGGCGATGGCCAAGGACCCGCGGGTCCTGGTGATCAAGCTGGCCGACCGGCTGCACAACATGCGCACCCTGACCTTCCTGCCCCGCCCGAAGCAGGAGCAGAAGGCCAAGGAGACGCTGGAGATCCTCGCCCCGCTGGCGCACCGCCTCGGTATGAACACGATCAAGTGGGAGCTGGAGGACCTCGCCTTCGGCACGCTGTTCCCGAAGCGGTACGAGGAGATCAACCGCCTGATCGGGGAGCACCAGCCGCAGCGCGAGGCGCTGCTGCGCCAGGTGACCCAGAAGGTGCAGACCGACCTGAAGGCCGCCAAGATCAAGGCGGAGACCACCGGCCGGCCGAAGCACCTCTACTCGATCTACCAGAAGATGATCGTGCGGGGTCGCGACTTCAACGACATCTACGACCTGGTGGGTGTGCGGATCCTGGTCGACACGGTGCGGGACTGCTACGCGGCGCTGGGGGTCATCCACGCCAACTGGCAGCCGGTGCCGGGCCGGTTCAAGGACTACATCGCCATGCCCAAGTTCAACATGTACCAGTCGTTGCACACGACGGTCATCGGGCCCACCGGCAAGCCGGTGGAGATGCAGATCCGCACCTACGCGATGCACCGCACCGCCGAGTTCGGCATCGCCGCGCACTGGAAGTACAAGGAGCACAAGGGCACCCAGATCGTCGGCCCGCCGGCGCACATCGACGAGATGACCTGGCTGCGCCAGCTGCTGGACTGGCAGCGGGAGGCGGCGGACCCGAGCGAGTTCCTCGACGCCCTGCGCTTCGACCTGTCCAGCCAGGAGGTGTACGTCTTCACCCCGAAGGGTGACGTCATCCCGCTGCCGACCGGCTCGACGCCGGTGGACTTCGCGTACGCGGTGCACACCGAGGTCGGGCACAAGTGCATCGGGGCGCGGGTCAACGGCAAGCTGGTGCCGCTGGAGTCGACGCTGTCCAACGGCGACGTGATCGAGATCTTCACCTCGAAGTCCGATACGGCCGGCCCGACGCAGGACTGGCTGGGCTTCGTCAAGAGCCCCCGGGCCCGCACCAAGATCCGCCAGTACTTCAACAAGGAGCGGCGCGAGGAGGCGATCGAGGCCGGCAAGGACGCGATCGTCAAGGCGATGCGCAAGCAGGGCATGCCGTTGCAGCGGATGCTCACCTCGGACGCGCTGATGGCGATCGCCCGGGACCTGCACCTGGCCGACGTCGCCTCGCTCTACGCGGCGGTCGGCGACAGCCAGGTCTCCGCCCAGTCGGTGGTGCAGAAGCTGATGGCCACCTACGGGGGCGAGGAGGGCGCGGCGGAGGACATCGCCGAGACCGCCGTCGCCACCCGGCCGCCGCGCAGCCGGCAGAGCAGCGCGGACCCGGGCGTCGTGGTCCGGGGCGTCAGCGACGTCTGGATCAAGCTGGCCCGCTGCTGCACCCCGGTGCCGCCGGACGCGGTCTTCGGCTTCGTCACCCGCTCCGGCGGGGTGAGCGTGCACCGCGACGACTGCGCCAACGCCGAGGACCTGCGGGCGCAGAGCGAGCGGGTGGTCGAGGTCAGCTGGAAGCTCACCTCCGCCTCGACGTTCCTGGTCGCCATCCAGGTCGAGGCGCTGGACCGGCACAAGCTGCTCGCCGACGTCACCCGGGTGCTCTCCGACGAGCGGGTCAACATCCTCTCCGCCACCGTCACCACCACCCGCGACCGGGTGGCGGTGAGCCGGTTCAGCTTCGAGATGGCCGACCCGAAGCACCTGGGCCACCTGCTGGCCGCGGTGCGCAAGGTCGACGGCGTCTTCGACGCGTACCGGGTCACCTCGGGGGCCTGAGGCAGCAACGACAAGCGCCCGCCGGCTCGGCCGGCGGGCGCTTCGTCGTACGGGTGGGTCAGCCCTGGATGTCGCTCATCGCCAGCTTGGTGATGACGACCTCCTTCTTGGGGTGGCCGCCGCCGGCCTGCTGGGCGAAGGCCTTGTCGTCGCCGGCCGCCGCGACCTGCTTGACCAGGTCCATGCCGCCGGTGACGGTGCCGAGCACCGTGTAGTTCGGGTCGAGCTGCGAGTCGCCGTAGACGATGAAGAACTGGCTGCCGGTGCTGCCCGGCTGGCCCGAGTTGGCCATCGCGATGACGCCGTCCGGGTAGGCGGGGCGCTTGTCGGTCGGCAGGTTCTCCTCGGCCAGGTTGTACGCCGGGCCGCCGGTGCCGTCGGTCTCCCGCCAGCCCTTGCCGGTCGCGCTCGGGTCGCCGCACTGGAGCACCTTGATGCCCTCGGTGACCAGCCGGTGGCACTTGCTGTTGTCGAAGAAGCCCTTGCTGGCCAGGTGGGTGAAGCTGCCCGCGGTGCAGGGCACCGCCGCACGGTCGATCTTGGCGGTGATCGGGCCCAGGTTGGTGTCGATCGTCATCGTCTGGGTGCCGGTGTTCTTCTGCTGGGCCGGCGGCAGTCCGACGTCCTTGATCTGCGGGGTCCGGCCCTCCTTCGGCGCTTCGGTGTACGCGCACTGGGCGTAGCCCGGGGTGCCGCCCGCGGTGTCCTGCTTCGTGTCGTCGTCACCGCCGAGGGTCGTCGCCAGCCAGACGCTGCCGGCGACCACGAGCAGCAGGACCGCAGCGGCCCCGACGATCGCCTGCGTCTGCCGGCGCTTGCGGGCCCTGGCCGCGCGCTCGGCCATCTCCCGCTCGAGCCGGGCCCGCGCCGCCGCGCGCTGCCGCTCTCTCGTGGACGTCACGGTCACTCCTCCTGGACTATGTGGCGCGGTCGCCGCCGCGTACGGGTGGTGTGGTCCGGCTCAGCCGGCGCTGGGGCTGGCCGACGGGGCGCCGGAAGCCGGGCTCGTCGGGGCCGCCGCCGTGCTCGGCTCGCCGACCGTGAGCTTCTGGAGCAGCACGTCGGTCTTCGGCTTGACCTTGGCCCCGGTCCCATTGTCCACGGTCGGCAGGGCGCCGATCTTCTCGATCACGTCGAGCCCGCCGGTGACCCGGCCGATGACCGGGTAGGTCGGCTTGGCCGGGTTGAAGTCCTTGAAGAAGACGAGGAACTGGCTGCCGTTGTTGCCCGGCGGGTTCCCGATCATGGCGATCGTGCCCTTCGGGTACGCCGGCGGCTCGCCGGGGGCCGGGCTGGCCGACGGGCTCGCCTCGGGCACGGTGGGGACGTTCTCGTCGTAGAACGAGTACGTCGGGCCGCCCAGGCCGGTGCCGCTGGGGTCGCCGCAGCGCAGCGCCCCCTCGGTGGTGATCTCGTGGCACGTGGTGTTGTCGTAGAACGACCGGGTCGCCAGGTGGGCGATGCTCGCCGCGGCGCACGGCGCGCCGGCGAGGTCGAGCTCGGCCGTGATCGGGCCGCCCTGGTTGGTGTTGATCGTCATCGGCCGGCTGCCCGAGGTGGGCAGGCCGCTGGTGGCCGGGGTGCCGACGTCCTTGAGGTTGGTGTTCGCGGCGGCGTCCTGCGGCGTCCAGAGGCAGACGTCCTGGGCGGCCTGCTGCTTCGGGTCGCGGTCGAAGGCGCCCAGCGCCCAGGCGGAGCCGACCACGATCAGCGCCAGCACGACCGCGACGCCCACGCCGGCCTGGATCTGCCGGCGCCGTCGGGTCGCGGCGGCCCGCCGGGCCAGCTGCCGGTCGAGCTTCTCCCGTGCCAGCTTGCGCTGCCGGTCCCTGCTGGAAGCCACTCGTGCTCCCCTTCCTCTGCCCTGGTCGTCACCGGCGGTCGGGCCGCTCGCGTCCCCGTGAAGCAGGTGCGCCACGCCACACGCCCGCCAGAGTGTACGGGTAGCCGCTGGGAAAGTGGTGTACGAGGTCGGGGCTGGGTTTATCGGAGTGCGTCACTGTGCCGGGCGGGGTGTGCGGGACGGGTGGGTCACGGATATCGGTTCGCCGTGGCGGCTAGGCTGCGGAGGGAACGACGTACCGACGGAAGGGGAGCGGACGTGCTCGTGGCCGGCTTTCCCGCGGACGCCTTCGGCACCAACTGCTACGTGGTGGCGACCGCTCCGGGGGAGCAGTGCGTGGTGGTCGACCCCGGCATCGGGGTGCTCGACCGGCTCGACGCCGTGCTCGCCGAACACCGTCTGCACCCGGCCGCGGTGCTGCTCACCCACGGCCACCTCGACCACACCTTCTCGGTGGCGCCGGTCTGCGGCGCGCGTGGCATCCCCGCGTACGTCCACCCGGACGACCGGGAACTGCTCGCCGACCCGGCCAAGGGGCTCTCCGCGGACCTCGCCCAGCTCTTCGGCGGCCGGCTGCCGTACACCGAGCCGGACGACGTGGCCGAGCTAACCGACGGCGGGACGCTGGCGCTGGCCGGGTTGGAGATCACCGTCGACCACGCGCCCGGCCATACCGGCGGGTCGGTGCTGTTCCGGCTGCCCGGCGCCGGCTCGCCCTGGGAGGCCGAGCAGATCTGCCTCTCCGGTGACGTGCTCTTCGCCGGCTCGATCGGCCGCACCGACCTGCCGGGCGGCAGCATGCCCCGGATGCTGACCAGCCTGCGGGAGAAGGTCCTTCCGCTGGCGGACGACACGGTCGTCCTGCCCGGCCACGGCCCCGCGACCACCATCGGCCGCGAGCGCGCGACCAACCCGTACCTCGCCGAGGTGGCGGGGGACGGCGCCGCGCGCCCGGCCGCACCCGCCCGCGGCCTGTAGCCGCGCCCACGACCTCCCCGCGCCGCCGCGCGCGGGACGCAAGGAGTACGCCATGAGCAAGCCCACGCCCATCTCCGGCTTCCCGGAGTGGACGCCCGGCCAGCGGATGATCGAGCAGTTCGTGCTCGACCGGATCCGCGCCACCTTCGAGCTGTACGGCTTCGCGCCGCTGGAGACCCGCTCGGTCGAGCCGCTGGACCAGTTGCTGCGCAAGGGGGAGACCTCGAAGGAGGTCTACGTGCTGCGCCGGTTGCAGGCCGTGGTCGACGACCCGGCCGGCGACGACGCGCTCGGCCTGCACTTCGACCTGACCGTGCCGTTCGCCCGGTACGTGCTGGAGAACGCCGGCAAGCTGCAGTTCCCGTTCCGCCGCTACCAGATCCAGAAGGTGTGGCGGGGCGAGCGCCCGCAGGAGGGCCGCTACCGCGAGTTCCTCCAGGCCGACATCGACATCGTCGACCGGGACACCCTGCCCGCGCACCACGAGGCGGAGATGCCGCTGGTCATCGGCGACGCGCTGCGCTCGCTGCCGATCCCGCCGGTGCGCATCCAGGTCAACAACCGCAAGATCTGCGAGGGCTTCTACCGGGGTGTCGGGCTGACCGACCCGGAGGCGGCGCTGCGCGCGGTCGACAAGCTCGACAAGATCGGGCCGGCCCGGGTCGCCGAGCTGCTGGCCGAGACGGCCGGGGCGAGCGAGGCGCAGGCCAAGGCGTGCCTGGCGCTGGCCGAGATCTCCGCGCCGGACGCCTCGTTCGCCGACGCGGTGCGCGCCCTCGGGGTGAGCGACCCGCTGCTCGACGAGGGGATCGAGGAGCTGGTCGCGGTGGTGGAGACCGCCGCCGCGCACTCGCCGGGGCTCTGCGTGGCCGACCTGCGCATCGCCCGCGGCCTCGACTACTACACCGGCACCGTCTACGAGACGCAGATGATCGGCTACGAGCGGTTCGGTTCGATCTGCTCCGGCGGTCGCTACGACAACCTGGCCAGCTCCGGGGCGGTCCGGTTCCCCGGGGTGGGCATCTCGATCGGGGTGACCCGGCTGCTCGGGCTGCTCTTCGGCGCCGACGCGCTCTCGGTCTCCCGGGCCGTGCCGACCTGCGTCCTGGTCGCGGTCACCAGCGAGGACGCGCGGCCGGCCAGCAACCGGGTCGCCGAGGCGCTGCGCTCCCGCGGGGTGCCGACCGAGGTGTCGCCGAGCGCGGCGAAGTTCGGCAAGCAGATCCGGTACGCCGAGCGGCGCGGCATCCCGTACGTCTGGTTCCCGGGCGCGGAGGGGGCGTCGGACGAGGTGAAGGACATCCGGTCCGGCGAGCAGATCCCCGCTGCGGCGGGGGAGTGGACGCCGCCCCGGGAGGACCTCAAACCGCTGGTCAGCTGAGGTACTACTCGCGCGTAGGCTCGCGGGGCCCTACGGTAGCGTAAGTTACGCCACCGTAGGGAGATCCGCATGAGCACCGCCCCGCTGAGTCAGACCGCCCTGCTCCTCGAACTCGAAGCCGTGGTGGAGAAGAACCTCGACCGCCACCTGTCGATCGCCAAGGAGTGGTTCCCGCACGAGTACGTCCCGTGGAGCGAGGGACGCACGTTCGACGGGCCGCTCGGCGGCGAGCCATGGTCGGAGTCGGACTCGACGATTCCCGACGTGGCCCGCACCGCGCTGATCGTCAACCTGCTGACCGAGGACAACCTGCCCTCGTACCACCACGAGATCGCCAGCCTCTTCGGCCGGGACGGGGCGTGGGGCACCTGGGTGCACCGGTGGACCGCCGAGGAGGGTCGGCACGGCACCGCGATCCGGGACTACCTGACGGTGACCCGGGCGGTGGACCCGGTCGCCCTGGAACGGGCCCGGATGACCCACATGTCGGCCGGCTACGAGAACGTGCACGGCGACGAGGTGCTGCACTCGCTGGCGTACGTGTCGTTCCAGGAGCTGGCCACCCGCATCTCGCACCGCAACACCGGCCGGGTCACCGGCGACCCGGCCTGCGAGGCGTTGCTGGCCCGGGTGGCCGCCGACGAGAACCTGCACATGGTCTTCTACCGCAACCTGCTCGGCGCGGCCTTCGAACTGGCCCCGAGCCAGGCGATGCGCGCGGTCGCCGACGTGGTGGCCGACTTCCAGATGCCCGGCGTCGGCATCGAGGGCTTCGCCCGCAAGTCGGTGGCGATCGCCCTGGCCGGCATCTACGACCTGCGCCAGCACCGCGACGACGTGGTGCAGCCGGTGCTGCGCCAGTGGGACGTCTTCAACGTCACCGGCCTGGACGCCGACGGCGAGGCCGCCCGCGACCAGATCGCCGGTCACCTCGACGACCTGGAGCGGGCCGCGTCCCGCTTCGAGGAGAAGCGCGCCGCCCGCGAGGCCCGCCTCGCCACCCGCGCCTGACGCCCCCCGCCCCCCCGGCCCCCCCGCCCCGCCCACGTCACCCGCCTCGCCGTGGCCGCTCTTTCAGAGAAAGCGTGGCCATGGCGGGCAAAATAGCCACGCTTTCTCTGAAAGTGCCCGCTCGGCGCGGGTGGTGGGTGGGTGGTCAGGCGGGGGTGTCGAGGGGAAAGAGCAGGCAGCTCGACGTGGCGTGGGCGATGAGGCGGCCCCGGGCGTCGGTCAGGCGGGCCTCGGCCAGGGCGGTGCGCCTGCCCCGTTGCAGGACGGTGCCCTCGCACCGCAGCATGCCGCTGGCGACGGTCACCGGGCGCAGGAACTTCACGTTCAGGTCCAGCGAGGTGTAGCCGACGCCGGCGGGCAGCGTGGTGTGCACTGCGCACGCGGCGGCGGTGTCCAGCAGGGTGGAGATGACCCCGCCGTGCACGGTGCCGAGCGGGTTGTAGTGGAACTCCTGCGGGACCAGCTCGACCGCGACCCGGCCCTCGTCGGCCTCCATCCGGGCCATGTCGATCAGGTGCATGATCGGCGGCGCGGCGAGCTCGCCGGCGATCATCGCGCGGAGCAGCTCCAGGCCGCTGCGGCGGCCCACGTGCGCGGCGCCGGCCACCGGGTCGGACCAGGAGAAGGTACGGCTGCGCGCCGGGTCCTGCGTCTGAGTCATGGACTCAGCCTGGCAGCGCGTTGCTGAGTCTGTCAATCAGACCTAGCCTGGTGGACATGAGACCCGCGGCACTGGACTGGTCGGTGGAGAACTGCACCATCGCCCGGGCGATGGCGATCCTCGGCGAACGGTGGACCCTGGTGGTGCTCCGCGAGGTCTTCAACGGCGTCCGTCGCTTCGACGACATGCGCGTCCGTACCGGCATCCCCCGGCAGGTGCTGACCACCCGGCTGGCCACCCTGGTCGAGCAGGGCGTGCTGCGTCGCGAGCCGTACCGGGAGCCGGGCAGCCGGCTGCGCCACGAGTACCGGCTGACCGAGAAGGGCCTCGACCTGTGGCCGGTGCTGGTGGCGGTGCTCGGCTGGGGGGACCGTTACCTGGCCGACCCGGAGGGCCCCCCGCTCGGCGTCGGGCACCGCGACTGCGGGGCGGAGGTCCGGGTCGAGCTGCACTGCGCCGAGGGGCACGAGGTGGCCGACCCGCGCGATGTGCTGCCCCGGCCGGGCCCGGGCGCCCGCCGCCGCGTCGACTGACCCGGCGCCGGGCGGCGTCCCTTCGGGCCCGCCTCGGGCTCGCGTCGGGCCCGCGTCGGGCGCGCCTCGGCGCGCGGACGGCCGGGCCGCCCGCGCGCCGCGACACCGGTGCTACCAGCCGAAGCCGTTGGCGTACGAGACGCTGGCCAGCACCGCCTGGCCGCTGGTGTTGGGGTGGAAGTAGTCCCAGGTGGAGACCTGGCTCAGCGCGAACGGGTAGTTGAACACCGCGTTGTCGTCGAAGTCGCAGTTCGGGCCGTACGCGGCGCAGGCCTGGGCGAGCTGGGTGTTGAAGTCGACCACCCGTTGCCGGACCCGGGTCCGGCGGTCGACGTCGGCCTGTGCGGTGGAGGTCGGGTTGGCCAGCATCGACTGGCAGATGCCGAAGGCCGACCAGGCGGTCCGGGCGCTGCCGCTGCCCTTGCCGACCTGCCAGAGCCGCTGGATGTCCGGGATGCTGATCAGCAGGACCCTGGCGTTGGGCAGCCCCGCCTTGAGCCGGGCGAGCGCGCTGTCGATGTTGGCCCGGTAGGTGGCCACCGGGGTCATCGTCGACTCCGAGCTGGTGCAGGCGTCGTTGGCGCCGATCAGCATCGTGACGTACCCGACGCCCTGGCTGACTGCGGTGCCGGCCTGGCCGTACATGTCGGCGGACTTGGCGCCGCTGCGGGCGTCGTTGAGGTTGCGGCCCTGGATGTTCGGGTTGACCGCGCGGATACGCAGGTAGTGGCTGTTCACCGTGGAGTTGTCGCCGGTGCTGAACGACCGTGAGGTGCAGTCGACGTACCAGCCGCAGGCGTTGAAGCCGCGGGTGATGGAGTCGCCGAGGCTGGCCATCGCGCTGGGCGGCGGGCCGGGATCGGCGACGGCGGGGGTAGCGGCGAGCAGGACGAGGGCGGTGGCGCCGGCGAGAGCCGCCAGCGCGCGTCGGGCGAGGGTCATGGTGGCCTCCGGATCACGGGTGCCGGCGTGCTGCGGTGGCCAGATCGTATAGACGACTTTCTGTGTCCACAATGTTGCTTCGGCGTTACAACGGGCGGCGGGGTGAATTCGGGCAAAGCCCTGTCTTGCGCACGATCTTAAATATGTGAATACTTCAGTCACTCGGCCGGTTTCCCCAGGTCGGCCGGGTTGTCCCCGGGCGCGTCGACGTGACGCGACCCGTCACCCCCTTCCGGAGGTTGTTACATGCGACCCACGAGGTCATCGCTCCGCCACGTCGCCGCCGTCGCCATGGCCGGCACCCTGGTCACCGGCGCGCTGCTCGGCGCCCCCGCGCAGGCGGCACCCGCCTCGCCCGCCTCCCCCGACGCCGCGGCCGGTCTGGCCGACCGCCTCGGCGACCGCGCCGCCGGCACGTACGCCGACGCCAGCGGCACCATGGTCGTCGCCGTCACCGACGCCGCCGCCGCCCGTCAGGTCCGCGCGGCCGGCGCCACCCCGAAGCTCGTCACCCGGGGCGCCGCCACCCTGCAGGCCGCCACCGCCGAACTGGAGCGGTCCGCGAAGATCCCGGGCACCGCCTGGTGGACCGACCCCGCCACCAACCAGGTCGTGGTCTCGGTCGACAGCACCGTCACCGGCGCCAAGCTGGACAAGGTCAAGGCCGCCGC
The DNA here is from genome assembly GCF_052068075.1 of Micromonospora sp. L31. Lineage (NCBI taxonomy): Bacteria > Bacillati > Actinomycetota > Actinomycetes > Micromonosporales > Micromonosporaceae > Micromonospora > Micromonospora sp. L31. The sequence goes on along the minus strand of NZ_JBQHDC010000005.1, from coordinate 9,424 downwards.
CGCCCGCACCGGGGGCGCGGTCCGGATCGAGGCCGAGGCCGGCGTGCTGAGCACCCGGATCTCCGGCGGCAACGCGATCTACGCCGGCGGGGGCGGTCGCTGCTCGCTCGGCTTCAACGTGCGCAACAGCGCCGGCACCCAGTTCTTCATCACCGCCGGTCACTGCACGAACATCTCGGCCAGCTGGTACAGCAACTCTGCGCAGACCAGCTACCTGGGCGCGCGGACCGGCACCAGCTTCCCGGGCAACGACTACGGGATCGTGCAGTACAACAGCAGCGTCTCCCGCCCGGGTAACGTCTACCTCTACAACGGCAGCTACCAGGACATCACCGCCGCCGGCAACGCGTTCGTCGGCCAGAGCGTCCGGCGCAGCGGCAGCACCACCGGCCTGCGCAGCGGCTCGGTGACCGCCCTCAACGCCACGGTCAACTACGCCGAGGGCAGCGTCTCCGGCCTGATCCGTACCAACGTGTGCGCCGAGCCGGGCGACAGCGGCGGCTCGCTCTTCGCCGGCAGCACCGCGCTGGGCCTCACCTCCGGCGGCAGCGGCAACTGCTCCTCCGGCGGCACCACCTACTTCCAGCCGGTCCCCGAGGTGCTGAGCCGCTACGGCGTCAGCGTCTACTGATCGACCCCTCGGGAGCGGGCCGCCGGGCGACCGGCGGCCCGCTTCGCGTACCGGCCGCCGGGCTCAGCGCGGTGCGGGTGCGCCACCTGCCGTCCGCCGGGTGAGCGCCAGCACCACCAGCAGCGGGCAGAGCGCCTCCGCTCCGGCGGCCACCCGCTCGGCCAGCCCGATCCGGGCGCCGCCGGTGGTCAGCTCCACCACGAACCAGCCGACCAGGGCCAGCAGCAGTGCTGCGGCGGCCGTACCCCGGCGGGCGGTCAGGGCGGTGGCGCCGGCGGGCGCGCGGCGCCGGTGCGCGGCGAGAGCCGGCCAGAGCGCGAGCGCGCCGAACGCCACCGCCGCGCCGAGGCCGTGCGCGGTGGACGACCCCTGCTGCGCCGGCAGCGGAAAGGTCGCCACGGCGAGGGTGGCGAGCCCGCCGAGGGCGAGCAGCAGCCGGCCGGCGGGACGCAGCGGTCGCAGCCCGGCCGCGGTCAGGCAGTGGCACAACCCCAGCCCCAGCAGGCCGACCGTCATGACCCAGCGATCCGTGGCGTCCCGGGCCGCCAGCGCGCTGATGGTGCCGGCGACCTGGTCGAAGCCGCCGGGCTGGCGCGCCGCCGCCAGGGTCCAGCCGCCGACCAGCAGGACCGGGGCGGCGGCGGAGGAGAGCAGGGCCCAACGGGGTACGACGCGCACCCGGCACACCGTACGCGGGCCGCACCGCGACCGCCGGTGCCGCCGGTGGTGGCAACCGCGCCCGGTGGCATCGGGGGACCGGGCTGCCTGACAGAATGCGGAGGGCAAGAGGTGTACCGCAGATGAGGAGACGCAAGTCGTGATCCGTACCCATGACGCCGGCAGCCTGCGCGCGACGGACGCCGGCACCACGGTGACGCTCGCCGGGTGGGTGGCCCGCCGGCGCGACCACGGCGGTGTCATCTTCGTCGACCTGCGCGACAGCTCCGGCGTGGTCCAGGTGGTGTTCCGCGAGGAGGATGCGCACGCGCTGCGCAACGAGTTCTGCGTCCGGGTCACCGGCGAGGTGACCCGCCGGCCCGAGGGCAACGAGAACCCGGAGCTGCCCACCGGCGAGATCGAGGTGACCGCCGCCGAGCTGGAGGTGCTCTCCGAGGCGGCCCCGCTGCCGCTGCCGGTCGACGACCAGGTCGAGGCCGGCGACGACATCCGGCTCAAGTACCGCTACCTGGACCTGCGGCGCAGCGGCCCGGCGAACGCGATGCGGCTGCGCTCGCGCGCCAACCAGCTCGCCCGGGGTGTGCTGCACGAGCGGGACTTCCTGGAGATCGAGACCCCCACGCTGACCCGGTCCACCCCCGAGGGTGCCCGCGACTTCCTGGTGCCGGTCCGGCTCCAGCCCGGCAGCTGGTACGCGCTGCCGCAGTCGCCGCAGCTGTTCAAGCAGCTGCTGATGGTCGGCGGCATGGAGCGGTACTACCAGATCGCCCGCTGCTACCGCGACGAGGACTTCCGCGCCGACCGGCAGCCGGAGTTCACCCAGCTCGACATCGAGATGTCCTTCGTCACCGAGGACGACGTGATCGACCTCGGCGAGGCGATCGTGTCGGCGCTCTGGAAGGACCTGGCCGGGCACGAGATCTCCCGGCCGATCCCGCGGATCACCTGGCACGACGCGATGGCCCGGTACGGCTCCGACAAGCCGGACCTGCGCTACGGCGTCGAGCTGACCGAGCTGACCGACTACCTGCGCGGCACCGAGTTCCGGGTCTTCGCCGGCGCCATCGACGCCGGCGGGTACGTCGGCGCGGTGGTCATGCCGGGCGGCGCCGCGCAGAGCCGCAAGGAGCTGGACGGCTGGCAGGACTGGGCGAAGGCGCGCGGCGCGCGGGGCCTGGCGTACGTGGTGCTCGACGCCGAGACCGGCGAGGCGCGCGGCCCGGTGGCGAAGAACCTCTCCGCCGAGCACCTGGGCGGGCTCGCCGACGCGGTCGGTGCCAAGCCGGGCGACGCGGTCTTCTTCGCCGCCAGCGCCAACACCCGCGAGGCGCAGGAACTGCTCGGCGCGGCCCGGATCGAGATCGCCAAGCGGGCCGGCCTGATCGACGAGAGCGCCTGGGCGTTCTGCTGGGTGGTCGACGCGCCGATGTTCGAGCGCACTGACGAGGGCGGCTGGACGGCCGTGCACCACCCGTTCACCTCCCCGAACGCCGAGTGGGTGGACCGCTTCGAGGAGGCGCCGGACCGGGCGCTGGCCTACGCGTACGACATCGTCTGCAACGGCAACGAGATCGGTGGCGGCTCGATCCGTATCCACCGGGGCGACGTGCAGAAGCGGGTCTTCGACCTGCTCGGCATCACCCCGGAGGAGGCGCAGGACAAGTTCGGCTTCCTGCTGGAGGCGTTCAAGTACGGCGCCCCGCCGCACGGCGGCATCGCGTTCGGCTGGGACCGGGTCTGCATGCTGCTGGCCGGCGCGGACTCCATCCGCGAGGTCATCGCCTTCCCGAAGACCCGGGGCGGCTTCGACCCGCTGACCGGCGCGCCGACGCCGATCACCGCCCAGCAGCGCACCGAGGCCGGCATCGACGCCAAGCCCAAGGCGCCGACGGGCGTGCACGCCGGCACCGCCGGCCCGGCCGCCCCGGTGGCCGACCCGGTCTGACCCGACCCCCGTCACCGAGAGGTCCGCGCCATGATGGCGTGGACCTCTCGGTCGTTTCGTCGCCTGGGCGGGCGACGGTCGGCGGGGCCGGGGAGACGGGGGACGCGATGACGCTGCTCGTGGTGGGAGCCGGTGGCTTCCTGGGCGGGGAGATCTGCCGGCGCGCGGTCGCGGCGGGCCGGCCGGTGGTGGGGACCTGGCACGCCAACCCGGTCGCGCTGCCCGGTCTGGCGACCCGGCAGCTCGACGTGACCGAGCGGGAGGCGGTGCGCCGGCTGGTCGCGGCGGTCCGGCCGACCGCCGTGGTCGGCACCCCCTACCGGTACGACGACTGGGCGGTCACCGCCGACGGCGCGGCGCACATCGCGTCCGCGGCGGCCGAGGCGGGGGCGCGGCTGGTGCACCTGTCCAGCGACGCGCTGCACGCCGGGCGCCCGACGCCCTACCTGGACGACGACCCGCCCACCCCGATCCACCCGTACGGAGCGGCGAAGGCGGCGGCGGAGACCGCCGTGCGGGCGATCGACCCGAGCGCCGTGCTGGTGCGGACCTCGCTGATCGTGGGGGAGGGGAGCAAGCAGATCCAGCTCTGTCGGGACGCGCTCGCCGGCCGGGCCACCCTCTTCACCGACGAGCTGCGCTGCCCGGTCGACGTCACCGACCTGGCCGACGCCGTCCTCGAACTGGTCGACGGCGACTACGCCGGCCCGCTCAACGTCGCCGGTCCGGAGGCGGTCAGCCGGGCTGGGCTCGGGTTGCTGGTGGCCCGCCGCCTCGGGCTGGACCCGGCCGGCATGAAGACCACCAGGGGCACGGAGGCCGGGCTGGTCCGCCCCACCGACGTACGGCTGGACAGCTCGCGCGCCGCCGCGCTGCTGCGCACCCGGCTGCGCGGCGTCACCGAACTCCTCGCGGCCTGACCCCGACCCGCTCCCATCCCGCTCACGCACACTTTCTCTGCATAACTATTGTGCAGAGAAAGTGTGCACAGATATTGTGCAGTCATGGGGAACGACGAGAACGCCGCGACACCACGTGAGGTCCGGCTCGACCACCGGCAGGTCCGGGTGCTGGCGCACCCGCTGCGGATGCGACTGCTCGGCGCGCTGCGCACGAAGGGGCCCGCCACCGCCACGGCGCTGGCCGAGCTGCTCGACACCAACACCGGCGCGACCAGCTACCACCTGCGCCAGCTCGCCGAGGTCGGCCTGGTCGCCGAGGACCCCGACCGGGGCAGCGGGCGGCAGCGCTGGTGGCAGGCCGCGCACGACGTCACCAGCTGGGAGCCGACCGACTTCGACGACGACCCGGACGCCCGGGCGGCCATCCAGTGGATCCACGGCGACCAGGTACGCCTGCTGGTCGAGCGGGCCGAGCAGTGGCTGGCCGTCGAGCACGAGTGGTCGCCGGCCTGGCGGGACGCCTTCGGCATGGGCGACATCTTCATGGTCATCCCGCCGGACCGGATGGAGGCGCTGAAGGCCGAGGTGTGGCAGGTCATGCAGCGGTACCACGACGAGGCGGACCCGGCCGCGCCGGGCGCCGAGCCGGTGCACCTCTTCCTCGCCGGCTACCCGATGCTGGAGGGCCGGCGGTGAGCGTCCTGTCCGTACGCCAGGTCCGGTTCCGCTACCTCACTCTCTACGGCCTGCGCTGGCTGCCCACCGGTCTGATGATCCCGGTGATGATCCTGCTGATGCAGGAGCGCGGCCTGTCGCTGTCCGAGATCGGCCTGGTCTCCATCGCGCAGGGGCTGGTGGTGCTCGCGCTGGAACTGCCCACCGGCGGCCTGGCCGACGCCCTCGGCCGTAAGCCCGTCCTGGTCGCCGCCTGGACGCTGAGCCTGGTCTCGCTCGGGCTCTTCGCGGTGGCCGACTCCTTCGCGCTGTTCTTCCTGGTCTGGGCCTTGCAGGGCGTCTACCGGGCGCTCGACAGCGGCCCCCTGGAGTCCTGGTACGTCGACGCCACCCTCGCCGCCGACCCGAAGGCCGAGTACGAGGCCGGCCTCGGCTTCGCCGGCACCGTCGCCGGCGTGACCATCGCGGCCGGGGCGCTGCTCAGCGGTGGCCTGATCGCCCTCGGCCCGGTCGGGCCGGTCAGCGCCCTCACCGTGCCGGTCCTGGTCGCCATCGCCCTCCAGGCGGTGGCCCTGGCGGCCCTGCTGCTCCTGCTGGTCGAGACCGGCCCGGCCAAGGGCGCCGGCGCGCTGCGCGCCTCCATGGTCGAGGCGCCCCGGATGGTGGGCCAGGCCTTCGGCCTGCTGCGCCGCTCCCGGGTGCTGCTCGCCCTGGTCGCCGTCGAGCTGTTCTGGGGCTTCGGCATGGTGACGTTCGAGTCGCTGCTGCCGGTCCGCCTCGCCGAGGTGGTCGGAAATCCCGAGCGCGCGGCGGCGCTGCTCGGGCCGGCCAGTTCGGCGGCGTGGCTCGCCTCGGCGGCGGGCGCGGCGCTGACCCCGCTGCTGCTGCGCTGGCTGGGCGCCGCGCCGAGCGCCGCGCTGCTGCGGATCGTCCAGGGCGTGACCGTGGTCGGGATGGGGCTGTTCGCCGGCCCGGTCGGCGTGCTGGTCGCCTACCTGGCCTGCTACACCGTGCACGGCGCCTCGAACCCACTGCACACGGGCCTGCTGCACCGGCAGGTCGACGGGCCGTACCGGACCAGCGTGATCTCGCTGAACTCGATGGTCGGGCAGCCCGGCTTCGCCATCGGCGCGGTGCTGCTCACCTTCCTCGCCGACACCCGCAGCGTCACCACGGCCATGGTGGTGGGTGGCGTGGTGCTGGCCGTGGCCGCCCCGCTCTATCTGCCGGCCTGGCGTGCCGGGCGCACGGCAGCCGCGACGACGGACTCCGGCCCGGCCGGGTCGACGGCCGGGTCGAGCGGGGTCGGTCCCACCGCCGAGCCCGCTGTGGTCGGGCCGACCGCCGATTTCGGCCCGGTGGCCGGCGGTGGGGCACCGGTCCCGGCGGCCGGATCCGGGGGCGGGGAGGCGGCGCCCGTCCGCTGACCGGTCGCCGCGCCAGCCGCGGTCGCGGCGGACCTCCGTCCGAGCCTGATACCTCAGAGGCATCTTGATACCGCTGAGGTATCAGGCCGATCGGGGCGGCCGCCTCCAGCGCGGACCGGGGCGGCCGTCTCCAGTGCCGACCGGAGCGGCGGGCCGCCGGCGCGCCGGTTCAGGCCAGGTGCACCGAACTGCGGGCGAGGGTGCCGGTGAAGCCGAGCCGCCGGTAGAGCCGGATCGCCCCCACGTTGTCGGTGTAGACGCCGAGCGCCACGTGGTCGTAGCGGGCGGCCAGCGCCCGGGTCATCCCGGCGGTCAGGGCCGCGCCGAGGCCCCGGCCCCGCCGGTCCGGCGCCACGGTCAGCCCGGCCAGGAAGCCGACGTCGCCCCGGCTGCGGTCCGCGCCGCAGGCGACGAGCCGGTCGCCGTCGCGGATGCCGTACCAGTCGACGATGCGCGGGTCGCCGGGGCGCGAGGTGGTGCTGGGGAAGGATGCCTCGATCAGCCCGCTCAGCGCCGGGTGGTCGGCCTCGCCGAGGCGTACCACCCGGTCCTCCTCGGGCTGGCGCGGCGGGGCGGTGGTGGTCCAGAGGAAGTCCCACTCGTCGTGCCGGGCCACGGTCATCCGACCGGCGAGGGCTTCCGGGCTGGTCCGGGGCAGGTGCAGCCACTGCCCGGCACCGACCGCGCCGGTCGCGACGAGGTCGGTGAAGACCTCCACCGCCGGCCCCGGCGCCCCGATCGCGCCGCCCGCCGGGCCCGGCCCGGACGACAGCAGCCAGACCACCGCGCCGTCGCGCCGCCAGCCGCGGGGCTCCGCGCCCCGCCACAGCGCGTGCCGTGCGTACGGGTGGTGGTCGGTGGCGGCGAGGAGGGCCGCGCGGCCCGCCAACTCCTGGTCGGCCATGATCACTCGCCCAGCCTAGAACGCGGCCCGGCGCAGCTCGTTCCACGGTGGAGATTGACGAGCCGACCGATTGGGTACATCCCGCCCCGACCTACTGGGAACCCCCACCGGAGGACAACGATGCTCGCCATTCTCGCCGCGATCGTATTCGGCTTCGCGCTGCTGATCGACCTGCTGGACACCAACTTCGGCGCCCCCGACCTCTTCAATGTGCACACCCTGCTGATGCTGGGCCTGCTGCTGCTCTCCCTCTACCTCGCCGGGGTGGGCCGCGGCCCGGGCGGTGGCGGCGGCGGCCGCTGGTACCGCGGTCGGCGGCCGGGTCGCGGCTGACCGCAACGGATCAGGACGGGCTCGGCCCGCGGCGCGATTCCGGCGCAGCGGACCGAGCCCGGTACTGTCTTCGTGATGGACTCCGACGCCCTCTTCTCCCTCGGTGAACCCGCCGCGGCGCCCAGCGCCCCCGCGGGTCCGAGCGGTGTCGACGGCTTCACGGCGGTCGGGGAGGATTCGCCCCTGCCCGTCCGGATGCGTCCCGCCAGCATCGACGAGCTGGTCGGGCAGGACCACCTGCTCGCGCCCGGTGCGCCGCTGCGCCAGCTGGTCGGCGGCGGGGCCCCGATGTCGGTCATCCTCTGGGGGCCGCCGGGCAGCGGCAAGACCACCATCGCGCACCTGGTGGCCCGGGCCACCGACCGCCGGTTCGTCGCCATGTCGGCGCTCTCCGCCGGGGTCAAGGACGTCCGGGCGGTCATCGAGACCGCCCGCCGGCAGCGCCGCGCCGGCGGACCGCAGACCGTGCTCTTCATCGACGAGGTGCACCGGTTCAGCAAGACCCAGCAGGACTCCCTGCTCGCCGCGGTGGAGGACCGGACGGTCACCCTGCTCGCGGCGACCACGGAGAATCCGTACTTCTCGGTCATCTCCCCGCTGCTGTCGCGCTGCGTGCTGCTCACCCTCCAGCCGCTGGACGACGCGGCCGTGCGCGGCCTGCTGCGCCGCGCGGTCGCCGACCAGCGCGGCCTGGGCGGCGCGCTCACCCTCGACACCGAGGCCGAGGACCACCTGGTACGCCTCGCCGGCGGCGACGTCCGCAAGGCGCTGACCGCGCTGGAGGCCGCAGCGGCCTCGGCGGTGGCCACCGGCACCGACCGGATCGACCTGGCCACCACCGAGCAGGCGGTCGACGTGGCGGCGGTCCGCTACGACCGGGACGGCGACGCCCACTACGACGTGACCAGCGCCCTCATCAAGAGCATGCGCGGCTCGGACGTGGACGCGGCGCTGCACTGGCTGGCCCGGATGCTGGTCGCCGGCGAGGACGCCCGGTTCATCGCCCGCCGGTTGGTGATCTTCGCCAGCGAGGACGTCGGGATGGCCGATCCGACCGCGCTGGGCGTGGCCACCGCCGCCGCCCACGCCGTGGAGTACGTCGGCCTGCCCGAGGCCCAGCTCAACCTGGCCCAGGCGGTGATCCACCTGGCCACCGCCCCGAAGTCGAACTCGGCCACCACCGCCATCGGCGCGGCCATCGCCGACGTGCGCGCCGGCCGGGGAGGCCCGGTGCCGCGCGGACTGCGCGACGCCCACTACGCCGGCGCGCGGGGGCTCGGGCACGGCACGGGATACCGCTACCCGCACGACGACCAGCGCGGAGTGGTCACTCAGCAGTACGCTCCCGACGATCTCGTCGGGACCGACTACTACCGGCCCAGCGGGCACGGTGCGGAGCGGTCGGTGGCCGCCCGGCTGCCGCTGCTGCGCCGGATCGTCCGGGGGCTGTCCGCCCCGGCGCCGCGCCCCGACGAACCGACGCCGGTGGCGGTCAACGGCCGCCACCCGTCGGGTACGGGGCACGCCGGTGGGGCGGATGAAGACGGCGACGCCGTCGTCGGGGAGGGTCAGCAGTGACATCGCGTGGTGGGGAGCGACCGGAGGACGGTCCCGACGAGCGGCGTGACTCCCGCGCCAAGGGACGCCGCTGGGGCCGGGGCCGGGCCGAGGAGCCGCCGCCGGAGCCGGCCGGCGAGGAGTTCGGCTGGATCGACGACCTGCGTAGCGCCAAGCAGCAGCGGGGCGAGCTCGGCCCGGACGGTGAGCCACCCCGCCCGACGCCGCCCGCGCCCGCCGGCGGCCGTGGCCCGGCCACGCCGCCCGCCGGTCCCCGGCCGGGGCCGGTCGTACCCAGCCCGGACGGCCCGCCGCCCGCCCGCGGGCCGCGGGCCGACGCGCCACCGCCCGGCCGTGCCGCCGCGCCGCGCC
>NZ_JBQHDC010000004.1:0-580007 GCF_052068075.1 Micromonospora sp. L31 | reverse complement strand
GTGAAAGGAAGTCAAAGAAGGGGATTGCCCGGCGGCCGCACAAGAGGCTCTGCTCGGGTGTCCGGGGGATGTAACCAGCCCGGCGGGCTCCGCATTCCACGAGCCTCGGCCCGGGGGTCCGTCCGGGCGGGGGCCACGGCGGTCTGCCATGTACAACGACCCCGCCCCGCCACCCATTCCACCGACCCGGGTGACACCCTAGACTCCGACATCGCGGGCAAGCCGGACAGCTAGCCCCAGCGAACCACCCGAGTCAATCCGGGCATTCGGCGTCGAATAGGCGAAGCGGGACGGCGACCCGAGGCATACGACGATCGAGCGATATGCCTGTGAGGCATAAATATGACTCACAGGCATATCGCTCACTATGGCAAGTGGGGGCGGACGTAGCCGGTGGCCCGTACCTCGGCCTCGCGTCGACCGGGACCCCGCACCCAAGCCGGCCGCGTCAGGCGTCGCGCAGCAGCGCGACCACCGCGTCGCGGGCGGCGCGCACGGCGTCCCGGGACTGATCGGTGTGGTCCAGTGCGTCGAAGCCGTGCCGCCCGTCCGGTACGTCGAGGATCCGCACCGAACGGCCACTCGCCGCCGCGGCCGAGGTGAATGCCTCGATTCCGGCCAGCACCGGCGGCATGTCCCGACCCGCCCGGACCAGCAGGATCGGCAGGTCGCCGGCGGACGCCACGGCGTCGACCGGGTGGAACCGGGCCTCGACCTCCCAACCGGGCAGCGGCTCCAGCAGCGGATAGGTGCCGACCAGCCCGCGCAGCCACGACGGCGCGGCGCGCAGCCAGTCGCCCAGCAGCAGGCCGCCGCCGGAGAAGAACCAGAGCACCAGCCGGTCGGCGTCGACCCGGGGATCGGCGCGGACCTGCGCGACGGCCGCCGCGACGTCCTCGGCCGCGGCCGGGAAGCCCGTCAGCTCGTCCACCCGGTAACTGACGACCGCGGCGACGAGGCCCTGCTCGGCCAGGAGGGCGCCGTATCCGCGGTAGAGGAGCCAGTCGCGCGGGTCGGACGCGCCGGGTGGCAGCGGTGCGCCGTGGACCAGCACCACGGCGGACCGGGGTTCGTCACCCGCCGGCAGGTGCAGGTCCACCTGGCCGTGCCGCTCGACGGGGGCGGCCGGCGGGGACAGGACGAACGGTGTCCGGTCGAAGGGCGTCGCCATGCCCGGATGGTAGCCGCCGAGCCCCTGCTCCGACGCCCCGTCGACCGTCCACTCCGGATGAAATGGGACAGGTCGGCAGGTGGTCTGTCACCATGTCGGGCATGGAGATCTGGCACAACCCGTCCTGCTCGAAGTCCACCTGCGCCCGCGCCACTCTGGACGAGGCGCGGGTGCCGTACCGGCTGCGGGCGTACCTGGAGCAGCCGCCGAGCGCGGCCGAGCTGACCGAGGTGCTGCGCCGGCTCGAGGCGCGCGCGTGGGACATCTGCCGCACCGGGGAGCCGGCCGCGGTGGCCCGGGGCATGGCCGACTGGCCCCGCGACGACGCCACCGAGCCCCGCTGGATCGAGGCGATGGTGGCGCATCCGGAGCTCATCCAGCGGCCGATCCTGCTGCTCGACGACGGCAGCGCGGTGCTCGGGCGTACCCCCGGAGCACTCGACGAGGCGCTGCGCCGCGCCGCGGCCGAGCCCGAGCGCTGAGCCGCGCCCGCCGGGTCAGGCCTGCTCGCCGGCCGGCGTGCCGTTCCCCGCGGCCTGCGCGTGCCGCTCGCGCAGCCGGTCCCGGATCTCCTCCGGCGTGTACGACCGGCGGCGCCGCTCGGCGCGGGCGATGACCACGCCGGACGCCGCGACTCCGGCCAGGCCGGCCAGACCGAGTACCTTCCACCACCGCATCCGTTGCCGCATCGGCCTAGGGTAGACGCTCATGAGCATCAGCCTGGACGAGGCCGTCGACCTGACCCGTACCGGAGACCTGTGGGTGTTCCGTGGCCGGAGCGTGCCCGACCGCGCCATCCAGCTCACCACGAACAGCCCGGTCAACCACGTCGGCATGGCCGTGGTGCTGGACGACATGCCGCCCCTGATGTGGCACGCCGAGCTGGGCCGCTCGCTGCCGGACATGTGGACCGGCAACCACCAGCGCGGCGTGCAGCTGCACGACCTGCGCGACGCGGTCTGCGTCTGGGCCAACCGGTACGGCCAGCGGGCCTGGCTGCGCCAGCTCGACCCGCCCGCCGACGCGGCGATGGAGCAGGCGGTGCTGCGTACCGTCGCCCGGCTCGACGGCACGCCCTTCCCCTCCACCGCCCAGCTCGCCTGGCGCTGGGCGCGGGGCCGGGTGCCGCAGGTGCGGCTGCCGGGCCGCCGGGACCGCTCCGGGGTGCCGCTACCGGACCGGGCGCTGGAGACGGCGTACTGCGCCGAGGTGGTGGCGGTGACCTACGAGGCGATGGGGCTGCTGCCGGCCGGCCGCCGTCCGAACTGGTACGACCCGGGTCGGTTCTGGAGCGGCGACGACCTCGACCTGGCCGGTCAGGCCAAGCTCGGCGCCGAGATCGAGGTGCACATCCCGCCGCGCTGAGGTTTGCCGGCGCCCGCCGGCGGCAATTGGTGACGCCGTGAGAGCCTCCACCGATCTCGACACGCTGACCGACTTCTTCGACCGGTACGGCGTGGCGCTCACCGCCGGCGACGTACCCGCCCTCGCCGGCTGCTACGCCCTGCCCGGGCTGGTGGTCGCCGACACGTACAGCTTCTCCTTCAGCACGCTGACCGCCGTCGCGCTCTCCTTCGTCGGCGCCGCCCCGGACTACCAGGAACGGGAGCTGGTCGCGGCGAACGCGCTGATCGAGGACGTGCAGCCGGTCTCCGCGCTGCTGACCGAGGTGGCCGTGCAGTGGGAGTTCCTGGACAGCCAGGGTCGGGCGGTGCCGGGCGAGCGGTACCGCTACCTGCTGCGCACCACCGAGGACGGTCCGGCCATCTGCACCGTCATCCGCGCGGCGTGACGCGACGGCTCTCGGGCGGCCGTTCGGTGGGCGGCGTCGGTGCGGGGCTGACCCGACCGGATCGGTCTCGTGCGGCCAGCCGTTTTCCGGCCCGTACCGGCCGGACGGACCGTACCGGGCGGGCCCTCTGCTGTCGGGCGTCCGCGCTGGCTAGGCTGGCGCGGCTGCTCCGACAAGGGGGACCTCATGTCCGACCGCTCGGCCCCACGGCCGGGGGCGCGATCCGCACCCGCCGTGCTGGCGTCGATGCCGTGGATCGTCGTGCTGCTCGGCGTCGGTCTGCTCGCCGTCCTGCTGGTGTTCGCCCTGCTCTCCTTCCGCGGACCGGAGCACGCGGCGGCGCCCGAGCCGGCACCGCCGATGTACCTGCCGAGGATGCCCGCCGTGACGTCGTCCGTGGCGCCACCGGCCGACGCCCCGCTGGTCGCCGTGGACGCCACCCCGTCGCGGACGGCCAGCGCCACCCCGTCGCCGCGGGCCAGCACCCGCCGGCCGGCCGCGACGCCGACGACCCGCGCACCGGCCGCCGGGTCCGGCCGGGTGAGCGCGGACTACCAGGTCACCTCCAGCGACCGGGACTCGTTCTCCGCCCGGCTGACGGTGCGCAACACCACCGGCGGGGCTCGGGAGTGGCGGGTGGAGCTGCTGTTCACGGGCAACGTCAAGTCGATCCGGGCGTCGTCGGACTCGGGGCTGTCGGTGCGTACGCAGGGCAGTGGCTGGTTCGTGCTGAGCGGCACCAAGCCCCTTCCGGCGGGGGAGAGCGCCGTGGTGTCCATGACGTTCGGCCGGACCGGCAGCGGTGACCGGCCGGGCCAGTGCACCGTCAACGGGGCGGACTGCACCATCGGCTGAGCGCCGGACGCGTCCGTACCATGAGGACGGTGCCGGCGCGCAGGCTTCCCGGCCCTGCCGATGGATGGCTACGCTCGCCCGACCGCACGGATGAGGGAGGGGCATGTCCGGCACGCGTCGCCGCTCGTCCCGGGCCGCCGCCACGGCGCTCGCCTCGTCGCCCTGGGTGCTGGTGGCCACCGGGGTCGTGGTGATGGTGGTGCTGCTGGTCGTCGCGTTGACCGTGTCCCGCGGCCACGAGCCGGAGACCGCCCGACCGGCTGACCTGCCCGCCACCATGGCGCTGCCCGACCTGCCGTCGAGCCCGCCGTCGCGAGCCCCGGTCGCCCTGCCCGCACCGGGCGCCCCGCAGCTCACCCCGCGCCGCAGCGATCCGCCGCCCAGCGGGCGCCCCGCGTCCCCCGCCGCGGGACGGGACACGCGACCGGAGTCGGCCCCGCCGCCCCCGCCCTCGCCCCCGTCGTCGGTCACCGGGCGATACCGGGTGATGGAGGCCTGGGACGACGGCTTCATCGGCGAGGTGCTGCTCGCCAACGCCGCCGCCGGTCCCCGCCCCTGGACGGTGCGCCTGGTGCCGCCGGCCGGCAGCCGCGTGGCCAGCTCCTGGGTGGAGGGTGCGCCGCAGGGAAGTTCCCGGATGTCCGACGGCGTCTTCACGTACACCAGTGGGGTGGACCTCGACGGCGGCGCGTCCGTGGCGCTGCGGTTCCACCTCGAACGCACCGGCGAGAACACCCGCCTGAGCGGGTGCGCCGTCGATGGCGCCGCCTGCGCCGGCCTCTGATCCACCCCCCTGTCCGGCGGCGCAGGGCGACCTCCCCGTGCGGCGGAACGACGGCGCGTTTCGCAAGGAGGCTGCTTTGTTGCGACCATGTTTGCAAGGTATTGCAGAATGTTTCGGCAAGAGCTAGCGTGCGGGCGAATCAGCGACCAGAGGAAGGCCGTCGATGAAACCCCCGCCGATATCTCGCAAGGCACTGCTCGCCTTGGTCTCCACCCTCACCCTCACCCTCGCCCTCGTCGGCGTCCCGGTCGCCGTCAACCAGCTCGGCGCGGACGCCACCGACCGGACCCCCACCGTCGACACCCTGGCCGCGGCCGGCGCCGCCCAGTGGGGCGCCGAGCCCTCGACCGAGGCCCTGCTGAAAGCCGGCGCCGGCACGGGACGCGCCGAGCAGTTCTACTTCGTACTGCCGGACCGGTTCGCCAACGGCGACCCGCGCAACGACTCCGGCGGCCTCACCGGCGACCGCCTCCGCACCGGCCTGGACCCGAAGGACAAGGGCTTCTACCACGGTGGCGACCTCAAGGGCGTCATCGACAAGCTGGACTACATCCAGGGCCTGGGGACGACCGCCATCTGGCTCGCGCCGATCTTCAAGAACCGCCCCGTGCAGGGCAGCGGCGCGGACGTCTCGGCCGGCTACCACGGCTACTGGATCACCGACTTCACCCAGGTCGACCCGCACTTCGGCACGAACGAGGAGATGCGGAAGCTGGTCAAGCTCGCCCACCAGCGCGGCATCAAGGTCTACCTTGACGTCATCGTCAACCACACCGCCGATGTCATCAAGTACGGCGAGGACAAGTACGCGTACGTCGACAAGAAGACCTCGCCGTACACCGACGCGCAGGGGCGCGCCTTCGAGGACCGCAACTACGCCGACGGCACCCGGGACTTCCCGACGGTCACCGCGGACGCGGGCCCGTACACGCCGACCTTCGCCGCCCCCGCGGACGCCAAGGTGAAGGTGCCGGCCTGGCTGAACGACCCGACGATGTACCACAACCGGGGTGACTCGACCTTCGCCGGCGAGAACAGCGAGTACGGCGACTTCTTCGGCCTGGACGACCTGTGGACCGAGCGTCCCGAGGTGGTGCGGGGCCTGACCAAGGCCTACGGCGACTGGATCGCCAGCACCGGGGTCGACGGCTTCCGGCTCGACACCGTCAAGCACGTCAACCTCGACTTCTGGCCGCAGTTCAGCCAGGGCATCAAGCGGGCCGCCGACGCCGCCGGCAAGAAGGACTTCTTCATGTTCGGCGAGGTCTACAGCGCCGACCAGGAGGTGACCTCGACCTACGTGCGGCGCGGTGGCCTGCCGGCAACTCTGGACTTCTCCTTCCAGGAGGCCGCGCGCGGCTACACCGCCGCCGACGGCTCCGCCAAGGCCCTCGCCGACGTGTACGCCCGCGACGACCTGTACGCCGCCCGGGACACCGGCGCCAACCGGCTGACCACCTTCCTCGGCAACCACGACATGGGTCGGATCGGCTCCTTCATCGCCGCCTCCGGCGGTGACGACGCCACCCAGCTGCGCCGCGACCAGCTCGCCCACCAGCTGATGTTCCTCACCCGGGGCCAGCCGGTCGTGTACTCCGGCGACGAGCAGGGCTTCACCGGCCCCGGCGGCGACAAGGACGCCCGGCAGGACATGTTCGCCACCAAGGTGGCGGACTACCTCGACGACGACCTGATCGGCACCGCCCGCACCCACGCCGACGACCAGTACGACACCGGCCACCCGCTCTACCGCACCATCGCCGAGCTGGGCACGCTGCGCCAGGCCCACCCGGCGCTGCGTGACGGCATCCAGGTCACCCGGTACGCGGCCGACGGCGCCGGCGTCTTCGCCTTCTCCCGGATCGCCCCGGCCGACCGCACCGAGTACGTGGTGGCCGTGAACAACGCCGCCACCACGCAGTCCGTCTCCGTCGACACCTGGTCCGCCGGGACCGCCTTCACCGGCGTCTACGGCGGCGCGGCCACCGCCACCGCCGGCGCGGACGGCAAGCTCGGCCTGACCGTGCCGCCGATGGCGGCGGTGGTGCTCAAGGCCGGCCGGCCCATCCCGCAGGCCACCGCCGCGCCGGGCATCACCCTCAGCGCGCCCGGCGCCGACCCGGTCGCCACCCGGACCGCCGTCACCGCCCAGGTCACCGGCGACCCGCTGGCCACCGTCACCTTCGCCGCCCGGGTGCCCGGCGGCAGGTGGACGCTGCTGGGCAGCGCGCACACCGCCCCGTACACCGTCCACCACGACCTGACCGGCCTGCCCGGCGGGACGAAGGTCGAGTACAAGGCCGTCGTCCGCGACGGCAAGGGGCGGACCGCCGGCACCCGCGCCACCGGCGTGGTCGGCACCCCGGCACAGAGCGCCGCCCGGGACTGGGCGGTGGTGCACTACCAGCGTCCCGCCGGCGGGTACGACGACTGGGGCCTCTACACCTGGGGTGACATCGACCCGGCGTACGCCACCGAGTGGCCCAAGGGGCAGCCGTTCGCCGGTGAGGACTCCTACGGCCGGTTCGCCTGGGTCAAGCTCAAGCCGGGCGCGAAGTCGGTCGGCTTCCTTGTCGTCGACAAGAACGGCAACAAGGACGTCGCGAACGACCGCACCATCGACGTGACGCAGACCGGCGAGGTCTGGGTCAAGCAGGGCGATCCGACGCTCTACCCGACCCGGCAGGCCGCCACCGGCGAGCCCGACCCGGCGGTCGACGAGAGCACCGCGGTCATCCACTGGCGCAAGGCCGACAACAACTACGCCGGCTGGGGGCTGCACCTCTGGGACGGCGCCGCCAACCCGACCGACTGGTCCAACCCGCTCAAGCCGGAGAAGATCGACGCCTACGGCGCGGTCTTCCGGGTGCCGCTGGCCGCCGGCGCGACCGGGCTGAGCTACATCATCCACTCCGGTGACACCAAGGATCAGCCCGACGACCAGCGGCTGGACTTCGCCAGCGCCGGGCGTGAGGTCTGGCTGCTCGCCGGGGTGAAGGGCCGGCTGCTGCCGCCCAGCTCGTCCGGCCCCGCCCGGGACCTGGACATCACCAAGCAGAAGGCGCACTGGATCGACCGGTCCACCGTCGCCTGGCTGACTCCTCCGACCGACGGCAAGCAGTACGCCCTGGTGGCCGCCCCGGCCGGCGGGCTGAGCATCGCCGACGGCGAGCTGGCCGGGACGTACACCTCGCTGCCGCTGCGGGCGCAGCGCAACGGGCTCACCGAGGCCCAGCGCGCGGCCTTCCCGCACCTGTGGTCCTACCGCAGCTTCACGCTGGACCGGGCCGACCTGGCCAAGGTCCCGGCGGCGCTGCGCGGGCAACTGGTGGTGACCGAGCGCGACGCCGAGGGCGTGCTGCTCGGCGCGACCGGCGTGCAGATCCCGGGCGTGCTCGACGACGTCTACGCCCGGGCCACCGACGCCCGGCTGGGCGCCACCTTCGCCGGCCGGGTGCCCACCCTCGCAGTCTGGGCGCCCACCGCCCGGACGGTGTCACTCCAGCTCTTCGACTCGCCCACGGCCGAGCCGAGGACGGTGGCGATGAGCCGCAACGACCGCACCGGCGTCTGGTCGGTGCGCGGCACGAAGGCCTGGGCCGGCAAGTACTACCGCTACCAGGTCGAGGCGTGGCAGCCGGCGGCGCAGAAGGTGGTCACCGCCGCGGTGACGGACCCCTACTCGGTGGCGCTCGCGCCGGACTCGACACACAGCCAGATCGTCGACCTGTCCGAGGAGGCGCTGGCCCCGTCCGGCTGGGCGAGTCTGCGCAAGCCGCCGGCGGTGCCGGCGTCGAAGGCGCAGATCTCCGAGCTGTCGGTACGGGACTTCTCAATCGCCGACGCCACCGTGCCGGCGGAGAAGCGGGGCACCTACCTCGCCTTCACCGACCCGAACACGGCCGGCATGAAGCACCTGAAGGCGCTCGGCGACGCCGGGGTCAACTACCTGCACCTGCTGCCTTCGTTCGACTTCGCCACCATCCCCGAGAAGCGGGCCGCCCAGCAGCAACCCGACTGCGACCTGGCGAAGCTGCCGCCGGACTCCGACCAGCAGCAGGCCTGCGTGGCGAAGGTCGCGGAGAAGGATGGCTACAACTGGGGGTACGACCCGCTGCACTACACCGTGCCGGAGGGCGGCTACGCCGTCGACCCGGCCGGGGCGAAGCGGACCACCGAGTTCCGGCAGATGGTCGCCGGGGTCAACGGCGCCGGGCTGCGCGTGGTGCTGGACGTGGTCTACAACCACACCTCCGCCTCGGGCACCGACCCGAAGTCGGTGCTCGACCAGGTGGTGCCGGGCTACTACCACCGGCTGCTGGAGGACGGCAGCGTCGCCAACTCGACCTGCTGCGCCAACACCGCGCCGGAGCACGCCATGATGGGCAAGCTGGTGGTGGACTCCATGGTCACCTGGGCCAAGGCGTACAAGGTGGACGGCTTCCGGTTCGACCTGATGGGTCACCACCCGAAGGCGAACATCCTGGCCGTGCGGGCCGCGCTGGACCAGCTCACCCCGGCCCGCGACGGCGTGGACGGGAAGAAGATCCTGCTCTACGGCGAGGGCTGGAACTTCGGCGAGGTCGCCAACGACGCCCGGTTCGTGCAGGCCACCCAGGCCAACATGGCGGGGACCGGCATCGCCACCTTCAACGACCGGCTCCGCGACGCGGTGCGCGGCGGCGGTCCCTTCGACGGCAACCCCCGCATCCAGGGCTTCGCCTCCGGTCTCTACACCGACCCCAACGGTGACACCGTGAACGGGACGGCGGCCGAGCAGAAGGCGCGGCTGCTGCACCACCAAGACCTGATCAAGGTGGGGCTCGCCGGCAACCTGCGGGGCTACCGGTTCACCGACTCGTCGGGCCGGCAGGTCACCGGCGCCCAGGTGGACTACAACGGCTCGCCGGCCGGCTACACCGCCGCGCCGGGTGAGGCGGTCACCTACGTCGACGCGCACGACAACGAGATCCTGTACGACGCGCTGGCGTACAAGCTGCCGCAGGGCACCTCGGCGACGGACCGGTCGCGGATGCAGGTGCTGGCGTTGGCGACCACCACCTTCGGGCAGGGGGCGGGCTTCGTCACCACCGGCTCCGAGCGGCTGCGCTCGAAGTCGCTGGACCGCAACTCGTACAACTCCGGTGACTGGTTCAACCAGATCCGGTGGGACTGCGCGCAGGGCAACGGGTTCGGCGCCGGCCTCCCGCCGGAGCAGGACAACAAGGACAAGTGGCCGTACGCGAAGCCGCTGCTGGCCGACCCGAAGCTGGTGCCGGACTGCGCCGCGATCAACCTGGCCGACGCCCGGTACGCGGAACTGCTGCGGATCCGGGAGTCCTCGCCGGTGTTCGGGCTGGCCACCGCCGGCCAGGTGCAGCGGCGCGTCGCCTTCCCGCTCTCAGGCGAGAACGAGACGCCGGGCGTGCTGACCATGACCCTGGACGCCCGCGGGCTGGACGGGACGTGGAAGTCGCTGACCGTCGTCTTCAACGGCACGCCGGAGACGGCGAAGCAGACGGTGACCGGCCTGCGGGGTGCGGACGTCGCGCTGCACCCGGTGCTGATGAACTCGGCCGACCCGGTGCTCCGGACGGCCTCGTTCGACCGGGCGGCCGGCACGTTCACCGTGCCGGCGCGCAGTGTGGCGGTCTTCGTCCAGAAGTGACCCCATGACGGTCCGGCCCCCTGCCACCGAGGTGGCAGGGGGCCGGACCTGTGTGTGGATCCCGAGCTGACCGGCGGTCAGTTGAAGCAGTCCTTGACGGTGCCGGCGCAGTTGGTGGGGTCGTTGTTGGTCACGGTCGACTTGTCGTCGAGCTAGATCTCCACGGTGCCGGCCTCGTCGCGGCCCTGGAAGCGCGGCCAGGAGTCCTTGTCCTTGCCGTGGTCCTTGCCGTGGTCCTTGCCGCGGTCCTTGTCGTGGTCCTTGTCCTTGCCGTGTTCCTTGCCGTGGTCCTTGCCGTGTTCCTTGCCGCGGTCCTTGTCGTGGTCCTTGTCGTGGTCCTTGTCGTGGTCCTTGTCCTTGTCGCGGCCGTTGGCGATGCCGCCGCCGTTCTTGCCGGCGGTGTTGTTGGCGATGCGGGACTCGCGGCGCTTCTTGTCGGAGTCGTCCCTGCCGTCGGCCGAGCCACCCTGGCCGTCGGCGGACT
This sequence comes from Micromonospora sp. L31, assembly GCF_052068075.1. Lineage (NCBI taxonomy): Bacteria > Bacillati > Actinomycetota > Actinomycetes > Micromonosporales > Micromonosporaceae > Micromonospora > Micromonospora sp. L31. The sequence goes on along the minus strand of NZ_JBQHDC010000004.1, from coordinate 569,253 downwards.
CGCCCTTGTCCTTGTCCTTGTCCTTGTCCTTGTGGTCCTTGTTCTCGTCGCGGGCGGACTCGCCCCTGTCGCGGGACTCGTCCCTGTCGCGGGACTCGCCCTTGTCGTCGCGGGCGGACTTGTCCTTGTCGCGGGACTCGTCCTTGTCGCGGGACTCGCCCTTGTCGTCGCGGGCGGACTCGCCCTTGTCGTTGGAGAACCAGTCCTTGTGGTCGGAGGATCCGTTGACCTTGAGGACGCCGACGTTGAAGATGCCGCCGCCGCTCTCCCGGGCGTGGTTGTTCTCCACCTCGCTGTCCTCGAGGTCGACCCGACCGAAGTTGGCGATGGCGCCGCCGTTGCCCTCGGCGTTGTTGCGGGTCAGCGTGACCTTCTTCAGGTGCGCGCTACCGCCCCGCTCGACCAGCAACGCACCACCGTCGGCGTCACCGTCCTTGCGGTCGTCCTTGCGGTCATCGTCCTTGCGGTCACCGTCCTTGCGGTCACCGTCCTTGCCGTCACCGCGGCCCTGCGGGCCACCCGGTCCCTGCGGGCCACCGGGAGCCGCGGCGGGGCCGAAGGCCGGTCCCTGGGGACCACCCGGTACGCCCGGTCCGCCGGGTCCGCCGGGTCCGCCCGGCCCGCCCGGCCCGCCGGGTCCGCCCGGCCCGCCGGGTCCGCCGGGTCCGCCGGGTCCGCCGGGTCCGCCGGGTCCGCCGGGGCCCTGGTCGCCGCCGTACTTGAACTCGGAGGCGTTGCCGCCCTTGAGCGTGAGGTCCTTCAGGGTCAGGTCGCCGCCCTCGGCGACCCGGAACAGCCGGAACGTCTGCTCGGAGTCCCGCTTGATCGTGGAGTCCTCACCCTTGATGGTGATCTCCTGCTTGATCGTCGGCAGGCCCGTGCCGGACTTGCGGTCGTAGCCGTCCAGCTCGTAGGTGCAGTGCGGGGCCAGCTTCAACGTGCCACCGTGATCCCGGTTCGCCAGATCGACAGCCTCGATCAGCTTCTCGTCGTCACACGGCACCTCCCGCACCCGACCGTGCTCGTCACGATCCCGGTCCTTGTCCCGGTCGCGGTCGCTACCGGCCCGGTCGTCGTGTCCCTTGCCCTTGTCGTCGCGCTTGTCGGAGTCCGGGCCCGCATCGCTGACGTTCTGCTTCGGCGCCGCCTGCGAGTCGCTGGCCCGCTGCGGGTCGTCGGAGTTGTCGTTGCGGGCCGCCAGCCCGCCTAGTGCCGCCAGGCCGACGACGCCGGTCAGGCCGGCCACGCCGGTGGCGACCCACAGCTTGCGTCGCCTAGTCGACGACAGGGCCGAAGGGGCCCCGCCGTCGGGAGTCGTTAGGTCGTTGGACATCAGAGCCTTCCGCCCTTTCCTGCTACCAGACGGGCTCGTACCACCTGAGCGGTACGAGCAGCTACAAATGGGTTGCAGCCTGTTATCCACACCGTATGAGAAGGATCCTCGCGACGCGGACGTATCTGAGAAAACCCCGCATTTCCCTCACATTGGTCGGGTGGGTGCAGCGGGGCGCAGGTCGTGAAGAAGGTGGTGAGCAGCGCAAACAGCGGCGGGCCCCGCCACCGGTGCCGCGACGACGGAAACGTCGCAGACACCGGCGGCGGGGCCCGCCGGGGGTCGTACCGGGTCAGCCGGGCAGGCGCGGACCCGCCTCACGCTGCTCGGCGAGCCAGGTCTCCACCTCGTCCGAGCGGCGGGGCAGACCGGCCGACAGGTTCACCGCGCCGGTCGCGGTGACCAGGATGTCGTCCTCGATCCGCACGCCGATGCCGCGCAGCTCCTCGGGGACCAGCTCGTCCTCGGGCTGGAAGTACAGCCCCGGCTCGACGGTCAGCACGTAGCCCTCGCCGAGCGGGCCGTCGCGGTAGTGCTCCTTGCGCGCGTTGGCGCAGTCGTGCACGTCGATGCCGAGCATGTGGCTGGTGCCGTGCAGCGTCCACCGGCGGTAGACCGTCGACGCCGGGTCCATCGCCTCGTCCACGCTCACCGGGAGCAGGCCGAGGTCCTTGAGCGCCTCGGCGAGGACGCGCATCGCGGTCAGGTGGACCTCCCGGAACGCCACCCCGGGCTTGATGATGTCGATGCCGGCCTGCTGGGCGGCGTACACCGCGTCGTAGACCTGGCGCTGCAACGGGGTGAACCGGCCGTCGACCGGCAGCACCCGGGTGACGTCGGCGGTGTAGAGGTTGCGGTTCTCCACGCCCATGTCCATCAGCAGCAGCTCACCCGGACGGGTGGCGCCGTGGTTGTGCACCCAGTGCAGGATCGTGGCGTGCTCGCCGGCCCCGACGATCGAGCCGTACCCGACGTCGTTGCCGTCGTGCCGGGCGCGCAGCGCGAAGATCCCCTCCAGCAGCCGCTCGGAGACCCCGCGGTCGGCCGGCAGCCCTCGGGCCACGTCCTCGAAGCCGCGTACGGTCGCGTCGACGGCGTCCTGGAGCTGGGCGATCTCCCACTCGTCCTTGACCAGCTTCAGCTCGGAGATCGCGATGGCCAGCTCGCGGTCGCGGGCCGGCTGGCCGTCGGCGCGGGGGCCGTCCCAGGGCCGCACGGCCGCGTCCACCCGGGCGTCGAAACCGCGCAACACCCGGGTACGCCCCGGCGCCAGCCCGGCCAGCGCCGCGTCCAGCTCGGTGAGGTCCTCGGTCGGCAGGCCCAGCTCGGTCGACTTCTCCGACAGGGTGTGCCGCCGGCCGACCCACAGCTCGCCGTGGCGGCTGCGGAAGAACTCGTCGGTCTTCCGCGAGGACCGGGGCCGCATGTACAGCGTGGCGTCGTGCCCGGAGCCGTTCGGGCGCAGCACGAGCACGCTGTCCGGGTCGTGGTCGCCGGTCAGGTAGACGAAGTCGCTGCCCGGCCGGAACGGGTGGTCGGTGTCGTTGGCGCGTACCTTCTCGGTGCCGGTCGGGATGACCAGCGTCTCGCCCGGGAAGGCCGCCGAGAGTGCGGCCCGGCGCTTGGCGTGGTTGGGGACCTCGGGGCGCGGGCCGACCGGCAGCGTGGTGTCCCGCCAGCCCTGGCGCATGAAGTCCAGGAACGCCTGCGGGAAGTCCGGGTCGTGCGACTCGGTGCCGTCCGCCGGCTTTCCGCTCGTCCGGTCCTCGGTCATGGTCCGCTCCCTCCGCCTCGTTGCTGGTCCAGACGGTACCCGGCCGGTCCCGGCCGGAAGAGCCTGCGGTGCCGCGACGGCCGCTTCACACGCGTGGAAAGATGACCACCATGTGCGGACTCCTGGCCTTCTTCAGTGCGCGCGGCGACGCCGCCGCTCACCGCGACAACATCGCCGGGGCGTTGGAATGCCTGCACCACCGCGGCCCGGACGAGACCGGTGTCGAGGTGGTCGGGGACGCCTCCGGCCGGTACGCGGACGGGGTGTTCGCGCACAAGCGCCTGGCGATCATCGACGTGGCCTCCAGCCACGAACCGCTGCCGTACGCCGACGGCCGCTACCTGCTCACCTTCAACGGTGAGATCTACAACTACATCGAGCTGCGCGACGAGCTGGTGCGCACCTACGGCGCCCAGTTCGCCACCGCCGGCGACGGCGAGGTGATCGTCGCCGGCTACCACTACTGGGGCGAGCAGGTGCTCACCCGGCTGCGCGGCATGTTCGCCTTCGTCATCTGGGACCGGCAGGAGCGGCGTGCCTTCGGCGCCCGCGACTACTTCGGCATCAAGCCGCTGCACTACCTGGAGACCGCCGACGGGCTCTACCTCGCCTCGGAGAAGAAGGCGCTGCTGCCCTTCGCGCACTCGAACTACGAGGGCGACGCCGGCATCGACTCGGCCAGCCTGAGCCACTACCTGACCCTCCAGTACGTCCCGGAACCCGGCACCCTGCACAAGGGGATCCGGCGGATCGGCTCGGGGGAGTACCTGACCTGGAGCCCGGGCGGGCGCATCGACGTGCGCCGGTGGTACCGCCCGGTGTTCCGGCCCGCCCCGGTCACCGACGAGCAGCGGCTCTACCAGGAGATCCGGGAGACGCTGCGGGAGAGCGTCCGGATGCACATGCGCTCGGACGTGCCGGTCGGCTCGTTCCTGTCCAGCGGGATCGACTCGACCGCGGTGGTGGCCCTGGCCCGGGAGTTCAACCCGAACATCCTCACCTTCACCGTCGGGTACGACGTGCCCGGCTACTCCGAGATCGACGTGGCCCAGGAGTCGGCCCGGCACCTCGACGTGACCACCATCCCGACCAAGATCGGGCCGCAGGACATGATCGACGCCCTGCCGAAGATCGTCTGGCACCTGGACGACCCGGTGGCCGACCCGGCGCTGGTGCCGCTCTACTTCGTGGCCAAGAAGGCCGCCGAGCACGTCACGGTGGTCCTCTCCGGCGAGGGCGCGGACGAGTTCTTCGGCGGGTACACGATCTACCGGGAGCCGCTCTCCCTCGGCGCGGTCAACGGTCTGCCGGACGGGGTGCAGAAGGGTCTGCGCGCGGTCTCCAAGGCGATCCCGCAGGGGGTCAAGGGCAAGAGCTTCCTGGAGCGCGGCACCACTCCGATCGAGCAGCGCTACTACGGCAACGCCCGGATGTTCACCGAGGAGGAGAAGCAGCACCTGCTGCGCCGCTACGACCCCTCGGTCCGCTACACCGACGTGACCGCGCCGATCTACGCCGAGTGCACCGAGCTCGACGACGTCACCAAGATGCAGTACGTCGACCTCTACACCTGGCTGCGCGGCGACATCCTGGTCAAGGCCGACCGGATCTCGATGGCCCACTCGCTGGAGGTGCGGGTGCCCTTCCTCGACCGGGCGGTCTTCGACGTGGCCGCCGGCATCCCGGTCGACCTGAAGCTCCCGCCCCGCTCGGACGCCACCAAGTACGCCATGCGCCAGGCGTTGCAGGGCGTGGTGCCGCCGGCCATCGTCAACCGCAAGAAGCTGGGCTTCCCGACCCCGACCCGGGTCTGGCTGCGCGGCGAGATGTACGAGTGGGCCCGGCACGTGCTGGCCACCTCCGGCGCGGGCGACCTGATCGACCTGTCGTACGCGCTGCGGCTGCTGGACGAGCACAAGCGCGAGGAGGCGGACCACTCCCGCAAGGTGTGGACCGTGCTGATCTTCTGCATCTGGCACGCCATCTTCGTGGCCAAGACCCTCGACCCCGGCATCCAGCGCAACCAGTCCGCCCTGCTCACCAAGCCCGTGGTCGGCTCCATGGTCCGCTGACGGCCGGGCCCGGCGCGCCCGGGGCGCGCCACCGCCGTTGATCAAGAGGTTTGCGTCGACCGGAGTCCGCTCCGGCGACGCAAGCCTCTTGATCGTTTCAGCGGCCCGTCGGTGGGCGGGAGGTCAGCGGCCGGAGCAGGTGACGGTGGGCAGGGTGTTGGCGCCGGTGGTGGTCGCGGTGAAGCCGAACGTGGTGGTGCCCTCGGGGGCGATCGTGCCGTTCCAGGCCGCGTTGGCGACCGTCACCGCCGATCCGGAGGAGTTCACCGTGCCGTTCCAGAGGCTGCTGATCGACTGACCGCTGGGCCACGTCCAGCTGGCCACCCAGCCGCCGTACGTCCGGGCGCTGTGATTCATGATCATGACCTCGCCCTGGAACCCGCCGGGCCAGGAGTTGAGCACCTTGTAGACCGCCATGCAGTCGCCGCCCGGCGGCGGCGTGGTCGGGCTCGGCGACGGCGTGGTGGGGCTCGGCGGCGGTGTGGTGCCGCCGCCGGAACCGACCCCGGTCACCTCGCCGTTGCCCCCGTCGAAGGTGACGTCCGAGCAGCCGAAGAAGTTCTCCTGGCTGTCCGAGCGGACCCAGCGGGAGTAGACGATGTGCCGCCCGCTCTTGCCGGAGGGCAGGTTGCCGCTGAAGTAGTAGTGCCCGTCGTTGGTGCCGACCGCGCCGCGCTGCGGCGGGTTGGTCACCGTCAGGAAGGGCTGCTCCTCCAGGTCGCTCCAGGCCAGCGGTCGGGTCGGGCTCCAGCTGTCCTTCGTGACGTAGAAGTAGAACGTGCCCGGGTGGTGGGCCCAGTTGCTGTAGCGGAAGTCCAGCCGCGCCCCGGCGGTCAGGTGGGTCACCGGCCAGTCGGTGCGGGCCAGGTCGTACCCGGCGAAACCGGGGTTGCCGCCGCTGCACAGCTTGCCGTCGGGGATGAAGCCGACGGTCCGGCCGCCGGCGTCGGAGCGGAGCACGCTGAACCAGTTGTAGAGGGAGTTGGCGCCGCTCTGCGCGACCGCCGCCGAGCAGGCCGGGTTGACCGGCCTGATCTCGCCGGTCGGGCTGAGGCCGTCCTTCCAGCACAGGTAGGTCCGGCTGCCCGGAGTCATCGCCGCGCCGTGCGCGGCGGCCGGATCTGGACCGGAGGTCAGGGCGACGGCGCCCAGGGCGAGGGTGGCGGCCGCGGTGAGCAGCGCGGCCGTACGGGAACGGATCACGAGGTTCTCCTGACCCGCGGGGCGGCGCGACGGCCGGCCCCGCTGTGACGAGCGGATGCGACGATCGCGGCGTCACGGCCGGCGGCCCGGGAATCGGAAGGGCCGGATGGCCGCGCACCGCCCTCGGTCCGCGTCCCGCGGACCGGTGCCCTCGCGTCGGCTCCAGCTCGGCGCCGGTGGTGCGGCAGCCCCCGCACCGGCCCGGCACGCGTCATCCCACCACGCCCCGGCGACCCGGCGCAATAGGCGTTGCTCGATACGTGGAGACGGGGCTTCGCGCCCGCCGTGGCGGGCACTGTGCCAGCCTGGTACGAAGCGACGGACGCTGGGAGGCGACGTGGGATACGCGGTGGTGCTCGGTGAGGCGCTGGTCGACCTGCTCGACGCCGAGTGCGAGGGCCGGCCGGTCTTCCGGCAGGAGATCGGCGGTGGCCCGCTCAACGTCGCCGTCGGGGTGTCCCGGCTCGGCGGCGCGGCCGAGTTCGTCGGGTCGTTCGGCGACGACGTGCTGGCCGGCCGGATCCGCGCCTTCCTCGCCGACGCCGGCGTCGGGCTGGCCGGCGCCGTCGCCGTCGGGGTGCCCACCACCCTCGCGGTCACCACGCACGCCGGGGCCGAGCCCGACTTCCGCTTCTACGGCGAGCCGCCCTCGTACGGCCTGCTCACCGCCGACAATCTGGACCTGGCCCTGATCGAGGGCGCCGACGTGCTCTACTGCGGGTCGATCGTGCTGCTCTGCCCGCCGGTGCTCGCCGCCGCGCGGCACGCCTGGTCGCTCGCCACCGGCCTGCGGGTGTTCGACCCCAACGTGCGGCCCCGGCTGCTGAACGGTGCGTCGACGCTGGACGGGCTGCGGGAGGTGGTCGCGGAGTTCGCCGCCGGGGCGCACCTGGTCAAGCTGAGCGAGGCCGACGCCGCGCTGCTCTACCCGCGCGAGCCGGTCGAGGGGGTCGCGGCGTACCTGCGCGAGCTGGGGGCGGGCACCGTCGTGGTCACCCTCGGCGCGGCCGGTGCGATCGTCGCGGCCGGCCCCGACCCGGTACGCGTGCCCGCGCCGAAGGTGCGCGCCGTCGACGCCACCGGCGCGGGCGACTCGGTGATGGCGGCGCTCATCGCCGACCTGCTGGTCGACGGGGAGCCGGCCGAGCCGACCGACTGGCACCAGCGGGTGGCGTTCGCGCTGCGGGTCGCCGGCCTGGTCTGCGAGTCGCCCGGCGGGGCGGTGTCGATGCCCACCCGCGCCGAGGTGCTGGCCCGTTTCGTCGACTGAGCCGGCACTGGCCGCCCTCGACCCCGCCGTCCGCGCCGCCGTTCCGGCCCTGGACCGCCTCCTGGCCACCCTCCGCGCCACGGACCGACCGGCGCTCGGCGGTGGGCCGTCGCGGCCCGGGACGGCCGGGCGTCAGGGGGTGCCGTTGAGCTCGGCGTAGCCGCGGCGGGCGGCGATCAGGGCGGGTCGGGCGCCGAAGGGCGCCTCGGCGGCGACCCGCTCGGGCGGGGCACTGCCGGTGTGGGCGGCGCGGATCAGCCAGGCCAGGTCGACCAGCTGGCGGTGCTGGGCCCGGACGAACTCGGCGTCGACCGGGTCGCCGTGCCCGGGCACGACCACCGTCGCGGGCGTGGTGAGCCGCAGCAGCTCGGCCACCGCGTCCGGCCACTGCAACGGGTACGAGTCCTCGAAGGCGGGCGGCCCGCTCTGCTCCACCAGGTCCCCGGCGACCAGCACGTCGGCGTCGGGCACGTGCACCACCAGGTCGGCGTCGGTGTGCCCGCGCCCCGGGTGACGCAGCACCACCCGGCGGCCCCCGACGTCGAGCACCGCCTCGGTGAGCACGGTGTGCGTCGGGGCGAGCAGCTCCGTCCCGGCCACCTCGGCGGCGAACTCCGGCCGCTCGCCCCGCAGCTCCTCGTACGCCTCCCGGCGCAGCGCGTCCGGCCGCTCGCGCAGCGCGGCGGCGGCCAGCTCGTGGGCGTACACCGGGCGGGGTGGATCGGCGGCGAGGGTGGCGTTGCCGAAGCAGTGGTCGTAGTGGTGGTGGGTGTTGACCAGCGTCCACGGATGGCCGGTGACCGCCCGGGCCGCCGCGGCCAGCTCGGCGGCCTGCCCGGCGGTGGAGAGGCTGTCCACCAGCAACGCCTCTCCGTCACCGACGACCAGGGTGACGTTGACGTCGAGCACCGGCTCGCGCAGCACGTGGACCCGGTCGGCGACCTCCACGAACCGGAGGGTCATGACACCCGCGCCGCGCGCGCCACGAAGCGCTGCCGGTCGACCAGCGCCCGCTCCACCCGGCCCTCGGCCACCGTCTCGGCACCGTCGGTGACGGTGACCTCGAACACCAGCCGCCGCCCGGCGACCTCGGCCAGCCGGGCCTGCGCCACCACCGTCCGCCCGACCGGTGTCGCCGCGCGGTGCTCCAGCTCCACCCGGCTGCCCACGGTCGTCGAGCCGGCCGGCAGGTGGGTGGCGGTGGCCGCGACGGTGGCCGCCTCGGCGAGGGCGAGCAACCGGGGTGTGCCGAGCACCGGCACGTCGCCGGAGCCCACCGCCTGCGCGGTGTCGGCGTCGGTGACGGTCAGCTCGACCCGGGCGGTCAGCCCGGTCGGGAAGGGGTTGTCCGACTGCTCCTGCATGGGCTCAGCGTAGGTGTTCGGCGGCGGCCCCGGCCACGACGACGGCGAACCGGACCACCCGCCGCCGGGCGGCCGGCGCGGCGGCCCGCGGTGGCCGGGCGGGCAGGGGGGCAGCCGGCCCGGTGGTCCCCGTCAGCCGCCGTTAACCTTGACCGCGATGGCCGTCGTGACTGACCCCCAGCCCCCCGCCCCCACCGGACCGACCGTGTCCGCCGACGGCGGGCGTCGCCGCGTGATCGCCATGGCGGTCTGGGGCGCCGCCTTCGTCGTCGCCTGGCTGGCCATCGGCCTGCCGACCGACCCGGCGTACGCGTTCGTCTGGATCTGGGCGGCGACGATCGCCTGGAACTCGTCCCGTCCGTGGCGCAGCCACCTGCACTTCGCCCGGGACTGGGTGCCGGTGGTGCTGCTGCTGGCCGCGTACAACCTCTCCCGGGGCTTCGCCGACAACGGGGCGACCCCGCACGCCTACGAGTTGATCGTCGCCGACCGGGTGATGTTCGGCTGGGCCACCGGCGGCGAGGTGCCGACGGTCTGGCTCCAGGAGCACCTCTACCGGCCCGACGTGCAGTGGTGGGACGTCCTGGCCAGTTGGGTCTACTTCTCCCACTTCGTGGTGGCGCTGGCCGCCGCCGCGGTGCTCTGGTTGCGTGACCGGGGCCGGTGGGCGGCGTTCATGCGGCGCTGGGGGTTCCTCTGCGCCACCGGGCTGGTCACCTACTTCCTCTACCCGGCCGCCCCGCCCTGGTGGGCGGCGCAGAACGGCCTGCTCACCGAGGTCGCCCGGATCTCCACCCGGGGTTGGAAGGCGTTCGGCATGCACGGTGCCGGCAACCTGCTCAACGCCGGGCAGATCGCCAGCAACCCGGTCGCCGCGATGCCGTCGCTGCACACCGCGTTCGCCCTGTTCGTCGTGCTGTTCTTCCTCCGGGCCACCCGGAAGCGGTGGTGGCCGCTGCTGCTGGCGTACCCGCTGGCGATGACCTTCACCCTGGTCTACTGCGGCGAGCACTACGTGATCGACGTGCTGGTCGGCTGGGCGTACGTGGGGATGACCTTCCTGGTGGTCGGGCTCGCCGAGCGCTGGTGGGCGGCCCACCGGGCCCGCCGCCCGCTGGCGGCCCCGCCGACCACGGCCACCCCGGCGGCGGTCTCCCCGGTCACGGCCCGGCCGATCGCCGCCCAGCGGGTCGCCGTCGAGTCGGCCGTCGCCGAGCGGGCCAGCGCGCCGGCCGGGCAGTCGGCGGAGCAGCGCGCCGGCCGCTGAGCCGGCAGCGAACGCGCCGCGCCACTCGTCGCACCGTCAGCGGGGACGTGTCGAGCCACTCGCCCCGACCGTCAACGGGGGACGGGCCGCGCCACTCGCCCGGACCGTCAGCGGGTGCGCCGTGCGGCGTGCGCCCGGGCGATCAGCTCCGCGGCGAGCGCCCACGCCTCGGTCAGGTCCCGGTCGTGCGCCGCGGCGCCCGAACCGCCCGCGGTGTCGGCGTGCACCGTCGCCAGCCGCAGCCGCCGCTGCGCCGGCCCCTGCACCACCCGCACGCTCTGGATCCGGGCGTACGGCACGATCGCCAGCTGCCGGGTCAGCAGACCGGAGCGGACGGCGAAGACGCGCTCGCCCAGCCCGGCACCGAGCGCCCGTACGCTGAGCGGCCGCAGCCAGCGGGCCCGGGCCGGCGGGGGCGTCAGCGGCAGGGCGGTCAGCCGCACCCCGGGCAGCACCTCGGCGACGATCTCCTCGCCGGTACGCAGGTCGCCGACGGGCAGCAGCCGGTCCGGCCGGTTCCGGTCGTCCTGCTCGCCACCGGAGTAGCCGGCCACCTCCAGCCGCAGCCGCAGCCAGCCCTTCATCCGCCAGAGCAGCGGCCAGGTCACCCCGACCGTCTGCACCCGGTCCAGCGGCACGGTCTGCACCCGGGTCTCCAGCAGGCCGTTGCGGACGCGCAGGCGGTCCTCCTCCCGGTCCAGCCGGAAGCTCCAGTCGTCGAGCACCCGGCGGACCGGTTGCAGGATCACGCCGGCCATCGCGGTCAGCGTGCTGGCCACCGCGATGAACGACCAGGAGCCCTGGGAGAGGAACTGGGCCGCCACGAAGACCAGGCCGAACGGGAGCAGGAACGCCTGCGGGGTGAGCAGCTGGCTGACCAGCAGGTCGGTGTTGCGGACGGCGTGCAGCGGACGGCCGGCCGGCTCCGGTGGCACCCCGGCGCGTGCGACGGCCGGCGCGACCTCCCCGCCGGCGGCCCGACCCGCCACGGCGAGCAGCCGCTGCCGCAGGGCCTCCGCCTCGGCCACGCCGAGGTACGCCAGCGGCGCCTCGGTCTTGCCGCCGCCGACCACCTCCAGCCGCAGCTCGGCCAGGCCGGTGAGCTGGGCGAGCAGCGGCCGGACCACCTCCACCGCCTGCAACCGCTCCAACGGGATCGCCCGGGTACGCCGCCAGAGCAGCCCCTCGTGCACCCGCAGCTCCCGCCCGACGATGTGGTAGCCGGTGTTCCACCAGCTGATCACCGCCAGCACGGTCGCGCCCAGCGCGAGCACCACCACCATCCCGGCGAACACCCCGAAGCCCACCCGGGACAGGGTCGACCAGGACAGGCCCGCGATCACCACGACCAGGGACTTCGCCCCGTGCAGCACCGGGCTGAGCGGGTGCAGCCGCTGCCGCGGCTCCTCCCCGGCCGGGCCGGGCACGGGGGGAGACCCGGGTGTGCCGGGCGGCGGGGCGTGGGCGGGCGCGCCGGGTACCGGGCCGTGACCCCCGGGCACGGGACCGTATCCGGGCGGCGGGCCGTGTCCGGGCGGCGGGCCGTGTCCGGGCGGCGGGCCGTGTCCGGGCGGCGGGCCGTATCCCGGCGGCGCGGGCGCAGGGCCGTGTCCGGGTGGGCCGGGTGCCGGGGCGGGCGCCGGTTGGCCGAAGGTGGAGCCGTATTCGGGGTGGCCCGATGTCGGACCGTGCTCCGGTGGGCCAGGCGTAGGGCCGTGGACCGGCGGGCCGGATGTCGGGCTGTGTGCCGGTGGGCCGGAGACCGCGGCGTGGAGCGGTGGGCCGGATGTCGGGCTGTGTGCCGGTGGGCCGGAGACGGGGCCGGGTCCGGGTGGGCCGGAGACCGGCTCGGGTCCGGGTGGGGCGGCCGGTGCGGACGGCTCCGACGGGGCCGGCGCGGGGCCGGTGTCGGGCCGGGCCGGTTCCGGCCCGCGCGGCCCGTCGTTCACAGCCCCTCCGCGCGGTCTTCGCCCAGCGCGGTGAGCCGGTCGCGCAGCCGGGCCGCCTCCTGCGGCCGCAGGCCGGGCACCCGGGCGTCGCTGGCCGCGGCGGCGGTGTGCAGCTGCACGGTGGCCAGGCGGAACGCCCGCTCCAGCGGCCCGGCGCTGACGTCGACGAACTGCATCCGCGAGTACGGCACGATGGAGAGCCGCCGGACCACCAGCCCGTGCCGGACCAGCAGGTCGTTCTCGCGCTCGGCGTAGCCCCAGGCGTGGACGGCCCGGACGATCGCCACCGCCCGCCAGGCGCCGAGCAGCAGCACCAGCCCCAACGCGACGCCGAAGGCCCAGTGACCGCTGAGCGCCCAGCCGAGGCCGAGACCGGCCAGCAGCACGGCCAGCACCATCGCGAGCCGGAGCAGTTCCACCCAGATCAGGTCGCCGGAGATCCGCTGCCACCGGACGGTGTCCGGCCAGGGTTCCAGGGCGCTGACCGGACGCTGAGGTGGCTCGGCGCCGGTCACCGGGAAGATCCGCTCTGCGCGCTCACCGTTCGAGCGTATGCGATCCCGGCAGTGGTGCGACCTCGCGCAGGAAGCCGCGCGCGTCGAGGAAGTCGCCGAGGGACGTCCGGTGCTGCGGGCAGGCCAGCCAGGTCTTGCGCCGCTCAGGGTCGTGCAGGCGGGGATTGTTCCAGCGCAGCGCCCAGACGGCGGGAGCGCGGCAGCCACGGGCCGAACAGATCGGTGCCTCGTCGGCGGTGCTGGAGTCGGTCACCCGGGGCAGTCTAGGCCGGGGTGCCGGAAGTTTGAGCGCCGGGCGACCACGGGGGGAGCCGCCCGGCGACGGGGTGAATCGTACACGCGCCGGACCCCTGTGTGTCCACCCTCGTTCAGCGATTCGGCGAACGGGACGGCGCGGCGGAAATCGGCTTCTCCCTCCATCGGCTCTCAGCCAGGCATGGGAGTCTTGACACGCACCACGCCGCGACGACCGATCATGCTGTGGAGGACCGGTGGCCCAGCCGACCACGCCCGACGCCCCGACCCCGAACGGGTCGGCCCCCGAGACGCCCACGCCGGTGAGCACACCGGTGAGCACGCCGGCGGAGGATGCCAGCCTGCTGGAACGGGCGCTGTTCGAGATCAAACGGGTCATCGTCGGCCAGGACCGGATGGTGGAGCGGATGTTCGTCGCGCTCCTCGCCCGCGGTCACTGCCTGCTGGAGGGCGTACCCGGGGTGGCCAAGACGCTGGCGGTGGAGACCCTGGCCAAGGTGGTCGGCGGCGATTTCGCCCGGGTGCAGTTCACCCCGGACCTGGTCCCCGCCGACATCATGGGCACCCGGATCTACCGGCAGTCCAGCGAGAAGTTCGACGTGGAGCTGGGCCCGGTCTTCGTCAACTTCCTCCTCGCCGACGAGATCAACCGGGCTCCGGCGAAGGTGCAGTCCGCGCTGCTGGAGGTGATGAGCGAGCGGCAGGTCTCCATCGGCGGCGAGACGCACCGGGTGCCGAACCCGTTCCTGGTGATGGCCACCCAGAACCCGATCGAGCAGGAGGGCGTCTACCCGCTGCCGGAGGCGCAGCGGGACCGGTTCCTGATGAAGATCGTGGTCGGCTACCCGACCGACGCCGAGGAGCGCGAGATCGTCTACCGGATGGGCGTCGCCCCGCCGGAGCCGGCGCAGGTCTTCACCACCGACGACCTGATCGCCCTGCAGCAGAAGGCCGACCAGGTCTTCGTGCACAACGCGCTGGTCGACTACGCGGTCCGGCTGGTGCTGGCCACCCGTACCCCGGCCGAGCACGGGATGCCCGACGTCGCCCGGTTCATCCAGTACGGCGCCAGCCCACGCGCCTCGCTCGGCCTGGTCCGGGCCACCCGGGCGCTGGCCCTGCTGCGCGGCCGCGACTACGCGCTGCCCCAGGACGTGCAGGACATCGCGCCGGACATCCTCCGGCACCGGCTGGTGCTCAGCTACGACGCGCTCGCCGACGACGTGCCCGCCGACCACGTGGTGCACCGGGTCATGTCGACGATCCCGCTGCCCTCGGTGGCGCCCCGCCAGCAGGCGACCCCGGTGCCGCCGGTCAGCGCGCCGCCCGGCGCCGGCTGGCCCGGGCAGCGGCCGTGACCTCACCCGTGCGCCCGGCCGGCGCCGGCGGCGAGCGGACCGAGGCGGTGCTGTCCCGGTTGCAGCTGCTGGTCACCCGCAAGCTCGACGGCCTGCTCCAGGGCGACTACGCCGGACTGCTGCCCGGCCCGGGCAGCGAGGCGGGGGAGTCGCGGGAGTACCGGCCCGGCGACGACGTACGCCGGATGGACTGGCCGGTCACCGCCCGGACCACCATGCCGCACGTGCGGCGGACGGTGGCCGACCGGGAGCTGGAGACCTGGCTCGCGGTGGACCTGTCGGCGAGCCTCGACTTCGGCACCGGGCGCTGGCTCAAGCGGGAGGTGGTGATCGCCGCGACCGCCGCCCTGACCCACCTGACCGTGCGCGGCGGCAACCGGATCGGCGCGGTGATCGGCACCGGCGCGGAGACCGTGGCGCCCGCCGGCCGGTGGCGCGCCGCCCCGCCGCCGCCCGTCGGGCCGGGCGTGCTCACCCGGGTGCCGGCCCGCTCGGGTCGCCGGGAGGCGCACGCGTTGCTGCGGGCCGTCGCGCACACCCCGGTCCGACCCGGGCGCAGCGACCTGGGCGCGCTGATCGACCTGCTCAACCGCCCGCCACGGCGGCGGGGCCTGGCGGTGGTGATCTCGGATTTCCTCGCGCCGCCGCAGCAGTGGGGCCGGCCGCTGCGTAAGCTGCGGGTCCGGCACGACGTGCTGGCGATCGAGGTGGTCGACCCGCGCGAGTTGGAGCTGCCGGACGTGGGGGTGCTGCCGGTGGTCGACCCGGAGACCGGGGAGCTGCACGAGGTGCAGACCGCCGATCCCCGGCTGCGCCGGCGGTACGCCGAGGCGGCGGCCGCCCAGCGCGAGGCGATTGCCACCGAGCTGCGCGCCGCCGGCGCCGGGCACCTGCGCCTGCGTACCGATCGAGACTGGCTGCTGGACATGGTGCGATTCGTGGCCGCGCAGCGGCACGCTCGCACCCGGGGGACGACGCGATGATCCGTTTTCTGCAACCGTGGTGGCTGCTGGCCCTGCTGCCGGTGCTGGCCCTCGCCGCGCTCTACGTCTGGCGGCAGCGCCACCGCCGGGCGTACGCGATGCGGTTCACCAACGTGGACCTGTTGCGGACCCTGGCGCCGAAGGGCCTGGGCTGGCGGCGGCACGCCGCGGCCACCGCGTTCCTGCTCGCCCTGGTGGCGCTGGCCGCGGGGATGGCCCGCCCGGCGGTGGACACCCGGGAGCCCCTGGAGCGGGCCACCGTCATGCTGGCGATCGACGTCTCACTGTCCATGCAGGCCGACGACGTGGCGCCGAACCGGTTGGAGGCCGCGCAGGAGGCGGCGAAGCAGTTCGTCGGGGAGCTGCCGGAGAGTTACAACCTCGGGCTGGTCTCCTTCGCCAAGTCGGCGAACGTGCTGGTCGCCCCCACCAAGGACCGGGAGGCGGTGACGGCGGCGATCGACGGGCTGACCCTGGCCGAGGCGACCGCCACCGGCGAGGCGGTCTTCACCTGCCTGGAGGCGATCCGCTCGGTCCCGGCCGACGGCACGGCCGGCATTCCGCCGGCCCGGATCGTGCTGCTCTCCGACGGCTTCCGCACGTCGGGCCGGTCGGTGGAGGAGGCCGCCGCGGCGGCGCAGGCGGCCAACGTGCCGGTCTCCACCATCGCCTTCGGCACCGACTCGGGGCAGGTCGACATCAACGGTCAGCCGCAGCGGGTGCCGGTGGACCGGCTGGCGCTGGCGCAGCTGGCCGAGACCACCGAGGGCTACTTCTACGAGGCGGCCTCGGTCTCCGAGCTGAAGCAGGTCTACCAGGACATGGGCAGCTCGATCGGGTTCCGCACCCAGCCGCGCGAGATCACCCAGTGGTACGCGGGGGTGGCCCTGCTGCTCGCGCTCTGCGCCGGCGGGCTGAGCCTGCTCTGGTCGTCCCGGATGCTCTGAGGCCCGTCCGGGGTGCGAGCGGGACCCGTCCGGGGTGCGGGCGGGCGGGACGGGTGGCCGTGCGGCCGGTGGTGGTCAGTGACCGCCGCCGGCCAGGACGAAGACGACGGCCACCCAGACGGCGGCGAGGGTGAAGCCCAGCGGGGCGACGTAACGGCTCATGGACGGCTCCGGGTGGCGGCTGGACGGTCCGCGCGTGCGGGGGCGGACCGCAGGGGTTGAGCAGGACGCGCACACGAAGTCGTGACCGGGCGGCTCCACCGTGGGCCGTCCCGCGAGCGGGACGGCGCGGGCCGGCCACCCCGGCGGTGGCCGAGGCGGGCGGTGCGGGGAGCGGGAGCTGGGTCAGCTCGACCGACTGAGTCGTGGCTCAGCGGGGCTGACGGAGGGCCCGGCCACGACTGGGAGGATCGCTATCTCGCACAGCGATCACCTCCTGCGGTCGGCGGGGCCCGGAACGCGGGCCGGACGCCGACCCGCAAACGCCGATCATCGTACAACGGGGACGCTGCCGCCGCGCACCCGGCCGAGCGTCTGGACCGACCCGACCGAAGGGTCGGCGAGGAGGGGCCGGGAGGGGCCGGGAGGGGCCGGGAGGGGCGTCCGGACCCCTCGGACGGGGTCCCGGGCGGTCCGGGCGTTAGCGCTTACCTGTCGGTAACGCCTAGGCTCCGACCGACGCAGAGATCAGCTGAGCAGAGGGGGACCCGTGGCCCGTACCGTGCTGGTGACCGGCGGTAACCGGGGGATCGGCCTGGCCATCGCGCAGGCGTTCGCCAAGCAGGGCGACCGGGTGGCGGTGACCCACCGCAGCGGCGACGCCCCGGCCGGGCTCTTCGGCGTCCGGTGTGACGTCACCGACGCCGCGTCGGTGGACGCGGCCTTCACCGCCGTCGAAGCGGAGCTGGGGCCGGTGGAGGTGCTCGTCGCCAACGCCGGCATCACCGACGACACGCTGCTGATGCGGATGTCCGAGGAGCAGTTCACCGGTGTGCTGGACACCAACCTCACCGGCACCTTCCGCTGCGCCAAGCGGGCGTCGACGAAGATGCTCCGGGCGAAGTGGGGCCGGATGATCTTCATCTCCTCGGTGGTCGGCCTCTACGGCGGCGTCGGTCAGGTCAACTACGCGGCCAGCAAGGCCGGCCTGGTGGGCGTGGCCCGCTCGATCACCCGCGAGCTGGGCAGCCGCAACATCACCGCCAACGTGGTCGCCCCCGGCTTCATCGACACCGACATGACCGCCAAGCTGCCCGACGAGCGTCGCGCCGAGTACCGCAAGGCCATCCCGGCCGGCCGGTTCGCCGAACCGGACGAGGTCGCGGGCGTGGTCACCTGGCTGGCCTCGGACGCCGCCGGCTACATCTCCGGCGCCGTCATCCCGGTCGACGGCGGCCTCGGCATGGGTCACTGAGCACGACGATGGAGGAAACTGCAATGTCCGGACTGCTCGCCGGTAAGCGGCTGCTGGTCACCGGTGTCATCACCGACGCCTCGATCGCCTTCTCGGTGGCGAAGCTCGCCCAGGAGAACGGCGCGCAGGTCGTGCTCACCGGCTACGGCCGGCTCTCCCTGGTCGAGCGGATCGCCAAGCGGCTGCCCGAGCCGGCCCCGGTGATCGAGCTGGACGTGACGAACCCGGAGCACCTGGCCGGCCTGGCCGACAAGGTGCGCGAGCACGTCGACGGCCTGGACGGGGTGGTGCACTCGATCGGGTTCGCCCCGCAGAGCTGCCTCGGCGGCGGCTTCCTCGACGCCCCCTGGGAGGACGTGGCCACCGCGCTGCAGGTCTCCACGTACTCGTACAAGTCGCTGGCCATGGCGGCGCTGCCGCTGATGTCGTCCGGCGGCGCCGTGGTGGGGCTCACCTTCGACGCCACCAAGGCGTGGCCGGTCTACGACTGGATGGGCGTGGCCAAGGCCGGCCTGGAGTCCGCCTCCCGCTACCTCGCCCTGCACCTCGGCAAGCAGGGCATCCGCAGCAACCTGGTCGCCGCCGGCCCGCTGCGCACCATCGCCGCCAAGTCGATCCCCGGCTTTGACCAGTTCGAGGACGCCTGGACCGAGCGCGCCCCGCTCGGCTGGAGCCTGACCGACCAGGAGCCGGCCGCCCGGGCCTGCCTGGCGCTGCTGTCCGACTGGTTCCCGGCCACCACCGGCGAGATCGTCCACGTCGACGGCGGCTACCACGCGATCGGCGCCTGAGCCACCGGCGCACGCCGGTGCCCGCGGGGTGGCCGCCGGGCCGGCCCGGCCGTCGGGGGAGAATGGGACCATGGCGTACGACGCATTGGTGCTGGTCTCCTTCGGCGGCCCGGAGCGCCCCGAGGACGTGCTGCCCTTCCTGCAGAACGTGACCCGGGGCCGGGGCGTGCCGCCGGAGCGGCTCGACGAGGTCGTCCAGCACTACCTGCACTTCGGCGGGGTCTCCCCGATCAACCAGCAGTGCCGCGAGCTGCTCGCCGCGATCCGGGCGGACTTCGCCGCGAACGGCGTCGACCTGCCGGTCTACTGGGGCAACCGCAACTGGGATCCGATGCTCGCCGACACGGTGGCGCGGATGCGCGACGACGGGGTCACGCGGGCGCTGGCCTTCGTCACCAGCGCGTACGGCGGCTACTCGTCCTGCCGGCAGTACCAGGAGGACATCGCCGCGGCCCGGGCCGCCGTCGGCGCGGACGCCCCGGTGATCGAGAAGCTGCGCCAGTTCTGGGACCACCCCGGCTTCGTCGAGCCGCACGCCGACGCGGTGCAGGCGGCGCTGGCCCAGCTCGACCCGGCGAAGCGGGACACCACCCGGGTGGTCTTCACCGCGCACTCCGTTCCCGTCTCGGCGGCGGCCACCGCCGGCCCGCACGGCGGCCGGTACACCGCGCAGCTGGCGGAGGTCGCCCGGCTGGTGCACGCCGCCGCCGCGCCCGACCTGCCGTACGACCTGGTCTGGCAGAGCCGGTCCGGCCCGCCGCAGGTGCCGTGGCTGGAGCCGGACATCAACGACCACCTGACCGCGCTCGCCGAGTCCGGGGTGACCAGCGTGGTGGTCAGCCCGATCGGCTTCGTCTCCGACCACCTCGAGGTGGTCTGGGACCTGGACACCGAGGCGCTGGAGACGGCCAAGCGGCTCGGCCTGGACCTCGTCCGGGCGGGCACCCCGGGCACCGACCCGCGCTTCGTGGCGATGGTCCGCGAACTGGTGGCCGAACGCACCACGCCCGACGGGGAGCGGCTGCGCCGCCGCCTCGGTGAGCTGCCGATGTGGGACACCTGTCCCACGCCGTGCTGCGTGCCGGCCGCCCGCCGCCCCTGAGACCACCCACTCCGACACCCCCTGGGACGAGACGATGCAGGACCGCAAGCCGGTGCAGAGCTGGCTCACCGACATGGACGGCGTACTGGTGCACGAGGGCCAGCCCGTGCCCGGCGCCCCCGAGTTCGTCAAGCGGCTGCGCGCCTCCGGCAAGCCGTTCCTGGTGCTGACCAACAACTCGATCTACACCCCGCGGGACCTCCAGGCCCGGCTGGTCCGGATGGGACTCGACGTGCCGGAGGAGGCGATCTGGTCGTCGGCGCTGGCCACCGGCCAGTTCC
Organism: Micromonospora sp. L31; assembly: GCF_052068075.1. NCBI lineage: Bacteria > Bacillati > Actinomycetota > Actinomycetes > Micromonosporales > Micromonosporaceae > Micromonospora > Micromonospora sp. L31. Next base: position 549,375 of record NZ_JBQHDC010000004.1, on the reverse strand, counting down.
TCGCCGACCAGCGGCCGGGCGGCACCGCGTACGTGATCGGCGAGGCCGGGCTGACCACGGCGCTGCACGCGGTCGGCTACGTGCTGACCGACTTCGCGCCGGACTACGTGGTGCTGGGGGAGACCCGCACCTACAGCTTCGAGGCGATCACCAAGGCGGTCCGGCTGATCAACGACGGGGCCCGGTTCATCTGCACCAACCCGGACGTCACCGGCCCGTCGGTGGAGGGCGCGCTGCCGGCCGCCGGCTCGGTCGCCGCGATGATCTCGAAGGCGACCGGGGTGGAGCCGTACTTCGTCGGCAAGCCCAACCCGATGATGATGCGCTCGGCGCTCAACACCATCAACGCGCACTCGGAGACCACCGCGATGATCGGCGACCGGATGGACACCGACATCCTCTGCGGCCTGGAGGCCGGGCTGGAGACCATCCTGGTGCTCACCGGGATCAGCAGCCGGGTCGAGGCCGAGCGCTACCCGTACCGGCCGTCGCGGATCGTCGACTCGGTCGCCGACCTCATCGACGAGATCTGACCGACCGGCGTCGTGCGCCGGCCGGGCGTCCGTCGTCCGTGCCGGCCGGCACGGGTACGCCCTCAGGGGCGCAGCGGAGCGTTGCAGGCGGCGACCAGCGCCTGCCGGCAGGCGGTGGTGAGCGGGCGCAGCGCGGCGTCGCGCTGCTGGGCCTCGTAGTTGTTGATCGCCCCGCCCGGCGCGCTGTGCCCGGCCAGGGCGAGCACCCGGTCCAGCACGGCCGCCCGGGCGAAGAGCCGCCGGGCGCGCGGGTCGAAGCCGGGCGGCAGGTCGGTGGCGCCGTCCGGGCGGCGCAGCGCCGCGAGGGCCCCGGCCAGCTCGGGCCGCCACTGGGCCACGTCGAGCCGGGTCAGCGCGGCGGTCGTCTCGGCCAGCGCGGCGGCCAGCTCGGCCTCGGCCTCCGCCGCGCCGGGTGCCGCGAGCGACGCCTTCGGCGCGTCGGCCGGCAGCGGGTACACCCGCCAGAGCACGGTCTCCCAGGTCATCCCGGAACCGGACGTGTGCGTGCGCACCTCGGGGATCAGCCCCAGCGGCCCGGCCACCACCGCCTCGCCGGCGAGCAGCGCCGCGCCGGCGAAGTCGCCGGGGCCGGGCAGGCCGCGCGGGTCGCCGGGTGCGGGCAGCACCAACCGGATCTCGTCGGGCGAGAGCTTGGCCAGGCTGGGCAGCGCGTCGCGCAGCGGGACGTCGGTCCAGGTGCCGGGCGCGTCCGCGACCAGGTGCTCCTCGTCGCCGGCGATGGATTCGGCGACCTCGTCGTACGGCACCAGGCCGGCGCGCCAGGCGCGTACCCAGGCAACGAACCGGCTCGACCGGCGCGGGGCAAGGGTGGCCGCGCCCGTTGCGGGGGAGGACATGCCGAAAGGGTACGTGGTCCCCGCCTGCCCTGTCTCGACTGCCGCTCCGGCCGCGTCACCTGCCCCGAACTGCCCGCTTCGCCCCCACCCGCCCGGCTGCGCCCCCGCCCTGGCGCTTCCTCGGAAACTGGGACCCGATCATGAGGAGCGCTGGGCAGGTGGGGCCGGGCTGCCACCGAGCGGGTGCGGCGGCGCGTCGGCGGGCGGCGCGCCGGGGCGGCGGTTAGTTTGATCGACATGGCGCGGCGATACGGCGAGGACGTGCTGGCGGGGGACTGGCGGCGGCGGAAGGTGACCCCGGAGGTCGACGCCGAGCCGGACCTGGTGGTCGAGGACGCCGACTCCGGCTTCTGTGGCGCGGTGGTCGGGTTCGAGTCCGGTGCGGTGGTGCTGGAGGACCGGCACGGTCGGCGGCGCAACTTCCCGCTGCTGCCGGCGGCGTTCCTGCTCGACGGCCGGCCGGTGACGCTGCGCCGTCCGACCCGCGCCCCGGTGCCGGCGGCCCGCCGACGGACCGCCTCCGGGTCGATCGCGCTCGACAACGTCCGGGCGCAGGTGGCCAAGGCGAGCCGGATCTGGGTGGAGGGCGTGCACGACGCCGCCCTGGTGGAGCGGATCTGGGGTGACGACCTGCGGATCGAGGGCGTGGTGGTCGAGCCCCTGGACGGCATCGACGCCCTCGACGCCGAGGTGCGCGACTTCGGCCCCGGTCCGACCCGGCGGCTCGGGGTGCTGGTCGACCACCTGGTGCCCGGCTCCAAGGAGAGCCGGATCGTGGCGAAGGTGACCTCGCCGCACGTGCTGGTCACCGGCCACCCGTACGTCGACGTCTGGCAGGCCGTGAAGCCCGCGGCGCTGGGCATCGCGGCGTGGCCGGTGGTGCCGCCGGGGCGGCCCTGGAAGGAGGGCGTCTGCGCGGCGCTCGGGGTGGCCGAGCCGGCGGACATGTGGCGGCACATCCTGTCCCGCGTCGACAGCTTCGCCGACGTGGAGACGCCGCTGATCAACGCGATGGAACGCCTGATCGACTTCGTCACCGAGCCCGGCTGACCGCCCGCCGGCTCCCGCTCGTCCGCCCGCCGGTGTGGCCGGGCCGGCGACGCGCACCCGAAGGGCTCAGGGCTCCTGGTCGGGGGTGCTGGTGAAGACGAACGTGGCGATGTCGAGGGCGACCGCCCGGCCGGCCTCGTCGCGGACCACGGTGAGGAGTTCGCCGTCCTGGGCGCCGGTGCGGCCCCGCCAGCGGTCCGGGCCCTCCGGGGTGAACCGGAGCACCGGCTCGCCGACCCGGCCGGCCCACAGCTCGCCCGCCGGGTCGGCGCGGAACTCGAACTCGACGCCCATCCACCACCAGCGGCCGGTCAGCTCGGCCAGTTCCCCGGCCGGCGGCGCGGCGGCCGGCCGCCACGGCGTCACCGGCTCGGGCTCGGTGTCGAGCACCAGGGTGAGCAGCTGCCGGGCGAGCCCGCCGAGGTGGGCCGAGCGCAGGCCGTACGCGTTGGCGTAGCCGACCACGGCGGTACGGCTCGGGCGGTGCACGGCCAGCGCGGCGACGTACCCGGGCATCGAGCCGCCGTGTCCGACGTAGACCCGATCGCCCTCCCGGTAGAGCTCCACCCCGAGGCCGTGCCCGCCGGTCCACGAGTCCAGGTCGCTGATCACCACGGGCGCGCACATCTCGGTCAGCGTCTCCGGGGCGAGCACGGCCGGCGCGGGGTCGGCGAGGAACGCCGCCCAGCGGGCCAGGTCCGCCACCGTGGACCAGAGCTGCCCGGCGGGCGCCATCGCCCCGGTGTCGGTACAGGGCTCCTCCCGCAGCGTGTCGTGCCACGGGTGCACCACGTAGCCGCGGGCGTACGGCTCGGTGGCGTCGTAGGTGGTGCGGTGCATGCCGAGCGGCGTCAGGAGCCGCTCCCGGGTCAGCTCCGCCCAGGGCGTGCCGGTGATCCGTTCCAGCACCCCGCCGAGCAGCCCGTACGCCAGGTTGGAGTAGTGGTACGCCCGGTGCGGCGGGTACGCGATCTTGTCGGGGGTCAGCCCGGCGACCAGCGTGGCCAGGTCGCCGCCCTCGGTCCGCTCCCACCACTGCCCGTCCGGCTCGCGTTGCAGCCCGCCGGCGTGCCCGAGGAGCTGGCGCAGGGTCAGCGCGCCGACCGGCGTGCCGGGCAGGTGCCGCTCCAGCGGATCGTCCAGGGCGAGCCGACCGGCGTCGCGCTGCTGCATGACCAGGGTGGCCGTCATGGTCTTGCTGATCGAGCCGAGCCGGTACTGCAGGTCGGCGTCGGGACGCGGGTGGTCCCCGGCGGCGGCGAGGTGGGCCAGCGTCCCGTCGCGGACGACACCCAGCACCAGCGACGGGGCGCGGCCGGTGGACTGCGCCTGCGCCACCAGCGCGTCAGCCCGGCGGACGGTCTCGGGCAGCAGGGGCACGGCGTTCTCCTCGGTCGGTCGTGGCCTACCCCGGCGAGCTTACTGATCATGGGGGTCGGTGCGGCGTGCGTCGGCGTGTCACGATTGATTGGTGGACGCCGTGGTGTGGGTCGTACTGGGTGTGCTGTTGGGCGTCGCCGAGATCTTCACGACGACGTTCTTTCTGATCATGTTCGCGGCCGGCGCGTTCGCCGCCGCCGGGGCCGCCGCGCTGGGCGCCCCGGTCCCGGTGCAGGCGCTGGTGTTCGCCGCCGTGTCGGTGCTCTCGGTGGCGTTGGTCCGGCCGGTCATCGCCCGGCACGCGCGCAGCGCGCTGGAGACCGGCGAGCAGGCGTTCGGGGTGGAGGCGCTGGAGGGCGCCACCGCGCTGGTGCTGGAGCGGGTCGACGACGGGCACGGCCTGGTCAAGATCGACGGTGAGCTGTGGAGCGCCCGGCCGTACGACGCGACGCAGTCGTTCGAGCCCGGTGAGCGGGTGCAGGTGATCAAGGTCCGGGGCGCCACCGCCCTGGTGTGGCAGGACGACATTTCCTCCCCCGGCGAGCTGCCGGAAGCGAAAAGGTGAGCGGTATGGAGTTTGCAGCGGTCCTGTTGGTGGCCGTGGCCCTGATCGTCGTGGTGACGCTGGTCAAGGCGGTACGCATCGTGCCGCAGCAGCGTCAGGACGTGGTGGAGCGGCTCGGAAAGTACAAGCGCACCTTGAACCCGGGCCTGAACCTGCTGGTCCCGTTCATCGACGCGGTGCGTACCAAGGTCGACATGCGCGAGCAGGTGGTCAGCTTCCCGCCGCAGCCGGTGATCACCTCGGACAACCTGGTCGTGTCGATCGACACGGTCCTCTACTACAAGGTGGTCGACGCGGTCCGGGCCACCTACGAGATCGCCAACTTCATCCAGGCCATCGAGCAGCTCACCGTCACCACGCTGCGTAACGTGATCGGCTCGCTGGACCTGGAGCGGGCGCTGACCAGCCGGGAGGAGATCAACCGGCACCTCTCCGGGGTGCTCGACGAGACCACGGGACGCTGGGGCATCAAGGTCACCCGGGTGGAGATCAAGGCGATCGAGCCGCCGGCGAGCATCCGGGACTCGATGGAGAAGCAGATGCGCGCCGAGCGGGACCGCCGGGCGGCGATCCTGACCGCGGAGGGACACAAGCAGTCGCAGATCCTCACCGCCGAGGGTGACAAGCAGTCCGCGGTGCTGCGCGCCGACGGTGACCGGCAGGCCCGGATCCTCCAGGCCGAGGGTCAGGCCAAGGCGATCCGTACCGTCTTCGACGCCATCCACCAGGCCAACCCGAGCCAGAAGGTGCTGGCCTACCAGTACCTCCAGGCGCTGCCGCAGATCGCGAACGGCACCGCGAACAAGGTCTGGATCGTCCCGGCCGAGCTGACCAAGGCCCTGGAGGGCATGGGCGGCGCGCTCGGCGGGCTGAGCCGGATGGTCGGCGACGAGCCGACGCCGGAGGCCTCCAACACCGCCAGCGAGGTCGAGCGCGAGGCGGCCGAGGCCGCCCGGGCGGCGGCCACCGCCGCCCAGGCGATCCACGACGAGGTACGCGTCGCCGAGGCGCAGGCCACCGGCGGCAAGGCCCCGCAGGGGCTGCCCGCCCCGGAGCCGGTCTCGCCGGAGAGCCTGGTGAACGACCCGTCGGACCAGCGCGCCCGCGGCTGATCCGGCGGCCGTCCGACCTCGGACGGCAAATGCGAGAAACACTCATACGGCGTCCCGGCGCCTGCCACGATCGGTCTGACGGACGGGTGGTGGCCAGGAGCCGGGGCGCCGGATGCGTCCCCGCGCCGCCCGTCGGAGCGAGCGAGGTGACCATGGACCCGGCGAAGCGGCTCTTCTCCAGCACCCCCGTCCCCGGCGCGCACGATCCCGCCGGCCCGCTGGGTACCCGCCGTACCGGTGGGGGGTTCGGCGTACTGCCCTTCGTCGGCGACCCGGGCCCCGCGGCGCCGGCCACCAACGCGAGCTGGGCGTGGTCGCTGCGGCGCTTCGCCCGCGCGTCGGTGTGGCTGCTGCCCGCGTACGCGGTGCTGTACGGCGTGGTGGCGATGGCCAGCGACGGCGGGGTGGGCAACGACCCGTACCCGGCCGACGGCCGGCCGCTCTACCTGGTGGGCTGGGTGGCCGCGGTCTGGCTGGGCCTGCTCGCCCTGCTGGCGTTGACCGGGCTGCTCGCCGCCACCCGCGACCGCAAGGTAGCCGTCACCGGGCTGCTGGTCAGCATCGCCGGCACCGTGCTGATGCTGCCCTTCGCCGGGCTGGCCGAGCAGACCCCGGTTTTCGGGACCACCGCCCGGATGCTGGTCCTGGTCGGCGCCACCTTCTACAGCGCCGGCTGGCTGTTCACCGGCTGGTCGGTGGCCCGCTCCGGGATGTTCTCGATGGGTGACGGCGTGATGCTCATGATCGCCGCCCCGCTGCTCGGCCTCGGCGGCGCGCTGATCGGCTCGCTGCAGACCTTCGGCGCCATCTTCGTCCTGATCTCCGGCATCGGCATCGGCTACCGCTCCGGCCGGCTGGTCCCCGCCGCGATCGCCCGCGACGCCGCCACCGCCAGCGTCCCCACCTCGACCGGCGGCCCCCAGGGCCCCCTCCCCGCCGCCTGACCCCCCGCCCCCGCACCGCGCCCGCGCCCGCCTTCGCCGGTTGATCAAGAAGTTTGCGTCGGGAAATGGCCGCCGGCTGACGCAAACCTCTTGATCAACGCCAGGCAGTCGGGCGAGCGGGGACAGGAGGGCCGTGACGGGGGCGCGGGGGGCGCGGCGGTGCAGAGGGGATGACAGGGCGGAGTGGGGACGGGAGGGGTGTGGGGCGGAGAGATGGCTGGCAGGTCACGGTGAGTTAGCTGACAATCGCGTGCCGGGGTGGCCCGCTTCACGAATTGCTGGCAATCCTGGACACCATGCCCCGACCCCGGTCGCCGCTGTCGCGGCTCTTCACCGTGCTGCTCGCCGGCCTGCTCGCCGGCCTCGTTCTCGCGGTCGCCGCGCTGCCGGGCAACCTGCTCGCGGGCACCGTGACCAAGGCGGCCCTCGGGGCGTACGACGAGCTGCCGGCGGCGCTGCGCACGCCGGCCACCCCGCAGCGGTCCTACCTCTACGCCAACGACGGCACGACGCTGCTCACCACGTTCTACGACGTGAACCGCACGGACGTGCCGCTGGCCGAGATCGCTCCGGTGATGCGGCAGGCGATCGTCGCCGCCGAGGACCGGCGCTTCTACTCGCACGGCGGAGCCGACCTGCGCGGGCTGGCCCGCGCCGTCGTCGCCAACCTGACCGGTGGTTCGGCCCAGGGCGGCTCGACGCTGACCATGCAGTACGTCCGCAACGTGCTCAAGACCGATCCCAGCCGCACCGCCGAGGAGCGGCAGGCCGCCACCGAGCAGACCGTCGGGCGCAAGCTCCAGGAGATCCGTTACGCCACCGCGCTGGAGGACTCCCTCAGCAAGGACGAGATCCTCAACCGCTACCTGAACATCGCGTACTTCGGTTCCGGGGCGTACGGCGTCGCGGCGGCCAGCCAGCGTTACTTCGGCAAGGCCCCGGCGGACCTGACCCTCGGCGAGGCCGCCCTGCTCGCCGGCCTGGTCCAGTCGCCCGACGAGTACAGCCCGATCGACGGCGACGCCGAGGCGGCGCTGACCCGGCGCGGGTACGTGCTCGACGCGATGGTCGCCACCGGCGTGATCACCGAGGCCCAGGGGGCGCAGGCCCGGGCCGAGAAGCTCACCCTGCGTCCGACCGCCCAGCCCAACGGCTGCGTGGCCACCCGGACCGACGACGCCGGCTTCTTCTGTGACTACGTGCGCCGGTGGTGGCTGGAGCAGCCCGCGTTCGGCGCCACCGCCGAGGAGCGGGAGCAGGCGCTGCGCCGGGGCGGCTACCGGGTGGTCACTTCGCTCGACCCGGACGTGCAGGCCACCGCGGCCAGCCAGGCCCGCAAGGTGTACGCCGACGACGACGCGCGGGCGGTGCCGATCGCGGCGGTCGAGCCGGGCACCGGCCGGGTGCTGGCGATGGCGGTCAACCGCCGGTACGGCGTGGGGGAGAACGAGACGGTCAACCCGCTGATCTCCGGCGGCGGCAGCGTCGAGGGCTACCAGGCCGGCTCGACGTTCAAGATGTTCACCATGCTCGCCGCGCTGGAGGCCGGCAAGCCCCTCGCCACCGGCTTCGACGCCCCCAGCCGCCTGCCCACCCGGTACGCCGCCGAGGGCGAGGGCAGCTGCGACGGCAGGTGGTGCCCGGCCAACGCGAACCCGGAGCGGATGGACGGCTACCGGATGATGTGGGACGGCTTCGGCCGCTCCGTGAACACCTACTTCGTCTGGCTGGCCGAGCAGGTCGGCCAGGACAAGGTGGTGGAGATGGCGCAGCGGCTGGGCATCACCTTCCGCGCCGAGGCCGACGCGGACTTCGCCGCGAACGACGCCGCCGACTGGGGCGCGTTCACCCTCGGCGTGGCCGCCACCACCCCGCTCGACCTGGCCAACGCGTACGCCACCGTGGCCGCCGAGGGGACGTACTGCGCCCCGACCCCGGTGGTGTCGGTGACCGCGCCGGACGGCACGAAGGTGCCGGTCGGCCAGCCGTCCTGCAAGCGGGTGCTGGAGGCCGACGTCGCCCGGGCCGCGACCGACGCGGCGCGCTGCCCGGTGGGGCAGCAGTCCGCGTACGCGCAGTGCAACGGCGGCACGGCCAGCGGGGTGGACCGGATCGTGGGCCGCCCGGTCGCCGGCAAGACCGGCAGCTCGGAGAAGAACGCCACCGAGACCTTCGTCGGGTTCACCCCGCAGGTGGCGGTCGCCGGGATCGCCGCCAACCCGGACGACCCGAGCGACGCCGTCGGCGCCGCGGTGCAGAGCAAGGTGATCGACGCGGTCGCCCGGATCATCCGCGCCGCGGTCGACGGCCAGCCGGTCCGCGACTTCACCGCGCCGAGCCGCGAGCTGGCCGGCAACCCGCAGCGCCCCGAGCCGAAGCCGGCGCCCCGCCCGGACGAGCCGCGGCGCGAGCAGGAGATCCCCGACGACATCCTGCGCTGGCTGCAGAGCCGCCGCGGCTGACGGCCGGCCGCACGATCGTGGACGGTCACCGTTCCCCCTCGGGGACGGTGACCGTCGCCGGGTCAGGAGGTGCGGCGCGGGCCGACCCGGAACATGCCGGTCATGTCGTCGTGGACGGCGTAGCCGAACCGTCGGTAGAGGGCGACCGACCCGCCCGCGGCGAAGAGCCCCACGAAGGTGCGCGCCGAGGCGCGGCCGGCGATCCACTCCTCCAGCCGACCGAGGATGGCGGCCCCCACCCCCCGGCGCTGCCGTTCCGGCAGCACGGCGAGGTCCTGCAGGTAGTAGTAGATCGCCCCGTCGCCGATCAGCCGGCCCAGCCCGATCACCCGGTCGCCCTCCACCGCCACCACGGCGTGCAGCGAGGCGGCCAGCGAGGCGGGGATCGCCGCCGGGTCGTACGCGTCGGCCCAGCCGACGGCGCGGGTCACCGCGACGAACTCCTCGACGGTCGGCAGCCGGTCGACCAGTCGGTACTCCATGATCGAAGCCTAGGTCGGTGCTGTCGATCCGAGTCATGGGTTCCCGTAGCGCGGGCGCCGTGACCGGAGGGCGGCCAGAATGAGGGGGGCCGCTCGCGCCGCGGACCGCCACCGTGGGCCCGGACGAGGGATGTCCGCCGAGGGGAGTGCCGCCATGGCAGTGGACGTGGTGACGGAGATCGTGATCGACCGGCCGGTCGCCGACGTGGCGGCGTACGCAGGCGACCCCGGCAACGCTCCCACCTGGTACGTGAACATCGAGTCGGTGGAGTGGCGCATGCCTCCGCCACTGCGGGTCGGGTCCCGTCTCGCCTTCGTCGCGCATTTCCTCGGTCGGCGGCTGGCCTACACGTACGAGATCGTCGAGCTGGTCCCCGGCGAGCGGCTCGTCATGCGGACCGCGCAGGGCCCGTTTCCCATGGAGACGACCTACCGCTGGGAACCGCAGGGCCAGGGGAGCACCCGGATGACCCTGCGCAACCGTGGCGAGCCCCGCGGCTTCGCGACGGTGACCGCCCCGGTGATGGCGGCGGCGATGCGCCGGGCGAACCGAAAGGACCTGGCCCGGCTGAAGGCGCTGCTGGAGCGGGAGCGCGGCGGGTCGGCGCCGGGAGGCGGCAGGACGATCGCCTAGTGCGGTGTCCACTAACGTTCACCGGATTTGCGGTGGGTGTTGTGGATCCTCGCCGTGGCAGCGAGCGACTCCCCTCCGGGTGGTGGGGCGGGCCTCCGCGGGCCAACTTGACCCTTACGCCGCTGGTGGTGCGTGGGGCGGCGGGGGTCACGTCGGGACTGGCCGGCGCCGGGTAGGTGGCGGCCTGCTCGACGGTGCGTGACCACCTGGGGCAGCACGGCGGCTGTCTTGGTGGTGGGTCCGCCGCCCGGGGTGCGGGTGGCGATGGTGGCGGCCGCGACGAGGTCGCGGTGGCCGGAGAATCTGCAGTGTGGGCAGGACAGGGTCCGCCCTCGGGGTTTCGGTATCCGCCGTCGGCAGGTGGGGCAGGTGGAGGAGGTGCCGCGTTCGTCGACGAGCCGGACGGTGATGCCGGCCAGGGTGGCCTTTTCGGTGAGGACCTGGATGAGCCGGCCGATCTGCCACTGCCGCAGCCGCAGGTTGTGCCGCCGCCCGGTAGGCAGGTCGAGCACCCCGCGGGGGTCGCCGACGTGCAGCACACCGACGCGTTGGCGCACCGACCAGGACACGACGGTGCGGGCGGCTTCGTGCTGGGCCTGGCGGACCCGCCGCCGATGCCGACCCTCCACGAGGCGTGCCCGGCGGCGGTGCTGCCGCCACCGCCGGGATCCCCGCTCACCTGGCTTGGGTGCCCGGCGGGCGACGGCGCGGCGGCGGGCTTTGGTGTCGGCGAGGTGCATCCGGTGTTCGGCGCGGATCGCCCGCCCCCCGGACACCAACAGCCCCTCCCCGTCGGGGCCGGCTACTGCGTAGGGGTGGATGACCCCCAGATCCACCCCGGCCACCCGGGCCGGATCCGGCTCCTCACCGGGCGGGTAGGTCGTGACGGCGACTTCGGCGGTGACGTCGAGGAACAGCCGGCCGCCCTCGCACAGCAGGGTGATCGACCGGATCTGTTCCACCGGATAGGGCAGGTCTCGCCCCAGTCGGACCCATAGCGGCGGGGTGCCTCTGGCGGTGGGGATGCGCACCCTCCGGCCGTCGAGGGTGAACGTGCCGTGATACCAGCGCACCGGCATCAACCCACGTCGGCGACGCGGGAACCGCGCCGACAGGTCACCGCCGTTGCGGCGCTTCGCCGCCGCGAACCACGCATCCGAAAACCGGCGCAACACCGACCGGGCACCCGTGGAGTCAAGCTCGGCGAACGTGCCCGGCCCGGACGCCGCCAACTCCCGGCACAACTGCTGATAACCGACCAACGGCGCGTCCCTACGGCGGCGCCGCCAGGCGTTGACCTCCAGCACGCACGCCCACACGTCACCAGCGGAGCGGAGCAGCCCGAAGCACCGCCGCCGCTGCCCCGATGTCACCCGCACCGCGACGCGCGCGGTGCGATGCACGACCGGCGGCGCGGACGGATCCCGACGACGAGGCACGAACTGAACCCAACACCACCCCTACGACATCTCCCTAAGGGGCGGCGAACCCGGCGAACGTTAGTGGACACCGCACTAGCCGCCGGGTCGCGCCCGGTCCCCGGACCCACCGGTGACCAGCGGCCGCACCAGCCGGTCCAGGGCGGCGGCGACCGCCGTCGAGTCGGCCTCGCCGTCGAGCACCCGGAAGTCGGTGAACTCCGGCAGCGCCCGGTAGGCGGCGTCGAGTGCGGCCAGGTGGCCCAGCTCCTCGGTGTCGATGCCCCGCTCGCGCACCCGCCGCTGCGCCAGCGTGGGCGACACCGCCAGGAAGCAGACCAGGTCGGGACGGGGGAAGAGCGCGTACGCCGCCCGGACCAGCCGGACGCCCCGGTCGCCACGGGCTCGCATGATCACGTACTGGCACCAGGTCCAGCGGTCCATCACGCCCACCCGGCCGGTCAGCCGGACCCCGGCGACCGCCCGGGCCACGGCCAGCCAGCGCACCGTCGCCTCCAGCGCCGGGTAGAGGCGCCGGCCGAACAGGTGCACACCGTCACGCCGCCCGAGCCGGTGGGCCAGCCGGTTCCACACCGGGCGGCCGCCGGCGTTCTCGAAGTACGTCGCCCCGACACCCCGCTCGGACAGCCGTCGGGCCAGCGCCCGGGCCTGCGTCGACTTGCCCGAGCCGTCGACCCCGACCAGCGCGATGATCATGGGACGGGCCATGCCCCGGCACGCTAGCCGGCCCGGGCAAGAAAATCTCCGCCGAGCTGTCGGGAACCGTCGGCCCGCTCCGACCCACCCGTGAGAGCGCCCACCGGAGGCGCCCGGGCGTGAGGAGAGATCATGCGCAAGGTCGTGCACTGGGTCCACCAGTCCCTCGACGGCTTCATCGAGGGCCCGAACGGTGAGTTCGACTGGCCGTCGATGGGGCCGGAGCTGTCCGCGTACTCGCTGGAGCTGACCGACCGGGCCGGCGCCTTCGCCTACGGGCGCAAGGTCTGGGAGATGATGTCCTGGTACTGGCCGCGCGCCGAGTCGATCTCGACGGACCCGCACGACCTGGCCTTCGCGCCGATCTGGCGGCGGACCCCGAAGGTCGTCGTCTCCCGGACGCTGACCGGCGCCGAGTGGGACGCGCAGGTGGTCGGCGGCGACGACCTCGCCAAGGAGATCACCGCGCTCAAGGAGCAGCCCGGCGGCGACCTGCTGCTCACCGGCGGCTCCGGCGCCGCCGCCGCGCTGACCGCGCTCGGCCTGATCGACGAGTACCAGGTGATCGTGCACCCGGTCCTGCTCGGCGGCGGCCGGCCGGTCTTCCCCGGCGGCCCGGAGCGGCTGGACCTGCGGCTGGCCGGGTCGCGCGTCTTCGACGGCCGGACCGTGCTGCTGCGCTATGAGCGTGCGGCGGGGTGAGGGTGGCCCGGGTCGCCCCGGCGACCCGCCCCGGCCGCCGCACCACGGGCACCGGGCAGAATCGTCGCCGTGCCCGTCCACCAGATCACCGACCCCGACGACGACCGGATCGCCGACTACCGCGCGTTGACCGACGTCGAGCTGCGTACCCGCTGGGAGCCCCCGCACGGGCTCTTCATCGCCGAGGGGGAGCTGGTGCTGCGGCGGGCGCTGCGCGCCGGCTACCCGGCCCGGTCGTACCTGGTGGACGCCAAGCGCGTCGACCAGCTCGCCGACCTCGACACCGGCGACGCGCCGGTCTACGCCGCCACCCCGGACGTGCTCCAGCGGGCCACCGGCTTCCACGTGCACCGGGGCGTGCTCGCCTCGTTCCGCCGCAAGCCGCTGCCGGCCGCTGCCGAGGTGCTGGCCACCGCCCGCCGGGTGGTGATCCTGGAGGACGTCAACAACCACACCAACCTCGGCGCGATCTTCCGGGCGGTGGCCGGGCTCGGCGTGGACGCGGTGCTGCTCTCGCCGACCTGCGCCGACCCGCTCTACCGGCGCAGCGTACGGGTCAGCATGGGCGAGGTCTTCGCCGTCCCGTACGCGAAGCTGGAGCCCTGGCCCGACGCGCTCGCCGAGGTACGGGCGGCCGGCTTCACCGTGCTGGCGATGACCCCGGCCCCGGACGCGGTGCCCATCCAGCGCCTCGACGCCGCCCAGCGGGCCCGTGCCGCGCTGCTGCTCGGCGCGGAGGGCGCCGGGCTGACCCGGGCCGCGATGGAGGCCAGCGACGCCCGGGTCGTCATCCCGATGCGCCGTGGCGTCGACTCGCTCAACGTGGCCGCCGCCACCGCGGTGGCCTGCTGGGAGCTGGGCCGCGACGACCCGCTCTGAGCCCCCACGGCTGGCCACCGGGCCGGGCTGTCGTGGGACGGGGTCACGGACGGTAGCGTGTCGCCCGTGTTCCCTACCGTGCGTGAGGTCCTCGCCCTGGACCCGGTCCGCCACGGCGCGCCGCGCCTGGTCGCCGGGGACGCCGGCCTGGACGCGCCGGTCCGCTGGGTGCACGTCGCCGAGGTGCCCGACATCGCCACCCTGCTCGGCGGCGGCGAGCTGGTGCTCACCACCGGCATCGGGCTGCCCGCCGACGACGCCGGCCTGCGCGCCTTCATCGGCGACCTGGCCGACGTCGGCGTCTCCGGGCTGGTGGTCGAGCTGGGCCGCCGGTACGTCAGCGGGGTGCCCCGGGTGATGGCGGCCGCCGCCGAGCGGCGCGGCCTGCCCCTGGTCGAGCTGCGCCGGGCCACCCCGTTCGTCCGGATCACCGAGGCGGTGCACGCGCTGATCGTCGACGCCCAGCTCACCGAGCTGCGCGCCACCGAGGAGATCCACCAGCGGTTCACCGAGTTGTCGGTCGAGGGCGCCGGCCCGGCCGAGGTGGTCCGGCAGGCCGCCGAGCTGGCCGGCTGCCCGGTGGTGCTGGAGAACCTGTCCCGGCAGGTCCTCGCGTACGACCCGGCGGGGGAGAGCGCCGAGCTGCTGCTGGACGGCTGGGAGCAGCACTCCCGGCGGATCCGTCCCGCCGGTCGCACCGCGTACGACGCCGACAGCGGCTGGCTGGTGACCACCGTCGGCGCGCGGGGGCAGGACTGGGGCCGGCTGCTGCTGCGCTGGCCCGGCGGGGGCGACCTGGCCGCCGGGACCACGCTGGGCGGCCGGCCGACGGGCACCCCGCCGACCCGGCTGACGATCCTGGTGGAGCGGGCCGCCTCCACCCTGGCGCTGGGCCGGCTGATCCGGCGCGACGCCGAGGGCCTGGAACGGCAGATCCACCGCACCCTGCTCACCGCCCTGCTCGACCACTCCCGCCCGGTCGACGAGGTCGCGCTGCGGGCGCGGGCGCTCGGCGTCACGCTGGAACGCCGGCACCTGGTCGGCGTGGTGGTCCGGCACCGCCTCGACGACCCCGCCCCCGAGGGCGCCACCGGGGAGAGCGCCGTGGCGGCCGAGTCGGCCCCGGAGGCCGGCCCGGCGCGGCTGCGGGATCTCGCCGAGGCGGTGGGGCAGGCGCTGCGGGAGGCGAAGCTTACCGGGCTGACCAGCGCCGTCGACGACCAGGCGGTGGGCGCGCTGCTCGCCCTGCCCGACCCGGCCGCGGAGGAGCGGGCGCTGACCGCGTTCGCCGCCGCCCTGCGCCGGATCCGGCTCGACGCCGCCCCGGCCCGTCCCGCAGTGTCCGGCGCCTCGCCGCCGGACGCGGTGATCGTCGCCGCCGGCTCCGGGGTGGGCGGCCTGCGGGAGGCCCGGCGGTCGCTGATCGAGGCCCGGCAGATCGCCGACGCGGCCCGCCGCGACCGCCGCGACCTGCCCATCTTCCGGCTACCCCACGTCGGGCTCGCCGGGCTGCTGCACCTGCTGCGCGACGAGCCCCGGGTGCAGACCTTCGTCGAGCGGGAACTCGGCGCGCTGCTCGCCCACGACGCCCGGCACCCCCGCGACCAGCTGCTCGGCACGCTGCGGGCGTACCTGGAACAGGGCCGCAACAAGTCGGCGGCGGCCGCGGCGGCGCACCTGTCCCGGCCGGCGTTCTACGAGCGGCTGGCCCGCATCGCACGCATCCTCGACGTCGACCTCGACTCGGTCGAGGCCTGCCTCTCCCTGCACGTCGCCCTGCTCGCCCTAGACGCCATCCGCACCCCCTGACCCTGCGCGCCCCCCGGGCCTGCTGTCCTGTTGACCATGAAGTTGTTGTCGTCCGCCGCGGCGTGTCGCGGCAATAACTTCATGATCAACGGGAGTGGTGACGGAGGGGGACGGGGGTCAGGTGAGGGCGGTGAGGGCCTTGGCGTAGGGGGCGGGGACGAAGTTCGGGCCGCCGGGGGTGAAGACGTCGGAGGACGCCGCCGCCGACCAGGCGGTTTCCGGGACCGCGTCGGCCAGGGCCTGGACGACCGGGGCGTCGCGCCACTGCTCCTGCTCGGCGAGCAGGCTCAGCGCCACCACCGACTCCTCCACCTCGCCGACGCACTCGAACGGCTTGTGCCCGTCGACGCCGAGCAGCTCCCGGTAGCCGGGGATCTGCGCCGGGTCGGCCAGCAGGTCGCCGCCGAAGATGCGCACCACCCGCTCGCGCGGCATGAACGGCGCCATGGCCAGGAAGACGAACCGGCACTTCGGGCAGTCGCGGCACCAGCGCTCGCTCGCGTCGCGCAGCTTGAACGCGGCGTTGCAGCTGGTCACCACCGCGTCGTACCGGTCGATCGCGGCGAAGAGCCGGGCGATGTGCAGCTCCGACAGCGAGCGCAGCAGCGAGAAGTACGGCTCGGTGAGACCGGCGTGCTCGGCCAGCGCCGCCCGCAGCAGCCCCTCCGCCTCGACGCCCTTGGACCACTGGTGGTTGATCTCGTGACCGTTCCAGATCAGGTTCGGGTCCGACGCGGAGCGCTCGTTGGACATCACCACCGGCCCGAGCCCGTGCAGCACGGCGGTGGCGACCGTGATCAGCGAGTTGATCGCGGTGACCGGGATGTGGCCGTTGAGCGCGCCGGCCGCGTTGAGGTCGAACAGCACCGGGTCGATCCGCCGGCGGGCCGCGAGGGGGGTGAGCCCGGACGCCTCGTTCACCGAGACGATCACCTGGTTCGGGTTGACCGAGAACGGCACCGGGTCGAAGCCGGCCCGGCGCAGCGCCTCCAGACTGACGATGGAGTCCTTGCCGCCGCCGACGGCCGAGAGCGGACGACGGTCGGAGTCGTCGTACTCGCGGGCCGGGGAGACGGTGCCGGAGGCCACCTCCGGGCGCAGTTCGAGCACGTGCGGCAGCTGGTTGCGGTAGGCGTACTCGGCCAGGCCCTTGGTGTAGACGGCGGTGACCAGCTCGGCGGCGGCCGCGCCCAGCGGCGCCGGCAGCACCAGCCGGCGCGGCGCGGCGGCCTTGTAGTAGCTGACCCCGGCGACCACGTGCAGCAGCTCCAGGACCCGGCCCAGGGTGGCCACGGTCTCGTCCGACGGCGGGTCGGCGGGCAGCGGCAGGGTGATGGCCTCGGTGAACCGCTGCTCACCGTCGGGACCGGTCAGCTTGTAGTCGAACAACGCCTCGCCGGTGGCGAGGTCGATCGAGTAGGACGGGAAGGTGAAGGCGTCCATCCGCCGGAGCTGCTCGTTGGGCACACGCCATACTAGGCCCTGGTTCGTCCGGCCGTGTCCGGCTGCGCCGGACCGTGCCCCGTGCCACGCCGTCGAGACCCCCGAGGAGAGAGCCCGTGCGCCTGTCTGACCTGCGCGGACGTACCGTCGCCGTCTGGGGGGCCGGCCGCGAGGGCCGGGCGGCCGTGACCGCCATCGCCGCGCACGGCCCCGCCGGCCTGGTCGCCGTGGACGACAGCGCCAACTTCCTCACCCTGCCCTGGGAGGGTCCGCTCGCCGAGGCCGCGCCCCTGATCACCGGGGAGGCCGGCTTCGACCGGCTGGCCGCCGCCGACGTGGTGGTCCGCTCCCCGGGCGTGCCGAACACCCACCCCTGGATGGTGGAGCTGCGGGCGCGGGCGGCCACGATCACCCAGGGCACCGCGCTCTGGATGGCCGACCACGCCGAGCGGACCGTCGGGGTCACCGGCAGCAAGGGCAAGAGCACCACGTCCAGCCTGATCAGCCACCTGCTCGCCGCGGTGGACCGGCCGAACGTCTTCGGCGGCAACATCGGGGTGCCCACCCTGGACCTGCCCGAGGCGGACCTGTACGTGCTGGAGCTCTCCAGCTACCAGTGCACCGACCTGACCGACTCGCCCCGCGTCGCCGTGGTCACCGCGCTCTTCCCCGAGCACCTCGACGCGCACGGCGGCGAGGCGGAGTACTACCGGGACAAGCTCAACCTGCTGGCGTACGGCCCGCGGACCGTGGTGGTCAACGGCGCCGACCCGCGGCTGGCCGTGGAACTGGGCGACCGGGCCGCCGTGCGCGCCGGCCGGCCGGACACCGCGAACGTGGCCAGCGGCCCCGACGGCACACCCTGGTTCCACCTGGCCGATCAGCCGCTCTTCCCGCGCGCCGTGCTGCCGCTGGTCGGCCGGCACAACGAGGGCAACCTCTGCGTGGCGCTGGCCGTGCTCGACGCGCTCGACGTGGACGTGGTGGCCCGCAAGGACACCCTGGCCGTGGCGGTCGCCGAGTTCCAGGGGCTGGCCCACCGGCTCACCGAGATCGCCGATCCGTCCGGCCTCACCTTCGTCGACGACACCCTCGCCACCAGCCCGTACGCGGCCATGCACGCGATCGACGCGTACGAGGGGCGGCCGTTGACGGTGATCGTCGGCGGCACCGACCGGGGGCTGGACTACAGCCCGCTCGCCGCGCACCTGGCCGAGCGGGAGATCACCGTGATCGGCATCCCGGACAGCGGCCCCCGCATCGTCGAGGCGCTGGCCGGGCTGCCGGCGGTGCGTACCGAACTCGCCGAGGACCTGGTCGCGGCGGTCGGGCTGTCCCGCAAGCTCACCCCGCCCGGCGGGGTGGTGCTGCTCTCGCCGGCCGCGCCCAGCTACGGGCGGTTCCGCAACTTCGAGCACCGCTCCGAGGTCTTTGCCCAAGCGGTCGCCGACACCGCGCGGTGACCTCCGCCGAGGACCGGGCCGGGGATCCCGACCGCCCCCGCCCGAGCCGGCCCACCGCGCACCCCACCGACCGGTACGGTTCCAACACCGAGCTGTACGCCACCGCGGGCCTCGTCGAGGGCGTCGAGTACGCCCTGCGCTACTGCCATCGATGCGCCCCGGACGAGCCGCCCGGCTGCGCAACCGGGACGACGCGGACGGCGGTCCTCGCGCCGCACGGTGGCGGCATCGAGGTGGGCACGTCGGAGTTGTGCCTCGCGGTCGCCGGCTACCACCCGGCGACCCTGGAGCCGAGCACCGACGGCAGGGGCCTGCACCACTACTGGATGTTCGAGGGGCTGCTCGGCTCCGGCAACGCCGCCCTGCACGTGACCTCGGTGAACTGTGACGACCCGTGGGCCGAGTCGATCTGCGGTGGGGTCCGCCACGCCGTCGCCCTGCACGGCTGCACGACCCGGCAGGCCGGTGAGCCGGACGGGGCCGAGGCGGTGGTGATCGGCGGGCTGGACGCCGGGCTGCGGGACCTGCTGCGCCGGGAGTTGGCGAAGGTGGACATCACCGTCGCCCGGCGGGTCAACCGCGCCATCGACGGGACCAGCCCGCGGAACATCTGCAACCGGACGGCGTCGAGGGCGGGCGCCCAACTGGAGCTGACCACGCCGCTGCGCGAGGCGATGTTCGGCACCAACACCTGGGACGGACGCAAGCACAGCACCCGGCCGCTGTTCTGGGACTTCGTCTCCGCGACCCGGACGGCACTCGCGCTGCACGCCGACGCCTGACACCCCCGATCCGAGCGGCCTCGTGGGCGGTTCAGCCGAGCACCTCGTGCAGGGCCCGCATCGCGCGGATCGCCGAGCGGATCTCCTGGAGGTAGCGCCCCGGGGTGAGGGCCGGCTCGGGCAGCCGGACCAGGTCGGGCAGGGCCGGGTCGACGCCGACGGTGTCGATCGCGCAGCCGTACGGCACCGCCAGGGTGCGCAGCGCGTCGCAGTGCTGGAACGGCACGTAGATCGGCGCGGTCACCACCAGCAGCGCGTCGCCGGGGGAGAGCCGGACGTGCCCGGCCCAGAACCGCTGGGTGTCCGCCGTGTGCGCACGCCGCCGCTCCGGCTCGCTGGACGGGGCGGCGAGCACCCGGACCGGCGGCAGCCCGTCCGAGCGGTAGGTCCGCGCGGACCAGGAGTGGTGCGGGTGGCCGGCGTCGTGCCCGTCCTCGTCGTCGGGCGCGGCGACTCCGAGGACCGCGCGGACCGCCGCGTCGAGGGCGTCGACCTCGGTGTCGGCCGCGATCCCCGCCCCGGCCAGCACGTCCCGCTCCACCTCGGACAGCGGCCGGAAGCTGCCGAGCACGGCCACCTCCCCGTCCACCGCCAACCCGTGCCGTACCAGGTGGGCCGCGAACGCCACGCGCCGCAGGCAGGCGTGCGCCAGCCCGCCCAGGACCACCAGGTGGGCGTACCGGGGGTGGGCCGGTCGCACGGGGCGAACCAGGCCGAGCGCCTCGGCCGTGGCGTGCACCAGCGCGGCGGTGCTCGGGTCGAGGGTCGGTTCCCGCGCCTCGGGGCGTTCCCGACCGCCCCGGAAGTCCCAGTGCCGGGCGGAGAAGTCGTCCAGCCCGGCCAGCACGGCCGTCAGGTCGCCGGTCGGCCACTCGCCGCCGAACCGGGCGACCAGCGCCCGCAGCGGCGGGGACTCCACCCAGGCCCGCACCCCGCGGGCGAGCTGCGCGGGCGACGCGCCGGCCGGGCAGTTCGGCAGCGCCACGTCCGCGATCCGCACCACCGGATCGTACCGACGGCCGTGGCCACGAGGGGCGCTTGTGGATCGGCACTACGCTGGGCGCACCGACGAGATCGGGGGCTGCCGATGACTGGCGACGTGCTCCGCCGACGTTTAACCGGGCGTACCGGGTCGGCCAGTGGACTGGTCCGGCTGGTGGCGCACACCGACCCGGTGGCGCTGGTCGGCATCACCCTGTCGATCGCGCTCTCCGTCACGCTCGACCTCACCAACGCCGCCAGCGGCGTCGAGTCGCTGCTGGCCGGGCTGATGGGCATCACCATCTCGCTGCTGGTGGACTCGCTGGCCCGCGCGGAGCGCCGGTTCCACCTGCGTACGCTGCTGGACGGGCCACCCTGGCTGGTGCAGGCCGCGCCGGAGATCGTCGTCGCCGTCCGGGAGGCGGTCGAGCGGCACCCGGGCACCCGGGTCGCCGAGGAGGCGCAGCGCCGCTACGAGCAGTTCCGGATCGAGGCCGAGCAGCTCGCCACGGGGCGGGTGGTCCGGCGGGGCGACGACGACGAGGACCTGATCGGCGCCACCCGGGACTGCACCCGGAGTCTGCAGGGGCTGACCAACCTGACGCCGAGGGCCAGCGGCGAGCTGAGCTGGTGGCGCAGCGAGATCGGGCGGCGCTACTGGGAGGCGAACCTGGCGGCCCTGGCGCGCGGGGTGCGGATCACCCGGGTCTTCGCCTACGCCACGCTCTCCGACCAGCTGGTCGAGCTGGTGGAGAAGCAACGCCGGGCCGGGGTCCGGGTGGGCCTGCTGCCGCTGGGTGTCGTCAGCCCGCACCTGCACGTCAATCTGACACTCTGGGACGGCTCGAGCTGCTGGGAGGCCAGGATGAGCGCGCACGGGGAGATCAGCGAGAACCAGTTCTCGGTCAACCGCGCCGACATCGACCGGCTCACCCGGGTGTTCGACCTGTGCGCGAACGTCGCGACCTTCGAGGACTGACCGCGCCGGCGGGCGGTGGAGCGGAGATGGGCCAGCCATGACGTGGAGTGCCGTGCTCCTGGTGACCGCCGTGGTCTGGGCGGTCAGCGTGATCCGTTCGGTCCGGCTGCGGGCGTTCGTCTACAGCCTGCCGCTGCCGATGACGCTGGCCCTGGTCACCACGGACCACCGGGTCGACGGCGCCCAGCTGCTCGGCGTGCTCGGCCTCAACCTCTTCTTCGTCACCGTGGCGCTGACCCACCACCGGTTGCGCTGGCCGATCCTCCTGGCCGACCTGGCCGGGATCGCCGCCTACGTGGCGTTGAGCGCCGGCCTGCTGGCGGTCCCGGTGCCGTTCGGGCCGGCCCTGGCGGGCACGCTGGCGCTCTGGCTGCTCGCCATGGTGGTGCTGCGCCGCCGCGCCCGGGCGGTCCCCGCGCCACCGGAGCGGCCGGTCGACGCCCGCCCGGACAGCCTCCCCGCCCCGGCCAAGCTGGCGGTGATCTTCGCCGGGGCGGTGCTCACCGGCCTGCTCGGCCAGCTGCTGCGCGGGATGGTGGTGACCTTCCCCTACTCCGGCGTGCTGGTCGCCGTCGAGGCCCGTCGCCAACTGGTCGACTTCAGCCGGCACTTCGCCCGCAACAGCCTCGCGCTGGTCGGGTTCCTCACCGCCTACCACCATCTCCAGGACGCGTCGCCGGTCGTCGCCCTGGCCGGGGGCTGGGCCGCCTTCGCGCTGCTGGCCACCGCCCTGCACCTGCCGCGCCGCCGCCGCGCCGAACCCGCCCCGGCCGGCGCCACCCCGGACCCGTCGGCCGGCCCCGCCCCGGCAGCGCCGGCCCGGCCCGCGCCGGACCCCTCGACCCGGCCCGCGCCGGAGGGTGCGGCCGGCGCCCCGCGCGCCCGGCCCCGGCCGCGTCCGACCGCCGCCGAGCGCCGCGCGACCACGTGAGAACGACGCCCGCCGGTCAACCCGCCGCAGCGACCAGCTCCGCGATCCGGGTCAGCGGCTCGGCGTACGCGGGCCAGTCCAGGCCGTCGACGCTGACCTCGGCCCGCCGGCGTACGCCGTCCACCGCGCCAGCCCTGGTCACCATCTCGGTCAGCACGCCGTACGACCAGTCGGGGCGGAGCAGGTCGCGCAGGGCGGGCACCTCGGGGCGCAGCAGCGCCAGCGCACCCACCAGCGCCGCGGCGGCCCAGTTGGACGTGCCGCCGACGAGCAGCGCGTCGCAGCCGACCACGCAGTGGATCCGCTCGCCCCGGTCCACCACCCGGCCCACCAGCTCCGCCGGCAGTCGGCCCATGCCGAGTTCGTTGCCGCCGTCGCCGATGCCGATCCGGTAGGCGGAACCGGCGGTGTAGAGCCGGTCCAGCGGCGCGGTGTGGGCGCCGATGTCCTCGCCCCGCATGTTGCGCGGGCATCCGTCGAGGCAGGGGCCGACCCGCTCGCAGGCGACCAGGTGCGAGAGCGCGGCGTAGCGGGGCAGGACGGTGCCGGCCCAGTCGTCGTACCCCTGGACCGGCGCGACGTCCAGTGGCACGTCCGGTGCGGCGGCCCCGAGCGCGGCGGCGACCACCGGCGCGCAGGGCGCGTCGGTGACCAGCCGGACCTCGCCGCCCAGCGCGCGCAGCGCGGCGGCCAGCTGGACCGCCCCGATCGGACCGTCGGTCTCGGCCGCGGGCGGGTCGGCGGCCGGGATGTAGAACCCGGTGAGGACGGCGGCGTCGGGCGCCGCGGCGAGCGAGCGGGCGGCGGCGAGCAGGCCGCCGGCCGCCGGTACGGCCAGCCGCGCGCTGCCCCGGCCCACCTCCCGCGCGGCCGTCCGCTCCAGCTCCGCGATGGTCTGCGCCAGCCGCACGTCGGACCTCCTGCAACCCGGGGGACCGGCCCAGCGTAGGGCGAGCGGTCCAGCCGGCCGCCGCTCTGCGGAATGAGTCGCGGATCGCTCAGATGTCACCGGAAAGGATTGCGAAGGAGGCGGGCCGCCCCGGAAACCGCACCGAGCAGGTTGACGCGCTGTCAGGCCGCCACCCCGGCTGCGCTACACAGTGACAGTTGTCCCTGTCGCCGGGTGGTGGAAGCGTGCGGGGAACGCGAATCCGCCGCCGCTGAAGGGTGCGAGATGACCTCCGACGACCTGCTGGCCCGACACCGGGCCGTGCTCCCGTCCTGGATGCCGCTCTACTACGCCGAACCGATCGAGCTGGTGTCCGGCTCCGGTCGCCGGGTGACCGACGCGCAGGGCCGGACCTATCTGGACTTCTTCGGCGGCGTGCTGACCAACATGATCGGCTACGACATCCCGGAGATCCGGGAGGCGGTGGAGCGCCAGTTGCGCACGGGCATCGTGCACAGCTCCACGCTCTACCTGATCCGGCAGCAGGTGGAGCTGGCGGAGAAGATCGCCCGGCTCTCCGGCATCCCGGACGCCCGGGTCTTCTTCACCAACTCCGGCACCGAGGCCAACGAGGCCGCCCTGCTGGTCGCCACCAACCACCGCCGCTCCCACCAGATCCTGGCGGTGCGCAACAGCTACCACGGCCGGTCGTACGCGGCGATGGGCGTCACCGGCAACCGGAGCTGGTCGGCGAGCGCGCTCAACCCGCTCCAGGTGGCCTGGCTGCACTCCGGCGAGCGGCTGCGCGGCCTGCTGGCCCGCCTGGACGAGTCCGACCGGATCGACGCGGCGGTGGAGGACCTGCGCGAGGTGCTGGCCACCCAGACCGCCGGCGACGTGGCCTGCCTGATCGCCGAGCCGATCCAGGGCGTGGGCGGTTTCGTGGCCCCGCCGGACGGGCTCTTCGCCGCCTGGAAGAAGGTTCTCGACGAGCACGGCATCCTGCTGATCTCCGACGAGGTGCAGACCGGCTGGGGGCGTACCGGCGAGCACTTCTGGGGCTACCAGGCGCACGGCGTCACCCCGGACCTGCTCACCTTCGCCAAGGGCGTCGGCAACGGCTTCGCCCTCGCCGGCGTGGTCGGCCGGGCCGACGTGCTGGAGTCGGTGCCGGCGATCAGCTTCTCCACCTTCGGTGGCAACCCGATCTCGACCGCCGCCGGCAACGCCGTCCTGGACTACCTGCGCGACCACGACCTGCAGGCCAACGCGGCCCGCACCGGCGCGATCCTCGCCGACGGGCTGCGCGCCGCCGTGGCCGGTCTCGACTGCGTCGCCGAGGTACGCGGCAAGGGGCTGATGCTCGGCGTCGAGTTCGTCCGGCCGGGCGGCACCGAGCCGGACCCGGCGCTGACCGCCCGTGTCTTCGAGGCGTGCCGGGCCGGTGGGCTGCTCGCCGGCAAGGGCGGCCTGCACGGCAACGTGCTGCGGATGGGCCCGCCGCTGACGCTGACCGAGGACGAGGCCCGCGAGGGGCTGGCCATCCTCGTCGGCGCCATCCGCTCCTGCGCCTCGGCGGAGGTGGCGGCATGAGCGGGACGGACGACGTGACGGTCATCGGGCACTTCGTCGACGGCAAGCGGGTCTCCGGCGGCTCCCCGCGGCGCGGGGACGTCTTCGACCCGGCCACCGGCCGGCGTACCGGGGAGGTGGAGCTGGCCTCGGCCGCGGACGTCGCGGTCGCGGTGGAGGCGGCCGAGCGCGCGGCACGGGCCTGGCGGGACGCGTCGCTGGCGAAGCGCACGGCGGTGCTGTTCGCCTTCCGGGAGCTGGTGCACGCCCGCCGCGACCGGCTCGCCGAGGTGATCACCGCCGAGCACGGCAAGGTGCTCGCGGACGCCGCCGGCGAGGTGCAGCGCGGCCTGGAGGTGATCGAGTACGCCTGCGGCATCCCGTCGGCGCTGCGCGGCGGCTTCAGCGAGAACGTCTCCACCGAGGTCGACTCGTACAGCCTCCGGCAGCCGCTGGGCGTGGTGGCGGTGATCTCGCCGTTCAACTTCCCGGTGATGGTGCCGCTGTGGTTCGTGCCGGTGGCGGTGGCCTGCGGCAACGCGGTGGTGCTCAAGCCGAGCGAGAAGGACCCGAGCGCCGCGCTGCTGCTGGCCGAGTGGTTCGCCGAGGCGGGCCTGCCCGACGGCGTGCTCAACGTGGTCAACGGCGACAAGGAGGCGGTCGACGCGCTGCTGGACCATCCCTCGGTGCGGGCGGTGTCGTTCGTCGGCTCCACCCCGGTCGCCCGGTACGTGCACCAGCGCGGGTCGATGGCCGGCAAGCGGGTGCAGGCGCTCGGCGGGGCGAAGAACCACATGGTGGTGTTGCCCGACGCCGACCTGGACCTGGCCGCGGACGCGGCGGTCAACGCCGGCTTCGGCTCGGCGGGGGAGCGGTGCATGGCGATCTCGGCGCTGGTCGCGGTCGAGCCGGTCGCCGACGCCCTGGTCGCGAAGATCGCCGAACGGATGTCCGGGCTGCGCACCGGCGACGGGCGGCGCGGCTGCGACATGGGTCCGCTGGTCACCGCCGCGCACGCCGACCGGGTCCGCTCCTACGTGGAGTCCGGCGTGGCGGCCGGCGCGGTGCCGGTGGTCGACGGCCGGGACGTCACCCCGGACGGGGAGTCCGGCGGCTTCTGGCTCGGCCCGACCCTGTTCGACCGGGTCACCCCGGACATGTCGATCTACACCGACGAGATCTTCGGCCCGGTGCTCAGCGTCGTCCGGGTCGGCTCGTACGACGAGGCGGTCGAGCTGGTCAACGCCAACCCGTACGGCAACGGCACGGCGATCTTCACCAACGACGGCGGCGCCGCCCGCCGGTACCAGCACGAGGTGGAGGTCGGCATGGTCGGGATCAACGTGCCGATCCCGGTGCCGATGGCGTACTACTCGTTCGGCGGGTGGAAGTCGTCCCTCTTCGGCGACCTGCACGCGCACGGCGAGGACGGGGTGCGCTTCTTCACCCGGGGCAAGGTCGTCACCAGTCGCTGGCTCGACCCGCGCCACGGCGGGGTCAACCTCGGCTTCCCCACCCAGACCTGAGCAACCGCAGCACGCCCGCCCCGGCCAGGTACGCCACCAGCGCCGGGACGGGCGTGCCGAGCGGCTCCGGGGCGGCCTTCGGGGTGGCGCTGTTGACCAGCAGCCCGCCGATGACGGCGGCGTACCCGGCGACGGTCAGTGCTGCGCGGACCCGGCCGGCCCGGCGAATCCGCCGCCCGGTGCGGTGCCGGGCGCTGCGCGTCTCGATCGGGCCGAAGACGGCGACCAGCACGGCCAGCACCGCGGTGAGCAGCAGCAGCCAGGGCACCCGCCAGCCCCACCAGGCGGCCGAGCCGGCCCGTGGGGTGGGCAGCAGGCCGACGGCGTCGAGCAGCCCGATCAGCAGCACGGCGGCGGTCAGGTGCCAGAGGAACACCGTCAGCACCACCAGGTTGACCGCGATCACCACCCGCCACGGTCGGGGCCGGCGCAGCCAGCGTCGCGCCGGGGCCCGCAGCAGCAGGATCAGCCCGAGCTGGGCGGCGGCGAGGGCGAGCAGCGCCAGGCTCGGCGGCGAGGCGTTGTCCAGCCGCTCCCCGGGCACTTTCAGCATCGCCACCGGCCACGGCCCGACGATGGTGAGCAGGATCAGCGCGGCCAGGCCCCCGACCAGCAGCGCCAGCGCCGTCGGCCGGGAGGTGGGCAGGCGTCGCCGGCGTACGCCCGGCCGGTCGGACCCCGACGGTGGGAGGGCCGTCTCTGCCGGGTCGGGCGGTGCGGTCTCGGACGGCTCGGACGGCTCGGACGGCCCGGACGGCCCGGACGGTGGCCCGGTCGCGGGGGTGCGGGCGTCGTACCAGGCGAAGCCGAGCTGGTGCACCGCCAGCCAGCCGAAGACGTAGTTGCCGGCGGCCAGCGTCGCCGGCCCGGTCAGCCGGCCGAGGTCGCCCAGCGCCACCAGGGCAACGAGCGCCAGCGGCACGGCGAGCCCGTAGCGGCGGTGCAGCGCGTACATCGGCGGGGTGAGGGCCACGACCAGCAGGTAGGCGACCAGGAACCACAGCGGGATGGTGGCGAACCAGATCACCGTGCGCACGTGGGTGGGGTCGGTGCCGCGCAGCCGGCCCAGCGCCGCGCCGACGGTGAGGACCAGCAGCAGCGCGCTGGTGGGGCGGACCAGCCGGGCGCTGCGGTCCAGCAGCCAGCCGGCCCCGTCGCCGCCGCGGGCCCGGTGGCGGGTCAGGGACGCCGCGTTGGCATAGCCGCCGACCAGGAAGAAGACCGGCATCACCTGGGCCAGCCAGGTGAGTGGGTACGCCCACGGCAGGTCGGCGAGCGCGGAGTGCCCGGTCGGCCGGCCGGCCGGGTCCCGGCCGATCACGGTGACGCCCCAGTGGCCGGCGACGACCATGGTGATCGCGAGCGCGCGGAGCAGGTCGACGTAGCGTTCCCGCCCTGCCGGCGTGCGCTCCGCGAGCTGGCCCAGGCGGCGCATGGGCTCAGGCTATGCCAGTGCGGTGCGACCGGTGGTGATAACGGATCGGCCGCCGGGTCTTGAAGTCGACGCGCTCCTGCCGTAGAAATTCTTCAACAGCAACAGGCAAACTGAAGAGAATCAACGTGCCTCGACCGGCGGACGCCACCGGATGTCAGCGGCGATCCGCCCCACCCGAACCGAGGAGAGCTGATGAACAGGCGTGAGATCCTGCGGCGTACCGCCGCCGCCGGCCTGCTGGCCACCCCCGCGGCGGGCCTGCTCGCCGGCTGCGCCACCGGCGGTGGCGACGACAAGGCCGACGGCGGCACCTACCAGGGCACCAAGAGTGAGCAGAACCCCCTCGGGGTCAAGGAGGACGCGCCACTCGAGGTGGTGATCTTCAACGGCGGCTTCGGCGAGGAGTACGCCAAGGCCCACGAGGCCATGTACAAGGAGAAGTACCCGAAGGCCGAGATCAAGCACTCGGCCACGCAGGAGATCAGCAAGACCCTCCAGCCGCGCTTCGTCGACGGCACCCCGCCGGACGTGGTCAACAACTCCGGCGCCGGCCAGATCGACTTCAACGGCCTGGTCTCGCAGAACGCCCTCGCCGACCTCGGTGAGCTGCTCGCCGCCCCGAGCCTCGACATCCCCGGCAAGACCGTCAAGGACACCCTGTTGCCCGGCGCGGTTGAGGTCGGCTCGTACGACGGCAAGTTCCTGGTGTTCAACTACACCTACACCGTCTACGGCATCTGGCACTCCACCAAGCTGTTCGGCGAGCGCAACTGGTCGTACGGGAAGACCTGGGACGACCACATCGCACTGTGCAAGCAGATCAAGGCCGCCGGGATCGCCCCCTGGACGTACGCCGGCCTGCACCCGCGCTACATGAGCTGGCCGCTGATCGCCACCGCGATCAAGTTCGGCGGGCCGTCGGTCGCCACCGCGATCGACAACCTGGAGCCGAACGCCTGGAAGTCCGACGCGATGAAGGCCGCGGCCGACGCCTGGCACCAGATCGTCAAGGACAAGTACATCCTGGAGGGCTCGCCCGGCCTGGACCACAAGCAGTCGCAGACCGCCTGGTGTCAGGGCAAGGCCGCCTTCATCTCCTGCGGTTCCTGGCTGGAGAGCGAGCAGAAGGACGTCACGCCGGCCGGGTTCAACATGACGGTCCAGCCGACGCCGAGCCTGGGCAGCGGCGACAGGCTGCCGTTCGAGGCGGTCCGGGGCACCGCGGGCGAGCCGTTCATGGTGCCGGCGAAGGCGAAGAACGTCGCCGGTGGCCTGGAGTACTTCCGGACCATGCTGTCCAAGAAGGGCGCCCAGGACTTCACCAAGAAGGTCTCCAGCCTCACCGTGGTCGCCGGCGCCACCGACGGCGTCGAGCTGCCGTACGGGCTGAGCACCGTGGTGAAGGCGCTGGACGCGTCCGGCACCAACGGCTTCAACTGGGTCTACAACAACTACTACCGCAAGCTGGAGCGCAACCTCGTCGACGCCGCGTGCGGCGAGTTCTTCAGCGGCCGGATCGGCCCGGCGGAGTTCCTTGACCAGTGCCAGAAGGGCGCCGACTCGATCGCCCAGGACAGCTCGGTCAAGAAGTACAAGCGCACCGCGTGACATCCCGGCCGGTGGGGACCCCCGAGGTCCCCACCGGCCGACCGCCGGGAGTTGGGGCCCACCGTGAAACATGGCAAGTACCCGCTGATCATCACCTTCCTGGTGCCGCCGGTGCTGCTCTACGTCGTCTTCGTCGTATCGCCGTACCTGCAGGCGTTCCAGATCTCCACCACCGACTGGCTCGGCTACTCCGCCGACGCCAACTCCGTCGGGCTGGCCAACTTCCGTGCGCTCTGGCACGACGACTACGTCTGGAACGCGCTGAAGAACAACGCGATCCTGCTGGCCCTGGTGCCGGTGCTGACGATCGTCCTCGGGCTCTTCTTCGCCACCATGCTCAACATGGGCGGGCGCAAGGGCCGGGCCGGGGTGACCGGGGTACGCGGCAGCGCGCTCTACCGCACCGTCTACTTCTTCCCCCAGGTGCTCTCGGTGGTGATCATCGCGCTGCTCTGGAAGGAGGTCTACCACCCCAACAAGGGCCTGCTCACCAGCGCGTTGCACGCGGTGGGGCTCGCCTCGCCCACCTGGCTCGGCGATCCGCGGACCGCCTTCTGGTGCGTGCTGGCCGTGATGGTCTGGAGCAACGTCGGCTTCTACGTGGTGCTCTTCGGCGCCGCGATGTCGGCCGTGCCGAAGGAGATCTACGAGGCGGTGCTGCTCGACGGGGCGTCCCGGCTGACCACCCTGCGCCGGGTCACCCTGCCGCTGCTCTGGGACACCGTCCAGGTCGCCTGGGTCTACCTGGCCATCTTCGCCCTCGACGGGTTCATCCTGGTGCAGCTGATGACCAACGGCGGCCCCAACTTCTCCACCGACGTGATCGGCGTGCGGATGTACGACACCGCGTTCGGCAGCGAGACCAAGTTCGGCTACGCCTCGGCGATCGGCGTGGTGATGTTCTTCCTGACCCTGTCGGTGGCGGTGCTGTCCCTGCGCGCCGGCCGACGTGACCGAATCGAGTACTCTTGACCACCCTGGACGAGGCCGCCCCGGTCGCCGCGACGACCGCGCGCTCGGCCGACCGCCCGGTCCGCCGCGAACTCGGCGTCGCCAACGTCTTCTCGCACGGCTTCCTGCTGGTCTGGACCGCGCTGACGGTCCTGCCGCTGGTGTGGATGTTCGTCAGCTCGTTCAAGAGCAACGGCGAGATCCTCGCCGACCCGTGGGGCCTGCCCGAGACGTTGCACTTCGACAACTGGGCCCGGGCCTGGACCGGCGCGCACATCGGCCGGTACTTCCTCAACAGCCTGGTGGTGGTGGCCGGCTCGGTCAGCCTGACCATGCTGATGGGCGCCACCGCCGCGTACGTCTTCGCCCGGTACGAGTTCCGGGGCCGGCAGTTCGTCTACTACCTCTTCGTCGGCGGCCTGATGTTCCCGGTCTTCCTCGCCCTGGTGCCGCTCTTCTTCGTGGTCCGCAACGCCGGGCTCTTCGGCACCTGGACCGGCCTGATCCTGGTGTACGCGGCGTACTCGCTGCCGTTCACGGTCTTCTTCATGACCGCCTTCTTCCGCACCCTGCCGACCTCGGTGGCGGAGGCGGCGCTGGTCGACGGCTGCGGCCACTTCCGGCTCTTCTTCCGGGTGATGCTGCCGATGGCCCGTCCGGGCCTGATCAGTGTGGCGATCTTCAACTTCCTCAGCCACTGGAACCAGTTCCTGCTGCCGCAGGTGCTGATGCAGGGCGACGAGTCGAAGTGGGTGCTCGCCCAGGGGCTCTTCGCGCTCTCGGTCAGCCAAGGTTACGCCGGCGACTACGCTCGGCTCTTCGCCGGCCTCACCATCGCGGTGCTGCCCGTGCTCGCCGTCTACGTGGCCTTCCAGCGGCAGGTCCAGTCCGGCCTGACCGCCGGTCAGCTGAAGTGACGCCTGTCCGATACCGATCAGCACGGCCGGCCCGCCAACTTGACCGGTAGGAAAAGTCCTACCTATGGTGGGCGCATGACCATGACCCATGTGCAGCTGCTCTCCGTGCCCGTCAGCGACCAGGACCGGGCCCGTGACTTCTACGTCGACGTCCTCGGTTTCGACCTGGTCCGGGACAACCCGATGGGCCCCGGGCAGCGCTGGGTGCAGGTGGCCCCGAAGGGCGCCGCCACCGGCCTCACCCTGGTCACCTGGTTCCCGACCATGCCGCCCGGCTCGCTCAAGGGCCTGGTGCTGGAGACCGACGACCTCGACGGCGACGTGGCCGCCCTGCGCGACCGGGGCGTCGTCTTCGCCGAGGACGGCATCCAGGTCGCCCCGTGGGGGCGCTACGCCACCTTCGACGACCCGGACGGCAACGGCATCGTGCTCCAGTCCACCCGTGTCTGAGGCCGACGTCTTCGCGGCGTTGGCCAACCCCACCCGCCGCGAGGTGCTCCGGCTGCTGCGCGAGCGCGGCGAGCAGCCGGTGCAGGGGCTCGCCACCCACTTCGACATGCGCCGGCCCAGCCTGTCCGAGCACCTGCGGGTGCTCAAGGACGCCGGCCTGGTGACCGAACGACCCGTCGGCCGGCAGCGGTTCTACGCGTTGCGCCCGGAGCCGCTGCGCGAGGTGGCCGACTGGCTCACCCCGTACGAGCGGTTCTGGCGGGCGAAGCTGGCCGAGCTGCGCGACGTCCTCGACGGGATGCCCGATGACTGAGCCCACCACGACGATCAGGGTCGATGAGTTCCTGCCGCACCCGCCAGCGAAGGTGTGGCGGGTGCTGACCGAGCCCGACCTGCTCGCCCGCTGGCTGATGCCGAACGACGTCGTGCCGGTCGTCGGGCACCGGTTCACCTTCCGTACCGAGCCGCGGCCGGCCCAGGGCTTCGACGGCGTGGTGCACTGCGAGGTGCTGGAGGTGGATCCGCCGCGCCGGCTGCGCTGGGCCTGGCGCGGTGGGTCGCTCGACACCGAGGTGAGCTGGACCCTGGCCCCGGAGGGGCGCGGCACCCGGCTCTTCCTGGAGCACAGCGGCTTCGACCCCGACGACCCGGTGCAGCAGCGCACGGCCACCCTGCTCGGCGGCGGCTGGCGCTCGCACGTCTGGCGCCGGCTGGCGGAAATCCTCGCCACCACCTGACACCACCGCGCCGCCCCAGGGGCCAGGGCCGGCTCAGTCGGTGGCGGGGACCAGCAGGGCGTGCAGGGCGACGGGATCGGTCACCTCGGGCAGTTCCCGGGCGGCGAGCCAGGCCGCCCCGGCCGCCCCGTCGCCGGCCGGGCGCACCGGGGCGTCCGGCCAGTGCCGGTGCGCCTCGGCGCGGACCGCCGCCGCCAGCGGGGTGTCCCCGGTGAGCAGCCCACCGCCGAGCACGATCGGCGTGACCGCGCCGGCCGGCCGGATCCGCCCGGCGCTGTCGACCAGGTGCGCGGCGGCCCGTTCGATCAGCGCGACGGCCTCCGGCTCGCCCTCGACGGCGGCGGCCACCACCAGCGGCGCGAGCCGGGCCAGTTCGACCGGGGGCCGCCGGGTCACCGCCTGGATGAGCGCGTCGACGGTGTCCCTGGGGCGGGCCGCCACCTCGGCGGTGCCGAGCAGTTCGGTGAGCAGCCGGCGGCCCAGCGGGCCGGGCGTCCCGGCGCTGTCCAGGGTCGCCAGCAGCCGGCGGACCGCCTCCCGGCCCAGCCAGAAGCCGGAGCCGGCGTCGCCCAGCAGCCAGCCGTGACCGTCGGCGACCCGGTCCAGTCGCAGGTCGCGTACCTGGGCGGCGATCGCGCCGGTGCCGGCGATCAGCACGGTGCCGTCCGGGGCGGCGGTGCCCGAGGCGTACGCGACGAGGGCATCGCCGTGCACCGCGTACGGGCAGCGCAGGCCGGCCTCGGCCCAGGCCCGGTCGAAGGCGGCCCGCCCCGCCGGGTCGGCCAGCAGGCGGGCGGCGCCGGCGAGGCCGATCGTGCCGGCGCGTACCCGGGTCGGATCGACCCCGGCGAGCGCGCCGCGCAGCGCGGTCAGCAGCTCGGCGGCGGCGCGTTCGGCGCCGTGGCTGGTCGGATTGCCGCCGCCGGCCCGGCCGGTGCCCAGGCGTTCGCCGGCCAGGGTCAGCGCGGTCGCGCGGGTGGACGTACCTCCGACGTCGAGACCGACCACGACGGTGTCGGACATGCTCACGGGCCTCCCGGTGCGGCGGTACGGGTGGGATTCATGCTGGTCCGACCCGGGCCCGCAAGGCAAGATCGGCGGTCGGCGGGGCCGGTGTGCGCCAGGTAACAGTTTGAAAACTTCGCCCACGCTATTGACACGGAGGGGCCTTCAGTAAGAACTTTTACCACTAACAGTAAACACTCCTTTCCGAAAGGCGCTCCGATGGTGGATCATGAGGTGGACACTTCCGCGGGGACCGCGGTGGTCGACGCCGACACGGTCGACCGGCGGGGCGCCGACGGGGTGCTGGCCAGAGTCCGGGCCGGCGCCGGAGAGCTGACGGGGGCGTTGCGTCGGGTCGCCGAGCACGTGCTCAGCGACCCGGAGGCGGCCGCTCGGGCCACCATCGTCGAGCTGGCCGAGCGCAGCGGCACCTCGCCGGCCACCATCACCCGGTTCTGCCGCGCCATGGGCTTCGACGGCTACGCCGACCTGCGGCTCGGCATCGCCTCCGAGACCGGGCGGGCCCGGTCGGCCGGGTGGACCGTCGACATCGGACGCGAGATCCAGCCCAGTGACCCCCTGGAGCGGGTGCTCGACCAGATCATGGCCGCCGACACCCGCGCCATGCACGACACCGCCACGCTGCTCGACCTCGCCGAGGTGGAACGAGCCGCGGTGGCCATCGCCGGGGCGTCCCGGGTGAACATCTTCGGTGCCAGTGGCAGCGCCCTGGTCGGCGAGGAGATGCAGTTCAGCCTGCACCGCATCGGCGTGGCCGCCTGGGCCTGGAGCGACGTGCACGAGGGGCTGGCCAGCGCGGCGCTGCTCGGTGTCGGCGACGTCGCGCTCGGCATCTCGCACACCGGGCAGACCCGGGAGACCATCGAGATGCTCGCCGAGGCCGGCAGCCGGGGCGCGACCACCGTGGCGCTGACCGGCTTCCCGCGCTCGCCGCTGGCCGAGCTGGCCGACATCGTGCTGGTCACCGCCAGCCAGGCCACCACCTTCCGCCCGGACGCGCTCTCCGCCCGGCACCCGCAGCTCGTCGTGCTCGACCTGCTCTACATCGCCGTGGCGCAGCGCACCCACGACCGCGCCCACGCGGCCTTCCGGCGTACCGCCCAGGCCGTCGACGGGCACAAGGCCGCGAAGGGGGCCGCCTCATGATCAGCGCACAGGGGTACGCCGAGGCGGTCCGCCCGGTGCTCGACCGGGTGGTCGACTCGCAGACCGAGGCGATCGGACAGGCCGCCGATCTGATCGTGGCCAGCCTGCGGGCCGGCGGGGTGCTCCAGGCCTTCGGCGCCGGGCACTCCGAGGCGTTCGCCGCCGAGCTCGTCGCCCGGGCCGGTGGGCTGGTCCCCACCAACCGGCTCTCCCTGCACGACCTGGTGCTGCACGGCGACGCGCCCCGCGACCTGCTCGCCGACCCGAAGCTGGAGCGCGACCCGGCCGTCGCCCACCAGCTGTACGCCCTCGCCGACCCGCACCCGGCCGACGTCTTCGTGGTCGCCTCCCAGTCCGGCATCAACGGCTCGGTCGTCGAGCTGGCGTTGCTGGTCAAGTCGGGCGGCCACCCCCTGATCGCGGTCACCTCGGTCGCCCACACCGCACGGGTGGCCCCGCGCCACCCGTCCGGCCACCGGCTCGCCGATCTCGCCGACGTCGTGCTGGACAACGGCGCGCCGTACGGCGACGCACTGCTGCCGCTCGAGGGCGGCGGCGCGGTCTGTGCGGTCTCCTCGGTCACCACCGCGCTGCTGGCGCAGCTGTTGACCGCGGAGGTCGTACGACGGTTCCACCAGGCCGGAGAGGTCCCCCCTATCTACCTCTCCGCCAACGTCCCCGGTGGGGACGAGCACAACCTCGCCCTCGAGTCGCGGTACGCCGGGCGTCTCCGGCGAACCGCCTGACCCGACACACAAGGAGAGACGACGATGTCGATTACCCCCGAGAACCCCGGCGATCTCAGCCGCCGGACCCTGCTGCGGCGCGCCGCCGCGGCGGGCCTTCTGGTCACCCCGGCCGCCGGCCTGCTCAGCGCCTGCGCCGGCAGCGAGCCGGAGAAGTCCGACAACGGCGGCACGGCGAAGAGCAAGGACAACCCGTTCGGCGTGAAGGACGGCAGCGCCGTCAAGGTGGTCGTCTTCAACGGCGGACTGGGCGACCAGTGGGCCAAGGAAGACAAGACCATCTTCAACGCCAAGCACCCGAACATCACGGTCAACATGTCTTCCACCCAGAAGATCAAGACCGAAGAGCAGCCGAAGATGGCGACGCAGCCCAGCGACCTCGTCATGAACTCGGGCGCCGACAGCATGGACCGCGCCACGCTGATCAACGAGGGCGCCATCGAGCCGCTCGACGACCTGCTCACCGCGCCCGCCTGGGACGGCGAGGGCACCGTGGCCGACTCGCTGCTGCCCGGCACCGTCTCCGACGGCACGCAGAACGGCAAGTTCTACGTGGTGAACATCGCCTTCACCGTCTGGGGCAACTGGTACAACGCGGCCAGGTTCAAGCAGGAGGGCTGGGAGGCGCCGAAGACCTGGGACGAGTTCTTCGTCCTGGCGCCGAAGATCAAGGCCAAGGGCATGGCGCCGTACGTCCACGACGCTGTGCACGGCTACTACCCGCGCTGGGCCCTGATGGCCAGCATCTGGAAGTCCGCCGGCAAGCAGGTCGTCGTCGACATCGACAACCTGAAGGACGGCGCCTGGAAGGCCGACGGCGTCCTCAAGGCGCTCGAGCCGTGGGAGAAGCTGGTCAAGGACAAGCTGCTCCTGCCGGGCAAGCTCGACCACACCCAGTCGCAGCAGGCCTTCCTCGACGGCAAGGCGGCGTTCATCCAGGTCGGCACCTGGCTGAAGAACGAGATGGCCGCCACCATCCCGCCGGGCTTCGAGATGACGCTCTCGGACTACTGGAGCAACCCGGGCGACAAGGCCGCCAAGGACGTGTTCGCCTCCTCCGGTGAGGGCTTCGTGGTCCCGAGCAAGGCCCCCAACAAGGAGGCTGCCAAGGAGTTCCTGCGGGCGATCCTGTCCAAGGCCGGTTCGGCGAAGTTCGCCGAGCTGACCAAGTCGCTGGCCTCCACCAAGGGCTCCGGCGACAACGTGCAGGACTCCGCGCTCTCCAGCGCGAACACCCTGATGAAGAACGGGACCTCGGACCTCATCTCGGTCAAGTTCCCGGACTTCTACGCCGACCTGGACAAGGAGAGCCAGAA
Source organism: Micromonospora sp. L31 (assembly GCF_052068075.1). Classification (NCBI taxonomy): domain Bacteria; kingdom Bacillati; phylum Actinomycetota; class Actinomycetes; order Micromonosporales; family Micromonosporaceae; genus Micromonospora; species Micromonospora sp. L31. The sequence continues at coordinate 512,933 of NZ_JBQHDC010000004.1, read as the reverse complement.
CCTCTCCGAGGAGCTGATGGCTGGCCGGCTCACGGCCCAGCAGTTCGTCGACAAGATGCAGGCGGCCGCCGACAAGGTCGCCAAGGACTCGTCGATCAAGAAGCAGACCCGCACCGCCTGATCCGACGGAGAGAGTGAGTCCAATGCGGCACGGAGTCGCGCGTTTCGTCACGGGCTTCCTGGCCCTGCCCGTCGCGCTGTACCTGTTCTACGTGGTGTGGCCGTTCGCGCAGGCGGCGGGATACTCGCTGACCGACTGGGGAGGGTACTCGGATTCCCAGCGCTTCGTCGGGCTGGACAACTACGTCCGGCTGTTCTCCGACGAGCTGATCAGGAAGGCGTTCTGGCACAACGTCTTCTTCCTGGTCACCGTGCCGCTGTTCACCATCGCGCTGGCCCTGTTCCTCGCGTTCCTGCTCAACGTGGGCGGACGCGAGGACAGGGCCGGCATCCGCGGGGTGTTCGGGTCGAGCATCTACAAGGTCATCTTCTTCTTCCCGCAGGTGCTGTCGCTGGTGGTCATCGCCGTCATGTGGCAGCAGATCTACCGGACCGACCAGCAGGGCCTGATCAACGGCCTGCTGACCAAGATCGGCCTGGTCGACCCGCAGAACCCCATCGCCTTCACCGCCGACCCGGAGCCGTTTCTCGGCGTCCCCGCGGTGCTCTGGTGGCTGCTGCTCATCGCGGTCTGGAGCGGCGCCGGTTTCTACATGGTGCTCTTCTCGGCGGCCATGCAGTCGATCCCGAAGGACATCTACGAGGCCGCCACCCTCGACGGGGCCGGCCGGTTCCACACCTTCTTCCGGGTCACCCTGCCGCTGCTCCGGGACACCATCTCGGTCGCCTGGGTCTACCTGGGCTTCATCGCCCTGGACATGTACGCCCTGGTCTTCGTCATGACGCCGAGCCAGGGCGGCCCGAACCACGCCAGCGAGATCTTCGCCTCGGTGATCCAGTTCAATGCGTTCCAGAAAGGCCAGTTCGGCTACGCCTGTGCGATCGCCGTGGCGCTGGCCATCTTCACCATCCTGCTGGCCGCCCTCCAGTTGAGGATTACCCGTCGTGACCGGATCGAGTACTGAGGAGGACTGGACGATGAGCACGGTGACCCATTCCTCCGGCCAGAGGCGACCCGATGCGGTGCCGCCGGCCGATCCGGCCGCGAGCCGACGGGCGGGAGCCGCCGCCAACAGCATCGGCGGCCGGATCTTCAACGGCTTCTCGCACCTGTTTCTCGCGGTGTGGGCGATCATGGTGATCTACCCGCTGTTCTGGGTGGTGATGTCCGCACTCAAGACCGACTCGGAAGTGATCCGCGAGCCGCTGTCGCTGATCCCCGAGTCGCTGCAGTGGGACAACTTCGCCCGGGCCTGGACGGCCGGGATCGACAGCTTCTTCCTGAACACGCTGCTCGTGCTCGTCTTCAGCGTGACCCTGACGATGCTGCTGGGCTCGATGGCGGCGTACGCGCTGGCCCGCTACGAGTTCCGGGGCAACCGGCTGATCTACTGGATGTTCCTGTCGGGGCTGACTCTGCCGATCTACCTCGCGGCGGTGCCCCTGTTCAAGGGCGTCTACAACATGAACGTGGTGTTTCCGCTGCTCGGCCCGAACAAGCACCTCACGCTGATCCTGGTCTATGTGGCCTGGTCGATGTCGTTCACCGTCTTCTTCATGCATTCGTTCTTCCGGACGCTGCCCGACTCGATCGCCGAGGCGGCCCAGGTGGACGGGGCCTCGCACACCCGGACCTTCTTCAGCGTCATGCTGCCGATGGCCAAGCCGGGCCTGATCAGCATCGGCATCTTCAACGTGCTGGGCCAGTGGAACCAGTGGTACCTGCCGACCCTGCTCATGCAGTCGGTCGCCGGCGAGCCGAAGCACCAGGTGATCGCCCAGGGGCTGATCGAGCTGTCGGTCAACCAGGGCTACAAGTCCGACTGGTCGGGGCTGTTCGCCGGCGTCACCATGGCGATGCTGCCGGTGCTCATCGTCTACATCGTCTTCCAGCGCCAGGTGCAGTCCGGCCTCACCGCCGGCGTCAGCAAGTAACCCCGCCCCACCTCCGGTCGACGCACTTTCCCGGAAAGAGTGGCTATCCCGCCGCGGATAGCCACTCTTTCCGTGAAAGAGGGGCCGTGCCGGGGGTCATGGGTGCCAGGAGCGCCAGAGGGCGGCGTAGGGGCCGTCGGCGTTGACCAGGTCGTGGTGGCTGCCGATCTCGGTGATCCGGCCGTCGGAGAGCACGGCGACCCGGTCGGCGTCGTGCGCGGTGTTGAGCCGGTGCGCGATCGCGATGACGGTGCGCCCGGTGAGCACGGCCGCGAGGGCCCGCTCGGTCCGCCGGGCGGTGGTCGGGTCGAGGGCGGCGGTCGCCTCGTCGAGGATCAGCGTGTGCGGGTCGGCGAGCACCAGCCGGGCGAGGGCGAGCTGCTGGGCCTCGGCCGCGCCGAGTTGCCGGGCCCCGTCGCCGAGCGGGGTGTCCAGGCCGTCGGGGAGCGCGGCGTACCAGTCGGCGCCGACGGTGCGCAGCGCGGAGCGCATCTGCTCGTCGGTGGCGTCCGGCGCGGCGAAGGCGAGGTTGTCGCGTACCGAGCCGATGAAGACGTGGTGTTCCTGGGTCACCAGGGCGATCCGGCGGCGGCGCTCGGCCGGGTCGAGGTCGGTGACCGGGCAGCCGCCGATGCTGACCACGCCCTGGCGGGGCGCGTCGATCCCGGCCAGCAGCCGGGCCAGGGTGGACTTCCCGGCCCCCGACGGGCCGACGACGGCCAGCCGCTCGCCGGGCCGGACCTCCAGGTCGATGCCGTGCAGCACGTCGTGGCCGGCGGCGTAGGAGAAGCGGGCCCCACGTACGACGAGTCGCTCATCACGAGGGCTGCGCGCGGTGCCGGGCGTCTCCGGCGGCACCAGGCCGACACCGAGCACCCGGGCGAACGAGGCGAAGCCCCGCTGCGCCTGCTCTGTCCACAGCAACAGCCGGTCCAGCGGTTCGATGGCCTGTTGCAGGTAGAGCGCGGCGGCCACCACCGCGCCCAGCGAGACGTCCCCCCGGGACAGCAGGTACCCGCCGACGAGCAGCGCCGCGGCGACCGGCAGCGGATAGCTGGCCTCCACCACGCTGAAGAAGACCGTCCGCAGCCCAAGCGTCGCGCGCCGCGCGGCCCACAGCCGGGCGATCCGCGTGGTGCCGCGGGCGATCCGCTCGTCGGCGAGGCGGAACGCCTCGACGGTGCGGGTGCCCTCGGCGGTGCTGGTCAGCGTCTCGGTCAGCGCGGCGGCGGCCGCGCCCTCGGCCAGGTACGCAGGGCTGGCCCGGCGCAGGTACCAGCGGGTCGCCGCCCCGATCGACGGCAGCCCGGCCAGCGCCGCCAGCCCGAGCAGCGGGTGCAGCAGGAAGACCGCCCCGAACAGCAGCGCCAACTGCACCGAGGCGATGACCATGGTGGGCACCACGTCGCGGACGGTGGTGCCGACGATGGCCACGTCGACCGAGCTTCGGGTGGCCAGTTCCCCGGAGCCGGCCCGCTCGACGACGGAGACGGGCAGCTCGAGCGTGCGGTGGACGAAGTCCTCGCGCAGCTCCGCCACGGCCCGCTCCCCGAACCGGTGGCCCGCGTACTGGGCGTACCGGGAGAGCACCGCCTGCACCAGGACCGCCCCGCCGATCGCCAGCGCCAGCCGGTCGACGGTGGCCACCCCGGCACCCCCGGTGACCCGGTCGACGATGCGGCCCAGCAGCCACGGCGGGGCGAGCCCGGCGACCGCGGCGGCGCTGTGCAGCGCCAGCACGCCCAGGACGGCGCGCCGGTGCCGGCCGATCAGGTCGCGCAGCGCCCGGCGGACGGCGCCGCGGTCGGCCACCGGCAGTCGGCTCACCGGAGGGCACTCTCGGAGTCGGTGGGCCGGTCGACGTCCGGGTCGGCGCTGTCCCGGGCCACCAGCCGCCGGTAGTCGGGATCCCGGTCGAGCAGGTCGGCGTGGCCGCCGGTGCCGACGATCCGGCCGCCCTGCAGGTGGGCGACCGTGTCGGCCCGGCCGAGCAGCAGCGGCGACGTGGCCAGCACGAGGGTGGTCCGGCCGGCCCGCGCGGCCCGCAGCCGCTCGGCGATCCGCGCCTCGGTGTGCGCGTCCACGGCGGAGGTCGGGTCGACGAGGATGAGCACCTCCGGCTCGGCGAGCAGCGCCCGGGCCAGGCGCACCCGTTGGCGCTGGCCGCCGGAGAGCGTACGGGCCCGGGCGTCGAGCGGGGTGTCGAGCCCGTCCGGCAGCGCCTCGGCCACGTCCTCGGCGGACGCGGCGCGCAGCGCCGCCACCACCGGCTCGTCGTCGGTCCCCGGCCCGCCCCGGTCGTCCTCGCCCGGTCGGGGGCGCAGGACGTCGCGCAGCGTCCCGGCGAACAGGTACGAGTCGTGGTCGGCGACCAGGATCCGGGCCCGGACCTCGTCCAGCGCGATCCCGGTCAGCGGCACACCACCCCAGGTGACGTCGGAGGCGACGTACCGGCCGAGCCGGTCGGCGAGCGCCAGCGCCTCGGCCGGGTCGTCCGCGGCGACCCCGGTCAGCCGCCCGGCGCGCACGGTCAGCCCGGTCACCGGATCGTGCAGGTCGGCGGGACCACCGGGCGCGGGCACCGCCTCCGACCGGCGGGCCGCCGGCACCCGACCCCGCTCACCGGGCGCGGTCCGGGGGCCGCCGACGTCGTCCGGGACCAGGTCGAGCAGGGCGACGATCCGGCGGGCGGCGACCCGGCCGCGGATCAGTTCGTGGCTGCCCTCCAGCAGGAACCAGACCGGCACGACGAGGGTCGCCACGTATCCGTAGACGGCGACCAGCTCGCCGATGCTGATCTCGCCGGTGACCGCCATCCGGGCCGCCAGCCACACCACCGCCGCGAGGAACAGCCCGGGGATCGCGACCGTGGCCGCGTCGATCCAGCTGTTGACGGCGCCGACCCGGTAGCCCTCGGCGAGCAGGTCCCGGGAGCGGGCGGCGTACCGGCGGGCGAACAGGTCCCGGCCGCCGACCCCGGCGAGGACGCGCAACCCGGCGACGATGTCGCCGGAGCGGGCGGTGAGGGCGCCCTGCTGCTGCCGGTAGACCGACTCGGCGCGGTCGAGGCGGCGCAGCAGCGGCCCGACCACCAGCCCGACCGCCGGCACGCCCACCAGCACGCAGAGGGCGAGGAAGGGGGAGATCGACCAGAGCACCACGGCGATGACCGCGTAGGCGACGACCGCGCCCACCCCCGGGCCGGTCAGCGTCAGCACCTGCGCCGTCCAGTCGATGTCGGAGCCGCCGACGGTGGCCACCTCGCCCGCGGCGACCCGGCGCGGCAGCACCGCGCCGATCCGGGACAGCTGCCGCAGCACGACGGCGGCCGAGCGGGCCTTGGCGTCCTCCCGGATGAAGGTCATCGTGCGGTGCCGCATGATGCCCAGGTAGGACAGGCCCACCCCCGCGACGACGATCGCCGCGACCCAGAGCCACAGGGCGCGGTTGTCGTGGGCGCGCAACCCGTCGTCGACCGCGCGGGCGATCAACCAGGGCCGCACCGACAGCCCGACCATCCAGGCCGTGCCGAGCAGGCTGCCGCGCAGCACCCGCCAGGGCTGGCAGCGGACCAGCCACCACATGTAGCGCAACGGCCCCCTAATGTCCGGAGTGCCGGGCTCGGAATGGGGGATCTGCGGGGGCACCCGCCCACGCTACCGACCGGCGCGATGATCCACCGACCCGTCCGTCGGCGTCCCGGCCCGCACCGCCAGCCCTGTCCGGCCGGCCGGGGCGGGTCTCGCCGGAAGCCGGGGGCGGCGGCGCGGGCGGGCGGATCGGTCGGTGTCACACGGGCGAGGCAGAATCGCATCCGTGCTGGTGGCGGTGGTGGCGGACGAGCGGGGCGGGGGAGTCCTCCAGCCCCTCGACGCCCATGGGCGTCCCGCCGGCGCGGCCGGCGCCGTCGCCGACCTCGCCGCCGCGGTCGCCGCGCGGGAGGCCGCCGAGCACCCGCGCTGGGTCTGGGCCTCGGGTGTCGCGCTCTATCCCGCGCTGCTGCGCGCCGGGGTGCGGGTGGAGCGCTGCCACGACGTCGAGCTGACCGAGGCCCTGCTGCTCGGCCACGCCGGCCGCTGGGGCGAGCCGCGCTCGCTCGCCGCCGCGCACGCCCGGCTCACCGGGGCGGCCGTGCCGCCCGACCCGCCGCCCCGGCCGCCCGCGCCGCCCGGGCACGGCCAGGTCGCGCTCTTCGACGCCGTCCCCGGGCCGCCGGGCCCGGGCATCGAAGCCCTGGTCGAGGTGTACGCCGACCAGCTCGCCCGGATCGCGGCCACGCAGCACCCGGGCCGGTTCCGGCTGCTGGTCGCCGCCGAGTCGGCCGGCGCGCTGATCGCGGTGGAGATGGGCGCCGCCGGCCTGCCCTGGCGCGTCGACGTGCACGACGCGATCCTCGACGAGCTGCTCGGCGAGGCGTCCCCGGTCGGCGGGCCGCCCCGCCGGCTCGCCGAGCTGGCCGCCCGGATCGCCGACGCCTTCGGCGTACGTCAGGTGCACGCCGACTCCCCGGCGGAGCTGCTGCGGGCGTTCGCCCGGGCCGGGGTGGAGCTGCCCAACACCCGGGCCTGGGTGCTGCGCGGCGTCGACCACCCGGCGGTGCCGCTGGTCCTGGAATACAAGGAGCTCTACCGGATCTGGACGGCGCACGGCCGGGCCTGGCGGGACGCCTGGGTCTCCGACGGCCGCTTCCAGCCGGAGTACGTCCCCGGTGGGGTGGTCTCCGGCCGGTGGGCCACCCGGGGTGGTGGCGCGTTGCAGATCCCCAAGGTGATCCGGCGGGCGGTGGTGGCCGATCCGGGCTGGCGGTTGGTGGTCGCCGACGCCGGTCAGCTGGAGCCCCGGGTGCTCGCGGCGGTCTCCGGCGACGCCCGGCTGGCCGCGGCCGGCGGGGCGGGCGACCTCTACGCGGCCCTGGCCCAGGACGCCTTCGCCGGTGACCGGGCGCGGGCCAAGGTGGCCCTGCTCGGGGCGATGTACGGCCAGACCGGCGGGTCGGCCGTGCCCGCGCTGGCGGTGCTCAAGCGCAGCTACCCGACCGCGTTCGGCTACGTGGAGGCGGCGGCCCGCACCGGCGAGGCGGGCGGCCTGGTCCGCTCCTGGCTCGGGCGCACCTGCCCGCCCGGCACGGCGGGGTTCGTCGACGGCGACGAGGCGGGCGTCGACCCGGACGTCGGCGCCGACCCGCAGTCCCCGCGTGCCCGGGCGGCCCGGTCCCGGGGGCGGTTCACCCGCAACTTCGTCATCCAGGCCACCGCCGCCGAGTGGGCCTCGACGCTGCTCGCCACGCTCCGGGGCGAGCTGGCCGGCACCGCCGCCGAGCTGGTGTTCTTCCAGCACGACGAGGTGATGGTGCACTGCCCGGCCGAGCAGGCCGAGGCGGTCGCCGCCGCGGTCGGCCGGTCCGGCGAGCGGGCCTCGGCGCTGCTGTTCGGGGACACTCCGGTCTGGTTCCCGCTGGATCTGTCCATCGTCGACTGCTACGCCGACGCGGCATAGCGCACAATTTTCCTATTTGCCCCGCTACCCGGCGCCGGGGGCGCTCGTTGGGTCCGGTGTGCGCAACGGGCCGGGCAGCTCTGCTCGGTCCGTCTTCACGACGGAGGTGGCGCAGCTGAACCGGATCGCAGGGATGATCATCGCAGCGGGCGGGGGACGCCGGATCGGCGGACCCGAGGCGCTGCTGCACCAGAGTGGCACGCCCCTGGTGAACCAGATGATCGACACGATGACCGAGGCGGGCTGCGAGCAGATCGTGGTGGTTCTGGGCGCGGCCGCCGACCAGGTGCGGGAGACCGCCGACCTGAGCCGCGTCACGGTGGTGGTCAACCGTGCCTGGGGCACCGGGGTCGGCTCCTCGATCCGGGCCGGCCTGGCCGCGCTCGCCGACGAGGGGGTCGAGGCGGTGGTGGTCGTCCCGGTGGACATGCCGGGCCTCACGCCCGCCGCGGTACGCCGGGTGGCCGCGCTGCCGTACCCGGACGTGCTGGTCTGCGCCACCTACGACGGGCTGCGCGGCTACCCGATGCTCTTCGGCCGGCGGCACTGGTCCGGCATCGCGACCCTGGCCAGCGCCGACGTCGGCGCCCGGCCGTACCTGCTGGCGCACAAGGACCAGATCGTCGACATCGCGTGCGATTCGGTGGCCGACGGCAGCCGGGTCGATACGCCGGAGCTGATGGCGCTCTACGGCCTGACCGTCCCGCCGCAGCGCGTCGGCGTCTGAGCCGTCCCCGGTACCCGGCACGCCGCCCGCTGCGACCGGTGCTGGTGGCCCCGTCGGCCAGTCTGGTCCTGGTGCCGCGATCCGGAGTGGATCACACGACGGGTGGCACCATCGTTCGGTCCAGGTCGAACAGGGCGGCGGCGCCGTCCCAGCACACCGCGCGCAACCAGTCGTCGCCCAGGTCGAGCCGGGCCAACCCGGCCAGTTGCTCGGCGTACGGGTAGGGGATGTTCGGGAAGTCGCTGCCCAGCAGCACCTTGCCGGCCAGCCCCAGCTCGCGCAGCCGGGGCAGCTCACCGGCGGGGAAGGGCACGAACCGGTCGAAGAACGGGGTGAACGCCATGGTGGTGTCGAGCCGCACCCGCTCGTACCGGTCCGCGAGGTCGAGGAAGGCGGCGTAGTCGGGCGCGCCGAGGTGGGCCACGATCGCGCTCAGCCGCGGGTGCCGGGCCAGCAGGGCCGCGAAGCCCGCCGGCCCGGTGTGCGTGGTGCCGACCGGGGCGTGCCCGGCGTGCACCACCACCGGCACGGCCGCGTCGGCCAGCAGCCCCCACACCTTGTCCAGCGCCGGGTCGGTCGGTGCGAACCCGCCGACCTGGACGTGCACCTTGAACACCCGGGCGCCGCCGTCCAGCGCCTCGGCGACGTACCGGGGCGCGTCCGGCTCGGGGAAGAAGGTCGCCGAGGGCAGGCACTCCGGCGTGGCCCGGGCGAAGTCCAGCGTCCACCGGTTCAGCTCCGCCGCCATGCCGGGCCGGTGCGGGTACGCCAGCGCGCTGAACGCCCGTACGCCCATCCGCCGCAGGTGCGCCACCCGGTCGTCGTCGCTCCACCGGTACCGGATCGGCCACTCGGTGCCCACCAGCGGCCCGGCCGCGTCGAAGTACGCCCACACCCGGCGCAGCAGCCGGGGCGGCAGGAAGTGCACGTGCACGTCGGCCAGCCCGGGAATGCCCAGGTACCGGCAGAACGCCGGAACGTCGTCGTCGTCGGCCGGCACCGGCCCGCTGGTGGTCACACCTCGATATTGAACCGGTGCAGCACCGACGGCGCCACCAGCCCGACCGCGGCGAGCACGGAGAGCACGGTCAGCGCGGTGCGCAGTACGATCACCTCGGCCTTGCTGCCGGTCCGCAGCGCGATGCCGTTCGGCAGGCCGACCATCAGCCACATCCGCCGTTTGATCGGGATGGGCCACAGGATCGGCACCCCGGCCTTGGTGATCATGTCGCCGAGGATGTGCACGAAGCAGCCCACCCCGACGGCCAGGCCGATCATCGGATAGCCCCGGTCGCCGGGCAGGTTGGCGAAGGTGAACCAGGCGGCGGCGGCCGAGGCCAGCGTGACGATGACCCAGCCGGCGCGCTCGGCCCACTCGTCGAAGAGCCCGCGCAGGGCCAGACCGATCATGAAGAACAGGATGCCCACCACGGCCCACTTGCCGTACGCCGCGCAGAGCGCGGTGGTGCCCCAGCCGACGAGGACGGTGAACGGCAGGGTGTGGGTCAGCGTCCGGTGGCCGTTGCTGCGGCGCGGGTCCCGGCTCAGCTTGGTGGCGTAGTAGACGCCGAGCGAGATCTTCTCCATCACCTCGGCGATGAAGAGCGAGAAGACCCCGAAGGTGCGGGCCACCGTCGCGCCGCCCTGGTTGCGGGTGACCTTGCCGGAGAGGTCGAGGTCGGGGAAGAGCGCCCCGCCGGCGCAGACCGCGGTGCCGACGGCCAGCGCCAGCGGCGACTGGTGGTAGTCGGCGAACTGGTCCAGCGCCCACGAGCCGGTCAGCCACACCGCCGCGCCGGACAGCGCGTGGGATGGTCCCATCATGTCGCGTCGCCCTCCCCAGGTTCTTGATCGACAAAGCTACGCCACTGTGCCAGAGCCGCCGCCGAGGGGGCAATCACCCGGACGGTCCACAGGGGAGGGCGTCAGGCGGTGGGCCGGAAGCTCTGCCGGATCATCAGGAAGTATGTCGCGTTGACCTGCCAGTCGAACTCTTCTGTCAACCATGAGACGGTGTAGGCCCGGCCCGCCGCGACCGCCACGATCAACCGGGCGGTGTGCACCTGCACGCCGGCGGCGTTGAGCCAGGAGCACTCCCACAGCGCCCCGCCCCGGAACATGTCCAGCCGGGAGATGTCCACCCGGCGGTAGCCGGGCAGCGCCCCGTCGCCGGTCAACCGTCGCTCCTCGGCCCGCCAGTGGGCGACCGGGTCCGCCGGCGCGACGCCGGGGGCCACGCTGAGCACCCGTCCACCGCCCGGCTCCCGGAAGCAGGTCACCGTGCCGTCGGTGAAGCGCAGCCAGCGGGCCGGGGCGGCGATCCGGAAGCCGGTCGCGTCCTCGTACCAGGTCCACCCGGCAACCAGCGCGGGCTCGCCGGTCGGCGGGGGCACGGAGGGGACCGGGGTGGCGTCCGCCGGGGCGGGCGTGCCGCACGGAAAGGCGACGGGCCGGACGGCGGTCGCGCCCCCGCCGCCGCCGGGGGAGGGCGACGCCCGGTCGCCGCCGCCGCGCAGCGCCGCCGTGACCCCGGCGCCGACCAGCAGCGTGCTCGCCACGGCCACCGCGACCAGCCCCTGCCGCCGGCGGCGCGTGCCGCCCCGGCTACCCGGGACGACCGGGGCGGGTGCGGCGGCGGTCCACGGCACGACGGCGTCCCCCGGTGTCGGCGGGCCCGCCGCCCGCTCGCCCCCGCCCCCGGCTGGCGCGTCCGTCGGCGTCGGGGCGTCCGCCGGTGTCAGTGCGCCGCCCGCCGCCGGGCGGCCGGCCTCCCACGACGCGGGCGGCGCGGCGGCCGGGACGCCACCGGCGGCGGCGAGCGCCGCCCGCAGCAGCCGTTCCGCCTCGACCGCGGTCGGCCGTCGCCACGGGTCGCGCTGCAACAGCCCCTCCAGCACCGGCCGGAGCGGCCCGGCCCGGCGGACCGGGTCGGGCGGCTCGGTGGCCAGCGCGCTCAGCGTCGCCATCGCGGTGGGCCGGGCGTACGGGGACTGGCCCTCCACGGCCGCGTACAACGTCGCGCCCAGCGACCACAGGTCGGTGCGCGGGTCGGAGACGCCCTCCCGGGCCCGTTCCGGGGCGACGAACTGCGGTGAGCCGAACACCAGGCCCGGGCCGGTCATCAAGCCGTCCCCACCGTCGAAGGTGGCCAGCCCGAAGTCGGTGAGCATCACCCGTCCGTCGTCGGCGACCAGCACGTTGTGTGGCTTGACGTCGCGGTGCAGCACCCCGGCGGCGTGCGCGGCGCGCAGCGCGGCCAGCACCGCCAGCCCGATCCCCGCGACCCGCCCCGGCTCCAGCGGTCCCTCGGTGGTGAGGATCTGCTGCACCGAGCGGGACGGCACGTACTCCATCACGATCCACGGGCTGTCCCGGTCGTGCACGACGTCGTAGAGCCGGACCACGTTGGGGTGGTTCAGCCGGGCCGCGGTCCGCGCCTCGCGCAGCGTCCGCAGTCGCAGCTCGTCCCGTTCGGCCTCGTCGAGCCAGTTGGGCGGGACGACCTCCTTGACCGCGACGTCCCGGTGCAGCATCTCGTCGCGGGCCAGCCAGACCCGGCCCATCCCGCCGCTGCCGACCAGCTCGAGCAGCCGGTACCGCCCGGCGACCAGCAGTTGCTGCACGACGCTCCCCCTCGGCTACCCCCGAATACACGATATCCAGCGGCCTGCGGTTTCTCATCCACAGCGCGGTCCGGTCCGGGGGTGCCGTCAGGTCGGTGAGACCACCTCGGTGACCCGGCCGCGGAAGCTCTGCCGCACCACGGTGAGCTGCCCGGTCGCCGCGGCCCAGTCGTCATCCGCCGTGCTCCAGCCGAGCAACCACCCGCTGGCCTCGTCGCCGGGCAGCAGCCGCAGCGCGTGCTGCCGTTCGCCGAACGGGGCCGTCCAGCGGCACTCCCACTGCGCACCCCGGCCGGTGGCCGCGCCGATCCGCACCTTGGCGTAGTTCGGCAGCGTGCCGGCGTCGACCAGCCGGCGCTCCTGAGACCGCAGCCAGGCGACCGGGTCGGGATGCTCGGCGGTGACCGGCTCGACGCTGAGGGTGCGCCGACTGGACGGGTCCCGGAAGCAGGCGACCCCGTTCTCGGTGAAGCGGAGCCAGCCGACCGGCACCGTGACCCGCCAGCCCTCCTCCACGTGCCAGGTCCAGCCGGCGGGTGGGCGGAAGCCGCCGTCGGCGGTGCCGGGCCGGGCGACGATGGGCTCGCCGACCGGGTGGGGCCGCAGGCAGGGGAAGGGCGGGGGGTTCGGCGGATGGCCGCCGTCCGGCGGCGGCGGCCGGCCCGGTTCGCGGCCGTACGGTCGGTCCGGCCCGCCGTCCTCAGTGGAGGCGGAGCCGCCGGTCGGTGTGGCGGTCGGCGAGCCGTCCGCCTCGTCGTCGACGATCGCGAAGGCGGTGCCGATCCCGGTGGCCGCCGCCACGCCCAGCGCCGTCACCACCAGCGCCACCCGGCGCGGGGTGAGCCGCAGCCAGCCCAGGACGCGCGCGAGCACGGCGCCGAGGTCGACCCGCGGGGCCGGCCGGTCACCGGCCGCCGTGGCGGACTGGCCGGCGCGGGTGGCCGCGCCCTGCGCTTCGCCGGACCCGGCCGGACTCTCCTCGGCGGCGGGCAGCGCGGCGCCGGAGCGGCCCGGCGGGGCGTACGGCGACGACCGGCCACCGGACGATCCCGTGCCGCCACCGCCACCGCCGGCTCCGGACCGGTCCGGCAGGCCGGGCCAGGGCGGCGGTGGAGTCACGATGGTCGCCGAGCGGGCGACGGAGTGCACCACGGTGGGCGGCTCGGCGGCGGGCGGGGCCGGCGGGTGCGCGGCGGCCGCGATCAGTCGGTCGGCCTCGTCGTGGCGGATCCGTCGGCGCGGGTCCCGGCGCAGCAGCCCCTCCAGCGCCGGCCCCAGCGGGCCGGCGTGCGGCGCCGGGTCGGGCGGCTCGGTGGCCAGCGCCGCCAGGGTCGCCATCGCGGTGCTGCGGGCGTACGGCGAGCGCCCCTCGACGGCGGCGTGCAGGGTGGCGCCGAGCGACCACAGGTCCGCCTCCACGCTGGACACGCCCTCGGCGGCGCGTTCCGGGGCGACGAACTGCGGCGAGCCGAGGATCATCCCGGGCCGGGTCGTCAACCCGTCGCCACCGTCGAAGGTGGCCAGCCCGAAGTCGGTGAGCATCACCCGCCCGTCGTGGGCCATCAGCACGTTCTGCGGCTTGACGTCGCGGTGCAGCACCCCGGCGTCGTGCGCGGCGCGCAGCGCGGCCAGCAGCGCCCGCCCGATGCCGGCCGCGCGCACCGGGTCGACCGGGCCGGTGTCCTCCAGGACGGCCTGCAACGTCCGGGAGGGGACGTACTCCATCACGATCCACGGGTGGTCGTCGACCTGGACCACGTCGTAGACCCGGACCACGTTGGGGTGGTTGAGCCGGGCCGCGGTGCGCGCCTCGCGCAGCGTCCGCAGCCGCAGCTCGTCGCGCTCCGCCTCGGCCAGCCAGTGTGGCGGGACGACCTCCTTGACCGCCACCTCGCGGTGCAGGATCTCGTCCCGGGACCGCCAGACGCGGCCCATCCCGCCCCGGCCCACCAGTTCCACCAGGCGGTACCGGCCGGCGATCACTTCCTGCTGCACGGTTCTCCTCACCGTTGGCCGACGTACACCGTAGCCAATGGATCGGGGGAGACCTATCCGTCGTCGGGACCGGGCCGTTCAGCAGGCCGTCCCGTCCATCGCCAGCAGGTTGCCCTCCGGAATGGCGATCCGCGCTCGCCCGCCGGCCAGCAGCGCGGCGGCCCGCCGCGCCTGGAAGGCGCCGTGCTCCCGTTGGGCGGCGGCGTAGCTGCCCGCGGTGCGGGCCGCGATGGTCGCCCAGCCGTACCGCCGGCTGACCATGGTGCGGGCGCGGCGGGCCACCCGGCGGGCGAAGACCTCGTCCCGCAGGAGCTGGTCCACCGCGCCGGCGAGGGCGTCCGGGTCGCTGTGCGGGAAGGTCACCCCGGTGACACCGGGCTCGACGATCTCGGCCAGCCCGCCGGTGCTGGCCACCGCCAGCGGCGCGCCGGCCGCCGCGGCTTCGAGGGCCACCATGCCGAACGGCTCGTAGAGGCTCGGCACCACGGTCGCGTCGGTGGCGGCCAGCACCGCCGGGAGCTGGGTGGCGTCCATGAAGCCGGCGAAGCGGACGGTGTCGCCCAGGTCGAGCCGCCGCGTCTGGTCCACCAACTCCTCCCGGTACGGCCCGTCGCCGGCGATCACCACCCGCAACCCGGGGTGTCGCCGGCGCAGGTGTGGCACCGCGTGCACCAGGTGCTGGACGCCCTTCTCGTAGACCAGCCGGCCGGCGTAGCCGACCAGGGGGCCGTCCCCGGCGAACCGGGCGCGGGCCGAGGCGACCGCCCGGGGGCGGGCGTGCCAGACCCGGTCGTCGACGCCGTTGGGCACCACGTCGACCCGTCCGGCCGGCACCTCGAAGAGCCGGCTGACCTGCTCGCGCATGTAACCGGAGCAGGCGATCACCCGGGCGGAGGCATTGCTGAGCCAGTGCTCGACGCCGTGGATGGTGCGGTTCATCTCCTCCGGCAGCCAGCCCTGGTGCCGGCCGGCCTCGGTGGCGTGGATGGTGGTGACCAGGGGCAGGTCGAGGTGCTCGGCGAGGGTGATCGCGGTGTGTGCGACGAGCCAGTCGTGGGCGTGGACCACGTCGTAGTCGCCGGACTCGGCGGCGCGCAGCGCGGTGCGGGTCAGCGTGTGGTTGAAGGCCATCGTCCAGGCCAGCAGGGAGCCGGTGGCCAGCGGGAAGGTCACCGGGTCCTCGGCGGCGCGCAGCACGCGCACGCCGTCGGCGTACTCCTCCAGGGGCGCGCCCTCGGCGTGCCGGGTGACGACGGTGACCTCGTGCCCGGCGGCGGCCAGGGCCACCGACAGCGCGTGCACGTGCCGGCCCAGTCCACCGACGAGCACGGGCGGGTATTCCCAGGAGAGAATCAGCACCCGTTGGTGCCGGGCGGGGTGGATGTCGATCACGTCGGCGTCAGGTGACATGAAGCCCCCTTTGAGTTGTCCCCCGTACGTGCGGCGGAAGGCACCCCACCGGGTGCCCGCCGTCTCGCCTGGGTCGGGGCCCATCCTGCCGATCGCTGGATAACCAGCGGAGACGCCGTCGTTGCCGGGATGTAACGCCTGTTTAGCGCAGCCGGCGGACCCGCAGCAGCTCGGCCACCGACCACGCCTGGAACGGGCAGCCGGTCGCGGCGTGCGGCGGGGCGCCGTCGGCCGTCTCACTCACCGATCCTAGGCCATAATCGCCCAAATGGCCCTCAAGTCCGACCAAAAGGTCATCGGTGGGCAGACCGGCCTTCCGGTACGCGTCGACGAACGGTCCGATCAGCCACGGCCAGACGGTCCCCTGGTGGTAGGCGGTGTCCCGCTCGGCCGGCCCGCCCCGGTGCCGGGCGGCGAAGTCCGGGGAGTCGGGGGAGAGGCTGCGCGGGCCGAGCGGGGTGAACAGCCCGGCCGCCACCCGGCGCAGCACCGCCGGGTCCGGCTCCAGCGGGGCGTACGGCAGGGACCAGGCCAGCAGCTGGTTGGGGCGCAGCAGGTCGTCGTCGTGGTACGCCGCCCCGCCCAGCGGATAGGCCGGCGCCGGCGCGTCCACCACGTCGTGCAGCCAGCCGGCCGGCGACGGGAACCGCTTGCCGAACGCCTCCCGGGCCCGGGCGTGCAGCCGCCACAGCTCGGCCGCGTCCCGGCCGGCCAGCTCGGTCAGCTCGGCCAGGCCGGCCAGGCCGTTGACCCAGAGCGCGTTGACCTCGACCGGCTTGCCGGTGCGCGGCGTCACCGGCACTCCGTAGACCCGCGCGTCCATCCAGGTCAGCGCGGTGCCCGGAATGCCGCCCTGGGTGAGCAGGCCGTCGGCCGGGTCGACCGCGATGCCGTACCGGGTGCCGGCCAGGTGCGCCTCGACCACCGCGTGCAGCGCCGGCAGCAGTTCGTCGCCCAGGTCGGTGTCGCCGGTGAGCGTGACGTGCCGGCTCACCGCGTGCAGGAACCACAGCGTCGCGTCGACGGTGTTGTACTCCACCCGGCCGGTGTCGGCGGTGTTCGCCAGCATCCCCTCCGACAGCGTGGCCCCGTACGAGCGCAGCAGCGCCCGCCCCTCGTCGGCCCGCCCGGTGCACAGGAACAGTCCCTCGTACGAGGTCATCGTGTCCCGTGACCAGGCCCCGAACCAGGGGTAGCCGGCCACCACGTCGGGCCCGGCGGACGTGCGCACCACGAACGCGTCCGCGGCCAGGGTGAGGGTGGCCTCGACCGGGTCGGCCGGCTTCGCCGCCGCCACCACCGCCCGGTGCCGTCGGCGGGCCGCCGCGACCACTTCGGTCGCCGACGGCGGCTCGTCAGCGAGGTCACCGGCCCAGGCCAGCACCGACACCGTGTCGCCGGGGCGGTCCAGCGCGCCGGCGAAGCGGCCCGCGTACCAGAGGTCCTCCTCCGGGTGCAGCCCGCGCGCGGCCTCCTCGCGGTGGTGCACGCCGAGCCACCACTGCCCCTCGGGCGTCCAGTCCGGCCCGGCCAGCCGGAACGAGCCCTCCACCACCGCGCCGCCGTCGACCGGCTCCATCCGGGGCGCCGGGCCGTCCGCGCGGCGCTCGCCGTGCGCGTCCCGCCAGGTGCAGGCCGCCGAGAGCTCCAGCCGGACCGGGCCGCCGGCGACCAGCCGGTGCACCACCGCCACGCCGGGGCGGCCGTGGGTCATCGCCAGCTCCCGCTCGATCACCACGTCGCCGATCCGCCAGCGCCAGCGCGGCAGCCCGTCGACCAGCTCGAAGCGCTCCAGCAGCTCGAAGCCGCGCGGGTCGACCACGCCCGAGGACCACTCGTGCGCGCCGAGTCGCACCCGCGCCCCGGAGGGCAGGGTCACCGCCGGGTCGAGGCTCACCAGTCCCACCCGGCGGGACGCCGGCGTCTCGCCGGCCACCACCAGCAGGCCGTGGTAGCGCCGGGTGCGCAACCCGCTGACCGTGCCCATCGCGTACCCGCCCAGGCCGTCGGTGACCAGCCACTCCCGGGTCGCCCCGCCGGCCAGTTCGCCGCAGACCTGCGGACCGAAACCGATCTCGATCAACTACTTTCCTCCTGCGGCCGCGAGGTGTGACGCGCCACGACGACAATGGCCCTTGTGGTGAAGTACCCGGGCGGCGTCGAAGATGTGCACGTGTTCACCGACTCCTCGCCCTCCGACGCACCGTCCCCCGACGCCGAGCGGCTCCGGCTGGCCCAGGCCGACGCCCGGGAGCAGGACTGGCGCGCATGGGGTCCCTATCTGTCCGAGCGGGCGTGGGGGACGGTACGGGAGGACTACAGCGAGCACGGTACGGCGTGGGACTACTTCCCCCACGACCACGCGCGGTCCAGAGCCTACCGGTGGAACGAGGACGGCATGGCGGGCGTCTGCGACGACCGGCAGACCTTCTGCTTCTCCCTCGCGCTGTGGAACGGTGTCGACCCGATCCTCAAGGAGCGGATGTTCGGCCTCGGCGGCGACGGCGGCAACCACGGCGAGGACGTCAAGGAGTACTGGTGGTACGAGGACTCCACGCCCACCCACTCCTGGATGCGCTGGCGCTACCACTACCCACAGGCCGCCTTCCCCTACGACGAGCTGGTCGCGGTCAACGCGCTGCGCGCGCGGGACGAGACCGAGTACGAGCTGGTCGACACCGGGATCTTCGACGACGACCGGTACTGGGCGGTGACCGTCGACTACGCCAAGGCGTCCCCGACCGACATGTGCATCCTCGTCACGGTCGCCAACCGGGGCGACGAGGCGGCCACCCTGCACGTGCTGCCGCACCTGTTCTTCCGCAACACCTGGGCCTGGGGGCTGCCCGGCGCCGATCGGGTCCCCCGGCTGGTCGGCGAGGGCTCCCGGCTGGTCGGTGAGCACTGGGTGCTGGGCCAGGTCCTGCTGGAGGGCGACGGCGCGCCGACCCCGCTGCTCTGCGACAACGACACCAACGCCGAGCGGCTCTGGGGGCTGCCGGGGCGGTCGCCGTACCCGAAGGACGGCATCAACGACCACGTCGTGACCGGCGCCGCCACGGTCAACCCGGCGCGGGAGGGGACCAAGGGGGCGCTGCACTACGTCCTCGACGTGCCCGCCGGCGGCCAGCGGCAGATCCGGCTGCGGCTGACCCGCACCGCCCCGCCGCCCGGCACCTCCCCGCCGCCCCCGGCGGACCTGCGCGACGGCTTCGACGCCGTGCTCTGGGCCCGCCGGGCCGAGGCCAACCGGTTCTTCGCCGGGGTCATCCCGGCGGCGGCCAGCGCCGACGAGGCCCTGATCGCCCGGCAGGCGATCGCCGGGCTGATGTGGGGCAAGCAGTTCTACCACTTCGACGTCAAGCGGTGGCTGGAGGGCGATCCCGGCTCCGCGCCGCCGCCGGCCGGTCGCCGGCACGGGCGCAACAGCGCCTGGTGGCACATGAACAGCTTCGACGTGTTCTCCATGCCCGACCCCTGGGAGTACCCCTGGTACGCCGCCTGGGACCTGGCCTTCCACTGCGTCAGCATCGCCCGGGTCGACCCGGGCTTCGCCAAGGACCAGCTGCTGCTCCTGCTCCGCGAGTGGTACCTGCACCCCAACGGGCAGATCCCGGCGTACGAGTGGGCGTTCGGCGACGTCAACCCGCCGGTGCACGCCTGGGCGGCGCTGAAGGTGTTCGAGATCGACGGCGGGCGTGACCACGAGTTCCTGGCCCGGGTGATGCACAAGCTGCTGCTCAACTTCACCTGGTGGGTCAACCGCAAGGACACCGGTGGCAACAACGTCTTCGAGGGCGGCTTCCTCGGGCTGGACAACGTCGGCCCGTTCGACCGGTCCGCCGCGCTGCCGGTGGCCGGGGTGCTGGAGCAGTCCGACGGCACCGGCTGGATGGCGATGTACGCGCTCAACCTGCTGGACATGGCCATCGTGCTGGCCGAGCACGACCACGCCTACGTCGACACCGCCACCAAGTTCTTCGAGCACTTCGCGTACATCGCGGCGGCCGCGTACTCGCAGGGGCTCTGGGACGAGGAGGACGCCTTCTTCTACGACGTGCTGCGGCTCGCCGACGGCAGCCAGGTGCCGCTGCGGGTGCGTTCGGTGGTCGGGCTGCTGCCGCTGGCCGCCACCACCCGGCTCACCGCGCGTACCCTGCAACGCCTGCCCGAGCTGGGCGCCCGGCTGCGCTGGTTCCTCACCCACCGCCCCGAGTACGCCGACGTGATCGGCGCCCGCCGGCTCGGCCCGGACGGCCGTCAGCAGCGGCTGCTCTCCATGGTCGGCCCGGAGCAGGTGGTCCGGCTGCTCGCCCGGATGCTGGACCCCGACGAGTTCCTCTCGGACTACGGCCTGCGCACGCTGAGCCGCGCCCACCTGGACAAGCCCTTCTCGGTGACCCTGGGCGGGCAGGAGTTCGCCGTCGGGTACGAGCCGGCCGAGTCGACCAGCGGTTTGTTCGGCGGCAACTCCAACTGGCGGGGCCCGATCTGGATGCCGACCAACTTCCTGCTGATCAGCGCGCTGCGCGACTACGCCGCGTTCTTCGGCGACGACCTCCAGGTGGAGTACCCGACCCGCTCCGGGCGCAAGTGCACCCTGGACGAGATCGCCGACGACCTGTCGGCCCGGCTGATCTCGCTGTTCACCCGGGACGACTGGGGGCGGCGGCCGATCTACGGCGCCGCCCAGCTCTTCCAGACCCACCCCGACTGGCGGGACCTGATCTGCTTCCCGGAGTACTTCCACGGCGACAACGGCGCCGGCCTGGGGGCCTGGCACCAGACCGGGTGGACCGCGCTGGTCGCGGACCTCATCCTCACCCTGCGCCGCTGACCGGCCGGGGTGAGAGTCGCCAATCCGTCACCTAACGGTGACCGGGGGTGACCATCGCTAGCATCGACCGGGTGTCGCCCACCGACGGCCCGGACGCCGAGCCGGCCGGTTCGAACGAGCCGGCCGAGTCCAACGAGCCGGCCGCGCCGAACGAGCCGGCCGAGCCGGCCCGGGTCGTGGCGGCCGCCCGGCAGCTGGCCGAGGCCGAGGGGTGGGCGGCGGTGACCCGCCGCCGGCTGGCCGAGCGGACCGGGATCGACATCGAGACCCTGTACCGCCGCTTCCCCGATCCGGCCGCGCTGGTGGCCGCGGTGGCGCTGCGCGGCTTCGCCGACCTGGCCGCCGCCCTCGCCGCCGCCCGGGAAGCGGCCGGCGACGACGGCGCCTGGCCGGCGGTGGTGACGACGTACCTGGACTTCGCGTACGCCAACCCGGAGGTGTACGACGCCATGCTCGCCCACACCCCGGACCTCACCCTCGGCCGCGACCCGGCGCCCGGCGCGCCCCGTGCCGCCTTCGCCGAACTGCGCGCCGCGCTGGCGCCGTTGGCCGTCGGCCGCGACCCCGACGCGCTCGCCGAGATCGGCTGGGCCCTCCTGCACGGCACGGTCATGCTGACCCGGGGCGGCCGGCTGCGACCGGAGACGCAGGAGCAGCGGGAGGAGTTGATCGCGGCCGGGCTGTTCGCCGCGCCCTGCCCGACGGGGTCGCGTGCCGGGGGCCACGCGGCGGCGTAACCCGGATGACCGTCGCCGGCGGCGCGCAGTAGCGTGTCCCGGAGCCAGACCGGGAGGGAAACCGATGGAACAGCGCCGGGACGCGGCGGTGCTCGTCTTCGACGCCGACGACACGCTCTGGGAGAACAACGTCGTCTTCGAGCGGGTGATCGACGACTTCCTGGACTGGCTGGAGCACCCGACGCTGGACCGGGCGCAGATCCGGGCGGTGCTGGACGACATCGAACGCGCCAACGCGGTGGCCCACGGTTACGGCAGCAAGGTCTTCCTGCGCAGCCTCGGCGAGTGCCTGGAGCGGCTGCGCGAGCGGCCCGCCACCGAGCGGGAGCGCCGGGAGATCGACGAACTGGCCGCCGCGCTCGTCGCCCACCAGGTGGAGCTGATGCCCGGCGTCGCCGACACGCTGGACGCCCTCGCCGGCCGGTACGACCTGCTGCTGCTGACCAAGGGCGACCGGGAGGAGCAGCAGCGCAAGCTCGACGCCTGCGGGCTGCTGCACCACTTCGACGCCGCGCACATCGTGATGGAGAAGGACGTCGACACCTACCGCTGGCTGGCCCGGGAGCACGGCTTCGACCCGGCCCGCGCCTGGATGATCGGCAACTCCCCGAAGTCCGACATCCTGCCCGCCCGGGCCGCGGGCATGAACGCGGTGTTCATCCCGAACGACAACACCTGGGTGCTGGAGCAGGACGAACTCGACCCGGCCGACGAGGGCGTGCTGCGCCTCAAGGAGTTCACCGACCTGCTTCGGTACTTCTGAGCCCGCGCGGGCCGGTAACGTCCGGTAGGTGCCCCTGACGTTCCCCTCGCACCTGGCGCCGGTGCTGCCGCTCAAGCTGTGGCGACCGCGCTGGTTCGACGGGGTCGCGCTGGCCACCGGCGCGGTGTCGCCGGACGTCGCCTACCTGTTCACCGGCACCGGGATCGAGCTGGGCGGGCACACCCACACCGCGGGCGGGGTGCTCTGGTGGGGCCTGCCCGTCGCGCTGGCCTACGCCTGGATCGTCCGCCGCACGGTGGCCGGGATCGCGGTGCACCTGCCCGGCGACCGGCTCTTCGCCTGGCGGGATCACGCCGCCCTCGGCGCGGTCCGGCACCCCTGGCAGGTCACGGTCTGCTCGGCGCTGATCGGCGCGGCCAGTCACGTGCTCTGGGACCGGGCCACGCACACCGAGCGCTGGCTGCGCCTGGTCGGGATCGAGGACTTCCACGCGCACACCGGCATGTACTGGTGGTTCTTCTCGGACCTGGTCAGCACCGCCGTCGGCGGCGTCGTGGTGGTCGCCCTGGCGCTGCGGGCGGCCCGCCGGGGTGAGATCTTCCAAGGGGTACGACCGCCCGCGCCGCCGACGCGGCCCGCCGTCTTCTGGGCAGTGGCCCTGCCGGTCACCGCCGCCGGGGCGACGGTGCTGCCGCTGCTGCCGGCCGCCACCGTGCCCGCTCCCGCCGGGGTCCGACTGCTGCACCTGGCGGCCCTCGCGCTCATCGCCGGCGCCGCCGCGGCGGGAGCGCTCTCCGTCGGCCCGACGGACCCTGGCCGGACGGGTCGCTTCGAGGAAAAACAGCGTCAACCCGGGTAGCCGCGTTACGCGGACATGCCGCATTTCCTGATTGGTATCAATCACATTCGGCGGAGCCCCGGAATGCTTGTCCGAGCGCCGGCCGGATGCCTAACCTGGGCGCGCGTTCACGGCTCTTCGGGGTGAGTCGGGAACGCACCGAAGTCCGGTAGTTGGGCACCGTGGAGCTGAGTGCAGGCGGGCCGGCTCGCCGTGCTGAGCCCGGCGTGGGCGGCGTGCCACGCCCGCCGTGCTCGCAGCGGCGATTCCGCTACCACACCGGACGGCTGGTGGTCAGGGCCGGGGAGTTGCGGACCCGGTCCTGACCCGCCACCAGAACTGTTTAGCGCCGATCCCTCTTCTCCACCGGAAAGAGAAAGCGTCGCGAGCCTCTCCCGCGTTACATCGACCCGCCGAAATTGTGCGACGAGATCCGTCACCATTTCCGGGACACCGGGAAGACGGCCGGGATGCGATCATCTGGCGAATGGAACCAACTCCTATCGCCGGTGGCCCCGTCGGGACGACGACGGGCCGGGCGAAGCCGATCCCGCCGCCCAACCGGGCCTCCCGGTTGACCACCCTGCCCGCCGCGACCACGCAGGTGGTCGTCGTGACCGGCGACGGCTACAGCACCACCTACGCCACCTTGGAGACGTTCCACAAGGTCAACGGCCACTGGGTGGCGGTGTCGGCGCCGCTGCCGGCCCGGATCGGCTCGAAGGGCTTCAGCGACAACCACCTGGAGGGCGTGCCGAACACCCCCACCGGGGTCTACTCGTTCGGCCCGACCATGTACGGCATCGGCGCGAATCCCGGCGTGCGCTACCCCTACCACCAGGTCGTGCAGTACGACTGGTGG
The DNA here is from genome assembly GCF_052068075.1 of Micromonospora sp. L31. Taxonomy (NCBI): domain Bacteria; kingdom Bacillati; phylum Actinomycetota; class Actinomycetes; order Micromonosporales; family Micromonosporaceae; genus Micromonospora; species Micromonospora sp. L31. The sequence continues at coordinate 489,629 of NZ_JBQHDC010000004.1, read as the reverse complement.
AACGAGAACCCGGACTCGCCCGCGTACAACACGTTCCAGCACACCACCACCAACCCGGGTGGTTGGAGCGAGGCGCTGTGGACCGAGAAGCCGGCGTACACGCACTTCGCGGTGATCACGTACAACATGTCGCCGAACGTGGCCGCGCCCGTTCCCGGGAAGGGCAGCGGGATCTTCCTGCACGAGTACAGCACCTCCGGCGGCAACGCCACGGCGGGCTGCGTGAGCATGTCCCACGCCAACCTGGTCTCGGTGTTGAAGTGGCTCGACCCGGCCCGCTCGCCGCGCATCGTCATGTGCCCGGTGCAGAACCTGGGCCGTTACTAGCCAGTTCCGGATCCACCAGGAGCCTCCGGCCGAACGGCCGGAGGCTCCTTCCGTTCTCCGTGCAGCGTCGTCGCGAAGTAGCCGCAAGATAGCAGCGCGCATATCGACGCTTCCTAGCCTCCACCCGACGTGTCTGTCGAGGACCGGAGGGTAATGATGAAGGGACGATCACGAGGTCCCCTTGTCGGGGGACTGGTGCTGGCCCTGGTGGCCACGCTGGGCGGGATGGAGGCCCTGCCTGGCCGACAACCCGACCAGCGGTTGGCGGATGCCGACCTGACGGCGGGCGCCCCGGAGGACGAAGGTCTGTTCTCCAAGCTGGGTAACGCGGCACGCGACATGGTCGACGGTGGGCCGCGCAAGGCCCGGCCGGAGGCGGTCAGCGCCGGCCTGGCGGTGAACGAGAAGCCGCCGCCGGCGAAGAACTGGCCGCCGCAGAAGCGGGTCAAGGAGCTGACCGGCAAGCGGACCGCCAACGGCAAGGTCTATCAGCTCGCGGACGGTCGGACGCAGGCCGAGATCTCGATGGTGCCGCTGCACTACAGGGACGCCAAGGGCAAGTTCCAGACCATCGACACCACCATCCGCCCGGCGAGGGACAAGGGGTACGTCCAGGGCAACCGGACCAACACCTTCACCAGCCTCTTCGGTGACAGCTCCGACGAGCTGGCCCGCTTCGAGAAGGACGGCCGGAGCATCGAGCTGGGCCTGGCCGGCGCTGCCAAGAGCGTCACGCCGAAGGTTTCCGGCTCCACGGTCACCTACCCGGGCCTCGCCGGCGGCGCCGACGTCGTCTACGACGTCACCTCCACCGCGCTCAAGGAGAAGATCGTTCTGCACCGCGCCCCGACCGGGCCGGTGTCGTACACCTTCACCCTGGACACCGCCGGACTGACGGCGCAGCAGCGCCAGGACGGCTCGATCGCGTTCGTTCCGCGCGGCGGCGGCGAGCCGGCGTTCGTGATGCCGGCGCCGTTCATGTACGACGCGAAGGACGACAAGGCCTCTCCGCACGGCAAGGTGTGGAGCGACAAGGTCACCCAGCGGGTGCAGCAGATGTACGGGCAGACCAGCGTCACGGTGTCCGCGGACGCCGGCTGGCTGGCCGACCCGGCCCGCGTCTATCCGGTGGTGATCGACCCGACCATCAAGATCCAGCCAGTGCCGACCGACGCCCAGGACACCCAGATCTACCAGGGTGCGGCGACGACCCCACACGGCAACACGTACCAGCTGGGGGTCGGCACGGACAGCAGCTACTCGTGGCGGTCGCTGGTCAAGTTCCCCCTCGACCCGAAGATCGTTCCGCAGAACACCGCGATCGACGACGCCCGCCTGGAGATGTACTACGACCAGTCGCTGTACACCTGGCAGTACGACGTCCTGATGGAGGCGCGGCGGGTCATCGCCCCCTGGGACGAGACCACCGCCACCTGGGCGTCCATGAACACCAACATGACGACGACCGCCGCCGGCAACCTCGTGCAACTCGACGACGGTGACACCGGCACGTCGGTGAGCGGCACCTGGAACTACTCCACCAACGCCGAGCTGACCCCGCTGGCGGTGAAGACCGACTACCGGTACAACGACGACCTGGTCACCGGGAACACCCACACCTGGACCCCGACCATCACGGAGACGGGCGACTACAAGGTCGAGGTGCACTACGTCGGGGAAAGCGACCGGGCCAACCCCACCCCGTACAACGTCATCCACGCCACCGGTACCGCGACCCCCTCGGTCAACCAGACCACGCCGGTGGCGCGCGGCAGCTGGGCCTCGCTCGGCACGTACCGCTTCAACGCCGGCACCGCCGGCAGGGTGGTGCTCAAGGACGTCGCGGGCAAGTCCGTGATCGCCGACGCGGTGCGCTTCACCCGCTGGGGCGTGGCGAACAAGCCCCGCGCCATCTCCAGCGCCTGGAGCTCCTTTGCCGTCCGGGACGTGGTGCAGCAGTGGCTCACCGGTACGCCCAACCACGGCTTCATGATCAAGGCCGTGGACGAGGTCACCAAGAAGCGTGGCGGCGCCATCTTCGAGGGCTCCGAGTACAACTACATGAACGACCGGCGGGACTACAACCTGCCGAAGCTGGTCGTCACCTACGGCCGGCCCGGTGTGGCCGTGAGCCCGCCGACCACGGTCACCTCCACCGGCGCGGTCCTGACCTGGCCAGCGTATGTCGACCCGTCGACAAGCCCGGACGACGACGTCGTCGAGTACCAGGTGCACCGCAGCCTGGAGCAGGTGTTCGCCCCGTCGGCGACGACGCTGATCGCGCCGGTCTCGTCAGCCACCCGGACGTACCAGGACACCACGGCGGTCCCGACGCCGGCGGCCGAGACCGACCCGATGAAGCGCAAGTTCTACTACTACATGGTCGCGGCGAAGACCAGGGACGGGCAGGTCATCGCCGGCCCCACCCAGCCGGTGATGCTGCCGAAGGCCGGTCAGATCACCCGGATCTACCGCACGGCGGCGACCAACTCGACCGGCACCGACGGTGTCATCGACACCACGCTGGCGAACGGCACCACCATGAAGGACACCAACGTCGACGTCTACGACGGTGACCCGTACGTGGCGGTGGGCAACAACTCGGATCCCGCCACCGGGTACGGCGACACCCGTGGCCTGGTCAAGTTTCCCACCCTCAGCGGAATCCCCACCGACGCGCAGGTGGTGGACGCGGATCTGCGGATGTGGAACACCTACCTGTATCCGGGCACCGACCAGGACGAGTACGTCGACGTCTACCGGTTGAAGAACTCGTTCGACGAGAAGACCGCGACGTGGAACCGCCGCAACGCGACTGCCCTCTGGACGACCGCCGGCGGCGAGTACGACACCTCCTGGAAAGCGAGCTTCAACGGCTTCACCAACGACCCGGAGTGGGAGAGCTGGGACGTCACGACCGCGGTGAAGGGCTGGCACACCGCCCCGGAAACCAACTACGGCTTCCTGCTGCGCCAGCGTGACGAGGTCAACCAGACGGCGCGGGCGATGATGCTGTCGTCCGAGGCGAAGGAGCCGCTGCTGCGGCCGACGCTGGAGGTGACCTACCTCGAGCAGACCGCCGAGTCGACGTACTACGCGGCCTCGACGCCGCAGACGCTGACGCCGAACGCCACGTACACCCTCCCGGTGACCGTGTCGAATCCGACGCTGGCGCCCTGGAACACCACCGACTGGGAGCTGTCCTACGACTGGAAGCGGTACGGCGCCTCCGGTGTCCTCGAGGACCTTCCCGACGACAGCTACGAGCTGCGTACGCCGCTGCCGGCGAACGTGCTGGCCGGCCGCACGGTCGACATCACCGCCCAGGTGAAGACCCCGCCGTCGTCCACCGACGGCAACAAGCGCACCGAGTACGTGCTCAGCTGGGACCTGCGCAGCAAGCTCGACGGCCGGAAGCTGTCGGACACCGGCCCGATCAAGGGTCTGCCGCAGAACGTGGCGGTGGAGGAGCCGACCTCCGACCAGCTCGGCCTGGAAAAGTTCTACTCCTACGCGGGCAAGAACACCGGCGCCGGCGGCACCCTGATGAACAACCTGTACGCCGGCAACACCGTCTGGTCGTACAACGCGATCAACAACCCGTCGCGTGGCCTGTCGACGTTCGTCCGGATGTCCTACAACTCGCTGGACACCACCGACTCGGTCGCCGGTTTCGGCTGGTCGCTGCAGGCGTCGTCGATGATGCGCCTGGGCACCCCGCTGGACTTCCACCCCAACCCGAACCCGACGAAGGTCACCCTGACCGACGGCGACGGCACCAGCCACTGGTTCACCTGGGACGCGGCCACCTCCGAGTGGAAGAGCCCCAAGGGGGTCAACCTCTACCTGCAGAAGAACAGCCCGGTCGACTGCAAGCCCAACGTGCAGGAGCGCAAGGCCTGGGTGCTGACCAAGCCGGACCGCACGCAGTTCTTCTACGACTGCGAGGGCTTCCTCTCCAGCGTGGTGGACAACAACGGCAACGAGATGCTCTTCACCTACGAGGAGCGCAAGAGCAACAACAAGCCGACCAAGTTCCTCAAGTACATCACCGACCCGACCGGCCGGATCACCCTGACCCTGGACTACTACGCCAAGGGTCAGACCTACGACTACATCAACGACACCACCTGGGCCCGGGTGTCCGGTGCGACCAACCTGACCAACCCGAAGATCATCGACCACGTCTCGCAGATCACCGACGTCTCGGGACGCAAGCTCACCTTCACCTACACGGACAAGGGTCTGCTCGGTGAGCTGATCGACGGCGCCGGCTCCACCAACGGCGCGCCGAAGACGTTCAAGTTCCGCTACGACATGACGCAGGGGAACAAGAACGTCAAGCTGGTCAAGGTCACCGACCCGCGGGCCAGCGCCACCGGCCAGGCCTACTCCACCGACCTGGTCTACAACTACCCGCAGGCCGGCGACGACCCGAAGTGGCACTGGCGGACCAAGTCCTACACCGACCGGCTCGGCCACCCGACGACCTTCGGCTACGTCGACCCGGATGCCACCAACAACATCCAGACGACGGTCACCGACGCGGAGAACCACGCCACCACCTACCTGATGGACGGCTACGGACGGTCCATCCAGACCACCAACGCCAAGAACGAGGTCACCAAGCTCGGCTGGGACGACGATCACAACGTCACCCGGCTCGAGGAGGCCAACACCGCCGTCTCCACCTGGGAGTACGACACCAAGACCGGTTACCCGACGGTGGTGAAGGACGCCGAGGCGGTCAAGAACGGCTGGCCGGGCACGGTGCTGACCTACCAGCGCCAGCTCAACGGCTACGTCGCCGAGGTGCTCACCAAGACCAGCTCGGAGGGTCGCAAGTGGAGCTTCGCGTACACCGCCGAGGGTGACATCGAGTCGGTCACCGATCCGCTGGGCAACACCACGGCGACCGCCGGCGACTACACCAGCACCAACACCTACGACGAGTGGGGCCAGCTCCTCACCGCCAAGGACGCCAGGGGCAACATCACCCAGTACGGCCCCTTCCACGTCAGTGGCTACCCGACGACCATCAAGGACGCCGGCGAGGGGTTGTCGTACTTCACGTACGACGCTCGGGGCAACGTCACCGAGGTCAAGAACGGCAAGGACGCCAAGGTCACCCAGGCGTACGACACCTTCGGCCGCCCGACCACCAAGGTCGAGCCGGTGGACGCGGCCAACGGCCGATTCATCACCACCACGGCCCCGGAGTACGACCCGAACGACAACATCACGAAGGCGTACGCGGCCAACGGGACGGCGTCGACGTCGGTCTACGACCGGGCGGACCAGGTCCTCGAGACGCTGGCCCCGAAGGACGAGACGACCGACCCGGAGCGGAAGACCACCACGACGTACGACAAGGTCGGCAACGTCCTGACCGTCACGGAGCCGCAGGGCAACCTGACCGCGACGGTCGGCGACTTCACGACGACCACGAAGTACGACGTGATCTACCAGCCGATCGAGGTCAGCAACGGTCTCGGCCAGAAGGTCAGCACGGAGTACGACAACGTCGGCAACGTCAAGGTCCTCTACGACGCCAAGAAGAACGCCAGCGCCGCGGACGACTTCACCACGAAGTTCGACTACGACTGGAACCACCGGGTCGTCAAGACCACGGACGCGCTCGGCAAGTTCACCACCGCCCGCTACGACAAGGACGGCCTGACGGTCGGCAGCACCGACGCGGACGGCAATGAGTCGCTGGCGAAGTACGACCCCCGCGGCGCGCTGGTGGAGTCGAAGGTGCCGCACAGCAAGGACGGCGCCGGCACCATCACCTACCGCACCACGAAGTACGAGTACGACCAGGTCGGCAACGCGACGAAGGTGATCAGCCCGCGCGGTGTGAACACCGACGACGCCGTCGACGCCGACGACTTCGCCACCCAGAAGGTGTACGACAAGCTCAACCGGGTCGCGGAGGAGTGGTCGGCCTACGACAAGGACGACAGCCGCTACAACACGCCCAACAAGACCATCTACACGTACGACTCGGTGGGCAACCTGGAGAAGGTCAGTGCGCCGCCGTCGGACGGGCAGACGGTCCGCAACGACACCACCTACACGTACTACGACAACGGGTGGACCAAGACCACGTCCGACCCGTGGGACATCACCACGTCGTACGACTACAACGACCTGGGCCAGCAGACCAAGACCACGCTGACCTCGGCCGGCGGGTCGCAGTCCCGGACGATGACCTGGGACTACTTCCCGTCGGGCAACCAGAGGGGTAGGTCGGAGGACGGCCTGCCGGTCGGCAAGGACGTGGTCCTGGTCGACAACTCCGACACCCACAACACCGCCACCCAGGGCACCTGGACGAGCGGCGCCGCCACCGGCGCGTACGGCTACGACGTCGGCACGGCGCCGGCGGGCAGCGGGTCCGCGCAGTTCAACTGGCAGCTGACCATCCCGCGGGACGGCAACTACGAGGTGTTCGTCCGGCACCCGCAGGTGACCGGTGCCGCCACGGACGCGAAGTTCACCGTCACCCACAGCGGTGGCAGCGTCACCAGGACGGTGAACCAGACGCAGAACGCCGGCGCCTGGGTGAGCCTGGGCAGCTATGCCTTTACCGAGGACGGTGTCCAGAAGGTCACCGTCACCGACCAGGCGACAGGCAAGGTGCTCGCCGACGCGGTCAAGCTGGTGCGGGACAACGCCGCCGACGTCGACAACGAGAAGAAGGAGTTCACCTACAAGTACAACCCGAACGGGATGATGGCCGAGGTCAAGGACCTCAGCCCAGGCGCGCAGATCGACCGGTACGAGATCGGGTACGACGACCTCAACCAGATCGACTCGGTCAAGGAGTTCGTCGGGACGGCGACGACGCCGAAGAACACCACGTCGCTGACGTACGACCCGAACGGCAACCCGCTCACCTCGACCCACGACCTGACCTGGTCGAAGATCGAGTACGACGAGCGGGACATGGTCGCCAAGGTGACCAACGCCGACTCGGCGACCGCCGGTAACCAGCAGATCTCGACGTTCACCTACACCGCCCGTGGGCAGATGCTCAAGCAGGCCAAGCCCAACGGCAACACGGTGGACTTCGAGTACTACCTGGACGGCGCCACAAAGCGTCAGCTGGAGAAGACCTCCGGCGGGGCGACGGTCGCCGAACACAACCTGGAGTACTCGGCCAACGGGCACCCGTCCCGGGACGTTATGAAGTTGATGAACGCCGACAACTCGGCGGACCACATCGACAACACGTACGTCTTCTCCTACGACCCGCAGGACCGGATCAGCCGGCTCGACAAGACCGGTGACAGCAGCTCGGTGGAGTCGTACACCTACGACGCCAACAGCAACACGGTGGCGCAGACGATCGAGGGCGCGACCAGCACCAGCAAGTACGACCGGAACCGGCTGCACTCCACCACCTCCGGTGGGGTGACGTCGACGTACAACTACGACCCGTTGGGTCGCCTCGACACCATGTCGATCGGTGGTCAGCGGGCGCAGAAGTACTACTACGACGGGTTCGACCGGACGGCGAAGACCACCGCGGGTATCGGTGCGACGGCGAAGTCGACGACCTACGTGTACGACCCGTTCGACCGGACGGTGTCGCAGACGACGGGTTCGAAGACGACGGCGTTCACGTACCTGGGGATGGACAACCAGGTGCTGCGGGAAGAGGTCGAAGGTAAGGCGACCAAGTCCTACCAGTACGCGCCGTGGGGTCAGCAGCTAACCCAGATCAAGCACAAGGACGACGGCAGTCGGGAGTACTCGCAGTTCATCTACCGCCCGCGTGGCGACGTCGTCGGTATCACGAAGGAGGACGGCAAGACCCGAGCGACGTACGGCTACACGGCGTACGGCAAGGACGACGAGTCGCAGTTCACCGGTGTGGACAAGCCGGGTGCGCAGGCCGAGGGTGAGGAGCCGTACAACGCGTTCCGGTTCAACGCCTCCCGCTGGGACGCCGGCTCTGGCACGTACGACATGGGGTTCCGTAACTACGACCCGGGCCTGAACCGGTTCCTGACGCGGGATTCCTACGGCGGCGCCATGGCCGACATGGGGTTGGCGACGGATCCGTTCACCGGTAACCGGTATGCGTTCGCTGGTGGTAACCCGGTCAGCTTCGTGGAGTTGGACGGGCACCTGTTCGGGATGTCGTGGTCGGACGTCGGCCACGCCGCCCTGGACGTGGCGGGCATGGTGCCGGTGATCGGTGAGGTCGCCGACGTCGCCAACGGCATCTGGTACCTCGCCGAGGGCAACTACGTCGACGCGGCCATGTCCATGGCTTCCGCTATCCCGCTGGCCGGGAACGCGGTGGCCGCGGCGAAGCTCGCCAAGACCGGTAAGAAGATCGCCGACGGCATCGACACGACCAACGACACCCGCAAGGCCGCCGAAGCGGGCACCGCCGGAGCCAAGGGAACATCACCCACCGGCACGCCGCAACCCAAGCCCGCCGACAACCCCACCGCCCCGAAGAAGCCGGAATGCAACAGCTTTGTACCCGGCACAAAGGTGCTTTTGGCGAACGGAGATACCAAGCGGATCGAAGATCTCAAGGTCGGGGATCAGGTTGCCGCTGAAGATGTAGAGTCACGCTCCCTGCAGCGTCGTCCCATCACGAAGCTGATCACCGGGAATGGCATCAAGCACCTTTACACCATCGCCGTGGATGTCGACGGCCGAGCGGGCTCGAAGGTCGAGACGATCACCGCGACGGGCGGCCACCGGATCTGGCTTCCGGACGCAGGCGCATGGGTAGCGGTTGATAAGCTCAACGTTGGCGATTGGATGCAATCGGCGTCGGGCGCCTGGGTGCAGATTGTTTCAATCAAGCACTTCAGCCGTCATCAGCGGGTGCACAACCTCACGGTTGATGGCGTCCACACCTACTACGTCGTCGCCGGTGGCACTCCGCTACTGGTGCACAATGATGGTGAAGACCTGTGCGAGATTGCCCGCGAGGAGGCGCGTGACAGCGACACTAACAACACGGCCGTCTCCGCCGCGCGGGACACCTACACCGGGGAGGTTTTCACTGGTGAGAGTGGGGCGCTGCCCAGCTACGTCAATCCGGACCTCCGGCCTCGCCTTGAGGCGGCCCAGGACATGCAGGCCAGTGGCCACCATGTGGAGCCCTGGGACCCGGGCACGTGTGCGGAGTTCCATGCCTGCAACGAGGCTATGAACAACGGAGCCAAATTGGACGAGATTGAATACGGTACCGTCCGTAAGGATACCCTCGAAGGTTTCCCGTCCTGCGGATGGTGCCGAATCATCCTGGGCGGCCCGGGCGGTGCGCGTGACAGGACACGGCTGTGACGGAGGCTGGCGAGCATCTTGATCTGAGTGAGCTCCTGACGCGTAGCGGATGGCATCCGGGTCGTCGAGTCGACGTTGAAGACGTGCTGTCGGTATGGAGGCAAGGAGGCTATAGGGCCTCCAGTGCTGCCGTAGAGTTTGTCCAGGAGTTCAACGGGCTTGAGTTGGCGTATCCTCGGTATTTTCCCGAAGATGGCGTTGATGGCCTTTCGCTTGATGCAGTCTCTGGCACCAGGGGGATCAGTCAATCCTTGGTGAGAGAGTACGAGGAGAGGGTTCATGAGGAGCTATGTCCCGTAGGTAGGGCGGCATCGGGCCACATGACTCTTGTGATAGGTCCGTCTGGAAAGGTGTACGCAGGGTACGACAAGTACCTCGCTGTGTTCGGGGAAAACTGGCGAGAGGCGTTGAGTAATATAATCAATCGGGTTCAGCCACCTCGAATTCCTTGACAACGCTAATCTCGCCGAGGACGCGCAAAATGGTGACCGGAAGGAATGATTGAGCTGAATCGCGACTCGTAGCGAGCTACGGTAAGAAATGGAAGGGGCCCCATCGGATTCGTTTCCGGTGGGGCCCTCGTTTTCTTGAGCGGCGGGAAGCCGTACAACGCCTTCCGGTTCGACGCCTCCCGCTGGGACGCCGGCTCTGGCACGTACGACGTGGGGTTCCGTAACTACGACCCGGGCCTGAACCGGTTCCTGACGCGGGACTCCTACGGCGGCGCCATGGCGGACATGGGTCTGGCGACGGATCCGTTCACCGGTAACCGGTATGCGTTCGCCGGTGGTAACCCGGTTAGCTTCGTGGAGTTGGACGGTCACCTGTTCGGGATGTCGTGGTCGGATGTCGGTCACGCCGCCCTGGACGTGGCGGGCATGGTCCCGGTGATCGGCGAGGTTGCCGACGTTGCCAACGGCATCTGGTACCTCGCCGAGGGCAACTACGTCGACGCGGCGATGTCGATGGCTTCCGCTATCCCGCTCGCGGGTAACGCGGTGGCCGCGGCCAAGCTGGCCAAGACCGGTAAGAAGATCGTGACTTCTATGACTTTGACCGACGGTGGGGCGAGGGCGAACTGGCGTCGATGCGCAACGGCAGCGGGGAGGAGTACAACATCGTCTTTACTGCGGATGGCGCTTTCATTCGGGGCACCTACAGCGACTCGCCGATGCACATGCACACCGGGGGTCGGCTCTGGCCCGGTCTCCTTGACGGGCTGCCGGCACAGTTCGAGCCGTTGGTACGCGAGCCCGCCTTCTGCTACGAGGACGGGACCATGGAAGCCACCTTCCTATTGTGGCGGAGCGTCACTGACGATCGCTGGCACGCCGGCAACGAGATCGACTTCTCGCCAGCGGACGAGGAGGAGGTCGACCCGGACGGATCCTGGCTGCTCGACATCCTCTGCGACGAGATCGTGGACGAGTACATCCAGCACGCCCAGGAGGTTTACGAGGTTGACCTCGACAGGGGTGCGGTCGAGCACATCGTCGCGCTGCGCCCTCTCACTGACGCTGTGGTTCGCGTGCTGAACCCTGACGGGCGGATGGCCGACCTGCGAGAGAGGGCGGCGGAGTTGGACTACCCGGTCGAATCGCCTGACCCCTTGCGCACCGAAACCCAGCTCATCTAGGTGCTTTGTCCATGGACGTTGGTGACAGGGCTGGGATCTTGAAATAGGTGAGGACCTCCGGGTGAGGTGGAGCGGGCATTGGGATACGAGGATAGTCGCGGCGAGTCCAGCCTGGCGGAGAGCCTGCCGCCAGGCTGGCTCCTGGGGCGTATCGTTGCGCAAACCCGACATGGTCAGGCGGAACCGGCGCTCCTACGTCTGCGTGAGGTGCTTTCTGTCGCAGTTCAGCTCGAAGCTGAAGGTAAGACGGAGCTGGACACATGGCGGCGGCGCCTTCCATCCTGGTTCGTAGATGCCAGTGAGGCTGTCGCGGACGACTCTGATGAGTCGCCTGTGGACGGGAGTGAGCTGGAGGATGACGCGTGGCCACTTGAGTCGTGGGCTGCGTGGTTTGACCGAACGGAAGATCCGGATGGTCTATCACGGTGTTGGCGGTGGTGGCATGCAGAGGCACGTGGGAACAGAATCGAAATCCTGCTCTGCGTAGATGGGTTCCCGTGTCCAGATGACAGCCTCAGATGGGTTGTACAAGCGGCTGGTGCCACCTTCGTCGGCGACCTTGAGGCAACTGATGTGGAGACGCTGGCGGCGCGGGGAAGGCAGCCGCGACTGACGCTCTGGTCCAGCTGCTGAGCAGTGTCGCCAGCGACGGGGTCCGGACTCCGGAGTGCGACATGTGTCGTGCTTCGGTGTCCGGGCTCCGTGTTGTTGCATCAACGTGTACTCCTTCAGACGCCCAGTCGTAAGTTGGGTCATGCAACGTCGAGTTCACCGGTGTGGACAAGCCGGGTGCGCAGGCTGAGGGTGAGGAGCCGTACAACGCGTTCCGGTTACCGATTTCGCTTGGGACGCCGTCGTCCATTCCGCCCCCGATTCAGTTTATGTGTGCGTTCAGCACTCCATCGACGGTCCGGTGGTGGTCGACCTGCACGAAGGAGATTCCCCGGAGTTGGCGATCGAAGGGGCTCGAGAGGTCCTGTCCAGGTCGGTCGACCTCGCCACGCGAATCTGCCGGCAGGGCGCCGAGCGATCTATCGAGATTGAGGACGATGTGCCTGCCCTCCGAGGCAGCTTGGGAGAAGTGATCGACGGAAGTGACCCGGACGGGCCACCCTTTGAGACGGAGGTCGTTGATCATCTGGTCCTGGCTACCGAGGTGCTGGACTTCGTGGCTGCTCCGGACGAGTTGGATGAGTTGCAGGAGGTATTCGAGCGTGCCGAGGAGTTGGCGGAAGCTGCGAGGGAGATGGGAGAGAGAGACTTCCCGGGTGGTGAGTGGGAGGTCGTGGATTTCGTCGGCTTGGAGAATGAAGCCAGGCATGCTGATCTCGCCGAACTGCGGAGCGCCCAGCAGGGCGGGCGTGATCCGAACCCTGCCAGCCTGCTTGCCCGCAGTGAGTCTTTTGCTCGGCAATACGCTGATGTGATCGAGAAATGCTATTCGGATGAAGATGCGGGCCGCTCGTAAAGAGGGCTGATCTAAGCGGCGCCCGTCCCCCGGTGGGGACGGGCACCGCCTCGCGGGCAAGCATCCGCGTTTCTGGCGGTCAGGCCGTGATCGGGTAGTCCAGCTCCGCCGCCCGCTCCCGCAGATCCGCCAGTCGCTTCTGCGGATTGAGCGCCTGGATGACCTCATCGGTCAGGGGCTGCAGCGCGAGGATCTGCTCGACCACGGCTTTGTCCAGCTCGGTGTCGTAGACCGACCAGGCGTACTCCAGGTACTCCTCGGCGGCGCCGTCGCACAGGATGTCGAGCAGCCAGGCCCCGTCGGGATCAGTCTCCTCGTCGTCGGCGGGGGAGAGGTCGATCCCCTCGCCGGCGTGCCACCGGTCGTCCCCGGAGCGCCGCCAGAGCACGAACGTGGCGTTGAGCGCGCCGTCCTCGTAACAGAACGTGGGCTCGTGCACCAGCGGCGCGAACTGTGGGGGCAACCCCTCCAGCAGGCCGGGCCACAGCTGGCCGCCGGTGTAGTTGTGCATGGGGGAATCGTGGTAGACGCCGCGGATGAAAGCACCGTCGGCGGTGAAGACGATGTCGTACTCCTCGCCGCTGCCGTTGCGCATGGACGCCGCTTCGCTCTCGCCCCGTCTGCGGCTGTAGTCGTAGTAGACGCCGTCGACGATGGAGTCGAGCATCGCCAGGGCTCGGGAGCGGTCGCGGACCACATCGATTGGTGGCAGCTTGGCAGCAGTGTCGTAGACGGTCACCCGGCAAGGCTACGAGTCGGCGCTGGACCTGAGGTTGTGGTCGGTTGCTGAGCAGTACCTGCCGGTGATCGACGGGCCCGGACGCCGAGTGCGACGGGTGTTCTGCCCACTACGTCCGCTGGCCGTCGCCAGGAAGCCGGCGGCCGAGTCGGCAGGAGTGGCGCGACGGATGCGGCGAAAACTTCCTGCTCCGCCGATCGGATGAAGCGGGCCCCACCGAAGGTCAGCGGGGCTTGATCGAGTGGATCACCAGACCGGCCGAACGTAGATCGTGACACACCGGAGTCGCACGCCCCTCGCCCGTCCGGCTGCTTGGCGGACGACCTCCTCCGGTGTGGACTGATCTGGACCGCTCCCGTCGTTGTTTCAACCTGGCAACATTGGGGTAGTTCACTGATTGGCAACCGAGCAGGCGTGCGGCGATGACGATCACACCATGTGACCACGCGCCGGGAGCGCTCTCCGCTACCTTTTCGTTACGGTGACACACCGTCTGCGGCCATTGATATTCGTCACCTTCCGTTGCCCGATTTCTCCCTTGTTGCGCCGGCAACCGTCCACCTAACCTGGGCGCGCTCGGGTTCAACGGGGGAGCGGCGATGAAACTGCAGATTCGGCTTCTGGGCAGCATGGAGCTGCGCGTGGACGACCAGGTCGTCACGCCGGGCGCGGCCAAGCGGCAAGCCGTCCTCGCCGGCCTGGCAATGGAGGCGAACCAGTCGGTCTCGTTGCAGCGGCTGGCCGACATGGTGTGGGCCGACATCCCACCAGCCTCCGCGGTGGCGAATCTGCGTTCCCACGCCGCCGGCCTGCGCCGGGAGCTGGGCGACCGATTGGTCGCCCGGCCCAACGCGTACCAGCTGAGGTTGTCGCCGCACGAGCTGGACGTCACCGAGTTCCACCGGCTGGCGGGAGAAGGGCGGGCACTGCTCGCCACGGCCGATCCAGCTGGCGCCGTCACCACTTTGACCGCCGCGCTCGCACACTGGCGCGGGGCTTCGGGTGACGGCCTGCCTCGTGGCACCGTGCTGGACAGCCGGTGGGCGAGCCTCGACGAGCAGCGGCTCCAGGTATTCGAGGAACTCGCCGAGGCGCGGCTCGCCGCCGGCGAGCACGGTCAGCTCCTGCCCCAGCTACGCGTACACCTTGCCGCGCACCCGCTGCGCGAGCGTGCCTGGGGGCAGCTCATGCTCGCTCTCTACCGCTGCGGGGACGTCCCGGCGGCACTGACGGTGTATCGGGACGCCCGGGCCATATTGGACGAGGAGCTCGGCATCGAGCCGGGCGAGGAGCTGGCCAACCTGCACCGCGCGATGCTGGACCGGGCTTCGGAGCTGGCGTACACCCCGCCGGCCGTCCCGGTCACGACGACGACCCTGCCGGTCGCTCCGCCCCCGGCGCCGCCGGGCGACGCGCCGACGCCTGCGCCGTGGCCCGGCGGGAGCGTCGGCTGGACCGTCCCCCGAGAGCTGCCGGCGGACCTGGTCACCTTCGTCGGCCGCGCCGGGGAGACCGCCGAGGTGGTCACGGCTCTCGGCGGTACGGCGCCGGCAACGGTGGTGGTCACCGGCGCCTTCGGCAGCGGCAAGACCGCCCTGGCGGTACGCGCCGCGCACACCGTCGCGAACGCCTTCCCGGACGGGCAGGTCTTCGTCGACCTCGGCCACCAGCGTTCAGTGAGCCCGGGTGAGGTGCTGGCGCGGGTGCTGCGCGCGCTCGGAGTCGCCCCCGCCGACGTACCGGAGAACACCGACGAGCGGGCCGGCTGGTTCCGGTCGATGGTCGCCGGTCGCCGGCTGCTGCTGGTCGTCGACGGCGTCACCCGGGCCGCCCAGGTGCGACCGCTGCTCCCGGCCGGACCCGGTCCGGCCCTCCTGGTGGTCGGCCAGACCCGACTGAGCAGCCTGGACGGGGTACGGCGGGTGACGCTGCGCCCGCTGGGCGCCGCCGAGGCGCGTAACCTGCTCGGCACGCTCGCCGGCCCGCAGCGGCTTCTCGCCGACGCGACGGCCACCGCCGAACTGGTACGCCTCTGCGCCGGTTCGGTGCTCGCCCTGCGCATCGCCGGCATGCGCCTGGCGGCCCGGCCGGGCAGGTCGGTGGAGGCCCTGATCGGCCAGCTCGCCGACGGGCGGGAGCAGTTGGACCTGCTGGACTACGAGGACCTGTCGGTGCGGGCCAGCCTTGCGGCCGTCGTCGCCGCGGTGCGTGCCGAGGACGAGGTGGCCGGGCAGCTCCTGGTGCTGCTCGGCGCGGCGCCCGACGCCCCGCTCCAGCCCGACCGGGCGGCCCGGCAGCTCGGCGTCTCCGCCTCCCGGCTGCGTCGCGCCCTGGACGATCTGGTCGACGCGCACCTGGTCCATCGCGACGAGCCCGGCCGGTACCGGCTGCCGGGGCTGGTCCGGGAGTACGCCGCGGAACTGACCGCGGCGCGGCCCGTCGCGGCGCATCCGTTGACCGGTTGGCGGGTGGATCCGCTGGCCGCCTGACAGGTTGCCGATCGGAGTGCCAGCCACCGACGATCTCGCTCTGGCGGACTGTAGCGGGCGGTGACCCCGAGCCCTGACTCGTCAGCGCATTACCGCCCTGCAAACCGACGGGCCCAGTGCGGGGCCGGCCCGGTCGGACGGCGCCTGTGTCAGGAAGCCGAGCCGCGGACGATGGCCACCGCCACCCGGCAGAACTCGTCCATGTCCGGGTTGAACCCGGCCGCGATGTCCGGGTGCAGCCCGGCGCGGGTCTCGTCGAGCAGCCGCTGGCAGACCTGCTCGATCGGCTCGCCCGCGTAGCTGGCCCGGACCCGTTCGGTGGCCGCCTGCAGGGCCGAGGTCAGCTGATCCTCCAGCGCGCCGCGCAGCTTCTCCTGCACGGGATCAAGCGCGCTCGGATCGAGCGTGACATGTGGCTCCGACATCGGCGCTCCCTTCGTCGGCGTCCGCGGTACCCCACCGCGGTCGTCGGTCAAACCCCGGCCGGTACGGCGGCCACCCGGACCTGGTACGAGAAGTCCTCCGCGGGCTCCTCCGCGTACGACAGCCGCCGGATCTGCCGGTCGTCGTCGTAGAGCGCGACGTCGACCAGGACACCGAGATGGGCCAGCCCGATGTTGGCGACCCGCTTCTTGTCCTGGAGCACCGCGCACACCCCGCCGAGCAGGGTGCTGGCGTCCGAGGTGCGGTGCCCGGGCGGGCAGCGCAGGATCAGGTCGACCTCGACGGGCCCGGCCAGCGGCGTCCAGCCGGTGCGCTGGGCCGCGGCGCAGGCCGCCTGGAGCAGGGCGCGGACCCTCGTCGCCTGCCGGTGTCCGGCGGCGAAGATGGACAGCGCCTCGGTCTTGACCGGTGGCAGGCCGCTCACCTCGAACGTCAGGGCGAGAGCGCGGGTGTCCTGCACGACGGCACCTCCTCGTGGGGACGATCCTGCCCAACCGGTGGACCGGCGGAGGGAAGTTCGCGCGAGAACCAACCGTTCGGGCGGGCTGGGGTCGGCCGGAGGCGTATCGACTTCGACGGCGACGCGCTGGCTGGTGAAGCTCACCTGACGCTAGTCGACCCGGCGGGCGCGGGGTAGCCCCACCGCGCCCACCTGCTGGGAAAGCCCGAAGGTCAGGCCGGCCGACGCGGGGCGAAGGCGCAGAACTCGTTGCCCTCCGGGTCGGCGAGCACCCACCAGCCGACCGTCTCGTCGGGCTCGCGCAGCAGCGTCGCCCCGGCGGCGATCAGGGCGGTGGCGTCCGGGCCGGTCAGGTCGACGTCCCAGTGCACCCGGTTCTTGACCCGCTTGCGCTCCGGCACCGGGTCGAAGACCCAGTAGTCCCAGGGGAAGCCGGTTGCGCCGACCACCGAGGCGTGGCCCTCCGCCGTGGTCTTCACCCGGCCGCCCACCACGCCCGCCCACCAGGTGGCCTGGGCGGTCGGGTCGGCGCTGTCCACCACCATCTCGAACGGCCCGGACCGCCTGCCCTCGCGAGGCGCGAACGCGCAGAACTGGTTGCCCTCCGGGTCGGCGAGCACCCACCAGCTGATCTCGGCGTCGGGTTCCCGTACCAGCCGGGCGCCCGCGGCCAGCAGTGCCGCCGGGTCGGCGTCGGCCAGTCGCAGGTCGAGGTGGACCCGGGTCTTGCCGGTACGCGGCTCGGGCACCCGGTTGACCCAGATCGACTCCGGCCCGGCCCCGCCCGGCCGCGGGTCGACCCGGAAGTCACCGTCGCCGGTGTCGACCACCTCGCCATCGAGGATCCGGGCCCAGAACCCGGCCAGCGAGCGGGGGTCGGCGGCGTCCATGCAGAGGTCCTTGAAGCGCGCGATCATCCGGTCATCATGCCCGCCCACCCCGACAACAGGCCGCCCCGCCGCACTGCTGCGAGCCGCCCCGCCCACCTCATGATCCCCGGTTTGCGGCGTGTTGCGGTCTTACGCGAGCGGGACACCGCGACACGCCGCAAACCGTGACTCGCGAGCCGTCACCCGCGTGCCGCGAGCCGTGACCGGCGAGCCGCGAACCGCGAGCCCCGAGCCGCGACCAGGCGAGGCACGAGCCGCAAAACCGCGAGCCGTGACACGCGACCCGCGGCGCGGGGAGCCGTGGCCCGTGAGCCGCAAACGGGGCAGGTCAGCGGCGGCCGCGTTTGACCTCCTGGAAGGCCGGCATCCGCAGCAGCGGCAGCAGCGAGTCCCAGATGGTCAGCGCGTCGTCGAGGTCGGGCACCTCGGTCAGGATCGGCCCGTGGATGCCGCGCTCCGCGCCCGGCACCATCAGCACCGGCGCGCCGATGTCCGGGCCCGCCGACGCGTACGCGAGGGCGTGCGACTCGCGTACCGCCTCGTCCCAGCGCTCGTCGTCGAGGGCCGGCGCCGCCTCGCCCAGCCCGGCCGCGTCGACGGCCGCGGTCACGATCGACGCGGCGAGCGGGTTGCCCGCGTCGTGGCTGCGCGCGCCGAGTTCGGCGTAGAAGCGGGCGACGTCCTCGGGACGGCCCTGGGCGCGCAGCGCCTCGACCAGCCGCAGCGCCCGGCTCGACGCGGTCAGCACGTCGGCGAACTGCGGCGGGACGTTGCCCTCGTTGAGGATCGCCAGGCTGAACGCCCGCCACTCGACGCTGAGCCCCCGGGCCTCGGCGACCCGCACCAGCCAGCGCGAGGTTCGCCAGGTCCACGGGCAGGCGGGGTCGAAGAAGAAGGTCGCATCCATCGGCCGAGCCTACGGCGGGGCTGATCGACCCGCACCGCGTGATCTCCGGCACACCCGCGCGGGCAATGCGCGTCGTCACGCTGAGGTTTCGCGCCGTCGCGGGTCGGGCACTGTGGGCGCACGAAACGCCCGGACTTGGCGCGATTCCGCCGCCCACCGTCCCGGCCGTCTCGCCGTGCGCCGGGGCACGGGCCTTCCCCCGGTCTCTCGCCGAAGAAAGGGGGAGGGCGATGACGACAGACCCCGAAGCGACCCGACATCGGCGCCGTGCGGGCGTCCGGCTCGGGGCGGCGGCCGCCGCGCTGGCGCTGGTCGCGCCACTGGCGGCGTGCGGGTCCGATGGCGGAAGCGGCGGTACGCCCACGATCAACCTGTACTACCCGCCGGAGCAGAACCTCCAGAAGGTGGTCGACGACTGCAACGCCCAGGCACAGGGGCGTTACCGGATCGCCTACCGGGTGCTGCCGCGGCAGGCCGACGACCAGCGGGTGCAGCTGGTCCGTCGGCTGGCCGCGCAGGACCCCGGGATGGACGTGCTCGGCCTCGACGTCACCTGGACCCAGGAGTTCGCCAGCGCCGACTGGATCCGCGAGTGGACCGGCCAGGACAAGGCCGAGGTGGAGCAGGGCACGCTGACCGGCCCGCTGGAGACCGCCCGGTACGAGGGCAAGCTCTACGCCGCCCCGAAGAACACCAATGTGCAGTTGCTCTGGTACCGCAGTGACCTGGTGCCGCAGGCCCCGACCAGCTGGGACGACATGATCAAGGCAGCCCAGGACCTCAAGGGACAGGGCAAGCCGTACCAGGTGCTCACCATGGGCGCCCAGTACGAGGGACTGGTCGTCCTCTACAACACCCTGGCCGAGAGCGCCGGCGGGAAGATCCTCAGCGACGACGGCAAGCAGGCCGTGATGGACGACGGGACGGTCAAGGCGCTCGACCAGCTCAAGCGCTTCGCCACGTCGGGCGTGGCCTCGCCGTCGTTCAGCAACGCCACCGAGGACCCGGTACGGCTGGAGTTTCAGGCCGGCGGCGGCGCCTTCCAGGTCAACTGGCCCTTCGTCTACCCGGCGTTGCAGGAGGCGGACCCGGAGCTGGCCAAGAAGGTCAAGTGGGCCCGGGTGCCGGGCATCGACGCGAACACCCCGAGCAAGGTCACCATCGGCGGGGTGAACATGGCGATCAGCGCCTACTCGAAGCACCCGACGGAGTCCTTCGAGGCGGCCAGGTGCATCCGCAACGAGAAGAACCAGAAGTTCTCCGCCATCAACGACGGCGTGCCGCCGACCATCGAGAAGGTCTACGACGACCCGGAGATGGCCGAGGCGTACCCGATGAAGGAGACCATCCTCGACGAGCTCAAGGAGCCGGCGGTCCGACCGCTGACCCCGGCGTACCAGAGCATCTCCACGGTGATGTCGGCGATCCTGTCGCCGCCGTCGGCGATCCAGCCGGAACGGACGGCCGACGAGCTGCGCGACGCGATCTCCGACGCCCTCCAGTCCAAGGGGGTCCTGCCGTGACCGAGCGAACCCAGCGCCGCCGGCCGACCGGTGGCGGCGACAGTCCGGAGGTGACGGCATGAGCATCAACGCCACTCCCACCGGGGCGGAGGTCGCGGCCGAGGCCGAGCGGCCCACCGGCCGGCACGCGGCGGTGCCCGCCCAGCGGGCCGGCCGCCGGGCGAAGACCCCGCTGAGCGAGAACAAGAAGGCCGAGCGCCGGCTGGGCTGGCTGCTCTGCGCCCCGGCCGCGCTGGTCATGCTGCTGGTGACCGCCTACCCGATCATCTACTCGGTCTGGCTGTCGCTGCAGCGCTTCGACCTGCGCTTCCCGGACCAGCGCGAGTTCATCGGGCTGGAGAACTACGTCACCGTGCTGACCAACGAGTTCTGGTGGACCGCGTTCGGCGTCACCATGCTGATCACGGTGGTCACCGTCGCGGTCGAGCTGGTGCTCGGCATGGGACTGGCGCTGATCATGCACCGGACGCTGGTCGGCCGGGGCATCGTCCGCACCGCGGCGCTGATCCCGTACGGCATTGTCACGGTGGTCGCCGCCTTCTCCTGGCGGTACGCCTGGACGCCCGGCACCGGCTACCTGGCCAACCTCTTCGACGGCAGCGCGCCGCTGACCGAGCGGGCCAGCTCGCTGGCGATCATCATGCTGGCCGAGATCTGGAAGACCACCCCGTTCATGGCCCTGCTGCTGATGGCCGGGCTGGCGCTGGTCCCGGAGGACCTGCTCAAGGCCGCCTCCACCGACGGGGCGACCGCCTGGCAGCGGTTCACCAAGGTGATGCTGCCGGTGATGAAGCCGGCGATCCTGGTCGCGCTGCTGTTCCGCACCCTGGACGCGTTCCGGGTCTTCGACAACATCTTCGTGCTGACGGCGGGCGGCAACGAGACCTCCTCGGTGTCGATGCTCGCCTACAACAACCTGATCCGGGGCCTCAACCTCGGCATCGGTTCGACGATGTCGGTGCTGATCTTCCTCACCGTGGCGATCATCGCCTTCGTCTTCGTGAAGCTGTTCGGTACCGCTGCCCCCGGCAGCGACGACGGGGAGAGGCGCTGACATGGCCGAAACCACCACCCGGGCGAAGCTGCGCTGGGGTCTGCTGGACGTCATCGTCGTCGTCTTCGCGCTGATCCCGGTGCTCTGGATCGCCTCGCTGTCGTTCAAGACCCCGGCAACCCTCACCGACGGAAAATTCATCCCCCGCGAGTGGACGCTGGACAACTACCGGACGATCTTCGACACCGACCAGTTCGTCCGGGCGCTGGTCAACTCCATCGGCATCGCGCTGATCGCCACGCTGGTCGCGGTGGTGCTCGGGGCGATGGCCGCGTACGCGATCTCGCGGCTGGACTTCCCCGGCAAGAAGCTGCTGGTCGGCGTCTCCCTGCTGATCGCGATGTTCCCGCAGGTGTCGCTGGTGTCGCCGCTGTTCGAGATCGAGCGGCAGCTCGGCCTCTTCGACACCTGGCCGGGCCTGATCCTGCCGTACATCACCTTCGCGCTGCCGCTGGCGATCTACACGCTGTCGGCGTTCTTCAAGCAGATCCCGTGGGACCTGGAGAAGGCGGCGAAGATGGACGGCGCCACCCAGGGCCAGGCCTTCCGGCGGGTGATCGCCCCGCTGGCCGCGCCGGGCCTGTTCACCACGGCGATCCTGGTCTTCATCTTCTGCTGGAACGACTTCCTCTTCGCGATCACGCTCACCTCCACCGAGCGGGCCCGCACGGTGCCGGTGGCGCTGTCGTTCTTCACCGGCGAGTCGCAGTTCGAGGATCCCACCGGGGCGATCTGCGCCGCCGCCGTGGTGATCACCATTCCGATCATCCTGTTCGTGCTCTTCTTCCAGCGCCGCATCGTCTCCGGACTGACCTCCGGCGCAGTCAAGGGATAGGTGGTAATCGTGGCTGACATCGTGCTCGACAAGGTGAGCAAGCGGTTCCCGGACGGGACCGTGGCGGTGCAGGACGTCGATCTGGAGATCGCCGACGGCGAGTTCGTTATCCTGGTCGGCCCCTCCGGCTGCGGGAAGTCCACCACCCTCAACATGATCGCCGGGTTGGAGGACATCAGCTCCGGTGAGCTGCGCATCGCCGGGCAGCGGGTGAACGACAAGGCGCCCCGGGACCGGGACATCGCGATGGTGTTCCAGTCGTACGCGCTCTACCCGAACATGACCGTCCGGGAGAACATGGCCTTCCCGCTGCGGCTGCAGAAGCTGGACAAGGAGACCATCAACCAGAAGGTGGAGGAGGCGGCCAAGGTCCTGGAGCTGACCGCGCTGCTGGACCGCAAGCCGGCCAACCTCTCCGGCGGCCAGCGCCAGCGGGTGGCGATGGGTCGGGCCATCGTCCGCCAGCCCAAGGCGTTCCTGATGGACGAGCCGCTGTCCAATCTGGATGCCAAGCTGCGGGTGCAGATGCGTACCGTGGTGTCCCGGCTGCAGAAGCAGCTCGGCACCACCACCGTCTACGTCACCCACGACCAGACCGAGGCGATGACCCTCGGCGACCGGGTGGTGATCATGCGGGGCGGCGCGGTGCAGCAGGTCGGCCCGCCACAGGAGCTCTACGACCACCCCCGCAACCTCTTCGTCGCCGGTTTCATCGGCTCCCCGTCGATGAACTTCCTGCACGCGGCGGTCTCCGACGGCACCCTGCGGACCGCGCTCGGCGACGTGCCGATCGGCGACCGGCTCCGCCGGCAGCTCGAAGGGGCCGACGCTCCCCGCGAGCTGATCCTCGGCATTCGTCCCGAGCACTTCGAGGACGCCGAGCTGGTGGACGACGAGACCCGCCGCCGGGGCATGGAGTTCGAGGCGCCGGTGGACATCGTCGAGTCGATGGGCTCGGACAAGTACGTCTACTTCACCGTCGAGGGGGAGCGGGCCAGCGCCGCCGAGCTGGAGGAGCTGGCCGCCGACGCCGGCGCCGCCGACTTCACCGGCACTGGGGCCAGCCTGGTCACCCGCCTGTCGGCCGAGTCCCTGGTGACGGAGGGCACGAGCCGCCGGGTCTGGTTCAACCTGGAGAAGATCCATCTGTTCGACCCGTCCAGCGGGCGCAACCTGACCCTGCACGAGGGCCGGGCCGCGGGCGCGTTGGCCGACTGACGGTCGTCGCCGAGGGGCCGGTGGATGTCGTACCCCCGGCCCCTCTCGCGTTGCCGCCCCGGCCGCGGCCCCCCATTCTGCGGCTCAGTCTGGAGCACCTTCCCAGCCTCGGTATCGTCACCGATCGTCACACCGCCTTCGCCGCCCGACACCCAAGCCGCACGCTTTGCTCTGCTGCCGCCCCGGCAACAGTTACCGTCCGTCCCTGTCGCCGGGAGGGCAGCAGAGCAAAGCGTGCGAGGCGAGGGTGGCGAGGCAGGGAAGGCGTTCCGCATCCTGGCAGGTCACGGAGGTGGCGCGTGTCTCGGCGGCGGCGCCGGTTGCAGGTGGAGGTCAGCCCGATTACGGACCGTGACGATGCGGGTCGCGCGGAGCCGAGGTCACCAGGAGTGATGAAGGGGCAGGCCGAGGAAGTCGGCGTACCGGGTGAGGGCCGCCTCGACCCGGCCGCGCATCGAGTCGTCGAACGGGGTCAGCTGCCGCACGGTCACGCTGACCCGGGCCCGGCCGATGGTGCGCTTCCAGGTGCCGACTACCCGGCCGCCGCGCACGATCGTGGACTGGAAGACGCCGTTGCCGCCGGGGACCACGGCCTGCCGATGCGCCGGGTCCAGCATCAGCGTGCGGTCCTTGTAGCCGAGCAGGTACTCGTCGAACCCCGGCAGCGCCAACACGTCGTCGGGCGCGGTGCGGGGCGCGTCGAGCAGGGCCGCGTCGAGCACGGCCGGCACCCCGTCCACCTCCACCGTGGCCAGGTCGTCGCCGGCCACCGCGATGCCCCGCCGGGTGTCCGTCGCGGTCAGCCCGGTCCACCCGGCGAAGTCCTGTCGAGTGGTCGGCCCGTGGGACCGGAAGTACCGCAGCGCCAGCAGGCCGAGCGCCTCGTCGCGTTCGGGACGGCGCGGCTCGGGCGCCCACTCGTCGAGCAGGGCGAACGTCTGCTCGGTCCCGACGTGCGGGGCGATGCAGGTGACGCCGCGCTGGCTCGCGTACCAGAGCAGGTGGTAGCCGCGCTGGCCGGACGGGTCGAGGCCGGCGGCGGTCAGGGTGGCCAGGCACTCGGCGCGGGTGAGCCGGCCGCCGCCGGCCAGCGCCGCCCCGAGCACGTCGGCCGCCCGGTCGGCGTCGGCCTCGGTGAGGCCGAGCGCGGCCCGGCGGGCCGCCGCGCCGCTCAGCGCCCGCACGCCGGTCACCTCGAGCATCCAGCGGGCGTCCCGCGGGGGTACGAGGTGCACGGTGCCCCGCATCGGCCAGGTCCGCAACGCCTCCCGGCGTTCCAGCGCCGCCCGCACGTCCGCCACCGTCCACCCGGGCAGCCGGGTGCCCAGCGACCACAGACCGCTCGCCGCGTCCTGCGCCTGCATCGCACCGAACCACTCGACCACGCCCGCGACATCCCGCGGCCGGCCGCGCGGGTGCTCCCGCAACAGCAGGCTGGTCATCCGTAACGCCAACGCCTCGCCGCCGGTCAACCGCACAGTGCCGCCCTTCGCCCGGAAACGACGGTCAGCCTAGGCGGCAGCACCGACACCGATCCGGACACGCCGCCGGGCGGGCGGGCCGTGGCCCACCCGCCCGACGTCCACGATCATCGACCGTGGCGATCGCGGTCAGCGCCGTCGGCGTGCCGGCTCCGGCACGTCCGCGTCGACCCGCTCGCGGCGAACCTGCGCGTCGATCGGCTCATCCTCGACGATCTCGTCCTTGGTCAGCCGGACCCGCTCGACCGGCACCTGGTCCTTGCTGACCACCGGCCGCTCGGCGCGCAGCTCCATCTCACGCTGCTCGTCGCGGATGTCCGGCCGGACATCGCCGCGGTTCGCCGCGGTGATCGGCTCGCGCACCACCCGTACCTCGTCGTGCTCGACCGGCACCGTGGTGTGCACGTCCTCGGTCACCACGTGCTTGCTCAGCCGGGCCTTGCCCGCCGGCTCGCTCTGGGTACCGACCCGCAGCCGCTCCTCGGACCGGGTCATCTCCGGCGCACCGGGCCGCCGCTGGGGCTGCTCCTGCTGCTGCTGGAGCTGGTAGTGCCGGTAGAGCTGGGCGAGCTGGTCCGCGCCGAGCGGCGCCTCGGTGCCCGACTCGACGGCGGGCGCGCTGCGCACGGTCGCCTTGTCGTACGGCACCCGCAGGCGACCCTCGGCCATCCCGGCCCCGGCCAGCGGCGCCATGGACTCGTGGTGGCCCATCACGCCGGTCTTCACGCTGACCCAGGTGGCCTCGCCGGCGGGGTCGGCCCAGACCTGGGCCACAGTGCCGATCTTGGCGCCCGAGCGGTCCTGGACGTCCTGCCCGTACAGCGAGCGGACCTGCTGTTCGGTGAGTCGCATCGTTCGTCCTTCCTCTCGTGGGTCACGACCTGGCTACCCGGCCCGTCCAGAGCGCATTCGTGGGGACGTCCGTGGATAGCAGCAGCGGGAGGAGAGGTGGCGGAGGGGACGCATAAGTGTCGGGACATCGGGGATGCGCCGTCCGGGACCGTAGCGAAGAATGCGAGGTATGAGATGACCGCGTCAAGTGAGCCCGCCCCGCGCGCCCGCCCCGCCGGAGGTACCCCGGCCAAGACCAGTGCCGCCGCCACCTTCGCCCTGGTGTTCGGCGTGGCGGCGCTGTTCAGCGTGCTGACCGCCATCCTCGCCTGGATCGGTCTGCTGCTCGGGATCATCGGGGTGATCCTGGGGATCGTCGGGCTGAAGATGAGCCGCCGCCCGGGGGTGACCGGGCGGGGGGTGGCGATCGGTGGGCTGGTGCTCAGCGTGCTCGCGGTGCTGCTCGGTTTGGCCCTCGCGGCCGGGATCAGCACCTTCGTCAACGACGAGGGTGCGGTGAACCGCCTCCAGCAACAGGTCGACGACCTACGCGACCGGCTCGACGACTGAGCCGGACGCGGTCCGCCGACCCGGTGCGCAGCTCCCCAGCTGACACGGGCCCTGATCGCGCTACGCCCGCTCTCGCGGGCGGAGCGCGATCCCCCGTTCAGGTCCATCGGGCGTCGGCGATGTCCCGGCCGCCGGCACCCGTGCGACCAGGATCCCGGTCGGCGAGACCGGCGGGCACCGCCCGGCAGGGAACTTGCGCAAATCTTGAGCCGGCTACCTCCCGGCGCCGGGAGGGTGGACGCGGCCGAGGAAGTCGCGCATCAGGGACACCACCTCGTCGAGGTGGGTCTCCAGCAGCCAGTGGCCGCCGTCGAGCAGGTGCAGCTCCGCGTCCGGCAGGTCGCGCAGGTACGCGCGGGCGGCCCCCTCGGGCATGTACCCGTCGTGCGGCCCCCAGACGATCAGCGTGGGCGGCCGGTGCTCCCGCAGGTACGCCTGCTGACGCGGGAACCAGTCGACGGTGCTCCGCTGGTCGGCGAGCAGGTGCACGAGGTGGTCGGGGCCCGGCGGCCGGCCCACCTGAGCCCAGGAGAGCGTCCACAGGTCGGGGCTGATCCGCTCGGCGATCTCGCCGGGCACCTCGCCCAGGAACTCGGCGCGGAACCCGCTCTCCGAGACGTGCTCGGCCACCTCGGCCAGCGCCTGCGGGCTGGGGTCGGCCCACATCTTCTTCAGCGGCGCGTACTTCGGTCCATGCTGGTCCTCGTAGATGTCGCCGTTCTGGATGACCAGTGCCGCGACCCGTTCCGGCGCGCTCATCGCCAGTCGCAGCCCGAACTGGGAGCCGTAGTCCTGCAGGTAGATGGCGTAGCGGCGCAACCCGAGGACGTCGGTGAACCGGCGCAGGAAGTCGGCGTACCCGTCGAAGGTGTAGGCGAACGGCGCCGCGTCGGCCCGGGTGTAGCCGAAGCCCGGCAGGTCGGGGGCGAGCAGCCGCCAGCGGTCGCCGAGCGCCGGCATCAGGTTGCGGAACTGAAACGACGACGACGGGTAGCCGTGCGGCAGCAGCACCACCGGGGCGTCCACCGGCCCGGCTTCCCGGTAGAACGTGCGGATGCCGTCGACGTCGACGACCCGGTGCGCCACGGCAACGCCTCCCATGGCCCCGCCCTACCCGCCCCCGACCCGGACAAACCCCGCCCCCGGCGGGCCGACCGCGGGAGGGCCGCCCCGGATGGCCCGGATCCCAGAATTCCGTGCCGCTGGCGCCGCCCGGTTCAGCGCCGGTCGGCGGCGACCAGCTCGCGGGCGGCGGGCGCCACCTCGGCGGCGAATCGGCGCAGGTCGTCGGGGTCGTCGCTGCCGAGGATGAAGACGCTGACGCCGTCGCTCAGCGCCAGGTCCGCCAGTTCCTCGGCCCACTGCTCCGCCGGTCCGTCCAGCGGGCCGCGACCGACCGCGCCGAACCGTCCGGTGATGTTGAGCAGCCGCCGGACGTCCCGGGGCGACCGGCCGGCCTGCTGGGCCGCGTCGTCGATGATCCGGTTTCCGGTGGCCAGGTCGCCGGGTTGCAGGTAGCCCAGCGACGGGAGCCAACCGTCGGCCCGCCGACCGGTGAGCGCGAGCATCCGGGGTTTGTAGGCGCCCAGCCAGATCGGCACCGGATGGGCGGGGGCCGGGCCGCGCTTGGCGCCGTGCACCCGGTGGAACTCGCCGTCGACCCGCACGCCGCCGCGCGCGCCGGCGTCCCACAGTTGGCGGATGACGTCGATGGCCTCCGCCAGGGCCCGCACCCCCTGCGCGGGGGTGAGCCGGCGGCCGCCCATCGCCTCGATGGCGTCCCAGAACGCGCCCGCCCCCAGGCCCAGCCGGACCCGGCCGCCGCTGAGCAGGTCGAGGCTCGCCACGCTGCGCGCGAGGACCGCCGGCGGGCGCAGCGGAAGGTTCGTCACGTTCGCCGACAGGCCGACCGTGCTGGTCCGCGCGGCGACGTAGCTCAGCAGCGTCCAGGTGTCGAGCAGCTTCGGCTGGTACGGGTGGTCCTGGAAGGTGACCAGGTCCAGCCCGATCTGCTCGGCCAGGACGGCGAGGGCGACGGTGCCCGCCGGGTCGTCGCTCGCCGGTGTGGTGAACGATCCGAAGAGCAGCGGGTGACCGTAGTCGCTCATCGCCGGTCGGCCTCCGGGTAGGGCGGGCACGAGGGCCGGCGCGTTCCGATGCTCATCCGCCTCTCCTTCCCGTCGCGGCCGCGGGCAGTCCATCGACCGCGTGCCGGATTGCCGGCGTCGACCAGGGCAGGCTCCACGCGGCCGCTCGATCTTGCAGTTTGACACCGCATGTGACGGGTAGTCGCGGGAGCTGATCCGAACCGAGGAGGGACGTGCCGATGGACGGCCAGGTCAAGGTAGCGGTGGTCTACTACAGCGCGACCGGCATCACCTACCAGATGGCGCAGGCGGCCTGCGAGGCCGCCGGCGAGGCCGGCGCCGAGGTGCGCCTGCGCAAGGTACGCGAGCTGGCGCCCGACGAGGCGATCCGCTCCAACTCGGGCTGGCAGGCCCATCACCTGGAGACGCAGGACGTCCCCGAGGCCCAGCTCGACGACCTGTCCTGGGCTGACGTGGTCATCTTCGGCTCACCCACCCGCTACGGCATGATCGCCGCCCAGCTCAAGCAGTTCATCGACACCACCGGCCCGCTCTGGTCGCAGGGCGCCCTGGTGGACAAGGTCTACAGCGCCTTCACCTCCACCGCGACCTCGAACGGTGGGCAGGAGTCCACGCTGTTGTCCCTGTTCACGACCTTCTACCACTGGGGCGGCCTGGTGGTGACCCCCGGCTACACCGACCCGAGCCAGTTCGCCGCGGGCAACCCGTACGGCGCCTCGCACACCAGCAACAACGGGGAGACCGCCCCGGACCACCTGGCGCTCGGCGCCACCGCCCTGACCGCCAAGCGGGCGGTGCGCATCAGCGCCGCGGTCAAGCGCGGCCTGGCCGCGGGCTGACGTACGGGGCGACCGGCGGCCCGGGCGGGGGCTCTCGGCCCGTCCGGTCCACCGGTCGCCGCAACCCCTACCCGCGATCGGCCGGTCCATGCGCGGTCAGCGCCGGACGGGCCAGCAGGTGCCCGAGCAGGTCCGCCAGGACGGCCAGCCCGTCCCGGCTGAGCACCGACTCCGGGTGGAACTGCACCCCGGCGAAACCGGGGCCGCGCAGCGCGTGCACCGCCCCGTCGGCCGGGTCGCGGGACAGCTCCACCGGCCCGTACCGGGTGCCGAGCCGGTCGCGGTCGGCCAGGGCGGTGAAGGTGGAGTAGAAGCCCACCCGCCGGGACGTGCCGAAGACCGGGACGTCCCGCTGCAGTCCCTGGTACGGCGCCTCCCGCCGGTGCAGGGGCAACCCCAGCAGGCCGGCGAGCAGCTGGTGGCCGAGGCAGACCGCCAGCGTGGGCAGGCCGGCGGCGAGCCGGTCGGCCAGCAGCGCCCGCAGCGCCGCCATCTTCGGCTCGGTGATCGCGCCCGGGTCGCCCGGGCCGGGCCCCACCACCACTAGGTCGTACCCGTCGAGCGGGGCGGCCCGTTGCCACGGCCGGACGTCCACGGCGAGACCCAGGGCCCCGAGCTGGTGGGCGAGCATCCCGGTGAAGGTGTCCTCGCCGTCTACGATCAGCGCCCGCCGACCGGCCAGCCCCGCCAGCGTGGTCGCCCCGGGCACCCGTTGGTCGAGCCAGAACCGGGCCAGCGGCGTGTTCCGCGCGGCGAGCACCGCCCGCACCTCGGGGTCCTCGGCGAGCCGTACCGCCCGGGCGGGGTCGACGGCCGCCGCCTGCGGAGCCAGCCCCAGGGCGGCGAGCACTCCGGCCGCCTTGGCGTGCGTCTCGGCGACCTCGCCGGCGGCGGTGGAGTGCCGCACCAGGGTCGCCCCGACCGGCACCCGCAGCTCACCGGCGGGGGAGATCTCCGCCGTCCGGATCAGGATCGGCGCGTCCAGCGTCTGCCGGCCCTCGCCGTCGCGCCCGAGCAGGGCCAGCACGCCGGAGTAGTAGCGCCGCCCGGAGCGCTCGTGCCGGGCGATCACCCGGCAGGCGTTCTCCATCGGACTGCCGGTGACCGTCGGGGCGAACATCGTCTCCCGCAGCACCTCCCGGACGTCCTTCGAGCCGCGCCCGGCGAGCAGGTACTCCGTGTGCGCGAGGTGCGCCATCTCCTTCAGGTACGGCCCGACCACCTGGCCGCCGTGCTCGGCGACCGTGGCCATCATCTTCAGCTCCTCGTCGAGCACCATGTACAGCTCCTCGACCTCCTTGGGGTCGCGGAGGAAGCGCAGCAGGGCGGCGCGGTCCGGGGTCGCACCGGCGTGCCGGAAGGTGCCGCTGATCGGGTTCATCATCACCAGCCCGTCGTCGACGCTGACGTGCCGCTCCGGGCTCGCGCCGACCAGGATCCGGTGCCCGGTGTGCACCAGGAACGTCCAGTACGCGCCCCGCTCGCCGAGCAGCAGCCGGCGCAGCGCCACCAGTCCCGCCCGCAGCGGCGACCCCTGCACCGTCGCCCGCAGGGTGCGGTGGATGACGAAGTTGGCGCCCTCGCCGCGGCCGATCTCCTGGGCCAGCACCCGCTCGACGGTGTCGGCGTACTCCTCGTCGGCGACGTCGAACGCGACGCCCGTGGTGACCACCGGGGCCTGCGGGAGCGCGGCGAGCGCGTCGGCCAGGGCGATCCGTGCGTGCCCGGCTATCTCCAGGTACTCCAGCGGCGTGCCGTCGTCGACGCACTGGAAGCCCCGCTCGGCGATCTGCCGGTACGGCACCAGGGCCAGCGTGCGCGGGCCGGCCGCCCCGTCCGGCAGCGGCAGGTCGGCGAGCCGGTCGGCGGTGCGGACCGTACCCGTGAAGAGGTCGAGGTGCGCGGCGCCCTCGCGACGGACGAGCGCGAACGGGCCGGGGTCGGCGTCGTGCGCGAGGGCGGCGAGCAGGTCGTGCGGGCGGTTCATTCGGTGTCTCCTCCGGGCCGTCGGCGCCGCCCGTCGGGGCGGCCCGGGAGCCGGGGGAGAGACCGGCGGCCGCCTCGTCGGGCGGCCGCGTGGAAAGCTACGCGCGGAAGGTGGCCGCCGGGTCGGCGGGCCACCAGCAGGACAGGTGCGCGAGCATGTCGACCACCCTACGCGGCCCCCGCCGGGCGCGGAAGCCGTCCGAGGTACGCGTCGCGCGCCCGCCCGCGATCGAGGCTTCGCCGGGCCGGTCGGCGGGTACCGTGACCGGCGATGAACATTCTCGCTCTCGACCTCGGCACCTCCTCGGTACGCGGGCTCGTGCTCGACGCCGACGCGGGCCCGCGGCCGGGTGCGCTGGCGCGGCGCAAGGTTCACGTGAGCATCGGCGACCGCGGCTCGGGCACCCTCGATCCCGTGCAGTACCTGGCCTGCCTGGTCGAGTGCCTGGACGAGCTCGCCGGCGCCGGGCACCTGCGCGACGTGCACCTGGTCGCGGTCTCGGCGCAGTGGCACTCGGTGGTGCCGCTCGACCCCGCGGGTGCGCCGCTCGGGCCGGTCCTGACCTGGCTGGACACCCGCGCCATGGCGGCCCCCGGCAACGCCGGCCCGGCCGATCCGGACGCCTACCACGAACGGACCGGTGGGTGGTGGCACCGCGGCTACTGGCCGCTCCGGCTGCCCTGGCTGCGGGCGCGGTGCGGCAGCCGGATCGCCCGGTTCGTCGGCCTGGCCGAGTACGTCCTCGGCCAGCTGCTCGACACCGCGCCGATGTCGGTCTCCATGGCCTCCGGCACGGGACTGCTCGACCTGCGCACGCTGGCCTGGGACGCCGAGGCCTGCGAGCTGGCCGGGGTCCGCCCGGGCGAGCTGCCCGAGCTGGCGCCGACGGGGTGGAACGGGCGACTGCGCGCGGAGCACGCCGGTCGGTGGCCGCAGCTGGCCGGCGTGGCCTGGTCCGTCCCGGTCGGTGACGGGGCCGCCTCCAACGTGGGTTCCGGTTGTGTGGACGGGCGGCGCGCGGCGGTGACCGTGGGCACCTCCGCGGCGGTCCGGCTGCTGCATCGGCTGCCGGCCGGTGAGCCGCTGCCGCCGCTGCCCGAGGAACTCTGGCGCTACCGGGTGGACCACGAGTACGTGGTGACCGGGGCGGCCTACTCCTGCGGCGGCAACCTCTACACCTGGGCCAAGCGGGAGCTGCGGCTGCCCGAGGGCCCGGAGCTGTCGGCCGCGCTGGCGCGGGTGCCGCCGGACGGTGGCGAGGTGACGGCCGACCCCCGCCTGGGCGGCGACCGGCCACCCGGCTTCGCTCCGGCCGGTGCCGGCGAGCTGCGCGGGGTCGGCTTCGCCACCACCGGGGTGGAGATCCTGGCCGGACTGATGGCCGGCCTGTGCCGGATGGTCGCCGACGATCTGGCCGTGCTGGAGTCCACCGTCGAGACGCCGATGGAGGTGGTGCTGGGTGGGGGAGCGATGGCGGCCTCCGCCTGGTGGCGCTCGGCGTTCGCCACGGCGCTGGCGCCCCGCCCGGTGCGGCACCGTGCCGAGCCGGAGATCGGGGCGATCGGCGCGGCGCTGGTGGCGCTGGGCCGGGTGGCCGAGGCGGGGCGGCTGGCGATGACCGACCCGCCCGACGAGGGACGCGCTCCGGAGCGCTCCGGCGCCGCTTCCTGACCGGAGCTGTGCCACGCCCCGTTGACACAGCTCGCGGGCCTGGTTGGATGGACCCCGCTCCCTGACGCGGGGGAGGCGGGGGACCGAGGAGGCAGGTGTGGGCGCAGGTCCCGACCCGAGGCAGGGCGAGCGGGGTGGTCGGAGCCGGGGGACCGTCCGGGTCGTACCCCACCGGCGGCGCTCGCCGTTCCGGCTGCGCGACTGGCGGATGCGCACCAAGCTCGCCACCGTGCTGGTCATCCCGTCGGTGGCCTTCCTGGTGCTGGCCGGCGTGCAGACCGCGGCGCTGGTCGGGCAGACCACCGCGCTGAGCGACTTCGCCCGGCAGGTCGGCATCGGCCGGCAGATAGCCACCGTGGTGGACCGGCTCCAGCAGGAGCGGGACCGCTCCGCGGGGGAGCTGGCCGAGCTGCGCCGGGCCGGGAGCGAGGCCGACCGGGACGCGGCGGTCAGCGCGCTGCGGCCGTTGCAGGCGGCCACCGACCAGGCCGTCAGCGAGCTGCGCGGGGCCGCGCAGCCGCTGGCCGACGCCGACGCGTCCTGGCGGGTGGCGTACGGCGAGGCCCTGGAGGCGTACGACCAGGTGGTCTACATCCGGGCCGCGGTGCCGCCGGCGGTGCTCAACAGCGACACCATCCTGAGCAACTACCACCGGGCCATCGAGGCGCTGCTCAACCTGCTGGCGGAGCCCTCGCCGGGGGAGCAGCAGCCCGTGCTCACCGACGCCGTGCTGCGGTACGTGCAGCTCGCCCGGGTCAAGGAGCTGTCGTCGCGGATCCGCGGGCAGCTCTACGCCGCCGCCCGGGCCGGCCGCTACGACCTGGACGACCAGGTGACCCTCACCGACCTGCGGGCGCAGCAGCTGGCCGCGCTCGGCGCGTTCCGGGTCGCCGCCACCAACGATCAGGTTCGGCTCTACGACCGGACCTCGGTCGACCCGGCGTTCGTCGCGGCGATGAAGCTGGAGGAGAAGAGCCTGCCCACCGGCGGTGCCCGCGCGGAGGTGCTGCCCGCGCCGCAGTGGTGGGCCGCCAGCGAGCAGCGCCAGGAGCTGCTGCGCCAGCTGGAGGCGCGGGTGCTGGACGACGCGGTGACCCGGGCCGACACGGTCAGCGGCGACCGGCTGCGCACCACCCTGCTGGTGGTCGGCGGCATCGTGGTGGTGCTCGGGCTCGCCGTGCTGCTCGCCCTGCTCATCGGCCGGTCCATCGCCAACTCTATGCAGCGCCTGCGTGGGCAGGCCCTGCGGATCGCCCAGGTCGAGCTGCCGGACGCGCTGGACCGGCTCCGCTCGGTGCAGGGCGGCGTGCCCACCATCGACGTGCCGCCCCCGGTCGTCCGTTCCTCCGACGAGATCGGCGAGCTGGCCGAGGCGTTCGTCGCGGTGCACCGCAGCGCGGTCAGCGTCGCGGTGGAGCAGGCGGAGACGCGGCGCACCGTCAACGCGATGTTCGTCAACCTGGCCCGACGCAGCCAGGTGCTGGTGGAGCGGCAGCTGGAGCTGCTCGACGACCTGGAACGGGAGGAGGCCGACCCGGACCAGCTGGAGAACCTGTTCAAGCTGGACCACCTGGCCGCCCGGATGCGCCGTAACGACGAGAGCCTGCTGGTGCTGGCCGGCACCGAGTCCACCCGGCGGTGGAACCGCCCGGTCGGTCTCGGGGCGGTGCTGCTGGCCGCCAGCGCCGAGATCGAGCAGTACCAGCGGGTCCGCCGCGAGTCGGTGGCCGACCTGTACGTGGTCGGGCACGCCGTCGGCGAACTGGTGCACCTGTTGGCCGAGCTGCTGGAGAACGCCACCGCCTTCTCCCGGCCCGACACCGTGGTCCGGGTGGGCGCCCGGGCCGAGGGCGGCGGCGCGGTGGTGGAGATCGTCGACCAGGGGTTGGGGATGAGCCCGGCGGCGCTGGAACAGGCCAACATCGTGCTGGCCTCCCCGCCGGCCGCCGACGTGGCCGCCTCGGAGCGGATGGGCCTGTTCGTGGTCAGCCACCTCGCCGCCCGGCACGGCATCCGGGTCCGCCTCAGCGGCGGCGCCCAGGGCCTGCTCGCCCGGATCGAGCTGCCCACCGCGCTGCTGGCCGCCGCGCCCCCGGCGGAGCTGGACGGGCCGGTCTCACCGCGGATGCTGACCACGGCGGTGGCCGGCGCGACCCGGCCCGGCGGGCCGCGACGGCCGGCCGGTGCGCCGGCGCCGACGGAGCTGCCGGTGGCCGGCCGTCGTCCCGACCCGGCTCCGGTGGTGCCCGTGCAGGGGCGGCCGGTGCCGGTCCGCGCCGAGGACGTGCTGTCGCCGGCCGCGGGCGCCCCGGCCGCCGGCGGCGGCTGGTGGTCCCGCCAGGGGCCGGCATCGTCCGCCGCGGTGCCGGCCGGTGATGTGACGCCCGCGCCGCCCGCGACGCCTGTCATCGGGGGCACCAACGAACGGGGCCTGCCGGTGCGGGTGCCGATGGCTCAGCTCTCCGCGGTCACCGAGCCGGCCCGTCCGGAGGCTGCCACCACACGGGACGACCCGGACCCGGAGGCGGTTGGTGGCATGCTGTCGCGGCTGTACAGCGGGGTCCGCCGGGCCGAAGC
This sequence comes from Micromonospora sp. L31, assembly GCF_052068075.1. Classification (NCBI taxonomy): domain Bacteria; kingdom Bacillati; phylum Actinomycetota; class Actinomycetes; order Micromonosporales; family Micromonosporaceae; genus Micromonospora; species Micromonospora sp. L31. Next base: position 454,254 of record NZ_JBQHDC010000004.1, on the reverse strand, counting down.
CGAGGAGACCCGGGAGATAATCTTGCCGCCGTCGGGTGGGCACAGCGAAGGGGGACGACAGTGACGACGACCTTGAGCCAGGAGGCGCGGGACCTTAGCTGGCTGGTCAACGCGTTCGCGGAGCGGGTGCCGGGGGTGGCCCACGCCGTGGTGGTCTCCTCCGACGGGCTGCTGGTCGCGATCTCGGCGCACCTGCCCCGCGACCACGCCGACAAGCTCGCCGCGGTGACCTCCGGCCTGATGAGCATCACCGCGGGAGCGGCCCAGATGTTCGACGGCGACATCGTCAAGCAGACGGTCGTCGAGATGGGGCGCGGCTACTTCCTGGTGATGCAGATCCGCGACGGCTCGATCCTCGCCACGCTGGCCGCCTCGGACGCCGACATCGGCGTGGTCGGCTACGAGATGGCCCGGCTCGCCAAGCAGGCCGGTGAGATGCTCACCCCGGCGCTGCGCGCCGAGTTGCAGCAGGCGCTGCCCCGCTGACGACGACCGCTCCCGCCGTACCGGCGGGCCGGTCCCGCCCGGCCGGACCCGCCCGCCCCGGCGGGTCGGCGTCCACCGGACCGCCCCCACGCGGTCCGGTGCGCCGGTCCCGGCCGGCGGGTGGCTCAGAGGCCGTTGTCGCTGATCACCTGCCGGTACCAGTGGGCGCTGCGCTTGGGGATGCGGCGCTGGGTGGCGTAGTCCACGTAGACCAGTCCCCAGCGCTGGTCGTAGCCCTCGGCCCACTCGAAGTTGTCCAGCAGCGACCAGACGTGGTAGCTCTCCAGCGGCACGCCGGCGGCGATCGCGCGGTGCGCGGCGGCGAAGTGGTCCCGCAGGAAGGCGATCCGGCCGGCGTCGTCGACGGTGCCGTCGGCGCCCAGGACGTCCGGGCAGGGCAGGCCGTTCTCGGTGACGGTGATCGGGATGGGGCCGTAGTCGCGGGTGACCCGGGTCAGGGTGTCGTACATCCCGTCGGGGTAGATCTGCTGCCACTCCGCCTCGGAGGTGGCCCAGCGCCGCACGGTGCCGCCGTCGGCGGTGACGTAGATCGGGGTGTAGTACTGCACGGCCAGCAGGTCGACCGGGCTGGAGATGATCTCCAGGTCGCCGTCGGCGATGCCCCGGACGAGCCGGCTGTCCCCGCCGAGGTCGGCCAGCACGTCGGCCGGGTACGCACCGGTGAGGACGGAGTCCAGGTACAGCCGGTTCTCGTACCCGTCGTAGAGCCGGGTCGCGGCCGCCGCGGCCGGAGTGTCGTCGGCCGGGTAGCACGGGTGCAGGTTGAACGCCGGCCCGATCCGCGCGGTGGAGCCGGTGGCCCGCAGGGCGCGCACCGCCAGCCCGTGCGCGAGCTGGAGGTGGTGGGCGACCAGGTACGCGGCGTCCGGATCCTGCCGGCCCGGGGCGTGGTGGCCCCAGAGGTAGCCGTTCTGCACCACGGTCTTCGGCTCGTTGACGGTCAGCCACACCGGCACCTGGTCACCCAGGCCCCGGAACACGGCGTCGGCGTAGTCGGCGAAGCGGTATGCGGTGTCCCGGTTCTCCCAGCCGCCGGCGTCCTGCAACGACTGGGGCAGGTCCCAGTGGAAGAGGGTGACCATGGGTGCGATGCCGCGCTCGTGCAGGCCGTCGACGAGCCGGCGGTAGAAGTCGAGGCCGCGCTGGTTGGGTCGGCCGGTGCCGTCGGCCTGGATGCGGGGCCAGGAGACGGAGAACCGGTAGCTGCGCAGGTCGAGGTCGCGCATCAGGTCCAGGTCCTCGGACCAGCGGTGGTAGTGGTCCGCGGCCACGTCGCCGGTGTCGCCGTTGCGGGTCCGCCCCGGGGTACGGCTGAAGGTGTCCCAGATCGACTCGCCGCGCCCGTCCTCCTTGGCGGCGCCCTCGATCTGGTAGGCCGAGGTGGCCGCGCCCCAGCCGAAGTCGCGTGGGAAGCGCAGGGTGCCCGCGCCGGGAGTGGCGGTCGGGTCCCTGTCCGGCCGGGTGTCGCAGCCGGCCGTCACGGCGGCGGCCGCGCCGGCCACGGCGGCCCCGACCGGGGAGAGCCCGGCGCTGGCGGTGGCGGAGAGCGCGGCGCGGTGCAGCAGTCGCCGTCGGGTGAGTATCGACATCGGTGTTTCTCCTCAGGGTGCGGGCCACCCCGACGGCCGGGAGCGCTCCCAGCACCGGCATGCGGCGTTCCGGCCGCCTCGGGGCGGACCGCCAGCCTAGAGGGCCGCGCGGAGGCGGCCGGGATGGGGGAAGTGAGATGTGACGGGCGCCGTCAGTCGTCCGACGCGTCGGGCGGGGCGCAGATAGCGAGCGAGGCCGGCCGGGCGGCGTACGCGCCTGTCCCGTCGGCCTCTTTTCCCGTCGACTACGGGGGTTTAGTGTGGGGACGGGGGAGGGCAACCCCCGTCCCCACCTTGGTGCACACACGCACGAGTCGAATTGGCGTCCGCCGTGCGTGTCGCGCGGGAGCCGGGCCACGCGAGTGGCTCTGGTTCCACCTCCCTCCGTCACTGGCGGGTGTCGGCTGGCGACGGTGTCCGGGCTGGCCCGTCGTCAGCCTCTTGGCTTGCACCGCGGCCGGGCGACCACGGTCGTCGAACAATTGCATCTCCGTCGATGGAAGCGCTCCCATCGGCGATGCAGCGACTGTAACGCCCGTCACGGGTTTGTGAAAGCCCCAAAACGAGATCGAAACATCGATCGGTGTCTCACCTGCGGTGTTGTCGTGGGAGCGCTTCCATGGCAGACTGTCGAATCGACGCAGCGGAGCCAGCTCGCGTGAGCGTGGGTCGCCGAGGGCATCCGGATCTCCGGACGGCACCCCGAGGAACCGCCGCCGCCCCACGGGCGGCAGACCGGCGCAGTTCCGCACCGACCACCTTCCCGGGCGCCTCCGTCCCCCCGCGTTCCCTGCTCGCGTGGAGGCGCCTCGCCGGCGGCCCGTCAGGCTCCGGCCCTCCTCTGAGGGAGACACCGCGCACATGAGACTCTGGGCAAGACGTCGCCGGACGGCGATGCTCGCCGCCACCGCGCTGGCCATCGGCGGGGTGACCCTGCCGGCCGGCGCCGCGCAGGCCGCCCCCGCCTGCGACGTGGTCTACGCGACCAACGACTGGAACACCGGTTTCACCGCCAACGTCACCGTCAAGAACCTGGGGGACGCACTCACCGGCTGGACGCTCAAGTTCTCCTTCCCGAACAGCTCCCAGCGCGTCACCCAGGGCTGGTCGGCGAAGTGGAGCCAGACCGGCAGCGAGGTCACCGCGACCAACGAGTCGTGGAACGGCAACCTCGGCACCGGCGCGTCGACCACCATCGGGTTCAACGGCGCGTACTCCGGCAGCAACCCGAAGCCCACCGCCTTCACCCTCAACGGAGTCGCCTGCAACGGCACCCCGGCCAACCAGCCGCCGAGGGTGTCGCTGGGGCTGCCCACCGGGCCGTTCGAGGCGCCGGCCGACGTGCCGCTCACCGCCACCGCCGGCGACCCGGACGGCACGATCGCCAAGGTCGAGTTCTACCGCAACGGCCTACTGGTCAACACCGACACCACCGCCCCGTACGGCTACACCCTCGAGGACCTGCCGGCCGGCAGCTACACCGTGCAGGCCAAGGCGTACGACAACGCCAACGGCGTCGCGGTCGCGGAGAAGGCGTTCACCGTCAACCCCGCCTCCGGTCCGGTGCTGGTGGCCACCCCGTCGGCGGTCAGCGTGACCGAGGGCGGCACCGGCACGGTCAACCTGAAGCTCAGCGCCGCGCCCAGCGCCAACGTGCCGGTGACCCTCACCCGCACCGGCGACACCGACGTCGCCGTCACCCCGGCGACCGTCACGCTCACCCCGGCCAACTGGAACACCGGGGTGACGGCCACCGTCGCCGCGGCCGAGGACGCGGACACCCTGGGCGGCACCGCCACCGTCACGGCCTCGGCCACCGGCTTCGCGCCGCTGGCGATCGCCGTCACGGAGATCGACAACGACACCCCGGGCGGGGACAACGCCTACATCAAGCGGTTCCTCGACCAGTACGGCAAGATCAAGAACTCCGGGTACTTCAGCCAGGAGGGCGTGCCGTACCACTCGGTCGAGACGCTGATCGTCGAGGCGCCCGACCACGGCCACGAGACCACCTCGGAGGCGTTCAGCTTCTGGCTCTGGCTGGAGGCGCAGTACGGCCGGGTCACCCAGAACTGGGCCCCGTTCAACAACGCCTGGACAGTCATGGAAAAATATATAATTCCGAATCATTCGGACCAGCCCACCGCCGGCGCGGCGGGCACCGCCCAGTACGCCGCCGAGTACAACCTGCCCAGCCAGTACCCGTCGCAGTTGCAGCCCTCCGTCCCGGTCGGCCAGGACCCGCTGCGCTCGGAACTGCAGAGCACCTACGGCACCGGTGACATCTACGGCATGCACTGGCTGCTGGACGTCGACAACACCTACGGCTTCGGCCGCTGCGGCGACGGCACCACCCGGCCGGCGTACATCAACACCTTCCAGCGGGGCACCCAGGAGTCGGTGTGGGAGACCGTGCCGCAGCCCTCCTGCGACACCTACGCCCACGGCGGCCAGTACGGCTACCTCGACCTGTTCGTCAAGGAGGGCAGCGCCCCCGCGAAGCAGTGGAAGTACACCAACGCCCCGGACGCCGACGCCCGCGCCGTGCAGGCCGCGTACTGGGCGCTGACCTGGGCCAAGGCCCAGGGCCGGGAGGCCGACGTGGCCGCCACCGTGGCGAAGGCCGCCAAGATGGGTGACTACCTGCGCTACGCCATGTTCGACAAGTACTTCAAGAAGATCGGCAACTGCGTCGGGGCCAGCACCTGCCCGGCCGGCAGCGGCCGGGACTCGGCGCACTACCTGATGTCCTGGTACTACGCCTGGGGCGGCGCGTACGACCCCAGCCAGAACTGGTCCTGGCGGATCGGCTCCAGCCACAACCACTTCGGCTACCAGAACCCGTTCGCGGCCTGGGCGCTGACCAGCGTGCCGGAGCTGAAGCCCAAGTCGCCGACCGCGGTCGCCGACTGGCAGAAGAGCTTCGACCGGCAGCTGGAGTTCTACACCTGGCTCCAGTCCGCCGAGGGCGGCATCGCCGGTGGCGCGACCAACAGCTGGGACGGCAGCTACGCCCAGCCGCCGGCCGGCACCGCCACCTTCTACGGCATGTACTACGACGTCGACCCGGTCTACAACGACCCGCCGTCCAACCAGTGGTTCGGCATGCAGGCCTGGTCGATGCAGCGGATCGCCGAGCTGTACCTGCAGACCGGCAACGCCAAGGCCAAGGCGCTGCTGGACAAGTGGGTGCCGTGGGCCATCGCCAACACCACGGTGGGCACCAACTGGTCGATCCCGTCGGACATGAAGTGGACCGGCCAGCCCAACAACTGGGACCCGGCCAACCCGCAGGCGAACACCAACCTGCACGTCGAGGTGACGGTGAAGGGCCAGGACGTCGGCGTCGCCGCCGCCTACGCCCGCACCCTGATCGCGTACGCGGCGAAGTCGGGCAACGTGTCGGCCAAGAACACCGCCAAGGGGCTGCTGGACGCCCTCCACGCGGCCAGCGACGCCAAGGGCGTCTCCACCACCGAGAAGCGTGGCGACTACCGGCGCTTCGACGACGTCTACAACGCCGCCGACGGACAGGGCCTCTACGTCCCGTCCGGCTGGACCGGGAAGATGCCCAACGGCGACGCCATCGCCGCCGGCAAGAGCTTCCTGGACATCCGGTCGTTCTACAAGAACGACCCCGACTGGCCCAAGGTGCAGGCCTACCTCAACGGTGGCGCCGAGCCGACCTTCAACTACCACCGGTTCTGGGCCCAGGCCGACGTCGCCATGGCGTACGCCGACTACGGCAACCTGTTCCCGAACGGGTGAGGTGACCCTCCCGGGTGGGTGGCGCGGCGCCACCCACCCGGGGGCCGACCGGGCCCGGGGGAGCGGACCGCCCGGTCGGCGGGCGGCCCGACTCCCACGGTCGGGCCGGGGGTGGGTCGACGGTTCGGTCGACGCAGCGGATCGGGCGACCCACCCCACCGCCCGCCGCGGCGTGCGTCAGGGAAAAGCCGCGAAAAAAGAGGGCGTCGCGGGATCACACGACGCCGTGCGACGGAGTACCGTGTTTCTCGGAGAGGCCGCTCCCCCCGTGGCGGCCTCTCCCTTAATTTTTCCCCCCGGTTCAGCTTCCGTCCGGGGTGACCGGGTGCCGCAGCCCCGGGTGGCCGGCCGGCAGCGACCGCCGGATCAGCACCCAGCTCACCGTCAGCGCCGCCGCCACCAGCGGCCAGGTCATCGCCGCCCGGGCCACCGTCAGCGCGACCACCTGACCGCCGAGGTACAACGGCAGGAACACCGCCACCCGCAACGCGTACGTCGCCGCCCAGACCCAGCTGCCCCGCGAGTACGCCCGCAGCAGCGCCCGGTCCCGCCGCCACCGGCCCCGCTGCCGCAGCGCCACCCCGACCACCACCCCGAGCAGCGGCCAGCGCACCACGATGCTGACCACCCAGACCAGCGCGCTGGCCGCGTTGGAGAGAAGCTGCACCAGGAAGAAGTCGGCGGCCCGTCCGGTGTAGAGCGCGATCAACGCGGCGACGCAGACGGCGAGCAGCCCGACCAGCACCGACCTCGGCCGGTCACCCCGGCGCAGCCGCCACCCGGCCACCGCCGTGCCGACCAGCACGGCCGCCGCCACCCCGCCGGCGATGGACCGCCCGGTCAGCAGCCAGCCGAGGGTGAACGCCACCGGCGGCAGGGTCGCGTCCACCGCACCGCGCCGCCCGCCCAGCAGGTCCGCCAGCGACTCCGGCCGCTCCGCGACCGCCGGCTCCCGTTCCGCCGTACCGCCCACCGTCACCTCCCGTGGTCCGGCCCCAACCTAGCCGGGACGCACCGGCGTCCCGCCGAGCGACCTGCCGGGAGTGCCGCTACGGTGTGCGGGTGCGCGCGACGGCAAGAGGTTGGACCGCGGTCTGGTTGGTCGTACTGGCTCTGGTCCAGGCGGCCGCTCTCATGGTGCTGTGGCGCTTCGCCGTGCACACCGGGACCGGCCAGTGGCTGGACACGGTCGCGTTGACCGGCAACCAGATCGGCCAGGACCGCATCGACGGGCCGGTCAACCGGATCCTCAACGCGATGTCGGTGGTGTCGCTGCTCGCCGCCACCGCCGTGATCGGCTTCATCGCGCTGATCCGTGGCCGCAAGGCGCTCGCCGTCGCGGCCACCCTGCTGATCGCGGGCGCGAACGTCAGCACCCAACTGCTCAAGTACGTCCTCGACCGGCCGGCGCTGGGCATCGACCCCGAACGGGACGCCGCCGGCAACAGCCTGCCCAGCGGGCACGCCACCATCGCCGCCTCGGTGGCGCTGGCGCTGATCCTGGTGCTGCCGCCCAAGGTGCGCCCGCTCGGGGCGTTCCTCGGCGTCGCGTACGCCGCCATCGCCGGCGTGGCCACCCTCTCCGCCGGCTGGCACCGGCCCAGCGACGCCGTGGCGGCGTTCCTCGTGGTCGGCGTCTGGGCCGCGCTGGCCGGGCTGCTCCTGCTGGTCTTCCAACGGGAGCAGGCGCAGGTCTCCGCCGAGGACGCCCACCGGGTCGCCGCGGCCCTGCTCGGGCTGGGCGGCCTGGCGGCCGTCGTCGCCAGCGGGCTGGCCCTGTCCTGGCTGCTCGACCAGCAGCAGGTGCCGGTCGACGAGCTGAGCCGCCGCCCGCTCTTCATCGGGTACGCGGGCAGCGCCGCCGGCATCGCCGGCACGATGGCGGTGGTGGCCGCGCTGGTGCTGCTCCCGATGCACCGCCTGGTGCCCCGCTACAAGGGCTGATCAGCGCCGGTACGTCCCGACCATGGTGCCGCTGGCCAGCTCCCGGCCGGCCAGTGCCGCGTGCACGTCGGCGGCCTGCGGGGCGTCGGGCAGGTCGACCGGGCGTTCCAGGGCGTACAGGCGGAAGAAGTAGCGGTGCGCCTCGTCGCCCTTCGGCGGGTGCGGCCCGCCCCACCCGGTGGTGCCGAAGCCGTTGGGCCACTCCCGGCCGCCCTCGGGGACCAGCCCCTCCCCGACTCCGCCGGAGGTCGGGGAGATCCCGGTGACCAGCCAGTGCAGGAACGGGCTCCGCCCGGCGTCGGGGTCCTCGACCAGCAGCAGCAGCTCGGTCGTGGACTCCGGCACGTCGGACCACTGCAACGGCGGTGAGGCGTTCCCGCCGTCTCGCGAGAACCGCCCCGGCAACTGGTCGTGGTCGTTGAACGCGGTGCTGCGCAGCATGATGCCGGCCATCTGTCGCCCGCCCCCTCTCGTCGGCCCGGCGCGTACCCGCGACCGGCCGGCCGAAACCGACGTGGCAGGGTACGAGCACGACGACGGCGGGGGAGGATCGGCCCGGTGGAGACGGTACGGACGGCGTTCCGGGACGAGTGCGCCCGGCTCGACGGGGTGCTGCGCACCCTGACCGAGGCGGACCTGGGCCGCCCGACCCCCTGCCCACCCTGGGCCGTCCGCGACCTCGTCGCCCACGTCAGCACCGGCGCCGGCCGCCTGGTCGACATGCTCGCCGCGCCGGCCCCGCCCCGGGCGGAGGTGGACGCCGCCGGCTACTTCGGCGCGGCGAAGTTCACCCCGGAGGTCGACGCCGCGCGGGTCGACAACGCCCGCCGGGAGGCCCGTCGACCGGCCGACGCGGCGGCGACGGCCGGGGCCTTCACCGCCGCCTGGCGGGGCACCGACTCCGCCGTCGCGGCGCAGCCCGCCGACCGGGTGGTCCGCACCCGGCACGGCGACGCGATGACCCTGTCCGACTTCCTCGTCACCCGGGTGGTGGAGGTCGGCGTGCACGGCCTGGACCTGGCCCGGGCGCTGGACCGGCGGCCGTGGCTGACCCCGACCGCCGCCCAGGTGGTCGCCGACCTGCTCACCGGCGGCCGGCCCGTCCCGGCACGGCTGGGCTGGGACCCGCTCACCCTGATCCGCAAGACCACCGGGCGGCTGCCGCTCACCGAGGCCGAGCGCGCCGAGATCGCGGCGGCGGATTTCCGCTGGCTCTCCTTCGCCGGCTGACCCGTCCGCCGGCCGGCCGGGTCGCCGGCTCCCCGGCAGGCTCGCGCCCACCGTGCCGGGCAGAGCGGTGGGTCGCCGCGCCGGCAGGGCAGGTGGGTCGCCTGCCGGGCAGGGCAGCGGGTCGCCTACCGGGCAGAGGAGCGGGCCGCCGTGCCGGGCAGGGCAGCGGGTCGCCGTGGACCGGGTCAGTCGCCGGTCCGGGGCGCGGGGATCGCGGCGACCGTGCGGCGCAGGTGCGCCAGGACGATCGGGTCGATGTGCCCCGGCACCAGCCGTTCCTCGAGGTTCTCCCAGCCCGCCCAGGAAGCGAGCGCATCCTCCAGCGCGGGCCCGGCGACCGTCGCGGGCGCCGCAGCGCCCACCGGGTGGACGGCGGCCGTCAGCCCGGCGCCGCCGACCGGGTGGCCGGCGGCGGCCAGCAGACCGGCTACCTCGTCGGCGAGCGGGCCGGCCAGCTTCAGCAGCGTGGCCGGGTCGGGCTTGCCGAAGAGCATGGTGTGGATGTCGAGCAGCCGGTGCAGCTCCCCGACCGGGTCGAGGTGGTCGTCCACCCGCAGGTCGACCAGGTTGTCACCGGTGCCCGCGTACCCACCGCCGCGCTGGACCACCAGGAGGGCCGCGCTCTGGCGACCACGCCGGTCGCCCCCGGCCTGCTCACCGGCGCGCAGGGCGGCGAGCAGGCGCTGCGGGAACGGCAGCGACTCCCCGGCCAGCCAGCCGTCGCGCACCGCCTCGACGACCTGCGGGCCGGCCAGGATGTTGCCCTGGGTCGCCCAGCCGTCGCCGGCCAGGCCACCGGCCCAGCCGCCGCAGCGCGGGCCGGTCCAGGTGGCGCCGGGGCCGGTGGCGCCGACCACACCGAGCTGCCGGTCGTCCCGGCCCGGATCGGCGGCGACCAGTTGGGCGATCACGTCGGCGGCGGGGGCGCCCGCGCGCAGCAGCGCCAGCCCGTTCGGCCGGTAGGAGAGGTTGGCGTGGGCCTGGCTGGCCACCGCGCCCACCTCGGCCTCGGCCCCCGGCACCAGGGCGCCGGCGGCGAGGAACCTGCTGGCCACGGCGACGCCGTGCAGGCGGCCGTCGGCGGACCGGGCGACGAGGGAGAAGGTCACCGGTGAAGGTTAGCGTCGCCGTGGGGCACCCGGGAGTCCCCGCCGAGCGCGGCGCGCTGGCGCCCGGGACCGGAGTGGCCCACAACACCGACCGGCGATGGCTCACGCCGCCGACCGCAGTGGCCCACACCACCTGCTGGCCGTTGGCCCGGTCCGACCGGCGATGGCCCGGGCCGGTAGAGCAGATCTCGTGCGGGCACCGCCGTCCGTCCCGGCGGGCGCGCGGAACGCGTCGAGTGCCGCGGTGTTCCCGGCTCTTGTTCCCGTGCCGGCGAGCGGGCACGATCGACCGGATGACGAACCGATGGGGCATGACGGTGCCGCTGGGCGGCGTCCCGCTCGCCGACCACGCCGCGGTCTACGCGGCCCTCGACCGGGCCGGGTTCACCGACGTCTGGTCGTCGGAGGTCAACGGCGCCGACGCGTTCACCCCGCTCGCCCTCGCCGCCGCCTGGCAGCCGCGGCTGCGCCTCGGCACCGCGATCGCCCCGGTCTTCACCCGGGGGCCCGGGCTGCTGGCGATGAGCGCCGCCGCGCTCGCCGAGGCCGCCCCGGGGCGCTTCGCGCTGGGCATCGGCGCCTCCTCGCCGGTGCTGGTCGACGACTGGAACGCGATTCCGTTCACCGAGCCGTTCCGGCGCACCCGGGACGTGCTGCGCTTCCTCAGGGCGGCGCTGCGCGGGGAGACGGTGGACGGCGCGTTCGACACCTTCGCCGTACGCCGGTTCACCCTCGAACGCCCACCGGCGGTGCCGCCGGCGGTGCTGCTGGCGGCGCTGCGCCCCGGGATGCTCCGGCTGGCCGCCGCGGAGGCCGACGGGGTGATCCTCAACTGGCTCGCCGCCGACGACGTGCCGAAGGCCCTCGCCGAGCTGGGCGGACGCGGCCCCGGCTTCGAGGTGGTCGCCCGGATCTTCGTCTGCCCCACCGAGGACGCCGGCTACGCCCGCACCCTCGGCCGGCGGCTGATCACCAGCTACCTGACCGTGCCGGCGTACGCCGAATTCCACCGCTGGCTGGGCCGGGAGAGCGCGCTCGGCCCGATGTGGACGGCCTGGGCCGCCGGGGACCGGCGGGGCGCCGGCGCGGCCGTGCCCGACGAGGTGGTCGACGCGCTGGTGCTGCACGGCTCGCCCGAGCGGTGCCGCGCCGAGGTGCGCCGCTACGCCGAGGCGGGGGTGGACGTGCCGGTGCTCGCGCTGCTGCCCACCCCGGAGCTGACGTCCGGCGGCGCCGCCGCGCTGGGCGACCTGATCGCCCGGCTCGGGCCGGCGGGGGAGGAGCGGGCGTGAACCTGACCGACCGGGTGGCGGTGATCACCGGAGCGGCCGGCGGCATCGGGTCGGCGCTGGCGCGCCGGTTCGCCGCCGAGGGCGCGGCGGCGCTGGTGCTGGCCGACCTGGACGCCAGCGCCACCGGCGCGGTGGCCGAGAGCGTCGGCCCGATCGCCCGGGCCGTCGCCGTGGACGTCACCGACGAGGACCAGGTCCGCGACATGGTCGCCGACACCGAGCGACGGTACGGCCGGATCGACCTGTTCTGCGCCAACGCGGGTGTGGCCACCGGCGGGGGCGTGGAGGCGGCCGACGCGGAGTGGGACCGGTCCTGGCGGGTCAACGTGCTGTCCCACGTGTACGCCGCCCGCGCGGTGCTGCCGGCGATGCTGGCCCGGGGCGAGGGCTACCTGTTGCACACCTGCTCGGCGGCCGGGGTGCTGACCGCGGTGGGCGACGCCCCGTACACCGCCACCAAGCACGCGGCGGTCGGGTTCGCCGAGTGGCTGGCGATCACCTACCGCGACCAGGGCATCCGGGTCAGCGCGCTCTGCCCGCAGGGGGTGGATACGCCGATGCTCGCCGACGGGTTGGCCGCCGGCCACCTCGGCGCCCGGGTGATCGCGGCCTCCGGCGCGGTGCTCACCGCAGACCAGGTGGCCGACGCGGCCATCGTCGGGCTGGCCGAGGAGCGTTTCCTGATCCTGCCGCACCCCGAGGTCGCCGCGTACGCCCTGCGCCGCGCCCAGGACCCCGACGGCTGGCAGGCCGGCCTCCGCAAACTCGTCCGCCGCCTCCGCGCCTGACCGCTTCCCCTCCCGCGCCCTTCCGCCGGCTTGCTCATTGATCAAGAAGTTTGCGTCTCGGCGGGCCGGTTTCCTGACGCAAACCTCTTGATCACCGTGGCCGGAGCCCGCGCTGGCGGTGCCCGGTTCGCCCATGGGCAGGGGCGCTGGGTGGGGTCAGGGGCGCCAGCGGAGGGGGCCGGGGTGGACCGACCAGAGCAGGCGGCGCCAGCGGGGGCGGGCGGCGCGCAGGGCCGCCACGTACTGCTCGGCGAGCGCCGTCGCCTTGTCGGCGTGGGCCGGGGTGGCGCTACCGGGCGCGAAGGCGACCTGGTTGAGCAGGACGGCCAGCTCGTCCACGTCAGGTCCGTCCACCATGGCCGGTGCGGTGGCGACGGCCGGGCCGTACCCGGCGTATCCGGCGTGGTCGGTCTCGCCGGTCCGGTCGACAATCGCAGGAGCGGTCGGAGGAGCGGTCCGGTCGGCGGTCGTGGTGGCGCGGGCGTCGGCCAAGGTTCGTCGGGCGTGTCGGGCCACCTCCGTGGCGGCCAGGTCGCCGCCGACTGGCCGGCCCGCCAGGCGCAGCGCGTCGGTGACCTCCCGCCAGGCGCCGGCGATCCGCTCGCCGGGGTCACCCCGTTCCCGGCGGGCCCGGGCCTGCGCCCGGCGCATCCCGGCCAGCGTGGCCAACGCCGCCCCGACCAGCAGCAGCAGGCCGGCGACGGCCACGGCGACCAGCACCGGCGTCGACACGCCCCGGTCACCGGCGGGACCGTCGGCAGCGGCCACCGCCGGCGGGGTCGCGGTGGGCTCCACGGTCGGCTCGGGCACCTCGGACGGGGGCGGGTCGTCCGGCGTCGGCCGGAAGTCCTCCTCCACCGGTCGGGGCTCGGTGTCCGGCCGGGGCAGCGGGTCGAACGGCACCCAGCCGACGCCCGAGAAGAGCACCTCCGGCCAGGCGAACGCGTCGGCGGCCCGGACCGGACCGTCGCCGCGCGACTCGAAACCCACCACCACCCGGGTCGGTAGACCGGTCAGCCGGCCCAGCACCGCGAACGCCGCCGCGAACTGCTCCGACGTGCCGCGCTGCCCGCCGCCCCCGCGTGGTCCGAAGAGGAAGAAGTTCAAGTTCGGGTACGCGTGCCCGCTCGGCGCGTCCGCCACCACCCGGTAGTGCTCGGCGAGGAACTGCTCGATCGCGGCGGCCCGCGCGTACGGGGCGCCGTTGTCCTCGGCGAGCTGGCCGGCGAGCTTGCGCAGCGGCTCCGGCGTACCGTCGGCGACCCGCAGCACCCGCGCCACCTCCGCACCGGCCGGCACGTCGGCGGTGGCGAGCAGGTTCGCGTCCGGCCGCTCCCGCGCCGAGGTGACCGTGTACCGCAAGCCCGGGCTCAGCCCCTCCGGGCGGATCAGCGTCCCGGTCGCCGGGTCGTACGCCACCCGCGCCCCGGTGACCTCGCGCGGGGTGGCCACCGCCGGCAGCAGCCGTCCGGTCAGGCCGGCCACGGTGATCTCCTGCCGGACGGTCTCCACCGGCCCGGCGTCAGATGTCGTGGCGGGCAGGATCCGCCCCGCGTTGCGGTAGGTCGCGCCGACCCGCCAGGTCACCCCGTCGTAGTCGCTGAGCACCGCCAGCCGGATGCGGCTCTCGGCCCCGGCCGGCGCCCGGGTGGTCACGTCCAGCAGCTTCTGCTCCGGGTTGAGCGCCCAGCCGGAAATCCGGATCAGCGGGTTCTCGTCCAGCGACTCCACCCGCGGCGGCTCCACGTAGCGGCGCGGGTCCACCGGCCGGTCGTCGACCCGGGCGGCCAGCAGCGGCCCGAGCAGGGCGGCCAGCCCCACCACCACCGCCAGGCCGAGCGCGGTGCCCGCCACCAGCCGGGCCCGCACGGCCGCCCGGACCGACGGGGCCAGCCCGGCCGTCGGGTCGGCCGCCCCCGGCGCGCCCCGCCGGTCGGAGGCGGCCAGCCCCAGCGCGACCGCGCCGGCGAAGGCCACCGACGGCCAGGTCGCCGGGTCCGCGTTCGGCCCCACCACGTAGAGCGCGCCGGCGTAGAGCAGCGTCGGCGGCAGGAAGCCGAGCAGGGTCCGGCCGGCGCGCAGCGCCACCTCCGCGCCGGTCAGCCCGGCCAGCCAGGCCGCCACCAGGGGCACCAGCACGGTGTCCGGCGCCGGCTCGACCGGGATCATCGCGGTGAGCAGGCGGGGGATGCCGTTGCGGGCCGCGTCGGCGACGATCGGCCCGAAACTGCCCGGCAGGTCGGCGTGCCGGGCGGCCAGGTGCAGCGAGAACGCCGTCCAGCCGGCCATTGCGGCCACCGACACCGGCGCCACCAGCCAGGAGGGCAGCCGCCGGGCGGCCACGCTGACCAGCACCGAGCCGACCGCCGCGCCGAGCATCAGCCGGGTCAGCAGGTCGTCGGCGTACACCCGACCGAGCACCACCCCGGCCAGCGCGGTCATCACGACCAGCGCCACCGGCACCGGCACCGCGCGCAGCCCCCGCCGTACCGTCGCGCCCCGACCGTCGTCCGGCGGCGCCGCCGAACCGGACGCGGCCGGGCGCGCCTGCGTCGTCACCACCGGCGGACCCCGTCCCACTCGGCGGCGAACCCGGCGCCGTCGGCCACGTCCAGCACCACCAGGCCCGCCGCGGCGGCCGGCATCGGCCCGTCCGCGCCGAAGACCGCCACCACCACCGACGGGTACGCCCCGCGCAGCGCGCCGACCTGCCCCAGGTCACCCCGGCCGCCCGGCCCGGTGAGGAAGACCAGCGTGTCGCCGGCCCGGTCCTGCCGCAGCCGGCTCGCCGAGGTGTGCAACGTGTCGGCATCGCCGTCGGTCAGCTCCACGGCGGCCAGCCGGTCCAGCGGCGGCTCGCCGGCCCCGTCCTCCCCGGGCGCCACCAGCAGCAGCGCCACCGGCAGATCCTCCCGGACGGCGGCGGTGACCACCGAGGCGGCGGCCTCGCAGGCGGACTCGAAGGACTCGGCCACCCCGTCCACCCGCTGCGGGTGGGCGCCGGCCCGGTTGTCCAGCAGCACCACGATCCGGGGCAGGCTGGTGTCCACGTTCTCCCGCACCATCAGCTCGCCCACCCGGGCGCTGGTGCGCCAGTGCACCCGGCGCAGCTCGTCGCCGACGACGTACTCGCGCAGCGAGTCGAAGGTGATCGACCCGTGCGGCACGCTGTCCGACCGGCCGTCGAGGCTGCGCCCCGCCCCAGTGGGCACCGCGGTCAGCGGGTGGATCCGCGGGTGCACCCAGACCGGCACCGTTGCACCGTACGGGCGGGAGAGCGCCACCAGCCCCAGTGGATCGCGCCGGGTCACCCGCAGCGGGCCGACCGGCACCACGCCCCGGCGTCGGGTCGGCACCTCGTACCGGACGGTGGTGTCCCGCCCGGGACGCAGCCGCAGCACCGGCACGGGCACCGTCGCCGCGCCGCACCGGTCCTCGGCCAGCAGGTTCGCCGCCCGCAGCCGCCCGGCGTTGCGGACCGTGACCGTCATGTGGGCCGGCTCGCCCCGGGCCACCCGGTCCGGGTCGGCGCTGCGGGAGACCGCCAGGCGGGGCCGCCAGGCGGCGGTCGCCACGGCGTAGCCGACCGCCACCGCGGCCGCCGCGCCGAGCAGCACCAATTCCGGGTACGCGAAGCGGAAGCCGACGCCGAGCAGCAGCACGGCGGCGACGAGCAGCCCGACACCCCGGGCGGTGATCCCCATCGACGTACGGCCGTCAGCTGTTCGCCGGGGCCGGCTGGCCCGACGGCAGCGGCACCGGCACCGACGCGATCGCCTGGCGCAGCACCTCGGCGGGGGTCACCCCGCGCACCTGCGCGTCCGGGGTGAGCAGCAGCCGGTGCGCGAAGACCGGCTCGGCGAGGGTCTTCAGGTCCTCCGGCATGATCCAGCCCCGGCCGTCGATCAGCGCGTACGCGCACGCCGCGCGGGTCAACGCGATCACGCCCCGGGGGCTGACCCCGACCCGTACCTGCGGATGGTTGCGGGTCGCGGCGGCCAGCCGGACCGCGTACGCGTAGAGCGGCTCGGCGATGTGCACCCGGCGGGCCATCCGGACCATCTCCCCGACGGTGGCGGTGTCGGTGACCGCGCTGAGCGAGTCGGGGGAGCGGACCGTCGCGCCGCGCAGCACCTCCACCTCGACCGCCTCGTCCGGGTAGCCCACCGACAGCTTCACCAGGAAGCGGTCCAGCTGCGCCTCCGGCAACCGGTAGGTGCCGTCCATCTCGACGGGGTTCTGCGTGGCCACCACCAGGAAGGGCTGCGGCACCGGATGCCGGACGCCGTCCACGGTGACCGTGCGCTCCTCCATCACCTCCAGCAGCGCCGACTGGGTCTTCGGCGAGGCCCGGTTGATCTCGTCGGCGATGACGATGTTGGCGAAGACCGGCCCCGGGTGGAACTCGAAGCCCCGGGTGGCCTGGTTGAAGATGGTCACCCCGGAGACGTCCGAGGGGAGCAGGTCCGGGGTGAACTGGATGCGGCGCCACTCACCCTTGACCGTCGCGGCGATCGCCCGGGCCAGGGTCGTCTTGCCGACGCCGGGCACGTCCTCCAGCAGGACGTGCCCCTGCGCGAACAGCGCGGTCAGCGCCAGCCGTACCACCTGCGGTTTGCCCAGCACGACCGCGTTGACGTTCTCCGCCAGCCGGGCGGCGAGGGCGGCGAAGCCCTGCACCTCCGGGTGGGTGAGCGGTTCCTGGGTGCTGTTCACGGTGGTGGTGCTCCTCGACTGGCTGGTGCGGCGTCAGCAGGTGGGCAGGACGTTGATGTTGTCGCCGCCCTCCAGGTTGAGCCACGCCCACGGGATGTAGTTGCGCCCGGAGTACTCGACCTGCACCCACCAGGTGCTGCGCTTGTTGTCGTTGTAGATGTAGGCATAGACCTCTTCGCCCGACTTCTTGCAGTACGCCTTGAGTCGGGTGCCGGGCCTGGCCCAACCGACCTGCCTGTTGTTGTCCTGCCGGGGCACGGAGAAGACCTCGTTGCCGTTGCGGCCGGCCACGTCGTTGTCGCAGTAGCTCGCCTCCGGCCCGGACGCGCCGTTGTTGCAGGTGGCGACGCCGTACAGCGGGTCGGTGGTCTGCGCCCGGGTCGCGGTGCCCTTGCCGGCCGCGTTGCTCGCCGTGACCGTGAACGTGTACGCCGTCCCCGGCGTCAGGCCGGGCATCGTGATGCTGGAACAGGGGCCGGACCTCGCCGCCTCACCGGCGGTGCTCAGCGAGCAGGTGGCCTGCCCGCCGCCCGCGTCGACCGTGAAGGTGACGGTCGCCGCGGTGGCGGTCGCCGACGAGCCGGTCACCGTCACCCGGGGCGCCGCGACCGTCCGCGCAGTGGTGCTGGCCTCCGGGCCGGGGCCGGCCTCGTTGACCGCCTTCACCTTCACCGTCACGCTCTGCCCGTCGCTCAGCCCGGACTCGATCTTCTGCGTGTCGGTCACCTCGCTGACCTTGCCTCCGACGTCGACCAGGTACTTCGTCACCGGGCGGCCGTTGTCCAGCGCCGGCGACCACTGCACGGCGACGGTGCCGCGCTGGTCGGCGACCGTGGTCGCCCGCAACTCGGCCGGCTGCCCCGGCGGGGCGAACGGCACCACCGTGTTGCTCACCGGCGAGGCCGCCGAACCGGCGCCCTTGTCGTTGACGGACACCACGGTGAAGGCGTACTGGGTGCCGTACTCCAGCTCACCGGCCGGCACCACCAGCTCCGTCTTCGCCGACTCGCCGGCCGGTGCGTTCGTGCCGGCCGAGGTCGCGGTCACCGCGTACTTCGCGATGGTGTTGCCCTGCCCGTTCGCGGCCGGCCACTTCACCAGCACCGTGCCGTCCGGCCGAGCCTCGGCGGTCACGCCGGCCGGCGGGTCCGGCACCGCCGCCGTCGGGGTGACCGGGTTGCTCCGCCGGGCCGGGCCGGCGCCCTTGGCGTTCACCGCGTGCACCGCGAAGGTGTACGACTCGCCGTTGGTCAGGCCGGTGATCTCCACCGCCCGCTGGTTGGCGCCCACCTCGTGCTTCTGGCCGCCGCCCTCCACCACGTACCTGGTGATCTCGGCGCCGTTCGCGGCCGCCGGCTTCCAGCTCACCCGGGCCCGCGCGTTGCCGGCGGACGCGGTGACGCTGCGCGGCGCGCTCGGCTTGCCCACCTTCGGCTTCTTCGGCGGAGGCGGCGGCGGGGGAACCGGCGGCGGGTCGCCGCCGAGCACGTCGTTGGCGTACTTGTTGACCTCGCGCACCTGGTGCTTGTCGTCGACCACCCGGGCCGTCGACGAGTCGGGCGCGTTGATGAACAGGTGGTTCTCCCGCACGTCCAGCTCCAGCGGGCCGGTCATCCCCTTGCCCCGGATGGTGTCGACCAGCTTGCCGGCGCCGTCGAACGCGTAGACCGTCCCACTGGCCTCGTCGGCGCAGTAGAACCGGCCGGCCCAGGCCACCGCCGCGTTGAGCCGGTCACCGCTGCCCGGCACGGTGAACTGGCGTACCTCGCTGCCGTCGGCCACCACGTGCACCCGCCGCTCGCCGCCCACCGTGACCGGCACGGCCGGGCCGCTGGTCCGGGCCGGCAGCGTGCCCGCGGACGACATGGCCAGCGGGGTGCGCACCGTCTCGCCGGCGCGGACGGTGACCAGCGACGCCGAGGTGCGGTCCAGCACCGCCACGCCGTCGTCCAGCGTGGACACCACCAGCTCGTGGCTCGGCTCCGCGACCGTGTACGTCTCGACCTGCTTCGGGCTGAGGCCGCCGCCATCAGTGGGGGCGGCGGGCAGCTCCGCCGCGGTGACCGCCGAGACGGTGCCCTCGCTGGGGATCGCGATCCAGAGCCGGCCCTTGCCGTCGAACGCGCCGCCGGTGATGCCCGGCGGGTAGCGCACCGGCTCACCCACCGGGGTCAGCGAGCGCGGGTCCAGCTGCCGGACGATGCCCTGCACGGCGTCGACGACGAACGCCGCGTCCTCGTGCAGCACGACGTTGACCCCGAGGCCGGGCGTGGTCCGGGTGGTCGCGGTGATCTGGAGGGTGGCCAGGTCCAGCGAGCTGACCTGGCCGGTGTTCAGGTCACGCAGGATGAGCAGCCGATCGGTCTGGGTGACCTGCATCGGGTGCCGCCGCGCGCCGGGGATCTCCATCCGGGTGTCGACCCGCGCGGTGACACCGTTGACCCGGGCCATCTCGCTGCGCGCCGCGCTCCACAACCAGCTGCTGGCGTCGTAGTTGGCCACCGCGTTGTCGGCGGCGCCCAGCCCGAGCACCGTCAGCCCCATCGCCGCCAGCAGCGCACCCACCGTGCCGATGGTGACCAGCCCGCCGCGCATCCGGGAGCGGCGTGGCGGTGCGGCGGTGTCGGTCACGGTGCTCCGCCCCGGGTCGTCGATGGTGGCCACGTCCGGCTGCCTCCCCGTCTGGCTGTCCAGGTGGCGCGCCGTGTCCCCGGCGACCCTCCCCTGAGCCGTGGGACATCATATGGGCCGCGCCGGCACCGGGGAACCCGCTGGGTCCCCCTGTGGACACCCAGCGTGTGCGCCGTGGACGGTCGGTCAACCCGCCGGCGTCCGCCGCTCCCGGTCCGTGCAGACCTGTCCCGACGTGGCGAAGGCGTCCGTGGAGTACACCGCCAGCACCGTGAAGCAGTAGTCCACCGTGGAGCTGAGCCCGTTCACGGTGTAGGTCGTCTGTCCCGGGTCGACGGTGGCCATCACGCCGAGCGCCTTACCGGCGCGCCCGCCGGCGACCATGAACGGCACCCCGCCACCCGCCGGGTCGGACCAGGTGATCGTGACGCTCGTCCCGTCGTCGCGCAGCTTCAGGCCGGTGGGCGGCGCGCCGGTCGCCTTCGCCGCCCCCGGTGTGCCCCTGGTCGGCGCAGGCGGCACGCCGGGCTCGTCGCGGTCCAACGCCACCGCGCCGACGACCCCCGCGACCCCCAGCACCACGACGCCCGCCACGACGGCCAGCACCACGCGACCCCGCCCGCGCCGCTCCGGCGGCGCCTCGACCGGGTACGCCGGCGGCGGCTGGTACACCGGCGGATACATCGTCTCCTGGCGCGGCTGCTCGACGGGGGCGTCGGCCTCCTCCTGCACCACCTGCGGCGGCATGTCGTACGCGACCAGCGGCTCGTCGACGAGTTCCAGCGGCCCGTCGGTGTCGGTCTGGCTGCTGCCGTCGTCGTCCTCGGCCGGCTCGTCGCGGCTCGGGGCGGTGGTCAGCGGCTGCGGCGGCGCGACGCTGCTCCACGGGGGCGCGGTCAGCCCCCACGGTGGCGCGCTGACCGGTGGGGTGCTCACCGGCGGGGAGCTCACCGGGTGGTGCGGTGCCGGCGGCCTGCTGGCCACGGGCGGCATCGACGGACGGTGCACCTGGAGGGCCGGCGGGGTGCTGACGGGGTGGTTCGATGCTGGTGGGGTGCCGACGGGTTGGTTCGGTGCCGGCGGGGTGCTGACCGGGTAGGCGGGCGCCGGCGGGGTGCTAACCGGGTAGGAGGGTGCGGGCGCGGCGCTTGTCACGGGGGGCGCGCTGAGGTGGTGGGCCGGCGGGGTGACCGCATGGTGCTGGGTTGGCGGGGCGCTCACCGGGTTGGCCGGGGTGCCGGGCGCGGGGGCCGCACTGACGGGGTGGGTCGGCGGGGCGACCGGACGGTGCGGTGGTTGCGGGGCGCTGATCGGGTGCGTGGGCGCCGGGACCGGCGGCGCGCTGATCGGTGGCACGGGTGCCGGCGGGACCGGCGGTGCAGGCAGCGGCGTGACCGGTGGTCCGGGTGGTGCGCTGACCGGCGGTGCGGGTGGCGTGCTGACCGGCGGGATGGGGGCCGCACTCACCGGCCGCACGGGGACCGGGGGAGCGCTGACCGGGTGCACGGTGGCCGGGTGCGCGGAGACCGGTGGTGCGTTGACGACCGGCGGTGCGGGTACTGGTCGGGCGGTCGTGGGCGGTGGGGGCACCGGGGGTGCGCTCACCGGCGGGCCGCTGACGGGCTGGGATGCCCCGGCGTGCGGCGGCGCGCTGACCGGGCCGGGGCTGACCGGTCGGGAGTTGACGGGCGGGGTGCTGACCGGGGCGTTCGTCGGTCGGGTCGTCGCCCGGGTCGTTCCCGCCTGGCGCTGGGCCTCCTCGCGCAGGAGCGGATCTATCTGCTGGACCTGGATGGTCGGCCGGTCCCAGCCGTGCGCCTTCGGGACCGTCGGCCGCGGGACCTCCGTGCCGGCCGGCTCCGTCGATCTGTCAAGCGGCGTGACCGGTGACGGATGCGACGGGGTGGCACCGGTGGTCACCGGACTCGGCGTGGTGCCTCCGGTGGTCACCGGCGTACCCGTGGCGGGCCGGTGGTCCGGCGGAAGTGGCGTCGGCGCCGCGTCGACCGGCGGCGCCGGAACCGTCGGAGTCCGGCTCGGCACCTGGGGTGCCGGTGGCACGATCGCGGGCGCCGTCATCGGGCCGGGCGGTACCTGTGCCCGCGGAGGGACCGGGGGTGGTGGCACCGCCGTCCGGGCCGGCGCGGGCTGCGGAGCCGGCGGCGTCGCGGCGGCCGGCCCGGGCGCCGGCGGCAGGGGCGACGTGGCGGCGGGTCCGGACCGCGCATCCGCCGGCGCGATCGGGGGCACGGCCGGGGCCCGCAGGTGCGGCGGCGCCCACGGTGACGTGTTGGGGGCGGCGGCGTCGACGTGCGCGGGTGGCCCGGGTCGGGGCGGAATGGGAGCGGGTACCACGGGTGGCTGCGGGGTCGGCCGGGCGGGCGGATGCGGCGCGGGCGGGGCCGACCGGGGCACCGGCACCTGGGGTGCCGGCGGCACGGAGAACTGCCCGTGCGGCGCGTGCGGAAGCTGCGAGGCCGCGACGGGCGGCGGTGGCGCGGGTGGTGCCGGCGCGGGCGGCACCCGGCGTGCGGGCGAGGCCTGCGGTGGTGCGGAGACCTGTTGAGCGAGGGGCGGCGCCTGGGGCGCCGGCGGTACGGTCCGCTGCGGGGGCACCGGCGCCGTGGGTTGCTGCCGCACCGGCGGTACGACCGGCCTCTGCTGCGGCATGCCGGTCGTGGGCGCGGAGAACGCGCCGCCCGTGCTCGGCGCGGTGCTCGGCGGTCCGGCCTGCCGAACGGCGGGCGGCCCGGAGTGCCGGAGCGGAACCGGTCCGGGCTGCGGAGCCGGCCCGGGCTGCGGGGCGACGGGCGGGGGCATCGCCGGTGCCGCGCCGCCGAGGTACTGCCGGGCCGCCCGTACCGCGGGGTGGTGCTCACCGAGCACGGCGGGCCCGGCGGTGGCCACCCGGGTGTAGTTGCGGCGGGCCTCGTGCCGGTTGCCGAGCTCCTCGGCCACCGACCCCAGATCGAAGGAGATGGCCAGCATCAGCGGCTCGCTGCCGGTCCACCGGCGCTCGCCTGCCGCGTACGCCTCCTCCAGCACCCGCCGGGCGGCGGTCGGGTCGTCGGCCTCGCGGTGCATCCGTGCCAGCAGGTGGGCGGTGCCCAGCACCTCCGGGTGGTCCTCGCCGTACGCCGGCCGGACCGAGGCGATCGTGTCGGCCAGCAGCCGGCGGGCGGCGGGCAGATCACCGGCGGAACGGAGGGCGAGCGCCCGCTGCTGGGCGGCGACGAGGGGGGAGGGTTGTGACACGTGAGCAATGCTGCCGGTAGACGGTGCCCGGACGCTACCCGCCGGACGGCACGCCCCCGCCGATCCTGGCCGCCCCATGCCTCTGACCTGGGCAGATGTCGCGACATTGCACCGGGCCGGCGGCGATGTGCATGATCCATCTCGGCCGTGTACAGTAATGCCCCGTGCGGCCCACCAGGGGCGGCTGACCGGCGGGAGAGCCGGCGACGCCGACAGGGTAGGCTGGACGAGTAGGTCCGGGTGGCGGAATGGCAGACGCGCTAGCTTGAGGTGCTAGTGCCCGTATAGGGCGTGGGGGTTCAAGTCCCCCCTCGGACACGACCCATAACCCCACGGTGCGCGCTGAGATCAGCTTCAGCGCGCACCGTTTGCGTTTCTGGCTGGTACGTGAGTCGGAGGCCGAGCTGACGGTTGACCTCGGCCTTGTCAGCGGGGTCTGCGTCGCGGAGCACGGTTCGGCTCCGGCGTCGAGGGCTGCTCGGTTGCGTTCAAGCTTGGCGTCGCAGTCGGCGATGGTTGCCCGGGCTGCGGTGCCAAGGGCGGGTAGATCATCAGTGGCCGGGGCGTTAGCCATAGCGCCACCAAACGGCGGCGCGGCGCGTGACGAGGTTCTCCTACTGGACGCAGGCGGCGACACCGCCTGATCGACTGTCGGGCCACACACCCACGGATCCGAGGAGGAGTTCTTCGCCCGGCTACGCGAGGCAGGGGTGCTGGTCCGACTGACGCAGCAGCACCGATCCTCGCAACATCACCGGGTACGCGCTGGCGCTTCCCGGCGCACGCACTCCCGGCAGGCAGCCGGTGTACTTCGGCGGGGGCCGGTTGGCGCCCGACATGGCCCGCCGGTCAGGGCTGGTACTGGCTGCGGGTGCGGGGCAGCCACTGGGGATGGTGGTCCCGCATGTAGCGGATCAGTCCCTCGCGTAGGTCGCAGCGCAGGTCCCAGGCGCTGGCGCCGTCCGCGGCCGAGGCCTGCACCTGGATGACCACGGTCTGCGGGGTGGCGTCGACCATCTGGAGCACCCACTGGTCTCGGTCCCACAGCGGTGAGGACTCGACCAGTCGGCGTGCCTCCCGGCGCAGGTCGTCCAGGTCGGCGGTGTGGTCGACATGGATTTGGATCTTGCCGACCACCCGCGACTCGTTCCGGGTCCAGTTTTGGAACGGCCGCTCAGTGAAGTACGTGGTCGGCAGGATGAGTACCCGGTCGTCCCAGAGCCGGATCACCACGTTGGTCAGCTTCACCTCCTCGACCCGGCCCCATTCGCCGTCCACTACCAGCACGTCGCCGACGTGCATCCCGTCGGCGAAGGCTATCTGGATGCCGGCGAACGCGTTGCCGAGCGCGGTTCGGGCGGAGAGGCCGATCACCGCGCCGATCACGCCGGCCGAGGTCAGAATGGAGATGCCGGCGAGGCGTACCGGCCGGAAGGTGATCAGGATCAGGCCGATCGCGACGACGGTAACCACGGCGACGGTGAGCCGCCGCACGGGGCGGATCTGGGTCCGGGCCCGCCGGATCCGCCGGCTGGTGACCAGATCGCTGGGCAGCTTGGCGAACGCGACCGTTTCGACAACATTCAATGTCCGGATCACCAGCCACGCGCTGAGGGCGATCAGGACCAGCAGGGCGGTGTGCCGCAGATAACGCTGCCACTCGGCCGGTCCGGGCGGCAGTGCGTAGTACAGCGCCCCGACCAGCAGGGCCGCGGCCGCCGGGCGGCGGCAGGCGTGCCGCAGCGGCTCCAGCAGCCACTTGTAGCGGCCACGGGCAGCCCGGCGGATCAGCACGCCGGTGACCAGGTCCACGACCACGGCCGCCGCCAGCGCAGCCAACACGATCAACGCGGTACGCATCAGAAGCCGTTCACCGTGATCCCGATGCCGCCTCTCCTGAGCTCGACCGCACTCCCCGCTTCAGGGTGTCATCGGATCCGGTGGCGAGCGGCGGATATCGGGAATGCCAGACGGCCGTGACGGACGTCCGGCGACACGCCACTGCTTGAGCCGGTTGAAGCAGCGCTCCACGACGTTGCGCTGCTTGTAGATCACCTTGTCAAGGCCGGTGGCCGCCCCGCCGGCGTGCAGGCAGGGTGGGCCGCCACGGACGAGACCTACGACGAGCCCGGCTACCGGTGAGGAGCACCGATGACCCACAGTGAACAGCGCCGCCCGGAACTCGTCGTCGGACTGGTGGCGACCCCGCCGGACCACCCGGCCCGGGTGGCCGCGCGGCTCACCGCCGAGCTGGCCGGCCGGCTCTCCGAGCGGGTGGGCGCCGGCGTGCGGTGGACCGTCCGGGAAGGCTGGGGTGAGGTGGCGCCGCGCCGCGCCGGCGGCGTTGAGGCGCTGCTCGACGATCTTGCCCAACGGCGCACCGACGATCGGTGGGACGTCGCGCTCTGCCTGACCGACCTGCCGCTGCACACCGAGCGGGTGCCGCTGGTCGCGCAGACCTCCGCCCGGCGCCGAGTCGCGATGGTGTCCCTGCCCGCGCTGGGCCTGGGCCAGCTGCGTGCAGCCCGCGCGGCCGTTCCGGACCTGGTGAGCCGACTACTCACCGACGCTTCGGACTGCATTGCCGGAGAAGACAGCCACGACGGTTGCTGCCATCCGTGGAAGCCCGGCGTCCGCTGTATGACTTTTCGACTACGTCGAGCGGCACGTCGTCCGGCACGTCGACGGAATCGCTGAACGGGGCGTTCATTCCTCCGCCCGGCGCGGCGGCGGCGCAGATCAGGTGGTGGCGGCCGACTTGCGGTCGGCCGGTACGGGGTGGGCGGCGGATCGGGTCACCCACCCCCCGGGCATCGGGTCAGTAGCGACGCAGGATGCGCTTGTCCGCGTCCAGGCCGCGGTCCAGCTTGATCACGATGAACTCGTTGTTGTCCGCCTGTCCGGCCGTCCGGCCCGCGGAGAACGGGAAGTTGTTGTCGTTGAGGACGGCCAGGGTGCGGTCGTCGAGGATCACCACGTCCTCGATGGTCTGGAACGGGAACGTGAAGGTGCCTTCGAACCCGCCGACGTGCCGCGGGTTGGCGATGTTCATCAGGTCGGCGACCAACGTCTTGTCGAGGCGGCCGTCTTGGTCCCGGTCGCGCTTGTCGGCGAGGTAGATCTTCTTGACCTTCGCCGTGGCGCCCTGGCCGTTGTCCCGCTCGATGATCAGGAGACGGTCGCGGTCGACCATGATCGTGTCACCGATCGCGTGGTTGGGAGCGTCGAGCGCGTAGGTCCAGCGCCGAGCGGTGTACGCGTTCGTCTTGACGTCGAACTCGTTGAGCCGCAAGGTGCCCGCCGGGTCGCCGGCGACCGTACCCTCAAGCAGCGGGTAGAGCGTGCCACCGTCGGGCGACTGGGCCATGCCCTCGAAGCCCTTGCTGCTGGCGAGGTTGGCCGGGGTCGTGCCGCGGGTCGGGTTCTCGGGAGCGAACACGCCCGGCAGCGGCACCGGCGCCTGCAGTAGGCGGCCTGCCCGGTCGAAGTGCAGCAGGTACGGGCCGAATTCGTCACCGATCCAGTACGTGCCGTCGGCCGTCCGGGTGATCGATTCGACGTCGAAGTCGGCGCCGGTCAGCACGCGGTCGGCGCGGGTGAGCGGGAATGGCACCTTGCCGTACGGGTCGGTCAGGTTGATGCCACCGACCACGTCGACGGCGCCGTTGGTGAAGTCGGGCGCGACCCGCTGGACACGCAGCAGGAAGTCGGCACTGTTGGCCTTGTTGCCGAAGCCGTTGTCGGACAGCACGTCGAAGGTGCCGTCGGTGTTGCGGAGGACGCCACTGAACCCCTGGATCGGTTGCTCGGCGAACGGCGGGATGATGCCGTTGATGGGGGCAGTGCCGAGCGACGAGCCGGACGGTTCGCTGCCGGGAACGAAGGTCGTTGCCGGCAGTGCGGCGAACTTTTGCAACTCGGCCCGGTCCCACGTGCTCCGCTCGGCTGCGGACGCGGCGCCCGGCAGCGTCAGGGTCAGGGCGGCCACGGCCGCACCCAGGCCCACCCGCTTGCTTATTGCCATCGATCCTCATCTCTTCAAGATTGGCCAGGCGTGTCTCGGTCGTGATCCGATGGCAAGGTAGAGGGGCGCAGTGAATTCGGATTGGCCAAAGGGGAATGCGCGTCCAAACCGTGTGATGACCCTTCTTGGCGACCTCGGCTTCGCACGCGACCTAGCGTCTGCGCCGTCATGGACGCGTCCTGAGGCCAGCCCGGGCCGAGGGCGACGCCCACAGGCCCTGGGCATGCTCGGCGCCGGCAAGGTGGGCACGGTGCTCGCGCGGCTCGCACTGGCGGCGGGCTGCGGGGCGCTCGTCGCCGGTTCGGGCGACCCGGCGAGGATCGCCCACCGCACTGACCAGGACTTCCTGCTCGGTGACCTCTTCGGCAACTCCGACGTGGTCACCTGTCGCTGCTTTCGAGACGGCTAGGATTACAGCTCGCCGGTGGAACTGAGCCAACCTCCTTGTCCGCCGGGGCAGCCTCACCGCTTTGCGGCGGCCCGGTGTTAAAGCCCCAATCCTCGTCGCCGGCACCATGACAGCCCTCGGCGAAGCGCCGTTCGTCGACGTTCCAGCACCCGTCTCGGCGCGCTGCGCCAAAGTCGCCGAGGTCAGGGGAACTGCCGACGGGCCAATACGCGCGGTGATCGAGGCCGAGGCCGACCGGCGCGACGCACCGGCGTACGCATGGTCGGGGCCGACGAGCGATGGGAGCTGCTGACAGGGCTGAGCCCTGCCCGGGTGAGCCCACCGGCACGGTACGGCCGTGTCGTCACTGGTTGCCGCGCTGCGCGCCGCCTGGGTCGGCGGCGGGGTTCTCGTCCGCGGGCGAGGTGCCGCCCGACGAGATCCCCGCGACGCCCATCGGGGACTGGAACTGCTCGTCGGGCTTGGCCGGGTCGGCGTGGAGCTGGTCCGGTGCGCCGGGTCCGGGGTCGGCACCGCCGGCGCGCTCGTCGAGTTCGTTGGGCGGGGAGGGATCAACCGGGTTCGTCATGCGGACCAGGTACCACCACGGGAGCCGGCGAAACTCGACCACGGGATGGAGGTCGGGTCATCCGGGGCGGGACGGCCCGACACTGCGGGATCGGCCGACCCGGGCATTCGAGCTGGACCTCGGTGAGCCGGAGGCGTTGGGGGTGGGTTGCCTCGGAGATCAGCAAGATCATCGGGCACACGCCGGGCGCGACTGATGCCGACTAGGGGCTATCAACCGCGGGCAGGGGAAGAACTCGCTCGGGTCAGGCGGCCAATCCGTCCGATTGGAGTTGATGAGGAGAGCGCCGGAGGGGTTCAGGGTTCGAGTACCTGGCGTCCACTCAGTGGCAGGTCAGCCGTCCTGAGTGGGGCGTTTGTGTGGCCGGCCGGTCGACCTGGGAAATCGGAATGTGATCTTGATGCGGCCCTCATGGTTTCGCTGTGCCATTTCGATCATGGAGAATCCGACGGAGACTGCGGTCAGTATGGCGAGTGCGGTCAGCGCTTGGAGGTTGGCGGTGGCGGGCGTCAGTGCTGTCACTACCAAGGTCTGAGCGATCCGTGGCGGGTCAACGTGACGTGACAGCCGCCAGCGGAACCCCTGGTCCGCCAGCAGGTAGATAATGACGCCGCCGAAGAGGGCGAAGTGCGGGAGCAGGTAGACAGGGGCCCCGTCGAGCAGACCTTGGCTGCCCAGCACGGACATCGTCTTGCCCAGCCCGAGCGCGACCAGCACGACCCCGGCGACCATCGGCAGATGCAGAAGCGCGTAGGCGTCGGCGGCAAGTCTCGAGCGTCGTGCCGGTTCGCTGGCGGCCAGGGCCGGCTCGCCGTGGACCGCGGTTGTGCTGAAGTAGATCCACCAGAGTGCGGCGAGCAGCGCCGTGCCGAGACCGGCCGCGACGATGATCTGGGCGGAGATCGGTGTGTACACGGCGGCTGTGCCCATCGAGATGACCGCCTGACCGAGCGCGATGATGATGATCAGGCTGTACCGGTCGGCCCAGTGCTTCGCAGACCAGGCCGGCGGCAAGTGGGGCCCGACCAGTCTGTTGCCGACCAGGTCCACGGCGATGGCGGCGAGCCATAGCCCGGCACGGACCGGCGTCAGCAGCCGGACGTCGCCCGCCGGCTGCGGGATCAACGCGGCAGCCAGCAGAATGACCAGCGCGAGCATCGTCGGCACCGCGCTGCGCGCCACGCTGGCCCGCTGCGTGGGGGCCTGCCGGACGACGACAGTCCAGGATGTGCCGAGGAACAGCAGCCGGATCAGGGCGTAGCAGGCCACGAAGACAAGGGGCCCAGACAGACCACCGACGGCATCGTTGAATGCCTGCGGGCTGGCCAAGGTGATGAACGTGGTGAGTGCGACGACCAGCACCATCACCAGGCGCACCACGGGGTGCTCCGAGCGGACCCCGATACCCAGCCAGGTGTAGACGCACCAGGCGAGCCAGAGCACAACCAGCACCAGCAGCCCGCGCACCACCCCCCGCCAGGTCGGATCGCCGGACATAACAGCGGTAACCTGCAGGAACGCGTATACGAAGACCAGATCGAAGAAGAGTTCCTTCGGCGTCACACCGCCCTGCTTCAGCACGGGCTGAATCTCAGCGTGCAGTTGGCGGTGCCGGTGCCGGAAGACAGTCGCGTCGGCCAGCGCCATCGCGCCCACCGCGGCGGTGAGCAGGCCCACCTGGACCAGCACAGGAAGCTGAAGCGCGATCGGTGCGAGTGACCCGACGAGGATGACTCCGAGGACGGGTGACCGGCCCAGCAGGCGCAGCGTACGCAGCTCGAACAGAATCAGCCCGACAAGGTAGAGGATCACCCCGCCGTAGAGCACCAGCAGTCCCATCCTCCCGATCGGCATCTCCGACGCCAGCCGCAGCTCGTAGAGCGCGGTGTGCAGGCCGAGAGCGACGAGGACGAGGCCGGCCGTCATGAGCAGGTGCAGGAAGCTGTACGCGTCGCGTCCAAGAACGGTTCGCCGGGCCTCCGACACCCCTGCCATCGCCTGCTCCGCCGCGAACCTGGCGATGTCGAAGTAGGTCCACCACAGCGCCCCGGCAAGGACCACACCGAGCAGCGTGCCGGCCAACACCTGAACAGTGAGAGGTTGGGCCACTGCCGCCCCTTGGCTCAGGCCAATCGAAATGATCGCCTCGCCGAAACCGATCAAAATGATCAAACTGTGCCGCTCGGCCCAGTACGAGATGGACTTGATGTGCCAGCTCGCGCTGCCCAGCAGTAGCGTCCCGGCGTAATCGGCGACGATCACGCAGGCCACCAGCGTGAAGCGGACCCATTCGCGGGTCACCTCGCCGTGGACATGATCGGGAAGGATGGCGGCAGCGAGCAGCGCCAGCGAGCCCCCCAACCTCGCGGGCCAGGCTTTCCGAAGACTTCGCCGGGTTCCCGGTTCCACCACTCCGGCGGCGGTAGCGACGAAGAGAGGGCCATTGCGTGCAATCACGTAGCAAACCGCGAACACAACAGGCCCGTTGAGCCCACCTTCGCGGTCGACGAAGGCTTCCCGGGCCGTCAGAGCCATCACGAACAGCGTCGCGCTGATGCCAAATATGAACAACGGCATGACGCCCCGGTCCAGCCGGACCACGTTGCCGAGCCAGGCATAGGCCGCCCAGCAACCCCACAGCAGCACGAGCAGCAGCAGACCCCGAGGTACGCCCGCCGGATTGAACTGCTCGACCGCCAGCCCGGTGACGTTCAAAAACGCGAAAACGAAGATCAGGTCCAGGAACAGCTCCAGCCGAGTGACGCTGCCCTCCCCACGCGCCACCCGGACCGGACCGAAGCCTCCCACCGCCTCACTCTGTCAACCAGCCGACCCCGCAACAGGCGATCCGCCCAAGTCGCCCGCTGCGCCCGCCCGCACTCCCCGCGCCAGACGAATCTCACCGAACCGGGATGCCGCCGCGGTCCGCGACGGCCGGCTCATCGCCCGCCCGTCGTTTTCCAGCTCCAGGCCGTCCGCAAAGCCCGCACCGCCGGCACCCCCCACTGCACCTGATCACCCACGAGATGGGTCAGTCCATCCTTGCTCCGCCACGCGTCACTCCTGCCCAAAGTTTCCGCGAGGCATCGCGTGCAGGCTTGCGGAGGGCCCTCAACCTGCGCCTCGTCTGCTTGTGTTGCCACCTGAGCGGAATTCTCACTCGCCGGACCGCTGTCCTTCACATGATCTTCAGGAGCCAGGCGGTCGGACTGTCGACGCTGTCGGGACTACTTCGTCTCGATCAAAGCAGGTGTGGCAGTGGCGGACGCATCCTCCATCAGCCGGCGACGGTTCCTGACCCTCGCGGGCGGTACCGCCGGCATGGTTGCCGTGAGCCAACTGGTCGCGGAGCTTCCTGCGGCGTACGCGGACGAACTGGACCCGGCGCCGTTCACCCTCGGGGTCGCGTCCGGCGAGCCGGACCACGAGAGCGTCGTGCTGTGGACGCGGCTGGCGCCGGATCCACTGAACGCGGTTGACGGCGGGATGCCGGCGTATCCCGTTCAGGTCGCCTGGGAGGTGGCCCGCGACCCGCAGTTCCGTCACGTGGTCCAGTCGGGTGAGGTGACGGCGGCCCCGGGGACGGCGCACACCGTGCACGTGGTCGTGGGCGACCTGGCCCCCGACCGTTGGTACTGGTACCGCTTCCGCGCCGACGAGGTGTACAGCCGCACCGGACGTACCCGGACCATGCCGCCGCCCGGCGCCAAGTCCGACCACATGCGGTTCGCCTTCGTCTCCTGCCAGTCCTGGGTCGGCGGTCCCTACCCGGCCTACCGGGACCTGGCCGCACAGGACCTCGACTTCGTCGTCCACCTCGGCGACTACATCTACGAGACCACCAACGGCAGCCTCACCGAGTTTCGCCGGCTGCACGCGCTCTACAAGACCTCCCCGGACCTGCGCGCCGCCCACGCCCGGTTCCCGTTCGTTCTGACCTGGGACGACCACGAGGTGCAGAACAACTACGCAGGCTCCATTCCGCCCGGCCCGGCCGACGGCCGGCCCTTCCTGGAGCGACGCGCCAACGGCTACCAGGCCTACTACGAGCACCTGCCGCTCCGCCCCGAGCAGCGCCCCACCGGGCCTGACATGCTCATGTACCGCCGGGTCAACTTCGGCCGGCTGGCCCAGTTCAGCGTGCTCGACACCCGGCAGTACCGCAGCGACCAGGCGCTGGGGGACGGGCGTAAGGAACCGACCGGCGAGGTCTTCGATCCGACCCGCACCATGACCGGCCCGGAGCAGGAGCGGTGGCTGCTCGACGGGCTGAGCCGGTCGAAGGCACGCTGGAACGTCATCGCCCAGCAGACCATCATGGCCGCTTTCGACTACGACCTCGGGCCCGGGCAGATCGTCAACCTGGACCAGTGGGACGGGTATCCGCCGGCGCGGTCCCGCATTCTCGACTTCATCGCCACGCGGCAGGTCTCGAATCCCATCGTCCTCAGCGGGGACTGGCACACCCACTGGGTCAACGACCTGAAGACCGACTTCACCGACCCGGGCTCGAAGACGGTCGCCACCGAGTTCGTCGGCACGTCGATCTCCTCCGGCGCCGGGTGGGACGCCGACGTCCGGGCCGGCCTCGCGGCCAACCCGCACGTCAAGTTCTACAACGGCAGCCATCGCGGTTACGTGATCTGCGACGTCACCGAGCAGCGCTGGCGGACCGACCTGCGCATCGTGTTGAACGCCCGAGACGCCGCCTCGCCGGCCTACACCATCGCCGCGTTCGAGGTGCTCGACGGCGCACCGGGAGCGCACCGGATTGACGCCGGCGACGGCATCATCGCCCGGGTCACCGACGCAGCCACGGGCGCGGCCCTGCCCAACGTGCAGGTGACGGTGACCGCGACGGACGACATCCCGCCGGTGGCGAGCACCACGGACCCGTCGGGCGAAGTGCTCGCCTTCGCCCCGCCCGGCAGGTACACCGTCGCCGTGAACGGGGTCGGCTACGAGCCGGTCAGCCATCCCGTGACTGTCATCGAAGGCGCGCCGACAAAGCTCGACCTGCCGCTGCACCGGGCCGCGACCAGGGCCGGCACCGGTCGAACGATCCCCGGACCCCAGTCCCAGGCCGGCACGGCCGACCTGGTGCTCGGCAACGACCTGATGGCGCTGGGCGTCTCGGCCGGCACCGACGACCCGCAACTGTCCGGAGTCACCGTCGGCAAGCCACTGGACCTGGCTGCGGTCGGACACCTCGACCAGCTCGACTGGATCAACCTGCCGTACGCCTCGGCGACGCAGCCCCGCGGCGGCAACGCCTGGCAGCAGCGCACCGTCCGGTCCACCGCCGTGGAGGTGCTCTCCGCCGGCGGCTCGGCGGCGACCGTACGAGCCACGGGCGCCAGCACCGCCGTGCCCGACCTGCGGGTCGTCACGACCTACACCATCCGGCCGAACGAGCCATGGGTGACGGCGGAGAGCGCCTTCACCAACCTCGGCACGGCGCCGCGCACCTTCTGGACCGGCGACGCGCTCGACCACGACGGCGCCGGCCAACGCAGCGGCGTCCCGGGGCACGGAACCATCACCAGTGGCACCCCGGCCGACTACCCGCCCACCGCGCCCTGGCTCGGAATGACCGGCTCGGACCGGCAGACCTACGGACTGCTCTACGAGGACACGAGCTTCGTCGCGTACGCCGCCTACAACTGGGTGATGAGCCAGCGGCAGGTGACCCTCGCGCCGGGCGAGACATTCACGCTGCGGCGCCGGATCGCGGCCGTCGACTGCGGCGACGGCGCTGACCCGTTCGCGGTGCTCGACCGACTCTGACGGTTCGACGTGGGCGGGCAGCGGAGAACTGCCCGCCCGTGCTCGTCGACCCGCCATGAATGCCTCGACCACCTGCCCGTAGTCGGTGAGGCCTACCTGCGGGACCGCTTGCGTCCAGACCGAGCCCGTGATCGCAGACCGTCTCGAACAGTGGCCGAAATGGCCGAGCCGCGAAGTCGGGGCGCACGCGCAAAGCCAGCAGCAGGCGCCAGCCCGGGTCCAGCGCCCGGGCGAAGACTGGATTCGACAGCGCCGACCAGTCAGGTTCCAGAATGCTCTCTCTTGTGGTGGCCGTACTCGCCCTGCTCGGCGGCATGACATGGCTTGTCATGAGTCAGCCGGGTGCGGGCAATCCTGTGCTCAATCGACCGCTGATCGCGACGGGGCTGCTGTTCTGCGTGATCACCGCCGGTCTTCACGCTCATCGCGGCGGTCGTGACCTGGCCGTGACCAGGTGAACTTTCTCCGAGAACACTCGACCCTCCCGCGGCGCGGACCCTAACCTGACGATTCGGAGAACACCGGGTAACGGAAGGTAACGCGATGACCGCCACCACGGTCGACATCAAAACCAGACCCGACGGCACCCTCGTCATCCACCCCTACGGCGTCCTCGACGCCGCGGACGCCCTCGGGCTGCGCCGCACACTGGTCCAGGCCATCCGGCACACGCGGCCTCTGCGCCTGGTCATGGACCTCGCCGACGTTCAGGACCTCGACCCGATCAACCTCGGTACTCTTGCGGCCGCCTGCCACCTCGGTGATGACCACAAGGTCGCCGTCTACCTCGATCACTCCTCCGCGTCCCTCGCGAACCTGCTGGCAGCCGCAGGCGTTCCCCGGAACCGCCTGCGGCACATCACCTGACTTCGAGCATGAGTTGCCTCGACGACGCCGGAACGTGCCGGTAAGGGTGGCGTGCGCCCGCCTCGGGTCTTCACCGCGGCGACCTGCCACACCACCGGCACGACGTGCGGCGGCATTCCACCGGTCCCGTCAGCAGCGAGCGGGTCCGGGGCCAGGCGGGTCCACAGTACGACGCCGTCGGGGAGCGGATCCCCGGAGGCGACCCCGAGCGTGAACGGTTCATCGGTGAAGTCGGGCTCTGCCCACCAGGTGCGGACGAGAAGCCGGCGATGGCCGCGGCAACACCTGCTCCTGCCGCGCCTGTCAGTCCCAGGAGTGCGCGCCGGCTGGCTGATCCTGGTCGTGACCACGTCTGGTTCCGGCTAACGGGCAGTGGGCCCAGCCTTCACCCGGCTCGGGGTGTCGCGGGCGGAGGCGGTGCAGCTGTTCCGTCACCGACCAGCCGCCCGTCAGGCACCACAGGGCGATGACCGGGTCGCAGATGGCGCAGCCGTGCGACGAGCCGGGCACGAACGGGATGATTGGGGCTCCCTTCAGGTGGTGGAGGACATCCCAGGCGGTGTGCAGCAGCCAGCCGACGCCGATCCATGTCCAGGACCTCAGTCCCCGCCATGCGACGTAGACCATCAGGGCGACGAAGGGGAATTCCCATGCCCCGACACCACCGCCGCTGAGGTACGCCGCTCCGGCACCGCCCACCATGACCGCGTTGACGTGGCGTCGGTGCGGCTCGCGGATCAGCGCGTTGAGGCCCACGTACAGGGCGCCGATGAGCAGGGGCACGAGAATCGTCATGGCGGTCGAATCTAGGGCCGAGTCGGTGCCCCTGACAGGGGGCGGCGAGCCGACAGTCGACGGATTCGCGCCAGGATGTTCCCATGCACGATGTGGTGGTACTCGCCTACGACGGCGTCGTCCCGTTCGACCTGTCCGTGCCGGTGGAGGTGTTCGGTCGGGTGCGCCTGGCCGACGGCCGTCCGGCCTACCGGGTCCGCGTCTGTGCGGCCACGGCCGAGGTACGCGCCGGCGCGGTCGGCCTTCGGGCGCCGCACGATCTCACTGCGCTGGCCGAAGCCGGCACGGTAGTCGTACCGGGAATGGCCGACCTCGACGAGGCGGTGGACGTCGGGATACTGGAAGCTCTTTCCGCCACTGCGGCCCGGCTGGTGTCGATCTGCACCGGGGCTTTTCTGTTGGCCGCCGCCGGGCGGCTCGACGGTCGCCGTGCCACCACCCACTGGGCCGCCGCGGCCGAGCTCGCCCGCCGCTGTCCCGACGTCACCGTCGACCCCGACGTGCTGTTCGTCGAGGATGGACCCGTGCTCACCTCCGCGGGCGCGGCGGCCGGACTCGACCTGTGCCTGCAAATCGTGCGCAGCGACCACGGCGCCGCGGTCGCGGCCGAGACCGCGCGGAGCTGTGTCATGCCGCTGGAGCGCGCGGGCGGCCAGGCGCAGTTCATCGCGCACGAGCCGCCCCCGCCGGCCGAGAACGGTCTGCAACCGCTGTTGGCCTGGCTGACCGACAATCTGCATCGTCCGCTCACTCTGGCCGACATCGCCGCGCACGCCGCGATGAGCACCCGATCCCTCAGCCGGCATTTCCGAGACCAGACCGGCACCACGCCGCTGCGGTGGCTGAACCGGCAGCGGATCCGCCGCGCGCAGCAACTGCTGGAACGCACCGACCAGCCAGTGGAACGAATCGGGACGCTCGTCGGCTTCCCCTCACCGACGGCCTTCCGCGAGTCCTTCCGCCAGGTCGTCGGCGTACCGCCCCGCGTCTACCGCGCCGCGTTCCCACCCGCCGAGCGGCGACAATCGCGGGTCGCGCAAGGCAAGGTCACGACCCGCCGTCTATGACGGTCTCGGATGGAGAGCGCCGCGGCTTCTGGTGAATGCGGGTGAACGGTGCAACGTTCCTGATACAACGAGCGGTTCGCTCCCGGCTCCGCGATGGTGCGCTGGCGTACCGAGCCGAGGAAGCGGTGGTGCAGCGGTAAGGGCGGGGTGGCGAGGTCACGGCTCGCGGCCGCCAGGCAGGAGCCAAGGCAAACAGCCAGATTGGTTCGTGCCCTCCGACGGTCGTGTCCGGATAGGGCCAACCGCGCTCACGGTACCGGTCCGGCAGTGGGTCACCGCCGTGGCGGCGCTCGCCACCGTATGGCTGGTGTGCGCCTGCTGCGGGTTCGCCGTGGTCCTCGACGAGAATGATGACTTGCTCTGCTTCGCCGCCCGCGACAGCGAGGTACTTCCACTGCCGCCAACGCTGCACCTGAGGTCAGCCGACAATTGCGCCGACGGCGGCAGCAGCGGCAACTGCACGGCGGTTTGTGGTGACGGCCACCAACGGAGCCACCCGCGCGGCGATGGTAGCCCAACTCGTCGACCACCTGCGCCGCCTCGGGTGGCCCCTGCTGCTGCAGCACTCCGTCTATCACGGCTGCCGCGAGACCGGCGGAATCCTGCCGTGGACACCACACTACCTGTGGCTGTACGCCGACGCCGAGCCCATGCCGGCACGGCCGGCAACCCCTCCCGAGGCAGTCATCGTCTACATCGGCCACGTTGGGAAAGAAGACATCCCTCTTAGGTCACGCGACGGCAGCGGCCTCACTCCTTTCACGACCGGGCACCGGGCTTGATCCGGTTGTTGTGACACTGCGTAGCGCCGCAGTCGGCGGCATGAGAATGCCCGATGCCGGCCCCTCGACGCAGCGAAGCGAAGCACCCGGATGCCGGGCGACGTCGCGCGAGGGAGCGAGGACTCAGCGGGCGGGCACCGGCTCGGACGACGGCCGCCACCCTCGCCTGATCAGCCCGTAGACCCACGAGTCAGAGACCTCGCCGTTCACGACGCAGTCTTCGCGCAACGTCCCTTCACGCACGAACCCGAGCTTCTCCAGCACGCGGGCAGATGCCACGTTGCGTGTATCGGTCTCCGCCTGGACGCGATTCAGGTCCAGCGTGTCGAATGCCCACCGCAACAAAGCGCGCACGGCCTCCGTCGCGTAGCCGTGGCCCCACGCTGCATCGTCGAAGCAGTAGCCCAGCGATGCGCTGCGGTAGTCCGGATTCCAACGGGTCAGGCTGCACCAGCCGATGAACGCCCCGTCGGAGTCACGATCCACGGCAAGCCGCGCCCCGGTGCCCCCCTCTGCCATCTGCCGGCAAGCCGTGATGAACCGCTCAGAGCGGACGCGTTCGCTCCACGGTGGCGCGTCCCAGTAGCGCAGCACGTAGGCGTTGCTGTGCAGCGCGAAGAGGTCGTTCGCATCCGCGTCGTCGAAGGGACGCAGTCTAAGGCGAGGGGTGTGCAGCGTGGGGGTGGGCAGCGCCATGGGCGTCATGTTCCCTCCTGTGATTGGTGGCCGATCAACCAGACATCCGGTCCCGGCCACTCGCAATGGGTTTTCCCGGCGGGCGGAAGGACGCACGCTCATCGGCACGTCCGGATGTATGCACCCCGGGCGATCACCTTCGTGGCCGGTATCGGGCCGGCCCTGACCTTCGTTCGCGCCCGGTCATGAGCGACCGCGCGCGGACCGCCGCGTGATGCAGTCCGGGGCAAGGCCACCTTGCCTCTCGCTCCGGCTCAGGCCCACGGCGGCGGCTGAAAGCAGGACGAACGAGAAATCCCTGTGAGTTCTGCGGTCCAGCGCAATGCCGATCTTGACGCGACGAGCGATTTCCCCGCGGCTGATGCCCAGCCCTCTGGGTGATGAGCCGTTCGGGGCCAAGGGGCACGGGGTCGTTGAAGATGACCGAAACCTGGACGGGCCAGGGGCTTTCGGGAGGGGACGGGGCGAGCAGTTCACAGGATGAGTCGAACCGGTTGCGCCGGTCGATCAACGGGTCGAGAAGGACGCGGGCGACAAGGGAAGAGGAGTTGCCGGAGTAGCCCTCCAGCAGGATCGGATCCAGGTACCGGACCGGGACGCGATCGTGAACGGTGGTTTTGCTGGTGCGGTCGCAGGAAACGCAGGCGACCAGGAGCCAGATGTCGAGGAGTTTGCCGGCGGCATTGACGCGGAACTTCCCGTCGCCGGTGCTGGCGAGGCCGTAATGGCAGTGGACGCAGCGGAACGCGAGCAGGGGAAGGAGCGTGCGCCGAACGGTCTGGGACAGCACGATATGAGGACGCGTAGACATGATCTCTCTTAAGACCTGACGAAAGGCATGGGAAAAGAGCCGACGGCGACGTCGGCGACCGATGCACGGGGAAGGTGTCAGGTCTAAAGAGCAGGCGGCGTCACGCGGGGTGAAGTCCTCTTGTGAGTGGGTCGGAGAAGAAGATCCAGTTAGAAGGTAAGGCGGGAGGGGCTGGCAAGGCCACCCAATTTTTCCTGGTGCCGAACACTGAGGGGCGAAGTCAGCGAGCTGGGCGTCGACCACGCGCCGGTCGCCGCCGCGGCCCCTTTCTGCCGTATTCCGGCCGCCCCCCGGGTGGGACTTGTTCCCTCCCGCTGGCCTTCACCCTGGCAATGAGAGTGCGGCTGGTCGTCATCGCGGCAGGTCCCGCCCCCAACCGGGAGAACTCCTTCGAGTGAGTAGGTCACTGGCCGGTCTCCGGGCGGCGCGTGCGGACACCGTCGCCTGACGTGGCTGTCTCCGGCCCCCGCGGTCAGTCGTCGATCGCCTGGTAGACAGCGGTCCAGAAGTCGTGCCACATCGGCAGCCTCTGGTCGCCCGCGTGCGCCCGCTGCATGATGAAGATCGTCGTCATGTCCTCGGCGGGATCGTTGCACCAGGCGGTGCCGTAGTAGCCGGGCCATCCGTAGCTCCCGACCGATGGGCCGAGGTGCGTGCGGGTGCGGACCGACATCCCGAAACCCCAGCCCATGGTGTCGAAGTACCCAGGCCAGAACCCGGAGACCGCCTTCTGGGTCGGGGTCAGGTGGTCGCTGGTCATCAGGGTCACCGACGGCCGCGAGAGCACCCGCTCGCCGCGGTAGGGGCTGCCCGCGAGCAGAGCCGTGGCGAAGGCAAGGTAGTCGTCGGCGGTCGAGACGAGCCCGCCGCCACCTGATTCGAACGCCGGTGGCCGACTCCACTGCCCGTCGGGGACGTCTTCGACGACCGGCTCGCCGGTGGCGGTATTGTCGCGCCGCCGACCGGGCGCAACGCGAATCGACGAGGCGCGGTGTGCCGAATCAAGTCTCGAGCGGACTACGCAGCCGGCTGATCAGTAGTGGGCGAGGATCTGCGTGACAGGGTGGCCGAGAAGGGTGGCCACGTCGGCGAGTTCCTGGGCATCGAGTTCGTACTTCGCGCGAGTCGGGTTCATGGCGCACACCTCGAATCGCGCGAAGCCGACCGGCCAGTCGAAGCGGAGTGTGACCAGTGAGACGACCGCAGCGCAGCACGGCACCGTCGTATCCAGGTTGTCGAAACTCTCGCCGCTCTCCTCGATCAGATCGTAGAACCACTCGATATCGATCTCCCCGACGCAGCGCGAGCACGTGATCCGCGTGGTGTTCTCGCCGGCGTCGATCAGAGTGACTTTGTCGTAGAAATCGTGGTCGACATGCTCGATGTCGTCGTCAGGACCGGAAAATAGCCGAGCGACGTAGGCCACGGCCGCGGCAGCGGCCTCGGGGGTGGGCTGCCAGTTCAGGTCCGTCGGGATCAGGCGGATGTATCCATCACTCACGGCAGTCAGGATGCCTTGCCTGATGCCCTCATCAACGCCCGGGCTCGAGATCGCACTGTTCCTGGACTTCCTTCGGGCACTGCGAAGGCATGAGCTGGTGCTAAGCCAGCGGGACGAATGCCGTTCCGAATGGAACACCCGCCACCTCCACGCCGTCCGCGAGCGCACCGGCAGCCGCGGCTGAGCCTATGGGGATACGCACATACCGCGCTCGGGTGTCCCTCGCCGACTCTTAGCGTCCTGTCGTCGGCAAGACCGCGCGCCGAGCGCAGGCGCACGCCCGTCACGCACCGCGACGCTCGGTTGGCGGCATGAGCGAGCGCTCGTCCAGCCCAGCGCCGGCGCCGCATCCGGCGCTCGTCTTATGGATAGCCGGGCTGCGGAGATGAGCCGGCATACCGCGGCCAGCCACTGGACGGATGTCGGCGAGAATCTCCACGTGCGTCATCTGAGTCGGGATCAGCTCTCCGCTTCACCGCTGCCCGCCGGCCCCTT
The DNA here is from genome assembly GCF_052068075.1 of Micromonospora sp. L31. Lineage (NCBI taxonomy): Bacteria > Bacillati > Actinomycetota > Actinomycetes > Micromonosporales > Micromonosporaceae > Micromonospora > Micromonospora sp. L31. The sequence goes on along the minus strand of NZ_JBQHDC010000004.1, from coordinate 413,623 downwards.
GGCCGAGGCGTGGAGCACCTACCTGACGTGCTGGGCGCAAGGGCGGCGCCGTGACGCCTTGGCCAGCGCTAGCCAATTCGTTGACCTCCTGTCTGCCGCAGGGCTCGGCCCCTGCGCGGCTTTCGCCCGGTGGGTGTGCGCGATGCTGTTCGACAGCAGTGACTGGTGGGCCGGACAGTGGGGCGGCGGCATGATCCTGCGCAATGCCCGCTGGGAACGGCCAGCGGAGCTGGCGTTGACCGTCCACCCGATCGTCGTTCGGGTCCTCCTGCCCTACCTGATCGACGGGCTGCACGAACAGGACGGCCCACACCTGCGCTGGATGTATCAGTTCGCAGTCGGCCAGAGCTACCGGCTCCCTCCCCGCGAACGGCACCAGATGACGGCCGCCATCGAAGCCCGGTGCGGGCTCGCGGCACCACCGATCGCGTTACTGCAACACGCCGCCGACGACCCTAGAGCCCGTCGCATGCTGCGGGACGCGGAGACCGACTGACCCACGCCAGGCCATCGCCGCAGCAGCGACCAGCACGCCGGAAGCGCGCCTGTTCGTCTCCCTGCCCCCGGCACACCCGCACAGCCCGCGACCCCCCGCGCGAGTCGCGGCATGAGCGTGCGCTGGGCCAGCGGGTCAGAGGTGTGAGCGCCTTCTATCGGAGCTCGAGTTTGGGTGCGGGTAGTCGATCGTCTCCGAAGGAGAAGAGGCGCCGCAGCTCCAGGCGCAGTTGTTCGATCTCGTGGTTGTCTAGGTGGAGCCTGACCGGGTACGTCGCCGACCGTGTTCCCCAGGTTCGGGCCGCTTCGTCGGTCAGCTGTAGGCGTAGCGTCCGCCGGGTCAGCATGAGCGCGACCAGCCCTTGGAAGACCGGTACGTGGTGCTCGGTGAGCAGGCAGTAGCCGTCGTCGTCGCCGGGGTCGTACTCGTCATGCGCTGGGTCGAATGCCTGAAACTCCAGGATGCGGGGCCGGTCGTCGAGGTCGCGGCCGGCCAGAGCCACGCACAGGACGGCGCCCTCGTCGCGCATCGACAGTTCCGACGCGGTGAAGCCGGTCCGGGCCCGGCGTAACAGCGCCGCGGTGAGCCGCCGTATCGGCCCGGGGGCCTCACCCGGGCCGTAGGGCCGGCCGCTGTCGACCTCGATGATGTGCTGGACGTGTTCGACGGCCATGTCGAGCATGCTGTAGGTCAGCTCGGTGACCCCGTTCGGCCCGACGAACCGTAGGGCAACGTCACCGGCCGTGGTCGGTCCGTGCTGTTGCCACCAGCCAGCCAACGGCGCCGCCAGGACCGACAGATCGCGCATCTCGTCGGCGGTGAACCTCACGACGTCGCCAACGCGATCGATCTCGATACCGTTGGCAGCAACGGCCCTGGCCGCGGCGACCAGCATTCCCCCCGGGTCCACGGTCTGACCACGGACGACCAGGCTTACCCCGAATCCCACCGGCACGCGACGAAGCGTAGACGTCGGTCACGTACCGCATCAGCCCACGGCCGAAGGAGACCACCCAGACCAGCCGATCAAGCAACGGTGGCAGCGACGTGCATGAACGCGGCAGATCCGCGACCAGATCACCGCCGCTCAACCATTTCCCGATGGCGGTATCGCCCTCCAGCTTGCGTTCGTGGTCGGGCCCCGCCGCGCCTGGCCGAACTTCTGGAAGGCCACGATCGACTCGCTCGGCTCAATCTTGGGGCGTGACGCCGGTGCCCGCGAGTGGAACGCACGCGACGGCCGCATCACAGACCTCGGGCTGCACTGCGTCATCGACCCCTCCGCGGGCAACCAGGTCACCATCGCGATCCGAGCCTGCACCGTCGGCAATCAAGCGGTCCGCTGACGCGACGGCGACGCCGCCGCACGACCCGGCTCGACGCAGGATCAACGGTCAGCGCAGACCGATGCCGTGACGCCACAGGCACGGGCCCGGCTCACGGTGCGCGGCATGTCAGGGCGGCATCAGGACTTGGAGTCGGCCCTACTGGTAGGGCATGTATCTGACCGTCCTCGGCTACCGCGGCCAGAGGGACCGCTCCTACGGCAAGCGCATCAGCCTCACGCCCGACGGAACCAGATGGCCTGGGTCTGTAGCCGGTGCTCACGGGCAGAATAGTGGCGTGCCAGTCGTCCCGCCGTCCTCGGGGACATCACGACGCAGGATGTTGATGCCACCGTCAACGCGGCGAACAAGGCTATGAACGGAGGCGGCGGTGTGAATGGCGCCATCCATGGCCGCGGAGGCTCGGCGAGGGGACCTCTCGACCAGACCTGGGCGATGCTGCGTGCGTTGCTCGCCGGATCGTAATTTGCACCCGGACCCACCTCGACGCCGCGTCGCGTCGATGATCGGAGACACTTTCACCGTGCGAAACGACCTCGACCAGATCGAAGCGGCGTTCGTCGGCACGCCACTGGCCGGCCTGCCGATCGGGCACGGCCCGTCGGGCACTGTCCTCGTCGCCGACATCGACCCCAATCGCCTGCACGAGGCCTGGCAGGCTGCCGACGCACTGGTGCCGGTCATCGGACGCCGGCCCGTCATGGTCACCGACGACTTCGACGACACGCTGAGGATCCGGCCCGAGCCCGAGCCGGGTCCGTCGGAGTCGGAGCTGCGCGCGTTCGCCGAGGCGGCCGAGTCTTCCGAACCCTGGCTGGCCTACCGCCACTACAGCGAGGACGACGAGGTCGACGAGGGCGGGGTCGAGTACTACGCGCGTGGCATGGCCGGCGTCGACCTGGACCTGACGGCCCTGGTGTCGGATGTGGCGCTGCCGACTCCGCGCCAGGCGCTGGAGCGGGCGCTGTACGATCGGCTGCTCGCCGACGCCGACCTGTACGCCCGGGTGCTTGGCAGCGTGCGGTTCGTGACACAGACCGACTACTGGTACACGCCTGACAGCGTCCTGCTCATGTTGCTGCCCACCAGCGACGTCCGCAGCTCGGGGTACTGGGTGGACTTCTTCGGTGCGCTCACCCGGGAGTACCAGTGGACGCTCGCCGAGGTGTTGGCGCAGTGGCGCCACCGGTGGGACGCCCGCCTGGTCGCGTCGTGGGGCACCATGCTGCAGTTCCAGGTGGGTCGTCGGCCGGCACCGGGTGACGAGGCATGGAACGCGGCCGGCCAGCTCAAGGCGCTCGCCCCGAACCTCGACCTGAGCCGGTGGGAGGTCGCCGTTGCCTTGCCCGCCGGGGACGCGTGGTTCGTGCACAACCGGCCCTGACAAACTCGACCAGACCGTAACCCCCCGAGCTCGGCCGTCGCCTGCCGACTGAGCCGCTCCTTGAGGTCGTGGCCCCAACTCGGCCGAGCCGCCCCCTCATCGGCGAAGCCGCGAGCGCTGGCTATGTCCTGGAGGCCATGTACGCGGCCAGGATGTAGTTGGGGTGCCGGTCGAGGTTCTTGCGGGCCCGGTCGTAGCGCATGGTGGTTCGCGGGGCGGCGTGGCGGGCGGCGATCTGCACGTCGCGCAGGCTGACACCGGCGCCGAGCATGGTCGTCACGAACGTGTGGCGCAGCATGTGGGGATGCATCCTCGGCATTCGGATCCCTGCGGCCTGGGTCCGGTGCTTGAGCCGGCGGGTGGCGGCGTGCCGGTCCATCCGCACGCCGACGGTGTTGCGCAGGATCGGTCCGCTGGTGCGGTCGTCGACGGCCTTGTCGTAGCTCGGCCGCAGCCGGTGGCAGCGGGACGAGCACGCCCTTGCCACCCGCGGACGACGGGCGGCGGCGCGAGCCCATGGTCGCGGATCATCCACCGCGACTCGACCTGTCACAGGGCGGCGTCCACCGCGTCCGAGGCGCTGATCGTCCCGCAACGGGACGTGTCGATCGTTCGCCTGAGAGAGGTTGCGCAGCCTCGCGTTGATGCACCTCATCCTCCTCATGCACACGATTCGACAGATCTCGGGTGCGGAAAGGTCAGGAACGGGACGGCGCTCCACCGGGCTACGTGATCGGGTTGCCCGGCCGGGCGTCGGTCAGGATGGCCGAGCGTGGTTCGGACAGTCGTCGCCGTAGGTCGGCGGCACGGAGCGAGTCGATCGCCATCACGGAAACGCTGGTGGCGGTCAGGATAGTCAGCGCCAGCAGCGGCGACAGCGGGCTGGTCACCAGCGCGAGGACCATCACGAACAGGATTCCGACAACGCGGACCCAGCGGACCTCGCGCTGGACACGCCACCAGAATGCCTGGTTGGCAAGAAGATAGACGATTGTCCCGGCGAAGAGGATGGCGTGTCCCAACGGGGTACGCGCCGGTCCTGACGGTTCGCTCAGCACGTCGAGAATCTCACGCAGGCCGACGGCGAGCAGCATCAGCCCGGCAATCATCGGCAGGTGGAGGTAGGCGTACGCGTCGCGGGCCAGCGCCGCCCGCTGATCGCCAGTGCGGGCTTGCAAGGTGCGCTCTCCGACAACGGCGTCGGTGTCGAAGTACGCCCACCAGAGCGTGGCCAGCAGGACCATGCTGGTGACGATGGCACCGACGACCGACCACGAGATGGGGCGGCCGGAAACTGCCACTCCCGTTGAGATGATCGATTCTCCCAGTGCAATGAGGATGATCAGGGCGTACCGGTCGCTCCAGTGTCTGGCCGAACTCACGCACCAGAACCGCAGGACGAGGTAGCCGCCGGCGAGGTCGACGACGATGGCTGCCAGCCAGAGGCTCGCCACCAACTGCCCCAGCACCTCCGGAGCGTCCGGTCGCGCGGACGTCAGGGCGGCGACCATCAGCAGGACGAGCGCCGTCAAGGTCGGGACGCTCGCCCGCAGCACGTGTGCGGGTGGCGCCCGGTCCGGGCGGCCAACAAGCCGGAGCGCGGCCAGGTGCAGTAAGCGGAGGGCGATGTAGCAGGCGACGACGACCGTCGGCCCGGGCAGGCCGTCCGGCACGTGATCGAACGCCTGCGGGATGGCGATACCGATGGTCAGGGCCAGCGCCACGACCAGCAGGACACTCAACCGGACGGGGATGGACTCGCTGCGCAGGGCGTTTCCTACCTGGGTGTAGCGGGACCAGGCGATCCACAGCAGGGTGAGCACTGCCAGTGCCTGGGCGACCCCCGGCCCGGTGGAATGCCGGCTCGTCAACACCGTGACCTGGATGAACGTATAGACGACCACCAGATCCAGGAACAGTTCCTTCGGCGTGACCCCGGTGCCGGTGGTCCGGTCTGCCGCCTCCGCCACCCGTTCGTGCAGCGCGCGGTGCCGCCGACGGAAGACGGTGAGGTCAGCCAGGACCATACTGGCGAGAAGGGCGGCAAGCAGCCCTACGGCACCCACCGCCGGCAGGTGGACCGCGACCGGCACCGCGGCACCCACCAGAACGACCCCCAGCAACGGGCTCCGACCCAGCAGGCGAATGGTGCGGTACTCGAGAGCCACCATGCCAAGCAGGTACAGAAGGACACCTCCGTAAAGGACCAGCGTGCCCAGCTCGTCCCACCTGGCTGCGTCGGCGGGCTCGACCGAACTCAAGGCACGTTTGAGCCCCAGCGCGAACAGGGCGAGGCCGACAATCATCGGAAGGTGCAGGATCGTGTACACGTCGCGGCCGAGTCGTGACCTGGCGGATGCCGGCTGCTGCTCCAGTGCCCGCTCGGCGGCGAATCCGGCGATGTCGAAGTAGCGCCACCAGAGCACGGCCACCACGATGAGGCCCAGCGCCGAACCCCCGATGACCGACCAGGTGATCGGGGGATCACCGATCAGGCCGCGGCTGGTGCCGATCGAGATGATCGTCTCGCCCAGTGCGATGAGCATGACCAGCCGGTGCCGCTCTGCCCAGTGCGGCACGGAGGCGATTCGAACGCCACCCATGCCGATCGCTCGTACGCCGATGAAATCGACAGCGGCGGCGGCGAAGAATAGGGCCAGCCGGACAGTCTCACCGTCGATGCCCGAGGGTAGGAGACGAGGAAGTAGCGCGCCGCACAGCAGCAGAACCGCGCCGCCGGCAAAGGGCAACCACCTGCCGAGGACGGACGCTCGGATCGGCTGCTCGCCTGATCCGGCGTACGTCAGGATCAGCAGTGCAACGAGCCGGGCAAGCAAGAAGGCGACGACGAAGATCAGCGGCCCGAACAGGCCTCCCGGCCGGTCGGTGAAGGTCACCGGCGCGGCGATGCCGATCAACAGGATCGTCGCGGCCACGCCGAACATGACCAGCCGAATGATTCCCCGGTCTACCCTGACTAGATTGCCGAGCAACGCATATGAGCTCCAGCATCTCCACAGCAGCAGGATCACCAAGACGCCTTGGAACACGCCCTCGACTCGGAAGTTCTCCGCCATGAGGTTCGTCGCAGCGAGGAATGCGTACACGAAGACCAGGTCGAGGAACAGTTCCAACTTGGTGACGCCGGCAGCCCCGGTGGAGAAGTGAAGGTTCCCGAGGACTCGCGCAAGGCGCTGGTGCCGCTGCCGCACCGGCCGCCTCCTGCTCACCTTTCCCACTCTGCCAACCGCCGGCTGACCGGATGGCGGGTTTGGCAAGTCCGTCCAGCACACACCTTGGAGCGCGCCCGCATCGACGCCCAGGTACGCGACCTGTGTACCACCCGCGACCGACTCGATTCGATCATCAGCGCCGCGCGCGAACGGAGCCGGCCCGCACCACCGAACCTGACTGGGGGTTCTACCTCGCCAACCGAATCCCAGTCCGCATGACAGGACTACGCAGACCGGGTTGACCGAAGTCATCAATGGGCGCGACGGCCAGCAAGCGACGGCCGATGCTCACCTGCCGGTTGCACATCCATGAGGCGATCCGGTGATACCGCCCTGACGGGCGTTACATTCCCGCCATTGCGGGTGCGCCTCAGTCCCGGTGCGGCCCCGCGATTTCGCCCGACCCGCGGGCGATCAGCCGGGTCGGCACGAGGTGGGTCCTCGGCTGCCACTGCTCCCCGTCGAGGCGGCGGAAGATCAGGGAGGCGGCGACCCGGCCCATCTCGGACGGGTTCTGCGCGACGACGGTGACGCCCGGCTGGAGCAGGTCGGCAAGGGGGAAGTCGTCGAAGCCGACGAGGGCGACTTGCTGCTGCCGGCCGAGTTGCTGCAGCGCCCGGATGGCGCCGATGGTGACGAGGTTCTGCGAGGTGAAGAGGGCGGTCGGCGGGGACTCGCGGGTCAGCAGCCGGCGGGCCGCCTCCTCGGAGTCGCGCTCGGTGTGCAGGTCGTGGACGATGTTCGCGGCATCGGGCCGGATGCCGTGGTCGCTGAGCGCCTCCTTGAAACCCCGGAAGCGCTGCCGGGCGGTGGAGATCGTCTGGAGGTCGCCGAGGTAGGCGATGTCCCGGTGGCCGTGCCGGACCAGGTGGTGGGCAGCGGCGGCGGCGCCGTCGTGGTTGTCGGTGAGGACGGCGTCGACGGGCAGCCCGACCGGGGGCCGGTCGACGAACACCACGGGGGTGCCGGCGTTGACGTCGCCCATCAGGTAGCTCTGGTTGTCGCTTGCCGGCACCACCACCAGGGCGTCGGCCTGCCGCATGGTGAACGCCCGGACCAGGTCGCGCTCCCGCTCGGGGCTCTCGTCGACGCTTCCGGCGAAGATCAGCACCTCCCGTTCGCGGGCGGCGTCCTCCAGCGCCCGGTGCAGCGCCGAGGAGAAGGGGTTGGCCAGGTCCTCGAGGACGGCGGCGATCGCCGCGCTGCGGCCGCCAGCGCGCCGCAGGCTGCTGGCGGTGAAGTTCGGACGGTAGTCGAGCTGCGTGATCGCCCGCTGCACGGCCGTGATCTTGGACGGGGAGACTCCCGGTTCGCCGTTGACCACCCGGGAGGCAGTCTTCGTGCTCACGCCAGCGAGCAGGGCGACGTCCCGTAGCGTGGGCCGAGCCCGGGCAATCGTCGAATTGGAAACCGCACCGTCCATGAGCGCTCCTAGCGGAGGCGACGCCGGGGACCGCGGTACCTGCCGCGGCCCCCGGACTGCTGATGATCGGGTCCCAGGTTATCGCCACACGGACCGCAGCGGCCGGACGGTGAGTGACCGCACCAGCACCTCCCCACCCTCGGCGAAGAGCCGCGTCTGGTCGCTGCCCGGCGCGGGGAAGATCTGGTCGGTGATGGTGGTCTGACCCGCCCCGCCGAACACCTCGACGGAGGAGCGGTCCAGGTAGATCGTCATGCGCACCCGGTCGCCATCGACGGAGAGCGGGCCGGAGTGCACGCCGGGGAAGAGCGGGCTGAACCCGACGTCGCCGGAGCGGGTCCGGTCGACGTAGAGGCGCCGCGCGGCGGCGTCGTACCCGATCACGGTCCGCTCGCCGTCTCCGCCGCGTACGTGCAGGCCGAACCGGTCGGCGTCGCGGAGTTCGAACTCGGCCTCGATCTCCAGCACGGTCCCGTCGGCGGCTGCCGGCAGGTCCCGCACGCCGGGTCCGACGACGGCGTCGCGCAGGGCGTACGCGCCGCCGGCCCCGCGGAGCCGGCGGATCTGGCTGACCGGTCGCTGGACGAGCTGCACCTCCCCGTCGATCGTGGCGAGCCCGAACTCCCGGGGCAGCGCCATCGCGCCACGCCACGGGGAGGTGGGGATGCCGCCGGCGTACTGCCAGTTGTTCATCCACCCGACGAGCACCCGCTCGCCGCCCGGGACGCCGTTGTACGAGATCGCGGCATAGTAGTCCTTGCCGTAGTCGACCCAGTCGTAGCGCTCCAGTTCGCTGCCGGCCGGCCGGTCGGCGAACATGACGTGGTCGACGAGGATGTGGCCCCAGCCGCCGGAGCTGAAGTCGTTGATCTCCAGGTGGGCCCGCCGGCCGGCCAGGTCACGGACGTCCCAGGCGACCCAGTCGAGGCGTTCGCTGTTCTTGCCGGTGGCGGTGCGGACCACCTTGTTCTCGACGACCAGGTTGACTGCGGTCTCCACCGACCGGGGCAGCACCGGTTCGTCGGTCGCGATCAGGTGGTCGACCAGGAGGTGCCCCCAGCCGCCGGTGTTCTCGTCGACGATGCGCAGCTGGGCGCTGCGGCCCCGGTACTCGGCCACGTCCCAGCTTCGCCAGTTCACGAAGCCGGAGAAGTTCCCGGTGCCGGTGCGGACCACCTCGCCGTCGACGAGCAGTTCCACCACCGTCCGCGCGCTCGCATCGACGTGACCGCCGGCGCCGACGAGCACGCTGAGGTGGTTCCGGTCGATAGGGAACGCCGGCGAGGTGAGCGTCCCGGTCGTCGTGTCGGCCTCGTAGAAGGTGGTGAGCAGTTTGTCGCCCACGTGCCCGCGTTCCGAGCGGGCGGGACCCACCACTGGCGTCCGGCCGCGCAGCCCGTCAGTCGCCGTCCAGCCCGCCTGCTCGTACGTTTGGCCGTCGGGCAGCTCGAAGTCGAGCACGGTCTCGGCGCCCTCGGGCACGAACTCGGTGGTCGCGCCGGGCAGGTGCGGGTGCGCGCCACCGCCGACGAGGAGGTTCAGGAAGTCCTGGTCGAGGGTGAACTCGGGGGAGATCATCCGCCCTTTCGGGGTGTCGAAGCCGAGGAAGCTGTTCACCAGGGAACGGCCGCGGAAGCCGCTGACCAGCTGCTGGCCGGGGACCGTCCCCGGGTAGGGGGCGGTGCCGAAAGGCCCGGGGGCCAGCGTCGGGTCGTTCTCGATCGTCCAGCCGGCGTAGTCGCCGTCAAAGTCGGCGAAGAGTGTTCCGGCCGGGGGCTCCGGCTCGCCGGTCACCATGTTGTCCGCGGTGAAGGTGGTCCCGTCCCAGTCGCCGACGAAGTACTGAGCGCCCGACCCGCCGGCCACTGACCCCGGGTTCAGGTTGACCACCAGCACCCACTTGGTGCTCTGCGGGTCGCCGTCGACCGGCACCTCGAAGAGGTCCGGCACCTCCCAGACCCCGCCGGTGGCGTTGGCCGGGCCGAAGTCGCTCAGGTAGGTCCACGCCTTGAGGTCGGCGGAGCGGTAGAAGCGAACCTTGTGCTCGGTGGCCAGCACGATCGCCATGACCCAGTAGCCGGCCTCGGCGTCCCAGAAGATCTTCGGGTCGCGGAACTCCCGCGACCCGAGGTCGAGCACAGGGTTCCCGGCGTACTTCGTCCACGTCCGGCCGTGGTCGATGCTGTAGGCCAGCGACTGGGCCTGGATGCCGGTAGCCGGGTAGGCGCTGGTGTAGACGGCGACCATCGCCGGCACGCCAGGGCGGCCGAAGCCCGAGGTGTTCCGCTCGTCGACGACGATCGACCCGGAGAAGATGTGCTCGTCGGCCGAGTAGGGGAGCGCGACCGGCAGCTCCTCCCAGTGGAACAGATCGCGGCTGACCGCGTGGCCCCACGACATGTTGCCCCACTGCGCACCCTCGGGGTTGTGTTGGTAGAAGAGGTGCCATTCGCCCTGGTACCAGACCAGCCCGTTCGGGTCGTTCATCCAGTTCCGCTCGGGACTGAAGTGGATCTGCGGGCGGTACGGCTCGTCCCTCGTGCCGCCGGTCGCACCGCTGGCGGTGGCGCCGGGCATCGCCGCCACCACGGCCGCGGCCGCGCATGCGGCCAACCATCGTCGGATTCTCATCCACATCCTCCGTCCGTCATGACCGCCGGCCGTCCGGCCGGCGGTGGGCGCCCGGGTCCCCGCGCTGGACACCGTCGGTGGTGGGGCGCCGGGTGCAGCGATCCTGCGGCTGCTTGACATCGATGTCAACAGCGCGGGTACGACTGCGAGCAGCAACTGGAAAAGTCGTTGTCATGCCATTGACATCTTCGGGTACGTCACTGGAAACTGCGCTGACATCGTTGTCAACACTGCTTCCCGGCAGGGCGCCGGGGACGGTTCCGAGGGAGAAGACATGATCCAGCGCATTGGCCGTCGCCCTACGGCGCTGCTGGTCGCCGCCGCGGCGGCGACCAGCATGGTCGTCAGCGGTTGCGGCGGCTCCGGTGACGAAGGAACCGGCGGCGGCGCCCCGACCGTGGCCGTCTCGCTGATCACCAAGAACTCCACGAACCCGTTCTTCGTGACCATGCAGCAGGGTGCGAAGAAGGCCGCCGACGCCGAGGGCGTCAAGCTCACCGTCGCCGCGGGCAAGGAGGACGGCGACGAGGCCGGCCAGGTGCAGGCCATCGAGGACGCGATCGCCCGGGGGGACGAAGGCATTCTGATCACCCCGAACGGTCCCGGGGTGAACCCCGCTATCAAGAAGGCCCGTGACGCCGGGCTCTACGTGATCGCCCTGGACACCCCGCCCGACCCGGCCGACACCGTGGACATCACGTTCGCCACCGACAACTTCAAGGCGGGTGAACTCGTCGGCAAGTGGACGGCGGCCCAGCTCGCTGGCAAGCCGGCGACCATCGCGCTGCTGGATCTGTTCAACGACAAGGTCGTCTCCGTCGACTACAACCGGGACCAGGGCTTCCTGGCCGGGATGGGCATCGACACCGCCGACAAGAAGAAGAACGGCGACGAGGCGAAGACCGGCAACTACTCCGGCGGCACCTACACCATCGCCTGCAACGAGCCGACCCAGGGCGCCGAGGACGGCGGTCGCACCGCCATGGAGAACTGCCTGACCAGGAACCCCGACATCAACGTCGTCTACACCATTAACGAGCCGGCCGCGGTCGGCGCGTACAAGGCGCTGCAGGCGGCGGGCAAGACCCAGGGCGTCCTGGTCGTCTCCGTCGACGGCGGCTGCGACGGCGTACGGCAGGTCAAGGACGGCGTCATCGGCGCCACCTCACAGCAGTACCCGCTGAAGATGGCCGAACTCGGCGTGCAGGCCATCAAGAAAATTGCGAACGACGGTGAGAAGCCGCAGGTCACCGGTGGCCTCGACTTCTTCGACACCGGCGTCACCCTGGTCACCGACAAGCCGGCCACCGGGGTCGAGAGCATCACCAGCGCCGACGCCACCGGGCGCTGCTGGGGCTGAGTCCACCGCTGTCCCGGTCGAGGCGCCCGGGAACTCGCATCCCGCGCCCTCGACCGGGCAGTCGTCCGCCTCCGTCGACCACCCCAGGGAGCATCCCGTGACCACGACCACTCCACCAACCAGCGCAGCCCAGCAGTTCGCGCTGCGCCGGCACTCACCGCTGCAACGCGTTCAGCACCTGCTGCACGCCCACCCCGCGATCAGCCCGTTCCTCGTGCTGGTTATCGCGTTCGTCGTCTTCTCCACCCTCAACCCCCGCTTCGCCGCGCCGAACTCCCTGTCGCTCGTCCTGCAGCAGGTTGCCGTGATCGGCGCGCTCGCCGTCGGGCAGACACTCATCATCCTCACCGCGGGGATCGACCTGTCGGTCGGCGCGATCGCCATCCTGGCGATGATGCTCTCCGCGAAACTGGCCGAGGGGCAGGGGCTGCCGGGGGTACTCGCCGTTCTGCTCGCCATCGCGGTGGGCGCCGCGGCGGGCGCGCTCAACGGCGGGCTGGTGACCCGGCTGAAGCTGCCGCCCTTCATCGTCACCCTGGGCACGCTCAGCGTCTTCACCTCCATCGGGCTGCTCTACTCCGATGGCCAGAGTGTCCAGGCCACCGATCTGCCGCCCGTGCTCAGCTGGACCGGGGAATCCTTCCCGGTGGGCGAGTTCCGGATCACCTTCGGCGTCGTCGCGGTCGTGCTCATCTACCTGGTGGTGGGCTACGCCCTGGCCAAGACCGCCTGGGGCCGGCACGTCTACGCGGTCGGCGACGACAAGGAGGCCGCGCGGCTCGCTGGCATCCGGGTCGACCGGGTGCTGCTGAGCGTGTACCTGGTGGCGGGGGCCATCTACGGCATCACCGCCTGGATCCTCATCGGACGGGCGGGCGCGGCCAGCCCGAACGCCATCACCGACGCCAACCTGGAAAGCATCACGGCTGTGGTGATCGGCGGCACCAGCCTCTTCGGCGGCCGGGGAGTGCTGCTTGGCACTCTCCTCGGCGCGCTGATCGTCGGGTTCTTCCGCAGCGGCCTCTCCCTCGCCGGCGTCGACGACCAGTACCGGGTGCTCGCCGTGGGCCTGTTGGTGATCCTCGCCGTGGCCGTCGACCAGTGGATCAGAAAGGTGCGAGCATGACCGCCACCACGCACAGCCCAGGCAGCCGCCCGCCCGCGGCAGAACCGGCGCAGCGTACGCCAGTGCTCTCGGCCCGCGGGTTGGTGAAGACCTTCGGCAAGGTCGTCGGGCTGGACGGGGTCGACCTCGACCTCTATCCCGGCGAGGTGCTCGCCGTGATCGGCGACAACGGCGCCGGCAAGTCGACGCTGATCAAGTGCCTCACCGGCGCGCTGAGCCCGGACGCTGGAGAGCTGTTCCTGGAGGGCCGGCCGGTGCACTTCAAGCGCCCGCAGGATGCCCGGGACGCCGGTATCGAGACGGTCTACCAAACCCTGGCCGTCGCCCCGGCGCTGGACATCGCGAGCAACCTCTTCCTTGGACGGGAGAAGCGCCGCCGCGGACCGCTCGGCTCCGTCTTCCGGATGCTCGACCAGCAGGGCATGCGCCGCGAGGCCGCCCAAGCCCTCGCCGACCTCGGCATCGGCACCCTGCAGAACGTCGCGCAGGCGGTCGAGACGCTCTCCGGAGGCCAGCGGCAGGCCGTCTCGGTGGCGCGGGCCGCCGCCTTCGGCAGCAAGGTGATCGTGCTCGACGAGCCGACCGCCGCGCTCGGGGTCAAGGAGTCCAACCAGGTGCTCAGACTGATCGAGGAACTGCGGTCCCGCACACTCCCGGTGATCCTCATCAGCCACAACATGCCGCACGTGTTCGAGGTCGCCGACCGCATCCACATCCAACGACTGGGTCGCTGCGCCGGCGTGGTCAGCCCGTCGTCGCACACCATGGCCGAGGCGGTGGCAATCATGACCGGTGCCACCACCCTCGAACAGACTCCCGGCCACGCAACGAGCTGATCCACGGCCCGGCACAGCATCGATGCCATCCAGAAAGGAGAGACGTGATCACCGTCGTGGGTGAGACCCTCGTGGATCTGATCGAGGAGACAGCGGGGACGATGGCGGCGTACCCCGGGGGAAGCCCCGCGAACGTGGCCACCGCTCTGGCCCGACTCGGTCAGCCCACCACCCTGCTGACCCAGATCGGGCACGACGCCCACGGGCGGATGCTCCGCGCCTACATCGAGCGCAACGGCGTACGCCTAAGCCAGCAGTCGATCCTGAACCTCGCGCAGACAAGCGTGGCGACGACGCACCTGAATCCCAAGGGCCAGGCCACCTACGACTTCAACATCGAATGGCAAGCCTTCCCTGGGCAGATGGTCGAGGATGCGCACGGCGATTGCCTGCACACCGGATCGCTCGCCACGGTCCTACAGCCGGGAGCCGACGACGTGCTGGCACTGGTGCGGCGGGCACGCCCGTCGACGATGATCAGCTTCGATCCGAACTGCCGTCCCTCAGTGACCGGCGACCCGATCGGCGCCCGAGGAAGAATCGACGCCTTTGTCAGTTTGAGCGACGTCGTCAAGGTCAGCGGCGACGATCTGGACTGGATCTACCCGGGCCGCCCCTACCAGGAGGCGGGGCGGAGGTGGCTGGCCCTCGGCGCACACGTTGTGGTCGTCACGCTCGGCGAGCTGGGTGCATGGGCGGCGACCCGCCGGCACGAAGTCGAAGTTGCGGCGCACCATACAGATGTGGTGGACACCGTCGGGGCGGGGGACGCCTTCACCGCCGGGATGCTCGCCGCGCTCAGCGAGGCCGACCTGCTGAAGGCGGAACGGCGCAGCACACTCGCCGCCGCTGACCGCGCCGTCCTCACCGAAGTGGTCGAGTTCGCCGCCGAGGTAGCGGCACGCACCTGCGCTCGTCGCGGCGCCAACCCTCCCGTCCGCGCCGAATTGAGCGTCCCTCGAGCAGAAGTCAGCCTGGGAATGCTTCGTACACGACGGGGTGCAGAAATCGATTGAGGCAGTCGGCTACCAGGCCCACGACGCCGACGGCGTGGAACACCACACAATGGCCCTCGACGGCTTGCATCAAAGTGACGAACGCCGCCGGCCGGATCGGCTGTGTCGGTGTCTTCATGCCCTAAGACCGGTGGCCCACCAGCGATCCGAAGGGCGGACGGTGGGTCGTCAACGGCTAATGGCGCGGATGACGTCGGCCTGGGACCTCACCGATAGGCGAAGAGGAAGGCGTCCTCGATGTTTTGGCCGGGAGGTGCAGCATCTCGGCCTCGACGGTGAAGCCGGCGGCGTCCAGCCAGGCTGTGACCCGGCCCGGTGGGCGGCGGTGCACGTAGACGTTCATCGGGTAGCCGCCGTAGCCCTCCGTCTTGAGCCGGCTGCCGTCGCCGGCGTGGAAGCCGAGCAGCATGACCCCGCCGGGCCGCAGCACTCGGTGGAACTCGGCGAACACCCTGGGTACTCGTCGTCGGGGATGTGGATCAGGGAGAACCAGGCGAGCAGGCCGGTCAGGGTATCGTCGGCCAGTTCGGGGCCCGTCATGGAGCCGACCTCAGAACGGCTCCATCGCGGCAGCCACCGCAGCTTGGACCTGTGGTGGACGGGGCGACGGTGCTGACCATGTCGGCCTGAGCCCGGGTGGCCGACTGCGGGGTGGGCGCGCCGATCACCAGGCGCAGGGCGCGTAGTCCTTCAGGAAGCAGCCGTACAGGTCTTCGCCCTGTTCGCCGCGGACGATCGGGTCGTAGACCCGGGCCGCGCCGTCGACGAGGTCCAGCGGGGCGTGGAAGCCGGCGTCCGCCAGCCGCATCTTCGTCGGGTGGGGTCGCTCGTCGGTGATCCAGCCGGTGTCGACGCTGGTCATGAGGATGCCGTCGGCCAGCATCTCCTGGGCGCTGGTCCGGGTCAGCATGTTCAGCGCGGCCTTGGCCATGTTGGTGTGCGGGTGGCCCGGCCCCTTGTAGCCGCGGGCGAACTGGCCCTCCATCGCTGACACGTTCACCACGTATTTGCGGCGGGCGGTCGCTGCGGCCATCGCCGGTCGCAGCCGGCTGACCAGCACGAACGGCGCGGTCACGTTGCACAGCTGCACTTCGAGCAGTTCGACCGGGTTCACCTCGTGCACCCGCTGCACCCAGCTGTTGACGGGGTCGAGGTCCGGCACCAGACCGCCGGCGTCGATGGCGGTGGCTGCCGCGATCCGTTCCGGCGAGGCGGAGCCGCTGGTCAGCGCCAGTGCGGTGAGCGCGTGCGCGGTGATCGCCGGCTGCGGTGGGGCGTTCAGGCTGCCGGCCGGGTCGCTCCGGCCGGTCGGTTTGGCGAACGTGATCATCTCCGGCAGCGGGCCGTCCGGCAGGGCCGCCGCCTCTGCGGCGACGAGCTGCGCGTACGCCCCGGGCGTGCGGCGGACGGTCTGCGCCGCGTTGTTGATCAGGATGTCGAGGGGTCCCTGGCCACTGACCGAGTCAGCGAGGGCGATCACCTGGGCGGGGTCGCGCAGGTCGATCCCGACGATCCGCAGGCGGTGCAGCCAGTCCGCGCTGTCGGGCATCGCGGCGAATCGGCGGACCGCGTCGTGCGGAAACCGCGTGGTCACCGTGGTGTGCGCGCCGTCGCGCAGCAGCCGCAGCGCGATGTACATGCCGATCTTCGCCCGGCCGCCGGTGAGCAGCGCGCGCCGGCCGGTCAGGTCGGTGCGGGCGTTCCGGCGCTCCCGGTTGAGCGCGGCGCAGGGCGGGCAGAGCTGATGATAGAAGGCGTCCACCTCGCGGTAGCGCTGCTTGCAGACGTAGCAGCCGCGCGGATTGTGCAGGAAGCCGGCCGTGGTACCGACGGTGGGGGAGGCGAGCGGGATGCCCTGGGTCTCGTCGTCGATCCGGCCAGGGGCGCCGGTGGCGGTGGCCGCCGTCACCGCGCGGTCGGCCGCCGCGATGGCATCCCGCCGTTCCTCGCGTCGCCGCTGCTTGATCACCTTGTAGAGCTTCGCGGTGGCCCGTTGCACCCGCACCACGTCGGGGTGATCGGGAGGCAGGTCCTCCAACGCCTCAAAGACGCTGAGACAGGTCTCCAGTCGGCCGCGGTCAATGCCGTATTGACCGTTTTCTGTAATTTTGTCCGCCGTCATGCCGCCGCTGTCTCATCCCGTTCCCTGCGCCGGATCTACCCGGCCCACCCCAAGTCCGACCCGGAACTGTACGCACCGCACGGCCTTCGACGCATCCCGCGTCAGATCATCAGCCCAATTACCGTCGAGGCCAACCTCGCTCGGGTCTACCGAGCCTTGCATCTCCAGCCACGCCGAACTCGGGACGACCATGGGCAGGCCAGCCAGCGGGCACCGTTTGCGTTTCAGCCCGGGGTCCGCGTCGCCGGCACACCTTGGCCTTGTCGGCCAGGTCGGCGTCGCCGAGCACGGCGGCGATGTCGCCGAGTGCGGTCACCAGGGCCCTGATCTCTGCTCGGCTCATCCGGCGGGGTGGTGCCCGCGTTCGCGCATAGATCTGCTTCCGCGCGAGCGCGTTCCGCCTGGTTCTGCGCGATCCAGTCGGTGACCACATCCGGGTCCGCTCCGGCGTTGAGGGCGGCGCGGTAGCGCTCCAACTCCGGCGGTCTGCGACCCTGGCGGCCGCGACCACCTGAACGCCGCATCGGCGCCGAACGCCAGCCCGCACCACGGGAACGGGCCCCGGCGTTCAACGTCCAGCATTTCCAACCTCGATCCGAGAACGAGACCGGCTATCCGTAGGGATTGGCCGGCGCGTTCACCTGTCGCCAGGACTCGACATCGAGGTAGGGAATCTCCTCGTTGTTGACCGGGTCGCGGCCGATACGCTGGCTGTACCGGCCGGTGACCTCGACCCAGGTGTCGTCGGCCAGGCCGGCAGGCGCATCGCCGGTCATGCCGACCTTGACCGGCCGGCCGTCCGCCGCGCAACACGACATGATCATCCGAGCGAGGATCGGCTCGCCGCCGGCGCCGGGGGTGATGAAGCCGGTGAACTGGACGCGGCGGTCGCCGAGCGACCGGCCCTTGTCGAACAGGGCCAGGGCGGCATAGTCGATGACCGAGATCGGCGCGGGATCACCGGCGGGCAGCGGGGAATAGTCGTAGTTCTGCTCGGCGGTGAGCGCGGTGCCGGACTGGCCGGCGGCGTACGAGCCGAGCGCGGGCGGGCTGACCAGCAGGAGCCCGAGGACGGGCAGGAGGAGCAGCCAGGCGACGCGCGGCCCGTGATGGCCGTGGTGTCCATGGTCGTCGTGCCCGGGTGCGGTGGCCGCAGCGGAACCCACCGCGCCGTCAGGATCAGCCGGGGCGGGTGGCTGCTGCTCGTCGGCTGCGCCGGATGTGGCGGCGGCCGCGGGTCGCAGTTCGTACCAGAGGGTCATCACGGCGGTGATGATCAGCAGCAGGCTGGCGCCGATGAGGAAGGGGCGAAGTCCCTCCTTGACGTAGCGCAGATGCAGGTCGGTGAGGCTGGCCCGGAGGACCGCGCCGCCGAAGAGGATCATGATGCAGGCCTGGGCTTGGCGGTTCACAGCAGCACCGCCCCGGTGCCGACGGCGACCGCGACCGCGACCGTGAAGGTGGCGGGGGCGAACCGGGCGGCGAAGCGGCGGCCGAAGACTCCGGCCTGCATGGAGATGAGTTTGAGGTCGACCATGGGACCCACCACGAGGAAGACGAGCCGGGAGGTGAGGGAGAACTGCGACAGCGAGGCGGCGACGAACGCGTCTGCCTCCGAACAGATGGATAGCAGGACGGCCAGCACGGCAAGTGCCAGCACGGAGAGCACCGGCTGGTCGGCGAGGGTCTGCAGCCACCGTTCAGGTACTAGGACGTTGATGCTGGCCGCCGCCATCGCGCCGACGACGAGGAAGCCCCCGGCGTGGACCACGTCGTGCCGGACGGCGGACCAGAACGCCTCGCCCCGTCGAAGGCCGTCAAGCTCGGGCCGGCGTGGTAGCCGGATCCAGTCCGCGCGTCCCAGGCGTAGCCACAACCAGCCCATCAACATGGCGACGACCAGGCTGGCGACGGCGCGGGCAGGGACCATCTCGGGGTTGTTGGGGAAGGCGACCGCGGTGGCGACGAGCACGATCGGGTTGATCGCCGGCGCGGCGAGCAGGAAGGCCAGCGCCGCCGCGGGGGTGACCCCACGGCGGATCAGGGACCCGGCGATCGGCACGGCGCCGCACTCACATCCGGGCAGGACGACACCGGCGGCGCTGGCCACCGGCACGGCGAGGGCCGGATGCTTCGGCAGGGCACGCGCCCAGAAGGACCGCGGTACGAACACCGCGATCACGGCCGACAGCAGCACGCCGAACACCAGGAACGGGACCGCCTGCACCATCACCGACACGAATACCGTGGTCCAGGTCGCCAGGGACGGCGCGGACAGCAGGCCGGCGAGTGGGTCCCGCAGGACGATCAGGAGGATCAGCAGCGCGGCGAGCACCTCGACGCTGCTGATCCGGTCGGCGATCACGGCCCGCACGGCGGCACCGCGGGAATGCGGCGACTCGTGGCTAACCGGAGGTTCGCCGGGCGGCTCTTCACCTGATGGGGCGATGCGCTCGGGAGCAGTCACACCGATTCCGTTCCGGTCTGTACAGCGTCAGCGAATGGCAGCAGGGGCCGACTCCGGGCACCTTCCGGGCTGCTGGTGCGGATGAGTGTATAGAGGAGTGCCGTTCGTCGGGTGACTGTCGGCATTCCGGTTCAAGCGTGCGGCCGTGGCGCGGCGGTAGGGCGAGCAACGGGCCGGCCTTCGACCGCCACGACAGTTCGACCGGCCCGACCGGCGCTGCCCGCTACCATGAACGCCGCGACGAGCCGCAGTGCGACAGGGACAGTTCGAACCGGCGGACCGTCCCCGGTGCTGCCGTGACCGCACGGCGTGCCGTCGACGAGAGGGGTCCAGGCGGTGGTCAAGTCGATCCCCGGCGCTGCTCGCAACACCCGGCAGCGCGGCGAGGTCATCACGCTGCTCGAGGAGTCCGACGAGTTCCGCAGCGCGCAACGCCTGCACGCGCAGCTGCGCGACCGGGGTGCCGGGGTGGGTCTCACCACCGTCTACCGCACCCTGCAGGCCCTCGTGGACGCCGGTGAGGTGGACATGATGCGCCTGCCGTCGGGTGAGCAGATGTTCCGCCGGTGCAGCCGCAGCCACCATCACCACCTCGTCTGCCGGCACTGCGGACGTACGGTGGAGATCGTCGGCCCTGCCGTGGAGTCCTGGGCGAGCCGCACAGCCGCCCAGCACGGATTCACCGCCGTCGACCACACGCTCGAGATCATGGGTACGTGCGCGAACTGCACCACCCGATAGGTCAGAGCCCACCGCTGGTCAGCCCCACCAACCTCCAGCGAACACGCCCCGTGCCATTGACGCCACCGAGCGTGCGTGATGTGCTCATGACGCGACGCTAACGACAACCGTGATCGTTACCGTCTAGGAGGAGGAGCATGTCTCTCACCGTGCCACCGAGCCTGTTGCAGGCCGCCGAGTCGGGCCCCGTCGATGACGAGGCATTCGTGTCCTGCGTTCGCGATTCGCTGCCGTACGCCTGGCAGGTCGTCAGCCGGGTCGTGGCGGACCTGGGGTCGTCCGACGCCGAGTTCGCCGACAACGTCGTCCCACCGCCGAGCGAGGCCGAGCGGGGTCAGCTCCTGCGTGCCCTGGCCAGCGACGCCATCCGGGCCGGCCTGGAGCGCCACTTCGGCGTCAAGCTGGCCTTCCAGAACTGCCACCGCGTCGCGGCGTTCCGTCCCTCCGCCGTCGACTCCGACACCTACCGCCGCTTCGTCTCCGTCCGTGGTCAGCTGCTCAACCAGTCTCCCGAGCTGCGTGACTGCTGACCCGGTGACCGCCCGGCGAGCAGGCCGGAACGTGGACGTCCATCTGTTCCTGCTCGCCGGGCACCGCCCGGGCGCAACCCAGGCCACGGCTCTCGCCGACGCCCACCGGTACGGCCGCGCCGCCGAAGCCGCCGGGTACGCCGGGGTGTGGATAGCCGAGCACCACTTCATCTCCTACGGCGTGTGTCCCTCGGCGGTCACTTTCGCCGCGCACCTGCTCGGCGCCACCCGGACCATCACGGTCGGCACCGCCGCCTGCATCCTGTCCAATCGCCACCCCGTCGCCCTCGGTGAAGAGGCGGTGCTGCTCGACGAGCTGTCCGGCGGCCGGTTCCGCCTCGGTGTCGGCCGGGGCGGCCCGTGGGTGGACCTGGAGGTCTTCGGCACCGGCCTGGACCGCTTCCACACCGGCTTCCACGACGCACTGGAGCTTCTTAACCGATGGTTGTCCGGCGCACCGACGGTGGCCGGCAACGATCGATTCCCCTTCCGGCCGGTGCAGGTGGTGCCACGGCCCACCCGGCGGATACCGGTGTGGGTCGCGGCGACCTCGCCGCCGACGGTGGAGCTCGCGGCCCGGTACGGCATGCCGCTGCTGCTCGGCCTGCACGCCGACCTCGCCGAGAAAGCGAGCCAGCTCGACCATTACGCACGGGTGGCCGCCGCGCACGGCCACGATGGCCGGCGTGTCGGCCATGCCAGCGCCCATCTGGCACACGTCGAGGACGACGACGGGCGGGCCGCCGACGCCGTCCGCGCCGGACTCCCGGCGCTGCTGGCCGGGACCGGCGAGTACGTCCGCCTGGACGGCGCCCCGGCGGGCCGACGAGACCTGGCCGCCTATGTGGAACGCCTCATCGCCATCCATCCCGTCGGCTCGCCCCGCCGCTGCAGGGACGCGTTGGACGAGGCCGCCGCCCTGCCCGGCGTGCGGCACCTGCTGCTGCTGGTGGAAGGCGTGGGTGGTCGCGATCGTACGCTCGACACGATTCATCGCCTCGCCGCGGACGTGCTCGACTGACGACACAACGGCGATTTGCCGCCGGGACGGCCGTGCGAGGCGTTACAGTGCCGTACGTGGAAACGATTACCGTTAACGTTGTCAGGTGGGTGCGGTGAAGGTCGCGTTCGTCGGCAAGGGCGGCAGCGGGAAAACCACCCTGGCCGCGCTGCTCGCCCGCCACCTCACCGAGCAGGGGCGGCCGGTGCTGGCCATCGACGCCGACATCAACCAACACCTCGCAGCGGCCCTCGGCGGACCGGTGGGTACCGCCGAGACGACGAGCCCGCTCGGCGAGCGCCTGCCGCTGATCAAGGAATACCTCCGCGGCCGTAATCCCCGCATCGGCAGCGCCGCCGAGATGGTGAAGACCACCCCGCCGGGAACCGGCTCGCGCCTGCTGCGTGTGGTCGAGAACAACCCGGTCTACGCGTCGTGCGTCCGGACCGTGAATGGCGTGCGGCTGGCGGTGACCGGCGAGTTCACCGCCGAGGACCTCGGCGTCGCCTGCTACCACTCCAAGGTCGGCGCGGTCGAGCTGCTGCTCAACCACATGCTCGACGGCCCGGGCGAGTACGTGGTGGTGGACATGACCGCCGGCGCCGACTCGTTCGCCTCGGGGCTGTTCACCCGTTTCGACCGCACCTTCCTGGTCTGCGAGCCGACCGTGCGTAGCATCGGCGTCTACCGCCAGTACGCCGGATACGCCCGCGACTACGGCGTGGCGCTGTCGGTCGTCGGCAACAAGGTCGAGGATGCCACCGATGTCGAGTTCCTCCGCGAGCACGTCGGCCAGGACCTCCTCACCTGGGTGAGCCGCTCGACCTACGTGCGACGAGCCGAACGGGGCACGGTGGGGCCGCTGGACGAACTCGAAGCAGCCAACCGAGCCGTGCTGGGGCAGCTGACGGATGCCGTCGACCGCACGGCCCAGGACTGGGAAGCCTTCACCCGCTGGGCCCACGAGTTCCACCGACGCAACGCCGCAGCATGGGCCAACGAACGCGCCGGAGCCGACCTCACCACTCAGATCGACCCCGACTTCCGAATGGGTGCGCAAACCTTCAACCTGCCGACCGCCGTCACCGCCTGACCGGCGGTGGCGGGCCGCGCCGAGCGTCCGCGCCACCGAACCACCGAGGACGGCCATACCGATACGTGCCCCAGCCGCGGTCCACGCGGCCAGCCGCCTCATCGCGTACATCGCCGGTCCGTTGTCACTGTCGCCGCCGCGCCCCGACTGCGCGGGTACCCCGCCGGCGGTCGGGGCAGGCGTGCGCCCGGATCCGGTGCCGCGGTCGTGCGGGCGCGTCGGCTCTCTTGACCGCCAACTTACTGCTTTACTATGGTACTAGCAAAGCAGTAAGGGGCTACCGTGTTCGTCTTCCGGCTCGACACCCACTCCGGCGTGCCGCCGTACCTGCAACTCGTCCAGCAGGTCCGCCAGGCGGTGCTGCTGGGCTTTCTCCAACCCGGTGACCGCCTCCCGCTCATCCGCGAGGTGGTCGAGGACCTGGCGATCAATCCGAACACCGTCGCCAAGGCGTACCGGCAGATGGAGCAGGAGAACCTGGTCACCGGCCGGCCCGGCCAGGGCACGTTCGTCAATGAACAGCAGTCGGCCGCGATGTCGGCATCGACGTACACGTCGCTGCGCCGCGGCCTGGCGACCTGGTTGCGCCGCGCCTACGCGGCCGGCCTCGACGAGCAGGCGGTCAACGCGCTTTTTACTTCCGTCCACCAGCAGACGAGGAATGAGGAAGTGGCGTGACAGCGACCGAGTTCGCGCTGCGCACCGACGGTGTGGGCAAGCGGTACCGGAGGGGCTGGGCGCTGCGCGACTGCACCCTGGCCCTGCCGGCGGGCGGCGTGATCGCCCTGGTCGGGCCGAACGGCGCGGGCAAGACCACGCTGCTGCGCCTGGCTGTCGGGTTGCTGGCACCGAGCACCGGCACGGTGGAGGTCCTCGGCCATGACGTCACCGCCAGCACCCCGCAGACTCTGTCCCGGGTCGGGTTCCTGGCCCAGGACCACCCGCTGTACAAGCGCTTCACCGTCGCCGAGATGCTCCGCTTCGGCCGGGCCTGCAACCTGCGGTTCGACCAGGGGCTGGCCGAGCGCCGGCTGGCGAAGCTGGGTATCCCGCTCGACCGCAGGGCCGGTACGCTCTCCGGCGGGCAGCAGGCCCAGGTCGCGTTGGCTCTGGCCCTGGCGAAGCGGCCGGACCTGCTTGTCCTCGACGAGCCGGTGGCCAGCCTCGACCCGCTGGCCCGGCACGAGTTCCTGCAGGTCCTCATGGGCGCGGTGGCCGAAGGCGGGGTGACCGTCCTGTTCTCCTCCCACGTCGTGCACGAGCTGGAGCGCGTTTGCGACCACCTGGTCGTGCTTAACCACGGCCGGGTCACGCTCACCGGTGACATCGACACCCTCCTCGCCGAGCACCGGCTGCTCGTCGGCCCGCGCACGGCCACCGACCTCGACCGGGCCGGCGCCGTCGTGGAGGCCGTCCACAGCGACCGGCACACGACCCTGCTGGTACGCGACGGCGCGATCCCGGCCGCGCCTGGGTGGCAGGCCCAGCCGGTCGCGCTGGAGGACCTGGTGCTGGCGTACCTGCGCCGGCCGTCCGAGCCGAGCGCCGCGGTCACGTCGGGGGTGGCGGCATGACGTGGTTGATCTGGCGCCAGCACCGGACCGAGGTCTGCGTCCTGGGTTTGCTTGTCGGCATGTTCGGCATTGCCCTGCTCGTGCTCGGGACGCAGGCCCACGACCTGTTCCCCGGCGGTCCCGCCCGGTGTGCGGGAGAGGCCGGTATCAACGAGGCCTGCGCGGCCTCCTTCCGCCGGCTCGACGAGGAGTACGGGTACGTCGAGAACCTCCTGGCGGGCTTCTATCTGGTCCCCGTCGTCATCGGTGCGTTCCTCGGTGCGCCGCTGCTCGCGCGCGAACTGGAGGACGGCACCTGGCAGCTCGCCTGGACGCAGGCCGTGCCGCGGATGCGCTGGCTGGCGGCCAAGCTCGCGGCACTGGCCGGCGTCACCGTCACGCTCACCGGGATGTTCACCGCGGTGCTCACCTGGTTCCGTCAGCCATTCGACGCGTGGGAAGGGCGGTTCCAGTACGACGCCTTCGACCTGGAGGGACTTGTTCCGGTGGCGTACGCGCTGTTCGCGTTCGGCGTCGCCACCGCCGCGGGGGCGATCCTGCGGCGCAGCCTGCCCGCGTTCGGCGTCGCGTTCGGGGCGTTCCTCGCCGCCCGGATGCCGGTGGCGCTGTTGGCCCGTCCCGCGTACGCCACGCCGCTCACCACCATGGAGCCGGTCCCCGTCGGCGGCTCGAAGGACCAGGCGGGGCACCGGCCCGTGCCCAGCTTCGCTGACTGGATGATCGAACACGGCTACGCAGACGCCACCGGGCGCAGGCTGAGCTGGACCGAGTACTACGAGCTGGAGGGCGCCGCCAACCGGGCCGGCACCAACCTCAACCAGTTCCTGCACGCGCGGGGCATCCAGCAGTTCGGGGTCTACCACCCGGCCGACCGGTTCTGGACGTTCCAGCTCATCGAGGCGGCCCTGTTCATCGCCGTCGCGGCGGTCCTGATCGGTGTGGTGGTGTGGCGGGTACGGCGCCGTATGATCTAGTGCCCTGACCACAAACGTTCACGGTGTTGGTTGACACGCTGTTCGGCTTGTCGGCCGGGCGGCGTGTCGACGTTCACGCTGTGGGGTCGAGGGTTCGTTCGTACTCGGCGGGACTGCGGTAGCCGAGGGCGGAGTGGCGACGGCGGTGGTTGTAGAAGGCGATCCAGCGGAAGATGTCGCGTCGGGCGTCGGCCTCGCTGTTCCAGCGTCGATGGTCGACGGCGAGTTCGCGTTTGAGGGTGGCGAAGAACGCCTCCGCGAGTGCGTTGTCGAACGATGAGCCGATGCGGCCCCTGGAGCGGCGTACGCCGTGGCGGTGGCAGGCGTCGGCGAAACCGGCGCTGCCGTACTGGGCGCCGCGGTCGCGGTGGAAGATCACGCCGTGGACCCGGCCACCGCGGGCGGCGACGGCCGCGTCGAGCGCGTTGATGACGAGGTCGGTACGCATGTGGGTGTTCAGTGACCAGCCGATCAGCCGGCGGGTGGCGATGTCGATGACGGTGGCCAGGTAGAGGAACCGGTCACCGACCCGCAGGTAGGTGATGTCGCCGCACCAGCGCTGGTCGGGTGCGGTCGCGGTGAAGTCGCGGCCGAGCAGATCCGCCACCGCCGGCGCCGCCGGGTCCGGGATCGTGGTGCGCTTGCCCCGGCTAGGTGGCGAACCACGACGGCACGCTGGCTCATGATCCGCTCCACCCGCTTACGGTTGACCCGCACACCTTGATCACGCAGCTCGGCGGTGACCCGCGGCGAGCCGTAGGTGCCGCCCGACGCGGCGTGCACCGCCGTGATCTGCGCGGCCAGGACATCCTCGGCGGCGGCCCGCGCCACCCGGGTCGGCTCGGCGGCGATCCACCGGTAGAACCCCGAGCGGGACACCGCCAACAGCCGGCACAGCCGCTTGACGCCGTAGGCGGCGCGGTGGGCGGAGATGAACCGCAAGCGGCTGGTCACCGATCCATCTCCTTGGCGAAATAGGCGGCTGCCTTGCGCAGGATCTCCTTCTCGACCTGCAACTCGGCGACCTGCCGACGCAGTCGAGCGATCTCGGCGTCCTTGTCCGCCACCGACAACCCGCCACCAGCCGCCACCGGGACCGAACCCGACGTCTGATGCTCGTGCTTGCGGACCCAGTTCCGCAGCGTCTCATGGCTCATACCCAACTCGCGCGCGACCTCGTTGATCGGCCGCCCGCACGAGCGCACCAGGTCAACCGCGTCGCGCCGGAACTCTTGCGTGTACTTCGATGGACGCCCCAACGGGGACACCCCTTCCTCTGGACTCAAGATCCAGTTCTCAGGGTGTCCACACCTGCGGGGGAAGCCCAGCCCTACGGTGCGCGGGCACCTGCGCCGTGTGGCCGAGGACAGCGGTGTGGGCGTCAGTGGCGGTTGCTACCCGGCCCCGGGTACGGCTCGGCGAGGTGGTTCCAGTGGCAACAGATGGTGGCCGAGCTGTCAACGACGACCGGATTCAGTCTTCAGGCACCGCCGAAATGAGCACCTCGCGCGGCCCGGTGGGAGTCCTTGCTATGCCAGGGAGCCGAGTTCGGTGCCGGCGGTGTGGAAGGCGAGGAACCAATCGGCAGCGTGAGCAAGGCTGTTGGTGAGCAGGCGGCTCTCGGGTGAGGGGTCGACCGGGAGGAACCGCACGACCTTGGCCATCCGCGCCGGCGACGGTGACGCTCCACTGGTCGGCCTGCCGCTGATCTGCATCGGGCGTGCTTTCTGGCTGGGCAGTGCCACCCGGTCCCCGCTGCCGGCCCGCATGCCCTCGCGAAGCGCGGGCGAGGTGGCGCGTTGGCCGAAGACGAGGCGTACGACGGACCCTGGGATGGCCCAGGTCCGTGTGTGGTTGGTTAGCATGCCCGGCGATGATGTTTCTTCTTCGCTCCCTGCGGCTACGCCGCGCCGCCCGTAAGCATTTCGGCTGGCAGAAGCTGCGCCCCACCCAGATGCGCGCGATGCGCACGCTACTGGCCGGCCGCGACGCGCTGGTCGTGCTGCCCACCGGGGGC
This sequence comes from Micromonospora sp. L31, assembly GCF_052068075.1. Taxonomy (NCBI): domain Bacteria; kingdom Bacillati; phylum Actinomycetota; class Actinomycetes; order Micromonosporales; family Micromonosporaceae; genus Micromonospora; species Micromonospora sp. L31. Next base: position 386,254 of record NZ_JBQHDC010000004.1, on the reverse strand, counting down.
GGGAAGTCTGCTGTGTATCAGGTCCCCGCCACGCTGCTGCGCGGCCCCACGGTGGTGATCTCACCGCTGCTGGCATTGCAGCAGGATCAGGTCGGCAACCTCAACGACCGGGACGATCCGGCGTTGCGGGCGGTTCGGATCAGCTCAGCGGAGAGCCCGAGCAAGCAGGCGGCGGCGCTGGCCGAGCTGCGCTCGGGTGCTGCGAAGTTCCTGTTCATCACGCCGGAGCAGCTCAGTTCGCCTGAGCGGCTGGCCGAGGTCCGCGCGCTGCGTCCGGCGCTGGTGGCGGTTGACGAGGCGCACTGCATCTCGTCGTGGGGCCACGATTTCCGCCCTGACTACCTCACTCTCGGTCACCTTATCCGCGGCCTGGGCCGCCCGCCGGTGGTGGCGCTGACCGCCACGGCCTCGCCGCCGGTGCGCGAGGAGATCACCGCGCGGCTCGGCATGCGTAAGCCGCGGCTGGTTCTATCCGGATTGGACCGTCCGAACCTATTCGTGGCCGCCGTGCATTGTCCCAGCGAGGACTACCGCTGGCGCAGACTGCTTACCCTGCTCAAGGAGGCCGACCCGCCCGGTATCGTGTACGTGCCGACCCGGCGTGCCGCCGAGGACCTCGCGCAACGGCTGTCCGACGCGGGTTATCCCGCGCAGGCATACCACGGCGGCATGGCGGCCGGGGTGCGTCGCCGTCGTCACCAGGATTTCCTCGCCGACCGGGTGCCGATCATGGTTGCCACCTCGGCGTTCGGCATGGGCATCGACAAGCGAAACATCCGTTGGGTAGCACACGTGGCGTTGCCCGACTCACCGGACAGCTACCTCCAGGAGATCGGGCGGGCAGGGCGCGACGGTGAGTTGGCCCGGGCGTTGCTGCTCCACCGAGCCGAGGACGTTGCCTTGCAACGCTTCTTCAACGGCGGCGCGCCTGAACTGGGAGAGCTGCGAGCCGTCGCAGCCGCCCTGCATCGCGGCCCGCTCATCCGCACCGCTCTGGCGAAGGTCACCGGCCTGAGCCAGCGCAAGGTCGCCAGCCACATCAGTCTGCTTGAGCAGGTCGGTGCGGTAGCGACGGGGCCCAAGGGTGAGCTCAGCGTCGCTCGGTATGCCCCCTTGCCCGACCAGGCGGCTCGGGAGGCGCTGGCCGAGTACGCCCGCTATCAGGCCGGGCAGCGTTCGCGTACCGACATGATGCGCCGCTTCGCCGAGAGCCCCGGCTGCCGGATGCAATCGCTGCTGGGCTACTTCGGAGAGCAGTTGAGCCGCCCCTGCGGGCACTGCGACAACTGCCACGGCGGCACCTCAGAGGTGCTCCCGGAAGACGGGCCGTACCCACTGCACAGCATCGTGCGGCACGCCAAATGGGGATCAGGCATGGTCCTCGGGTACGAAAAGGACCGCATGACCGTGCTCTTCGACGACGTAGGCTACAAGACCCTGTCAGTCTCCGTCGTGCAAGCGCAAGGCCTGCTGGCACTCGCCGCGGATGGCCGCTAACCCCTCTTCGCCCGCCGCGCCGATGCCACGGCCATCAGTCTGGTACGTCCTGTGTCGCGGGGCGGCGCATGCGCCGGGCGAATCGGCTCCTCGGGGTGTTCGCCACGGCCTACCCCACCGATTGTCATGATCGTTATCTCGCCTGGACCTGGCGTGCCACGTCTCGGCTGCCGGGGCCGCCTACGGGGGCAACTGACGGTGTCAGCGAGAGTGCCGGGTTGCCGGCTGCACCGACTGCCACCTTCAGGCATCCGGCCTGCGCGCCCAACGCCATCACAGGGCGTAGGCGCTGTTCGGGCGAAACGGGCGGGACCCCGGGGGACGGGGGACGGGATCCCGCCCGCACCGAGGTCGCGCAGCAAACAGGCGCCGAGGAACAGGGTGCTGTCACGGAAAGCCGCCAACGCGCGCAACGAGACGAAGGGCCGTCGCCGGTCGGGGCGTCGTTCTCCCACAGCCCGTCCTGCTGTGCCACCCGCGCACGTCCGCCTACCAGAGCGGGCGGTGCTCCCAGGCAGCCCGCAGCGATGTCGCCGTCCCTCCCGCGAGAGGCCCAGTTCAGGACGTTCTCCGAGCCGGGGTTGCGCACTTTAGTGGCAGCCGGACGTCCCGGTCGGCCTCAGGCTCTGGGCGCCGCCACGGCGGCTTGGGCATCGACGATTCCCCAGCCGTAGATCGGCGTGTAGACACCACGCAGGCCGAGCGGGGTGCGAGCGGTCGACATCAGTACCGAGTACACGTTGTCGAGGCGGCGCTGCTGGGCGAAGAGCAGGGCTGCCACCCCCGACACGTAGGGCGTGGCCATCGACGTGCCGGCGTAGGCGTCGTAGTTGCCCTGCCCGCAGGTGTCCGAGCCGGTACCTAGCGGGACGCTGGACCACACGTCGTCGTCGCAGTTGACGAGGCCAGCACCGCCGGGGGCGGCGATCGCCCTGAGGTCAGCTTTCACGCCGAGGTTGGAGTACCACGCCTTCACCTCGTTGCGGTCCGTGGCGGCGACGCAGAGGGCGCCGGCTTCCCACGCTGGGGTGTCGCAGAGCGGTGACGTCTCGTTGCCGGCGGCGGCGATGACGGCCACGCCCTTCGCGTGCGCGTAGGTGATCGCCTGCGTCGCGGCCGACTCCAGCCCAGTGAGGGTGAGCGCCTGGGAACCCGGCAGCGCGCCGAGACTGAGGTTGATCACCTTCGCGCCGTGGTCGGCTGCGTAGCGGATACCCGCGGCGATGTCGGCGAAGCTGCCACTGCCCGCCTCCAGCACCTTGATCGGCATGATCTTCGCGTCGGGGGCAACGCCCGCGATGCCGACCCCGTTGCCGGTGGCCGCGGCCGCGATGCCCGCTACATGCGTGCCGTGCTCGTCGCCGGCGTCGGGCTTGCCGTTGGGGCCCCGCCAGTCGCCGTTGCCGCAGGAAGTCGCACCGCAGTCGACGAAGGTGGCGCCGGGAACGAGCTTGGATGTCAGATCCGGGTGGTTGAGGTCGACGCCGGTGTCGACAACCGCGATCACCACACCGGCTCCCGTGCTGGTCGCCCAGGCCTGTTCGGCGTGGACCTGCCGCAGGCCCCACTGCTTGTCGTACAACGGATCATTGCCAGCCGCCTGGGCGGGCGTCGCGGCGACGGCCACGAGGACAGTGGCCAGCGTGGTGCCGGTGAGTAACTGCGTGATCGACATGAGACCTCTCCTCAGGATGCAACGGCGCTTCATCTGTAGATCGATGATCATGTGCGAAACGCAACAGCGAAGGCAGCTGATCACCGCCAGGCGACACCTCAAGCCGGGCAATCCGTACGAGCTGGGGTAGCCGGCGGGCCATGTTGCGGCAGTCCTTGAGTGTGCCCACACCCGGTCGGGGCCCGTGCTTCGATGACCACCATGGGTGGTGCCTTCTTCTGACCGAGGGGGATGCGGGCCGATCGGTAGGCGGATCCCAGTCGGGCGCTGACACGCTCCTCTTAGAGCTCCTAACTCTTTGAGTGTTGGAGTCTGCGCCAGCAGATGATGGCGCAGGCGAGGGTGAGGAATGCTTCGTGGATGTCGTCGCGGATCTCCCAGCGGATGCGTAGGCGGCGGAACCAGTGCAGTAGGGCGATGGTCTGCTCGACGACCCACCGTCGGGTGCCGAGTCCGGAGCCGTGGTCGGTGCCGCGTCGGGCGATGACCGGGGTGACGCCCTTGCCTCGCAACTCACGGCGGTACTTGTCGAAGTCGTAGCCGCGGTCGGCATAGATCCGCTCGGGTCGTTGTCGTGGACGGCCCCGGATTCCCCTGATAGGCGGGACCCTGTCGACCACGGGCATGAGCTCAGTGACGTCGTGGCGGTTGCCGCCGGTCAGGCTCGCGGCGAGGGGAATGCCGCCCGCGTCGGTGACGACGTGGTGTTTCGAGCCTGGCTTGCAGCGGTCGACCGGGCTCGGACCGGCTTTGGGCCGCCCTTGAGCGCCCACACGTGGGAGCCGTCGATCACCGCCCGGGACATGTCGAGCTTCCCGGCGGCCCGCAGCCTGCCGAGGAGGACCTCGTGCAGCCGTTGCCACACGCCAGCGTCGTTCCAGTCCCGCAGCCGGCGCCAGCAGGTCATTCCCGACCCGAAGCCCAGTTCTTGCGGCAGGTACTCCCACGGGATCGCGGTGTAGAGCACGAACAGGATCCCGCACAACACCTTGCGGTCATCGAGCGGTTTGCGGCCCGGGTAGCGGCGCCGGCGTGCAAGTCGGGGTGGCAGCAGCGGCGCGATCTCGGCCCACAGGTCGTCCGAGACGATCCACGGCGGCTGCTCACCCCTCCTCACATCCAGAGTGAACGATCATCACGTCCCGAGGACACGCCCAACATCATTTCGTTAGGAGCTCTTAGTCGGATTGCTCTGCTGTGCGTAGCGGAAAGCAAGCCGTCTGATGATGGTCTCGCCCTCGGCTGCTGGTAGCCAGCTGGCTTCCGTGTGCGATTCGCTCTCTTCCCACTCGGGGATGTCGGCGGGGTCGTCGCCTCCGATGCCCAGCGACACATCGCTGTGGCGGGCGCGGAAGTATAAGCGCTGACCGTTCGGCAGAGAGCCTTCCACCTGCACTGGAGCTGCCGCACAGGTCAGATGCGCCTCCCAGCCCTCACTCCGGAGGGTGGCGATGAGCTGGAGCCAGGATGCCACGTGCTCCTGGTGCCACCGCTGGCGCGCAGTCTCCTGATCCATGACGTCCATGGTGCTGCATCGGGACCTGGCTTTGCACATCGGGAAGCGCGGGCTGAGTGACTAACTGAGTGACGACCGCGACGGACACACACGGACGTGCGGGGATGATGTCGGACGGTGTTCACTGCTCAGCGCTCGTCCCATGCCAGCTCACGAGATCGTGTTGGTTGCCTGGGGGTCAAGGAGTCACCCGGGGGCGCACAAGGTGCCCCGTCGACGCCGCCGGATGCTCCTTGTGGTCAGTACAGCGGGCGGAAGTCCGGGCCGCTGGCGGTCGTGACCAATTCCCAGCCAAAGGCTTCCAACGTGATGTCTGTCCGGGCACCGAAGGTCTTGAACAGTTTGGCGACCGGGCCATCCGGAAGACTGTCGGCGACGGTGAAGAACACTGTGGCCGGGGACGCACCGAGCTGCTGTGCCACGATCCACGGCAATGCCAAACCCACCATGAGGTCCCGGGCATTGTCGGGTTCCAAACACCCTGCGAGCCCTGTTGCAAGCAATGAACGGCGTAGTAGGCCGGGAGAGTTCTGCCTCAGCGCCAGTGTGGCGAGACGGACGCCGTATCGTCCCAGGGCGAGTGAAGCAGAGGGATCAAGGGAACTGACGAACCTTTGATCCATGCGTCGCGGCACGCGCGCGAGGATCGCCTCTGCCAGCCGGTCCTGCTTCCCCGGGATCCTCTCCAGGTTGGGCTTCACCGGGCCAGGATGGCAGAACCCGATCAGTCCGACTACCCCCGACGTGGGGCCTGCTCAACAACGTCGGTGAGCATCTGCCGCCGGAGCGCTCATCGCTCCCACATCCCTGATGACGCAAGGAGACCTTGTCAGTGATGTCGACAGCAGCGGTGACAGCAACCGGCCGGGATGAAGACGACCGGGTCCGGCATCGCACGGACGGTCGGCCGAGGCGGGAGACGGTCCGGGACGGCGCCGGACGATGCGCCCAGAACTTACAAGCGAGAGGTCATCGATGCGCGGCGTACCGGGGGTACCGTCGACAGCGGTGGCTTGCTGGGTTGCGGCCGGGTGAGTCTGCTTGAACCCTTTAGCTTGGAGCGGCGCTATGGCCTCATCCGTCGACCCTCGCTTCGGCGTAGCTTTGCGTGAGTTCCGGGAGCGGCGTGGTCTGTCGCTTCGGTCTCTCGGGCAGCTCGCCCATCGGAGTAAGAGCCATCTGCACGAGCTGGAGACGGGGCTCAAGGCTCCAACGGTCGACACGGCGCGCCACCTGGATCGGATTCTCGACGCGGGGGGCATGCTTGCTCGCTTGGTCGATGCACCGATTGACCATGCGGCCGAGGCCGGGGAGCTGCTGGCGAGAGTTGCCGCCAGCGATGTCAGTAGGGAGGTGCTGGACCGGATCGAGCAGGGTGTTGATGACCTTGCTAGTGCCTATCCAACGATGGCCCCGGCTGACCTTTTGCCGTTGGTGCGGCGGCACCTCGCCTATGTCGGGCGATTGCTGGATGGACGGGTCACGCTTGCTCAACGACGACGGTTGTTGGTTGCTGGCGGCTGGTTGGCGGTGCTGCGGGCCACCGTTCACATCGACCTGCGGCAGCGGCATGCGGCGGCTGCCCATTTGCGGGCCGCTCGTGATCTTGCCGAACACGCTGAGCACGCCGAGATCCAGGCCTGGTGTCTGGAAACCCGGGCCTGGGACGTTCTGACTCAAGGTGACTATCGGACGGCGCTCGATTTTTCCCACCAAGCTCAGCGGGTCGCCCCGAAGGGCAGCTCTGCCTGCATCCAGGCGACTGCTCAGGAGGCTCGTGCGTGGGCGCGGATGGGGGACGTCGGTGCGACCCGGCGAGCGTTGGACCGGGTAGAGCGGCTGACGGCGAATCTGCCGGTTCCTGAGCGAGCCGAGCACCACTATCGCTACGACCCGGCCAAGGCCGCCGCGTACATGGCAACGACTTTGGCATGGGCGGGTGATCCCGGTGCCGAGCAGGTAGCGCGTGCGGTGCTGGCCGACCTGGACCCGGACGGCGATGGGGGTGCGCGCCCCCGCCGGTCCGCGTCGGCTCGTCTCGACCTTGGTCTTGCCTTGGTCGCCGCCGGGCAGCCGGACGAGGCGGTCGTTCTCGGAACGCAGGCTGTGGCGTCCGGGCGCGTAGTGCCGTCGAACTGGTGGCGGGCTGCCGAGTTGCTGGCGAAGGTGGAGCAGACAGGGGTGCCAGAGGCGGCGACATTGCGCGACCTGTGCACCGAGTTCGCCCCTGGATGCCGACCACCAGCGGACAGCACGGCTGGTTAGCGGACAGTCACCTTCTGGATCGATGACGCGCGCGGCGTGACGCTGGTCCTCAGTGCACTCGGGCGCGGAATAGTGCATCACCAGGTGACCCTCCGCGCCCTCGACACGGAGGGCCGGACACGTGACGTTGACTGTCGGACTCCTGCGACGGATCGTCAGCCGGTACCTCCCGCCGCCGCCGGCTACCCCTGGCATCGGACAGCGCATCCAGGCAGGGGAGCAGGAGGCAGCCCGGCGGCGGCTGTTGGACCAGGCGCGAGGCAGACAGCAGCACTCGCCAGCGGACGGTGGGCCGCTCGCCCATGACTCGGGGGCGCGCTTCGGCGAGCACGGCGAATGACCGCCCACAGGCCGGTGCCGCCTCTCTGGAATTGCGGCGGTTGTGGCACATCCTGGCCATGCCCCAACCGGCACCGGGAGTTGCGCGCGGATGTCAACGATGCTCCGGTGCCCCGGACGCAACGCGTCTCGTACGAGGAGTACCTGGCCGCTGTCGCCCTCACCCTGGCTCGCAGGCACCGGCCTGTTTGGTCTTGGCGGAAGTGGCGACAAGTTTGCCGCTGTGGGGCCGACCTGCCCTGCCGTGCCCGGCACCGCATCCCTATCAACCGTGGCCACTGGCCGGGTGAGGAGACGCAGTGAAAGACGACCAGGAACAGGTGATCCTGTCGGTGCACGTGCGAGGGCTCGATGGCCTGTGCGTTGGATGCCGCACCTGGTGGTCCCGGCTGACGCCGTACCCGTGCTGGCAGGTGGAATGGGCGACCAGCCAGCAGGCTCGGACGATCACCGCCCGGTTCCTGGAGGGTGTGCGGTGACCACCCATGGCCCGGTCATGCCGATCTGGAGCTGCGGAGGCTGCGGCCTGCCGTGGCCATGCCCTACGCGGAGGCGGGAGCTTCGCGCGGAGTACGCGGATGCTCCGGTGTCGCTCGCCCTCTATCTCGGCTCCTACCTCGTCCAGGCCGCCGAGGACATGCCCTGGACGCCGGCCGGCTGCTGCACCGCCGCTTCCTCGGCTGGGTCAGGGCGGCCGACTCGTCGACGCAGCCGTACAGCAGCGAAGTACAGCAACCATGCCAGCCGAACGGGCCCAAGACGAGCCTCAGCAGGCCGGATGACCTCGTACGACGCTCGGTCCGACCGCCTTGCCGAGAGTTCACACCGAAGAGGTCTGGTTCGATCCCAGTATCGCCCACCCATATAATATGGACATCTCGTTCTAGGTGAAGGTCTGGCTCGTTGAGCTGGGCTTTGCTGCGTTCCTGGCTCCGTTAGCGATGCAGGTGCAAGTTTTGCCCGGTTGGCCCGGCGCGAACCGCCAGCCGCGATGACCTGGACGGCTACAGTCTGCGGGGCGCGTCCCCATGTCCGACTGATCGGCGGGGGCGGCCGGGGTTGACGAAATCGGGCGTGGGAACCGTCACACCGTGCCAGATTGCGGCCGCGGCGGAGGCGCCGGCCGCGGCGCTGGGAGGCCGGATCTGCGCGCGCGCCACTGGCTCGGGCTGTCGCCGAACCGGTGGCGAAACCATCGGGTGAACGCGCTTGGCGCCGCGAAGCCGAGCAGCTCCGATATCTCGGTCATGCTGTAGCGGTCGTTGGCGAGGTAGCGCTCGGCCAGTCCGGCGCGTGTGGAGTCGACGATCGTGGTGAAGGTTTCGTCGGCGCGGGACAGGTGCCGGTGGAGGGTGCGCCGGTCGAGGCCCATGGCCCGGGCGACCTCGTCGGCCGAGCACCGGCCGGTCGGCAGCAGGACCTCCACCAGTTCCCGTACCCGGTGCGAGGTGTCCGCGCCGCCCCGCGCGGCCAGCGACCGGAGCGCCTGGGTGGCCTGCGCCCGCCCGTCCTGTTGCGCGGCCGCGTTGCGGGCGTCGAGGTCCCGGGCGTACATGACGAGGCCGGTGAAGTCGTGCCCGAAGTGCAGCCGGTCGCCGAGCAGCCGGGCGTGCGTGTCGACGTCGGCGGGGGCGCCGTGCGAGAAGCACACCGACAGCGGCCGCCAGGTGGGGCCGAGGAAATCCCGGATGATTCCGTACAGCGCCGCCACGGCCAGTTCCTCGCCCTGCCGGGACGGCACGGGCTCGCCTAGCTCCAGCCACAGGCGTACGGTCGCCAGCCCGTTGACCTCGGACAGCCGGATCCGGATCGCCTCGTTGTAGCTGTGTTCGTAGCGCATCAGCAGCCCTAGGGCGCTGCGTAGGTCGGGCTCGTCCCGCAGGACGAGGCTCAGCGGGCCGAGCGTGGAGGGCTGGCGGTACTCGGCGAGCCGCAGGCCGAAGTCCTCATGGCCGGACGCGCGTGCCGACAACTCCAGAAGGCGGGCGACGCGCGTCGCCGGCACCCACTTGTCCGGGATCGCAAGATCGGCCGGATCCAGGTCGATCGAGCGCATCAGCGCGCCGGGGTCCAGCCCGAGGGAGAGCGCCAATTCCAGATAGCCGCTCAGGGACGCGTAGCGGATCGACGGCCTCAATATCACCACAGGCACCACCTGTCCCAAACCGCTAAGAAAGTTGTCCCAGGAAGTAAAGCATGTGATCACCGTCACGCCTACTGTTGCCAGGGTCGCGGGCCGGCGCAGCGGCGCTGGCCAGCGCAAATCGGAAAACTACGGAGGAGTCGATGGTGGCGAAGGCCATTCGCTTCTACCGGGCCGGCGGCCCGGAGGTGATGCAGTGGGAGTCGATCGAGGTTGGCGAACCACGGTCGGGTGAGGTCCGCGTACGGCATCTCGCGGTGGGCCTGAACTTCGCCGACACGTACTTCCGCAGCGGCCTCTACCCGGCTGAACTGCCGGCCGGCATGGGCGTCGAGGCTGCCGGCGTCATCGAGGCGGTCGGTCCGGACGTCACCGGATTCCGGGTCGGCGACCGGGTCACGTACACGGGCAGCCCGCTCGGCGCGTACAGCACCGAACGAGTGATGTCGGTGGCCCCGCTGATCAAGTTGCCGGACGCCATCCCGTACGAGACGGCCGCCGCCATGACGATGCGCGGCCTCACGTCCGCGTACCTGCTGCGGCGCATCGCGCCGCTCTCTCCGGGCGACACGGTGCTGCTGCACGCCGCGGCGGGCGGGGTCGGACTCATCTTCACGCAGTGGGCCAGCCTGCTCGGCATCACCGTGATCGGCACGGTCTCCACGGATGAGAAGGCCGAGGTCGCGCGCGCTCACGGGTGTGCCCACACCATCGTCTACCCGCGCGAGAACGTCGCGGCCCGGGTGCGCGAGCTGACCGACGGGGCCGGCGTGCCGGTGGTCTACGACAGCATCGGCCACGCGACGTTCCACCAGTCCCTCGACGCGCTGAAGCGGCGCGGGCTGCTGGTCTGCTTCGGCACCTCGTCCGGCCCGGTGCCGCCGATCGACGCGATGCAGCTGGCGATCAAGGGCTCCCTGTTCGTCACGCGGCCGGCGCTGGCCGACTACATCGCCGATGAGAGTGAGCGGGCGGCGTTGGCCGGCGAGCTCTTCGGCCACGTCTCGTCCGGACGGATCAAGATCCAAATCAATCAGCGGTACGCGCTGGAGGACGCCGTGCAGGCGCACCGCGACCTGGAGGCCGGCCGCAGCATCGGCTCCTCGGTCTTCTCCGTGGAGACCGCCGGCAACTGACCTCACCACCCCCGAAGGAGGCACGCATGCAGGGCACCATCGACGACACCGCGCCGGTCGGCGCGTTCACCGCCGGCTCCATCGAGGTCCATCCGTTGACTGTCCACATCGGCGCGGAGCTGCGCAACGTGAGCCTGGCCGACGCGGCGCACGACGCCGACGTCTTCGCCGAGATCAAGGCGCTCCTGCTCCGATACAAGGTGCTGTTCCTGCGCGACCAGGACATCAGCCGGGCGGATCACGTCGCCTTCGCCGAGCGGTTCGGTCCGTTGGAGGACCACCCGGTGGCCGGCAGCGACCCCGACCACCCCGGTCTTGTACGCATCTACAAGGACCTGGACAGCCCCGCGGAGCACTACGAGAACGCGTACCACTGTGACGCGACGTGGCGGGAGGCGCCGCCCATGGGCTGCGTGCTGCGATGCGTCGAGACGCCGCCGGTCGGCGGGGACACCATCTGGGTGAACATGGCCGAGGCCTACCGGCGGCTGCCTGCGGACATGAAGGCCCGCATCGACGGCCTGCGGGCGCGGCACAGCATCGAGGCGTCGTTCGGCGCGAACATGCCGATCGAGCAGCGGCTGGCGCTGCACGAGCGGTTCCCCGACGCGGAGCACCCGGTGGTGCGCACCCACCCGGAGACGGCCGAGAAGGTGCTTTTCGTCAACGCGTTCACCACGCACTTCACCAACTTCCACACCCCGGCGAACGTGCGGTTCGGCTTCGACTACACACCCGGCGGCAGCGAGCTGCTCAACTACCTGATCCGGCAGGCGGCCGTCCCGGAGTACCAGGTGCGCTGGCGCTGGACGAAGAACAGCTTCGCGATCTGGGACAACCGCAGCACCCAGCACTACGCCGTGCAGGACTACTGGCCCGCCGTGCGCAAGATGGAGCGCGCCGGGGTCATCGGCGAGAAGACCTTCTGATCCTTCTGATCACCAACTCGGTTAGGAGACCCCTGTGCACTTCCTCGACGACTCGCTCTTCCCGGAGAACCAGGAGAAGCTCGTCATCACCGCGGCGCCGTACGGGCCCGAGTGGGAGCCGGCCGACTTTCCGGAGGACCTCCCGGTCACCATGGACCAGCACGTCCAGGCCGCGGTGGACTGCTACAACGCCGGCGCCAGTGTGCTGCACATCCACGTACGGGAGCTGAACGGCAAGGGCTCCAAGCGGCTCTCCCAGTTCAACGAACTGCTCGGGCGGCTGCGCGAGGCCGTGCCCGACATGATCCTCCAGATCGGCGGCTCCATCTCCTTCGCCCCGGAGAACGAGGGCGAGGAGGCCAAGTGGCTCGAGGACGAGGCGCGGCACATGCTGGCCAACCTCGACCCGGCGCCGGACCAGGTCACGATCGCTATCAACACCAACCAGATGAACATCGTCGAGTTGATGACCGCCGATGACATCGCCGGCACGTCCATCGAGCGGCCGGCGCTCTACGAGGCGTACCGGAACATGGTCGTGCCGGCCGAGCCCGCCTGGGTGGAGGAGCACCTGCGCCGCCTGCGGGCCGCCGGCATCCAGCCGCACTTCCAGCTCGCCACCGTCGCGCAGCTGGAGACGGTGGAGCGCCTCATCCGCCGCGGCGTCTACACCGGGCCGTTCAACGTGACGTGGGTGGCCATCGGCGGCGGCTTCGACGGCCCCAACCCGTACAACATGATGGAGTTCATCCGCCGGGTGCCCGACGGCGCGTGCCTGACGCTCGAATCCATCATGCGCAACGTCCTGCCGATCAACACCATGGCCATCGCCATGGGCCTGCACACTCGCTGCGGCAACGAGGACAACCTCTGGTACCGCAAGGGCGAGAAGATCGCATCGGTACGGCAGATCGAGCAGCTCGTACGGATCGCGGACGAGCTCGGCCGTCGCGTCGCCGACGGCAAGGAAGCGCGCGACATCTACAAGATCGGCGAGTTCTGGGACAGCGCCGACGAGGCCCTGGCCAAGCTGGGCTTCCCGCCGAACCGCAAGCCGGGCCAGCTCGGCTTCACCTTCCACGCATAGCTCCTCAACACCCCCACCCCCAGTTCATCCCCTGGAGCGACCATGGCTGTGAACGTCAGTGAGGACGTCCCTGTCCCCACCTCCACTCCCGCCCGGATCTCGCGGGTCTTCCCGTGGGTCGTCTTCGCGCTCACCTTCGGGCTGCTGCTGTCGGACTACATGTCGCGGCAGGTCCTGTCGGCCGTGTTCCCTTTCCTCAAGGACGAGTGGGGGCTCACCGACACGCAGCTGGGCAGCCTGACCAGCATCGTGGCCCTCACCGTCGGCATCCTCGCCGTGCCGCTGTCACTGGTCGGCGACCGCTGGGGGCGGGTGAGGTCGGTCATCGTCATGGCGGTGCTCTGGAGCCTCGCCACCATCGGCTGCGCGCTCGCCACCGGTTACGGACAGCTGCTCGCCGCCCGCTTCCTCATCGGCGTGGGCGAGGCCGCGTACGGCAGCGTCGGCCTCGCGGTCGTCCTCGCGGTCTTCGCCGCGCACCGACGGGCGTCGCTCACCGGCGCGTTCATGGCCGGCGGCTCGTTCGGCTCCGTGCTCGGCGTCGCGCTCGGCGGCGTGCTGTCCGTGCAGTTCGGCTGGCGTTGGGCCTTCGCCGTGATGGGCATCTTAGGCCTGACGCTTGCGCTGCTGTACTGGATGCTCATCAGCGAGCGCAAGCTGGCGGCGAACAAGGTCGACGACGACGCCGACACCGGGCCCAAACTGGCCGCCGGGCAGCAGCGCGCCCGCCTGCGTACGCTCTTCTCCACGCCCGCGGTCGTCCTCGCGTACGTCGGCGGCGGCCTCCAGCTCTTCATCGCCGGCTCGCTGTTCGCCTGGCTGCCGAGCTACTTCAACCGAGCGCACGGGATGGCGCCGGACAAGGCCGCCAAGCTCGCCGCGCTGTTCATCCTCGTCATGGGCGCCGGCATGATCGTTTGCGGCGTCGTCACGGACCGGGTCGGGCGGACCCGGCCGATCAGCAAGTGGACCACCGCCATCGCCTTCGCGGCGGTGACGCTCGTCTTCCTCGGCGTGGCCTTCGCGGTGAAGCCGGGCGGGTTGCAGATGCTGCTGCTCGCGGTGGGCTGCTTCTTCGCCGCGGGCACGACGGGGCCCACCGGCGCGATGGTGGCCCGGCTCACTCCCGAGTCGATCCGGGCCACCGCGTTCGGCACGTACACCTTGTTCAACAACCTGCTCGGCCTCGCGGCCGGTCCGATCGTGACGGGCATCCTCGCCGACCGGCTGGGCCTGGCGACCGCCATGCGGTACGTCCCGTTCGTGGCCGCGGCGGCGATCGTCTTCCTCATCCTGGGGCGGCGCGCCTACCCGGCCAGCATCGCGCGCCTCGACGCCGCCGGCGGAGGCAAGGCGTGACCTTCGGCTCGGGCACGGTGATCGTCACCGTGCCCGGGCTGCGGGGGGAGGTGGCCGACCACTGGCAGACCCGGCTCGCCGCCGACCTGCCGAACGTGCGGCCCGTCCCGCCGCTCGGCCGCGACAACCCCAGCCTGGTGGACCGCGTGGCCGCCGTCCACGACGCCGTGAAGTCCGCCGGGGCGCCGGTGATCCTGGTGGCGCACAGCGCCGGCGTCATCGTCACTGTCCACTGGGCCGCCCGCTCCGGCGTACCGGATGGGATTGTGCGCGGCGCGCTGCTCGCCACGCCGCCGGACCTGGCGGCGGAGCTGCCCGCCGAGTACCCGTCCCTGGCCGTGCTCGAGCAGCGGGGTTGGCTGCCGGTCCCGCTGGCGCCGCTGCCGTTCCCCAGCATCGTCGCGGCGAGCGCTGACGACCGCCTCGGCGAACCGGCGCGGGTCCGGGCGCTCGCGGACGCCTGGGGCAGCCGGTACCGCGACCTCGGTGCCGTGGGCCATCTCAATCCCGCGTCCGGCTACGGCCCCTGGCCCGCGGCCGAACCGCTGATCAAGGAACTCGACACCGTGGAGGCACCCCGATGACCCTGAACCTGGCCACGCTGCTCGAGGACAGCGCCCGCCGGCACCCCGACCGCGACGCGGTGGTCCTCGGCGACACCAGGCTGACGTACGCCCAGGTCAACGGCGCCGCGAACCAGGTGGCCGGCCTGCTGGCCAGCCGGGGCATCCGGCCGGGCGACAAGGTAGCGCTGTCCTGCCCCAACCTGCCGTACTTCCCGATCGTCTACTACGGCATCCTCAAGGCCGGCGCGGTGGTCGTACCGCTGAATGTCCTGCTCAAGGGCCGCGAGATCGCCTACCACCTGGCCGACTCGGACGCGAAGGCGTACCTCTGCTTCGAGGGCACCGCCGATCTGCCGATGGGCGCCGAGGGCTTCGCCGGCTTCCAGCAGACCGACGGGTGCGAGCACTTCTTCCTCATCACCGCGGACCCGGGCGCCGCGTCGCCGATCGACCGCGCGCAGACGCTCGGGCGGGCCCTCGCGGGCCAGCCGGCCACCTTCGACACGGTGGACACCGGCGAGACCGACACCGCCGTCATCCTCTACACCAGCGGCACGACCGGCCAGCCGAAGGGCGCCGAGCTGTCGCACGCCAACCTGGTGCTCAACGCGCTCACCTGCAACCGCCTTTTCGGCGCGCTGGCCACCGACCACGAGCGTCACCTCATCACGCTGCCGCTGTTCCACTCGTTCGGGTCGACGGTGCAGATGAACGCCGGCTTCGCGGTCGCGTCGACGCTGGTGCTGCTGCCGCGCTTCGCGGCCGATCAGGCGGTGGCGCTGCTCCAGCGGGAGAAGATCACGTTCTTCGCGGGCGTGCCGACGATGTACTGGGGGCTGCTCGGTGCCCTGACCGAGGACGTCGACGTGGCGGAGATCGCCCGCAACATCCGGGTGGCGGTCTCCGGCGGCGCGTCACTCCCGGTGGAGATCATCAAGCAGTTCAAGGAGCGGTTCGGCGTTCAGATCCTCGAGGGGTACGGCCTCTCGGAGACCTCGCCGGTGGCCACCTTCAGCGACCCCGAGCGGGACCCGCGCCCTGGCTCGATCGGCGTGCCGATCTGGGGGGTCGAGGTCAAGCTGATCGACCCGGAGTGGAAGACGGTCGAGGGCATCGACGAGGTCGGCGAGATCGCCATCCGCGGGCACAACATCATGAAGGGCTACTACAAGCGGCACGGGGCGACCGTCGAGGTGACGCGGGACGGCTGGTTCCGTACCGGCGACCTGGCCCGGCGCGACGAGGACGGCTTCTACTACATCGTCGACCGCGCCAAGGACATGGTCATCCGCGGGGGGTTCAACGTGTACCCCCGCGAGATCGAGGAGGTCATGCTCACCCACCCGGCGGTCTCGCTGGTCGCGGTCATAGGTGTGCCGGACGAGAGCCACGGCGAGGAGGTGAAGGCGTTCGTGATCAAGAAGCCGGGCGCGGAGATCACCGAGGACGAGCTCATCGCCTGGTGCAAGGAGAACATGGCGGCGTACAAGTATCCGCGCATCGTGCAGTTCACCGACGCGCTGCCGATGACCGCCACCGGCAAGATCCTCAAGCGCGAGCTGGCCGGCAGGTGACCACCACCGACGTCAACGTCGACGTCGCCACGTCCACCGCGGGCCGACTCCGTCCGCTCACGCTGGCGCCGGCGCTCGCCGCCGTCGCCGTGGGCCTCGGGGTCGCCGCGGTGGGGCATCGGTTGGTGCCCCAGGTCGGGGTGCTCACCTGGGCCGTCGGCGTGGGAATCGTCGCCACCAACCTGAATCTGCTGCCCCCGGCGGTCAGGCCCGCCCTCGGCCTGTTGACCAGAAAACTGCTCCGGATCGGCGTGACGCTGCTGGGGTTCTCCATCTCGCTCGCGGCCGTGGCCGCGCTCGGCGCGCCGGTCATCGCCGTCGTCGCCGTCACCCTGGTGGCCACGCTGCTGTTCACCGTCTGGCTGGCGCGGCGGCTGCGGGTGGGCGGACCCCGCGGCCTGCTGATCGGCACCGGCGTCGCCATCTGCGGCGCCTCCGCCGTCGCCGCGATGGAGGAGACCGCGGGCGGCGACGAGGAGGACGCGACCGCCGCGATCGCGCTGGTCACCCTGTGCGGCACCGCCGCCATGGTCGCGCTGCCCCTGCTGCGCGGCCCGCTGCACCTGACCGACCTTCAGTTCGGCGTATGGACAGGTGCCAGCGTGCACGAGGTCGGCCAGGTCGTCGCCGCGGCCAGTCCAGCCGGGGCGGCGGTCGTGGCGACCGCGATGGTCGTCAAGCTGACCAGGGTGCTGCTGCTGGCGCCGGTGGTGGCGACCGTGAGCATGATCCGCAGGTCGGCGGCGGCCGGCACCGGCGCCCGCCGGCCACCGCTGGTGCCGCTGTTCGTCCTCGGCTTCCTCGCCTGCGCCGCGCTGCGCAGCACCGGCGCTGTCCCGGTCGCCGTGCTCGGCTGGATCGGCGCGACCCAGGTGGCCACGCTCGGCGCCGCCCTGTTCGGCATGGGCACCAGCGTCCACCTCGGCACCCTCGTCCGGCGCAGCGGGCCACCGCTGGCGGTCGCGACCCTATCGACTCTGTTCATCACCGGCATCGGGCTCGCCGCGGCCCTGATCGTCCCTTCGTAGCGATACTCACTGGAGTGAAGATGACGGCGTTCGACCTGTACCGGCTCTCCGACGACCACGAGGCCCTGCGCCAGGCCGTCCGCGCGGTCGCGCTTGACAAGATCGCACCGTACGCCGCCGAGGTCGACGAGACCTCGTCGTTCCCGCAGGCGGCGTACGACGCCCTGGTCGCCACGGACTTCCACGCACCGCACGTCCCAGAGCAGTACGGCGGCGCGGGCGCCGACGCGCTCGCCACCTGCATCGTGGTCGAGGAGGTGGCCCGGGCCTGCGCCTCGTCGTCGCTGATCCCGGCCTGCAACAAGCTCGGCAGCATGCCCCTCATCCTCGGCGGCTCGGACGACCTCAAGCGCCGCTACCTCGAACCGCTGGCGCAGGGGCGGACGACCTTCTCGTACGGGCTGTCGGAACGCGAGGCGGGCAGCGACGTCACCTCGATGCGCACCCGCGCCACGCCCGACGGCGACGGCTGGGTCCTCAACGGGCAGAAGTCCTGGATCACCAACGCGGGCGTCTCGGAGTTCTACACGGTGCTCGCCGTGACCGACCCGGACGGCCGGCGCGGCGCCAACATCAGCGCGTTCGTCGTCGAGAAGACCGACCCTGGGTTCTCCTTCGGGGAGAAGGAGCGCAAGCTCGGGATCAAGGGCTCGCCCACCCGGGAGCTGCTCTTCGAGGACGTGCGGCTGCCCGGCGACCGGATGATCGGCGCGCCCGGCGAGGGCTTGAAATTCGCCCTGAAGACGCTCGACCACACCCGCGTGACGGTCGGCGCGCAGGCGGTCGGCATCGCCCAGGGAGCGCTGGACTGCGCCCTCGCGTACGTCCAGGAGCGCAAGCAGTTCGGCAAGCGGATCGCGGAGTTCCAGGGCCTCCAGTTCATGCTCGCCGACATGGGCATGACGCTGGAGGCGGCGCGGCAGCTCGTCTACGTGGCGGCGGCGAAGTCGGAGCGTGACGACCCCGACCTGGCGTACTTCGGGGCGGCCGCCAAGTGCTACGCGTCGGACGTGGCCATGAAGGTGACCACGGACGCGGTCCAACTCCTCGGCGGGTACGGCTACACGCAGGACTTCCCGGTCGAGCGGATGATGCGCGACGCCAAGATCACTCAGATCTACGAGGGCACCAACCAGATTCAGCGCATCGTCATGGCCCGTCACCTCCTGACTGGAGGACCCGCATGATGGACCAAGCGGCAGCCACCGACCCATTCACCCGGTCAAGGCAGGCGATCCTCCTCGAGGCGCAGGGCCGGTTCGATGACGCCGAGGTGATGTGGCGGGAGATCGTGGCAACGGACGACCGGTTGGCCAGGTTCGCCCGGTACCGGCTCGTCGCCTTGCTGGACCGGTTGGATCGGTTGGCGGACGCCGAGCGGGAGTGGCGCGACGCGATAGCCGCGGGCGACTCGTTCGCCCGTGTCTACCTCGCCGTCCTCCTGGAGCGGCTGGGCCGGCTGGCCGAGGCGGAACAGCAGTGGCGGGAGGCGGCAGCCGCTGGTGATCGACGCGCGCGGTCGCGGCTCGCGGACCTGTGGCAGCGGCGCGCCCAACTCGTCGAGATGCCAAATCTGCCGGGACAGTAGCGACCGCACGGCCGCCGGAGCAGCCCGCAAACCGTGAACCCGGCGGCCGTCACCGTTGTCTACTCCACCACGGTCACGGTCAGGGCACCTGCTGCGGCGAACCCGGCCACGGTCAGCGGTCCGGCCAGCCGTCCGCCGTCCTTGAGGGCTTCGGGCATCATCGCGGTGGCCAGCACGGTCAGCACGGCCCCAGCGGCGAACGCCTTCAGGTACTCGCCCTCGGCTGTGGGTGCGCCCCGCTGCATGGATCCTTTCTGCCAGGATGGCGGCCATGTTCGACGGGGAGTTGGCGATCCAAGGGTACGAGCTGCCGGACGGCGCGCGGCTTGTCGGCGGCACTGTGCTGCTTGATCGGCCCGGGTTCTGGCCGGTGTATCTGGCCTACATGGGCGGGGCGGTATATGACACGTCGGCGGCATTCGACGTACCCGAGTCCGCACGTTCCGACATGGAGCGGACGCTGCTGGACCGGGCGCAGTGGCCGGTGTTGTCGGTGCGGCTGGCACCGGCGCATAGCAAGTGGTGGCGGTGGTTACGCATCGTCAATCGCAACATGCCCGACGATGGCGGGCTCGACGTGCTGGTCACTTCGGATCTCGGCGGGTCGGCTGTCCGGATCGCCGGGTTGGGCGAGTTCTACGGGCCGGGGTTGTGCTGGAAAGAACTGTGGGCGCTGGCGGACATGCCCGATCCCGTGCTGAGCCGCGAGCAGCGCCTGTTGCTGGGGTTGCCGTTCGTGGGCGACGGGGTGGTGCCGGCTGATGCCCGTACGGTCGTTGCGGCGGCATTGCGGTCCGTGGGTGCGACGGGCAACGTCGACACGCTCGTCAGTGATCTCGTGGATCCGGCGGAGGGGTGGGGCGCTGGGATGTGGGTGATCCGGCACGGCGTACGGATGTGTCTGGCCCGGCACGCGCTGCGGCACATGCAGGACACGTCGCTGAACGAGCTGCGGGAGGTCGACCTGGCGTTCGGTGCCCGGTTCTTTCGAAGTCGATCGGGTAGCCGGGAGTATCGGCCGCGAGCGGCGGGCCGAACGGTGCCGCGATGGCGGTTCGAGGTGGTCGAGGCCCGGGCGGACGGCGTGGGTCTGCGGCTACTGGGCCGCCTCGACGGTGAGATCCGAGACGGGGAACCGGCGCGGCTGGTGGACGGTGTCGCCGAGGTACCGATCACCGCGGTTCGGGTCGGGGAGGACCCCGCGACCCGGAATCTGTTCCTGACGATCGACGCGGAAGTGCCGCCGCCGGCGCCAGGCGCGCAGCTGCTTCCTGCGGATTCTCCTTAAGAGACGGGTCCATCGGCGGAGCCGGGCAATCTCTGCCGTCACGTGCCGACGTGCAGACGAAGGGCTGCTGGCCGAGATCCGAGGCCCCACGTTCGGACGGTACTCGTCCCGGCATAGTTCACCGCTGACCGGGATCCACGGCATCCGGATCCGCCGCGGTGAGGTGGGGTTGCCGCCAGCGCACCCGTTAGCGTGGGTAGGCAGTGATGCCGGGCGCCAACCGGCTGAGCAGGCCCGGGGTGGATACTCGGATGCGGTGGTCGGCTGTTTAGCTGATCGTTGTTGCATGATGTTGCTGGTGCCCGCCGATGTGTTGCGCCCCCGCCGCCCAGACGAGCACTTCGCCGACGAGGCCGAAGCGGCCCGCCAGGCCGGGATCGATGTCGCGGTGATCGACCACGACGCCTTCGTTCGCGGGCAGGCGGACGGGACGGCGGTCGGCAGGGTGCCCGAGGGTGCGGATGCGGTTTACCGGGGGTGGATGCTGCGAAGTGAGCAGTACGCAGCATTGGTGCGTGCCGTCGCGGGTCGCGGTGTGAGCGTGCGGACCAGCCCCGAGCAGTACCGGCGGGCACATGAGCTTCCTGGTTGGTACTCCGCGCTTGCGGGCCACACTCCGGAGTCGGTCTGGACTTCCGGCGACGATCGCCGCGACTTCCTCCAAGCGTGCGCGGCCCTCGGCGCCGGCCCGGCAGTGCTGCGTGACTACAGCAAGTCGATGAAGCACTATTGGCATGAGGCGTCGTTCATCCCGGACGTGGCTGATCGCGACGCGGCATGGCGGGTGGCCAGCCGGTTTCGGCAGTTGCGTGGTGACGACTACGCCGGCGGCTTTGTGCTGCGCCGGTTCGAGTCGTTCGTCGGGGCGGAGGTGCGGACCTGGTGGGTCGAGGGTTCCTGCCGCTTGGTCACCGCGCACCCGGATACCCCGGAGCACCAGCCAGCCGCGGAGTTCGAACTGACGGCCGTGGAAGCTTCGGTGCGGGCCTTGGACCTGCCGTTCGTGACGGCGGATTTCGCACTGCGTGACGATGGTCGGTGGCGAATCGTCGAGATCGGCGACGGCCAGGTCAGCGACCGGCCACGCAGCACCCCGGCTGCCGACCTGATCGCGGCTCTCAACACCGAGGACCGCTGACCACGTAACAGCGCCACCGGCGGCTCGCCCACCGACCCGGCACTCAATGAGATCCCGTGCAGGGATCTGCCGCCGTCCGGGCGTTCAGTGGGGAAACGCGCGGGGGATGCGTGCGCTGAGCAGTTCGTCGCGGAACGCTTGGATGCGGGTGATGACCTGTCGCCTGCCGATGGTGTTCTCGATGCGGTCGAGGTACAGGCATCGGGCGGCGAGTTTGTCGAGGTCGACGGTGAAGTAGATCGCCATCAGCGGGTTGACGAACAGGTCGCCGCCGCCGGTGCGCCGGGTGAACCGGACGTCTCCGAACGCGCCGCTGGTGGCGGCGGCGATCTGTCCGTGGACGATGCTCGGCCGGTCCGGGGTGGCGGCCTGGGCGTCGGCGACAGCATCGCGGTACAGCGCCGCCTCCCGGCTGGAACCGGGGATGGACAGGGCACCGAGGTAGCCGCCGTCGCGGTCGAGTGCGGCGAGGTTCTCCAGCACCTGGACGTGGTTGACGCCGTCGTAGGCGTCGATGCCGAAGCCGAGACTGGTCACCAGCTTGACCGGCACGTCCAGCGCGGCCACGGCGGCCAGGCTGGTGATGTCCTCCACCGGGGTGCCGAGATCGCTTTCGTCGCCGCGCAGCAGGACATCGGTGCCGCCATCGACCAGCACCACCGCATCGATGTTGAGTTGCTCGACCAGGTACCGGTACGCCGCCCGTAACGGTTGGACACCCAGCGGCGGAAAGGCGTACACGGTCGACGGCAGCTCCTGAGCCGCCTGCCACCGGGCGAGCGTCCGTTCCGGGAAGTACCAGTCCGGGCTGCCAGTGTTCGGCTGCACCGCCGCGACGTGCTCCGCTACCCACGCGTCCCGGTCGATCAACTCGAGCTCGGAGAAGGACAGGCTGGCCAGGTGCACCTGTGCGCCGCCGCGCCACAGGGCGAACGCCAAGGGCAGCCCGGCGTACACGTCGAACCCCCCGCCCGCTCCGGCGATGAGGATGCTGCGCGCCGGAGCCAGCGCGGCAAACAGCGGCGGAACGGCCAATGAGAACGCACCGGGATCGGCCGGCAACGCGGCAGGGTTCATCACCGCTCAATGATCAGCCACGCCCGTGCTATCCAAGCCACCGCAGCCCACCGCGACCGGCAACAGCGCGGACTCGTCCGCGGTCAGGTCTGGGCCGCCCTGCGGCACCTGCTCGAACGGCTCGCTGGTAAGCGAGAACGCGTGGCCGTTCTGGTGCTTGAACACCACAGCGTGGAAGGTGCCACCGCCTGGGTTGCCGACGCCGATTCCGGTCGACAGCGGGCCGACGTGAGCCGTCCGAGGCATAGCAACCACATGTGTCAGGTCGCGTCTGGCCCAGATGCCTGCCATGCCGACACGGCTGACTGAAGGACCCGGCGCCGTCAGGCCATTGCGGGGAGGATGATCCGCTCCAGTACCCCGAGCGGGGTCCGCCACTGGTCGGGGTCGTCGTAGTTGCCGGCGGTAATGGCCACGGTGAGGTCCAGGTCGGGCAGGACGAACAGGCGCTGCCCGCCGTTGCCCATGCCGGCTACCAGCCGACGGCCCTCAATGGATTCGATGTACCACTGGTAGCCATACTGCGCGCCCCAGCTGGTCTGCAGGCGTGGCTGGAGCATCGTGCGGATCCAGTCCTCGGGGACGATTTGCTGACCGTCCCAGGCTCCCTCGGCCAGCATCAGCTCGCCGAGCCTGGCCAGGTCGCGGGGCGCGAGTCGCAGCCCGGACGCGGCGGAGGCCACTCCGTCCGCGCCGGTCATCCATCCAAAGTCGTCGATTCCCAGCGGCGCGAACAGGACGGCCTGCCCGTACTGCGGCAGCGACTGCCCGGTGCCATCGGCGATCAGTCGGCCGAGCAGGGCCGTGGCACCGCCGCAGTAGGTCCATCGGGCGCCGGGCGGCTCGATGATCGGCCGCTCCAGAATGTACCGGTACCGGTCCGGCGCCAGCTCCATCGCGATCTCGGCGTTGGCCGGGCTGTTGTACGGGAGATCTTCGCGCCATTCCACGCCCAACGACATCGTCAGCGCGTGCTCGACGGTGAGCCGGGCACGCTGGGGGTCGGCCGCCAGGTCGGGGTACTGCGGGAACCCCCGCAGGAGCGGCTCCGCCGGCGGCGGGACCAGCCCTTCGCCGTGCGCGATGCCGTACAACAGCGCGGTCACGCTCTTGGTGACTGACCGGATGTCGTGCAGCGTCTCGGGCCCGAACTCGACGACGCCCAGCGAGTCGCCCCAGGCGAAGTCCTCGCCGGTTCCGTAGTACTCCAGCAAGGTTTGGCCACCGCGAACTGCCGCGACGGCGTGCAGACCGCTGACCTGGCCAGCTTGGAGTATCTCGCTGAGGCGGGCACGCAACTGCGTCGTCATGGGGCACTCCGAGAGGGCGATGTCGGCCAGCGGAACTGCACGCTCGTTATACCGGAGTTTCCGCTTTGGAGCGGCCCGAGCGGGAGGGGCCAGCCCGGCCCGCCGCAGCTGCCCGCCGCGGCCATGATTCGGTCGCGAGAGACGGCCACCTCTTGGCTCAGCCTCGACGTCGACGTCCAGGACTGTGCCGGCCCGTTTGCGTACCACACCTCGATGAGGTCGCTGTCGCAGTCGCAGGACAGCATGAACTCAAGCATCAGGATCCCTCTTTCCGTCGTCGGCGGGCGTGGCGGAATGTCGGGCATTTGACCTGGTGCCGGGGTCGATCGAGGCGGGCCTTGCAAGAGTTGGGGCGCCGGTTCTGCGAAAAGCCGATGGATATCTGGGCCCGATTCGAAGAGGCAAGGAATCGTGCGTCGTTCGACGCTTACTCGAGGGGTTTCAGCCTTGCGGAGTCACGCTCACATGGCGCAACGGGTCGGCGCCAAGCAGTGATCGAAGTAGCGTGGGCCGGTCCTTACGGCCGGCCCACACCGCTGACGGCCCGGGCGCACTCCGCCGCTGGGAGTCGTCCATGCAGGAAGGCCGCGAATGCGGCGAGCTCATCCGCCTGCCCGATCCGTCCCACCGGGTGCAGCGCGCCCGGCAGCACGGATGGCGCCTCCTTTGCGTTCGGGCCCACGGCGCCGCGCAGTAGCGGGGTGTCGATGCCGCCGCTGAAAAGCGTCGGTCCGCAGACTCGTTGCGGGCTGCAGGCGCCGGGTGCCAGGGATTCGCTGATCCCCGGTGCCCTGCCCGCAGAGCTGCTGCGCTGGTCCGGGGCGGCCACCCGCAGCCCGAGGCCTGTCGCGTTCGCCTGGGGGGAGTGGGGGGCGCCTCGTGGCTCTCCGTCACTCACGCTTGACGGCACCACGGTCCTCGATGTTAGGTAGCCCTAACCTAATCGACACGGGGTTGGTGTTGCTGTTCCTCACTGCGCTGAATGCGACCGATGCGGTCACCGAAGGGTTCCTGCCGGCCGCCGCGCGGCTGGGGCTACCGGTCGTGATCCTCACCGACCAACCCGACCCGCACATCGCCGCATACTCGGACCATCCGTACCCTCCCGAGGCGGTGGTCGCCTGCGCGGTCCGGGACGGGCGCGAGGTGATCGACGCGGTGCACCGTGCCGGTCCTGCGACCGGCCTGCTCACCAACAGTGATCACCTCCAGGTGCCCACCGCCCAGGCCGCCCACTTTCTCGGGTTACCGGGCAAGGACTGGCGAGCCGCGCTGCGCTGCAAGGACAAGGCGCTGACCCGGAGGGCGCTGGCCGACTGCGGGCTCGACCGGACCGCGGCGGCGGTGCTTGCGCCCGGGGAGGGCCCGCCGGCCGCGATGGTGTACCCAGCCGTGGTCAAACCCCGGCAGGGGGTGGCCAGTGAGGACGTATACCTGGTCGTAGATGCCGACGAGTTGGCCACCCGCCTCGAGGAGATCCGCCGCCGGCGCCCGGATGTCGCGCTCGTCGTGGAGGAGTACCTCGGCGGCGAGCTGTACACCTTCGACACGCTCGGCGACGCCGCGGACCTGGCCGTGGTCGGGTCCTGGCAGACCACGCTGGCGTCCCCACCGACGTTCGTGGAGCGGCGGCTGGACTGGTCGCCGGCTCTCCACCCGGCCGTACGGGAGTCGTTGCTGGCGCAGTTGCGCGCGCTCGGCGTGGGGCTGGGCGCCTGCCACACCGAGTTCGTGCTCTGCGACGGCCGGCCGCGCATTATCGAGGTCAACTACCGGTTGATCGGCGACCGGATGGATCTCGTCCTCGCCCGGCTGCTGGACGTGCCGCTGTTTGAGCACGTCATCCGACTGCATCTCGGCGAGCCGCTCGACGCACTGGCGCTGCCCGATCCGGCGGCGGTGCCACGGCACGCCGCCGTGGAGTACGTCTGCGCCGACCGTGCCGGAACTCTGCGCGAGGCGCCCGGCCGCGTCGACCTCACCGTCGGGGAGGTGCGGCTGAGCGCCCGTCCGCTTCGTACCGTGGGTACCAACGCACCGCTGCGCGGCACGAACCGCGACTATCTGGCGGCGGTCGAGGCGATCGGGCCGGACCGGTGCGCGGTCGACGCGGCCATCGCGGAGTTCCGGGCGGCCCACCGCTGGGTGATCGCATGAGCGATCGGTACGAACGGCAGGTCATAGCGCGGGTCCTCGACGCGCTGCTGCGCGAGGACCACCTCGGCCTGAGCAGCCGGGGTCGGATGGCCGGCGAGGGCTGCTGGGAGGTGCCCGACCTGCCGGCGCCGGGCGCGAGCCTGCTCCTCGCGGTACGCCCGGACGGTTTCCTCGCCGATCTGCGGGTCGCCGCCGCGTCGCTGCGGGTGCGCCGCCCCGACGGCGACGTCACGCTCGACCGGTTGTCGGCCGTCCTCGCGGCCCTTTCCCCACCTGATGACGAGGAAGCCGAGGCCGGCTGGGCCGCGTTCACCGACGAATGCCAACGTGATCTCGCCGCCCGCCGGTTGGCGGCCGTCGTCGTCGCGTCACTGCGGCAGGCAGTAGGCGACCAGCTACCGCAGGGCCCGCACGGCAGCCTGCTGGTGGAGGCGCTCGCCGCGCACACCGATCACCCCGTGCACCCGACCAGCCGCTGCCGCCATGGGCTGAGCCATGAGGAACTGCGCGCGTACGCGCCGGAGTTCGCTCCGCGCTTCGCGCTGCGGTGGGCCGCAGTGCCCAGTGCGACCGTGATCGGTACCTTGCCCGACTGGTGGCCCACGCCGGCCATGGTGGGACTAGCCGACGACGCCGGCCCGTTGCTGCCGGTGCACCCGCTGACCGCCGCGCGACTGGACCTGCCGCTGGCACCCGAGCCGTACCTGGACGTCACGCCGACCCTGTCCATGCGCACCGTGGCGGTGCTCGCCGACCCCACCGCGCACCTCAAGCTGCCGCTACCGACGGCTACTCTCGGCGCCCGTAACAGACGCACCATCGCACCCGGCACGCTCGCCGACGGGGCCGCCGCTCAGCGGTTGCTGGAGGAGATTGCCGCGCGGGAGCCGTCCTTCAGCGGGCGGATCCGGCACGCGGACGAGTCCAGCTACGGGCATGCCGGCGACGAGAACCTCGCCTGGCTGCTGCGGCGGTATCCGTCGCATCCCGCTGACGCAACGGTGCTGCCGGTCGCCGCACTCACTGCCGACGGCCCGGCCGGCCCGCTCGCCGCGCTGCTACCGGCCGGCGTCCTGGACGCCTATCTCGACCTGCTCATCGACTGGCACGTCGCGCTCTGGCTGGGCTACGGCGTGGCGCTGGAGGCGCATCAACAGAACATCAGCCTCGTGATCGCCGCCGACGGTGGCGTGTCGCTGCTGTACAAGGACAACGACGCCGCACGCATCGACCTTCCGCGGCTGGCCTCCGCCTTGGGGCAGCCGCTCACCGCGGACGCCTTCGCCGACCGTCGGATCGCCGTCAGTGACCCGATCGAGCTGGCGGACATGTTCACCACCATCACCCTGCACCTGTGCGCGGCGGCACCCCTGTACGCGCTGCGGGAACGCGGCATGGACGTCGCCGATCCGGCGACCGCCCTGAGATCGCGACTGCTGACCGCGCTGGACCGGTGGACAGATCCGGCCGACCCGGGCAGCGTGGCTGCCGCCAGGCTGCTCGTCGAGCACGTCCTGCAAGCCCCGCGACTGCCGATCAAGGCAATGGTCACCGCCGGCACACTGCTTCCCAAGCAGCGCCTGGGCTGCGCCGACATCAACAAGTACTACCGGCGTACCGGACCCAACTACCTGGCCGGGGCGCGGCGGTGACCGTACCTTCAAGCCAGCGGCGTTGTCGCCGCGGGCCGGATCGCCTTCCTGCTCGCGGTCCGACAGCGCCGACCGCGCTCGGCGGTGCAATTGCGACAACGGCCGGCATCCTGCTTTCCGAGGTCGCCTCTCCTGGAGCGGTCATGACGTCAACACCCACGATGGACGGCCCAGTGGTGCTGGCCGACGAGGCCGCCAGCCATACCCTGCTCGGCTGTCTCACCCGCGAAGTCGCCGGTCCCGAGGGGCAACTCGCGCTCACCGACGACGGGCAGATGATGGTCCACCTCCCGTGCCGGGGCGAGTTGCTCCGAGTCCGGGTCGCCCGTCGCTCGGTCGTCGGAGCTCACCGCTTCACGGGCCCGGTGCACCAGCTCACCGCCGAGGGCTGGCAGGCCATCGACACGCCGGCGCTGGCCGCCCTCGTCGCCGCCGAGCTCGAGCGGCGCACGGGAGTGCCCAACGAGGAGTTCATCACCCAGGTCACCATTAGCCGCGACGCTCTCGCCCGGGTACTGCGCCAGCGGCCGGTCGACGACCCGCACCGCATCGCGGACCCGGCAATCGCCCGTTACGTCGCCTCGGAACAGGCCCTCGTGTACGGCCACCCGCGCCACCCCGCGCCGAAGTGGCGCACCGGCGACGAGGACGCCTGGGACACCTACGCCCCGGAACTCCGCGCCGCGTTCCCGATGCGCTGGCTCGGCGTGCCACGGGAACTCGTCGAGGAGGACAGCGCCGACGGCGCCGGCTTCGACGCGCACCTGCGGCTCACGCCACCCGAGCTGCCACCCGGCCACCTCGCGCTGCCGGTTCACCCCTGGCAGTGGCGAATGCTGACCCGTGCCGAGATCGCCCCCCGAGTCGCCCGCGCACTGGCCGACCGCACCCTGGTCGACCTCGGCGAGGCCGGCCCACCCGTCGTGCCGACCGCGAGCGTCCGGACCCTGTACGCCCCGGACGCCGATGTCTTCGTCAAGACCAGCCTGCACGTACGGATCACCAACTGCCTGCGCAAGAACTCCCGCTATGAACTGTCCGGCGCGGTTCACCTGACCCGGCTGCTCGCACCGCTGGCTGCCCGGTGCGCCGCCGGCCTTCCGGACACGTTCGCGCTGCTGCCGGAACCGGCGTACCGCACCGTCGGTCTCGACACCGACACGGCCGAGGCGCTCGGCGTCATCGTGCGCACCGGCCTCCGCCGGCATCTTCAGCCCGGGCAGACGCCCCTGCTGGCCGGCGCGCTGGCCACCGCCGACCTGCGCACGGGCGTCGGCGCGGTGCTGGGTCAGGGCGACCCGGCCGGCTGGTGGCACGCCTACCTGACGCTGCTCGTACCGACCGTGCTGCGACTGTGGGCCGAGCACGGCGTCGTACTCGAACCTCATCTGCAGAACGTGCTCGTCGTCGTCGACGCCACCGGCCGGCCGGTCCGCGTCCTGCTGCGCGACCTCGAAGGCACCAAACTCGTCACCGACCGGCACGCGGCGACGCTCGCCACGCTGCCGCCACAGGTGGCCACCGCCGTCGGCTACGATCCGGAACGCGCCTGGCACCGGGTGGCGTACTGCCTGTTCGTCAACCACCTCACCGAGCTGGCCGGAGCCCTCGCCGACACCCGACCCGGCATCGAGCCGCTGCTGTGGGAGATCGCCCGAGACATCGTCGCCACCACCGCCGCCGACCTCGGCGCGCCGCCGCCACTGCGTGCTCTGCTGGCCGGCGTACCGCTACCGGCCAAGGCGAACCTGCTGCTGCGCTGGCAACGCCGCGCCGACCGACACTGCGGGTACCTTCCCTTCCCCAACCCGCTCGCCGCTCCACTGGAGCCCCGATGATCACCCCCACCGTGCGCGCCGCCGCCACCGCCGTCGACGGCCCCACGTACCTGTACGACCTGGCCCACCTCGACACCCACCTGGCATCCATCCGCGTCGCCCTGCCCAAGCGGGTCGAGCTGCTGTACGCGATGAAAGCCAACCCCGACGAAAGGCTGCTCGCCGTCATCGCCCAGCACACCACTGGCATCGAGGTCGCCAGCGGCGGCGAACTGGCCCACCTGACCAGCGCCCTGCCCGGCGTTCCGGTCGCGGCGTTCGGCGGCCCGGGCAAGACCGACACGGAGATCAGCGCCGCACTCGCCGCCGGTGTGCACCGCTTCCACGTCGAGAGCCCGCAGGAACTGCACCGCCTCGACGGACTCGCCCGGGCGGCCGGACGCGTCGCGGACGTACTGCTGCGGGTGAACCTGCCCATCACCGCCCGCGATGGCGCGGCCCTGGTCATGGGCGGAGCGCCGTCGCCGTTCGGCATGGACCCCACCGACGCCGACGACTGCGTCCGCCAGCTGCACCACCTGCCCGGGCTGCAATTGCGTGGGGTACACGCGCATCTCGCCAGCGGACTGACCGCCGCCGACGCGGCCGCCACCGCCAACGGGATCGTCGACTGGGCACTGCGCTTCGCCGCCCGAAACGACCCGACCGCCGCCGAGGTCAACGTCGGCGGCGGCATGGCCGTCGACTACACGGAGCCGGACACCCGATTCGACTGGTCGGCCTACGGCAGCGCGCTGCGCCCGCTCCTCGCCGCGCATCCCACGCTCACCCTGCGGATCGAGCCCGGCCGGGCAGTCGCCGCCTACTCCGGCTGGTACGCCACGCGCGTGCTCGACGTGAAACGCAGCCGGGGCGAGTGGTTCGCCGTCGTCGCCGGCGGCACCCACCACCTGCGTACTCCCGCTGCCAAGGGCCACGACCAGCCCTTCGTCGTTCTACCCATCGACGGCGCCAGCCCCGCCACCGACGGCGGCCCGGTCACCGTTGTCGGCCAACTGTGCACGCCCAAGGACGTCCTCGCCCGACGTGCCCCGGTCCGCCTCGCGATCGGCGATGTGGTCGTCTTCGCCATGGCCGGCGCCTACGCCTGGAACATCAGCCACCAGAACTTCCTCATGCACCAGCCGCCCGTGGTGCGATACCTCGACCCGGTCCGGTGAACCGTTGCCGAACGCGAGGCTGTGCGCCTGGCAGGATCGCTTGGGCCTGCTCGAAGGTCGCGTCGTCGATGAGCGCGCTGTCCGAGCATCCATCTTGGGTCCGGGCCTCCTTCAGCCCTCGAATCCGCCGGCCATTACCGTTGATCACCTTTCGGGGTCGAGTTGGTGTTCGAGGATGGTCTGGGTGATCGGGGGGCGGTCCCAGAGGGCGAGGAGTTCGTTGGCGATGGCCACGATCGGGAGTGGGTGTCGGTTGCCGTGCGCCTCGATGGCCGCCGCAGACAGGCTGCGCGGGACGGCGCCGGCATCGAGGAGAACGTGCCACTCCTCGGGCCCGAGTTCCAAATACTCCAGCCCGCTCAGCTTGGCGATCTCGAAGGGGTCGGCGAGCGTGCCGGGGTAGGCGGTGAGCGTCCGCAGGCGGGGCAGCCTGGTGATGGGGCTGAGGCTGAGCGGCTCACCGTCCCAGACGCCGATGCTCAGGACCTCCAGCCTGGGATGGGCGGCGGCCTGGACGCTTGTCAGGCTCCGGATGTTGACCCTGGCCACGGCCGGCGGCTGGTCCCCGCGGTGGCTGGCGTGCCCGTTGCTGCGCCGGTGCATTACCAGGTCGGTGAGGGAGTCGGCGAGCAGGCTGGCGCCGATGTTCTGCTCGTGGTCGAGCATGATGATCTGCCCCACGTGTCCGCGCGGGCCCGGTGTGAGGTCGACGGCGATCCGGTCGCCGCCGCCGTTGTCGCCGAAGGCGATCCAGCCGGGCGAGCCGACCACCCCCTGCACCGCGGCGTCGGGCGGGGTGACGACCGCCGCTGTTGCCGCGAACCGCCACGGGCACGGACGGGATGGCGCATCGGCGATGTACAGCTCGTCGAGCGGGAAGAGTTCGCAGCCGACCGCACGCGCGACGCGCTCCGCTGCCGCATAGTCGTCACCCCAGTCCTGCCACCGCCCCCGCGTCACCCGGTAGAGCGCCTTGAGCTCGTCGGGCAGCGCAACGCCGAGGCGAGCTTCCGCAGCAGCGATCTCCGCCTCGGTAGCGCCGGTGGCGCCGGGGATCCGCTCGCGGAGCGTCTGCTCCAGCAACGCGGGATCCACTGACGGGGCCGGCACCGCCCCGGGCACCAGATTGGGAGAGCGGCGCCAGGGCTCTGGGACGGCGCCCTCGACCAGGAGGAGCGAACCCGGGTACGGCCCGATGCCGGCCTCTACAGCCGGGCCGAAAGTGAGCAGGTAGAGCACGGTTCGCCCGGTCGCCGACATCTCCACCACGAACGAGATGCTGTCGAGACCAACGTCGGCCAGCGCGCTCTGCACCCGCTCCACCGCGTCGACCTCGTCCTGCATGTCCTCGACCTGGAAGGCTCGACCCGGCGGCGGGAACCGCGGCGGCAGTGGCAGACTCCACGCACGGTGGCCGATCTGTCCCGCCAGGTAGCCGCCGGGGACGGCGAGGCCCTGCGCGTTACCCGCCCGCAAGAGCCTCAGCAGCGGCTCCCAAGTAGCGAAATCATGGATTGAGGGCAACGGTGGCCTCCAGCCGCTCAGGGATCGTGGTGAAGGTGAGTATCACGGAACCACCACCCCTTTGGGCGGCTCGCTGTGAGCCACGCGCACCGGCCCTGCACCGCCTGCTGGTCGGGGCGCCCGCGATGCCGGCATCATCATGGTGCTGTTTTCCCCCGGAGCCACGCTGCCCACGAATTAACCTACCTCGATGTGTTGGGCGCGGCCCTAGCCGTTCCGTGCAACTCATTGGGGATCGATTAGCGGACGGTCCTCGCGGGTCCAGGGTCCAGCCGTTGAAGCCTCAACTGACGAGAAACGTGTTTACCGGCCCCCTTGTGGTCGGTGAACTCCTCGGGAAGACCGAAGTAGTCAACCGACGGCGCCACGGGTTGCACCTCACCCCGTGATCAAACTCGCGACATCGGCGCGGAGCAGCGTCTGGGACAGGGCCCGAGCTGGTGGAACCCCGGCTGACGCTGCTCGCGCACACCGCCGTGACCGGTGTGCTGATCGCGGGCTCGGGCGGTCGTGCGCCAGGCCGGGGTGCACCTGGCGCTGCTCGCGGCGTTCATCTTCCTCGCCGCGATTCGGTAGCGGCGGGCGTCCGGGGTCCGGCGGGTGCGGTCCTCCGCCGGAGACGCCCGCCGGGGGCAGCCGCTGGCCCTAAGCCGCTAGGACGGTGCCGGCCAGGACCAGGTACACCAAGCAAACGCCCAGCGTCGCCAGGAGCATCAGGGCCGCCTTCGCCCCGGTCGATTGATCACTCCATGTCCACTTGACGAACCAGTGCCAGCCGTGACGCGCAGCTCGCCCGCGACGGTGCCGTCACCGGCCAGGGCCACGCCCAGGTGATGGGTGTTGTCGTACCACGACGTGCCAGTCAGTCGAAGTCACCCCCGGTACCGACAGTCCTCAGAGGACAGCCGTGGCTACCTCACGATGCCCGTGGACCGGGGTGCCGCCTGGCAGGGCCGGGCGGTCGGCCCTCGGTCCCGCCTGGCGGTTCCGGGCACAGCGCGGCGATCCGGGCGGAGCCGACATCCGAGCTCCCTCTTCCGGGCGACCTCCTACATGGATATGCTCCGATACCCCGATGTCTCACGCCGCCCCACCGGGGCCGGGGGTGCGGTGGCTGGCCGGGTGGAGGGCGCATGCGCAGGGCACTGGCGGGTCTGCTGGTGGGAGTGGTCGGTGCCGCCGGGCTGAACGCGGTGCCCGGGGTGGCCTCGGCGGCGTCGGACGACCCGCACATCGCCGGGCCGTTGACGATCCAGAGCGTGCCGAACGGGCGCATGGTCGACGTCGACCGCGGCGAGATGCGGGACGGCCGGAAGATCCAGGAGTGGACGTACAACGGCTCCGGTGCCCAGCGGTGGCGCCTGCGCCGGGCCGGCAGCCATCACCAGATCGAAGCCGTCACCGACCCGGCGTTCTGCCTTGGCCGGGAGCACGACGGCGACCTGGCTCGGGTCGTCCTGCGCCGCTGCGCCGACGGGCTGACCGACTGGGCCTTCCAGGCGCTGGGCGGCGAGCGCTACCGGATCACGAACCCGGCCGGGGATCTGCACCTGCACGTGTGGAACGAGGTGCCGACGAACGGGCGGGAACTAGTGGTGAGCGTCAATGGTGAGACCGGCGCGCAGTGGTACCTCACCGACCTGGCGGTGCCGCGCCGCGCGATGCCCGCCGATCCCCGCTTGGACCAGCTGAGCTTCCTCGTGGCGCACAACGCGATGGCCAACAGCGACGAGGGGTTCTGGGGGCGCTTTCCGAACCAGTCGTACCGGCTGCGCGACCAGCTCTACCACGGCATCCGAGGGCTGCAACTGGACGTGCACGCCTACCGCGGCGACGTGCGGATGTGTCACGGGACGTGCTGGGGCAACGAGCGGACGCTGAGCGACGGACTGCGGGATGTGGTGGGCTTTCTCGACGGAAACCGGGACGCTGTGGTCACCGTCTTCCTCGAGGACTACACGAGCGTGGACCAGCTGCGCTCGGCCGTCGAGCGGGTGCCCGGCCTCCCGGGCCTGCTCTTTTATCCGGACCGGTCCGGCGTCCGCGACCACGGTTGGCCGCGCCTGTCCGACCTGGTGTCGAGCAACCGCCGGCTGCTCATCTTCTCCCAGCGTCCGGGGCGGGACGGCTTCGGCGTGATGTATGACCGGGACTGGACCGCCGAGAACTACTGGTCCCTGGAGGGTGGCGGCGCGCTGGACTGCTACAGCCGGTGGCACGAGGTCCCGCTGCCGAAGGAGGAACCGGGATTCCGGCGGTTGCACGTGATGAACCACTACCGCAACATCCCGACCGAGTGGGCGGCCACCGCCGACAACGGCGCGAAGCTGTCGGACCGGGTGCGGCACATCTGTGGCCCATCGGCGCGACGCAAGCCCAACTACGTCGCGGTGGACTTCTACCAGAAGCCTGAGGGTGGAGCGACCTGGGACCTGATCCGGGAGCTCAACACGTACTGGTGAGCAACGAGGCTCGGCGATCGGGCCCCAGGTGGAGATCTGCGCGGTGATGGTCATCCGTTGCCGGTTCGGGCCCCAGGCTTGATCCAGTCGAAGGTGCGCTCGACCGCGCGCTGCCAGTTGTCCCGCTCCTCGGCCCGGACGGCGTCGTCCATCTGGGGCACCCACCGGGAGGCGAGGTGCCAGTTGCTGCGCAGTCCCTCCAGGTCGGGCCAGTAGCCGACCGCCAGCCCGGCGGCGTACGCGGCGCCGAGGGAGACCGTCTCGGCGACCATCGGGCGCACCACCGGCACCGCGAGCACGTCGGCGACGAACTGCATCAGCAGGTTGTTGGCGGTCATCCCGCCGTCCACCCGCAGCGCCGTCAGCGCCAGGCCGGAGTCGGCGTTCATCGCGTCGACCACCTCGCGGGTCTGCCAGCCGGTGGCCTCCAGCACCGCGCGGGCGAGGTGCCCCTTGGTGATGTACGACGTGAGCCCGACGATCAGCCCGCGCGCCTCGCTGCGCCAGTGCGGCGCGAACAGCCCGGAGAAGGCCGGCACGATGTAGCAGCCCCCGTTGTCGTCCACGGTGCGGGCGAGGGTCTCGATCTCCGGCGCGGTACTGATCAGCTCCAGCCGGTCGCGGAACCACTGCACCAGGGAGCCGGTGATCGCGATGGAGCCTTCGAGGGCGTAGACCGCCGGCTGGCCGCCGATCTGGTAGCCGACGGTGGTGAGCAGCCCGTGGCTGGAGTGCACCGGTTCCGTGCCGGTGTTGAGCAGCAGGAAGCTGCCCGTGCCGTAGGTGCACTTGGCGTCGCCCGGCGCGAAACAGGTCTGGCCGAACAGGGCGGCCTGCTGGTCGCCGAGCGCCGCCGCGATCCGCACGCCGGGCAGGACGGCGGTCGCGGTGCCGTACACCTCGGACGAGGAGCGGATCTCGGGCAGCATGGCGGCCGGGATGTCGAAGAAGGCCAGCAGGTCCGGGTGCCAAGCGAGCGTGCGCAGGTCCATCAGCATGGTGCGGCTGGCGTTGGTCACGTCGGTCAGGTGCAGACCGCCGTCGGGGCCGCCGGTGAGGTTCCAGATCAACCAGCTCTCCATCGTCCCGAAGAGCACCTCGCCGCGGTCGGCGCGCTCGTAGAGCCCGGGCGTGTGGTCGAGCAGCCAGCGCAGCTTCGGGCCGGAGAAGTACGTGGTCAGGGGCAGCCCGCAGCGCTGCCGGACGTCCTCGGCGCCGGGCGCCTGGGCCAGCTTCTCCACCAGCGCGTCGGTGCGGGTGTCCTGCCAGATGATCGCCGGCGCCACCGGGACGCCGGTGCGTCGGTCCCACACCACCGTGCTCTCCCGCTGGTTGGCGATGCCGATCGCGGCGATCTGGCCGGCGACGATGCCGGCCTCGGCGAGGGCCCTCGGCACCACCTTTCCGACGTTGCGCCAGATCTCCAGCGCGTCGTGTTCCACCCAGCCGGGCCGGGGGAAGTGCTGTTGGTGCTCCCGCTGCGCCACCGAGACGAGGTTGCCCCGGCGGTCGAACACGATGCAGCGGGTCGAGGTGGTGCCCTGGTCGATGGAGACGACGTAGCTGTCAGTCATTCCTCGTCCTCTCTGGCCTGGCGGGGAGCAGGTGGACGGATCACCAGCGTGCGGCGCCGAGATCCCGGGACACTGCGCGGGCGGCGTCGCGGACGTACGCGACGAGCGTCGGGCGGGGTTGGCCCTGCCCGTCGCAGACGCGGTCGACCGGGCCGGAGAGCCCGATCGCGCCCACGACGAGGCCGCCGTAGCCGCGGATGGGTGCGGCGATACCGGCCTCGCCGAGGGTCATCTCCTCGATCTCGGCGCCCCAGCCGTTTTCCCGGATCTTGGTCAGGGCCTGGCTGAGGGTCCGGGCGGTGACCACGGTGCGCCGGGTGTACGGCTCAGGTTCGCCCTGCATGACGGTGTTGGCGGCGCCGACGTCGTAGGCGAGCAGGACCTTGCCGAGCGCGGTGGCGTGCGGGGGGAGCAGGGACCCGACGTCGAGGGTCTGGAGGGTGTCGTCGGGTCGGAAGACGTGGTGGACCACCAGCACCTTGCCGTCCAGCAGGGTGCCGATGCGGACGGCCTCGCCGCTGCGCGCGGCCAGCGGGTCGGCCCAGTTGATCGAGCGTGAGCGCAGTTCGTTGACGTCGAGGTAGCTGGTGCCCAGGTGCAGTAGCGCCGCCCCGAGCTGGTACTTGCCGGAGGTCTTGTCCTGCTCCACGAAGCCGACGTCCTGCAGGGTGCGGACGATGCCGTGCGCGGTGCCTTTGGGCAGGTCGAGGGACCGGGCGATCTCCCCGATGCCGAGCCGGCCGGAGCTGCTGGCGAGCAGGCGGAGGATCGCCGCGGCCCGCGCGATGGACTGCACCTGACCCGGCATGGGCCGGAATGCTAACGGCATTTCGGCCGCCGCAACAGTGTTCGACATTGTCGACCGGGGTTCGTTGACCTGGTCTCGCGGGTTTCCTACGGTTCACCACACGGTGACGTCCGACGCCTCGGCGTAACCGACCGGCCCTCCGCTTCCCCCGAACGGAGAAAGCCGTCACCCCCCACCACCTCTGGAGGCACCCATGGCGCAACGGTTGAAAGTCCCCGGGCTCGTCGGCGAGTTGGCCGCCGAGTTCGCCGGCACCGCGATCCTCATCCTGTTCGGCGTGGGCGTGGTCGCCCAGGTGGCCGCAGCGGGGACCGGAGAGTTCGACAGCATCGCCTGGGCCTGGGGCCTCGGCGTCACGCTCGGCGTGTACGTGGCGGGCCGGATCAGCGGCGCGCACCTCAACCCCGCGGTCACCCTCGCCCTGGCGGTCTTCAAGGGCTTCTCCTGGCGCAAGGTGATGCCGTACGCGCTGGCCCAGACCGCCGGCGCGTTCGTCGCGGCCCTGATCATCCGCTGGAACTACAGCGAGGTGCTGTCCCGGTTCGACCCGGGCCTGACCAGCAAGAGCCAGGGCGTCTTCTCCACCCTGCCGGGCGCCGGTGTGACCGAGTGGGGCGCGCTGCGCGACCAGATCATCGGTACGGCCATCCTGCTGTTCCTCGTCCTGGCGGTCACCGACGCGCGTAACTCGCTGCCCGCCGGCAACCTCGCCCCGCTGATCGTCGGCCTGATCGTGGTGGCGATCGGCATGGCCTTCGCCGTCAACGCCGGCTACGCCATCAACCCCGCCCGCGACTTCGGCCCCCGCCTCGCCTCGTTCCTGACCGGTTACGAAACGGCCTTCCAGGACACCAGCGGATATCCGTACTTCTGGGTGCCCATCGTCGGTCCGCTCGTCGGTGGCGTCATCGGCGCCGGCCTCTACGAGCTGATCATCGGCCGCTTCCTGCCCAGCGAGGACGAGCTGGAGCCGGGCGCCCTGGCCACCGAGAAGGCCGCGGCCGAGGACGAGCTCGCCCGCGTCTGACATCGCCGACCTGAATCCTCACGACGAACACAGAAGGAGACACCCGAATGGCTGACTTCGTCGGCGCGGTCGACCAGGGCACCACCAGCACCCGATTCATGATCTTTGATCACGGCGGCAACGAGGTCGGCCGCCACCAGCTCGAGCACCAGCAGATCCTGCCGCAGGCCGGCTGGGTGGAGCACAACCCCCTCGAGATCTGGGAGCGGACCCAGACGGTCATCCAGACCGCGATGAACGAGCGCGGCCTGACCGCCTCCGACCTGGCCGCGCTCGGCATCACCAACCAGCGCGAGACCACGGTCGTGTGGAACCGCCGCACCGGGCGGCCCTACTACAACGCCATCGTCTGGCAGGACACCCGTACCGACCGGATCGCCTCGGCCCTGGAACGCGACGGCAAGGGCGACATCATCCGGCGCAAGGCCGGCCTTCCGCCGGCGACGTACTTCTCCGGCGGAAAGATCCAGTGGATCCTCGAGAACGTCGACGGGGTCCGGGAGGCCGCCGAACGCGGCGAGGCACTCTTCGGCAACACCGACACGTGGTTGCTGTGGAACCTCACCGGCGGCACGGAGGGCGGGGTGCACGTCACCGACCCCACCAACGCCAGCCGCACGATGCTGATGAACCTGGAGACGCTGGACTGGGACGACGAGCTGCTGTCGTTCTTCGACATCCCCAGGGCCATGCTGCCGCAGATCCGGCCGTCGTCCGACCCGCGCTCGTACGGCAGCACCGTGAACGGCCCGTTCAACGGCCCGGTCCCGCTCACCGGCGACCTGGGCGACCAGCAGGCCGCCACGGTCGGGCAGGTCTGCTTCGCCCCGGGCGAGGCGAAGAACACCTACGGCACGGGAAATTTCATGCTCCTCAACACCGGCACGGAGATCGTACGGTCGGAGGCGGGGCTGCTCACCACGGTGTGCTACCAGTTCGGTGACGACGCCCCGGTGTACGCGCTCGAAGGTTCGATCGCGGTCACCGGCTCGGCCGTGCAGTGGCTGCGCGACCAGCTCAAGATCATCAGTAACGCCGGGCAGAGCGAGATCCTGGCCCGCCAGGTGGCGGACAACGGCGGCGTGTACTTCGTGCCGGCGTTCTCCGGCCTGTTCGCCCCGTACTGGCGCTCCGACGCCCGCGGCGCGATCGTCGGCCTCTCCCGGTTCAACACCGACGCCCACATCGCCCGGGCCACCCTCGAGTCCATCTGTTACCAGAGCCGGGACGTCGCCGAGGCCATGGAGCAGGACTCCGGGGTGCACCTCGAGGTCCTCAAGGTCGACGGCGGCGTCACCGTCAACGACCTGTGCATGCAGCTGCAGGCGGACATCCTCGGCGTGCCGGTGAGCCGGCCGGTGGTCGCCGAGACCACCGCGCTCGGCGCCGCGTACGCCGCCGGCCTCGCCGTCGGCTTCTGGAAGAACACCGACGAGCTGCGCGAGAACTGGAACGAGAGCCACCGCTGGCAGCCCACCTGGTCGCCGGAGCAGCGCGAGACCGGCTACACCCGGTGGAAGAAGGCGGTCCAGCGCACCCTCGACTGGGTCGACGTCGACTGACCGCCGGCCCCACCCCTCAAGGATCCGGGCGGCCGGCGCCCGTCGCCGGCCGCCCCCACCCCTCCCAGGAGAGAGAAGACGGATGCACTCCGCGACACTGTCACCGGCCGCCCGTGAGCGGTCCCTGGCCGCCCTCAGCAGCGGTCAGGAACTGGACGTCCTGGTGATCGGCGGCGGCGTCACCGGCGCCGGCTGCGCTCTCGACGCCGTCACCCGCGGCCTGTCGGTCGGGCTCATCGAGGCCCGCGACTGGGCCAGCGGCACGTCGAGCCGGTCCAGCAAGCTCATCCACGGTGGCCTGCGCTACCTCGAGATGCTGGACTTCGGGCTGGTCCGCGAGGCCCTGCGCGAGCGGGGTCTGCTCCTGCAGCGGCTCGCGCCGCACCTGGTCCGCCCGGTGCCGTTCCTCTACCCGCTGCGCCACCGGGGCTGGGAACGCCTGTATGCCGGCGCCGGCGTGCTGCTCTACGACGCGATGAGCCTCTCCGGCACCCATGCGCGCGGCGTGCCGACCCACCGGCACCTGAGCCGCCGCGGGGCGCTGCGCGCCTGCCCGTCGCTGCGGCCGGAGGCGCTGGTCGGCGCCCTGCAGTACCACGACGCGCAGGTCGACGACGCCCGGCTGGTGACCTGCCTCGTCCGCACCGCCGCCGGGCACGGGGCGCACCCGCTGTCGCGGGCTCGCGTCGTGGGTCTGCTGCGCGAGGGCGCCCGGGTCACCGGCGCGCGGGTGCACGACCTGGAAACCGACCAGGTGTTCGAGGTGCGCGCCCGGCAGGTCATCAACGCCACCGGGGTGTGGACCGACGACACCCAGGCCCTCGTCGGCGAGCGGGGGCAGTTCCAGGTGCGCGCCTCCAAGGGCATCCACCTGGTGGTCCCACGCGACCGGATCCGGTCCAGCACCGGCCTGATCCTGCGTACCGAGTCCAGCGTCCTGTTCGTGATCCCGTGGGGCCGGCACTGGCTGATCGGCACCACCGACACCGACTGGGACCTGGACAAGGCGCATCCGGCGGCGACCAGCCGGGACATCGACTACCTGTTGGAGCACGTCAACGCGGTGCTGGCCACCCCGCTGACCCGCGATGACGTCGAGGGCGTGTACGCCGGCCTGCGCCCGCTGTTGTCCGGGGAGTCCGAGGCGACCGCCAAGCTGTCGCGGGAGCACACCGTGGTCAGCCCGGTGCCCGGGCTCGTGGTGGTGGCCGGCGGCAAGTACACGACGTACCGGGTGATGGCGCGCGACGCGGTCGACGAGGCGGTGCGCGGCTTCGGCGCTGCGGTACCCGCCTCCTGCACCGACCGGATGCCGCTGCTCGGCGCCGAGGGTTACGTCGCCCGGTGGAACCAGCGTCGCCGGCTGGCGCAGCAGTTCGGCATGCACACCGAGCGCGTGGAGCACCTGCTGCGGCGCTACGGCGCCGCCGTCGACGAGGTTCTGGCGCTGCTGCGGGAGGATCCCACGCTCGGTGAGCCGCTCGACGGCGCGGAGGACTACCTGCGGGTGGAGGTCGTCTACGCGGCGTCCGCCGAGGGGGCGCTGCACCTGGAGGACGTGCTCACCCGGCGCACCCACATCTCGATCGAGACCTTCGACCGTGGCCTGCTGGCCGCCCGGCCTGCGGCGACACTGATGGCGCCGGTCCTTGGCTGGGACGACGAGCGGGTCGACCGGGAGGTGGCGCACTACGTCGCGCGCGTCCGGGCCGAGCGGGCCGCGCACGAGCAGCCCGACGACGCGGGGGCCGACGCCGTCCGGCTGGGCACGCCCGACGTGGTGCCGGTGGCGGCCATGGCAGCCTGAGCGGGCTCCGGCGGGTCAGCGGGTCTTGCGTGGTGACCTCTTCGGCGGCCCCGAAGAGGTCACCAAGCACTTGAGCCTCTCCCGCCACGGTGACCGGCAGGACGCATGCCATCTGAGAGCCACACCAAATCGCGGTGGGCAGCCGATGAGGGAGCCATCCCGCCGGTCACCTCGACCAAGCCTGACACGGTCCGCGTCTGCTGGCGCAGGCAAGCCGGTCAGGTGTTAGCCATCGATGCCAGGGCGAACAAGGGCGGCACCGGATCGGCTGCCTGGATCGCGGCAACGACCTGTGTCAGTTGCTGGTAGTCGCCGCCGGCCGCCCTGATGAGGGTGTCCGCATCGGCGTGGTTGCCGAGGTAACACTCGGCGATGGCCCGCAGGAGAAACGCGACGCTGCACAGGTCCGGCGGATCAACACCCGGCCGAATGTCGAGAAGCAGCGACCGCGCATGCTCCGGCCGCTGGTTGAGCAGATGAGCCAGGCTCATGGCGACACGCGCGGACAACATGTGCGGCTGCACGTGGAAGGCGAGCTGAGCCAGTTCCGAGATCTCCAACACCTCTCGGTGTTCGACCGGCGATCCGTTCACCACTGCGGCGTACAGGTACCACAAGCCGAACTGGACGGTGAGTACCTGCCCGATTGCGGCGGCGGCCATGGGATCGGTGCTGTCGGCGCGAGCCAGCGCCGCGAGCCGCTCCGCGTCGGCGATGAAGTCCGCCGCCGACTGCGCGTGTCCCGTGCTCCAGCGCCGTTGGAAGGCAGCGAGCGCGAGTCGCGGGTCGTTGCCGTCGCGAACCGGATCTCCGAGACGATCGTCGTCAACCTCCCCTCGGGCAATCGTCCGGAACGTCCTGCTTACCTCCTCCTGGTAGTAGCCCGCCCGTAGCGCGGCGCGGGTGGCTGTTGGCGTCAGGAGCCAGCGAAGCAGGTTGCGGCCGTCACTGCGGGGCGATATCCCGGGAATGAGATTGACCACCCCGAGCAGCGCCGCACAAAGCGCTGCGCCGAGCAGTGCGACGCGTGTCAACGGCGTGCTCGTCAACGCTGTTGCGGTACCGAGCACCGTCGCAGTGCACAGGTTCGCCATCGGGCCACCGAGGTAGAACAGCACCATCCGCAGCGGCAACGCCGTCGCCGACGGCGCCGGCCGGACCGATACTTCGTTCCGCCACCCGGTAAAGGGTGCGATACGGACCGCGATGACCGGCAGACGCAGCAGCTTCGCCACGACGAGGTGCCCGCACTCGTGCAGGACGACGTGCACCCACAACGACACGCAGGTGAAGCCAACGGCGACGATCGCACCCGT
The DNA here is from genome assembly GCF_052068075.1 of Micromonospora sp. L31. Taxonomy (NCBI): domain Bacteria; kingdom Bacillati; phylum Actinomycetota; class Actinomycetes; order Micromonosporales; family Micromonosporaceae; genus Micromonospora; species Micromonospora sp. L31. Next base: position 343,852 of record NZ_JBQHDC010000004.1, on the reverse strand, counting down.
CACGGACTCGGTGACGAACAGCGCGAACGCCACCGCCTCCAACATCAGGAGGATGGACGCGGCGACCAGCCGTCGGCGGGGGGAGATCACCGGGAGATGGTACGGCCGGACAGGTAGCGGCCCAGGTCCTTACCGTACGCACGTCGCACACCGCGACGCCGATCCACGTTCGCGATGCCCGCCCGGCTTCGCCATCCTCTTCTGCCGCTGACAGAGCGCCCGGGATCTCGCGCGCGGCGCGGGGCGGCGAGAGTTTGCGGTCAGAGTTGACGGTAACGGACCCGGCGGGTCTGGCGGCGGTCCGCCGGGTCGACGTCGAGCAGGGTGGCCAGCTCGTGCGCCAGTACCGCCCCCAGCCGGTCGAGGAACGCCGCGGGCTCGTCGGCGGCGTCGGGTCGCTCGGCCACGATCCGGTCCACAATGCCCCTTGCCCGCAGGTCCTGCGCGCGGATGCCCTGCGCGGCGGCGACCTGTGGCGCCCGCTCGACGGTGCGATGGAGGATCGCCGACGCGCCCTCCGGCGGCAGCGGCGAGAGCCAGCCGTGCGCCGCGGCGATGACACGGTCGGCCGGCAGCAGGGCCAAGGCGGCGCCGCCGCTGCCCTGACCCAACAACACGCAGAGGGTCGGCACCGGCAGGGTGACGAGATCGGCAAGGCACTGGGCGATCTCTCCGGCCAGGCCACCCTCCTCGGCCTGTGGCGACAGGGCGGCGCCCGGCGTGTCGACAACGGTGACGACGGGCAGCCCCAACTCTGCGGCGAGCTTGAACCCCCGCCGGACGGCCCGCAGGCCGGCGGGGTCAGGCGGGCTGTCGCGCCGATCGTGTCCGACGACCATGGCGGGGGCTTCCCCGAAGCGGGCCAGCGCCACCATCACACCGGCTCCGGTTTCGCCGCTCTGCGTGCCGTGCAACGGCACGACATCCCGGCCGGCGTGTCTCAGCAGTCGACGGATTCCGGGACGGTCTGCCCGGCGGGATCGCCGGACGGCGTCCCAGGCGGTGCTTTCGCCGGGCGGGTCCTCCACCGGGCTCGGCGGACGGGGGAGACGGCGCGGCGCGCTAAGAGTGGCCAGCGCTCGGTCGGCCAGCGGCGCCACCTGCTCCGGCGCAACGACCGCGTCGATCAGACCGTGTTTGTGGAGGTTCTCGGCAACCTGCACGCCGGCCGGGAACGGCGAGCCGGTCAGCGCCTCGTGCACCTTCGGCCCGAGGAAGCCGATCAGCGCGCCCGGCTCGGCGACTGTCAGGTGCCCGAGGGACCCCCACGACGCGTACACGCCGCCGGTTGTCGGATGTCGTAGATAGACGAGGTATGGCAACCCCGCGGCCTTGTGCGCGGTGATCGCCTGGCTGATCTTCACCATCTGCAGGAACGCGATCGATCCTTCCTGCATCCGGGTGCCGCCGCTCGCGGGCGCGGCAAGCAACGGAATCCCCTCGGCGGTCGCCCGCTCGACGGCCCGGGTGAGCCGCTCGGCCGCCGCGACGCCAATCGAGCCGCCGAGAAATGCGAACTCGCCGGCGATGACGGCGACCCGCCGCCCGCCGAGCCGGCCCGCGCCGGTGATGACCGCCTCGTCGACGCCGGTAGTCCGGCGCGCGGCGGCCAGGGCAGCCGCATAATCGGCGTCGAGCGGGGTCGGATCCGCAACCGCCTCATCCCACGACACCCACGTGCCGGGGTCGATGACCAGTTCGATCAGGTCCCGTGCCGATCTCCTCACACCCGGTCGACCTCCGCGTACGGGCGGCCGCCGGAGAGCCGCGCACAGCCCGGACCGCGGTCGAAGAATGACTCCTCACCGGTGCGCCGGCTCCACAGCGTCGGGCACAGTGCTTCCGAGGCGGCCTCGTCAACCTCGTCGCCAGCCATGATCACACCATAGTCGTCGCGGGCTCCGGCAATGGAGAGAGAGGAAGACCTCGGAAGATTGGTTCTCGTCAAGGGGGTCCCGCGTAGGGGAGTGCCTTCCACGGTCGACCCGTGTCGTCAGTCGACCAGCTCGGCGATCTGGCGCAGCTGCCGTGGGCCGCCCGAAACCAGCAGCGTGGTGATCACGCTCTCGCGCCACCGCTGCAGCTCGTCCTTGATCTTTGCGGTCGGCCCGATCAGCGCGATGTCCTCGACCAGTGCGGTCGGCACGGCGGCGATCGCCTCCTGCTTGTTGCCCGCAAGGTACGCCTCGGTGATGACGTCGCACTCCCGCTCATAGCCGAGACGGGCGATGACGTCCCGGTGGAAGTTGGCCGACTTGGCACCCATGCCGCCGACGTACAGCGCGACGAACGGCCGGATCCGATCGGCCGCCCGCTCCACGTCGTCGTCGACGACGATCGGCACTGTCGCGGCGATCTCGAACTCGTCCGGACCGCGGCGGGCGCCCGGGCGGGCGAAGCCCTCGGCCAGCGCGTTGCGGTAGAAGCCGTCCGCCTTGGGGGAGAAGAACAACGGCAGCCAGCCGTCGGCGATCTCGGCGGCGAGCGCCACGTTCTTCGGCCCTTCGGCGGCAAGGAAGATGGGGATGTCGGTGCGCAGCGGGTGGACGGTGGACTTCAGTGGCTTGCCGAGGCCGGTGCCGACGCGCTGCGGCAGCTGGTAGAAGTCACCGTCGTACTGGACCGGGCCGGTGCGGGCGAGGACGGTGCGGATGATCTCGATGTACTCCCGGGTGCGGGCCAGCGGCCGCGGGTACGGCTGGCCGTACCATCCCTCCACGACCTGCGGGCCGGAGGCGCCGAGCCCGAGGATGAACCGACCGCCGGACAGGTGGTCGAGGGTGAGCGCCGCCATCGCGGCGGCGGTCGGCGTACGGGCCGAGATCTGCATGATGTTGGTACCCAGCCGCACCCGGGAGGTGCTGGCGCCCCACCAGGCGAGCGGGGTCAGGCAGTCCGACCCGTACGCCTCGGCGGCCCAGACCGAGTCGAAGCCGAGGCGGTCGGCTTCCGCGATGGCCTCCGTGACGCCGGCGGGTGGGCCGGAGGACCAGTAGCCGGTGGTGTACCCGAGTTTCATCGCGCGACCTTCCATGTCACGGGGCGATGCCGTCGGCGGCGAGACCGGCGACGACCGCCTCGCTCAACGTGGTGACGGCGGACAGGGGGCGGACCATGACCGTGAACTCCTCGATCAGACCGTCGTCGCCGAGCTGGAGCAGGTCGAGGCCGTGGATCTGCTTGCCGCGCACGGTCGCGCGGAAGATGAGGATGTGCGACTCGACCGGCCGGCCCGCCGTGCCGATCTCGGCCTCGCCGGCCAGCTGCCCGACGTACCGAAAGTCCTCGAAGGTGCGCAGGAGGACGCCGAGGAGCCCATGAACGGCCTGCGCCCCCTCGAACGGCGTGAACTTCACCGGGCTGAAGAAGCGGACGTCCGGGCTGAACAGCCCGTCGAACGCGTCCAGGTCGCGGTCCTCGACGGCGGCACGGAACCGCTCGACGGTCGTCACGGCGGCCTCCCCTATAGTCAACGATAGGAATAGTCATATCACTGACTATGCGACGAGGGAAGTGGGAGGTTGCGCCGATGGCGTTGCGCCACGCGGTGCTGGCGGCACTGCTCGACGGCGAGTACAGCGGGTATCAGCTGGCCAAGGTCTTCGACGTGTCGCTGGCGAACTTCTGGTACGCGGTGCCCCAGCAGCTCTACGGCGAACTGGCCAAGCTGGAGCGCGAGGGGCTGATCGTCGGCCGAAAGGTCATCCAGCACGACCGGCCCAACAAGCGACTGTTCACGGTCACCGACGCCGGCCTCGCGGAGCTGGCCGCGTTCACCGCGACGCCGTCGAAGCCGACGTCCATCCGGGAGGACCTGCTCGTCATGGTCCAGGCCGTCGACCGGCTGGACCCGGCCCCGGTCATCGCCCAGCTCGAGGAGCGGGCGGTCGCGGCCGCGGCGAAGGTGGAGATCTTCGACCGGATGCTCCGGCGGTTGCGTGGCGAGCTGGACGAGGAGACGTTCCTGCGCGAAGGCGACCGGATCGGGCCGTACCTGACGTGTCTGCGCGGCCGCCGGTTCGAGCAGGAGAACCGCGAGTGGTGCGAGCAGGCCGCGGCGCTGCTGCGCGCCCGGGCGCCGCTGCCGGCCTGACCCCGCTATCAGTGCCATCAGCGCAGGGTGGGGCGCTACGAACCAAGGTGATCATGGCGGCGCTACGCACCTACCTCGCGAAGAGTGGCTGTCAGCCGCGCGGGATGGCGCCATGAAGGCGCAGCCCGTGTTGGGGTGTGAGCGCGGACCTTCCTACTTGTCGTGCTGTCGGCGCACCATCTCGGTGATCCAGGTGGGCGCGAACGGAGATGTGCAGCCCGGGGAGGTCGGGTAGTCCTTGAGCACCGCCAGGCGCTCACCGATGTCGATTGCGCGGGTGCGGTACTCGGCGTGCTCGATCCCGATCTGAGCCAGGCAGTGGTTCATCGCCCACTGCAGGCGATCCGGGGCGTCTTTCATCTCCGCCTCGATGACGTCGAGCAGTCCTGCGAGGTCCAGGCCCTCGGGCTTCTTCGCCACGCGTTCGGTGGTCAGCGCCCAGCCGGCACTCGCGACCACCGGATCCGGATCGGCGGACCAGGCCAGGCGCAGCTCTTCGGAGTGCGGGTTCTTCTTCACCACGTAGTTCACGAGCCAGTCGTGCACCTTGGGTGCGCGCGCCTCGCGCAACATGACGTCCAACTCGTCACGCTCGAACGCCTTCGGGCGGCAGATCAGGATCGCCAGCAGTCTCGCCGCGGTGTCACCCGTCTTCCAGAGCTGGCACGCGAGTTCCTGTTGCGTCTTCAGCCGCTTGGCGAGCGCGCGCAGCTTGCTGAGGTTCACACCGTGATCGTCGCCGTGTCTCTCGTTCACCTGGCGTGCCTTCGGGTCCTCGAGCTCGGCCAGCTCGGCCATCACCTCGGTCAGCGTCGTCTCGGCCACCTCAGCCTCCTGTCCATCACGTGCGGGATGCAGCCTACGACGGGAGGGCGGCCTCCAGTCGTACACGCCGGTTCGGCGACAACCACCGACCCGAAATCACTCGTCCTCACAAATCTGCAGCGGTTCTCGGGCGCCACCTGGGAGCGAGCGTTCCTCAACACAGCACGAAGTGGAGAAGCCGAATGCGTGCCCAGGGCGCTGACCGGCGCCCCTGCCCTTGGGGAGTCGGCACGCTCACCTCGCGCACCGGTACGCGCGTGCCTAAGCCGCGCGTACCGGTGCCGAGTTGTCGCCGACGTCGCCCACGCGTCGGTCAGCGAGTCTTCCTCTGCGTCCCGATGGTCGGCTGGGCGGCGTCGCCGATGACGGACTGTGCGGTGGTGGTGTCGGTCCACCCCAGCCGGTGCACGGCACGGATCTGCAGGGTGTGCGCGCCGGGCGTGACCGTGACCGTGGCCGACCGGGCGGTGCCCGCCGTGGTGAGCACCACCTTCCCGTCCACCAGCACCTCGAAGCTGTTGATGAGGTGACTCGCCGTGCCCACCGACCAGGAGGCGGTGAACGTGCCCCGGGTGTGGTAGGTGGTGCCGGACTTGCGGCCGGTGAGGCCGGCGAGTGCCAGCCCGGAAACCTTGGCCGCCCTGGTCCGGATTCCGCTCAGCTGGGCGTAGAGCGAGTCGCCCGGGCACTCCGTCGCCACCGCGTCGCGGTGACCGGAGATGCGGTTCATCACCACGGATTGGCCTTGGTCGTACTTGCCGTCGACTGCGGACACCAGGGACACCTTGCCGTACGGGTCGTGTCCGTACTGGCCGAGCTTGTACGCCGCGACGTGCGCGACGGCGTCCTGGACGACGGTGGGCGCGCCGGAGGTGATGTACGTCCCGAGCACGGCGATCGCGGCGGTGTTCGTGTTGAAGCCGTAGGTGTGCGCCCCGGTCACCGGCTTGTCGATGCCGCCCTTGCGGCCCTCGAAGATCACGCCGCACTTGTCGACGAGGAAGTTGTAGCCGATGTCGTTCCAGCCGTTGCTCTTGACGTGGTAGACCTCGATGCCGCGGACGATGGCGGCCGAGTCCGTGCAGCTGTAGGTGCTGGTGCCGGCGGTGTGGTGTACGAAGAACGCATTGACCGTGGTCCCGTACGTCGGTGGGCTCAGCACGATCGACTCGTCGGCCTTCCACCCCGCGCGGGTGACCACCTTCGGCGCGGGGATCGGGTTCGGGGGCGTGCTGGGGCTGGGCGACACGGTGGGTGAGCTGGTGGTGGGCGCCGGGGCGGAGGTGGTGGTCGGCGCGGGTGCGGTGGTGTCGGCCGGCGCCGGGGCGGTGGTCTCGACCGGCGCCGTCGTGGTGGCGGTGTCGGTGGGCGCGGGCGCGGTTGTCGTGGTGTCGGTCGGCGCCGGCTCGGTCGTCGTGGTGTCGGTCGGTGCCGGGTCGGTGGAGGTGGGTTCCAGTGCCTGTACCTCGGCGACCGGCTGGAGGCGCTCGGGGCGGACGTGCACGGCACCGGCCCCGGCGGCCTTGCGGCGCTTCGGCTGGCCCGGGTCGACAAGCTCCAGGCGCAGTCCGGCAGGCAGCCGGTGGCTGCCGTTGCCGCCAGCGGTCTTGGCGCGCACCTCGACCGCGTCGGAGGGACCGACCCACAGCGGGTCCGTGCCGCCGCGCGCCTTTCCGGAGGTCGCCTCGGCACCCGGCTCCGGTCCGAAGTGGTTGTCCAGATCCAGCGGCAGCCAGCCCGACCAGCCGCCGCCGACCGCCCGAGTCCGGACGGAGATACTGCCCTCGAAATCGATCTTCGGGTTCGCCCAGGTCACCCCGACCATGGCGAAGCGGTCGGTCTCGCGCTGCGCGATGGCCACCTCCCGGTCGTCAGCGGTCGGGAAGTCCACGGTGTGCAGCGCCGTGGTGACCGGCCCCTCCGCGGCTGCCCACTCGGCCCCGTCCTCGCCGAGGCCGACCACGACCAGGCCGACCGTTCCGGCCACAGCGGTGGCCACCAGGCCGGCCCCGACGCCGGCCGTCCGGCGGCTCCAGCGGATCCCCGTCAATCTCACAGCTGAGTCCCTCCGTAATGATCTACCGGAGGGCTCAGCGCCGGTAATGTCCGGAGCGTTACTCGCTCAGGTTGATGCGGCGGATCGAGATGTGCCTCCATCGAGCTGCTTTCGCGAGACGTCCCTCAAGTACGGCGCACCACGCAGACACCGCCACTATTGACCCTGGGTGGGAAGATGCGCCGATGCCGCTGACCTTCCCGTCGCACCCGGGCGTGGTACTCCCGCTCAAGCTCTGGCGACCCCGCTGGTTCGACGGTGTCGCGCTGACGACCGGGGCGGTCGCACCCGACATCAAATACGCGTTCCTCGGGGTCGGACCGGAGTGGCAGAGCCACACTCTCACCGCGCTGGTGTGGTGGTGTCTGCCGGTGGCGCTGCTCGGCGCGTGGCTCGTCCGCGCCACCGTCGGGACCCTCGCCGCCCACCTACCCCACCTCGGCCCGCTCGCGCTGCGCGACTACGGGGTGCTCGCCACAGTGCGCCACCCCTGGCAGATCACCGCCGGATCGGCGCTGCTCGGCGCGGCCAGTCACATCGCCTGGGACTACCTAACCCACACCGTGGCGTGGCTGCGCACCGTATTCGGCATCGACTGGGACCAGGTCAGCGACGTCGCCTGGTGGACCGTGTCCGACATTCCCAGCAGTTTCGTCGGCGCGCTGGTCACGCTCGGCGTCGCCGTCGTGGTCGGCCGCCGCCGGCTCGTTCGCGCTTGGCACGGCAACCCACCGCCGGTCCCCACCCGCCCGAGGTTGTTCTGGTCCGTCGCGGGCGCCGCCGCAATCATCGGGTACGCCCTGACCCCACTTATGCCAGCCAAGGAGCTGCCATGGGCGACTACCGTACGGCTGCTGTGTGTCACGGCCGGGGCGCTGCTCGTCGCCGCCGTGGCAGTGCAAGCAACGAGCGCTAGGACCGCCCCCGCTGACACACGCACGGTGGTGCGTGGGAGCCGTTCGGAAGTGCCACCCTCGTCGCTGTAGCAGGCTCTGTCAGCGCTGGGAGACCGGCGGATCTGGCGGTGCAACCGCACACCATCTCCTCGCCGTCAGGCTTCCTTGGATTCGCTTCACCGAACGGACTGTCCGGCGGTGTATCCGGCGGATCCGGAGCCGATGATGATCAAGCGGTGCGGGTCGGACACGAGGGGCTCCTGCTCAGTGTGCAGCCGCCCGCCGACGGTGGTCGGCGGGCGGCGAGGGGGACGGGGTCAGGCGGTGCGGCGCAGTTCGGTGAGCAGCTGCTCCACTCGGCTGCGGATCTCGTCGCGGATGGGGCGCACGGCCTCGACGCCCTTGCCGGCCGGGTCCTCGAGCTTCCAGTCCTCGTACCGCTTGCCGGGGAAGATCGGGCAGGCGTCACCGCAGCCCATGGTCACGATGACGTCCGAGGATTCGGCCGTGGCGTACTCGAGGAGCTTGGGGGTCTGATCGGTGATGTCGATGCCGACCTCCCGCATGGCCTGCACGGCGGCGGGGTTGACCGTCTCGGCGGGGGCGGAGCCGGCGGAGCGAACCTCGACGGCCTCGCCGGCGAGGTGGCGCAGCCAGCCGGCGGCCATCTGGGAGCGGCCGGCGTTGTGCACGCACACGAAAAGGACGCTGGGCTTGTCGGACATCAGGAGCCTTCCTTGCAGTACGGGTCGCAGGGCCGGTTCACCGGCGCCTCCGAGTGGGCTGTGGGCGGGACCGGTCAGAGTCGCTGTTGCGGTCGAGCAGCCGGTAACGGCCGGCCGGACGCGGCGAATTGACCAGGGCGCGATACGAGTCGTCCGCGCCACCGTGCGCCGGGTTGGTGCTCATGAGCGGTGGTCGAGCGCCCGGTCGCGCTCGTCGGTAGGCACGACCACCTGGTCTGCGGCCTGCCCGGCGTCGGGGTAGAGCGCGGCCAGGAGACCGGTGCCCACGGCGAGGCCGACGATCTGGGCGATGATGAAGCCGGGCACGGACGCGGGGGCGATGCCGGCGAAGGTGTCGGTGAACGCCCGCCCGATCGTGACCGCCGGGTTGGCGAACGAGGTCGACGAGGTGAACCAGTAGGCGGCGCCGATGTAGGCGCCGACCGCGGCGGGGGCGACGGGGGCGCGCCCGGAGCGGGCCAGAGCGAAGATCAGCAGGATCAGGCCGGTGGTGGCGACGACCTCGCCGAGCCAGAGGTGCCCGGCGGTGCGGTCCTTGGCGGAGAAGTCGACGGCGGCCAGGTCGAACATCAGGTTCGCCAGGATCGACCCGCCGATCGCTCCAGCGGCCTGGGCGGCGACGTAGCCGCCGAGGTCCCGGCCGGTCAGTCCGCTGCCGGCGCGGCGGCCGAGAAACCAGTCGGCGGCGGAGACGACCGGGTTGAAGTGGGCCCCGGAAACCGGTCCGAAGATCAGGATCAGCGCGCCGAGGGCGAACGCGGTGGCGATCGAGTTCTCCAGCAGTTGGAGGCCGACGTCGCCGGGGGAGAGCGCGGTGGCCATGATGCCGGAGCCGACCACGGCGGTGACCAGCAGGGCGGTGCCGGTGAACTCTGCCAGCAGGCGCCGCCAAAGTGCGATGGTCATCAGTCTCTACTCTCCCGTTGCAGTGAGGTCCCGAGCCGCTTCTCGGCCGGGGCGAGGGTTATCGGCTGGCGGGGACGTGCAGCTCGTCGAGGAGCCGGCGCACGTCCGCGGCGCGGACGTGGTCGCCGGCGAGGCGGGTGAAGAAGCCGAGCGCCATCTGAGAGCGGCCGGCGTTGTGGGTGCACAGGAACAGGGCGACGGGCCGGCCGTCGCGGTGATGCCCCTCGACGCGGGCCAGGGCCTGCAGGCGCTGGCGGGCGAAGCGCTCGGCGAGCAGCGGCAGGTAGTTCGGGGCGCTGCCAGCAGTGGCGAACCGTACGTGCTGGTGTCAGTGATGGCGATCTCCCGAACTCATGGCGGGGGTGACGACGGGGGCGACCCGCTCGACGCGTGCGGCCAGGTCGGCGAACGCCGCCTCGAACGCGGCATCGGTGTCCAGCCGGACCGGGTCGGGCACTGACCAGTGCAGCCGAGGCCGGACCGGTCCGGTGAGTTCCTCGTGGGCGTTGTCGCAGACGGCGATGACGAGGTCGTCATCGCGCACGATGTCCGCGACGTGAGAGGTGCCGGTCGGGTTCAGCGCCAGCCCATGTCGCTGAGCCACAGCCACAGCACGAGGATGAACCCGGTCTGCGGGCTTCGTCCCCGCGGATGCCGCCGAGGTGTGGGCGCGGTCGGACCAGATGGCGGCAGCGAGCTGCGAGCGGGCGGAGTTGCGGGTGCAGACGAACACCACCCGACCGACCCCGGCCAGCGGCGCCGGGGTCAGTGCCGCCAGGGCCGCCGGTCGCAACCGCAGGTAGGTACGACGACGGTCTCCCTCCGACCGGCCACGGACCACCAGGCCGGCCTCGGTGAGGACCTTGACGTGATGGGCAACCAGATTCGTCGGCATCCCCAGGTCGGAGGCGATCTCGCCAGGGGAAGCGTCACCCAGGGTGAGCGCGTCCACGATCGCCAGCCGCGCCGGGTCGCCGAGCGCGGCGTGAATCCGGGCGCGCCCCTGCAGAGAGACAAGGTCAGTAGCCATTGACTCAATGATTACTGAGTAACTGAAGGAACGTCAAGCGGAAGAAGCCAGCGGTCAGGTGGGTGCCTACCGACGCGCCCGGGCCGAGCGCAAGGTGCAGTCGGGTGAGGGGCCCTCCTGAAGCCGGTCGGCCAGCTCGTGCGTAACTCGCCCCAAGGAGGCGCCCATCTGGTGGGCAGGGGAGCGGTGTTGCCGGCTCCGTCTTGAGGCCGCGGTCAGCAGCAGGTCTTCAGGTACGACTGCAACTCGGCCAACGCCGCGGCAACGCCGTCGCGGTCGGCCCGGTAGTACACGGTCTTCCCGTCGCGCCGCGACGTCACCACGCGCCCGCGGCGCAGCAGGGTCAGCTGTTGCGACGCCGTGGCCTGACTGATCCCCGCGCGTTCGGCCACTTCCCCGACCGACAGCTCGGCACCTCCCGCGAACAGCAACATGATCCGCTGTCGCGTCGGGCTGCCCAACGCCTTGAGAAACTCCTGCGTGTCCAGCGCCAGCCCGGGCGGTCCGGCGCTGGGCGCGACCGCGGCCGGCTCTGGCTCATCCATGCTTCCCAGCTTTCCGCAGCATCGCCATATTGTCATTCAACGAAATAACAATATGATGGTGCTGTGACCACCTCGTCCGAACCCTTGATCATCGTCGGCGGCGGCCAGTCGGGCCTCGCCGCCGCTCGCGCCGCGCTCTCCGTTGGCCTGCGCCCCGTCGTTCTGCAGGCGGGCGTCGAGACGGTCGGGTCCTGGCCCGACTACTACGACAGCCTCACTCTGTTCTCCCCGGCCCGATACAGTGCGCTGCCCGGCAAGGCGTTCGGCGGTGCAGACCCCGACCGCTACCCCACCCGCGACGAGGTTGTCGCCTACCTGCGCCGCTACGCCGGCAGCCTGGATGCCGACATCCGCACCGGCGTCCGCGTCACCGCCGTGCACCAGCGCCGGGGTGCTGGGTACATGGTTCGCACGGACACCGGTGACGAGATCCCTGCGGCGGGTGTCATCGCCGCCAGTGGCTCCTTCGGCAACCCGCATCTTCCGGTACTTCCCCGTCGGGAGGACTACGCCGGCGAAGTGCGGCACGTCGCGCACTACCGCCGGCCCGAGCCGTACGCCGGCAAGCGGGTCATCGTCGTCGGCGCCGGCAACTCCGCCGTCCAGGTCGCCCACGAACTGGCGTCGCACGCGAACGTCACGCTGGCCACCAGGGCGCCGATCCAGTTCGTGCCGCAACGTATTCGCGGCCGGGACCTGCATTACTGGTTCCACGTCACCGGCGCGGACCGGCTCCCACGGGCGGTGCTGACCCGCCTCGTCCGGCACTCCGCCGTGCTCGACACCGGCGTCTACCGCGAGGCCATCGCCTCCGGGCTCCTCGCCCGCCGGGAGATGTTCACCGCCTTCACTCCTGACGGGGTCGTCTGGGCCGACCGCAGCTCTGAGGTGGTTGACGCGGTGATCTTCGCTACCGGCTACCGCCCGAATCTCGACTATCTCGCTCCGCTCGGGACCTTGGAGCGCGGGACGCCGCGGCAGGTGGCCGGCGTCTCCACCACCCACCCAGGGCTGGTCTACCTGGGGTTGGAGTTCCAACGCTCGTTCTCGTCGAACACCCTGCGCGGGGTCGGCCGCGACGCCGCCCACGTCGTCGCCGCCTTGGCCGAGCGCGTGTCCGGCGCAACGCCCCGGCGGCGGTGGCTTACTGAGCGGCTGCCGGTTCGACGGTGAGCAGCGCGGCGAGCTGGCGCAGCATGGCCGGCCGGGCCCGGTAGTACACCCAGGTGCCCCGGCGTTCGGCGTCGACCAGCCCTGCTTCGCGCAGCGTCTTCAGGTGATGCGAGATCGTCGGGCCGGTGAGATCGAAGGCGGGGGTGAGGTCGCAGACGCAGGCCTCCCCGCCCTCGGCTGAAGCGATCATCGACATCAGCCGCAGCCGTACCGGATCGCCGAGGGCTTTGAACGCGGGCGCGAGCACCGCGGCGGTCTCGGCCGGTACCCGCCGCTCCGCCAGGGGAGGGCAGCAGGGGGTCTCGGCGGTCAGGTCGACGAGGGTGAGAGGCGCCGCTTGCTTCGACATGCCCCTAGGTTGACATCTATCTAATCAACGTGCAAGTCTCTACTTCGACGGACGTCAAGACAGACGTCTGGGGAAGGGGAGCCCATGGTCGGGTTCATGCGCAGGCCGAAGTATCCGGCGACTGGCGTGCGGTTCTGTGACTCCTGGGCCGAGGTCACCACCACAGGGCAGCGAGCTCGGCGCCGCTACGACGCTGCCCGCACCGCCGCATGTGCGGCCATGCGCCAGCGGTGGCCAATGAGGGCCTGTTAGGCTTTATCGCCTATCGGCGATAAACGATGAAGGACGTGGTGATGGCGGACGAGCTGCTGGATCGGACGACGGCGCAGACGTATGCGTCGTGGTTCCGGGCCCTCGCGGACCCGACCCGGGTGCAGATCGTGGAGTACCTGGCCCGCCATGCCCGGCCGATGAGCGTGGGGGAGATCGTCACGGCGGTCGGGTTGGCCCAGTCCACCGTCTCACAGCACCTCAAGATCCTCACCGAGGTGCGGTTCGTGCTGGTGGAGCCGGCCGGAACGGCCCGCCACTACCGGATCAACGACGCGTGTGTCGGCTGCTTTCCCTCCGCCGCCGACGTCGTCATGGGCCGGCCCGCCCCCAGTCCGAACGGAATCTGCTGATGGGCGACATCACCATCCGTGCCATGGCCGCCAGCGACGCCGACCGGGTCCTGGCGATCTACCAGGCCGGACTCGACGCCGGCAACGCCAGCTTCGAGACCACCACGCCGACCTGGGCGGCGTTCGATGTCGCGAAACTGCCCGAGCACCGCTTCGTGGCCGTCGACGGCGACGACACCCTGCTCGGCTGGATTGCGGTCTCGCCGACCTCGAACCGGGCGGTCTACGCAGGGGTGGTGGAGCACTCCGTCTACGTGGACCCGGCCGCGCAGGGCCGAGGCGTCGCCCGGCTGCTGCTGCAGACCCTGATCGCCTCCACCGAGGCCGCCGGCATCTGGACGATCCAGTCCGGCGTCTTCCCGGAGAACACCGCCAGCCTCGCCCTGCACGAGCGCGCCGGGTTCCGGGTCATCGGCGTGCGGGAGCGGGTCGGACGGCACCACGGCCGCTGGCGGGACGTCGTCCTGCTGGAGCGCCGCAGTCCCGCGATCACCTGACCAGCGCCGGCCCAGAGGACACGGGCCGCCGTTCACCTATTTGATTCGACAGATCTCTACACAGAGGAGTGACCCATGAGGGCCCTGGACAACCTTCCCGCCGTGGTCATCGGCGCCGGCCCGGTGGGGCTGGCCGCCGCCGCGAACCTGCACGAACGCGGCATCGCCTTCACCGTCCTGGAAGCCGGCGACTGCGCCGGCGCCGCCGTACGGCAGTGGGGACACGTGCGGGTCTTCTCCCCGTGGCGATACAACATCGACCCCGCTGCCCGCCGCCTCCTGGACGACGCCGGCTGGGTCGCCCCCGACCTCGAGGCACTGCCCACCGGCGCGGAACTCGCCGCCGACTACCTGCAGTCCCTGGCCGAACTGCCGCAGCTCAGGCCGCACCTGCGCTACGGCGCACGGGTGGAGGCGATCAGCCGCCTCGGCCTGGACCGGCTGCGCACCGCCGGCCGCGAGCACACGCCGTTCCTGATCCGCCTCGCCGACGGTGACGAGGTCCTGGCCCGGGCGGTGATCGACGCCTCCGGCACCTGGGGCACCCCCAACGTGCTCGGCGCCTCCGGCCTGCCCGCCCGCGGCGAGGCCACCGTCGCCGCGTTCCTGGAGCACGCGCTGCCGGACGTGCTCGGCACCGACCGGGACCGGTTCGCCGGCCGGCACACCCTGGTCGTGGGCGCCGGCCACTCGGCGGCGAACACCCTGCTGTCCCTGGCGGACCTGGCCGCCGGCGAGCCGGGCACCGAGGTGACCTGGGCCATCCGGACCGGCTCACCGGCGCGCACCTACGGCGGCGGAGACGCCGACGCCCTGCCGGCGCGCGGCGCACTCGGCTCCCGGCTGCGCGGGCACGTCGACGCCGGCCGGATCCGGCTGCTCACCGGCCTCTCCGTGCACACCCTCACCCCGACCGACGGCCGGGTGAGGGTGGTCGTGCGCCACGCCGACGGCGGCGAGGAGTCGATCACGGTGGACCGCATCGTCGCGGCCACCGGCTTCCGCCCGGACCACTCGATCGCCTCCGAGCTGCGCCTGGACCTCGACCCCGTCATGGGCGCCACCCGGGCCCTCGCCCCGCTGATCGACCCCAACGAGCACTCCTGCGGCACCGTCCCCCCGCACGGCGTGGACGAGCTGTCCCACCCGGAGGTCGGCTACTACGCCGTGGGCATGAAGAGCTACGGCCGCGCGCCGACGTTCCTCATGGCCACCGGCTACGAGCAGGTCCGCTCCGTCGTCGCCGCCCTCGCCGGCGACTGGGACGCCGCCCGCGACGTCCAGCTCGACCTGCCCGAAACCGGCGTCTGCAACAGCAATCCTGCCGACTCCGCAACCGGCGACAGCTGCTGCGGGCCGGCCCCGACCGGCGAACCGGCAGCGCGCGGGCTCGCCACCGGCATCACCGGTGGCCTGCTGTCCGCGCCGCTGAACCTGGTCACCCTCGACGCCGCCCCCGCAGGCGGCCAGACCGGTGGCTGCTGCGGCAGCTGATGCCCACCACCACGACGGTGCCCGCCGACCCCGCGGTCGGCGGGCACCACGCCCACGGCTGGCGGATCGTCGCCGCCCTCGCCGTCACCTCCACCGTCGGCTACGGCACCCTCTACTACGCCTACGCCGTCCTGCTGCGCCCGATGGCCGTCGCCCTCGGCGCGTCCACCACCGCCGTGACCGGCGCGCTGACCGCCTCGGTCCTTGCTGGCGCGGTCATGGCCATCCCGGTGGGACGGTGGCTCGACCACCACGGCGGACGCGCGCTGATGACCGCCGGTTCGATCACCGCCACCGCCCTGCTCGTGGCCTGGTCGCAGGTTCACTCCATCGCCCAGCTCTACGCCGTCATGATCGGCATCGGGATCACCGGCGCGATGGTGCTCTACGAGCCCGCCTTCGCCGTCATCGTCTCCTGGTTCACCCCGGACCGACGCGCCACCGCCCTGTTGGCTGTCACGATCGTGGCCGGATTCGCCAGCACCATCTTCATGCCGCTGACCGGCCTGCTGGCCGAACACCTCGGCTGGCGCGGTGCGCTGCTCGTCCTCGCCGTCATCCACGGCATGATCACCGTGCCCCTGCACGCGCTCACCATCCGCCGGCGCCCGTCGTCGGCGACGACGGCCCTTGCCGGGCCGACACCACCGGATCCCGCCCAGCGGCGTGCGATCGTCAAGGCCGCGATGCGCGATGCCAGGTTCTGGGTCCTGGCCGGTACCTTCGTCGCCCAGGGTGCGGCGACAAGCACCATGACCGTTCACCTCGTCGGCTACCTGACCAGCCACGGCCACCCCGCCACGTTCGCCGCCACCGCCACCGGCCTGCTCGGCGTCCTGTCGGTCACTGGCAGGCTCATCCTCACCGGCGCCCGCCGACGCCTGCCCGTCACCAGCATCGTGGCCGCCGTCTTCGCCACCCAGGCGGGCGCTGTCCTCGCGATGCCGCTGCTCGCCGGCACCCGCACCGGCGCCGTCATCACCGTCGTCGGCTTCGGACTCGGCTTCGGCATCACCAGCCTCGCCACCCCAGCCCTGCTCGCCGACCGCTACGGCACCACCGCCTACGCCACCATCGCCGGACGACTCGCCGCCCCCGTCACCATCGCCAAAGCCACCGCGCCCCTCGCGGCCGCGATCCTCCTGCACACCGTCGGCGGATACACACCGCTGCTCACCGCCGTCGCCATCAGCTGCGCACTCGCCGCCGTCGGCATCACCACCCGAGCGAAAATTCCTGCGCCACAACCCTCCACTGCCCACACCTGAGGCTGCATGTGTGACCAACTCGGACCGACCCGACCCTCACCCAGGCGGCGCGGTCCGGGTGGTAGCACGCGGCCAGGGCGGGGCGAGGAGCCCAACTTTCGGAGCACGATAGGGACCCTTCTTTGCAGGAGGACAAGCGCCGTAGCACGCCGCCGTAGTGGCTCGCCGGCCAGCCGGGCGCGACAACTGTCCATCCTGGCCTCACACCTTTGCAGTTACGCTCATCTATTCTTTGCTGTCCGAGACGATCAACTACCGCCCAGGACGGCGGTGTTGGTGCTCGGCGACCGGGAGGAGGCACGGCTATGAGTGCGAGCATGAGGCGGTTGGCCGGTCGCGTCGTGGCGGTGGGCGTGACCGCGACCCTGGCGGCGGCAGGATCAACGTTCCTCGCGGCCGGCGCGGCACAGGCGGCGGGAGTGCGCGCGAGCGTGGTCAACGCGGCGAAGGCGTACCTCGGGACCCCCTACCGCCTGGCCTACGGATGGACGTGCGGAAGGGCGGCGGTGGACTGCGAGTGCCTCAACGGCTACTGACCGAACCTGAAGTGCCGGCCGGCAATCAACTACGGTCGCCGGTCGGCCCGCACCAGGTCCAGCACCAGATCGACCGGCAGGGCGGGCATCCAGTGACCATCGCGGCCGCTCATCTCGTCGTTGACGAACAACGCGTTGAGCACCGCCTCCTCGACCGCCTGCACCACTGCGTCAAAGAACCGGTCGATGAAACCCCAGGGCACGTAGGTGAGCGTGTCCAGGCGTTCCGTCCCGGGCTGCGGATGGTCCGCGCCCAGTCCACCCTCATTCCCGGTGGAGAAGGTGAGGAAGAGGTCGCCGGAGAAGTGCGACCCGGTCGTGCCGGTGCGGGCCAAGCCGAGCGGCACCCGCCGCGACAGCGCCTTGCACTGGCCGGGAAGCAGTGGCGCGTCGGTCGCCACCACGGCGATGACCGACCCCGCGCCGGCCGGCACCGACGCGCCGGCGCGGGGATCCTCGCCCGGCAGCGCCCGGCCCACCGGTACGCCGGCTACGACCAGCTCCTCTCGGGCGCCGAAATTGGCCTGCACCAGTACGCCGACCGTGTAGCTCCGGTCCGCCAGGGTTGCTAGCCGCGAGGCCGTTCCGGTGCCACCCTTGAAGCCGTAGCAGCACATTCCGGTACCCCCTCCGACCGAACCCTGCGCCACCGGCCCGCCGGCCGCCTCGTCGATCGCTCGCGCGACCGTAGCCGCCCGCACATGCTCGCCATTGATGTCGTTGAGATAGCCGTCGTAAGTCTCGGCCACCACCGGCAACATCCACCGATCGGCCCGCCGCGGAACGTTGGCGACCACCCAGTCAATGACACCGCGGTGCCCGGCGCCGACCGCATGTGAGTTGGTCAGCACGACGGGAAGGTCCAGCAGGCCCGCTTCCTCGATGAATGCCGCTCCGGTCATCTCCCCGTTGCCGTTGAGCACTGACGTTCCTGCCGCGCACGCCGACCCGACCCCCGCTCGGCCCCGAGGCAGGACCACCGTCACGCCGGTGCGGACCGGACCGACGCCCACCGTGAGCGCTCCGGTGCCCTCGACCAGAGTGACCGCACCGACCTCCACACCCGGCACATCGGTGATGGCGTTGTTCGTCCCAGGTACACCGGGCAGCGGGAGCCCGAGCTCGCGAACGCCCGGCTTCACCGGCCGGCTCCGTCGGTGGTCTTCCGACACCGGCACCTCCGTCGCAAGGGATTCTTCGTACGCGACGACGAACGATACCGGCCGCCTACACCGCGCGGTCCGGACGATGAGGTGTGCTGTCTGCTCTACGAATTCTCACCCCAGGCGCGCCGGCGACCCAGCGACGCCGGCCTGCGTCGCACCCTGTACGACCGGCAGGTGCAGCGCTACGAACAAATCCTCACCGAGGGCAGCCGCGACGGCCAGTTCACGCTCGCGCTGCCCGCGGCGGAGGCGGCCCGAAACCTCGTCGCCCTCGAGGACGCCTACGGGTATCACATCATCGCCGGAACACGGTCACCCGCGACCAGGCGCGCCAGTACCTCATCGGTTATGCCAGCTATGCGACCAACACCCAACTCGCGCCGTCGGTCCGTTCCACGTGACTCGACGAGCGCCTGGTGCCGTGACCACTATGAGCGGCACCCGTGTCGTCGCCTTGCTGAGGCCGCTGACAGTCGCCACGATCGCGTTCCTTCGGCACGGCGCCGGCCACGGCGGTGCCGGTCGGGTGAGCGCCGATGACCCGCGGTGTGGCGCGGGAGGGGGCGACCCGATGCGCCCAGCGTGGTATCTGAAATCTCCAATTCGGTCCGCAACCTTGTAGCATGCGGCGGACGATGGCCGGCAGCCGGAGCGCGGCTCTGGTACGACTCGGCGGGGTGGCACTGCCGGTCGGGCGGCCGCGGCGCCGGTCAGGCCGGGGTCGGAGCGAGAGAGGAACCTGCTCGGCGTGTTCCAGGAACCGGACAGGACCCGGATGACCGGCGGAAACTCAATTGGCGGGACGCCAGGCGTCGACCCGCCGGGGGCGTGGGACGCGGAGCTGGCCAAGGCGGTGCGGCACGTCGCCGTGCTGCGCACCGGGTTCTACGTTGTCGTGCTGCTGATCGCGCTCGGCGGCCAGGTGTCCGGGGCGATGGAACGGCTCGGCATGCCGTGGTACGTCGCCCTTCCGGCCGTTGGGGCGTTGGAGCTGGGCGGCGTTGTGGTGCTGGCGAACGCCGACGTACGCCGTCGACTAGGCGAACCGGCGATCCTGTCCCGTGTGCTGTCGGCCGGTATCGCCACCGCCGCGGTCGCCTTCAACTGGCTGGCGCACAGCAACCACCTCGAAGGCGGCTTCTACGCGGGCATGTCCCTGCTCGGTTATCTGGTGTGGCTGATGAACGCCGAGAACCAGCGGCGGGACCGGCTGCGCGCCAGGCAGCAGCTGCCCCCCACGACGCCGGCGTACGAACCGGTCGGGCACTGGTTGCGACACCCGTGGCTGACCCGCCGTGCACGCTCGCTGGCCAAGGCTGACCCCGGCCTCGGGCTGTACGGCTCGCTCGACGCGGCCCGCGCGCAGATCCGCGCCGAGCGGCGGCAGGCGGCGCTGAGCAAGGTGTTGCACCGCAAGATCAGCCGAGCGCTGGACGCCACCACCGCGGACATCGCCGTGGCGGTGTACGACCTCGACGAGATCGCCCGGCGGCTGGCCGAGCAGGCGGACTACGACGGGCTCACCGCGCTGATCGCCGCCGATCTGGCACCTGCGCGCGTGCTGGCCGGGAACCTGCCGGCGGGCGGCCGCCGCCGGCGGTGGCGTCGGACCGGCCAACCCGACCCCGTCGCACTAGCCTCGGCCGCGCGGCTGCTCGCCGACGCGCCGGACCCGGTCACGGACGCGGCCCCCGTAGCCCCGACGGCGGACGCGGCCTCCGGCGGCTCAGCGCGGCCCGAGTCGGCCGGGGACGCCGTTCAGCAGGCGGGCGCTACCGAGCAGGCCGGAGACGATGCCGAGCGACTGGGATCGGAGCGGTCCCGGGGGGCAACGCCAGACCGTACCGACCGGCAGTTGGAGCGGTCCGAGAGCACGGGCCAGCTCACCTCGACCACGGATCAGCCCGACCCGCCCCGCGCCTCGGACTGGGCGGCGCTGCACGCGGAGATCGCCCCACTCCTGCCGGCAGCCGCACCGCGCCGAACGCCGCGCAACACAGCAGGCCGGTCGGCCACCAGCCGGGCGGAGGCATTGTCAACCACGGACGCGCCAGGCTCCGTCGAGGAGCCGGCCGACACCGCGCCGCCGGCAACGACCCGCAGCGCGGCAGCGATGCCGCGGGCCGCGACGGGACGGGCACGTGTCGCCCGAGCCGCCGAGCCGGCGGGCGAGCCGGGGCCGATCGCGGCAGTCACGCGAGAGCTACCTCTGGTGGCCGGGCGGGACCTGCCGGACCTGGTAGACACCGCGGCGAGCCGTACCACACCACCCGTCGCGACCCCCGACACGGTGGAAGGGGCCACCGAGCAACGCTCGGCTTCGCGACCGCGGCAGCGCCCGGTGGGACGACGCGGCCCCGCGACCGGGCGCGGAGACCGTCCGGCGTCGGTCGAGCACCCGGTCGGCTGAGGCCGGTCGGCCCCTGGGGAGCTGGAGCAGTCATTCCCCGTGCGCCAACGAGCCGGCTGGTCAGCCAGCGCGGCGAAGCCCAATACGTCCTCGGCTCGGAGCGGTACCGCAACCGGTGGGCGGTGACCATCGGGGAAGGCCAGCCCCATACCGGTTCGCGGCGCAGGCAGTCCACGCCAACCACGACGGCATCGACGGGGTGCCGATCGTCGAGTACGTTACCGGCGAGTCGATCTGGCGATGGTGGACGGCGGGAGGCCGCGTGGCCGGGAAACACCGTTCGTGGTGGGGCTGGGGGCACGTCGAGGACGCAGTGACCGGCACGGAGGCCACGGCGTTGGCCGACCGGGTGCGTACCCTGCTGCCCGACGTCGACCTGACCGAGCATGTCGCGCCGCCGGTGGCCGAACTCGACCTGCGCCCGCCGCGGGTCGATCCGCCGACGTCGCTCGCCCGGCTGTGCTCGACGGACCCGGCCGACCGGGCGGCGCACACCCACGGCAAGGCGTTTCGGGACGTCGTCCGCAACCTGCACGGGGAGGTTCACGACCCGCCGGACCTGGTGGTCCGGCCGGCGACCGAGCAGGACGTCGTCGACGTGCTGGACTGGTGCGCGGGCCGGGACATCGCGGTGATTCCCTACGGCGGCGGCTCGTCAGTGGTCGGCGGCGTGGAGCCGCGGCTGGACGACGCGTATCCCGCGGCGGTCAGTCTCGACCTTGGGCGCCTCGACCGAGTGCTGGAGGTGGACCGGACCAGCCGGGCGGCCCGCATCCAGGCCGGCGTGTTCGGCCCGGCGCTGGAGGACCAGCTCCGGCCGCACGACCTCACGCTGCGACACTTCCCGCAGTCGTTCGAGTTCTCTACCCTGGGCGGCTGGTTGGCCACCCGCGCCGGCGGTCACTACGCCACCGTCCTGACCCATATCGACGACCTGGTGGAGTCGTTGCGGGTGGTCACTCCGGCGGGCACCAGCCAGTCGCGCCGGCTGCCCGGCTCCGGCGCCGGGCCATCCCCGGACCGGCTGTTCCTCGGCTCGGAGGGCGTGCTCGGCGTCATCACCGAGGCGTGGATGCGGCTGCAGGACCGGCCGCGCTGGCGGGCGGGCGCCTCGGTGCACTTCACCGACTACGACCTGGCGGTCGAAGCCACCCGGGCCATCGCCCAGTCCGCGCTGTACCCGAGCAACTGCCGGCTGCTCGACCCTGCCGAGGCGCTCCTCAACGCCGGTGCCGCCACCACCGGCGGCGTGCTCGTCCTGGGATTCGAGTCCGCCGACCATCCGGTCACACCGTGGCTGGACCGCGCCGTCGAGCTGTGCCGCGACCACGGGGGAACCCTGCCGGAGCCGCCCCGTGGCGACGACTCGTCCGGCCCACGGCAGCGGACCGCCACCGACGCCTGGCGGTCAGCGTTCCTGCGGATGCCGTACCAGCGCGACGCACTCGCCGCCCGGTCGATGATCGTGGAGACGTTCGAGACCGCCTGCACCTGGGACCGATTCCCCGCCTTACGCGCCGCCGTGCTCGACGCGGCCGGCGACGCGCTCCGCGCCGTCAACGCGACCGGTGTGGTCACCTGCCGCTTCACCCATGTCTACCCGGACGGCCCCGCCCCCTACTTCGGCGTGTACGCCACCGGCCGCTGGGGCGCCACCGTCGACCAGTGGGACCAGATCAAGCATGCCGTCTCCGACGCGCTGCTCGCCGCCGGCGGCACCATCACCCACCACCACGCCGTCGGCCGCGACCACCGACCCTGGTACGACCAGCAGCGTCCGGACCCGGTCGCGCTCGCCATGCGCGCCGCCAAGAGCGCGCTCGACCCGTCCTGGATCCTCAACCCCGGCGTCCTCGTCGATCCCGCCGGCTGACCTGGGCCGGCTCCGCGACGCCTGACTTCCCGGCAAACCTTCGCCGGCGGGGTGCGGGGGAGGCAAGCGCCCCGTGATACAGCCCGTCAGCGACACCGGCGGGCGTTGAGCCGGGCGGCCTGGCGCGTCAGGTGGTCGCGTTCGGCGAGGTTGGGGGCCTTGTGGGCTGCCTCGGCGTACAGGCGTGCCGCCGTCGCCAGGTCGCCGTCGCGCTCGTGGAGGTACGCCGCCACCGCCGCGTGGCGGGGCAGTGAGTCGTTCAGCGCCGCGAGCGCCGCCAGCCCGGCGCGCGGTCCGTCGGCCTCGCCGACGGCCACTGCGCGGTTGAGCCGGACGACCGGGCTGTCGGTCAGGCGCGCGAGCTCGTCGTACCACTCGACGATCTGCACCCAGTCGGTCTCGTCGGCGGTGGGCGCGTCAGCGTGCAGTGCCGCGATGGCGGCCTGAGCCTGGAACTCGCCCAGCCGGTCGCGAGCGAGGGCCGCCTGGAGGATCGCGACGCCCTCGGCGATCGACGTGGTGTCCCATCGGCCGCGGTCCTGCTCGGCGAGCGGCACCAGGCTGCCGTCGGGCGCGGTCCGGGTGGCGCGCCGGGCGTGGTGCAGCAGCATGAGGGCGAGCAGCCCCGCCACCTCGGGGTGGTCGATCGCGGCCGCGAGTTGCCGGGTGAGTCGGATGGCCTCGGCGGCGAGGTCGACATCGCCGGAGTAGCCCTCGTTGAAGACCAGGTAGAGGACGCGCAGCACGGTGGCGACGTCGCCGGGCTGGTCGAACCGCACTCCGGAGACGGTGCGCTTGGCCCGGCTGATGCGCTGCGCCATGGTCGCCTCGGGGACCAGGTAGGCGTGGGCGATCTGGCGGGTGGTCAGCCCGCCGACGGCGCGCAGCGTGAGCGCGACCGCGGACGACGGCGTCAGCGACGGGTGGGCGCACAGGAAGTAGAGCTGGAGCGTGTCGTCCACCGTGGGCGCGGGTCCGGGCGCCGGCTCCTCGTCGACGAGGTCCTCACGCCGGCGGCGGGCGGCGTCCGCCCGGGTCGTGTCGAGGAACCGGCGCCAGGCCACGGTGACCAGCCAGCCCTTCGGGTCCCGCGGCGGGTCGGCCGGCCAGACGCGGACCGCCTCGACCAGCGCGTCCTGCACGGCGTCCTCGGCCGCCGCGAAGTCGGCTCCGCGGCGGACGAGGATCCCGAGCACGCTCGGCGTGAGGCTGCGGAGCAGGGCCTCGTTCATCTGAGAGGTCACTCCGTGATGGTGGGCGGCGCGGTGAGGAACGGGCGCACCTCGAGCCACTCGTGGATCGGCTTCCCGCCCGCCCCAGGGGCGGCCGACAGTTCCCCGGCCAGCTCGATGGCGCGCTCGTAGCTGTCGACGTCGATCACCATCCAGCCGGCGATGAGGTCCTTGGTCTCGGCGAATGGGCCGTCGGTGACCGGCGGGCGCCCCTCGCCGTCGTAACGGACGAACGTCCCCTCGGGGGCGAGCGCCTGCCCGTCGACGAACTCGCCGGTCCCCTCGAGCCGGGCCGCGAAGTCGTGCATGTACTGCACGTGCGCCGAGATCTCCTCCGGCGTCCACTGGTCCATCGGCACGTCGTTGACCGGAGCCGGAGCGCCGCGGTAGTGCTTGAGCAGCAAGTACTTCGCCATCGTGTTTCTCCTCTGCTGGTAAGACCCATCTTGGTCACCTTCACCACGGGGACGGAGCCAGCCACCAGTTCTCGACATGGCCGTCCCAAATTTTTCTCTCTCTTAGATGAGCCTGGCTGAACCGACTCGTGGGTGTCCGGGTCCACGGCGCGGCGCGGCCGGTTGCTGTGCAGGTACGCCTCGGGTGCCGGCCGCCGAGTGCAATCTGGGGCAGGGGCACACTTCTGCGATCCTGAGGTCCAGGAAGACATCGAGCGGAGGCGCCGTCGGGCCGGCCGACTAGCTCCGCCGGGCATCCTTGACGAACACGATCCCGTCGGTGCTGGCCACGTGGGCCGGATCCAGCGGGGAGTAACCGAACCAGGGGGACACCCGGGCAGCGGGCGTCACGTTGGCGAGGATAGCGGCCAGTCGATGGGCGTCGACGATGTAACGCTCCTCCGGGAGCGCGGACAGCAGCCCCTCGATGGTGTCCGGAGGCGGGGCGTCCACCCCCTGGTGGCGGATCGTGCCGAGGGCTGTGGCGAGGAAGGCGTACCCCTCGCCCAGGTGGGCGCTGACGATCGCGCCGGCACTCCACCATTCCAGCGGCAGGTCGCCCATCCGCATCGTGCTCTTGTTTCGCTGGAGGTGGCCGTTGTGGGCGTTCACCAGCGTCGGCCCTCGTTCGGCGATGGCGAGCAGGTTGGCGGCCATCATCGAATCCCGCACGCCGAGCAGCCGCGCCATGCGGCTCGGTGACGTGTCGGCCATCCCGAAGTGGTAGCGAAGCAGCCCGGTGGCGGTACGGCCGTACAGGCGTGCCCGGTGCCAGTCCTCCGGTGAGGACGCCGCGATCAGGTGTGGCGTCTGCGCGTCGAGCAGGGCCACCAGATCATCGGCGAGCAGCCGCAGCTGTTTGGCGTCGGGCGTCTGCCCGACGGACTGGGACGGGTCCATCATCGCGGCGGGATTGGTCCACCGGTCGTCAGCGCCAAGCAGACGGTCGAGCGTTTCCGCGGTGCAGGGAAGCAGGTCGGCGTCAACCCAGGCGGTGAGGTAGCGGTGGAGTGCGGTGAGGGCCTGCCGAGGGCTCGCGGCACCCGTGATCTCCAGCGGGCCGTCGAAACCGGCGAAGCGGAGCTGCTGTGACACGGACCGGCCGTCGTTGTACGCGCGCATCCAGCGCACCAGCTCGCGGTTGCCCGCGAAGGCGCCCCACTCGTGGCTGAAGCCGCGCTCCATGACCTCGTCGAGGATGCCGGTGCCCGAGGTGACGTAGTCGTCCACGACCAGGCCCATCACGCAGTCGCTCTCAATGGCGATCGTCCGGTAGCCCTCCTGCTCGACGAGCTGCCGGAAGATCTCGTTCCGCACCTCGAGCAGAACGTCCTCGCCGTGGGTGGGCTCGCCCAGGGCGAGCAGCCGCGGCCGGGTCGCGAGCAGCCGCATGACGGTCGCGGCCTCGACAGCATGGGCGGTGTCCTCGGTGCCAGCAGCCATGCCCTCAACGGTATCGTTGAACCTTCGGTTGAAACTTCTCCGCAAATGTTGACAGGACATGGGGCGAAACCTTCAAGACGGTGGGCGGCTCAGGCCGGTCGACCTCGCGCGCGGGCCCGGTCTGTCCACCCAGGCGATCAGGAACTACGAGGCGGCCGGCATCCTTCCGGGCGCCGAACGCACCCTGCACGGATACCGCACCTACACGCCGCTGCACGCGCAGGCCCTCCGCACGTTTCTCGCGCTCGTGCCCGGACACGGCCACCAGACGGCCACGTCGATCATGCAGGCGGTCAACCGGGACGCGACCGAGGACGCGCTCCGGCTCATCGACGAGAGCCACGCCCAGCTGCTCGACGACCGCCGCACCCTCCAGTCCGTCGAAGCCGCGCTTCGCGACCTCGATCCTGTACCGCAGGAGCGCGGTGACACGTTCGTCGGCCCGCTGTCGCAGCGGCTCGGGATCCGCCCGGCGACTCTGCGCAAATGGGAACGCGCCGGCCTGGTCCAGCCGCGCCGCGACCCACGGACGGGCTACCGGGTCTACAGCGAGGCGGACGTCCGCGACGCCCTGCTGGCCCACCAGCTCAGACGGGGTGGCTACCTGCTGGAGCAGATCGCGCCGCTGACCGCCCAGGTCCGCTCCGCCGGAGGCGTCGCACCGCTGGAGTCGATGCTGCGCGACTGGCGCGCCCGCCTCTCGGCCAGGAGCCGCGCCCTGCTCGCCGGCGCCGCCGCATTGGACGCCTACCTCGACCACCGCCCTGCTCCGCCCGGATGACGAGCGGCCTGCTGGCCGCGAAGCTCCGGGTGTCTCAATCTGACGGACTGCCGTGCGCACAGTGCGGGATTGCTCACGGCCGACTCTGACAGCAACAGCGGCGGAGGCTCGGTCACCCGCCACCCCGGCGGACAGCATCGAGCGTCTGGGGAAGCAGCCGGCGGCCGGCATGGAGGACGGCGCCGTCGGGGCGGACGACGGCTGCGCGAGCCGCGCCGGTCCCTAACCATCGGTGCAGTTCGCTGCCCGGGTGGGCGACGATCAGAACCGCTCCGCGCCATTCGATGTCGGCGCGTTGGGCGGCGGACGGCTCGATGGACGTCACGATCGCGAACCGGCCAGCGGCCAGGTCGTCGAAACGTCGTTGGCCGTCGATGACCGCGTTCGGGCACAGCCTGCCCGCGAGGCCGCGGCGAAGCCGTGGCCGGATCACGAGGTCGGAGCGGTGCAGCGGGGGTGTCCGGCTGTCCGTGGCCAGGTCCGTGAGGCCTGGCACGAGGTGCAGCCGCGGCGCTACAGCGCGCCGGATGACGCTGCCGAACTCGCCGCCGGCCGTCATTGCCGTACCGATGAACTTCGCCAGCTTGATCATGGCGCGGGCGTGGTGCTTGCGTTCGATCTCGTACGTGTCGAGCACGGTCTCCGCCAGGGTCCCGTCGAGCACAGCGGTGACCTTCCAGGCCAGGTTCATCGCGTCGCGCAGCCCGGCACACATGCCCTGGCCGATGAACGGTGGGGTGAGGTGGGCGGCGTCGCCGAGCAGGAACACCCGCCGGTCGCGCCAACGGTCGGCGACCTGCGCGCGGAAGGTGTACTCGGCGACGCGGATGATCTCCAGCTCCGCGACGGGAATGTCCCCGGTCCACCGTGAGATCAACGGATGCAGCCGGGCCATGTCGCGGTAGTCGTCGGCGGTCTCGCCGGGCGTCAGCTGGAACTCCCAGCGGTACCGGGTCCTCCCGACCCGCATGTAGGTGCCGGCGCGGGCCGGGTCGGACAGTTGGTGCACGCCCTCCCACTGGCCGAGGTCGGCCTCGGTCGCCACGTCGATGACGAGCCAGCGTTGCGTGAAGCCCAGGTCCTGCATGGCGGCGCCGATCGAGGCCCTGGACAGGCTGTTTGCACCGTCGCACCCCAGGACGTACGCCGCCCGGACGGACTTGTGCTCTCCCGTGGCGGTGTCGGTGACGTCGACCCGCACCCCGCTGGCGTCCTGGGTCAGCGCGGTGACCTCGGCGTTGCCCCGGAAGGTGACGGTGCTGTGCCGCTTGAGATTTCGGCGGAGGATCGTCTCCAGTTCCGGTTGGTCGAACATGCTCCCCTGGGGGTAGCCGTGCCGGCCGGGCCCCGTGTCCCGCCGAAACTCGGCCAGCACCCGCATGTTCCGGTCGAGGAGGCGCAGACCCCGGTGCGGCCGGGAGATCGCGGCGAACTCGTCCCGGAGCCCGAGCCGCGCCAGGATGCGGTGGACCTCGTCGTCGAGGGCGACGGCGCGGGGCTGGGGATAGATCGACTCCCAGCGCTCGAGGACCAGGCACTCGACGCCGTACTGGGCGAGCAGCGTCGCGGCGGTGAGCCCGGTGGGGCCCGCGCCGACGATCACCACGGGAACGGTCCTCATCGGGCCGATACGAGGTGGAGGGCGAGGTAGACGGCGACGAGGAGTCCGCAGACGACGGCCGGGGCGTACTTCTGGGGGCCGTCTCCCTTGCGCAGGTGGACGACGAGAGCTCCGGCGAGCAGGAGCAGCAGCCCGGTGCCGGCGAGGGCGCCGATCAGCGGCTCGGTCAGGCCGATGAGCAGCCCGGCCGCCCCGGCGACCTCGAGCACGCCGAGACGGCGATAGGCGGCGACGGAGAAACCGGCCTCGGTGGCCAGCTCACGCATGCGCGGCAAGGCGAGGATCTTGGCCGTGCCGAGGGCGAAGAAGATCAGGGCGAGCAGCACCGCGAGGATGGCAGCAGCGAGCGTCATGACATAACAACCAATCGCCATTCGATGGCATAACGGCCCAGGAGGGCCTTGATGGCCGCCTGGTCGGCGGATGGAGAAACGGTGACGGTAGCCACGATGGAGCTACCCTCGGTGGTGGTCCCGATGTGGTGGACCTCCGGGACCTTGTCAAGTGCCGCGCGGACTTCCCGACGGATGGCGTCTGTGCGCAGTGCGGGCTTGTAGAGCTTGCCCACGGCGGTGACGGGCAGTTCGTCGAGGATCGTCACGGTCTTGGGCGCGGCGGTGCGGTCGGGCACCCGTTCGCTCGCCCAGTCGCGCAGGTCGTTCTCGGTCACCGTGGCGCCGGGCGGGAGGGTGACGTAGGCGACGGGTACCTCGCCGGCGTGGATGTCGGGGCGCCCGACCGCGGTGGCCCCGGTGACCTGCGGGTGGGCCAGCAGGGCGTCCTCGATGACGGCGGGGTCGATGTTGTGCCCGCCGCGGATGATGAGGTCCTTGGCCCGGCCGGCGAGCCAGACGAAGCCCTCCTCGTCGATGCGTGCGAGGTCGCCGGTGTCCAGCCAGCCGTCGACGAGCTTGCCGAGGCCGTCCAGGACGGGGCCGTTCTCGTTGCGGTCGGTGACGTAGCCGGGGAAGACGGTCGGGCCGCTGATCGCCAGCAGGCCCGTTCCACCCGGGGGTACGTCCTCCCACGTGCCGTCCGTGCTGACCACCCGCATCCGCTGGTAGGGCAGGCGCTGCCCGACCGAGCCCGGCCGCGACACGTCGGGGAAGCTGCGCGCGCTGGCGCAGGTGGCTTCGGTCAGCCCATAGCCCTCGATCAGGGCAGTCCCGGTGTGGGCGTGGAAGGTGTCCCGGACCGCGGCGGGCAGCGGTGAGGCGCCCACCATCGGGAACCGCAGGCTACTGATGTCGGCGTCGACCGTGCACTGCGCCAGCGTGGCGTACACGGTGGGCACCGCGCTCATGGCGGCGATCCGGTAGTGCTCGACAATCTTCCAGAATGCGCCGTACAGCGCGGGGTCGCGGTAGCCGAGCGGACCGGCCCACACCACGGCCTGCCCCTTGAACAGGGGCGCCAGCAGCGTGACGACGAGCGCGTTCACGTGGAACAGCGGAAGCGCCGCGAAGACCACGGTCCGTTCGTCGAACAGGGTGCTGGCGGACAGCATCCACGCGTCGGCGACCTCGTTGGCGTGCGTGTGGGCGGCCAGTTTCGGGGCGCCGGTGGTGCCGCCGGTGTGGAACATCGCGGCCAGGTCACCCGGGCCGGGCGGCTCACCGTGGAAGGCGGACGGTTCCATGGCGGCGGCGAGCGCGCCGAGATAGCCGATGCGGACGCCGTCGATGGCGGGCAGCGGCTCGGGGGTGCCCGCCGCCCCGGTGCAACGGAGCACGAGGATCGCGTCGAGCAGGCCGTCGCAGGCGAGCGCCTGCGCGGTGTCCCACGTGTCCGGCGCGAGGTCGGGCCCGGCCGTGACCAGCACGCGCGCGCCGGAGCGGCGGAGGAGTTCGGTGAGGTGCGGCCGCGACAGTCCACTGCCCAGAGGGGCCGCGATCCCGGCCAGCTGCGCGGCCAGCGTCGCGGTGATCAGCTCGGCGCAGTTGGGCGACATCAGGGCGACCGCGTCACCCCGCCGCACCCCCAGGTCGTGGAGCAGGTTCGCGACCCGGTGGACGTCGGCCAGGAGTTCGGCGAAGGTACGGCGCAGCGGCTCCCGCCAGCGGGCGGCGTCCGGCAGGACGGTGAGCGCCGTGCGGTCCGGCCAGCGCGTGGCCGCTCGGGCGAGCAGCCCATACGTCGATTCGGGCAGGCCACGCGCCGCGAGCGGCACGGCCTCGATCGCGGCAACGTCGGTGGGCGTGGCGTAGTCCGGCCACAGCAGAGGCTCGGTCATTGGGCGTACCTCACGACCGTACGCTGCCGGCCCAGGTCGATCGCGCCGTCGTCGGTGGCGACGGTGGCCTCGACGACGTCGCCGTCCTTTAGGTACTTGGGATTCTGGACCTGGCCCTTGAAGAACATCTTCCACTTGACGGCGGGCGGCAGCAGCGAGACGAGGAACATGACCGGCTTCGGCGGTGCGCTCAGGGCCGTCCCGACGGGCGTCCCGGTCAGCAGCAGGTCACCCGGGTCGATCCGCTGGAAGCGGGTCAGCGTCTGCAGCGCCTGGACCGGCGTGTAGATCATGTCGGTGGCGAGCATGTTCTGCCGGAGTTCGCCGTTGACCCACAGCTTGAGCCGCAGGTCGGTGAACCGCTTGAGTTCGTCGGCGTCGAGCAGCACCAGCGCGGGGCCGACCGGGGTGAAGGTCGGGTAGGACTTGGCCTCGTAGAACTGGGTCTTGGGGAGCTGGAGGTCACGGGCGGAAACGTCGTTGGTGACCACCAGGCCCGCGACGTAGTCGGCGAGGTTGTCCGCGGTGATGGTGGTGCCGACGGGCATTTCCCGGCCGAAGACGAGCCCGATCTCGACCTCGTAGTCCAGCAACGTCACATGGCCAGGGCGGACCACGTCGGCGAACGGGCCGCTGATCGAGCCCGAGGTCTTTCGGAAGAACGTCAGGGGGACGGTGTCGGGATTGCCGTTGGTGTCCTTGACGTGGGAGACGAAGTTCGTCATCTGGGCGACGACGCGGCAGGGTGCCGTCACCGGGGAGACCAGCGCAAGGTCGTCCACCGGAACGGTGTCGCTGCTCGTCGCGGCCGCGAGGATCGCCGGCCGGTCGGCCAGCAGCTCGCTGGTGGTGGTGGCGCTGGTGTGCACTTTGGCGGCGCCGGTGGGGGTGAGCACCCACCAGGCGTCGGCGGTGCGCAGGACGGAGGTGCTCATGAGGTGAACGCTTTCATCAGGCCGCGGAGGCGGTGGAGGTCGAATTCGTTGTCCTCGCGCAGCGCGCCGATGACCGCGCGCAGCTCGCGAAGCGATTCCCGGCCGGGTCTCATGCCGAGAAAGTCCTTGGTGGCGGGCGGACCCCACTGGGCGAGCCCCGAGGCGCTCATCGGGGCCCAGCCGGGCTCGAGCGTGCAGTCGAACAGGTCGCCGTCGGTGAAGTGCTCGACCAGGAAGTCGTCCGGGTCGCGCCAGTAGTCGAAGATCTGGCTGCCCTGGATGTGCCGGCCGATTCCCCAGGACCGCTGGTAGCCCCGGTCGAGCAGGTACTCCCCACCGGCGGCCAGCGAGTCGAGGTCCGGGACCTGGTAGGCCGAGTGCACGTACCGGTTGGCCGGACCGAGGGTCATCGCGAGCGTGTGATGGTCGGTGGGCGTGCTGCCGCGGTCGCAGCGGATGAAGCTCATGGTCGGGCCGCGCTCGCGCTGCCCCTGGTGGTAGAGGAAGTCGCTGACGATCAGGCCCAGGTGCTCGAGATACCAGTTGAGCGTCTCCAGGTACCGGGTCGTCTGCAGCACGACGTGACCGAGCCGCTGCACCTTGGCCGGCTCCCGCGGGGGCCGCTGGGTGGCGTTCGTCCGCGCCACGTCGTGCCCGACGTTGAACGTCAGGGGCACCTGGGTGGGCAGCGCGGGTAGTTCGTGCGTGTCCGTCACCACGCGGACCCGCGCCCCGCTCGGGTCGACCAGATCCACCGTCACCCCGCCGAGGCTCTCTGGCAGCGGGGCGACCTTGGTGCCGGTCGCGTCCGCGAGGCGCAGCACGTCCGTCGGGTCGGCAGCCCGGAAGGCGGGGCCGATGAACCGTGACCTGGGGCCCCGGCGGATGAGCACGCAGGGCGAACCCGGGTCCGTGCCCCGCAGGTGCAGCTCCTCGGCGGTACGCGACGACGTCGTGAAGCCGAAGGCTCGGGCGAACAACTCGGCCCGTTCAAGATCGGGCTTCTCGAACTCCAGCCAGGCCAGGTCGTGCACCTTGATGAGCGGGTTGCGCGCCCTCCCCGGGTGCTCGCCCGGCAGCGCACCCTGCTCGCTGTGCAGACCCGTGTGCGGGTCGTGCCGCTCGATCATGTCCCGCTCCTTCCAAGGCGCTGACGAAATCGTCACTTACGAGTGTAGCGTCAGTCAAGCGCTGATGACGATTCCGTCATGTCTGAGGGTCGGCGGGGTTAAGGTAGGCGCAGACCGACCTGGGAGAGGTGGACAAGTAGGCATGGCGCAACAGACCAGGCATGCCCCCAACCGCCTGGAACGGCGGAAGGCGCACACCCGATCGGCGCTCGTTCGCGCGGCCCAGACGTTCATCGCGGCTGGCAAGCAGAACGTCCCGATCCTCGAGCTCACCCAGGCCGCGGACGTGGGGATGGGGTCGTTCTACAACCACTTCGACAGCAGGGAGCAGCTCTACCAGGCCGCGGTGGAGGACGCCCTCGAGCGCTACGGCGCCCTGCTCGACGAGCTGACGGTAGGCCTGGACGACCCGGCCCATGTCTTCGCGCAGAGCTTCCGGCTGACCGGACGTCTCCACCGCCGGAGTCCCGAGCTGAGCAAGGTGCTGCTGAGCAACGGCCTGGCCCTGGCTGGTTCCGACAAGGGACTCGCACCGCGAGCCCGGCGCGACATCGAAGACGGCGTCCGTGCCGGGCGGTTCAACGTGCACGACCCCGAACTCGCGACGGTGATCATCGCCGGGGCCGCGTTGGTCCTCGGGCAACTGCTGCACGATCACCCCGAGCGCGACGACGCCGCAGCCACCGACCAGGTCACCGAGGACGTGCTGCGCATGCTCGGCCTTCCGCCCGACGACGCGCACGAGATCTGCCTGCGGCCGTTACCCGCGCTCGACGGTGTCCGCCCGTAGGACCGATGTCCATCCGCCCGAGCGGGGTCGCCGGCCGGCTCTAGGCGGCGGCCGCCTCGCGCACCATCCGGTTGGCCGTCTCCGGCTCGTATCCGGTCGCGCGCAGCAGGTCACTCGCCATGGTGCGCAGCTGGATCACGATGGCATCCGAGAAGGGCTTGACGCCCTTGTGGTACGCCTGGCCGGCCAGGCACGCCCCGTCCAACACCGCGTTGCGGGTCTGGTCGAACGACCCACCCGCCCGCGCCTCCTGCCTCAGCAACTGGATGGCCTCGGCGAACCTGTCCACGGCGCCGGGGAGTTCCTCCGGCACCGGCTCGTCGTACTGCAGCGTGGTCGCTGCCCAGCGGGCCAGCGCCCGGCACCCGAGGACCACCCGATCGATGTGCTGGATGCCGCGCCGGTAGTTCTCGACATCGACCCGGCGTCGCCAGCGCGCCGGCGCAATGGTCGTCACCTCCTCGGCGCCACCCAGGGCCTCGTGCATCCGGGCGAGATCGGGCTCCATCCCGCTCAGCTGATCCAGCGCCCGTATCGCGCGGTCCGGGTCACGCCGGGCGAGTGCGTGGGCAACCTCTCGAAGCTGCGTGTGGAGGGTCGCGGCGACCGGAGCGGTGGCGCTGTCGAGAATGCGCATCGGGTTGATCGGTAGCAGCAACGCCACCACCGCCAGGCCGATGGCGCCGCCCACTCCCGCGTCGACGATCCGCGCCCATTCGAGGCCCTGCTCCACGTGCGAGAGCGTGGCGATCAGCACAGCGGTACTGCCCGCCTGAGCGACCAGCGCACCGCTGCGCCCGGTCATCAACAGGGCGACGGCGATGGCCAGCATCACCACCAGGCCGATCTGCCAGGGCCCGAACCCGAGAGAACGCATGAGTAGATCACTGACAAGCAGGCCCAGCCCCACGCCGAGCATCAGCTCGGCGGTACGCAAGGCGCGCTGCCCGAGGGCGGCGACGATCGTGCCGACGGCCGCGCTGGGCGCGAAGATCGGGGAGGGGCGACCCAGGACGTCGTGCGCCAGCCCCCAGGACAACGTCGCGGCAAGCCCACATTGAGCTGCGACGAACAGGATGATCGTGAACAGCCGCAGCCTGAGCCGGCCTGCCTCGGCACCGCGACGCCGGGCCTCCGCCGTCAAGTCCTTGGCGCGCCCGGCAGCGGCGTGGGGGCGAGAGAGGCTTCCCCGGTCAGCAGCCATGGCGAGGGTTACCCCGCCCGGCCTTCACAAACCTGCGACCCGTGCCCCCGGCCGAGGCGACGTCTGTCCGTCCGGAAGCGGCTAACCAGGTGGTGACGGCTGCTCGGACGGGAACCTTCGGGTGCGGAGTGTGTCGGCTGCGGCGACGCCGGCGAGGATGAGGGCGGCGGTGGTGGCTAGCGCGAGCGGCGGTGCCGGCTTCATTGCCGGGGTGAGGGCGAGGAGGGCGAGAGCGCCGATCACGCGGGGTGGGGGCACGCGGCCGAAGACGGCGTACTCGAAGGTGGCTCGTCCGGCGAGGAACAGGGCGGGTCCGCCGAGAATGACGGCGGTCCAGGCCGGGTCCGAGTGTCCGAACGGGTGCGTGATGACGAGTTCGTCGGCCACGGCGATGGCGACGATGCCGGCGATCATGATCACGTGGGAGTAGATCGTCAGGATCGCGACGCGGCGTGGGTTGTCGGTCGCCACGATGGCGTCGGCCAGCAGTGCTCCGGCGCGGTGAATGTAGATGCGCCACAGCAGTGCCGTGGTGCCGAACGCCAGTAGGGTCGCGGCGGTGCGGTCCGCCCCGAACTCGCTGTTTCCGAAGGCCAGTCCGGCCACCAGGATGGGCTCGCCGAGCGCGATGATGAAGAACTGCTGGTACCGCTCAGCCGTGTGCTCCTCGGAAACCACCACCTCGAGTCGACGCTCGCCGCTGCGGCCCAGCCGCGGCGTGGGGAAGCCGAGTGCGATCGCCGCGTACTCCACGGCCGCCGCCGTCATCCACAACGCTCCGCGCGACCAGCCGGGTAGGAGCGCTCCGGCGATCCACGGCACTGCGGCCACGCCGACCCAGAAGAACAGCCGCACCGCGCTGGGCTGTGCCTCATGGCCACGCAGGAAGAAGATGGCGACAGCGAGGCCACCAGCCCGGACGATGAGGTACGCACCTGCGAACACCAGGCCCTTGTGGCCGAACGCCTCAGGCGTCGCAGCCGCCATCACGAGGGTGCCGAACATGATGGGCATGGTCAGCAGCTGTACCAGCGGATGCTCAGGGTCGAACGCGTCCAGAAACCTCGCCGTGGAGACCCAGACCGCCAACACCGGCAGCAGCAGCACCAGTGTCTCGAACGCACCGGTCCAGCTCAGATGTTCCAGCAGTTCCTCGGAGAGCCGAAAGAACGCGAGGACGAACACCAGGTCGAAGAACAGTTCCAGGAACGCCGGCCGCGCCTGGCCGGGTCTTCGCAGCACTGCCCCGAACCTACCCGTCGTCATCGGTCGCCCGTTCTGTCCGTCTTGATCGGTCAGCCAGGTCGTTCGCCGGGCGGTGGCTGGTCCCGGTCACCGGGTGCCGCCACCGTGCTGATACTGAATCACGATACGGAGGACCGATACCCGACCTCGGGACTTCCACGACAGATCAGTCTCAAGGCGTGAGGACGACATGCAGCGTGGCGGTGGTCCTGACCAATGTGCGCCGCTGACCTTCGGCCAGCACCTACGGTGGGAGCAGTTGCAGGTGTCCGGGCAGGAGGCCGGTGAGTGGAGTCGTATCCGATCATCGAGTCACATGGCCTGATCGGGGACCTGCAGACGGCGGCGCTGATCGCGGACGACGGCACCCTTGACTGGTTCTGCGCGCCGCGGTTCGACTCGCCCAGCCTGTTCGCCGGACTACTCGACCACAAGAGGGGCGGGTATTTCCGTATCGCACCCGATGGCGCAGAGGACGTCAGAAAGGAGCAGTTGTACCTGCCGGGGACACCGATCCTGATCACTCGTTTCCTGACGTCCGGCGGCGTGGGTGAGGTCATCGACTTCATGCCGGTCGCCGGCGATACGCCGACCGATCGTCACCGCCTCGTTCGGCTCATCAACGTGGTGCGGGGCACCATCCGGTTCCGGGTCGACTGCCAGCCGCGATTCAACTACGGGCGCGACCGGCACGAAATCGAGATGTACGCCGACGGCACCGTTTTCCGCAGCCCGACGCTCAGTATGACGGTGCATCGGGTCCGCCCCGCCGACCAGCCCCCGGACGAAGTCGAGATCGAACGCGACGGCGACGGGGTGCGCGCCTTCGCCACCTTTCGCGAGGGTGCCACCGGCGGGTTCCTCGTCGAAACCGGCTCCGGTGAGCCACCCCGGCCCATCGGGCCTGAGGAGATACGGGCCATGTACGAGCAGACCCGGGACTATTGGCGGGCCTGGCTCAGCGGCTCCTGCTATCGCGGACGGTGGCGGGAAGCGGTGGAGCGCTCCGCCCTGACGCTGAAACTGCTCACGTACGCGCCGACCGGCGCCCTGATCGCCGCTCCGACCGCGGGCCTGCCGGAGCAGATCGGCGGGACGCGGAACTGGGACTACCGCTACGCCTGGATCCGCGACGGCTCAGCTTCGGTCTACGCCCTGCTCGGTCTCGGGTTCACCGAGGAAGCGCGCCGATACCTGCTGTGGCTCAATGATCGGATCTGCGAGGCGGCCGACCGGGCGACGCCGTTGCACCACCTGTACCGCGTCGACGGCTCGACCGCCCTCGACGAGGAACTCCTCGATCACCTCGAGGGCTATCGACGTTCCCGCCCGGTGCGGATCGGCAACGCCGCTGCCGACCAGCTCCAGCTTGATATCTACGGCGAAGCGCTGAGCGCCATGTACTTCGCCGACTCGTACGGACTGCGCAGCTCCTATCAGGCGTGGCTGAACACCGTGAAGTCCATCGACTGGCTCTGCGAGCACTGGGACAGACCCGATGAAGGGATCTGGGAGACCCGGGGCGGCCGCCAGGACTTCACCTTCGGCCGCCTCATGTCCTGGTTGGCTGTCGACCGGGCCATCCGCGTCGCTGAGCGGTATGGGGTACCCGCCGAAATCGACCGCTGGAGGACCGAGCGCGGCCGGATCTACCGCCAGATCATGAACCGGGGTTACCACCCCGCACGCCGGGCGTTCGTGCAGCACTACGACAGCGACGTCCTGGACGCGGCGCTGCTCGTGATGCCGAGCGTGGGGTTCATCGCGCCCGACGATCCGATGTGGCAGTCCACACTGCGGGCGATGGACGACGAACTCGTTTCGGACAGCCTCGTCTACCGATACAACCCCACCGCATCGCCCGACGGCCTGCCCGGCAACGAGGGCACCTTCAGCATGTGCACCTTCTGGTACGTCGAAGCCCTGGCCCGCTCGGGACGTCTGAACGACGCGCTGATCACCTTCGAGAAGATGCTCACCTACAGCACCCGCCTCGGTCTCTTCGCGGAGGAGATCGGCCCGACCGGCGACCAGCTCGGCAACTTTCCCCAAGCCTTCAGCCACCTCGCACTGATCAGGGCCGCGATGACCCTCGATCAACTCATGGACGCTGCACCGGGACCGTGTCGCGCTCCGTTCGAAACCCTGGTCGAGCGGGATTCACCGCGTCCGTGAAGTGAAGGGGGCCGTCGTTCGCGGGCTGCGGTCGAGTGGCTGTTCTTCCGGTGGGGCAGCGCGGTGCTGGCCTGTAGCGTCGGCACCGGTGACGTACGTCCCACCGAGGCCGTCGGCGTGTGGGGACTGGGCGGTACGCCGTCCAGTTGCTGCGTCTCGTCGGGGCCGCCCCCATCGTCGCCGTGGATCCGATCCCGGATGCCCGGACCCGGGCCCTCGCCCTGGGTGCCGACCACGACCTTGCGATGCCGCCCACGACGAGACCATCGGTGCGGCCGATGCTGGATTGTCGATCGAGATGGAGGACTTCGACCCGCCGGCCACCTTTCGGAGCTCACCGCAGCAGTGACCGCTCGGTGGGCGCCAGCCGCAGCCGTTGCGAGGTCCTGACCCACCGCTCTGAAAGGGTGGGCAGTACCTCCTCGGACCAGCGTCCCGAGCGCTGGAGGCGATCCAGATGCTCGTCGAGCTGACCTTCGTCGGCGAACCGTGCGAACCACACGAAAACCTCCTCGCCGGTCCGTACTGGCAGCGCCGGGAAGGTGTTCGGGGCGTGTTCCGACTGCAGATACGCCAGTGGCTCGCCGCCGGTCTCGGCGAGCACGGGCCGGACTCGCCGCTCGAAGAACTCGACGAACGCAGTGTCGAACGCGCCGACGCCGTGCCAGATTGTGGCGAGGACGAGCGACAGCGGAAGTACCGACGGCTCGCCGAGGGCTGGCCGGGCGTCCACCGGCGCCGGGAACCCGCCCCGCGCCGAGGCTGGCCGCAGCAGCAGTACGTCATCAGAGTCGATCATCGTCGCGTTCGCCTCGTCGCGGTGCGCCTGCCAGACCGGCCCGCCGTAAAAGCTCCCCAGCGCCTCCGCACGGCGCGGCATGTCTTCGAACCCGCGGAGCCAGACGAACCGGTCGGGGTCGTCCAGGTCGCGGAACTGCCCCAGGACGGTCATGCCCTCCGCCTCCTGGGTCTCGACGAACTCCCGGTCGAACAGGTCGATCAGCACGTCGCGCTGTCCCGGGTGCAGCGTGTACTGCCGCAGTTCGACGACCGGACACCTTGCGGTTCCCATCAGACTTCTCCTCGTTCGCTGCTGGAACAATTCTTGTTACAACAACGGGCGCAGTGCGGCGCGGCGAGCGTCGGCATCGTCGACTAGCTCATCAACGTCTCGCGAAGCACGTCGGCAACAGACGTATCCGCCAACTCCCGCCGCATGACCCGCTCGACCCGACCGTAGACGTCGCTCAGGACGGGCCGGACGCCTCGGCCGACCGGACACTCCAGATTGGGCTCGGTGCGGTGCAGGCCGAACGGCGGCTCCGCCCCGACCGCGTCGTACACCTGGAGCAGGGTTATCTCCTCGGGCGCACGGGCCAGACTCCAGCCTGCGCCGGCCCCGCGGCGGACCTCGACCAGGCCGGCCCGCCGCAGGTCACCGAGGCTGCGCCGAATGATGACGGGGTTGGTGTTGACGCTGGCCGCAACCTGGTCCGAGGTCAACACCTCCCGGCCGCGGCGCTGCGCCAGCGCGAGCCACGTCAGCACATGCGTCGCGATGGTCAACCGACTGTTCGCCGCCATCACCCCTCCTTGACGTAACATCTTCTGTTACATCTACACCGCGGTCAAGCCGCGTCGGTCACCCCGAGCTTCCTCACCAGCCACCGATACCGCCGACAACTGGGACAGCCGCAACGCCGCCGGACCCGCAGCTCTGCGACGAGCGGATGTCGTGCAGTCCCCGGCCCGGTCAAATCGCGCAGTGACGACCTGGTCACGCCACGGTACGGTCGGCGATGGGGCGGACTACACGGCGCAGGTGGGGGAGGACGAGTGCGGCGGCCTTCGCTGATGACGGCCATTCTTTACGCGGCTCTGCCCGTCATGCTGGGGCTGGTCGGGAACCTGGCCACGGGCACGGTGCGGCCATCGGATGAGTGGAAGCCGTGGCTCTGGGCGGCAACCGCGCTGCTCGCCGTCTCCGCAGTGGTCGCAACCGTGGCCCAGCAGGGGTGGAGCCAGCCGGCGGACGATGGCGCCGGCGCACCCCGGACGACGTCGCCGTCCGGGCGCGGACCAACGACGGTCGCCCGCGAGGCGGGGTTCAACACCGCCGCCATGGCGACGGCATCACTGTTCCTGGCGCTCGCCGCGGCGTTGTGCGCCTTCATCTTGTTCACCCACCCGGATTGGGACCTCTGGACGAAGGCCGACTACGCGGCCGTACCCGTCGCCGCGTGTGTGGCGATCGTCCCGATGCTGCGCCGCAGGCGGTGGACGTTCGCGGGTACGGCGATGGTTCCCGCCGTCATCGCGGCCTGGCCGACAACGGTGTGGTATCTGGACGTCTCCGGCGCCGCGTTCATGACTCTGGTGCTCGGCTGTGTCGGGGTGGTCGTAGGCGCGCTGATCGCCAACTATCGCAAACGCGATAAAGGTCACCACATTGGATGGTCCGCCAAGGGCGCGGTCTTTTCGCTCGGCGGTGTTGCCATATTGGCCTCTGTCGCCGGGGTCGCACTCAACGCGGGTATGTTCCTGGTCTACCTGCCCTTCATCGTCGTCTTCGGGTGTGTGGTGATCCAGACGGCCTGGGAGACTGACGAGTCGGCACGATGGGATGCCGCCCGGACCGGAGTCGTTTTCGCCCT
This sequence comes from Micromonospora sp. L31, assembly GCF_052068075.1. NCBI lineage: Bacteria > Bacillati > Actinomycetota > Actinomycetes > Micromonosporales > Micromonosporaceae > Micromonospora > Micromonospora sp. L31. The sequence continues at coordinate 303,468 of NZ_JBQHDC010000004.1, read as the reverse complement.
CCTGCAGGCGGTCTATCCGAGCTTCGCCCTCAGCGGCTTCTACATCGTCGGCGACGACACGACTGATCCCCGACCCACCTATCGCCTGCTCCTACTGGCCTTGATCGCGATACTGACGGCGGGCGTGGTGGTCAGGGGTGCGAACGCCAGGTGGCGGCCCAACTTCGGGGCTTAGGCGCATGGTTCAGTCGCTCGCTCCTCAACGCAAGGTCGGCGAAGGACCACCAGGGACAATGACGTGCGTGCAATGGTTGACAACCTTGGTTGTCGAGCGCACCCTCAAGGCGAGGTCACTGGCGAGGGAGTGGGGTCATGCGGGATCTGACGCCGGACGAGCGGCAGGAACTACGGCGGGAACTGAGTGCTGTCACCGCTCACTGGGCGCAGCGGCTGAATGACGTCGATGCGGACGCCCGGCGGAGGGAAGACCAGAGTTCCGCGCAGAGGATGCGAAGTCACCTCGCGCGCATGACGGCAGGCGAACAGATGCGCAGCCTTCTCGCGGACCTCGTATCCGCCAATGCGGAGGAAGCGGTGCAGTACGGTGCCGGCTATCCCGAGCTTGGCGCAGCGGTAGGCGCCAGCCGGCAAGCGGCACGTAAACGATGGCCGCACCTGTCGATCTCAAAGAGGCGCGCCAGCGAGTGGAAGCAGCCGCCGGGGGGCATCGGTTGGGCCGGTGAGCATCTGGGGTATCCGGGGACGCCGGGGGCAGCTTGAGGGTCTCCACGGCTGACTTCCGCGTCGCTCCGCGTTCTTGGCAACGCGGGGCACAAGACATCGTCAATCCCAGCAGCTACACACGTCGGCTCCAGCCCCGTGGCTCCGCCAGGACGATGATCAAAGTGCCGAGAGGTCCCCACCAGCTCGGCACGAAATACGGCCGGTGGTCCAAGCCCTTGCGGTCGACCAGCCACTGATTGAGGCGGAAGAAGGCGAAGGCCGCCGCCAGCCACGCCAGCAGTTCGAAGAGTTCGTCCACGGGGCCTCCATCCACGCCGTCGGCCCGGGAGCCTACGTCAGAGCCATAACGTGGCCGAGCTAGGACGATCGAGGCGGCCCATGAGGCGAGCAGACGCAGCGCATCTTCGGACGGCGAGCCGGGCTCGGCGGCGTAGATGGTGAGGGTGAGGCCGGGTTCGGCGGCCATCTCCAGGCCCGCGTAGGCGAGCGTGAGGTCGCCGACGATGTGGTGGTGGAACCCTTTCGCGCCGGTGCCGTGGTGGCGGACGTTGTGGGCACCGGAAGGTGAAGCGGGCGATGTTCGCCGGCCGTTGCGGGTCCGCGTACACCTGGGCGTAGAAGGCCGGTTGACCGCAACCCAGCGTGTGCGAAGGGCCGGGACTGTCGAGACGCTGCGTCCGAGGTCGTTACGGCCGTCGGCACGCTCGCTGCACCTGTCAGGTGCGACCGGTCGCGAAGCGGGTGAGAACCGTCGCGACGGCAGCCAGGGCTGCCGCCGCCCCCAGGAGCGCCACGTAGGGCGGTGCCAGCGCACCCGCCGCCGTGCCGGCCAGCGCCACCGCCGCGCTGCCGACCAGCCACCGTTGCGGGCTGATCCTCGGCACCGCCCACAGGTACCAGCCTTGGGCGAGCAGGAAGAGTATCGGTCCGCCGAACAGCAGCAGGCTCAGTGCGGCGGACGGCTGGCCATGCGGATGGGTGATGACCATCTCGAAGGCCGCGGCTGCGGCGATGAGTCCGGCCACCATCACCGTCAGGACGTTGCCCGCCATCCGGGTGGCGTGGATCGGGTCACGGGTGTCCTCCACGTGTCGCACGACCAGGCGACCGGGAGCGCCATAGGCGATCATCCACAGGGCCGCCGTGACGACCAGGGCCGCTGAGCCGGTCACCACTGTCATGATCGTCATCGGGACCGCGACGATGGCTACCCCGGTGGACAGGATCGTCTCGCCCAGGGCAATGATCAGGAACAGTCGGCATCGCTCCAGCATGTGCCCACCCTCGGCGAGCCCGACGCTCTCGGTGTGGAGTCTGCGCCCGGGCGCCGGGTGTCCGAGCCAGGTGCCGAGCAGGTCGAGGGCCGCGGCCGCGGCCCACCAGTACAAGCGGTGTACGGGGTCCACTGCGGCACCGACCACCCACAGGGGTGAGCTGATGAGCAACCACAGGATCGTGCGACGGTAGTGGTCGCGCCATATCTCATTCGGGGCGTTCAGGAGAGTCCACAGGCCGCGGCCGAGTTGAATGAGTAGGAACGGAATGGCGAAGTTCCATCCCGAGCCGGCGAAGGCGCTGGTCACGGCCGCGTTCATGAAGAGGCCGACGAATAGCACCGTCAACATCATGGCGACGGTGCGGGCGCGTTCGATCCTTACGAGAGTCGCTTCCCAGCTGGTGTAGTACCAAACGGTGAATACGGCCAGCAGTATCACGGCGGTCTCCGCCACGCCGCGAGCTGACGGGTGGTCCCGCAGATGGTGCGTGAGCTGAGAGACTGCAAACACGAACACAAGGTCGAAGAACAACTCCACGGGCTCGACCCCGTACGTCTGGGTGCGCCGCAGATGCTCGTCCATTCGCAGGGTCTGCCTCTCCGGTCTCGGACGTAGAACCCGTTCACGTTCTCGGCAGCCGCGTTCGGGTGGCTTCTGCGGTCGCCGCAACGGTAACGATTGAGGTCGGCCGCGTGGTCCAGCCGCGCCAGCAGAGGCCACCGGGCCGACCGGGTGGGCAACCGCTTCGTGGGCGGCTGCAGCAACTCGCCATCGCCGGTCAGCTGCGACCCGGCCGCCCGGGTCTGCTCGGCCAGTTGGGCGACCAGATCTGCGTCGAAGTGTGCGGGTGGAGTCCGGCGAATACTTGATTCGTTCCAGAAAACTGGACTATGGTCGTCACATGACGTCCGACTTCGAGACCCAGCTGCGGGCGGTCTCGTTGCGCGTGACCCGGCCCCGGTTGGCGGTGCTCGCAGCGCTGCGCGACCATCCGCACGTCGACACCGACACGGTGATCGCGCTGGTACGGGCCGATCAGCCCACGGTCTCCCACCAGGCGGTGTACGACGTGCTTCGGGCGCTCACCGACGCCGGTCTGGTGCGACGCATCCAGCCTGCCGGTGCGACCGCCCGGTACGAGTCGCGGGTGGGGGACAACCACCACCATGTCGTGTGCCGCTCGTGCGGTGCGATCGCCGATGTCGATTGCGCTGTCGGCCAAGCTCCCTGTCTCACCGCCTCGGATGACCACGGTTTCGTGGTCGACGAGGCGGAGGTTGTGTATTGGGGCACCTGCCCCGACTGTGCAACCGAACGCACCTCCCAGTGATCCGCCAGCTCGGAAGGAAGTAGATGAGCGACACCCAGGACTACACCCCCTCCAGCGCGCAGGGCGTGGACAAGAAGGAGGCGGCCGGCTGTCCGGTCGCGCACGACTCCGTGACCGCGCACGGCAGCGAGAGCGAGAACCCGGCGATCGACTCGCCGACCCCGAAGACCGGTGGTCGTCCGCGCACCAACCGGGACTGGTGGCCCAACCAGCTCGACCTCTCGGTGCTGCATGCCCATTCGTCCAAGGGCAACCCGCTGGGGGAGAGCTTCAGCTACGCCGAGGAGTTCGCCAAGCTCGACGTCGAGGCTCTCAAGCAGGACATCACCAAGGTCCTCACCACCTCGCAGGACTGGTGGCCGGCCGACTTCGGCCACTACGGCGGCCTGATGATCCGGATGAGCTGGCACGCCGCAGGCACCTACCGCATCCACGACGGTCGCGGCGGCGCCGGCGACGGTGGTCAGCGGTTCGCCCCGCTCAACAGCTGGCCGGACAACGCCAACCTCGACAAGGCCCGCCGGCTGCTGTGGCCGGTCAAGCAGAAGTACGGCCAGAAGATCTCGTGGGCCGACCTGCTCGTGCTCGCCGGCAACGTCGCCCTGGAGTCGATGGGCTTCAAGACCTTCGGCTTCGGCTTCGGCCGTGAGGACGTCTGGGAGCCCGAGGAGATCTTCTGGGGTCCGGAGGACACCTGGCTGGGTGACGAGCGCTACGTCTCCGAGAAGGAGATGGCCGAAGGCGTCGGCGCGACCGAGATGGGTCTCATCTACGTCAATCCTGAGGGTCCCAACGGCAACGCGGACCCGGCCGCGGCGGCGCACTTCATCCGCGAGACCTTCGCCCGGATGGCGATGAATGACGAGGAGACCGTCGCCCTCATCGCCGGCGGCCACACTTTCGGCAAGACCCACGGCGCCGGCGTCGCCGACGACCACGTGGGCCCCGAGCCCGAGGCCGCCCCGCTGGAGGCGCAGGGCCTGGGCTGGCTGAGCACCTACGGCAGCGGCAAGGGCGGGGACACGATCACCAGCGGTCTCGAGGTGACGTGGACCGACCGGCCGACGCAGTGGAGCAACCGTTTCTTCGAGATCCTCTTCGGCAACGAGTGGGAACTCACCACGAGCCCCGGCGGTGCGAAGCAGTGGGTCGCCAAGGATGCCGAGGCGATCATCCCAGACGCCCACGACCCGTCGAAGAAGCACAAGCCGACGATGCTCACGACCGACCTGGCACTGCGCGTCGACCCGACGTACGAGAAGATCTCGCGCCGCTTCCTGGAGAACCCCGACGAGTTCGCACTGGCCTTCGCCAAGGCCTGGTACAAGCTGCTGCACCGCGACATGGGTCCGGTCAGCCGCTTCCTCGGGCCGTGGGTCCCGGAGCCCCAGCTGTGGCAGGACCCGGTGCCGGCCGTCGACCACGAGCTCGTGAGTGACGCCGACGTCGCCGCCCTCAAGGCGAAGGTCCTGGAATCCGGCCTCACGACTGCCCAGCTGATCTCCACCGCGTGGGCGTCGGCCGCGAGCTACCGCTCCACCGACAAGCGCGGTGGCGCCAACGGGGCGCGGATCCGGCTCGAGCCGCAGCGGAGCTGGGAGGTCAACCAGCCGGAGCAGCTCGCGACGGTCCTGGCGACCCTGGAGGGCATCCAGCGGGAGTTCAACTCCGCCGGCAACGCGCAGATCTCGCTCGCGGACCTGATCGTGCTGGCCGGCTCGGCCGCGGTCGAGAAGGCGGCGCGCGACGCCGGTGTCGAGGTGACCGTGCCGTTCCGGCCGGGTCGCACCGATGCCACGCAGGAGCAGACCGACGTCGAGTCGTTCCGGGTCATGGAGCCGCGCGCCGACGGGTTCCGCAACTACCTGCGTCCCGGCGAGAAGACCCAGCCGGAGGTGCTGCTCGTCGACCGTGCGTACATGCTGAACCTGACCGCGCCGGAGATGACGGTCCTGCTCGGCGGTCTGCGCGCCCTCGGCAACAACGTCGGCGGTGCGCGGCACGGTGTCCTCACCGACCGGCCCGGCGTGCTCACCAACGACTTCTTCGTCAACCTGCTCTCCCCGGGCACCCGGTGGAAGGCGTCGGAGTCCGAGGAGCACGTGTACGAGATCCGGGACCTGGCCACCGATGAGGTGAAGTGGACCGCCACCGCGGTGGACCTCATCTTCGGCTCCAACTCCCAGCTACGGGCCCTCGCGGAGGTCTACGCCAGCCAGGACGCGCGCGACAAGTTCGTGGGCGACTTCGTCGCAGCCTGGACCAAGGTCATGGAACTCGACCGGTTCGACCTCGCCTGACCCGGCTCCAGCCGACGAGCCCCGGTCGATCCACCAGCGATCGACCGGGGCTCGCCTGGCACTGGATTCGGTGATCCGGGCCGCAGCTGGCCGGGTGATCCCTTCAGGCCGGGTACGGGACCGAGTTGCGTGCCGCACGCAGGGCGGCGGCCCACCAGGTGAGCTGGTCCAGCAGGGTTTTGGCATATCCGGGCGCCTGGGGGTCCAGCGGCCGGCCGTCTTCCCACGTTGTGCGGTAGTTCGGGAACGCCAGGCCATCGCGGATTGTCACGGCGTGCAGTTCGGTGAGCACGTTCTCCAGGTGGAGGACAGCGTGCCGCCCGCCAGCCGCACCCCCGTAGCTGACGAAAGCGACGGGCTTGGCCGTCCACTGGGTGAAATGCCAGTCGATGGCGGCCTTCAGGGACGCGGGGTAGCTGTGGTTGTACTCCGGCGTGACCATGATGAATGCGTCCGCGTCGTTGAGGTGGGACGTCAAGGAAGCCATTTCGTCGGGGCGCGGGTACGAGTCGCCGGCGAACTTCGGTGAGGCTGCCGGCAACGACAGCGGGATCTCGGCGTCGGCGAGATCGACGACGTCGATGTCGAACCCGCCGTGCTCGCGCGCTTGGTCGGCGACCCAGGAGGCGACGACCGGCCCGAACCGGCCCTCTCGAACGCTCCCGATGATGATGACCAACTTGTGCTTCTCGCTCATGGGCTCCACGGTCCATCGTCCGGGCGTTGGCAACCAGACCGGGCGCAGGCTGGCCCTCGTGGGGCCACCCTGCGGGCTTCGATGCGCTGGGGAGACCGCGCTAGGCTCCCGAACATGAGCACGCCGCTGGGCGACTTCATCCGCGCCAAGCGCGACACCATCCAGCCGGAATCGTTCGGACTGCCTGATCGTGGCCGCCGTCGGTCTCCTGGGCTACGACGCTCAGACCTCGCCGCGCGTGCCAGGATCAGCGTCGAATACCTCACCCGCATCGAGCAGGGACGAGACCGTAACCCGTCCCCTGCGGTGGTCAATGCTCTTGCCGACGCCTTGAGCCTCGATGCCGCCGAACGCAATCACCTGCGCCACCTCGCCAAGATCACCGGCGGAGGGTGCCCAGGGCGCGGGCGGCCGGCGCCGCCCAACCGCCAGGTCCGGCCCACCGTGTTGGAGACCCTCCGACTCCTTGAGCCCGGCATCGCATTCGTCACCAACCGCCTGGGAGACGTGCTCGCATACACGCGTGAGTTCGAGCTGCTGATGCGTGGGATCGGGCTGCTCGAGAGCGGGACGCCGAACCTGACGCGCTACGTGTTCACCGATCCGCACGCCCGGACCTTCTTCCCGGACTGGGACCAGGTGGCCGACGAACGAGCATTCGAACTGTGGCTCGGGCCGTCCGCGGAGACCTCCGAATGGTTCAGGGCCGAGCTCGCCCCCCTGGCCGGAAAGGAGTTCACCCGACGACTCAACCGCCACCTGCCCCCACCGCACGTGCCGCTTCGGGTCAACCACCCCATTGCGCACGAGCTTCGGTGGCAGCGAGAGAAGCTCGAGTTGCCGAAAAACGACGCACAGGAGCTGGTCGTTCTCCTGCCGGCTGATGACGCGACGGCGCGGGCCATGGAGCGGCTACGTCACCAACCCGACCGTATCCTTCGCGCGGTTATCTAGCTCATGGCATTGGCCCTTTCGCCCATTACCCGCTACCGACTGCCCCTTGCCGCAAAAGGTGAGGGCAGGCGCGGCCGGTCAGGCCAGCGTCGGCGTCCCGCACCGCCCGACGCAGCGGCGTCGCATCGTGTCCGGGCCGCGTGTCCGGCCCGTTGAGTGAGCTGCCGAAACGTCGTGACCTCAAGATCGATCGCGGTGTGGTGCGGCTCGATCCGCTCGAACCTGCCCGCAAAACGAGGCGAGTACCTTGTCCGCGGCCCTGTCCCGTCCGGCGGCGTCTACGCTGTTACCGAGAAGGGCGGATCATGATCGTTACATGGTGCCGGGCAGTGACTCCTTCCTTGTCCGGGGTCGGCCGATGAGCGCAATCGCATTCCTCAACATCGCCATGCACGGGCACATCAATCCGACGCTGCCGATCGTGGCCGAGCTTGTTCGTCGTGGCCACTCCGTCACCTACCACACGACGCCCGCCTACTCAGAAAAGATCGCCGCCACCGGCGCGCGAGTGCTCCTCTATTCCGGGGATGACATACCGCTTTCCGGCCCGCCAACGCCGGTCACGCTGATGGAACAGCTCGCGCGCACCGCCGTACGCGTGCTGCCCGCCGTCCTCGCCGATCTGCGCGGCACCCCGCCCGATCTGATCGTGCACGACTCCGCCTGCCTGTGGGGGCCGGTGGCCGCCCGGGAACTCGACGTGCCGGCAGCGTCGTCGTTCACCACGTTCGCGTTCAACCGGCACGTGCCCAGCCCCACCCGCGGCTCCTGGGAGTTGCTCGCCGCGGCGGCGGCCCTGCCCCGCCCCGCCGGGGGGTACCTGAGGTCGCGCTGGGAGCTGCGCCGCCGGTACGACACGCGTGCGGTACCCCCGGTCGACCTGGCGAACATCCGTCAGCCGCTCAACCTGGTCTACACCTCGCGGGCGTTCCACCCCGAGGCCGACAGCTTCGACCAGTCCTACCGGTTCGTCGGACCGAGCATCGGCGCCCGCCCAGCCGACTCGTCGTTCCCGGTCGACCGGCTGCGGGACCCGGTGCTCTACGCCTCGCTGGGCACGGTGTTCGGCGCCGACCCCCGGCTACTGCGCAGCTTTGCCGACGCGCTCGCCCCGCTGGATGGCACCGTGATCGTCGCCACCGGACCCACCGATCCCGCCGCGCTCGGTCCGCTGCCGGCCAACGTGATCGCCCACCGCTCCGTACCGCAGCTGGAGGTGCTGTCCCGCGCAGCGCTGTTCATCACTCACGGCGGGGTGAACAGCGTCAACGAGGCTCTGTACGCCGGCGTCCCGATGCTGGTGGTCCCGCAGGGCGCTGACCAGTCGTTGGTGGCTTCCCGCGTCGTCGAGCTCGATGCCGGCCTCGCGATCCGCACCGAGGACGTCAACGTGGAGGTTGTGCGCGCCCTCGCCCAGCGCCTGCTCGACGAGCCCCGATTCCGGGCCGCCGCGAGCACCCTGCGGGTCGCCCAGCGCGAGGCAGGCGGCTATTCGCGCGCCGCCGACGAACTCCAGCGCTATGTGCAGCAGACCGGCCGGGTCACTCAGCCGGTCTCTGCCGATCTGCCACCGCAGGGCTGACCGATGTCCCCCCTCGTCGCCATCCTGCTGCTGTTCGCCGGGCTGTCCGAGGCCGCCGGGCGTCTCGTGCCCGTGGTGGCACGCCTGTCTGGCGTGTCACGTACCAGGGTCATCGGGTTGATGCTGGCCGGCGCCGTGGTCGACGGCGCGGTATTCGCGCTCTGGCCACTGTCCGCGTGGACCGTTGCCGAGCTGCTGCTGCCCACCGCACCGTCCGAGGAGGCCGCGCTGGTCTGGACACCAGCCCTGGCCGCCCCGCTGCTGCTTGCCGCAGTCCTCGCGTTCCCGCTGCTCGGGCCGCTGCTGCACGTGGTCCTCATGGTGGGAGTGGGGAGCGGCCTCGCCACTGCGCTCGCCACAGCGGCCGGGCTCGGCTGGTGGGACGCCGCCGGTTGCGTAGCCCTCGCGGGATTCGGGCTTGGCGTCGCGGTCGAGGGCGTCCGCCGCCTGGTCGTGCGGCTCAACAGGCCAAGAGCACCGGAGCCGCTCACATGATCGAGTTTGCGCTCCTGCTGCTGCTGGGCGCGATCGGACCGGTCCTTATCGCCGAAGCTCTGCTCGCCCGCTACGAGGTGCTGGTGTATGCCGCAGGCTGGCGGGATCCCACCGTCGCACGCCCCAAGGGCATGCCCCCCGCCCGGGGCGCGGAGCCGGACCGCCCCCCGGACGCATACCTGGTCTATCTGGACGGTATCGGGAAACGCCGCTTCCACGACACCCGCGACGGCGGCCGACTGGTCAAGTCCCTGATCGACGGGGCGCCGGAGCTCAGGGTGCTGGGCCAGGTGCAGCCCTACTCCCCGCTGGCCCTTCCGCTGGCCGACCGGCCGGTGTGGGTATGGCTGCGTCGCCACATCGGGCTGGTGCTGTTCCTGCACAACGTGATGCAGATCTTCGTCGCCGCCGACCGCCGGTACCGTCCCCTGTACAACCGTGCCGTCGGCTCGCAGATCGCCGCTCAGCTCCGGCTCGCCGGTTACCGGCGTGACAGCGGGATCCCCGTGGTGATGCTCAGTTACAGCGGCGGCGCCCAGGTCGCCACCGGCGCGGTGGACGAATTGTGGTCCCAGCTGCGCTCCCCGCTCTGGCTGATCACTCTGGGCGGGTTCCACAACGGGGCCAACGACATCAGTCACGCCCAGCACCTCGACCGGCTCACCAGTGCCGGCGACCGGATCGAGCGAGTCAGCACCTGGATGTTCCCGCAGCGGTGGCGGCTGTTCCGGTGGAGCGGTTGGAACCGGGCTGACCGGGAAGGGAAGATCACCGTGCATCTGCTCGACCCGGCCACCCACGTCGGTCCGCTCAGCTACATCAGCCCGGAGGCCCGGCTACCCGATGGCCGCAGTTACCTCGACCGCACCGCCGACACCGTGATCGCGCTGATCCGGGACCGCCTCAGCGCGACTGCGAAAACCGACGACCCGTAGTCTCGGTCGTCATCTGGCGGCTCTCCCTCGATCGGTCGATCAGCCGTTGTTCGTACGGTCGCGGTATTCCGCTCGTAGATCGTCATTGGCCGTGTGTGGCGCGCATTCACGGGTAAAGCGCTGCATGCGTCAACAGGTGCCACGGCGCCGAGACCTGAAGCGGAGTCCCGGCTCGCGCTGGGAACGGCTCGTGCGGGCGGGTGGACGGGGCGCCGCCGAGGACCGGCTCGTCCAACGACTCAAGGTGCGAGAGCGGGCGGTCCGGGTGTACGGCGGCGGCATCGTGGCCCTACAGGCGGGCATCGCCGCGGTAACCGCCTGGCTGCTGTCGCACGAACTGACCGGCAATGCCAGTCCCGTGTTCGCTCCGCTCGCTGCGGTCGGGACTCTGGCCGTGTCCGTGGGGCAACGGGTACGGCGGATCGTCGAGCTGGTCGTGGGTGTGGCGCTGGGGGTGCTTGTTGGCGATGCGCTGCTGTCTTTCATAGGCACCGGGCCCTGGCAGCTTGGCCTGGTTGTCGTCATGTCGATTCTCGCAGCCTTCGCACTCAGCAGTCGGGCGGCGGTGGTGATCCAGACGGCGAGCACCGCGGTACTGATCACCACGTTGAGCCCGCAGGCCCCGAACGTGGAGCTTTCCCGGTTCGTTGACGCGCTGCTCGGCGGTGGTGTCGCACTGGCCACGGCGATCCTCTTGCCGGTCAACCCGTTGAGAGTCGTCAGGCGTGCCGCGGGACCGGCGCTGCGCACGCTGGTCGAACAGCTGACGGAAACGGCAGCGGCGTTGTGCGAGCGTGACATCGAGCGGGCGATCCGTGCCCGGGACCGACTGCGCGGTAACCAGGAGGAACTTCGGGTACTGCGGGAGGCGGTGGCGGGCGCGCGGGAGGTCACCCGGCTGTCTCCGTTGTCATGGCGGCACCGGCACGGCGTGCTCAGTCACTACGCCCGAACCGCCGAGCCGTTGGAGCGGGCGATGGGCAACAGCGGGACGATGATCCGTCGAGCTGTCACTGCCATTGAGGACAAGGAGCCAGTCCCGGCAGCGATGATCGACGCGGTTCTCGCTCTTGCCGGGACGGTGCGGATACTTCGGGACGAGTTTGCGGCTCGACGTGAGCCGCACGATGCGCGGGCGAAAGCCCTGCAAGCCGTTCAACACGCCGGCGCAGCGTACGGGGATGACATTGGTTTCTCCGGGACCGTCGTCCTCGCCCAGATACGCACCACGGCCAGCGACCTGCTCGTCGCGTCCGGCCTCTCGCAGGCGGAAGCCAACAGGCGGGTCCGGTGCGCCTTCGGCAGGCTGCCGGATCCGTCGCAACAAGCTCGGCGAAGCGGGCCTACGGCCATAGCGCCGATCATCCGCGCCTGACGCCGGATGCGTCGGCCGGGCGGCTCTGATCCGGCAGCCGGGGCGTCGAATTCATCGTCCGGCCGGTGGGTCGGCCGGATGGGGCCCTGGGTCCATCGGCTTGCGGAGGCGCTCGACCAGATCGCGCGCCGCCTCGATGTACGGCTCGTCGGACTCGCGGGGCCCGTGTCCCTTGATCGGTGGGGGGACGCTGTCGCTGGGTGGGACGACTACGTCGCTCGGGTCTCGGAGGCGGCGGTCCACCGTCGCCGCCGGGCCGGTGACGGTGGGCGACTCGTCCGGCCGGTGGGCGGAGAAGATCCATCCGCCGATCGGGTCGGTGTCGCGCCACAGGTTGAGCCATCGCCAGCTGACTCGGCCACCCACTTCGTTCAGCATGTCGTCGTCGACGTAGGCGGGGAAGAGCCGGGCGTAGATCCGCCGCAGTGGTGAGCCATAGGTGAGTAGGGCGACCCGGTCGCTGACGTGCGGCGGCAGTTGGAGAACGGCAGCGGTGACCAGCACGGAGCCGTGGCTGTACCCGGCGAACAGGACGGCGTTGCCGCTTTCGACCAGGTAGGTGATGCGTCGTACCAGCTCGGGCACGGCCCGTTCGGCGTAGCAGGGCGGCGCGAAGGGGTGGGCGGCGCGAGGCCAGAAGGTGGCCAGGTCCCAGAGAACGCCGACGTGGCGCCGGAACCCGGCGGTCCGGTAGGCGAAGATTCCGCCGATGACCAGACTGAGCATGGTCGCCGCGATCAGGTAGCTGCCCATCCCGATGCCGAAGTTGACCAGGCCGGCCGGCACTCCTGCATACCGCTCGATCGCGTCGCCTGGATACAGCCCGAGCAGGTCCAGTGCGGTGGTTGCCGCGCTGAGTCCGGCGAGGCAGGCGTAGACCACGGCCAGCGGTATCAGCTGTTCGGTGAACCGGGCCCGGACGATCGCCTGCTGCACCTGCCGCAGCCGGGGTGCGGCCTCCGGCGGCGGGTCCGGGAAGTCGCGTGCGACGATCGCGGCCGCCGCGCGGGAGCGGTCGCGTCGGGAGATCAGGGTCACCACGCTGGCGACGACCAGCGTGATCAGCGCCGCCCGGAAGAAGCCGTAGATCGCCCAGGCGTACGCAGCTGGTGGGCGGGGGACCAGGTCTGGTGGGGTCGATGCGGTGCGGTCCAGGTAGTCGGCCACCCGGCGGACGAGTTCGGCGGAGAACGCCACCGCGAGACCGGCGGCCGCCGCCGCGGTCGCCAGCGCGCCCAGTCCGAGTAGCGGTGGGTGACCCGGCCGTCGGTCCGGCCGCCACAGCAGCGCGGCGGCCAGGGCGGCCAGCAGCCCGGCATGAGCGACGAACAGCCAGGTGAGGGTCGAGCCGTAGCCGGGCAGGCCACCCCCCTCCTGCCAGCGTGTGGGGCTGGTCAGGACATGGGCGCAGACCGCGACGGTGAGACCGACGGCGATCGTCCGCAGCAGGCGGGCGGCACCGTCGAGCCGCCGGTTCGTGGGGGCCCGGTCGATCAGCGGGGGCGTGCAGAGCAGGGCTACACAGGTGGCCAGGACACCTCCCGTTGCCACTGCCAACACGACGGTGATGGCCGAGGCGCCCTGTGCGGCCCGGGCGGCGAGCAGGCTGCCGTCCAGCGTTGCGAACGCCGCAGCGATGTGGACCGAGCGCAGCCGTCCCACCAGTGGCTCGGCGTCCCACTGGCCGACGGTGCTGAGCGGATGTCCGGACACCGTGCTGTCCGGCGCGCGGAACGCCTGAAACGACCGTCCCGGGCGCGTGCTGGCCCACCAGATCAGGCCGATGGCGGCGGCCGGCACCAGCGCGAGCACCGCCAGCCGCAACCCGGTGGGCCGTTCACCCAGCCAGGACAGCCAGCTACGACCAGACAGGCAGGCCGAGGAGGACATGCACTGCCAGGCGACGAGGTCCAGCGCGACGCCGACGGCGGCAAGCACGTAGAGGGCGGTCAGGGTGAGGCCCAGCACCCGGCACAGAGATCTGACCACCGCGTCGGAAGCCGAATGTCCCGGGCGCATCCAGATCGCCACGTTGAGCAGCAGGAACGGCAGCAGGAACAGCAGCGAGAGGGTCCGAACCGCGGTGCCGGAGGGCAGGTCACTCCACCGGTACGCCTCCAGGGTCGCCCCACTCGGGCCGCTGACCTCCGAGTAGCCGGGTCGTGGCCGGTAGAAGCCCGCGCTGCGATCCCCCGCGACCTGCTGCACGTTCGGTCGGTCCAACACCTGGGCGGCACCTGCGGCGGCGATCCCGTGGACCCGCAACTCCACCACGTTGTTCGGCGTTGCCGGCCCGCTCACTCGCGCTGGTCCTTCTGCCATCGACCCTCCGAGACATCTCGGCAGCCCCACCGCAGTGGCGGGCTGAGGATGGTCCGGCCGGCCGAGTGGAAGGCGGATCTACCCCACCCGACGGGCTCTAACCCCGGGACGCGGGACCGGCCGGCAAGGTCGGCATCTCCCGGGGTACGCGCGTGAGCCGTGCTCGCACAAGGAGTGGATGTGGGTCAGGAACCCGCACGTGAATCCGGCGGCGTCCGGGCGGATGACGAGTACAAGTACCAGGGCGGGCGAAAATTCCGATATAGGATGTTTGTGAAGGTATGTAGGGGGAAGGGCGGTAGGAGTTCGTGCTAGCCGGCACAGATAGGCAACAGGGTGAGGTTGGTCTGCAGGCGGCCCTGTCAGGCCCGCCAGCCACCCGGCGGGCACGTCGGCGAATCGTCGCGGTGCTGGCGCTGGCGCTGGCGGTGTTCCTCCCCCTGGTCGCGCATGTTCTCGAGCTCAGGTCGCACCGGGGAGCCGCTCCGCCCGTGATCCACACGTTCCATGTCAGCCCGACCGGGGACGACGCCCGCGACGGCTCCTCGCCCGCCACCGCGTGGCGATCGCTGGACAAGGCCGCCGCCTTCGCCTTCAAGCCGGGAGACAAACTCCTGTTCGAAGGGGGTGCGCACTTTCGTGGGAGCCTGACCTTCGGGCCCGGAGAGGCGGGTGACGCGGCACATCCGGTCGTCGTCGGCACCTACGGCGCCGGCCGTGCCACGATCGACGCCATCGGCGGCGCGGGGATCAGGGTGCACAACACGGCCGGCATCGAGATCCGCGACTTGGTGATCGTCGGCGGCGGGGCGGACAACCGGACCACCGGCGGGATCGAGCTCTACTCCGACGTGACCGACGGCCGGACACTCGACCACGTGCATATCACCGGGGTCGAGGTGAGCGGATTCAAGAACGGAATCCAGATTGCCGCCGGCCCGAGATCCACCGGCTTTCGTGGCGTACGGATCCGTGCTGCCAACCTGCACGGAAACACGGAGAACGGACTGGTCAGCTTCGGGCCTCGCTTCGATGCCGCGGCGCCGCGCTACGCGCACGAAGATGTTGTCGTGTCCGAGGTCGAGGCGCACCACAACCCGGGAGACCCGACCAATCACTTCAATAACACGGGCAGCGGAATCGCGCTCGGAAGTGTGCGGGGCGGGCGCATCGAGCGGTCCACTGCGCACGACAACGGGTCGTTGGCTGCGGCGCCCGAAGGGCCGGTCGGCATTTGGACCTATGATTCGACCGCTGTGGTCATGGAGCGCAACGTCTCATTCCGCAACCACACGGCCGGCCAGAAGGACGGCGGTGGCTTCGACATGGACCAGAACGTCTCCTCGTCGGTCCTGCAGTACAACCTGTCCTACGACAACGACGGCGCCGGGTATCTGCTCTACAGCGGACAGTCCAATACCGCGCACACCGACAACGTCGTCCGTTTCAACCTCAGCATCAACGACGCCCGCAAGCTGCCGGAGTACGCGGGTATCCACCTGGCCGGGTCCGTCAGCAACGCCGAGGTCTACCACAACACCGTGGTGATGGAGGCGAAGGACTGGGCCCCCGCGGCCATCCGTCTGCAGAAGTTCTTTGGTGGCCTGTCCAACGTCGTCCTGCGCAACAACCTGATCGTCTCGGGTGGGACCAACCTCGTGCTCGCCGATGAGTTCTCGACGGCCGACGTCCTGCTGCAGGGCAACAACTACTTCGCCGAATCGGGAAGCTGGGCCGTTTCGTGGGCTGGCGCGTCCTACGCCAATCTGGAAGATTGGCGCGCGGCGAGCGGGCAGGAACGCCTCGGGGCGAGGGTCGGCGGATCGAGCGCAGACCCGGGTTTCGGGAGGGCTGGTCGCGCCGGCTCGCCGGCCCAACGGGCGAAAGCGCTCACGCCGCACCGCGATTCGCCGCTGGCCGGCCGCGCCCTCAAACTCCGGTCGCTCTTCGATGTCGATCCGGGACCGGTGGACTTCCTGGGCCGGCCGCTCGTCGGGGCCGGCACCGTCGGGGCCATCCAGCCCGCCACCTGAGCGACGTCTCGCCACTGCGTGGACACCGTTGTCGACGGCGCCTGCGGTCGGCCCATGGTGGCGGTCGGGACACGACGTCGGTCAGGCCTGGCCCCTTGTGATGGTCGCGGGTTGAGGCCGCCGGGAGCACCTGGCAGGCTCCTGCCCCATGATCGACGACTTCGCGAAGACGCATCTGCACAGCGACCTGCGTGAGGTTCGCGAGGCGATCCTCTGGAAGCTCGACGGGCTCGGCGAGTACGACGTCCGCCGCCCCCTGACCGCGACCGGCACGAATCTTCTCGGCCTGGTCAAGCACCTGTCGGTCTGGGAGGCCAGGTACTTCGGCGAGGTCTTCGGGCGGCCGTTCCCCGAACCGCTGGGTCGCTGGGACGACGCCGAGGCGCGCGGCAGCGACATGTGGGCGACCGAGCACGAGACGCGCGAGGAGGTCATCGACCGCTACCGTCGCGTGTGGGAGCACTCAGACGCGACGATCATCGCCCTGGACATCGACTCGCCCGGCTACGTGCCCTGGTGGCCGCGTCCACAGGTCACACTGTTCGCCATCCTGGTCCACGTGCTCACCGAGACGAACCGGCACGCCGGACATGCCGACATCCTGCGCGAACAACTCGACGGTTTGACCGGGACAGCAGCCCGATACGCCGACCGGCAGCCCGACGCGGCCTTCTGGGAGGCCAGACGCGCGCAGATCGAGCGGGCCGCCAAGGCAGCCGGTCCTACCATTTTGCCTGAGGCGCGGTCGTAAGCCGGTGATCGTCGCCGTCGAGCGTCAACGATGGTCGGGTGCAGGTGATCTCGGCATCGCGTCCGCATCGAGCGATCGCGCCGTCGGGATGGCGGCCGGCCTCGTCAGGTCGTCGTCGAATCCGGCGGGATTCAGCAGCTGGAAGCGCCACGCGTCCCGGCACATCGCGGCGAGGTTCCGGGTCGTGCGCCAGCCCCACTTCCGGGCCGCCGCGCCAGGGTCGGCAACCAGTCTGGCCACGTCACCTTGCCGCCGTTCGACGATGTCGTACGGCAGGGACTTTCCACAGGTCGCGCTGACCGCCCGGACGAGCTCCAGGACCGACGTCCCCACGCCGGTGCCGAGATTGAGGGTCTCCAGTCCCGTCACCTCGTCGAGGCGCTCCAGTGCGATGCGGTGCGCCTGGGCGACGTCCATGACATGGATGTAGTCGCGCACCGCCGTACCGTCCGCGGTGGCGTAGTCGCGGCCGAAGATGCTCAGCCGTTCGAGCCTGCCGATTGCGACCTGCATCAGATAGGGCATCACGTTCTGCGGGATGCCGCGGGGGTCCTCGCCGAGCAGCCCGCTGGGATGTGCGCCGACCGGGTTGAAGTATCGCAGCGCATAGGCCGCCAGCTCCGGGTGCTGCCGGCAGGCGTCGGCGATGATCTGTTCGCACATCCATTTCGATCTGGCGTACGGGTTCGTCGGCCGTGGCGGGGCCTGCTCGTCGATCGGAATCCGGGTCGCCTCCCCATAGATGGAACACGATGAGGAGAAGACCAGGCGGTGCACGCCGTTTTCCCGCATGCTTCGCAGCAGGCTCGTCGTGCCACCGACGTTCGTGTCGTAGTAGTCGACGGGAATCCACACCGATTCGCCGACCGCCTTCCTCCCGGCGAAGTGGATGACCGCATCGATGGGGTTCGCCGCAAAGATCGCCGAGATCGCCCGACGATCACGTACGTCGGCCTCGTAGACGCTCAGCAGAGGGCGGCCCGCCACCTTCTCGACCCGGCTCGGCGCCGCCGGTGAGCTGTTGGAGTAGTTGTCGACAATGCACACCTCGTAGCCGTGCTCGAGCAACTCCACGCAGGTGTGGCTCCCGATGAAGCCGGCGCCGCCGGTCACCAGGACAGTCTTCAAACCAGACATGAGAAATTCCTTCCTGTGCGTCCGCGCAGCGGGGCGTTTATCGGATATGGAGCAGCACTGCGGCGTAGGAGTAGCCGGCGATGGCCGCCGCGAGCGGGAGGAGCGCCACCACGCCGACCAGCAGGGGTCCGGCGGCGGTCGGGACGGCTGACCACACGCGCAGCCCGGCGGCCCGGGCTGCCTCCACCACATGCAGAGCGGGTACGGCGAGGCCTGCCGCCGCGTAGCAGAGGGCGCCGAGGATGCAGAGGAAGACGTACCCCGGGGTGTGTGCCGACCGCTCGCCGAGCAGGGCCGCCGCGGACAGCACCACGGTGATCGCCGCATAGGGCAGGACGAGTCGGGTGGGGAGTCGTTCCAGGCCGGTGCGCGCCTTGGGGGTGACCTTGAAGGAGACCTGCCTGGGCCGGGCGTTGAGCCGCGTCGCGGCCAGCACGCCCCACACGACGTACGGCCAGCGGGTCAGGGCGAACAGGACACCTTCCCAGCTCAGGACGGGCACGGATCGGGGGCGCAACAGCCCGCGCCGGCGGAGCAGCAAGGTCAGTAGGGGCAGCCACAGTGATACGGCGGCCAGGCGGGCCAGGAATTCCAGATAGTTGACGTTGACCCACGGCAGCCCGGTGACCGCGGCGAACGGGGGCAGGGCGAGGCCGACGACGGTCGCGATCGCCAGTAGCGGGTAGTAGGACAGCTGGAACGCGAAGCGCAGCCGCAACGCGGCGCCCATCCGCCGCAGGTGATCCGGCGCGAGGTCGTAGCGCAGCATGGTGAGGCTGCGCGACCACTGGAACTCCTGGATCAGCATATCGGCGACCGTGAGCGGGCCGTCGCCGTGCGCCTCGGCGTCGATGGCGAAGGCACCCTGCCAGCCGGCGGAGGTGAGCAGGAACGTCGTGGAGAAGTCCTCGGCCAGTTCGGGGCCGAGACCGCCGATTTCCCGCAGCGCCTGCGTCCGTACGGCGTAGTGCGAGCCGATGCACAGGGGAGCCAGGCCGCGGTTGTGGCCCAGCTGCACCGGGCCGTGATAGGTCGCCTCGCGGTGCAGTCGTCCCCGCGCCGACCACGAGTTCGCGCTGTTGGCGTCACAGACGCTCGGTGCGGCGACGTAGCCGATGGCGGGATCGGCGAACGGTCGCGTGATCGCGGCGAGATAGGTCGGTTGGGGCACGTGGTCGCAGTCGAGCTGGGCGACCACGTCGTAGTCCCGGTAACCCCAGTGGTCGTAGAAGTAGGCGAGGTTGCCTTCCTTGCAGCGGGTACGGCGAGGCCAGGTGGCCCGGTGGTAGGCGGCGACGCCACGTCGACTGGACACCCCGACCCCGTTCGCGGCGCACCATCGCAAGGCCTGCTCGGACGGGTCCTCGTCGCAGAGCCAGACGTCGTAGGGGTAGGGAAACTGCTGGGCCAGCATCGCCGTGAGGGTGCGGTGGGCGAGCGACCAGGGTTCTGACGGTGCGCGGGTCACCACGAAGGCCACCCGCAGCCGAGGCACCCCGAGCGCGGGATTGACCTGCCGCAATCGCGAGACGGCGAGGAGGTAGTAGGCGGGCAGCGCGGTCAGGTACAGCAGCAGCAGACTGTTCAGGGCCAGTCCCGCCCAGCCGACGCGGTGCGCGGGTTGCCACCACCACAACCAGAAGGCCACGAAGGAGGTCGCCCAGCCGGCGGTCAGCCCGGCGACGGCCACCCGGTCGTGCCAACGCAGGGCCGATACGAAGGTGGCTGCCCGGGTGGCGCGCAGGTACCGGAAGGGCGTGAAGGTCGGTCCACCGGGCCCGGCGCGGAGGACGCGGCCGCCCGAGAGATCCCGGATCTCGGTTTCGAGTGTCTCGGGTGCTGGCCGAGCCGGAGCGCTCATGCCGCGGTCCGTGCCCGCTGCCCGGCCCAGGTCTCCGGCGGTCTTCCCGATCGCCGGACGTCCTCGCCGAGACGGTAGCGCCGACCGGAGTGTTCCGTACCGGATGCGTCCGCCCGGCGACGCCCGCCGGCTCGCCGATTCCCCGAAGTCTGCACGTGCACTTGCGGTCCCCGTATCAAGATCGATGATTGTCGATGCGATGGCGCTCAGTCGTCCCGGTTCTGTCCGGCAGGGGGATCATCGGTCAGCGCGAAACCGACTAAAGCGATGCTAGTAGCAGCAATCCCGCGAAACTGAGGATCTGCACATAAGGGGCAAAGTGGGATGCCCAAACGCGAGCCGCCTTGCCGCGGGCCTCGGTCAGTAGAGGCCGCGCTCGCGGGCCGCGAGGCGGGTGAGACCCAGTAACGCGTCCAGGTGCGGGGTGGGCGCGCCGGTCAGCCCGCCGATCTCACGGACGGCGGTGACCAGGGCGTCCAGCTCGATGCTGCGACCAGCCTCGGCGTCTTGGAGCATGGAGGTCTTGAAGGCGCCGAGCCGTCTGGTGGCCTCCGTGCGCTCCGCGATGCTCTGCGAGATCGGGCAGCCGATCCGCACACCGATCTCGGCCGCCTCCGTCATGACCCGCTGTACGAACGTGTTGACCAGCGCGTCGTCGAGGATGCGGTCGGCGGTGGCGCCGGTCAGCGCGGAGATCGGGTTCATGGTCATGTTGCCCCAGAGCTTGAACCAGACGTCCCGCTGGATCGACTCCGAAACCGTCACCGTGAACCCGCCGCCGCGCAGCAGGGCGGCCACCGCCGCCGCCCGGGCGGACGCCACGCCCGACGGCTCGCCGATGACCAGCTCGTCACCCGCGGTGTGCACGGCGTGCCCGGGCCGGAGGGTGCGGGCGGCGAGGTAGACCACGCAGCCGATCACCTGCTCAGGTGGCAGCGCCTTCGAGACGACGCCGCCAGGATCGACCGCGTCCAGGCCGGTGCCGGCCAGTGGACCGCCGAAGTCGTGGAAGAACCACCACGGCACCCCGTTCAGCGCCGGGACCAGCACGGTCTCCGGGGTGAGCAGCGGCGCCAGCGCGGGCGCGAGCGCGGGCAGGTGGTGCGCCTTCACCGCGAGGATCACGACGTCCTGCGGGCCCAGTGCCGCGGCGTCGTCGGTGGCCGCGGCCACCGGGGCGGCCTGCGGCCCGCCGTCGCGCGGGCTCAACAACCAGCCGTGGGTACGCAGCGAGGCCAGCGTGTCGTTCCTGGCCAGGGCCGACGCGGGGAGCCCGGCCAGGGCCAGGCGCGCGCCGATCACCCCGCCGACCGCGCCCGCCCCGACCACGCAGACCTTTCGCACGGAGCCGAAACTACACCTCAGTGGAGGCATGCCGTCGTACCTGCCGCCGACCGGCAGAAGTATTGACGTACTTGCATGTGTCAATTGAGTTCGTGTATGAAGGTGCAAAGGCACGTCCGGATGCTGGTTCCGGGGGAGGAGCGACGATGAAACATGCCCTGCGCCGCCTGCGAACGGCGGCGGTCGCGCTCGGCGCCTGCACACTTGGGCTGAGCCTGCTGTCAGTACCCGCCGCTGAGGCGTACTCGGTGCGACCTGTCGCACCGCATTCCGAGCGGGCACCCGAATCGGATCAGTTCTCGGCCGAGGGCGTCACCACGGTCGGTGAACTCCGCACCGTCGACGGCTCCCTGTCCTATGCCCGGGGCGGCCGGACGCAGATCATTCGGCACCCCGGCGCGGCGTACGTCAAGGTGCACTTCAGTGCACTGCGACTGGCCCACGGCGACCACGTCACCGTGTCGAGCCCTGACGGCGAGGAGAGCTACCGATACGACCGCTACCTGAACCGGGCGACCGGCTCGGACTACACCACCGACGGGCAGCCGGGCTTCTGGGCGATGTCGGTGGAGGGTGACACCGCGGTGGTGACGCTGCACAGCAGCGGCCGCTCCCGTGGCAGCGCCGCCACCATCGACCGGTTCTGGCGCGGCTACGACCGCACGGAGATCGCGCAGCACAACTTCTCCACGCAGTCCGTCTGCAGCACCGACGCTCGCCGCGATGTGGTCTGCTACCAGAGCAGCCACCCCAGCGAGTACGCCCGCGGCAACGCGGTGGCGCGGCTGCTGATCAGCGGCGGTGGGCTGTGCACCACCTGGCGGGTCGGCAACACCAACCGCATGCTGACCAACAAGCACTGCTTCTCGACGCAGTCCGCCGTCAGCGGCAGCGAGATGCAGTTCAACTACCAGTGCGCCACCTGCGGCGGCGCGAACCCTGGGCCCGGCACCAAGGTGAGCGGCGCCACCCTCTACAAGGTGAGCTCGGGCGGCTCCGGCGAACTGGACTACACCCTGTACTCGGTGAACAACTTCACCACCATCCAGAGCTTCGGCACGCTGTACCTGGCGACGACCGCCACCAGCACCGGCGCGCGGATGTACATCCCGGGGCACGGTGACGGCAGCCCGAAGCGACTGTCGATCTACGAGAACACCCAGGGTGGCACGACGTGCACCGTGCGGAACGCGAACTACAACACCTGGAACATCAGCTACAGCTGTGACACCTCTGGCGGCAACTCGGGCTCGCCGGTGCTGAACGCCAGCCACCGGGTGATCGCCCTGCACCACCTGGGCGGCTGTCCGTCGAACCAGGGCGCGAAGGCGCACCTGATCTACAACCAGATCGCCAGCCTGATCGACAACGGCTGACGACTGCTGACAACGACGGGCCGTTGGGGTGCGATCCGCGCCCCAGCGGCCCATCGGCGTGCTGTACCTGCACGCCACCACAGCCGGCGCGGGCCACGGGGCATAGCTGCGATCCGGGAGATCTGCGCGCTCGCAAGGGCCGAGCCGCGGGCGGGCAGGTTCCCCAGCACCGTCGGTAGATTGACAGCGCATAGACGTAGTGATATCTGTTAATAAGGTTATCTAATGCGTCACGGCGGTAACCGGGACCGTCCGACGCGGCGCAGGCCACCAACCGGAGGGCGGTAGCACCGCACCCCCCATCCGAGGAGAGCCCATGCTTCGCAAGCGGACAGTCGCCCACCTTTCAGCGGCTCTGCTGGTATCCACCGCGACGGTTGGCTACGGCCTGTCGTCGGCCAGCGCCGCGTCGGCCGGGCCGATCACCGGCCTCGGGGGGAAGTGCGTCGACGTGGCCGGCGCCAACCCGGCCAACGGCACGCCGGTCCAGCTCTGGGACTGCAACGGCACCGCGGCCCAGGCATGGACGGTCGGCAATGCCGACGGCTCGATCCGCGCGCTCGGCAAGTGCCTGGACGTCACGGCCGCGTCGACCGCCGACGGCGCCAAAGTGCAGCTGTACGACTGCAACGGCGCCGGCGCCCAGAAGTGGGCCGCCAGCAACGGCGCGCTGGTCAACACCGGCTCGGGCAAGTGCCTCGACACCACGGACTGGAGCACGGCCAACGGCACCCGGTTGCAGATCTGGAGTTGCTCCGGCAACGCCAACCAGCGGTGGGTCCTGCCCGGCGGCGGTGCCACGCCCAGCCCGTCCGCCCCGGCCGGCGCCCCCCTCGACGACCCGGCGAAGAAGGACGTCGCCATGCAGCTCGTCTCGGCGGCGGAGAACTCCTCCCTCGACTGGCGCGCGCAGTTCTCCTACATCGAGGACATCGGCGACGGGCGGGGCTACACCGCCGGCATCATCGGTTTCTGCTCCGGCACGGGCGACATGCTCGCACTGGTGGAGGCTTACACGAGGACCAAGCCCGGCAACGTGTTGGCCGGGTACCTGCCGGCCCTGCGCGCCGTCAACGGCACCGACTCGCACGCCGGCCTCGACCCGTACTTCCCCCGCGACTGGCGGACCGCCGCCGCGGACCCGGTGTTCCGGGTCGCGCAGGAGGCCGAGCGGGACCGGGTGTACTTCAACCCGTCGGTACGCGACGGCAAGGCCGACGGCGTACGGGCGCTCGGGCAGTTCGCCTACTACGACGCGGCGGTGATGCACGGCTATGAGGGCATGCGAGGGATCCGCAGCCGTGCCCTCACCCGAGCGAAGCCGCCGGCGCAGGGCGGCGACGAGCGGACCTGGCTGAACGCCTTTCTTGATGAGCGGGTCACCGAGATGAGGAAGGAGCCGGCTCACTCGGACACCTCCCGCGTCGACACCGCCCAGCGGGTCTTTCTCAACAACGGCAACTTCAACCTGAACACGCCGCTGGTTTTCGCCGTCTACGGCGACCAGTACCGCATCGGCTGACGCCCTCCCGGTCGCGATGGGGTAGGTCGTTCCCTGTCACGCCTGCCCGCCGGGCCCGCGCCGACGGCCGGCGGGCCGGTCGCGCTCCCGCGCCGGGGGAGTGGCGTCACCGGCCGCGCCCGGATCGGCACTCCCGCGGTCACCATGACCCGCATGTCGTCCACGCCCGGGGCGGCCGGAACAGGGGGCGTGGTAGACATTCCGCGTGGTGGAGGTGAGCCAGCCCGGCGAGCGCGGCGTCGACGACGCGGTCCTGGACGCTGCCCGGGACTGTGTCCTCGCCTACGGGGTGCGGCGCACGACGCTGACGGACGTGGCGCGACGTGCCGGGGTCTCGCGGATGACGGTCTACCGGCGCTGGCCCGACGTGCAGTCGCTGATCGGGGACCTGATGAGCCGGGAGTGGCATCAGGTGCTGATGGAGGCCGCGGACGACGGGCGCGCGGGCTCGGCCCGGTCGCGCCTGGTCTCGCGGGTGGTGGCGGCGGCCCGGGTGCTGCGGAGTCACCCGTTGCTGTGCAAGATTCGCGACGTCGATCCGGAGGTGCTGCTGCCGTACCTGCTCGACCGGCGCGGCAACGGCCAGGACGAGATGCTGCGGTTTCTCGTGGCGGCGCTGGTCGATGGCCATCAGGACGGCTCGGTCCGCGCCGACGATGCCGAGGTGCTGGCCCGCATGGTCTACCTGACCACGCAGTCCTTCGTACTGTCCCTCCGCACGGTCGCCGATGACGTGCCGGTCGCCGAGTTCGACCGGGAGCTGGCCCGGCTGGTCGACGGCTACCTGCGGCCGGACTAGGGCTGCCTGGAAGTCGCCGTATCCGCGGTACCTAGCGCCGTGACCAAGAAGGTTTGAGGTGTTGGGGTCAGGCTGCTCGTGCGGCGGGTTGGCCCCAGCGGCGTTGTCGTTCGCTGCGGACGCGGGCTCGTTCGCGGCGTTGGGCGGCCAGGACTTCGGGGTGGCGGGCGTTGGCGTTGCGCCAGCGTAGGTAGGCGTGCAGTTTCCGGGCCCGAACCGGGTGGTTCGGGTGGCTCGAGCCGGCGATCACGAAGGTCCGTAGCGGCCCGAACTGGGCTTCGATCGGGTTGGCCCAGGACGCATACGTCGGGGTGAAGCACAGTTCGATTTTGTTGCGGGCCGCCCAGGCGCGGATGGGTTTGCCCTTGTGCGCGGACAGGTTGTCCAGGATGACGTAGATCGGTGCCCCGTCCGGCCGGGCCCGGCGGATGGACTTGAGCGCCGCCAGGGTGTTCGCGGCGCTCTTGCGCCGGTGCACGACGCCCCAGAGCTGGTCGTCGCCAACGCTGTAGCAGCCGTGGAACTGCCGCACGCCGTGCAGCTTGTGATAGTTCGCCGGTAGCCGGTCGGGATGCCCGGCAGGCGCCCATCCGGCCCTGCCGTGCGGGCGGATGGCGAGCGGGCCAAACTCGTCGAATGCGAACGCCCGCTGCGAAAAATGGCTGCTCACATACTCGATGCGGGCGAGTTTGGCGTCCCGGTCCGGGTCGGTGGACTCCTTCCACGTCTTGGTCCGCTGGAAGGTGATGCCGTGCCGCTGCAGGATCTGCCGCAGCCGTTCACGCCCGATCACGATCGGACGGGCCGGCTGCATGGTGAGGTAGTCGGCGAGCTTGCGGATACTCTACCGGGTGAACGGCCGCCCCAACGCTTCGGGGCGGGCCGTGGCCGTCGTGACGATGAACTGCTCGTCATCCGTGCTGATCTGGCGGGGACGGCCACCCGCCCACCGAGGGTCCAGGCAGGTCATGCCCATCTCGTTGAACCGGTGGATGACCTGCCGGATCGTGTCCTCGTCGGCCCGTACTAGGCGGGCAATGGCCGGGACGGTGTTGCCGCCGGCCGAGGCGAGCACGATCATGGCCCGCCGTGATCGGATCGGTGAGCCGGTGCCCCGGCGGGTGATGCGCAGCAGCTGCTGACCTTCCTGATCGGTCAGCCGCCGTACGCGTACAGGATCTGCTACCAGCACAGCCTGAACGCCACAACGCCACCCGGCCGACAGCCCGGGCGTGTCATCCAACACCATGAACGTTGTTTGGTCACGGCACTAGCGTCCTGCCGTCGTCGGACTGGCGCCGCGAGAGCTTGGTGTGCTCGTCGGCGTCGTCGCACGGCGTGACGCGCCCAGCGCCACCGCGAAAGCCACGGACGCGACGGTCATCAGGACGATCGGAGGAGCAGGCAGCAGCAGCAGCGCCGTGGCCAGCAGCGCGAGGGACAGCGCGAGCATGAGGGCGACTTGCGCCTGCTCTGCGGCCCGGCCGTGACGAGTCATGAGCAGAATCGACACACCCCAGGCCACCAGCAGAACGGACATCGCGACGCTGAAGCCCTGCATGAGGTCGGCGACGCTGTGGCTCGGGGTCATCGGGAAGCGCGCCTGCTCCATCTGGCGCGCGACAGCGAGCATGTCACCCGTGGACGGCATGAGGCTCGCCAGGGTGACATGACCGGTCCCGGTCAGCACGAAGGCCCACCCACCGACGCGCACTGCCGTCCTCTGGCGACGGCCAACCTTGTCTTTAATGATCATCAACTCGCCCCTCTGCGTAACGACTCTACAGATGTCGAGCCGACTCTACTGTTGTAGAGTGAGGCCATGTCAACTGAGCGACTGTCAGCGATCGCAGACGCGGGACTGCGGTTGATCGCGCGAGAAGGGCTTCGCGGCCTGACGCACCGGGCAGTCGACGCCGAGGCCGGGCTGCCGGTCGGATCGACCAGCTACTACTTCCGCAAGCGCGACGACCTCGTGACAGCGTGCGTCCGGCGCCTAGTCGAGATCGACCTGCTCGAGATTGCGGCTACCGGCATCGCCGATCGCGTGATGACCGCCGAACAGCTCGCGGACATGGGCGCCGACCTGATGTGGCACTGGATCACCGTTGACGCGCACCGCCACCTCGCCCGCTACGAGCTGCTCCTGCACTCGCGCCGGCGCCCGGAGCTGGCGGCGGAACTGGTCGACGCAGGAGACAGGCTGAGGGTGGCCATTGCTGCCATGCTCCAGACGCAGAACTGCGCCCAGCCGGCATCAACCGCCGCATGGTTCGTGAGCTGCATCGACGGTGTGGTGCTGGACCAGCTGACCGGGCCGGGCCAACGTCGGATGTCCCGGTCCGACCTGCGCGCTTTTGCGATGGCCCTCGTCCGCGCAGCGCTCGCCGACCCCGACGACAGCTGAAGGTACGGGACCGGACGCACCTTAGTCGGCACTGGCAACAGTCAATGGGACGGTGTTGCCGCCGGCCGAGGCGAGCACGACCACGGCCCGCCGTAATCGGATCGGTGAGCCGGTGCCCCGGCGGGTGATGCGCAGCAGCTGCTGACCTTCCTGATCGGTCAGCCGCCGTACGCGTACAGGATCTGCCACCAGCACAGCCTGAACGCCACAACGCCACCCGGCCGACAGCCCGGGCGTGTCATCCAACACCATGAACGTTCTTGGTCACGGCACTAGCCGCAGATGATCCGCAGCGCGCGCGGGCGGAGCTTGACGTGCACCTGGTCGCCCCGGCCGATCGGGTCGCCGTCCCCGTACGCGACCACCGGCCGGTCGGCGCGTACCGTGACCGAGCTGCCGCGGTAGGACGTGACCTGCCGGCGTCCGAGGTGCCAGCCGGCGCGCATCTGTCGTAGAACGACCGGGAACAGCAGCTTCGGAGCGTGTCGGACCACGACGACGTCCAGCGCTCCGTCGTCGGGCTGCGCCATCGGGGCGATGTGCAGCCCGCGGCCGTAGTACCCGCAGTTGGCCACCACCACCGTGTAGGCGTGCAGCTCCTCCGTCCGGCCGTCCACGGTGATGGTGTACCGGGTCCGTGGCCAGCGCAGCAGCGCCCGCAGTCCGGTGGTGGGATACACCAGCGACGCGGGCAGGCGGGACCGGTTGGCCAGTTCGTTGGCGGCCGCGTCGACGCCCGTGTAGACGCTGCCGACGACCGTCTGCCCGGCGACGCGGAGCACGTCGAGGTGCCGGGGCCGGCCGTGCAGCAGCAGGTCGGCGACGGCATCGGGGGAGTGCGGCAACCGCAGCTGGCGGGCGAAGTCGTTGCCGCGCCCGGCCGGGATGACGCCGAGCAGGCCGCCCAGGTCGGCGACCACCCCGGCGAGCAGCCGGATGGTGCCGTCACCGCCGGCCGCGACCACCACCTCGTCGTCCTGCACCGCGGCGGCGGCGCGCTGGCGGGCCTGCTCGACGGTCTGCGTGTACTCCACCCGGATCCGCGCGCCGGCGGCGCGGAGCTGGTGGGCCACCGGCATCACGCGGGACAGTCCTCGGCGCGCGGCCGGCCCGAGGATCACGGTGAAGGCGCGCACCTACGGCACCAGGATGCCGGGGTTGAGGATGCCGGCCGGGTCCAGCTGCTGCTTGACCGCCCGGAGCAGGTCCACGGCGACGTCTCCGATCTCGGCCGCGTACCAGGTGCGGTGGTCCGCGCCGACTCCGTGGTGGTGGCTGATCGTGGCGCCGGTGGCGGCGATCGCCTCGCTGGCCGCCGCCTTCGCCGTCCGCCAGCGGCCGATCGGGTCCGGTCCGGGCGAGCAGATCACCGTGAAGTACAGCGAGGCGCCGGTCTCGTAGACGTGGGAGACGTGGCCCAGCACCAGCGCCCCGTCGGGCAGCGCGTCGAGGATCGCCTGGCGGACCCGGCCGTGCACCTCCGGCAGCGCCGACCAGTACGCCGCGGTCTCCAGCGTCTCCGCGAACGCCCCGGCGTCCAGCAGCGCGTCCCGCAGGTAGGGGGCGTCGAAGCGGTGCCGTGCCCACTGTTGCCCGGCCTCCTCACCCAGCGGCACCCCGCCGTGCGCGGCCAGCACATCGGCGGCGGCCTCGACGGTGGGCAGGACCTCCTCGCCCTCGTACCCGGCGACCAGCAGGCAGCCTCCCTCGGAGCGTCCGGAGCCGGCGGCCCCGATCATGGTCTCGATCTCGTCGGAGAGCCGCAGCAGCGTGGGTCGCGGCCCGTCCTGCGCCAGCCGCCGTACCGCGTGCAGGCCGTCGGCGAACGACTCGAACCGCCAGCCCTCGTAGTGTGACCGCGCGGGCAGCGGGCGTACCCGCACGGTGACGTCGGTGATGACGCCGAGCGTCCCCTCGCTGCCCAGGAAGAGCTGTCGCAGGTCGGGACCGGCGGCCGAGGCGGGAGCCCGGCCCACTTGGACCGTGCCCCGAGGGGTGGCGACGGTCAACCCCATCACCATGTCGTCGAAGCGGCCGTAGCCGGCCGACGCCTGGCCGGACGAGCGGGTGGCGGCGAATCCGCCGATGGTGGCGTACTCGTAGGACTGGGGGACGTGGCCGAGGGTGAATCCGTGCTCGGCGAGCAGCTCGGTCGCCTGCGGGGCGCGCAGCCCCGCCTGCAGGGTGGCGGTCCGGGACACCGGGTCGACGGCGAGAAGCTGGTTCAGCCGTCCCAGGTCGAGGGCGACGTGCTGAGCCGCGGCGGGGGTGAGCCCACCCACCACCGAGGTGCCGCCACCGAAGGGGACCACGGCCACCCCGAGCCGGGAACAGATGTCGAGGACGGAGACCACCTGGCGGTGGTCGGCCGGGCGGATCACCGCCTGCGGGGCCAGGCGTACGTCGCCGTGTCGCTCCCGCAACAGGTCCGGCGTCGACATCCCCGAGGCGTGGCGTACCCGGGCCTCCTGGGTGGTGATCACGTGCCCGTCGCCGACCACCTGCCGCAGCGCGTCGAGAACCGCGCCGTCCAACTCGCAGTCCGGCACCGCAACCGCCGCCAGTGCCACGACCGACGGCGGGGGCGTCAGGTCGAGCACCTGCGCCAGCAGGCGCGACGCGGAGTCCGGCAGCTTCACGTCCTTCGCGGTTCCCCAGCGAGCCCAGCCGGCGGTCGACGCTTCCCCTCGTGCATCCATGTGTGACAGAGTTACATCGGATGTCACTTGAGCGCAAGGAGGGTGTGTGAACGCATCGTTGACCGGCGCAGGCCGGGAGCGGGACCTGGCCGAGCTGGCCGCCGGCAACGTCGTCGACGTCCTCGTCGTCGGGCTCGGCGTCACCGGTGCCGGGGTGGCGCTCGATGCCGCGAGCCGTGGCCTGTCCGTGGTCGCCGTCGACGCCAACGACCTGGCCCACGGCACCTCCCGGTGGAGCTCCAAGCTCGTCCACGGCGGCCTGCGCTACCTCGCCCACGGCCAGGTCGGAATCGCCTACGAGAGCGCCGTCGAACGCCACGTCCTGCTGACCCGCACCGCCCCGCACCTGACGCGCCCCCTGCCGATGCTGCTTGCCGCGACCGGCTACACCACCGGTTGGCAGGACCGCGCCGCGGCAGCCGGCCTCCGCGCCGGAGACCTGTTGCGCACCTGTGCCGGAACCTCCCGCCGGACCCTGCCGGGCACCCGCCGGCTCGGCGCGGCCGAGGCGAGCGCGATGGCACCGGCGCTGCGCCCGGCCGGCCTCCGCGGAGCCCACCTGTCCTGGGACGGCCAGCTCTGCGACGACGCCCGCCTGGTCGTCGGAGTGGCCCGCGCCGCCGCGGCGCGATCTGCCCGCATCCTGCCCCGCTGTCGCGCCACCGAACTGCACCGCGACGGCGCCACCATCGAGGACACCCTCACCGGGGCCCGTCTGCACGTCACCGCGCGCGTCGTGATCAACGCCGCCGGTGTGTGGGCGAGCAGCCTGACGCCGCACGTACGCCTGCGCCCGTCCCGCGGCACCCACATCGTCCTGTCCGCCGCCCGCCTGGGCGGGCTCTGGACCGGACTGACCATCCCGGTACCCGGGCAGTTCACCCGCTACGTCTTCGCCCTGCCCCAGACCGACGGTCTGGTCTACGCCGGGCTGACCGACGAAGCGGTGGACGGACCGGTGCCGGACGTGCCGGAGCCCGCCGACGCCGACGTCGCATTCCTGCTCGACGTGCTCAACAGCGTCCTCGACCAGCCCCTGAGACCCACCGACGTGCTCGGCGCCTTCGCGGGACTCCGCCCGCTGCTCGCCGACGCGGACGCCCGGACCGCCGACCTCTCCCGACGACACGCCGTCATCGACGACCCGGACGGGATCATCAGCGTGGTCGGCGGCAAGCTCACCACCTACCGACGGATGGCGGAGGACGCCGTCGACACCGCCGTCCGCCGGCGCCGCCTCGCCGCCGGCGCCTGCCGCACCCGCCGCCTCCCGCTGCCCGGCGCCGCGAGCAGGGCCCAGTTGGCCCGGGTCCCCGCGCCGCGCCGGCTCGTTCAGCGGTACGGCACCGAAGCGGTCGACGTGCTGGCCGAGGCGCCGGCCGACCTCCGCCAGCCGATCGGCCCCGACATCCCGGTCACCGGCGCCGAACTGCTCTGGGCCGCCCGCCACGAACTCGCCCTCACCGTCGACGACCTGCTCGACCGACGCACCCGGATCGGACTCGTCCCGGCACACCGCGAGGCCGCGCTGCCCGTGGCGCGGGACGTTCTCGCTCTGGCTGCCGACGGCACGGCGAACCCCACCGGAGCGTCGGCCTGAACGCGCAGGACCACCTTGGCGGGTGCGTCCACCGTCCCGCCCCGGATCCGGTGGCCTTGCGGATGAGCCTCCGGCCGACACAGCCGTCCGATCGTCAGCGCCAGGCCACGCCAGAAGCCGAACCGTTCGAACGATAGGTGTGCCCAGACCTCGGTCTGGTACCGGCGGATGAGGCCGATGGCCAACCGTCGGCCCGCCTTGGGCTGAAGCGGGTGGAGAAGTTCCCGTTCCGCGGCTGCATCCGCAGGGCCCACCGGAGATCCTCCTGGGCCACCGGTCGTACGCGGCACGCCGGGCTTCGCGGGGAGGTTGTCCGGCCAGCGGACGATCAAGGGAAGGAAACACCTACTCCCTTCCACTTTCAACATATAGCGCACCGGGGGACTTGCCGCAAGACCCGGGTCGTGCCGCAAAATTGCCGGCCGAGGCCAGAACCTACGGAAAATGGGAGTCGCGAAAACGAGTTGGTGGGGTTCCTGGACGGCGGCGCACCACCGGTAGGCGTGGGCCTCGGCAGCACGCAAGTGCGCGCATCGGAAGACGTCGCCCGGGTGGCCATCGAGGCGATCCGTGCGCAGAGCCGCCGCGCCCTCGTCTCCCTCTGCAAGCGATCTCAGATCGGAGCTGATGACGTGAATTCCCTGACCACCAGCGCGTTCGACCTTCCCGAGCACCTTTCCCCCAAGGCCGACCCGACGCTGATCGCCCGCGACGAGCAGCACTTCGCGGCCCTCGCGGCGAGCCTGGAGCAGTCGATCGCCGACCTGTCCGACCGCCTCGATGCCGCGCGCAAGGCGCCCGGCGGCAAAGGCCGGCAGGCGGTGGACCGGGACCAGGAGGTCCGCCGGCTGACCGCTCGCCTGCGTGCCCTGCGGCGTTTCGGTGTGGACCTGTGCATCGGACGCATGGTCAGCGAAGACAACCCTGAGCCGGTGTACGTCGGACGACGTGGCCTCACGGACAGCGAAGGTCGCCGGCTGCTGCTCGACTGGCGCTCCCCAGCGGCTGAGCCGTTCTTCGGGGCGACCCACGCCAACCCGATGGGTCTGGCGAGCCGCCGCAGGTATCGCTGGACCCGTGGCCGGATCAGCGACTACTGGGACGAGGTGTTCACCTCGGACGGGCTGGAAGGGCACGCCGCGCTCGACGACCAGTCCGCCTTCATCGCCAGCCTGGGCACCAGCCGGTCGGCCCGGATGCGGGACGTGCTCGGCACGATCCAGGCCGACCAGGACGCCATCATCCGCGCGGGATCGAGCGGCGCGCTCGTCGTCGACGGCGGTCCGGGTACCGGCAAGACCGTCGTCGCTCTGCACCGCACCGCCTACCTCCGCTACGCCGACCCTCGCCTCGGTCATCGCCGCGGCGGCGTGCTGTTCGTCGGTCCGCACCAGCCCTACCTGGCCTACGTCGCCGACGTCCTCCCCAGCCTCGGCGAAGAGGACGTGCAGACCTGCACCCTGCGGGACCTGGTGCCCGAGGGTGCCGCGGCAACCGTCGAGACCGATCCGGACGTGGCCCTCCTGAAGTCGTCCGCGGACCTGGTGAAGGCGATCGAGGCGGCGGTCAGGTTCTACGAGGAGCCGCCGACCAAGGGAATGACGATCACCACCGACGAGTCCGACATCTGGCTGAGCGCCGAAGACTGGGCCGAGGCGTTTGAAGCACCGGACCCCGGTGTCCCGCACAACGAGGCGCGCGACGATATCTGGGAAGAGCTGCTGACGATCCTGATGGAGAAGTACGACGGCGATGAGCCGGACGACCTGGTCCGCAGATCGCTGATGCGGAACAGGGAACTGCTCACGACCTTCAACCGCGCCTGGCCGCTGCTCGAAGCGACCGACCTCGTCGGAGACCTGTGGTCGGTGCCCGCCTATCTGCGCAAGTGCGCTCCCTGGCTCAGCCCGGACGACATTCGGAAGCTGCAGCGCGGCAACGCCCAGGCCTGGACGGTGTCCGACCTGCCGTACCTGGATGCGGCACGGCAGCGGCTCGGCGACCCGGAGGCGTCAGGGCGTAAGCGTCAGCACGAGGCCCTTGTCGCGGTCGAACGCGCGCGCATGGCCACGGTCGTCGACGAGCTGATCGAGGCCCACGCCTATGACGACGGCGAAGGGGTGCTGTCGAGCCTGCGCCAACTGGATCTCCAGGATGCTCTGGTCGACGAGACCGCACTGCCCAGCACCGACCCGGATCTGCTCGCCGGCCCGTTCGCGCACATCGTCGTGGACGAGGCGCAGGAACTGACCGACGCGGAGTGGCAGATGTTGCTGCTCCGCTGCCCGTCCCGGAGCTTCACCATCGTCGGGGACCGCGCCCAGGCCCGGCACGGGTTCACGGAGTCGTGGCAGGAACGGCTCGAGCGGATCGGGCTCGACCGGATCAACCTGGCCTCCCTGAGCATCAACTACCGGACGCCGGAGGAGGTCATGGCGGAAGCCGAGCCGGTCATCCGGGCCGTGCTGCCGGACGCCAACGTGCCGACCTCCATCCGCAGCAGCGGCGTCCCCGTCGTACCCGGATCTGCTTCTGATCTGAACTCGATCCTCGACACCTGGCTCGCGGCGCACGCCGACGGGATCGCCTGCGTCATCGGCGACCCCACATTCCAGCCGGCGTCCCGCGTCCGGTCGCTGACCCCGGAACTGTCGAAGGGGCTCGAATTCGACCTGGTCGTCCTCATCGACCCGGAGGCATTCGGCGAAGGCATCGAAGGAGCGGTCGACCGCTATGTCGCGATGACCCGAGCCACTCAGCAACTCGTCATCCTCACGACATCCTGACACCGTGATCGCCGCCTGACGATCATCAGGACCGCAGCGGGCGGGTCCAGTTAGCCTCCGGCGGAGGGAACATGGCGGCGTTGTCTCGGGGGCAGTCCTTCCTGGACTGGTCCGCCTGCCGACGAGGTCAGGCACCAGCCGACGAGCCGAAGAGCAGGTCGAGGTGGGCATCCAGCGCACCCAACGCCTCCTCGGAGGTGTACTGCCCGCCGAGCAGATAGACGCCCAGCCCTTCCATCAGCGCCAGCAGGCCGGCCGCGGCGGCGACGGCGTTTCGAGACGGGAGGACGCTGGCGATGAACGCGGTCAGCTGCACGGTGTCCTCGCGCAGGCTGGGCGCGGCCGCCGGTCGCACCGCAGTGTAGGCGAGGAACGCCAGCGCCACCCGTCCCTCGTCGCGGGTCCGCTCGTCGAGCGGCAACAGCGCGGCGATCATCGTACGCAGCAACAGCCGAGGGGACGGGTTCTCGCCCAGTCGCGCCATCGCCTCGGTGACCCGGACCTGGCTGCGCTCGCGGACCACGGCCAACGCGAACGCCATCATCTCGTCCTTGGTGCGGAAGTAGTGCTGGACCATCCCGGCGGACACGCCGGCCTCGGCAGCCACGTGACGGAGGCTGACGGCCTCCAGGCCCTGCTCCGCGGCCACCCGCATCAACGCGTCAGCGATGAGCGTACGTCGCTCCTGGTGATCGACCTTCTTGGGCATGACCTCGATCGTTTCACAGTGGATGGCCCGGACACTCCGCCAGCGGGCGGCAGCTACCGGCTGAGGGTTCCGGTCGCGGGGGTGCCCCGTGCGCTGCGCAGGAGGCCGTCGGGGTCGTCGGCGTACAGCCGCAACTCGTCCATCGGCTCGGACCGGCCCTTGGGCAGGTCGAAGGTCGTCGGCCGGCGTAGCAGGACGTCGATGCTCGTCTGGCTGCCGACCGAGATGTACAGCACCCGGCGCTCCCCCTCCTGCTCGACCTGCACCGATTTGCTGGAGGGCAGCGAGCGGTGACGCTTGCGCAGCGCCTCGACGTCCGTCCATGGGATCCAGATGTCGATGCCCGAACTCAGCCGAACCCGCAGGCCTGTGTCCCCAACGACGTGTGGGTGGATCTGCATGCTCGCGTAGAGGCCGGCCATCCAGAGCAGACCCCAGATGCCGAGGACGAGCACGATCCAGCGGGCCGGCCCCCATGGCACCACGTTGGTGACGATCAAGTCGAAGATCGGGATCTCCACGACCGACAGGCCGATGAAGATCCCGAGGATCGGCTTGACCACGCCCAGGTAGCCGAACGGCTCATCGCCCGGCGCCAGCGGCAGCGGCTTGCGCCGCGCCCACACGTACAGGCTGCGCCACATCGCGGCCTCCATCGCGGCCACCCGGCGCAGCAGCGGGCCCACTTTCGCCCGGATCGGGGGTGTCATGTCGGTCATGGTCGTCCTCGCGGTAGTGAGCTGGCGGTCAGGCGGTCAGTGGAGGGTGACGGTTCCGGCGCCGCCGTCCACGGTGACGAGCTGACCGGTGGAGATCGTTCGCGTGGCGTCGGGCACGCAGATGACGGCGGGGATGCCGTACTCCCGGGCCACCGTGGGGCCGTGCGCCATGATCGCGCCGGTCTCGGTGATCAGCGCCGAAGCGGTGAGGAACAGCGGGGTCCAGCCGGGGTCGGTGGTCGCGGCGACCAGGATCTCGCCGGGCTCGATGTGGGCGGTGGCCGGGTCGTGGACGACCCGGGCGGGGCCGGTCACCCGGCCCGCCGACGCACCCACGCCGGCGACGGTGCCGTCGAGGGCGGGCGCCGCCGGCAGTACGGTCTCGACGTCGGTGCCGTCGGAGAGCAACGCCACCGGCACAGCCCTGCGGCGCGACTCCCTGCGGTGTACCGCCCTGCGGGCGGCGACCGTCCCCCGGTGATCGATGCCCTGGTGCACCGCGGCGTGCACCTCGTCGAGGGTCAGGAACATGATGTCGTCGGGCTGCTCCAGCAGCCCGGTGCCATGCAGGTCGGCACCGATGAGCAGCAGTTGCCGGCGCGTCTCCCGCAGCGGGTACAGCCCGGCGAACTTGCCGGCCTCGCGCAGGCCGGCCAACGACCGGGCCCGGCGCAGCAGGAACCCGGCCATCGTGCCGCGTACCGGCCGCCGACGGCGGGCCCGCCTGACCAGCTCCTCGAGAGCGGCCTCGGCCTCGGCCGCGGCCCGTTGGAAGCGCTGGTCGGGCCCCTGGTGCGGATCGGTGACCCGCAGGTAGTTGGCGATCGCCGCGAAGACCGGTGCCGGATCCTCCGCCCACCGCGGTACGCCGAGGTCGACCTCGGCGACGCCGCGATGACCGTAGGCGTCCAGGAAGTCGTCCATCCCGACGTCGGGCAGCGTCCCGCGCAGATACCGCGCGGCCAGCTCGTCCGGCGGGGTGTCGATCAGGAGCTGACGGTGTTCCCCCGCGCCCTGAGCGAGCCGCCAGAGCGCCAGGTTCATCTCGATGGTGACGTTGTGCGGCATCCCGCCCAGCACGGTGTGGATCTCATCCGGGCTCGCGACGCCCTTGAGCAACGAAGCCGGCAACGCGGCGGCCAGCATCCCGGTGACGATCGGCCACATGATCGCGTCGGCGCCGTCCTCGGAGTCCCGCGCCTGCAGGAAGCGGAGCCGGTCGGCGGCGGTCCGCAGGTCGGCGGGGGCCGCCGACCGTACCTTCATCTCCTCGATCGCCTGGAACATTCGGATCCGCGCCGCGTCGGGACGGGCCAGCGCGCGCAGG
Source organism: Micromonospora sp. L31 (assembly GCF_052068075.1). Taxonomy (NCBI): domain Bacteria; kingdom Bacillati; phylum Actinomycetota; class Actinomycetes; order Micromonosporales; family Micromonosporaceae; genus Micromonospora; species Micromonospora sp. L31. The sequence goes on along the minus strand of NZ_JBQHDC010000004.1, from coordinate 266,447 downwards.
ATCCCCACCACCGCGCGGCCGGCCGTCCGCAGGGACGCGGCCCCCGGCGCCGCGCCGCGCCGCGTGCTGCCCTTGGCCGGCGCGAACCGCGGATCCGCCAGGACGTGCTGCATCACCGCTTGTGCCCGCGGGCCGAAGTCGACCGCCATGAGCTTGACCAGCCGCTTGCGGGATGACCTGCGCCGGGCCAGCTCGGTCAGATCACCGTAGAGGCGACCGCCGATGTCGACGATCTCGACCCGGACGCCGAGCGAGGCGAGCATCGCCGCGATCTGTGATCGCAGGGTCGACATGCCCATCGGGGTGACCGGTTGCAACATCCCCTGGACGTGGCCGAACTCCAGGTAGACCCGGGGGAGGGGCTCCCCGGTCTCCGGAGGGAGGGGAAACAGGCTGGTGATCGGCCGCGATTGCAGCAACCACAGCACGCCGTCTCCGTCGAACGCCCACTCCACGTCCTGCGGGCAGCCGAAGTGACCCTGCAGCCGCTCACCTGTTGCTCGCAGCTCCGCCAGGTGCGCGGATGTCAGACATCCTGCGTCGGCTCGGGTCACACCGTCGAGGACGTAGTGATCTACCGTGACCGCCCCGTCCACCACCGTCGTGCCGAGTCCCGGCGCGGCGTCGACCGCCATCTCGTCGCGGCGACCGGTCACCGGGTTCGCGGTGAACAACACCCCCGCCACCGAAGGGGCGACCATGCGCTGCACGACGACGGCCATCCGCACCGCCTGATGATCGATCTGGCGGGCGTCGCGGTAGGCGGTCGCGCGGACGGTGTGCAGCGATTCCCAGCACTTCCTGATCGCGGCGATCAGGTCCGGGGTGCCCGTGACGTTCAGGACGGTGTCCTGCTGCCCGGCGAAACTCGCCTCCGGCAGGTCCTCCGCGGTGGCGCTGGAGCGCACCGCCACCGGGCCCGCACCGAGCCGCTCGTACGCGGCGATGATCTCCGCCTGCGGAATGACGCCGAGTCGATGAGCCTCGGCGGTAACGCAGAACCCCTCGGGGACCCGCTCACCTCGCCGGATCAGCTCGCCCAGCCCGGCCGCCTTGCCGCCGACCAGGTCGACCATGTCGGCGGTTGCCTCGGACAGCGCGATCACGTGCACGTGGGCCTTCTCTCTATGCAATGCATCTGCATTGCGTCCCACGCTACCCGGTTGACGATGCGACTGCAATGTCACCGCGAGGGGGCAGGCTGTACCGTCCGGAGCGGGACCTGGGTCGGCCGAGATCGCCGCCATGTCGACTGGTGAGTGAGGAACCACAGGTCAGGGCGGCAAGGACCGTGCGAGTGGTCGTGCGGCGGCCGGCGGCGGGCATCAACGCGTGTCGGCGAGCTACCGCTCGACCGGCCGTGGCACGCCGTGCCCGCCTACCCGACGGTCAGCGAGATCTGGTTGCGACTGCTCGAAGCCTACGGACGCCCCACCGTCCGGATTCCGGCGGTCGTCGACGATGGTCTCGTCCCGGGTACGCCCCGAGAGCCCGACAGGCAGGCGGCCGTCCCGTCCTCACCCCGCCGGGGGCGACATCGGCGACTTCGACACCGGCCCTAGTCGGCGACGTGGATGACGATCTTGCCGCGGCGTTTGCCCGTCTCGAGCGCCTCGTAACCCGAGCGCGTCTCGGTGAGGGGCAGTACCCGGTCCAGCACCGGCCGCAAGTGGCCGTGGTCGACGAGCTCGGCGATGGAACCCAACGCGTTCCGCTCGGGCTCGACGATGAAGTACACCCCGCGCACGCCGTGCCGGGCTGCTTCCTGCTCGTCAGGAGGCGTGGCGAGGCTGACCAGAATGCCGCCCGGCTTCAGCACGGACCAGGACCGCGACTGGGTGGCTCCTCCGACGAGGTCAACGACGACGTCCAGGTCGCGGACGTGATCCTCGAAGCGGTCCTGCGCATAGTCGATTGCCTGCTCCGCACCCAGGTCCTGGACGAACTCCAGGTCGGCCGCCGCCGCCGTGGCGCTCACGCGAGCACCGAGGCTGGCCGCGAGCTGCACCACGTAGTTCCCCACGCCGCCGGCGCCGCCCTGCACCAGCACGTGCTGGCCTTCCTGCAGATCGGCGTGGTCCACCAGCGCCTGCCAGGCGCTCAGCGCAGCCAGTGGGAGCGCTGCGGCGTGGTCATGGTCGACGGTGGCGGGTTTGGCCGCCACGACGGCCGCGGGCAGGACGACATACTCGGCGGCAGCGCCATCCCGGGTGAACGGGATCAACGCGTAGACGGCCTCCCCCACGGCGGGGCTCTCCACCCCCGCGCCGCACGCCGCGACGACTCCGGAGAACTCGTGCGACGGGATGATCGGGGTGCGCTCGGGTCCTGTCCCGTCCGAGCTGTGGGTCCAGGTTTCCGGCCAGGTGAGCTCGCGGGGTGTCATGGAAGCAGCCTTCACGGCCACCAACACCTCACCGGGCCCCGGCTCGGGCCGCGGCGCCTCCTCGTACACGAGTTGCTCCGGGCCGCCCCGGCTGTGCGCCCTCACGGCGTGCATCGTGCTCATCCGACGGTTGCTCCCTCCCCGAGGCATGGCGATCAGCGCAGCAGCCCCGGAGGATGAACCCAGGCTGACTTTCGCATTATCTGGCGGTTCGGCAGCCGCCCGCCGAACTTCCGCAATCCCGGGCGCAGACAAGCGTTGCCGAGCACCGTCACCGGCGTCCTGATTCCTGCCTGCACCCTGGCGTCGGCTCACCCGTGCCCCACAGCCCGCCGGAGGTCGGCGTGCGTCACGCCGCTTCCGTGAGGGTGGCGCGGCAGCCGATGGCGTCGACGTTCCACCGCCGGCCCCCGGCCATCACGTTGTGCAGGCGAATTCGGCCGAGTTCGTCGGGCAGATGTGGGTCGGCGACGAGGGTGTCCGCCTGCGGGTTCAGGCCGAGCATGGTGCGGAGTAGGAGCAGGGGTGCGCCGCTGGCCCAGGCCTGCGGGTTGCAGGCGGTGGGGTAGGGCACGGGTTGGCGGCCGAAGGACCGGTCGTAGCCGGAGAACGCCTCCGGCAGGCGGTGCTCGGAGTGACGGGCGGCCTCCAGCATGGCCATGGCGATGCGGTTCGCCTCGTCCCGGTAGCCGTAGCGAGCGAGGCCGGCCGCGATGATGGAGTTGTCGTGCGGCCAGACGGTGCCGAGGTGGTAGCCGATGGGGTTGTAGCCGGTGTCGGCGGTGGACAGGGTGCGGACTCCCCAGCCGGAGAACATCTCGTCGGACATGAGTTGCCGGGCGACGTGCCCGGCGCGGTCCTCGGGCACGATGCCGCTCCACAGCAGATGACCCATGTTGGAGGTCATCGAGTCGACGGGCCGCTTGTCCCCGTCCAGCCCGACGGCGTAGTAGCCGCCCCGGCGCGGGATCCAGTAGTCCCGGTCGAACTGCTCACGCAGCCGGTCGGCCTCCGTCCGCAGCCGGCGGGCCAGGTCCGGGTCCTGCCAGGGGCCGTCGGCGAGTTCCGCGAGGCGCACCTTGGCGTCGTAGGTGTAGCCCTGCGTCTCGCAGGTGGCGATCGGTAGGACCGGGACGTTCCCGTCGGCGTACTGCACGCCGTCCGGGGAGTCCCGCCAGCACTGGTTGCCCAGGCCCTGGTCGGAGCGGGTGGCGTACTCGACGTAGCCGTCGCCGTCGCGGTCGCCGTGGTGGTCGATCCAGCCAAGGGCGGCGTCGGCGTTGCCGCGCAGCCGGCGGACGAGTTCGTCGTCGCGGGTCCACCGCCAGTACTCCGACAGCAGGATCAGCCACAGCGCGGTGGTGTCGGCGCCGCCGTAGTAGGGGCGGTAGGGCTTGAGGCCGAGCCGGGTCAGCTCGCCCGACCGGTACTCGTGGAAGATCTTGCCCGGTTCCTGGTCGGTGAACTCGTCGAACGTGGTGGCCTGGTGGGCGGCCAGCACGATGAGGGCCCCGCGGGCGACGTCGGGGCCGCACATCATGGTCTGGTAGGCGGTGATCAGGGTGTCCCGGCCGAAGACGGTCAGGAACCACGGCAGGCCGGCGGCGATCAGGACGACCGGTTCCCCGGCGATGGTCTTCTCGATCCGCATCGACACGAGGTCGACCGCCGACTTGTGGTAGACGTCCCGGACCAGGTCGGCGTCCGCGTGCAGGTGCGGCTTGCTCGCCGCCCATCGGGTCGACGGATCCTCCATGCCGTGGTCGACGGCCTGTCCGAACTCGCGGGGCGTGGGGCGGTAGTCCTCCTCGCCGCAGCGCAGCGGTACCCACAGCTCACAGCCCCACTGCTGTCCGCGCGCCAGCCTCAAGTTCCATTCCAGCGTGTCTCCGTCCACCTGGTCGGCCGGCGGATCAGCTTCGATCCGTACCGTCGCCGCGTAGTCGCCGTTGCGGTACGCGAACTCGAGGGCCGACCCGTCCGGCGCGTGCCGGCGGACGATGTGTGAGCTGCGGTCCCGGCCGGACTCCTTGATCTCGAACAGGTCCGCGAAATCGGTTCCCACCGCGAGCCGCAGCCGCACCTGTGCCGGCTCGATGCCGAAGTAGCGCAGCTCGACGCGTTCGTAGAGCCCGTCGCCGACGAACCGTTGCCGCCGCACGCCGACCCGGTTGGCCGGCAGCCCCGGTAGCGCCGAGTTGGCCAGGAAGAAGGCCGCCGAGTACGGGTCGACGGTGCCGGAGGAGAGCACCAGCAGCGGTGCGTCGCCGATCGTCAGCACCCACCTGCTCACGAAGCGGGTGTCGTCGTGCACGAGCCCGCCGATGGACTCGTCCGGCACGTTTCCCACGGCGTCGGAGAGCATGAAGGTGCGCCCCTCCAACACGCCGATCGCGTCCGGCCCCAGCTCGGGCGGGAGGTCACGGCAAGCGCCGCTCGGCACGCGACGGGTGGTCCCGGTGACCATCGGATCCATGGGCGTGGGACGCCCGGAGGCTGCCGACACCGACACCTCCTTCCGCTGCGAGTGGGGCTCGCGTCAAGGCGGGCGCGTGTCCGCAGCCTATGAGCGCTCCTCAGGTCCTGCAGGCAGATCGGCGCATCTGTCTGGGTACGGCCTTGAGGGCTGGACCGCGAGGCCCGGGGCCATGCCCGCTGCCTCCGGGCGGCGTCGTCGGGGGTTCGTGTCGCGCCGCCGGTGCGGGGTCGGTGGTCGGCTCAGGGCGCGATGCCGAAGGGACCCATGCTGCCGTAGTCCAGCCGGAGGGCTTCGGCCATTGCCCATGCGTTCGGCAGGGTGAAGACGTCGGCACCGCCGAGACGCTGGCTCCACCGCGGAACGAGTTCATCGGCGGCCCGGGCGGCCACGGCGTCCAGGTAGGCCTTGAAGATGGCCCAGGCGTTGGTGGCGTCGACCGGGGCCAGGATCTTCTGCACGTCGACCGAGGAGAGCGCTGCCTCGGTGGTGGAGCGGAGGTCTTTCAGGTATTCGATCTGCGTCCTGACATCGTCCGGGGTGCCGGGCCGCGTGACGTGTCCGCCGACGAGCTTGTCGAAGGGGTAATCGAGCGTCTGTTCCTGAGCGTTGACGAAGCCGGGGATGTTCGCGGAGACGGCGAGGTTGGAGAACGGGACCCAGCCGGGGAAGATCACGTCCACGAGCATCAGCACACGTTGCGTCGGGGCGTAGATGAAGATGTTTCCCTCGGCGTGGTTGGGGCCCTTGTAGTCGAGCTGGAGGTTGTGGTCTCCCGCTTCGATGGTCAGCGTGTCGTCGAAGACGTGTGTCGGCAGCGGGCGGTTGGGGTCGCGGAGCAGCGCGAGTCGTTCCGCCGTGATCCGGTGCGCGTAGCGCGGTACATCCTCGGGATAGACCGACATCGCTCCGACGTGGTCGGAGTGCTGGTGGCTGTAGACGACCTGGGTGATGGAGCGGCTGGTCACGCTGCCGATCGCGCGGAGAATGTTGTGGCCGAGGGTGGGTGGCGCGTCGACGGCGATGACGCCTTCGTCCGTGACCACGAACATCATCTGGTACATGCCCTCACTGAGCCAGAACACCCCGTCGGCGATCTCCTCCAGGACGTACCCGGCCTTGGGGATCTCGGGGCCCAGGGCGGCCTGCGGCACCGGGGCCGTCGGTAGCTCTCGCGCTCGCGCGGCGAGGTCCGAGTACGGCGTTTCCGACACGTGTGGCTCCCTGCCTCGCCAACCGCACTGACCAACGGTGCCGCTACGGTGCGCCACGGTCGCTGGGTGACGAACCGCCTGGCGCACGCTCGATCGTCCTCGGCGGGGGTCCGGGCCGGCAGCCGTATCGCCCGATGCTCATCCGCAAGGGGACACCCGATGGCTCGGAGGCTCCGCACCCGGTTCGGCCGGGAATGGCTCAGTCGGTCGGCCGCGCGTGCGCCGGCACCTGGAGCAGGTCCAGGCAGTTGCGCCACAGCGTCTCCAACTGTCCCGGGTCGTTGAGCAGCTTCGCGAGCAGGACCCGCCCCTCGATCTGCGCGACGATGGACCGGGCGGCCTCCCGGGATTCGACCGACGGACCGGCCTGGCCCTGCTCCTTCGCCTCGAGGACCACCTGCTCGATGAGGTCGATCTGGGCCTCGAAGATCTCCTGGAGCCGACGGCGGATCTCCTCCGCCTGGTTGCTGAGTTCGAGGGCGAGGTTGCCGAACAGGCAGCCGGCGACCAGGCCGACCTGCTGCTGCCCGGTGCGCTGCACCTCCTCGGTGGCCTCGAACAGGTCCCGCAGGCGGCGCAGCGGGTCGTGTCCGCTGCCGAGCAACTCCTCCCACCGGCGGCGCTGGGTCGCCCAGTGCTCGTCGATGACGGTGAGGGCGAGTGCCTGCTTGGACTCGAAGAAGTAGTAGAAGCTGCCCTTCGGCACGCCGGCGGTCGCGCAGATCTCGGCGACCCCCAGCGCCGCGTAGCCGCGCTGCTCGATCAGCGTGGCGGCTGCGGCGAGAAGTTTGTTCCGTGCGTCACTGGTCCGACCCATCCTTTGACGATACACGACCGGTCGGCTAGCTTTTAGTCGACCAGTCGTCTAGTGGTCGTCCGGCTGCCGCGATCGCGGCTCCCGGCCCCGTCAGCCGCCGTCCTACCAGGGCTTCGGCCAGTCAGGAAGTGGTTCGTCATGAGCAGCAGTCAGGTTCAGAAGGTCGCCGTGATCACCGGTGCCTCGCAGGGCATCGGTGCCGGCCTCGTGGACGCGTACCGCAAGCTCGGGTACGGCGTCGTGGCAACCTCACGGTCGATCGGTGATGCCCATGATCCGGACATCCTCACCATCCGGGGCGACATCGCCGACCCGGACACCGCGCAGCGGGTGGTCGACGCGGCGGTGGAGCGTTTCGGCCGTATCGACAGCCTGGTCAACAACGCCGGCATCTTCGTCGCCAAGCCGTTCACCGACTACACCGACGAGGATCTCGACCAGGTCACCAAGGTCAACCTCGTCGGGTTCTTCCACGTCACCCGACGGGTCCTGCCGCACCTGCTGGCAGCCGGCGGCGGTCACATCGTCACCATCACGACCAGCCTGGTGGACCAGCCCAGCGTGCACGTCCCGTCCGTGCTCGCGTCGTTGACCAAGGGCGGCCTCAGCTCTGCGACCAAGTCGCTGGCCATCGAGTACGCCAGTCGTGGAGTCCGGGTCAACGCTGTCGCGCCCGGGATCATCAAGACCCCGATGCACCCGGTCGAGACCCACGACGCGCTCGCCGGCCTGCACCCGGTCGGTCGGATCGGCGAGACCAGCGACGTGGTCGACGCCGTCGTCTACCTCGAATCCGCGCCCTTCGTCACCGGCGAGATCCTGCACGTCGACGGCGGCCAGAACGCCGGGCGCTGACCGCCAGCACCGCAACCCGTAGACAGGAGCATCCCGTGCCGATCGTCAACATCCAGATCACCCGCGAGGGCAGCAGGCCCGGCGCGTCGGCGGCGACCGCCGAGGAGAAGGCCGCGCTGATCAAGGGCGTGAGCGAACTGCTGCGCGACGTCCTCAACAAGCCGCTGGACTCGACCTTCGTCGTCATCGACGAGGTCGAGACCGAGAACTGGGGCCGGGGCGGCCTGCCGGTCGAGCAGTACCGCGAACAGCAGCGGTCACGCGCCAGCGAATAGGACCGCGTGCGCAGTACCGCGGCGTGCGCTGCGACAGCGACAGTGGGTGACGTCGTCGTGAACCTGCACCGACAGGACCGACGGCAGCCTTGACAATTTCCCCCACCAAGGGGGGTCGGCCGGTGGGCGAAGTCATAGCTTCGCCCACCGGCCGATCATCGTCTCCGGCCCGTGCGCCCGGGCTCACCGCGCCGGCTGAGCCGGCCGCCGGTCGGGGCTTCGCCGTGATCACACCTCCGCTGATCCGCGCAGCGAGTGGTCGATGCCGGCCGAGTCCCGTCAAGGACGCCCGATCCGACCGCCGCCCTCCGCGATCACCCCTGCTCGCCGGTCGCGGTGTCGCCCGCGTTCCGCGCGGTGAGCCAGGTGCTCAAGCCGGCGAGCGCGGCAGGGCCGTAGTCGTCGTCGACACCGCTGGCGAGGTCTGCGATGGAGATCGCCTGTAGGGCGGCGCGCCAGGCGGCGTCGGCGCCGGCCATCGCGCGGGCGATGGGGCACGGCCGGGTACAGGCCTCCTGCGGTGTCGCCAGGGGGCCGCGCTGGCGGATCTCGGTGCACACGAACGCGGGCTGAGCGCCGTCGACGGCGGTGACGACGTCGAGCATGGTGATCAGTTCCGGTGACCTGGTCAGGACGTATCCGCCCGCCTTGCCCTGGACGGAGGTCACGAGGCCGGCGCGGGAGAGTGCCTGCAGCTGTTTGGCCAGATAGCTGCCGGAGACATCGTGCAGTTCCGCCAGCCGGGCAGCCGGCACGGGCTCCGTCGCCGTGGTCAGCACCACGCAGCAGTGCAGTGCCCACTCGACCCCACCTGACAGCTTCATCCGACCCCCCGCTTGACTCGGACAAAGTTTATCCGATTACTGTCTCGGACAAGAGTTGTCCGAGTTCGAGGCGGGGTCCTCGACAAATCTGGCGTGCCTGCGCGGCGCGCGTGGAAGGGTGAGAGCCATGAAGCTCACAGTCATCGGTGGTACCGGAATGATTGGCTCGCAGGTGGTCCAGAAGCTGATCGCGGCCGGACACGAGGCCGTCCCCGCGGCGCCGTCGACCGGCGTCGACCTGCTCACGGGGGAGGGCCTGGACCAGGCGCTGGAGGGCGCTGACGTCGTTGTCAACGTTTCCAACTCGCCAACCTTCGACGAGGCCTCGCTCGGCTTCTTCCGTACCTCCATGACCAACCTGCTGGCCGCCGGGGAGCGCGCCGGTGTCCGGCACCAGGTGGTCCTCTCGATCGTCGGCGTCGACCAGGTGCCCCAGCTCGACTACTACCGCGCCAAGACCCTGCAGGAAGAACTGCTCCGGCAGGGACCGACGCCGTACTCCATCGTGCGTGCCACCCAGTTCTTCGAATTCGTGAACGCGATCCTGTCCTGGACCTCCGACGACACCACGGTCCGGCTGCCCGCCACCCCTGTTCAGCCGATGGCCGCCGCGGACGTGGTCGACGCGGTCGTCGACGTAGCCACCGGGACGCCGCTGCAGGGCATCCGCAACGTCGCCGGCCCGGATGTCTTCGCCCTCGACGACCTCGGCAAGGTCACCCTGGCCGCGCAGCAGGACAACCGGAACGTCGTCAGGGACGACGGGGCCGGCATGTTCGCGGCCGTCAGCGGCGACGTGCTCATCGCGGGCCCGGACGCACACCTGGCACCCACGCACTACCAGGACTGGATGCGGTCCGCCCGCTGACCGGGTGCGCAGCCGTCAGGAGCACTGGCGAGCATCGGGGGCCGGAGTCGCCCCCGATGCTCGCCGCCCGCTTCCCGGTCGGCCGGGCTGCGTCGCCGCGTGGTTCTTCAGCCGGCGGACGGCTTGCGGAGCGCGTCGCGGACCCGGTCGACGACCGCCAGCGCGGGACCGGCCGCCAGGTTGCCCTTGGCCGACTGCGCGCTCGGGTGTGGTCGGGTCGGTGCGGTGGCCTCCGCGGCGCGTACGGTGGCGGCGAGGGTACGCAGCCGGTCGGCCGGCACGTGCTGTCGCAGCCGGGGGAACTCGTAGCGCTCCTCGTAGCGGGCGTGGGTGAGCACCGCGTCACGGAGCAGGATGATGCCGGTGTCGAAGCCGTCGGCCTCGACGCCGCCGGCGATCAAGGTCTTCAGCGTCTCCTTGGCCTGGCGCTCCTCGTCGAGCCGGTCGTCGACCATGGCGGCGCCGCCACCGCCGGGTAGGGTCCGGGCCAGCGGGTGGACGATCTCCTCCTCGGCGGTCTCGTGCGCGGCGAGGAGCCGGACCAGGTCGTCGAACGCCTCCCGGCGGGTGTCGCCGGTGCTGCCGATGACCAGCAGGAAGAGCTGCTCGACGCGCGCGTGCTGGGCGAGCAGAAGGTCGACCACGTCCTCCTCGGGCCCGGGCGTGGCCGGGGCGTCGGTGTCAGGCATGGCTACCTCCCCGGGCGCGCAGCCCTTCCACCGGGTGCGGTCCCTCGGTCTCGATGCGGTACTCGTCGCCGAAGCGCTCGCGGTGCATGTCGATGACCTGCTCGGTGGGCGGCTGCTGACCGTCATGCAGCTGCTGCTGCATCCACTCGAAGCGCTCGTGCGCCTCCGTGACGTAGCCCTCGCCGAGTTTGGTGAGGTCGATCTGGGTGGCCAGCAGGTGGCGCAGGTACTCCTTGTTCGGTTCGAAGGTGAGCGGCTCGGGCAGGCCGGCGCTGCCGACGATCTCCTCCGGCTCGCGGCCGTCGTGTCGGCGCAACAGGTCGGCCGCCTGCTGGAGGTGGGCCAGCTCCATCTGTAGGTGCAGCTCCCAGACCGCCCTGATCCGCGGGTCGCTCTCCTGCTGCAGGAACGAGTAGTACAACCAACACTCGTTGTACTCGTGGGTCAGCAGTCGCTCCCACCAGCTCTCGCCCGGGTCCAGCAGCGACTCGTAGTGGGTGACGTGCTCCTGCTCGATCAGGCTGATCTCCTGGTAGAGCTGGCGCGCGATCGGCTCCATGTACTGGGGGCCGACGTTCATGTAGTAGAACATCACCTGCTGCTCGGCCGAGAGGATCGTCAACGCGTTCAGCTTGGAGCGCGGGTCGACGGAGTTCCGGTCGTACGGGGTACGGACCTCGTCGAACGGGTGCCGGTGCTCCTGCACAGTCGGCCGGCCCGGCATGACCTCGGTGAGGCCGTCGACGATCTTCTCCGCCTTGCGCCGCTCGACCATCTCGTAGAGGTTCGCGTAGCGGTACAGGTGGTCGAAGTCCTCCAGCACCCCGAACTCGTACGCCTGCTTCAGGTAGGGGTCCGGTTCGTGCCGGGCCACCCAGGCCGTCAGGTCGACAGCCACCTGTTCGTAGCCGAGGGTCGTCTCCAGCACGCTCGCCACCCCCGGCAGCAGCCAGTTCACCACCCGCTGCTGCTGGCTCTCCACGTACCGCACGTACGCGAGCTGCCGCCGGACCTCCTGGTCCGGGCAGACGCGGGCGAACTGGTGCTGGAAGTTGATCGCCTCGACCTCGATGCCGTTCATCGTGATGATCCGGCACCGGGTGTAGGGGTCGACCGCCTCGGGATCGATCGGTTCGACGTTCAGTTCACGCCAGTTGCGGATCTGGCTCTCCAGGGGGATTCCCTTGTGATCCAGCGGGTTGAACATGTCTCTCCATTCGCGTCGGGGTGCGCTCGTCGGGTGCTGCCCGGGCTCGTCGAGCGGAATCGCCCGAACAGGCGCTGGTGTCGAGGGGACGTGTCGGTCAGCCGGCAGACGCCGGCTGGTCGGCAGGGACAGTGCCGTCGAAGGAACCTCGTGGCGCCAACCGCCGGCTGCCGCCGTGCCCGCGGGCCAGCGGGAAGCGAGTGACGACCGGAGGTACCGTCGCCGTGGCGCGGGCCGAGGCGATGTCGAGATCGGGCTGCGCTGGCACGCCGGTCACCCCGAGGATGTTGCGCACGAAGGGTGGGGCCGCACGGAGGGTCAACCGCCCACCGGCCGAGGTGACCAGCTCGCGCACCTGCCGCAGGGCATCGATTCCCGGCGTACCGAGGTAGGTCACCGTCGACAGGTCGAGCGCGATCGGGGGCAGCGGAGGACGGCAGAGGAACTCCACCAGCTCCACGAGCAGGTGCGCGTTGCTCATGTCGATCTCGCCACCGGCGGTGATCACCTTGGTGGCGCCGTCGCAGCTCAGCGACAACGACATGATGGGTTGACGTGTTCCTGGTCGCCCTTCGGCGCAGGATGGGGCAGGCCCTCGTTCTTCGGGAGAGTCCGGATCTGTTGACATGGCGCCTCCGCCCTTCACCGGGGATCACCCGCTGCCCACAGGACGGTGCGGCAGCGGCGGTTCAGGGCGCATTTCTTGACCCGGAGTTGTCCCTACCCCCGGAAGCCCGTCGTACACCCGTCCGTCGCCGCCGGCGGCGCGCGCCGAAGAACGCGAGGTCGGCAGCCGGGTTTCCCGGGATGGGCTTCGGGTAGTCGCCGGCTCCGGTACCGCCGGCCGATCGCCGAGCGGCAGACGACGGTGGCAGGAGTGTTGTCGTGTTGCGTGCACGTCGAGCGATCGGGCACCGGTGAGATGTGCGGGATCAGCGGTGAGGCGAGGTTCGACGGCACGACCCCCGACGCCGGCGCGGTGACCCGGATGGCCGAGGCGATGCGCTCCCGGGGCCCCGACGGCGAAGGGTTGTGGAGCGACGGCTGGGTCACCCTGGGACACCGCCGGCTGACCGTCATCGACCTGTCCGAGGCGGGCGGCCAGCCCATGGTGCGCGAGGACCTGGGGCTGGGGCTCGTCTTCAACGGATGCGTCTACAACTACCACCAGCTGCGCGACGAGCTGCGGGAGGCCGGGCACACCTTCCACTCCACCAGCGACACCGAGGTCATCCTCGTGGCGTACGCGCAGTGGGGTGAGCATTTCGTCGACCACCTGGTCGGCATGTTCGCCGTGGTGCTCGTGGAGCGGCCGCGGCGCCGGCTGGTGCTGGCCCGGGACCGGCTGGGGATCAAGCCGCTCTACCTGGCGGAGTCGCCGGGGCGGCTGCGGTTCGCCTCCACCCTGCCGGCCCTGCTGGCTGCCGGGGACGTGGACACCGGCATCGACCCGGTGGCGCTGCACCACTACCTCTCCTGGCATTCGATCGTGCCGGCGCCCCGGACCATCCTGCGCGGGGTGCGCAAGCTCCCCCCGGCCACGGTGCGGGTGGTGGAGTCCGACGGAAGCAGCCGCGAGCGCGTCTACTGGCAGCCCGACTACCAACGGGACCCGGCACACGCCGGCATGGACACGCGGGACTGGCAGGCCGCGACCGGCGACGCGCTGCGCACGGCCGTGCGGCGGCGGCTGGTGGCGGACGTACCGGTCGGGGTGCTGCTCTCCGGCGGCCTGGACTCCAGCATGATCGTGGCGTTGCTCGCCGAGGCCGGGCAGCACCACCTCCAGACGTTCAGCATCGGCTTCGACAGCCGCGGCGGCGAGGTGGGCGACGAGTTCCACTACTCCGACCTGGTCGCCGCCACCTTCGGCACCGACCACCAACGCATCCAACTCGGCAACGACGACCTGGTGCCGGCGGTCCGCCGGACGATCGAGGCGATGACCGAGCCGATGGGCAGCCACGACGTGGTCGCCTTCCACCTGCTCTCCGAGCAGGTGGCCCGCCAGGTCAAGGTGGCCCAGTCGGGTCAGGGCGCCGACGAGGTCTTCGCCGGCTACGCCTACCACCAGCCCCTCACGCAGGTACCCCGCGACGGCGCCGCCGAGGCGTTCGCCGCCGCGTTCTTCGACCGTGACCACGCGGAACTGGACCGGGTGGTCGACCCGGCGTACGCGTGCGACCACGACGCCAGCCGCGAACTGCTGGACGCGCACCTGGCCGCGCCCGGCGCGGACACCGCACTGGACGCGGTGCTGCGCCTGGACACCCACCTGATGCTGCCGGACGACCCGGTGAAGCGGGTGGACAGCATGAGCATGGCGTGGGGGCTGGAGGTGCGCACGCCGTTCCTGGACCAGGACCTCGTCGCCCTCGCCGCAGCCTGCCCGCCGGAGCACAAGGTGGCACAGGGCGGCAAGGGGTTGCTCAAGGAGGTGGCCCGGGAGGTGCTGCCGGCCGAGGTGATCGACCGGCCCAAGGGCTACTTCCCGGTGCCCGCCCTGCGTAACGTCGACGGGCCGGTGCGGCACCTCGTCGAGGAGGCCCTGACCGCGCCGGCCGCCCGGGAGCGCGGCCTGTTCCGGCCCGGGTACGTCGCCGACCTGCTCGCCGATTCGGCCCAGGCGCAGGCCGCAGCCGGCAGCAACAAGCTCTGGCAGCTCGGCCTGCTGGAACTCTGGCTCCAAGCCCACGACATCCACTGACTCCCGGCGCGCTCGCTCGTCCGGCTCGGTCGACCGGGCCGCGGGTTCAGTGGGCGGTGGTCTGGGCGGTCAGGTGTTCCAGAACGGCCTGGACGTCGCCGTCGGTGCGGGCCATGATTCGCCGCTGTCGGGTCGCGCCGGTGCCGTCCCGGCGTATCCGGTCGAGCTGGCGCAGCACCAGATCGAGATCGCCGTGCCGGGTCAACGCGGACGCGACGGTGACGAGGAGTTCGTCGATCAGGTCCCAGGCGGGACGGGCGCCGCCGCCCCGCAGGTCGATGAGGTCACCGTCGACCCCGTTGTGGGCGGCCCGCCAGTGGGCGGCGGCGACCAGGCAGTCCCGGACCGGAGTGGCGCGGACCCCGGCGCGGACGTCGTCGGCCATGGTGGCGACCAGCGCCCTGACCAGCGCGGCGACCAGCACCGTGTCGTCAACGGTGGGGCAGACATCGCCGACCCGGACCTCCACGGTCGGGTACGCCGCGGACGGGCGGGCGTACCAGTAGACCATCGCCGCGTCGAGCATGATCCCTGCGGCGATCAACTCCTGCACGGTGGCGTCGTAGTCGGCGACCGACTCGAAGTGCGGGGTGGGTCCGATGCTCGGCCAGCGTTCCAGCTGCATGGACCGCCAACTGGCGTGCCCGGTGTCCCTTCCGTCGTGCAGGGGGGAGTTGGCGGTGAGCGCCTGCACCACCGGCAGCCACAGGCGCAGGTGGTTGCACACCTGCACGGCCAGCTCCCGGTCCGGCACACCGACGTGGATGTGGCAGCCGCAGACCGCGGGGTCGTGGGCCACCGGACCGAACCGGCGGGACATGGCGTGGTAGCGCTGCTCGTCCGGCACCGTACGGTGGGCTTCGCACACCGGGGTGGCCCCTACCGCGACGAGGCGCGCCCCGGCCGCCTCCGCCGCCCGCGCGGCGGCATCGCGCAGCGCGACCAGGTGTTCGCGCAGCTCTGTCAGGTCGGTGCAGGCGGGGGTGACCATCTCCACCATGCTGTGCCGGAACTCCTGCCGGCTCTGCTCCCGAGCGGTCCCCGACAGCGTGTGCAGCACCCGGTCGGCGACGGGCAGGCTCTCCCCGGTTGCCGGGTCCAGGAGCAGGAACTCCTCCTCCACTCCCAGGGTGAGAGTGGTGGGAGTGGCTGCCGCGGGGGCGGCGACTCGGTGCGGCTTCATGGTCACGTCCGATCGTAGTCGCGCGACGACCTCGGTGTTGCCGATCGTCAAGCGCCTGCCGTCGCAGTGGTGGTTCTCCCCGGCACGGGAGAGATAGGCCACCAACAGGGTGCCGCCGGGGGAGAGGGGCCGGCTGGCGGCGGGGTCGCCTGGTTTTCGCCACTGCGCCACCGCCACCTCAGTCGCGGCACTGACAGAACCACCCAGGCGGGGCTGGGCCGGCCGGTCGGCCCAGTCCCGAGTTTCGTAGCTAATCTTCTTGACTGCTCATTCATATGTAGCTAAGTTTCAGCCACCCGGACTGAGAGGTCGTCGTCTATGAAGACCCGATCCGTCACCGCGACCGTCCTGATGGCCACCCTGGTGACCACCCTCGCGCCGCTCCCCGTCCACGCCTCGGCCGAGCCCCCGCTCCCGCCCACCGCCGAGCAGGGCTGGGTCACCTCGACGCTGCGGCACATGAGCCTGGAGCAGAAGGTCGGGCAGCTCTTCTCCACCTACGTGTACGGCAGTGACGCCACCGAGCCCACGGCCGCCGACCGCGCCGCGAACCGCGCCGCGTTCGGCGTCGAGACTCCGGCCGAGGTCATCGACCGGTTCCACCTCGGCGGCGTCTGCTACTTCTCCTGGTCCCACAACCTGGACAGTCCACGTCAGATCGCCGGCCTCTCCAACGGGCTCCAGCGGGCCGCCCTCGGCGACGGCAGCAAGGGGCGCGTCCCCCTGCTCATCTCCACCGACCAGGAGCAGGGCACGGTGCTGCGGATGCCCGCTCCCGCCGCGCAGTTCCCCGGCGCGATGGCGCTGGGCGCCGGGCGCTCACCGCAGGACGCGCGCACGTCGGCGGACATCACCGGGCGTGAGCTGCGCGCGGTGGGCATCCACCAGCCGTACGCGCCGATCGCCGACGTCAACGTCAACCCGGGCAACCCGGTCATCGGGGTACGGTCGTTCGGCGCCGACCCCACTTTGGTGGCCGAGCTGACCGCCGCGCAGGTCGCCGGGTTCCAGGACGGCGCCGGCGTGACCGCGGTGGCCAAGCACTTCCCCGGCCACGGCGACACGGCCACCGACAGCCACACCGGCCTGCCGGTGATCAACCACAGCCGGGCGGAGTGGGACCGGATCGACGCGCCGCCGTTCCGGCGGGCGATCAGTGCGGGCGTCGAATCGATCATGACCGCGCACATCGTGGTGCCCGCGCTCGACCCGTCCGGCGACCCGGCGACGTTGTCGCCGACGATCCTCACCGGCGTGCTGCGCGGTGAACTCGGCTTCCGGGGAGTCATCGTCACGGACGCGCTGAACATGGCCGGCGTGCGGCAGAAGTACGGCGACGAGCGGGTGCCCGTACTGGCGATCAAGGCCGGCGCCGACCAGTTGCTGATGCCGCCGAACCTCGCGCTGGCCCGGGACGCGGTGCTGCGGGCCGTGACCACGGGCGAGCTGACCGAGCGGCGGATCGACGAGTCGGTGCGGCGCATCCTCGGCATGAAGTACCGGCAGGGGCTGGCCCGGTCGCCGCTGGTCGACGTCGAGCAGGCGGTACGGACGGTCGGGGCGCCCGGGCACCTCGCCGCCGTCACCCAGGTCACCGACCCGACGCTCACCGCGGTGCGCAACGACGCCGGGCTGCTGCCGCTGGCCGGCACCGGCCGGTCGGTGCTGGTCACCGGCTGGAACAGCGCAGCCTTCGCTCCGGTCGCGACGGTCGCCGACGGGTTCACCGCCCGCGGCGCCCGGGCCACCGCCCGGCCGGCCACGCTGCCGTCCGACGCGGTGATCGCCGCGACCGCCACCCAGGCGGCCGAGCACGACCTCACCGTCGTGCTGGTCAACAAGGCGTGGGACACCACCATCACCGATCCGCGGGCCACCCAGCAGCGCCTCGTCGCGGCGTTGCTCGCCACCGGCAAACCCGTGGTGGTGGTGGCGGTGCGGGACCCCTACGACATCGCCCACCTGCCGGACGTGACCACCTATCTGGCGACCTACTCGTACACCCGGGCGGCGATGGACGCACTCGTCCGCGCGCTGCACGGCGAGCTGTCCCCCCGGGGGCGGCTGCCCGTCACGATCCCCACGGCCGAGGGTGCGGGCACCGTGCTCTACCCCTACGGCCACGGCCTGACCTGGTAGGAGGCAACCCATGCAGCGTAGGAATTTCCTCGCCGGCGCGGTCGGCGCGGGAGCGCTCGGCACCGGCGCCGGGGCGCTCGGCGTCGGCGCGGCCCTGACGCCCGCGGCGGGCAGCCCCGGTGTCCGGCGGGTCCGCACCGGTCTGGACCAACTGGTGGCCTCCGACTTCGCCGTGCTCGCCGGCCAGCGGGTCGGCGTCGTCTCGAACCCGACCGGCGTCGACGGGGCCTACCGCCACCTCGTCGACCTGATGCACGGCTCGGGCCAGGTCCGGCTGACCGCGGCGTTCGGCCCCGAGCACGGCTTCCGTGGCTCGGCCCAGGCCGGAGGCAGCGAGGGCACCGGCGTCGACGCGCGCACCGGCATCCCCGTCTACGACGCGTACGGCGCCTCGCTGGCCCGGTGGGAGAGCATGTTCACCGAGGCGGGCGTGGACACGGTCGTCTTCGACATCCAGGACGTCGGCGTCCGCTTCTACACCTACATCTGGACCATGTACACCTCGATGGTCGCCGCGGCCCGGGTCGGCAAACGCTACGTCGTGCTGGACCGTCCGAACCCGATCGGCGGGCGGGCCTACGGGCCGATGATGACCGCGCCGTACACCTCCGGGGTCGGCCTCAAGGAGATCGTCCAGCAGCACGGAATGACCGTCGGGGAACTGGCCCGGTTCTTCAACGGCACGTTCCTGCCCGTCGAAGCCGGACGACCGGTGGACCTGCACGTGGTGCGGTGCGAGCACTGGAAGCGGGACCGCCTCGCCGCCGACACCGACGTGCCCTGGGTGATGCCCAGTCCGAACATGCCCACCCCGGACACCGCGCTGGTCTACCCGGGTACCGGCCTCTTCGAGGGCGTCGCGTCGATCACCGAAGGCCGCGGCACCTGCCGTCCGTTCGAACTGATCGGCGGGCTGGCGACCGACTTCGACCACCACTGGAGTGATCGCCTCAACGCCCGGGACCTGC
This sequence comes from Micromonospora sp. L31, assembly GCF_052068075.1. NCBI lineage: Bacteria > Bacillati > Actinomycetota > Actinomycetes > Micromonosporales > Micromonosporaceae > Micromonospora > Micromonospora sp. L31. The sequence goes on along the minus strand of NZ_JBQHDC010000004.1, from coordinate 247,839 downwards.
CCGGAGTCGAGTTCCGCGAGGCGTACTTCGCACCGACCTCGGCCGGGCAGAAGCCGGCGCTGTTGAACAAGCTCTGCGCCGGCGTCGAGGTCAAGGTCGTCGACCGGGCGGTGTACGACCCGATCCGTACCGCGGTGGCGATGCTGGTGGAGGCGCACAAGTACCCCGCGTTCGCCTGGCGGCGTGACTCCTGGGACGCCGTTCGCCCGTACTGGATCGACAAGCTCACCGGGTCGCCCCGGCTGCGTACCCAGATCGACGCCGGGGCCGACGTGGACGACGTCGTCGGCGCCTGGGCCGACGAACTGGCCGCGTTCGACCGCCAGCGCCAGCCCTACCTGCTCTACTGAGGAGTGTGGCCATGACCACGTCGTCCCGCCCGCTGCACCGCCCGCCCGCGCTCCGCCGGCTCGCGCTCGGCCTGGCCGTGGCCATCCTCGGTACGACCGCGCCGGCCACCGGGGCGGCCGGCGCGCCGCTGCGCGACGAGGCCGGGCCGCCGGCCGTCACCCCCGCCGACATCCACTTCCGGCAGGACACGCTGCGGCCCGGCAGCGCCCGCGAGGTCGGTCTGCTCCCCGCGCCCGTGGACCGCCTCCCCGCCGACCTGGCGGCCTATCTCCAGCCGACGCCGGACCACCCCGGATATCCGGCGTACGCGGGCGCGGTGGTCCTGGCGGCCAAGGACGGCGTGGTCGTGCAGCACGCCGCCGTGGGCACCGCGGTGCGGTACGCCGCCGTCGGGCCGCCGCCCGGGTTGGTCGGGGTGGAGCTTCCCGCCGACCAGCAGATCCCGATGCGGCCCGACACCGTCTTCGACCTGGCCTCGGTGTCGAAGCTGTTCACCACGATCGTCACCATGCAGCAGGTCGAGCGGGGGCGGGTGGACCTGGACGTCCCGGTCGCCCGCTATGTCCCGGAGTTCGCGGCCGGCGGCAAGGAGGCGGTCACGGTACGGATGCTGCTGACCCACACCTCGGGTCTGCCCGCCTTCACGCCACTGTGGAGCAGGTACCCGACGCCGGCCGAGCGGTTCGCCGCCGCGCTGGCCACGCCGCTCGCGGCCGGGGCGACGCCCGGCACCCGCTACGTCTACTCGGATCTCGGCCTGATCGCGCTGGGCGTGCTGGTGGAACGGGTCACCGGGCGGCCGTTGGCCGACCTGGTCCGCGACGGTGTCACCGCGCCACTGGGCATGACCGACACCGGCTACAACCCGGGGCCGGAGCTGCGGTCGCGGATCGCCGCCACCGAGTACCAGCCGTACGCCGGGCGCGGCATGGTCTGGGGTGAGGTGCACGACGAGAACGCCTGGTCGCTCGGGGGCGTGGCCGGGCACGCCGGGGTCTTCTCCACCGCGGCCGACCTGTCGCTCCTCTGCCAGTCACTGCTCAACGGGGGCGAGTACCGCGGGCGACGGATCCTCCGGGCGGACACGGTGCGCGCGATGCTGGTCAACTACAACGCGCCGCTGGAGGCGGCCTACCCGGAGAGCGATCGCGGGCTCGGCTTCGAGCTCAACAAGCACTGGTACATGATGGGGCTCTCCTCCCCGGTGGCGTTCGGGCACACCGGCTTCACCGGCACGTCGCTCGTCATCGACCCGCTCTCCCACTCCTTCCTCATCCTGCTGAGCAACCGGGTGCACCCCGACCGCGGCTGGGGCAGCAACAACGTCGCCCGGCGCGCGGTCGCCCGCGACCTCGCCGAGGCGATGCCGGTGCGGCCCCGGTCGCGGGAGGCCTGGCGGGCCGACCCGCGCGACCTCGCGACGGTCACCCTCACCGCCCCGCTGCGCCGGGCCGCGCACGGCGGCGCCGCGAGCTTCCTGCTCTGGTACGACACCGAGCCCCGCTACGACAGCATGCGGTTCGAGGTCTCCACCGACGGGGGCCGGACGTGGGCTCCGGCGCGGATGCTGCTGCGGCACGGGGACCGGCGCTGGACCAGCGACGGCACGGTCACCGGGTACGGCGGCCGGGTCTGGTGGCAGGCCTCGGTGGCGCTGCCCGACCAGGCGACCCACCTGCGCTGGAGCAGCAGCACCGACGGCTCCGGCCAGGGTCGTGGGGTGTACGTCGACCGGGTCGTCGCGGGGGACCGGGACGGGGTGCTCTTCGACGGCGAGGGCGTCGACGCCGCCCTCGCCGTCGCCGACGGGTGGTCACCCGCCCGCACCTGACCGGAACAACACGGCGTCGACAGGCGGGCGTGCTCAGCGCAGCCGGCGGATGTCGCCGTACGCCCGGTAGAACCCGCCTCGGCCGGACTCGCGGACCTCGGTCACCAGGTAGCGGGCGCCCGGCTCGCGGATGCCCTTGGGGAACTGCACCGACCAGTCACGCCGGTAGCCGTCGGAAACCACCTGGACCCGCAGCCGCCCCCGATCGTCCAGGCACTGCACGACGACGCCCGCGCCGGCGTCGCTGGTCACCTCGACCACCGTCGGCTCCACGGTCCGCGGTGCCTGGCGGGGCGCCTTGACGTCCAGCACCTGCGGCACGTCGCCGACCTGGGCCGCCCGGATCGCCGGCTCGCTGGCGTCGATGCAGGCCAGATGGCCGCCGGTGGTGACGACATAGAGCCGATCGTCGTGGTACTGCATGGAGTACGCCGAGCCGCAGCCCGTGCCGAGCTTCCACAGTCGGGTGCCCGCCGCGTCGAAGCAGTAGATCGAGGACTGGCTGTCGCCGGCGAAGACGTACCGGCCGCCCTGCGCGGTCGCGCAGGAGAAGACCGGGGCGTCGCACCGGTAGCGGCGTTCGACCCGACCGTCCTTGGCCAGCCGCACCACCTCGCGGGTGCTCGTCCCGGCGAACACGCTGCCGCGCTCCTGCCACCCGAAGAGCACCGAGCCGGTGCTGGTGTGCCAGAGCTCGCGGCCGGTACGCCAGTCGTAGCCGGTCACCCCCTGGGAATGGCCGTGGTAGAGCGCGTCGGTGTCGCAGCGCACCATCCAGGCGGAGCGGCCCCGCCCGGGCCGGCGCCAGAGGAACTCGTCCTCGTGGTCGATTGCGGCGATCCCGCCGTCGGCGTCCGAGACGCCCAGGACGCCGTCGTGGATGTCCAGCCAGTAGATGTCGATCTCCGGGGCGATCGCGTACGCCACCCGGGGCACCTTGCCGGAGAGGTCGTAGACGTTGCCGTCGTCGCAGCCGGCGTAGATCCAGGCGTCGTCGGCGACGATGCACTTCACCCCGTCGGGGAGGCGGACCTGGCTGCGCACCTGGGCGTCGTGGCCGAGGGTGGTGATCACCCCGTGCTCGTTGCCCACCATGCAGTGCTGCCCGTCGACGAAGATGCCGAAGGCGGGGGCACCGGAGTCGTAGCGCCACAGCACCGGGGCGGTGCGGGCGGTGGAGCGGGTGCTGACGATCTGCCGTCGGGAGACGCTGCGCTTCTTTCTGACGCCGGGGACCGCCGGGGCGTACCCCTTGCGGACCTTCTCCCCGATCTTCTTCGCCGCGGCCGCCCGGGCCCGCGCGTTGTCCGGATAGGCGCTCGCCTTGACCTGCCCCTGGTCGCCGATCCGGCCGTAGCGCACGGTCAGCGTGGCGTCCTCGACGACGACCTCGTAGAACTTGTGCGCACCGTCCACTTCGGACAGTTCGAGGTAGGTCGTCTCCTGCGACATGAGGGCCTCCGAGGGGTCAGCGACCGGCCCGACGTGGCCGGCGCGGCGACAGTGACCACACGCTAACCGCCGCCCCCGACAAGATCGTCGGGGTTGACGAGCCGCTGGCGGTGGCCCGTCAACCCCGACCCGTGCCCACCAACGCCCGGGTGCCTACCGCCCCGGTGTACGACTAGCGCGAGGTTCCGCGAAGCATCTCGACGACGAAGCGGTGGTCGTCCAGTTGCGGAAGTCCGGAGACGCCGAACCAGCCGACCACGCCGGTGCCGCGCACGCGCAGTGGCACCGCGCCCCCGGCGGCCGCGTACTTAGCGGCCGGCAGTCCGAATCTCTCCGCCAGGGTCACCTGCTTGTCCTGGCACAGCCGTGCCATGTACAGCGACGAGTGCTCGAACCGCATCACCACTCGTCCCTTGCGGCGCAGCCACCCGTCGTTGTCCAGCGTCGAACCGGGCAAGCCGCAGTGGAACAACTGGCGCCCGGTCCGCCACACACCCACCGAGATCGGCAGCTGCCGCTCCCTCGCGGCGGCGACCGCCCGCATCCCCAACTCGTACGCGTCCGACTCCGACAGAGCCGGCAGCTCCAACTCGCCCTCCTCGCGCAGCAGCTCCTCCAGCGTCGGCCACGCGTCATGGTCAAGTGGCATACGTACCTCTTCTTGGTCGAGTGGCGGACTGCGCCGGGTTCGGTGTCCGTGCCTGTTGATTGTCGCAAACCGGATGGGTGCCTCCTCCGCGATGGGCGAGACGCCGGCAACGTGCGCACATGATCAATGTCGGTGCTGCGGCGTAACCTCGGCCCGGTGAGGATCCGACCGGGAGGGACCCCGATGGCTGACGCCGATGATGTCCGCCGGATAGCCCTGGCGCTGCCGCACGTGGTGGAGGTCGACAGCGAGGGCTTCGACTTCCGGGTCGCCGACAAGGGATTCGTCTGGTCCTATCCCGAGCGCAGGCCGGGGAAGCCACGGGTGATCCGGACCGACGTCGCGGTGCTGTTCGTCGGCGACGAGGCCGAGAAGCAGGCTCTCCTTCTCGGCGAGCCCGACCTCTTCTTCACCACACCCGGCTACGAGGGGTGGCCGCTGGTGATGCTGCGTCTGGCAGAGGTCGATGTCGAGCGCCTACGGGAGCTGGTGACCGATGCGTGGCGGATGCGGGCCCCGGACGCGCTCGTCAGCGACCGTTGACGGCCGCCTGACCGGCGCGGTGCCGCGTCCACCGTGCTCGCCGGGGCGGGGCGACGCGGGCGGGTGTCCAGCGCGGCGCGATGGCGGCCCAGGCGGGGCGTCGGTCGTCAATCGTGAGGGTGGCCAACAGCCCTGGGTGGTCGGTAGCCCCGCGCATGCCTATCGACCTGCTGCAACAGATCGTGACGTCGGTTGTCGCCATGATCTGTTGCACCGCGCCGTCATCGATCCGCAGGTAGCCCGGCGGCACGCAGGACCGCACGTCGGGGGAGCCGCCGTGCCGGAGGTTGAGGTCGCCGCTCAGCACGGTGGGCGCGTATCCGGTGCTCCTGCGGATCATCGGTACGACCGTGTCGAGCAGGTGGGCGCACTGGGCGAGCGCGACGGTGGCACTGGTCGCCGCCAGGTGTGTGGTGCAGGCGTGCAGCACGCCGGCGACGTGGACGCAGAGCCAGGCTCGTTCCTCGGGGTCCGTGACATCCTGCGTCGGGTGGATCCCGCTGTGCACCGTGTGCCCTGAGTACGGCGCGGCAAGGTGGGTCAGCAGCCCGACGCCGTACGGCTGCCCGTTGCGGCACTCGGTGACGGCGCCGGTAGGGCGGTCACCGGCAGCCTTGAAGGCGGAGACGACTGTGCCGCCGCGGTGGACGGCCGCGAACGCGTCCTCCAGCGCGGCCACGTCGTCCTGACAGATCTCGTTGAGGGTGACCAGGTCGGGCAGCTCGGCGCCGATCACCTCCGCGGCCTCGGTCACCGATCGGCCCGTGTAGCAGCCGGCCCGGCCGCTGTTGCAGAGGTTCAGCTGGAGCACCCGCAGGGCGGTGGATCCGGTGGCGCCGGCCACCGACGATCCAGCCGGCAACCCGGCCGCGGCGATCAGGCACACCACGACCAGGGCCGGGCGGAGAGTTCGGTACGAACGATGAGCCCCGCACCGGCGAAGGAGTTCGACCAGGGCCCGATCGCGCAGACGACGGCACCTGCGGGGGCGGGTGACGTCGGTGGCGGGCTGCTCGGACATGCGGGCTCCGGGTGGGGGAGGACGTGTCTTCGCCGGGGTGCCAGCGATCTTACTGCTGCCGATCGGTCGCCGGACCCTGTGCAGGCCGAGGTGTTCCGGGCGCCGGCAGCGCGGAGGTGGTCCACGGGACCGGCCCGGTGGGCTCGCGGCCGGTAGCCCGACCGGGTGAACGGCGCTCGCGCATGGACCCCCGGCGACGGGGGCACCGGCATGCTGCCTTCGACGATGCGGTGCCGACACGACACCGGGGCGGAGAGGATTCCAGATGGCAGACGGCGACGTGCCGGAGCAGATGCAGGCCGCGGCCTTCGACGAGTTCGGCGGTCCGGAGGTGATCACCCCGCGGATCCTGCCGGTGCCGCAGATCGCCGACGACGAAGTTCTGATCAAGGTGTGGAGCGCCGGCGTCGGGGTGTGGGACGCCATGACACGGGAGGGCGCGCTGGTGCCCGAGGGATCCACCTTCCCGATGGTGCCCGGCGCCGAGGCCGCCGGCAGCGTCGCCGCCGTCGGACGGCAGGTCACCAACGTCGCCGTGGGCGACCTGATCTACGTGTACGGCTACACCCGGCCGAAGGGCGGCTTCTACGCCGAGTACGCGGCGACCAGGGCCGAGTACGTCGCGAAGCTGCCGGCGGGCCTGCCGGTGGAGCACGCGGGGGCCATGCCCACCGACGCGCTGACCGCCCTGACGGGCCTGGACGTGCTGGGCCTGTCCGCCGGCGCGTGGTTGCTGATCTTCGGGGCGAGTGGGGGACAGGGCCACCTGGCGGTGCAGCTGGCCAAGCGGCAGGGGCTCAACGTGGTCGCCGTGGCGTCCGGGGCGGAGGGCGTGGCGCTGGTGAGCCGGCTCGGCGCCGATCTGGCCGTCGACGGTCACGGTGACCTCGCCGAGGTGCTCCGGCGGATCCGGGAGGTGACGCCGGACGGCGTGGACGGCCTGCTGGCGATGGCCGGTGGCAAGACGCTGGACAAGCTCACCGAGGCGCTGCGCGACGGCGGCGTGCTCGGGTACCCCCACGGGGTGCAACCGGAACCGAGCGAACGGCCCGGCGTGACGGTGCGGGCGTACGACGGCGAGACCGGGCCCCGGCAGTTGCAGCGCCTCAACGAACTCATCGAGGCCGGACCGTTCGAGGTGCACGTCGCCGAGAAGTTCCCGCTGGGGCGGGCGGCGGAGGCGCACCGTCGCCTGCAGACCTCCTTCCCGGGCAGGCTGCTCCTCACGGTGGTCTGACGCCGGGCGTCGCGACGCTGCTCGACACCTCGCACGATCCCGGCTCGCGTACCGATCTCGGGTGTGGGGGCGCGGCCGGCGGGTAGGGGTTCGCCATGGTGAAGCGCGCGGTGTGGCAAGGGCTGGTGGCCGGGCTGGCGGGGGCGGCGGTGATGACCGTGGCGGAGAAGCTGGAGCAGCGGGTGACCGGGCGGCCCGACTCCCATGTGCCGGCCCGCGTACTGGCGCGGCTCACCGGCCTGCCGGAGGCACCGACGCGTCAGCCGCGGTGGCGGAACCTCGCGATGCACTACGGCCAGGGCGCGCTCGTCGGCGTGGTGCGCAGCATCATGGCGCAGGCCGGTCTGCGGGGTGCCTGGGCCTCGGGGATGTTCGCCGTGGTGCGGTTGACCAACGATCAGATTCTGGAGAACGCCACCGGCGTAGGGGCGCCACCGCAGACCTGGCCACGCGGCGAGCTCGCCGTCGACGTCCTGCACAAGTCCATCTACGGATTCGCCACCGGAGCGGTCGCGGACATCCTCGCCGCCCGCGACGGCGCCGGCCCCGGCCAGCGGCACGCGGCGCTGCGCCCCGGCCGCCGCTCTGACGTCGGCCCGCTGCCCCGAGGCGACGCATACGGCGTACGGGCCCGGCGGGGATAGCCAATTCACCGGGCGGTGATCCGGTGTGGCCGGCAGGTCCAGCACGGCGTGGAGCCCTCGTCCCGGAAATTCATCGAGCTTGCGCAGACCGGGTGACCCATCTCCATTTGTGTCGAGGTTTCGACCATTTCCAGCGTGCGGTAAGCGGGGACTGGCTTCGGAAGCTGCCCCGAGGCTGAGCGGGGGGAGTTCCCGCGCAACAATTCGCATTATTACGTCAGCGGGAAGAGAGTAATTTCTTCCATCACCGAACTCGCCGGGTCGGCTCGTCCGTCGGTGATTTCGGCGTAGCTGCCGCCTCGCCATTTCTTTGCCGTGCGGCGCTGGGGGCATGATCGGGTCGGACGTGCGGCCGGTGCCGCGCGAGGCAACGGGTGGGGACGCCGGGATCCGCTGAGCGGTGCTCGATGCTCGCCGCCTGCGGTGCGCCGCCCGGAGGCAGCGGCCGGCGTCGCCGGCAGCGAATATGTGGATGAGAAGAATTCGCTGCGACAATCGTGAAATCGTGCGGAGCGGCGCCGAAGTGAAGCAGGACACATCCGTCGGCGCTGTTTTGTCGGCGGCGTCGACGCTGAACAGCGAAAGTGCGGCGTCGCGCCGCCGGAGCCCGCCAGGACCTCCTTGACGGCGTATCCGGGATGCGATCTCATCGGGGCCGGCGCCGACGAATCATCAAACGGCCGGCGCCGTCCGGCGTCCCGTCATCGTGGTCGGGCCATTCACCCTTGGCCTGCGACCACGGTGGACGCCGCCCATTTCGCCCGCCCCGATCGGTGGGCCCTTTCGAAAGGGAGTGCACAATGACGTCACTCGGTGTCAAGATGCTCGGTGCGGTCGCCGTCACCGGTATCGCTCTCGCGGCCGGCGCCTCACCCGCCACGGCCTCCGCCGACAGCGACTTCGCACTGGAGAGCGCCGGGGTCAGCGCCTACGGCAGCTACGACATGATGATGAGCATCCCGGAGCGGCCGGTACCGCCGGTGGCGGTCAACGGGACGCTCGCGGTCAACGCTCCCGGGCGGTGCGGCGTGGTCCAGATCGCCACCAACGGGCCGGCTGACGAGCTCGTCTGGCGGAGCTTCGCCGCGCTGTGCACTCCTGGTAAGACGATCGCCCAGACCCGTTCCGAGTTGCTGTGGGGTGGGTTCAAGCCACGGCTCCGGCTGTGCGTCGGCACAACGGTGGCCCGGGCGGAGCGTGGCCGGGTCTGCGACACGTACACCCCTCCGGTCGACTGACCCGGACCGCGCAGCACGGCCCGGGCCCCGCGACCAGCGTGGCCCGGGCACGTGCGGGTGGTGAAGCCGCCCGACGGTGTGACCTGTCGACGGGGAACCAGCTCGCCGCTTTCGTGGCTGGTTGCCCCACCACCGGCGGCCTTCCGCCAGGTGTCAGCGCCGGGGCCTACCCCGCCTTCGGCGTGGCCGCCCGTGCCAGGGCGACGACCCGCCCACGCTCCGACTCCGCGAAGCGGTCGAGCATGGCCCGCACCTCGTCGGCGCTCACGTTGGCGCCGAACAACTCGCTGCCCGGTTCCAGTCGCACGCCCTCGGCGAGGGGGCCGGCGACGACCGGATCGAAACCGAGCCGGTCGACCAGGGACGCGACGACGTCGAGATCAGCGCGGGCGTCGCCGGCGATGGCGATGGCCTTGCGGCCGGGTGTGCCGGCCGGCCGCGCCCCGTCCTCGAGATCGTGGTAGCCCATGTGGTTGAACGCCTTGACGACGCGGGAGCCGGACAGGAACGCCTGGACGGTCTCGCTCGAAGAGGTGCGCGGGTCGGTGAGGTCGTCGCGAATGCCGTCGATCTCCCACCAGTAGTTCATCGCGTCGACGACGAGCTTGCCGCGCAGCGCCTCGGCGGGGATGCTCCGGTACTTGCCCAGCGGGAGGGCGAGAATGACGATGTCGGCGCCGGCCACGGCGTCGACCGCGGTGGTGGCGACCGCTCCGGGCGTGAGCACCTCGATGGTGAGGGCGATCTTCTCCGGGTCGCCGGAGCCGGCGATCAGCACCCGGTAACCGGCGGCGAGGGCGAGTCGAGCGAGCACGGTGCCCACCTTGCCGGCACCGAGGATGCCGAGCGTCTGGGGCCCGCTCCGGGCGCTGTCGTTCATGTCTTCCTTCCGCTTTCCGATCGGCCGTCCGTGATCAACTGGCCAGGATGTCACGGACCATGGGGATCACCTTGGTGCCGTACAGCTCCACCGCGCGCATCCGGGCGCTCACCGGCTGCGCTCCGGCGGTGTAGATGAGGTCGAACCGGCCGACGCCGAGACTGCGGATCGCGCGAGCCACCCGGCGGGCGACGGTCTCCGGGGAGCCGATGTAGAGGGAACCGTGCTCCACCTCCGCGTCGAACTCCGCGCGGCGGATCGGTGGCCAACCGCGCAGCGCGCCGATCCGGTCCCGCATGACCCGGTAGTACGGCCAGTACAGCTCCTTCGCCTCCTCGTCGGTGTCGGCGATGAAGCCGGGCGAGTGCATGCCGACCGGGTGCGCCGTCGTGCCCAACTGCTCGGCGGCCCGGCGGTAGAGGTCGATGTAGGGCGCGAAGCGCTCGGGAGCGCCGCCGATGATGGCGAGCATCAGCGGTAGGCCGTATCGGGCGGTACGCACGACCGACTGCGGCGAGCCGCCGACGCCCACCCAGGTGGTGAGGCGTCCCGACTCGGTCTTCGGGAAGACGTCGGCGCGCTCGAGCGGGGCACGCTTGGTGCCGCTCCAGGTGACCGGCTTCTCGTCCAGCAGCTTCACGAACAGCTCGATCTTCTCCTCGAAGAGCACGTCGTAGTCGCGCAGGTCGTACCCGAACAGCGGGAAGGACTCGGTGAACGACCCGCGGCCGAGGATGACCTCGGCCCGGCCGTGCGACAGCGCGTCCACCGTGGCGAAGCGCTGGAACACCCGGACCGGGTCGTCCGAACTCAGCACGGTCACCCCGGAGGCCAGCCGGATCCGCGAGGTACGCGTGGCGATCCCGGCCAGCACGGTCTCCGGCGTGGACACCGAGTACTCCGGCCGGTGGTGCTCGCCGAGGGCGATGACGTCGACCCCCAGTTCGTCCGCCAGCACCGCCTCGTCGACGACCTGACGGATCGCCGCGGCGTAGGAGACGAGCTTGCCGGAGTCGTCCTCCGGCACGTCGCCGAAGGTGTCGAGGCCGAACTCGAGATCAGACATGGATGGGCTCCTTCGCCAGCAGCTCCCGGACCCGCGGCGCGACCTCACTGCCCAGCAGTTCGATGGTGCGCGCGCGTGCCTCGCGGGGCAGGTGCATGATGTCGTACTTGAGATCGAAGCGGCTCAGCCGCAGGTCACGGGCCATGGTGGCGATCTTCTGCGCGACCGTCTCGGGTGACCCGACGAACAGCGCGCCGCCGTCGAGCTCGGCCTCGTAGCGTTTGCGGTCCGGCTTGTAGAAGCCGCGCTCCTCGGCAAGCGCCGCCACGACCGGCTGCCAGTACCGCCACCACGTCTCCACGGCCTCCTCGTCGGTGTCCGCGACGAGGCCGAGCGAGTGCTGCCCGATCGGCTGCACGGGATGCCCGAACTGTTCGAGTGCCCGGAGGTAGAGATCGACATTACCGGAGAACCGCTGCGGGCGCCCGCCGATGATCGCCATCATGAGCGGGAGTCCGTAGCGGGCCGCGCGGACCACCGAGTTCGGGCTCCCGCCGACGCCGATCCACGTCGGGATGCCGCCCGGCTGCATCCGCGGATGCAGCCGCTGCGCGACCAGCGGGCTGCGTACGGTGCCCGACCAGGTGACCTCTTCCTCCCGCTGAAGCCGGACGAAGAGGTCGAGCTTCTCCTCGAACAGGCGCTCGTAGTCCGCCAGGTCGTAGCCGAACAGCGGAAACGACTCGGTCGCCGATGCCCGCCCGAGAACCAGCTGGGCCCGGCCGTTCGACACCGCGTCCAGGGTCGCGAACTCGTGGTGGAGCCGGACCGGGTCGTTGGTGCTGAGCACCGTCACGGAGGTCCCGAGGCGGATCCGCTCGGTCGCCGTCGCGATCGCCGCGAGCAGCACCGGCGTCGCCGAGTCGGTGTGGCCCTCCCGGTAGTGCTCGCCCACGCTGAACACGTCGAGGCCGACCGACTCCGCGAGCCGTGCCTCGTCGACGAGGAGCCGCACCGTCTCGGCGTCGCTCAGGACCCGGCCGCCGTCGGTGGCGACCTCCCCGAACGAGTTGAGCCCCAGTTCAAAACCTTGAGCTGTCATCGTCTCCTCCTCACGCTCGCTCCCCGGCGGCGACCTCGCCGCAGGAAGCCCTCGACGATTGACACGTCAACCATGCTAGCCTCAGGATTGACATGTCAACCAGGAGCGGGAGATGACGAAAGCCACACCTGACCGGCGGAAGGGACGACAGCTCCCGAGCGCGGCGGAGCTGCGGGCCTGGCGCGACTACATCGAGACGGCGGAAGCGCTCAGGTCCCAGCTCGCGTCTCGCCTCCAGACCGAGTCTTCCCTCTCCCCGGGCGACTACGCCGTGCTGCTCGCTCTCACCGAGGCGCAGGAACGGCAGATGCGCTCCTCCGAACTCGCGGCCCACATCGGCTGGGAGCGCAGCCGGCTCTCCCACCACCTGGGGCGGATGGAGCGGCGCGGGCTCATCCGCCGCCAGGAGTGCGCAACCGATCGCGGTGGGGCGGAGGTCCTGCTGACGCCGGCCGGAGCCGACGCGTTCCGGCGCTCCACGGTTCCGCACCTGCGCGCCATCCGCGAACTCTTCGTCGACGCTCTCACGCCGGATCAGCTCGTCGCGGCGGGCGAGATCGCCGCAGCGCTGCGCGCGCACCTCGACCCGCACCAGACCCCTCAGGCGCCGCGAAACGTCCGGTGAGCCCGGACTCTCGTCGCACTGAGGGTGGACCAGGGCAGCCTGCGGTTGAGCCCCGCGACACGATCGGCTCCCCGACCGCTGAATGGCGGTTGATCCCGATTCGGTGCTTGTGACGCATACGGGCTATGTGTCCGCCGGTGTTCCCTATGCTCCAGGTGACATTCCTACTCGATCCAGGACTCCGGCCGGTCCTGCGCCGCGTGCTGCCCACGCCACGTGACCGCTGGCCTGGCGTCGCCTCGGGGCGCGCCCCTGCAACGGCTTCGACCGCTGGCTCCGACAGAAATGCGTGAGACACGATGAAGGACGCGGACACCATAGTCCTGCCCCGGCTGACGTCGACGGAGGTCGACGTCGAGGACCCCTGGGGCGAAGGCCACGACGTGGCCCCCCAGCCGGCGACCCACCCCGTCCGGTGGCGGGTCGCCGCCTGGCTGGTACCGGCACTGCTGACGGCCACGCTCTGCCTCGTCCGGGCCGGCGCGCCCGCCCCGCCCACCGGCGACGCCCCGGCCTGGGGCATCGCCGGTTCGGCGCTGATGCGCTGGTGGGCGGAGGTCCTCGGCACGCCGGGCCCGGCGGTGCGGGCGGTGTCGATGGTGGCCGTCACCGCCGCGGCGGCCCTCGTCGGGCTGTTGGCGGCCCGACTGTTCACGCCACGGGTCGGCCTGCTGGCCGGGGTGATCTTCGCGCTGCTGCCGACGTCGACGCGGTACGCGCAGGAGGTTCAGCCGTACGCGCTGACGGTGTTCGCCGCCGTGCTCGCCACGTTCCTGCTCGTGCTGGCCGTCGACCGGCCGACGGTCGGACGCTTCGCCGGCTACGGCGCCTCGGTGCTGCTGCTGGGCCTCTCCCACGGTCTCGCGCTGCTGTTGCTGGCCGGGCACGGCTGGACCGTGTTCGCCTTCCGGCGCGGCGTGGCCGGCCGTTGGTCGGCGGTGGCGCTCCTGGGTGCGCTACCCGCGGCCGCCGCGCTGGGACTGTTCGGCGGGCGACCCGGTGCGCCGATCGCGCGGGGATCGAAGCTCACCCCGGACGTGTTGGCCGCGACCCCCCGGGAGTTGTTCGGCGTCACCGCCCTGGGGATCGTGCTGCTCGGGTTGGCGCTGTTCAGCCTTCCGTTGCGGCGCTCCGCCGCCGTCTACACCGCGTGGGCGGTGGTGCCGCCGCTGGGGTTGCTGCTCGTCGCGCAGGCGACGCCGGTCTGGGGGCCGGAGGTGCTGCTCTTCACGCTTCCGGCGTGGGCGACGCTCGGCGCGGTCGCCCTGGCCCGGGTGCGTGCCCGGTGGTGTGCGATCGCCCTGGTGGCGATCGCGGTGCTCGGTGCGCCGGCACAGCTGGCCCGGCCGGCGCCGGAGGGACCCGAGCAGGCGACCGGCGAACTCGCGAGGATCATTCAACTGTGGACCCGGCCCGTGGGCGGTGAGACGCCGCACAGGGCTCGACCGGCCTCCGACGGTGAATGAGGACGGCCGACGGAACAACGCTCATGACCATTTGAGCAACCCGCACTCTTTGGGCAGATTGCCCGAATAGCATCAGCTCCGGTCGAGTTCGTGTCGGGCAGAGTCCATTGGGGGCAACGTGGGGATCGCCAGCGATACCCGGCTGTCTCACCTCGCGGGGGAGGTCAGCGCGGGTGCTCCGGCCGCCGCCTCGCCCCGGGCCTCGTCGGAGCAGCCCCCCGACCGTCGACAGCGCAACGTCAGAGCGCGTCGTGCCTACGCGGGGTGCGGCACGACGGCCGGACCGTTGGTCGCGCCGCGGCACCCGGAGGCAGCGGTCGAGTTCCGGCACGCCGTCTCGCCGGCCGCACGGCTGGTCCTGACGCTGTTCGTCCTCGTCAACAGCGCGGCCGGTGTGCTGTTCATCGGCTGGCTGTTGCTCCCGGCGCACGTGCCGGGGCCGGGAGTGACCGGGATCGGGAGCTGGCAGACGATGGCGGCCCGGCTCGGCTTCTGCGTGGTCGTCGGTGTGGAGTTGATCCGCCTCGCGCAGAACGTGGTGATCTGGGTTTTCGCGTACCACGCCAAGGATCCGATCCCGGTCGATCCGCCGGTCGGCCTGCGGGTGGCCCTGCTCACCACGATCGTGCCCAGCAAGGAGCCGATCGACGTCGCCGAGCGGACCCTGCGGAGGATGACGCAGATCGTGTACTGCGGGCAGGTCGACGTCTGGATCCTCGACGAGGGGGACGACCCGGCGGTGAAGGAGATGGCCGCGCGGCTCGGGGTGCGGCACTTCAGCCGTAAGGGCCGCCCGGAGTACAACCAGCCGAGCGGCGAGTTCCGGGCCCGGACGAAGTCGGGCAATCACAACGCCTGGCGGGCGGAGCACGAGCACTGCTACGACGTGGTCGCCAACGTCGACCCGGACCACGTGCCGTTGCCGGGCTTCCTCGAACGGACCCTCGGCTACTTCCGCGACCCGGACGTCGCCTTCGTGGTGACGCCCCAGGTGTACGGCAACATGCACCAGAACTGGGTCGCGCACGGCGCGTCGGTGCAGCAGTACCTGTACAACGGGCTCATCGCGCGGGGCGGGAACGGGCTGGACGCGCCGCTGCTCACCGGCACCGGCCACCTCTACCGACCGGCGGCCTGGCGGACCATCGGGGGCTACCAGGACTCGATCATCGAGGACCATCTCACCAGCATCCGGGTCCACGCCGCCGTCAACCCGCAGACCGGCAACCGGTGGAAGGGCGTCTACACCCCGGACGTGGTGGCCATCGGGGAAGGCCCGACGTCGTGGGCGGACTACTTCAACCAGCAGAAGCGGTGGGCGGCCGGCATCTGCGAGATCCTGGTCCGCCCGAAGCTGCGCGCACCGCGCGAACTGAGTGGACGGCGCCGCTGGCACTACCGCCTGCTCCAGTTCTACTACCCGAGCGTCGCCGTCAGCCTGTTGCTGGGCAACCTCGCCACGGCCATGTACCTGCTCACCGGGGTGAGCACGGCCCAGCTCGACGTCACCGTGTGGTCGGTGCTCTGGGGCTCCACCATCGGCTCCTGGTTCGCGCTCTGGCTCTGGCTCCGCCGCTTCAACATCGCTCCCCACGAACGGGAGGAGATCGGGGTGGTCGGCATGGCGCTGGCGTTGTTCACCGGTCCCGTCTACGTCGCCGCCGCGGTCGGTGCGCTGCTGCGGCGAAACCTCGCGTTCGTGGTGACGGCCAAGGGAAAGCTGCGCTCCACCGAGTCGCTCGCCACCTTCCGGCTGCACTTCGGGTGGGCGGCCTTCGCCGCTGCCCTGCTCGGCGCGGGCTTCGTACTGGACACCAGCTTCACCATGCTCCACGTCTGGCCGATCCTGACCCTCCTGACAGGTCTCGGTCCGCCGCTGATCGCGCTCCTGTCGAACATCACGGCCCGCCGAGAGCAGCACGACGACAGGGCCGAGCAAGCCGCGCGCGCCGGCAACGAGGAGCGCCAACCGCCGAAGTCGCGGGTGGCGGCGAACGGGGGTTTGCCATCGCCAAGCTGACCGTCCCGCGGGTCATGATGGTGTTGATCGCCGCGCTGCTGCTGGCCTACGCCTTCGCCATGGCGCCGAAGACGACGGCCGAGGGCCGAAAGGAGGCGCCGTCCGACCGGGTTGCCGCGGCCGGACCAAGCGCGGTGGCGACGGCCGAACCAGGCTCGTCGCTCGGACCGGACCGGAAAATCTTCCCTCCGGCTGGCAAGGCGTTCATCGGTGTCATGACCCATGAGGGCCCGCACGACTTCACCGCGGTGAACATGTTCACGGCGGCCGCGAAGCGCCAGCCGCAGGTCATGCTCTTCGGCTCCGGATGGGCATCCGACACATTCGACCGGACGCCCTTCGACCGGATCAAGAACCGCGGCATGCTGCCCATGCTGGGCTGGGAACCGTGGGACTACCGATTGGGCGAAGCGGCCATCAAGAAGGGGCTCCCGACCCGCGAGGTCGACAGGTTACGGAACGAGCAAACCCGGTACCGGTTGTCCCACATAGCGCGCGGGGACTTCGACAGCTACCTGCGATCCTGGGCCGAAGGGATCAAGTCACTCGGCTACCCGGTGGCCATCCGGTTCGCCCATGAGATGAACGGCTACTGGTACCCGTGGTGCGAGCTGGTCAACGGCAACCGACCGGGCGACTACGTCAAGGCGTGGCGCCACGTACATGATTTGTTCCGGGCCGCCGGGGCCACCAACGTCACGTGGGTGTGGAGCCCGAACAACATCTGGGACGACTCGCTCCCGAAACTCTCCACGTTCTACCCGGGCGATGCCTACGTCGACTGGGTGGGCGTCTCCGGCTACTACACCACCGTGTTCACCCCGGACTACCGGCCCTTCGACGTGATCTTCGACAGGATCATCAAGGAGATCCGCGCCTTCAGCAGCAAACCGCTGGTCATCACCGAGACCGGTGCCTCCGACGCCTACGCGCGCAAGGCCGAGTGGATCACGCAGACATTCCGGCTGCTGCCCCGCTACAAGGACATCATCGGCGTCATCTGGTTCGAAGTGAACAAGGAGGTGGACTGGCGCATCGTCAGCTCACCGGCCGTGGCAAAAGCCTTCGCCAAGGGAGTCGCCGATCCTCGCTACCAGGTCACCTGGTCGCCAGACATGCTCCTGCGCACGAAACTCGAGGACTAGATGTTCCGTACCCTGCCTCGTCCCCGGGTTGACGACATGGCCGAGCCGGTCGCTCGCGCCGACAGCGAGGAACGCCCCCGCCGAGGTCGCGGGTGTCGGGTCGAGGGGGTTCTGCAACGATGAGGTTGAGCGTTCCGCGGGTCCTGATGGTGCTGATCGGCGCGCTGCTGCTGACCTACGCGTTCGCCATCGCACCGACCACCATGTCCGGGAGCCGGGAGGACGGCCCGTCCGGCCGGATTGCGACGGCCGAGCCCGGTGCGGCGGTGACGGCCGGAGCCACGGCGGCACCGAGCGCGCCGCCCCGACCGGCTGCGGAACTCTTCCCGCCGGCCGGCAAGGCGTTCATCGGTGTCATGACACATGAGGGCCCGCACGACTTCACCGCGGTGAACACGTTCACCGCGGCCGCGAAGCGCGAGCCGCAGGTGATGCTCTTCAGCTCGGGGTGGGCGTCCGACACATTCGACCGGACGCTCTTCGACCGGATCCGTGACCGGGGCATGCTGCCGATGCTGGCCTGGGAGCCGTGGGACTACCGCCTGGACCAGGCGGCCCGCAAGAAGGGCTTCAGCGCCCGCAAGATCGACAGGATCCGCTCCGACCAACCCCACTACCGGTTGTCCCGCATCGCGCGGGGGAGCTTCGACCCGTACCTGCAGTCCTGGGCACAGGGCATCAAGTCACTCGATTACCCGGTGGCCATCCGGTTCGCCCACGAGATGAACGGCGACTGGTACCCGTGGTGCGAGACGGTCAACGGCAACCGGCCGGGCGACTTCGTGAAGGCCTGGCGTCACGTCCACGACGTGTTCGAAGCGGTCGGGGTCAAGAACGTCATCTGGACGTGGAGCCCGAACGTCAGGTGGGACGACTCCACCCCCAAACTCTCCACGCTCTACCCGGGCGACGACTACGTCGACTGGGTCGGACTCTCGGGGTACTACGGCACCGGGGCGCTCTCGACGTACCGGTCCTTTGACGCGATCTTCAACTCCACGATCAAGGAGATCCGCACCTTCACCGACAAGCCGTTGGTCATCACCGAGACCGCCGCCTCCGAGGGTAATGGGCGCAAGGCCGAGTGGATCAAGCAGACCTTCCAGCTGCTGCCCCGCCACCGGGACATCATCGGCCTGATCTGGTTCGAGGCGAACAAGGAGGTGGACTGGAGGATCGTCAGTTCGCCGGCCGCCGCCAAGGCCTTTGCCCGGGCGGTCGCCGCCCCCCGGTACGACTTCGGCTGGTCGCCGACCATGCTGCCGCGTACCCAGATCGAGGAGTAGGCCCGCGGACCGGACGCTGCCCGCGTGACGCACCGGTCGGCGGGCCAGAAGTTGATCGGCCCCCTACAATCCTGTGGCACCTGTCACACCCGGCTCCGGTCGTCTCCGCTGCCGGGCGCACCACTCGGCGCGCGGAGGGGAGCCTCGGGAGTGAGTCCACGTCACGGATCCGGTCCGCACGGCATGTGGCGGATCGGGCCGGTCCGCCTGCTGGCGGTGGTCGGAGTCGGCTACCTGATCATCGTGCTGACGCTGGCGGCGGTGAACGTGGATCTGGGTTTCGGGGGGTCGCCGGCGGCAGATCGTCCCGGCCCGGCCGGCCCGGCGACCGACCTTGATCCGGCCTTCCCGACGCTGGACCCGGCCACCGCCACCCCGGTCGAGGGCGGCGGGGAGGTGCGTGTCGGATCGGTGGCGACCCGACCCGCCGCGCCGTCGACGGCACCTCCGACCACCCGCCCGCCGGCCACCCGCCCACCCGCCGCCCCGGCGGCACCGATGGTGGTGCGCTCCTACGAGGCCGAGTCGGCGGAGAACGGCCTGAACGACATCAGGATCTACAACTGTCCCGGCTGCTCCGGCGGGAAGAAGGTGGGCAACATCGGGCGCGACATGGGAACGCTGCAGTTCAACGGCGTGACCGCCCGCACCGGCGGGTCGGCCACCGTGACCATCGCGTACGTCAACGGCGAGGCCCCCCGCGTGGGGCGGATCAGCGTGAACGGCGCGGCCCCGATCACGCTGACCTTCCCGGGGACGGGCGGGTGGAGCACCGTCGGCACCATGGTCGTGACGGTGCCCCTCCGACCCGGGCCCAACACGCTGAAGATGTTCAACCCGGACTCGCCGGCACCCGACTTCGACAAGATCACCGTCGCCGTCCGATAGTCCCGCCCCGCCCACCGGACGCCCCGACCCGGTCGAACCGCTGGCCGGTGTGCTCAGACGCCCGAGGGGTAGCTCTCGGGCTCGGCGAGGCTGGCGGGCCGGATGTGCAGCGGCCGGACGGCCTGGGACTCGTCGACCCAGCAGAGGGCGTCGTAGCGGTCGCCGAGCACCGTCGCGACGTAGTTGCCCCAGCTCTCCCGTTCCGGGTGGTAGACCACCCCGACCGCCCGATGGTCCAGTTCGTCGGTGAGCAGGTCGGGACAGCCGTCCCGGGGAAAGACGAAGAGCGCCTCCGCCGGCGCGGCGGCGTGCAGCGCGTCCTCCAGCGAGTGTCGCCGGCCCGGCGGCATCCTCATCACCCGCATCGGCGCCCCCCAGGCGTCGCCGGCCACCACGGTCCCCCGATGGGTGGCGAAGCCGACCAGGACGACCTGGTCGACGCCGTGCCGCTCGCGGGCGAGCTGGCCGATGTTGACCTCGCCCGCCTCGACCATGTCGGTGGCCCGGGCGTCACCCACGTGGGTGTTGTGTGCCCAGACGACCGCCTTCGCGCCCGGGCCGTAGTGCGTGAGCAGCCGGTCGAGGGTGTCGTCCATGTGCCGGTCACGGACGTTCCACGACTCGCGGCCGCCCCGCACCATCGCCCGGTAGTAGCGCTCGGCGCCGGCGACCACCTCGGCGTTCTGCCACGCCCCGAAGCGGCCCGCGCCGTCGGTGGCGGCCCGCTCGCGCAGCGCGGCGAGCAGGTCGACGACCTCGTTCTCGCAGCTGTTCGGCACCAGCCGGGTCGCCAGCGCGTACTGCTGCGGGTCCTCGTCGTACGGCTGGAAACAGCGGTAGGCGGCCAGCGCCGCCGGCACCTGTTCCGGGTCGTGCTCGCGCAGGTAGACGAGGATCTCGTGCAGCGACTCCCACAGCGAGTACACGTCCAGGCCGTGGAAGCCGACCCGTGCCGTCTCGTCCAGTTGGGCGTTGTGGGACCGCAGCCAGCGGGTGAAGTCGACGACCTCCTCGTTGGCCCACATCCAGGTCGGCCACCGCTCGAACGCCGCGAGGGCCGCCCGCGGGTCCTCCGGCGCGTCGCTGCGGCACCGGACGCTGCGGTCGACCCGGTCACAGTCGGGCCAGTCGCCCTCGACGGCGACGAACGAGAAGCCCTTCTCCTCGATGAGCCGCCGCGTGATCGCGGCCCGCCAGGTGTAGAACTCGTGCGTGCCGTGGGTCGCCTCGCCCAGCATCACCACCCGGGCGGCACCGACGCGGTCCATCAGCACGTCCAGGTCGCCCGGGTCGGTCAGCGGCGCCGCGAGCCCGGTCACCTCGTCGTCGTAGCGTCCCATCGCGCACTCCCGCCGCCTCGGATCCGGCCCGTGACCACCCGGCAGGGGCTCGGGCCGTACCGGCGGACGCCCCGCAGCTCTCGCGGGTGCCGCACCGCCGTCACGGACACGTCGACCCGTGCCTACCCGCACCGGCTGGGCGCATGCGTACCGGCTGCCGTCGTGCGCCGGCTGCCGTCGCCGGCGGGCGGGAAGGTGTCGACCGCCCGGGGACGTGCGGGTGCGCCGGCCCGACCCCCAAAAGGCCCGGAATCAGGAGGAATGGCCAGGGGGCCGGCAGGGCACATGGACGGGGTGAGCAAGGCACACAACGAAGCGGGCATGTGGGTCGTCGACGACCTGGATCAGCTCGTCACCCTGGTGCAGAAAGCCGCGGACGAGTCGCTGTACGTGCGGTGGTCCCGGGGACCGCAGGCGGACCTGACCGACGAACGGCAGGCCAGCCAGTCCAGCCGGGACGCGCTGACCGGGACGGAGCTGCCGGGCCTGTCCGCCAACCCGCTCGCCGTGGAGTCGTGGTGGGGTGACCGTTCCCTGCGGCTGTGGATCGCCCGCCGGCTGTACGACTACTGCCACCTGCGGGACCTGCGTGGGCCCGGCGTACGCCCGTGGGTGCTGCTGGGCGAGCAGATCGGCCGGGGGCCCGACAACGAACCCCTGGTGATCTGCCAGCGGCCGCTGGCCTGGGTCAGCGAGGCGGCCCTCAGCCAGGCCCATCGGGCGGTGGAGGAGCAGGCGTCGCACGAGTGGGGTCCGCTGCACCGCGCGGACTGACCGGTGCGCGTCCCGCCGGTACCCGCTGGCGGCCCGGCGGGGTCAGAAGGCGCGCCGGTACAGCGAGCAACCCCGGCACACCTCGGGCGGCTCGCCGCCGAGGAGGCGGTGCCGGAACTCGCGGTAGCGCTCGCCGTACCAGATCTGTGGGAAGCTCTGCTCGGTCAACCGGCCCAGGGACATCCGGTCGTCGCCCATCACCATGCAGCACGGCTGCACCACGCCGGTGCTGGTGATGTAGGCCGCCTCCCAGGGCCAGGAACAGCCCCGGCCCGAGGGCGTGCCGGCGTCGGCCGGGACGCCGGGGCGCGGCAGGCGCAGTCGCACCCCGTGCTCCCGCGCCGCCTCGCCCGCCTCGTGGAAGGCGGTCGCGGCGCGATCCGCGTCCGCGCCGGTCCACAGTGCCTGGTCCGCGGTGAACTGCCGGATGCCGTCGTACCCGCTGGCGGGGTCGGCGTCGGAGAAGTTGTGCGAGAGGTTCTGCACGTGCAGCTCGTCCACCCCGACGCGGGCCAGCAGACGCACCAGGTCCGGCAGTTCGGCGACGTTGTCCCGCATCGCCACGAACACCACCCGGATCCACGGGGTGACGCTGCCCGCAGCCTGTTTGGCGTGCACCAGCCCGGCGAGGTTCGCCACCACGCGGGCGAAGTCGGCCCCCTCGCGGACCGCCTCGTAGACGCCCGCGCCGGCCCCGTCGAGGGAGACGTGCAGCCAGTCGACCCCGCTGTCCACCAACTCCTCCGCGCGGCCACGGGTGAGCAGGGTGGCGTTGGTGTTGAACCCGACGGTGATCCCGCGGGCGACCGCCGCCCGCACCATCTCCATCAGGTACGGCGACAGCAGCGGCTCGCCCAGACCCTGCAGCGTCAGCCGGTTCAGCGCGGGTAGCTCGGCCAGCAGGCGGTGGAACAGCTCCGGCCGCATGGCCCCGGCGAGCTTGTTGACCGGGGGCCGGTACCGGACCAGACACATGACGCACCGCAGGTTGCACGCCGAGGTGACCTCCAACTGGAGGTGCGGCGGCAACGGCGGAGCGTCGATGTCGGTCGACATGCCACCTGATGCCCGGACGCCACCGGATGAAACCGCGCCGCGCGCGGATGCCCACGGCGACGGCGTCAGCCAGTCACTGTTCGTCGTCGATGACCTCGGTCCGGTCGTCGCGCGTGACGGTCACCGGAAGGTGCTCGTCGGGCTGGGGCGCCTGCGCCAAGGTGTGGTGGGGATCCCCGTCAGGGGAGTAGAGCACCCGGTCGGTCTTGCCGGTCTTCTCCCGGTCTTCCTCCGGCTCCGTCACGTCACCCTCCTGCTGCCGCTCGTGTCGCCCACGCTACGCGGCCGGCCCGCTGATTGGTCCGGTTTCCGCCCGGTACGTGCCGGTCGGCGGACGGTGGCGGTTGCCCGGCGGGGGAGCGGTTTCGTCGGTGCGGCTCGCTCAGCCTGGCAGCCGGGCCGGACGGCGCTGCTCGCCGGCCAGCAGGGCGTACGAGGCGAGCGCGCCGGCGAGGACCACGTCCACGGAGATGACGAAGCCCCGGTCCATCCCGTCCGGCGCGAGGGCCGTGCCGGTCACCAGGGCGGTGACGGCCACCAGCACCATCGCCACCCGGACGAGCTGGTGGGGGTCGGGTCTGCTCCGGTCGGTGTGCCGGGACGGGCGCCCCGCCACCAGCAGCAGGGCGCCGACGGCTCCGGCGGAGCCGATCATCAGCGAGGGCACGGCGAGCCCGTCCACCCCCTGGCGGAGCATGCTGCCCCCGGACCAGGCCAGCAGCCCGAAGATCACCATCGCCAGGAGGTGCGGGAGGGCGCTCCGGCCCAACCGACGCGACCGGTTCACCGCCGGATCTCTTCCGTCTGCCACGACAGTCCTCCGCTCGGCCAGAATGCCGTCGATGTCATCGTCGCACCACGACGCCCGGATGGCAGCAGCCGATGAGCGCGGACAACCGGCGGACCCGCCCGGTTCGGCCGGGCGGAGCGCGCGGACCGGCGTGGAGGAGCGTCGGCGCGGTCCGGGCCGGTGAAGATCCGCCGGGCCGCGGACGTCGCGGCGGCTCAGCGCGCGGGGCTGGGCGCCCCGATGCCGGCCACCGCCGCGAAACCGGCCAGCGCGATCTCGGCCGACTGCTCGAGGTCGGCGCGGGCGACGCCGGCCGCGGCGTGCACGGCGTGCCCCTCGGTGACCACCGCGACGAACCGGGCCAGCGCCGCCGGATCCGCGTCCGCGGGCAGGTCGCCCTCGGCCACCGCGCGGGCGAGGCGGTCGGCGAGGGCACGTTCCCCGGTCAGTCGGCTGGCGGCGAGGAACTCGGCGACCGGGGCGCTGCCGGTACCACCGGCGGTGCCGCCCTGGATCGACAGGCACCCGGCCGGACAGTCCGAGCGGGTCAGGGCGAGCACGTTGTCGCGCAGCAGGGCGGCCACCACCTCGTACGCGGTGGGCTGGGCGAGCGCGTCGCGCGCGTACGCCATGTCCCGCTCGGCGTACCGGGCCACGACCTTGCGGAAGAGCTCCTCCTTGCTGCCGTAGGCGGCGTAGAGGCTGGGCTTGTTGATGCCCATCGCGGCGGTCAGGTCGGTCATCGAGGCACCCTCGTAGCCCTGGCGCCAGAACACCTTCATCGCGCGGTCCAACGCCTCGTCGGCGTCGAATCCTCGCGGTCGCCCCCGTTGCGGCATGGTGGCACCTCCTCCGGTGCACCATGGTACCTCCGGCGCGACCGATCGGTACAAAATTGCTCGGCCGGCGGGGAGTGGTCAGCGCTTGACGCTGTCGAGCGCCTGCATGATCACGTCGGTGACGGCCTGGGGTTGGCTGACCATGATCACGTGGGAGCCCTCGACCTCGGTGACGGTCGCCCCGGCCCGCTGCGCCATGGACCGCAGGACGTCGGTGCCGGCGGCCTTGTCGCCGGTGGCGACCGCGGCCCAGGACGGCAGGTTGCGCCAGGCCGGCGTCCCGGTGGGTTCGCCGAAGGCCAGCGCCGAGACGGGGCGCTGGGTGGCCGCCATGACGGCGGCGTCCTTCTTCGACACGTCGGCGGCGAACGCGTCGTGGAACTTCGCCGGGTCGATGAGGAACTCCGTCTCCGTGCCCTGGGCGGTCGGGTACTTCACCTCCATCAGGGCGGTGGTCAGCACGCTGTCCTTGGAGTCGCTCTCGATCGACAGCAGGGTCTCACCCTCGTCGGGGGCGAAGGCCGCGACGTAGACCAGGCCGACCACGTTGTCGACCTGGGCAGCGGCGTTGGTGATGACCGCCCCGCCGTACGAGTGGCCCACGGCCAGCACCGGGCCCTCGGTCTGCTTCAGCGCGCTCGCGACGTACGCGGCGTCCTCGCTGACCCCGCGCAGCGGGTTCGGCACCGCCTTCACCGTCACATCCGCGGCCTGGAGGCGCTCGACCACGCCGTTCCATCCCGAGCTGTCGGCGAAGGCGCCGTGGACCAGGACGACGGTCGGCGTGCCGTTCGGTGCGGTGGCCATGGCGGTTCCCCTCATCGCAGTCGTGCGGCGCGGGCGCGAATCCACGCCGGCACCGGTCAACTACCGAGGGTAGTCAGAGTGGTGCGGGGAGATCGGCGTTTCCGCGCCGCCGACTCACCCGCGCGAACCGGCGCTCCGCAACTCGCCGGCCGGGATGAGCCGGGGCGGCGCGGGCGACAGGACGTCGTGGCCGGCGTCGACGTCGGCGAGAGCTCCGGCGGCGTTGATGAGCCCGATGTGCGAGAAGGCCTGGGGGAAGTTGCCGCGCGCCTCCCCGGTGACCGGGTCGATCTGCTCGGCGAAGAGGCCCAGGTCGCTGCTCCGCGCGGCCAGGCTCTCGAACAGCCGCCCGGCCCGGTCCCGCTCGCCCGCCAACGCCAGGCATGCCACCAGCCAGAACGAGCAGATGACGAAGCCGGCGGGGTCGCCCTCCCAGCGGCGCAGCAGCCCGTCGTGGGCCAGCCGCTCCTCGATCGCCCGGATGGTCGAGCGCATCCGCGGATCGTCGGCGGGCAGGAAGCCGACCAGCGGCATGAGCAGGGCCGACGCGTCCAGATCGGCGCCGCCCACGGTGCCGGTGAACGCGCCGGCCCGGTCGTCGAAGCCCTCGGTCAGCACGGCGTGCCGCACCGCGTCCCGGGCCGCCGCCCAGCGGGCCGTCTCCGCCGGCGTGCCGAGCCGGTCGCCGAAGCGGACCGCCCGGTCCAACGCCGTCCAGCACTGCACCTTCGACGACAGGTGGTGCCGCTCGACGTCCCGCTCCTCCCACATCCCGGCGTCCGGCAGCCGCCAGTCCCGGGCGGCCCGCTCGGTCATCCCACGCAGCAGTTGGCGGGTCTCCGGCTCCATCGGATCCAGGTGTTCCCGCATCAGCCAGGCCGCGCAGAGCGCCTCGCCGACCACGTCGGTCTGCCGCTGCCGCCAGGCGTCGTTGCCGAGCAGCACCGGCCGGCTGTCGGCGAATCCGCCGAGGTGCTCCAGGCGGTGCTCGGTCAGATCCCGTTCCCCCTCGACGCCGTACATGATCGGCACCACGCCGTCCTGCACCACGCCCATCGACCGGGCCAGCCACCGGAACTGCCGGCCGACCTCGTCTGCGCAGGCCGAGCGCCACAGCGCCTCCAGGGTGAAGCTGAAGTCGCGCACCCAGACGTAGCGGTAGTCGTAGTTGCGCTCGCCGCCCAGTTCCTCGGGCAACCCCATCGTCGCGGCGGCCACCACCGCCCCGCTGGCTTGATAGGTCATGCCCGCCAGGACCAGCGCGCTGCGGCGCACCTCGTCCCGGTACAGGCCCTGGTAGTCGTGCTGGTGGATCCAGGACCGCCAGCCGGCGACCGCGTCGTCGACCGCCTGCGCGGCGTCGAGTCGGACCGGTGGGTCCGCGGCGTAGGCGGGCCCGTAGCCGACGGTGAAGCCCCGGCGCTCGCCCGCCCGGACGGTGAACGTGGCCGACGCCTCGCCGGTGCCGACGGACAGCGGTGTGTCGGCGTGCAGGACCAGACGCGTCGCGCCGGCGGTGGCCACGACCTCGTCGCCCTGCCGGTCCAGGCGCGGGACCACCCGGCCGTACTCGAACCGGGGCCGGAAGTGCGAGCGGAGCCGCACCTGGCCGGAGAGCCCCTGCACCACCCGGGCCAGTACCCGCGGCGAGTGCCGGCCGACCCGGTGGCCGCGCGCGCCCGGCTCCAGGGCCAACCCGTCGGTCACCGCCACCGCGCCGGTCGCCGTGGTGAAGACGGTACGCAGCACCAGCGAATCGGTCACATACGCCCGTTCGCTGGTGAAGTCGCCCTCGGGGCGGAGCGACCAGTGCCCGGCGTCGTGGTCGAGCAGGCGCCCGAACACCGCCGGCCCGTCGAAGCGCCCGGGGCACCACCAGTTCACCGAGCCGTCCCGGTCCACCAGCGCGGCACTGTGGCCGTCGGCGAGCAGCCCGTGGTCGGCGATCCCTGTGACGCTCATCCGGCCGCATTACCCGACCGGCAGGCAGGCAGTCCCGGTCGTCGTCGTCCCCGGCTCGCCCGAGTCCGCCCGGCGGGCGCCGTCGGCTCCGTAGAATCCCGCTGTGCCGCGCATCGTCCAGTTGCTGGCCTCGCCGGTACACCGCTACGTGGGGCGGCCCGCCGACGGCCCGCTGCCCGCCCCGCCCGGCGAGCTGGTGACGGAGGTCCGGCTCCGGGCCGAGCTGGGCATCGTCGGCGACCGGTACTTCGGTCGGCCGGCGCACCGCGCGGCGAGCGTGACCGTGATCGCGCAGGAGTCGCTGCCGCCGGGCGTCGACCTGGTGCAGGTCCGGCGCAACATCCTGACTACCGGCATCGCGGTGGACGAGCTGGTCGGATCGGTGCTCGTCCTCGACTCGGGGGAGGGCCCGGTCAGGCTGCGGGTCAACCGGCCGGCCAACCCGTGCGCCTGGATGGACGTCACGATCGGCCCGGGCGGATGGCGGGCGCTGCGGCGCCGCGGCGGCGTGCGCTGCACGCCGCTGAACGACGGCACCCTGCGCGTCGGCCCGGTGGACGTCGCGGTCGAGCGCTAGCGACGCCGCGACCGGGGCGAGCCAGGCGGCTCGCCCCGGTCGCGCCACCCGAGCACCGGTGGGCGTGCGGTGTCGCCTCAGACCTGGTTGGAGCCGCCGTCGACGAAGATCTCGGCGCCGGTCATGAAGCTGCTCTCGTCGGAGGCGAGGAACAGGGCGGCGTTGGCGATCTCCTCGGGCCGGCCCATCCGGCGCATCGGCACGGAGGAGGCGAGCATCTGCACCAGCCCGGCGGCCTCCTCCGGGGTGGCGGCCAGTCCGGTGATGCCCGGGGTCTCGGTCGGACCCGGGATCAGGGTGTTGACCCGGATCCGGCGGTCGGTCAGCTCGGCGGCCCAGGTGCGGCCGAACGAGCGGATGGCGGCCTTGGAGGCGGCGTAGACGCCGAAGGCCGGGGTGCCGGTGGTGGCGGCGGTCGAGCCGGCCAGGATGACCGACGCGCCGTCGTTGAGTACCGGCAGCGCCTTCTGGACGGTGAACAGGGTGCCCCGGACGTTCCGATCGAACGTGTCGGTGTAGTGCTCGAGGCTGATGGTGCCCAGGGCGGCGAACTCGCCACCGCCGGCGTTGGCGAACAGCACGTCCAGGCCGGCGCCGCGGGCGGCGATCGCCTCGACGAGGGTGTCGAGGTCGTCGAGGTTGCTCACGTCGCTGCGGATGCCGGTGGCGGCCGAGCCGATCGAGGCCACGGCCTCGTCCAGCTGCTGCTGGCGGCGTCCGGTCAGGAAGACGTGCGCCCCCTCGGCGGCGAAGCGGCGGGCCGCCGCCAGCCGATACCGGTGGTGCCGCCGGTGACGAGCGCGGTCTTGCCGTTGAGCTGTCCCACTGTGGTGCTCCTTCTATGTGGTGGTGCGGTGAAAAGGGGATTGATCAGGTGGTGCGGTGGAGCTGCGGCAGCAGCGCGGCGAGTTCCCGCCACTGCTTCCGGGGCAGGTCCGTGCGCTCCGGGGTGGCCGGCTGCAGGACGTGCAGGGTGACGTGGTCCGCGCCGGCGTCCAGCTGGGCCTGGACGCGGCCGGCGATCCGGTCGAGGTCTCCCCAGGCGACCAGGGCGTCGATGAGCCGGTCGCTGCCGCCCGGGACCAGGTCCTCCTCGGTGAAGCCGAGCCGGGCCAGGTTGGACCGGTAGGCGGGGAACCCGATGAACATGCCGATGCCGTCGCGGGCCGCCGCCCGGGCCCGGTCCGGGTCGCGGTCCAGGACCACCGCCAGGTGCGCGGCGACCAGGGGCCGGTCTCCGACGCGGGCGCGGTGGAGCGCGGAGTACTCGGGTGTCACCAGGAACGGGTGCCAACCGATGCTCCGGGCGGTGGCCAGGTCGACCATCTTCGGGCCGAGTGCGCCCAGCAGACGCCGATCGGCCGGGACGGGGTGCGGTGCGGCGTCCAGCCCGTCGAGGAACCGGCCCATGGAGGCCGTCGGCCGACCGTAGTCCTGGCCGGCGTTGGCCGCGGAGTGGGCGTTGCTGATGCCCAGCCCGACGAGGGTGCGGCGGCCGTGCGCCGCGTCCAGGTCGGCCAGCCACGCGCCCAGCGCGGCCGGGTCCTGGCCCCAGATGGAGAGCACGCCCAGCGCGACGGTGGCGCGCGGAGCGGCGGCGAGCAGCTGCCCGACGTCGTCCAGCGCCCCGCGGCCGTCCAGCCCCGGAAGCCACAGCGCCGGGTAGCCCAGGTCGTCCAGCTCGGCGACCGCCTCGCGGACCTCGGGCCGGCCGGCCCCGCGCAGCTCCATGCTCCAGATGCCGACCGCGCCGAGCGCCTGCTTGATGTCGCCCATCTCGCCTCCCCTGTTCTGTACCGGTCGGTACACAAGAACCTAGCAGGCGGTCCGGGGATTCCCAAATTTCTGTACCGATCGGTTGGGCGAGGGTCGCGCCGCCACGGGGGTGGGGGAGGAGGGCACGTCCGCGAGGTTTGTCCGGGGCGGCAGGTCGGCGGAAGCGCGGCGGCGCCGGCCGGAATCCGGGGGGATTCCGACCGGCGCCGCTCGGCGGGTCAGCCGGGGTGGGAGCAGGTGTCCGGGACGGCGGTCACCAGGTGGACGGCGGTGGCGGCGCCACGACCGGCGGCCGGTCGTCGCAGGTGATCGTGTTGGGCAGCAGCCACGGGGCGAGCCACCCGCCGTCGTTGCCGCCGAGGTCGGTCAGGCTGAATTCGGAGCCGGCGGGGGTGAAGTGGAAGGAGCCGCAGTTGTTGACGCCGACCGCCCCCACGTTGCGCGCGTCGACGTTCGCGAACGAGGCCGAGCCCGCCGTGCGGGCGCTCACCACGGACGTCCCGGCGCCGTCGACCCGGACGTCGCGGACGTGCACGTTCGTGATCGAGTACCGGTCCTTCACCGGCCAGTCGCTGACCAGCATGATCGCGTTGTAGGTGTTGTCCAGGTAGTGGTCGCCGACCACCTGGATGTCGGCGTCGATGCTGCGGTCGAGTGCGTAGAACCAGATGGCGCCGAGGCCGATGTTCCAGTTCAGCTCGTAGGTGCCGGCCCGGACGGTGGTGTTCTCCGTGATCCACAGGTGCCCGGCGAACGGCTCGGCGCCGAACCGGGAGCCGACCTGGATGGCGCTGCCCTCGCGCACCGGGTCGGCGACCAGGTTGCGCGAGACGGTGTTGTCCGTGCCGCCGTACACGGCGATGCCGTTGGCCAGGACCGGCGACTGCACGGTGTTGCGATCGATGATGTTGCCCGCGTTGCCGGTCCTCTCCGACCACATGGCCAGGCCGTCGTCGCCGCTGTTGCGGACGAAGTTGTTGCGCACCACGGAGTTGGTGACGCCGGTGTGGAAGTTCAGGCCGTCGGCGACCTGGTCGACGATGACGTTGTTCGTGACCCGCAGGTCGGTCATCGGCCCGTCGAACCAGAGCCCCACCTTGGTGTGGTGCAGGTAGAGGCCGTCCACGCTGGAGTAGCTCAGCGCGCCACCGACGCCGTTGACCTGGTCGGTGTCGATGCGCTCGCGGACGTCGCCCTCGATCGCGAAGCCGGACAGGTGCACGTTGCGGCTGCCGCCCACCGACGCGGGCCGGCCGTAGAAGCCGACCCCGGTGTGCACCGAGCCGTCCGGGGCCGGGGTGTCGAGCGGGACCTCGCGTCCCTTGACGATCGTGTACCAGTTGCCGGCGCCCTCGATGGTGACGTCGTCGACGACGATGTGGCGGTTCACCTGGTAGGTCCCCGGCGGCAGGTAGACCTTCAGCTTGGTACGCCGGGCGAAGGCGATCGCCCGGTCGAAGGCGCCGGCGGAGTCGCGGCGGCCGGTCGGGTCCGCGCCGAACGCCAGCACGTTCGCCGCGACCGGCACGACGCGCGGCGGGGCGACCAGTTCCGAGTCGAGCAGGTCGATGACCGTCCACGGCGCGACGCTGCTCGCCGGGACCGCGAGCCGCAGCACGCTGCCCGCCGGGTACGTCCGGCCGAGCAGCATGCGCTGCTCGTCGTAGAAGTGGTGCGGGCGGAACGGCCTGGTGATCGTCGGGGTGGGCGTGGTGGCCGCGGGGACGCAGGAGCATTCGGTGATCCACCAGTCCGGGTGCAGCAGGCCGGCGGTGGGGTCGTTGGAGAACGGGTACTGGTTGTACAGCCAGGCGTACTGCGAGGTGAGGGTCATGGTCCGGGCGGCTCGGCGACCGACCGAGACGTCCAGCGGCGCGGTGATGCCGCCGCCGGTGGGCGCGTCCGGGATGCTGTAGCGCACGGTGATGGCGTTGGTCGCGGCCGGCAGCGTGAACTCGACGAACTGGCCGGGCGCCAGGCTCACCGCCCGGCGACCGGAGGCTTCCGACGCCAGGGTGTACGCCGTGCGCCCCGGGCCGATCAGCGTGCCGTTCGTGGTGGCATGCTCCGCCTCCTGCTCCAGGAAACCGACGTCGGCGCCCCGGCCGGCGACGAGCGACGGGTCGAGAGCGGCCCGGGTGACCACCGGGGGCGCGGGCGGGGTGGCCTCGGCCCGGGCCGCCCCGGCCCCACCGGTCACCGTGGCCGCCATGACCGCCGCCATGGCCGCCGCCCCGACGGTTCGCCGGCGCGCCGGTCCGCCCGGCCGTCCTGTGCTGATTCGAGACATCGCGTGATCCGTTCTCCCGAGGACCCGACGACCGTCATCGACGCCGCGGGCAGTCCCCGTCGTGCCGCGGTGGATGTCAGAAGCGAGGCGAGTTGGTTGCGGCGATGTTATTTCTACAACCTGTCAATATTCAAGCAGGTGTTTGTGCAGTAATTGCAGAGGCGGCCCGCCGGCCTGCGGACGGCTTCGAACTGTCCTGTCGTCGAACGCTGACGTGACACGTCAACGTGCAGTTCATTTCTTGCAGAGTCGGTGACGTATCATCGCGGCGTGACGAAGCGACTGACCGAGGTGGCGAGGAAGGCCGGCGTCAGCGAGGCCACCGTCAGCCGGGTGCTCAACGGTCGTGGCGGCGTCTCCGAGTCGACCCGTACCGCCGTGCTCACTGCGCTGGACGTGCTGGGCTACGAGCGGCCGACCAAGCTGCGGGGGGAGCGGGCCCGCCTGGTCGGGCTGGTGCTCCCGGAGTTGCAGAACCCGATCTTCCCGGCGCTGGCCGAGGTGGTGACCGGGTCGCTCGCCCAGCGGGGTTACACCCCCGCGCTCTGCGCCCGCACGATCGGCGGCGTCTCCGAGGCGGACTACGTCGAGATGCTGCTCGACCACCAGGTCTCCGGCGTCATCTTCGCCGGTGGCTCGTACGCGCTGGCCGACGCCTCGCACGAGCACTACCGCCGGCTGACCGACCGCGGGCTGCCGGTGGTGCTGGTCAACGCCGGCGTCGACGCGCTGGACTTCCCCCGGGTCTCCACCGACGACGCGGTCGCGGTCGAGCAGGCGTACGGGCACCTGCGCTCGCTCGGGCACGAGCGGATCGGCCTGGTGCTCGGCCCGGAGGGGCACGTGCCGTCCCGGCGCAAGCTGGACGCGATGGTCCAGGCCGCGAACTGGGCCGACGACCGGGAGTGCGTCGAGCGCTCCAGCTTTTCCATGGAGGGCGCGCGGGTCGCCGCGACCAAGCTGGTCGAGCGGGGCGTGACCGGCATCATCTGCGCCAGCGACGTGCTGGCCCTGGGCACCATCCGGGCCGCCCGGCGCCTGGGTCGGGCGGTGCCGACCGACGTGTCGGTGGTGGGCTTCGACGACTCCGCGTTCATGACCTGCACCGACCCGCCGCTGACCACCGTGCGGCAGCCGATCGAGACGATGGGCCAGGCCGCGGTGGACCTGCTGGTCACCCAGATCGAGGGGGCCGGCGTGCTGCACGACGAGTTGCTGTTCGAGCCCGAACTGGTGGTACGCGGCTCCACCGCGCCCGCCCCCGGCCGCTGACCCGGGTCCGCCGCCTCGGTCATCGGTCGGCCGCCGGCCGCCGTTCCCGCCGCTGACCGTCCCGGCGGCCACTGACCGACGGCCCGGCCACGAACCGCCTCCCTGACCGCCGAACGGTGCTCCCGGCCGTCGACCGCTGCTCGCGGTCGGCGGCCACCTCGTCAATGCTCGGTCCCGCGCTGACCAGGTTGGACGCCGCCCGGACACCGGAAGGTTCCGGCGCAGGCGACTGACCGAGTACGCGCGTCAAAAGCTGCCAACATCCCACAACCCGGGCGCCACCCACGGTCCTGTCAGTATCTGCCACGTCTGCGTCGCGTCCTTTCAGGCCACGATCGAAACCTTGCTGAAATGAGTCGGCCTCGCTACAGTGACTCCACTCACAGCTGGCCCCGACGCAGCTACTGGCGGTCAGGTCACTCGATCGATGCAGATCACTGGCAGGGCAGCGCCGCGGTGCGTCCACCGCAGGTCGGCGACGTCCTGAAGACACCCGTTTTCGAAGGGATGGACAGATGTCCGTACCGCAGTACCGGAAGGCTGCGGCGTTGGCGCTCGTGGCCGGCCTGGGGCTCAGCCTCACGGCGTGCTCCACGAAGAGCGACGACACGACGAGCGATGCCGGTGGCAAGGTCACCATCACCGTCGACTGCCAGCCGGTCGGCTCCCAGAAAGAGCTGCTGAAGAACTGGAACGACGATGTCGTCGAGTTCCAGCGGCAGAACCCGAACATCGTCATCAAGAGCGTCAGCGTCGGCGAGCAGTGCAACAACCCGCCGGACTTCACCGCCCGACTCGCCGGCGGCACCGTGACCGACGTGTTCTACGGGTACATGACCGATCTCCAGCAGGTGCTCGACTCCGGTCAGGCGATGGACATCACCCAGTACGCCACCAAGGACACCGTCCCGACCTGGGACAGCGTCGACCCGGAGCTCAAGGAGGTCTTCACCGACGGCGGCAAGCTCTACGCCGTCCCGGTGAAGAACTACTCGATGGGCCTGGTCTACAACAAGGTCCTGTTCCAGCAGGCGGGGCTCGACGTCAACAACCCGCCCAAGACCTGGGGCGAGGTCCGCGACGCCGCCAAGAAGATCTCCGCGCTGGGCAACGGCATCGCCGGGTACGCGGAGTACAGCGCCGGCAACACCGGAGGCTGGCACTTCACCTCCCTGCTCTACTCACAGGGCGGCCAGGTGCTGACCCCGGACGGCAAGAAGGCCGACTTCAACAACGCGATGGGCAAGCAGGTTCTGCAGAACCTCAAGGACATGCGGTACGGCGACAACAGCATGGGTGCCCGCCAGCTGCTCCAGTGGGGCGACCTGCTGACCAACGCCGGCGCCGGCAAGGTGGGGATGTTCATCGGCGCGCCGGACGCCACCCAGGCGATCGTCAGCCAGTTCCAGGGCAAGTTCCAGGACTGGGCGATGGGCCCGCTGCCCGGCCAGGACGGGCAGGCGAAGGCGACGCTGGGCGGTGGCGAGGGCTACTTCTTCAAGAAGGGCCTCTCCCCGGAGCAGGTCAAGGCCGGTCTGAAGTGGATCGCGTATCAGAAGCTGACGCCGGGCAAGGGCCAGCTCGACTACGTCCGGGCGAAGCCGCAGAACTACCCGGTGGGCCTGCCCCAGCCGCTGCTGTTCGCGAACGGCAGCGAGGCGCAGAAGCAGGAGCTGGAGCTGCGGAAGGCGAACGCGAACGTCGACACCGCGAACTTCGCGATCTTCGAGGCGAACCCGGTGCCGATCAAGGGTGAGCCCCGCAACGCGCAGGCGATCTACGCGGTGCTCGACGCCGTGATGTCCGGGGTGCTGACGAACCCGAACGCGAACATCGACGCGCTGCTCAAGACGGCCGAGGACAAGGTCAACAAGCTGCTCGTCGAGAGCTGATCCGATCGTGTGGGGGCCGGCGCGCCGGCCCCCACACCCTCCGCGCCGCACCGTCGGCCGCTGACTCACGCAGGAGTTGCCTTGGTGATCACCACCGTCCCGGGGAAAACGAGGGGAGCGGGTCGCCCCGCGTCGCCGTACCCGGCCGGACCGCAGCGTACGAGCCTCGGCCGCAAGGTACGGGACAACCTCACCGGACACACCTTCCTGATCGGCGCGGTCCTCTGCTTCGCCGTCTTCTCCTGGTACCCGATGATCCGCGGCATCGTGATGAGCTTCCAGCGCACCCGGCGGGGCGAGACCACCTGGGTGGGCTGGGACAACTACCTACGCATCATCGACGACCCCAGCTTCTGGACGGCCTGGAAGAACACCCTCTACTTCACGGTGCTCGCGCTCGTCCTCGGGTACGCGGTGCCGTTCTTCGTGGCGATCCTGCTCAACGAGTTCCGCCACGCCAAGGGGTACCTGCGGATCCTGGTCTACCTGCCGGTGATGCTGCCGCCGGCCTCGGCGCTGTTCCTCTTCAAGTTCTACGCGTACGACCCCAGCGAGGCGGGACTCTTCAACGCGATCCTCACGGCGCTGCACCTGCCGACGTCGCAGTGGATGCAGTCACCCGGGATGACGATGCCGGCGATGGTGCTCGCGTCGACCTGGATGAACATGGGCGGCGCGGTGCTGATCTACCTGGCGGCGTTGCAGAACATCCCCGGCGAACTCTACGAAGCGGCCGAGCTCGACGGCGCCGGGATCTGGCGGCGGATCGTCCACGTGACCATCCCGCAGACCCGGCTGATCCTCGCGCTCCTGGCGATGCTCCAGATCGTCGCCACGATGCAGCTCTTCATCGAACCACTGATCCTCGCCAACGGCGCGGGCGCGGAGGACTCCGCGACCTCGGTGGCGTACCTCATCTACCAGCACGGGTTCTTCCAGAACGACCTCAACGGCGCCGCGGCGCTCGGCGTGATCATGCTCGTGGTGCTGGCCGGCTTCTCCGCCGCCTACCTGCGGCTGAGCGCGAAACAGGACTAGGACGGGGCGAGCAATGGCACAGGACTCCGGGACCCGGACCCTCATCTCTCCTGCCCAGCTCCGGCGGGGGCGCGGCAAGGTCGTCTACTGGACGCTGCTCGCCGTCGTCGTGGTGGGCTTCACGCTGGTCTTCCTCGGGCCGCTCTACTGGATGGTCACCGGCGCGCTGAAATCCGGTCAGGAGATCGCGCAGACCCCGCCGTCGCTGTTTCCGAAGGATCCGCAGGCGCAGAACTACGTCGACGCGTGGACCAACCTGGACCTCGCCAAACTGCTGTTCAACACGTTCTACTACGCGGCCGGCGCGCTGCTGTTCCAGCTCGTCCTCGACACCGCCGCGGCGTACGCCCTGTCGAAGCTCCGACCGGTGTTCGGCAACCTGATCCTCGGCCTGATGCTGGCGACGCTGATGATCCCGGCGATGGTCCTCATCGTCCCGCAGTACGTGACCGTGATCGACCTGCCGGTCCTGCACCTCAACCTGCTCGACTCGCCGTTCGCGATCTGGCTGCCCGCGGTCGCGAACGCGTTCAACATCTTCCTGCTGAAGCGGTTCTTCGACTCGATCCCCGAGGAGCTGATGGCGGCGGCCCTCGTGGACGGCGCGACCCCGCTGCGCACGCTCTGGTCGATCATCCTGCCGATGTCGCGGCCCATCCTCGGCGTGGTCTCGATCTTCGCCGTGACGGCGGTCTGGAAGGACTTTCTCTGGCCGAAGCTGGTGATGCCGTCGCCCGAGACCCGGACGGTCAGCGTCGGCATCTACGCCTTCTCGGGTGGTACGCCGATGAACGTGGTGATCGCCGCGTCGGTCATCGCCGCGATCCCGACCGTCGTCGTCTTCCTGATCTTCCAGCGAAACATCATGTCCGGACTGACCACCGGCAGCCTCAAGGGCTGACCCCACGGCCGCCCGATTCACCTTCTTCTCCGGCGAACCCGCCGACGTACCGACGCAGAAAGCAGGTGCTCGTGTCCACAGCAGACAAGGGTCCGTGGTGGCGTGGCGCGGTGATCTACCAGGTGTACCCGCGTAGCTTCGCCGACGGCAACGGCGACGGCATCGGCGACCTCGCCGGGATCCGGTCCCGGCTGAGCCACCTGTCCGCGCTCGGCGTCGACGCGATCTGGTTCAGCCCCTGGTACCCCTCCCCGATGGCCGACGCCGGCTACGACGTGGCCGACCACCGCGACATCGATCCGGTCTTCGGCACCCTGGCCGAGGCGGAGGCGCTGATCGCGGAGGCACACGCGCTCGGCATCCGGATCATCGTCGACGTGGTGCCGAACCACTGCTCCGATGCGCACCCCTGGTTCCAGGCGGCGCTCGCCGGCGGGCCGGACGCGCCCGAGCGGGAGCTGTTCTGGTTCCGCCCCGGCCGGGGCCCGAACGGCGACCAGCGGCCCACCGACTGGGTCGGCGAGTTCGGCGGCGAGACCTGGACCCGGACCGTCAACCCGGACGGCACCCCCGGCGACTGGTACCTGCACCTGTTCACCGCCGAGCAGCCGGACTTCAACTGGGACCACCCCCGGGTGCGGGCGGAGTTCGAGGACATCCTGCGGTTCTGGTTCGACCGGGGGGTGGACGGCATCCGGATCGACTCGGCGGGCCTGCTGGTCAAGGACGGGACGCTGCCCGAGGCCCTGGCGGACCGGCCGCACCCGTTCCACGACCTCGACGGGGTGCACGAGATCTACCGCGCCTGGCGACGGATCGCCGACTCCTACCCCGGGGAGCGGGCGCTGATCGGCGAGGTGTGGCTGCCGGACCAGGAACGGTTCGCCCACTACCTGCGTCCGGACGAGCTGCACTCGGCGTTCAACTTCGACTTCCTCGGCTGCGCCTGGGACGCGACGGCGCTGCGCCACTGCGTCGACGAGACGCTCGCCGCGCACGCCCCCGTCGGCGCGCCCGCCACCTGGGTGCTGTCCAACCACGACGTGACCCGCCACGTCACCCGCTACGGCCGGGCGGACACCACGTTCAGCTTCGCCAGCAAGCGCGAAGGCGTCCCCACCGACCTGGAGCTGGGCACCCTCCGGGCCCGGGCGGCGGCGCTGCTCACCCTCGCCCTGCCCGGCGCGGTCTACGTCTACCAGGGTGAGGAGCTGGGCCTGTGGGAGGTCGAGGACATCCCGCCCGCGCTGCGCCAGGACCCGATGTGGGAGCGCTCGGGTCACGGCCGGGACGGCTGCCGGGTCCCGCTGCCCTGGGCCGGCGACGCACCGCCGTTCGGGTTCAGCCCGGACGGCACGACCCGGACGCCCTGGCTGCCCCAACCGGCGGAGTGGAAGGACCGGACCGTCCGGGCGCAGACCGACGACCCGCACTCGATGCTGGAGCTGTACCGGGCTGCGATCGGCGTGCGGCGTACCGAGGCGGACCTCGGTGACGGGACGCTGCGCTGGCTGCCGGCCCCCGACGGGGTGCTCGCCTTCGCCCGCGGTCCCGCCTTCGCCTGCCTGGTGAACCTCGGCACGACCCCGGTGCCGCTGCCCCCGCACGAGGCGCGACTGCTCGCCAGCGCGCCCCTGGACGACGACCTGCTGCCGCCGGACACCGCCGTCTGGCTGCGTACCCGGGAACGGCCGGCCCACCCCGGCGCCGCGCCGGCCTCCTGAGGTGTCCCCGGCGCCGGCCGGTCCGTCCCGACCGGCCGGCGCCACCCCCACCGGCCGGTCCGTCCCGACCCGCCGCCACGTCGCCGGCCCCCTCGCCGGCGCAACGGAACGGAGGTACCGCAGAGCGCAACGCCCGCATCACGGGGGACCCGGCCCGCCCGACGAAACGGAGAGCTCCGCTCATGGCCCACCACACCATCGGCACCCCCGCTCCACCCCCGGGACGATCCGCCCGCTCCCTGCTGGCCGCGATCGTCGGCACCACGCTCGTGGCGGCGTGCGTCAGCGCCGTCGCGGTCTCCACCGCCACCCCGGCACACGCCGCCGGGCTGTCCCCGTTCGACATCGCCGGCCGCGGCGCCACCGTGCCGTTCGTCGAGCACGAGGCCGAGCGGGCCACCCACAACGGTACGAAGATCGGCCCCACCCGCTACTACGGTCAGTTGCCGTCCGAGGCGTCCGGCCGGGAGGCGGTCACCCTCGACACCGTCGGCGAGTACGTCGAGTTCACCCTGACCGCCCCGGCCAACGCGGTGACCTTCCGCTACAGCCTCCCGGACAACGCCGCCGGCACCGGCCGGGACGCCAGCCTCGACCTGCGGGCGAACGGCAGCCTGGTGAAGGCGGTGCCGGTCACCTCCCGGTACGGCTGGTTCTACGGCGGATACCCGTTCAACAACAACCCCGGCGACACCAACCCGCACCACTTCTACGACGAGACGCGGACCATGTTCGGGACCACCTACCCGACCGGCACCAGGATCCGGTTGCAGGTCTCCTCGACCGCCCAGTCGCCGAGCTTCACCGTCGACCTGGCCGACTTCGAGCTGGTCGGCGCGCAGATCACCAAGCCCGCCGGCGTGCTGGACGTGGTCACCGACTTCGGCGCCGACCCGAGCGGCGCCACCGACTCGACGGCGAAGTTCCAGGCCGCCGTGGACGCCGGGAAGGCCCAGGGCCGGGCGGTGTGGATCCCCGCCGGCACCTTCACCCTCTGGGACCACGTCGTCGTCGACGGGGTGACCCTGCGCGGCGCCGGGCCCTGGTACTCGGTGCTCGGCGGCCGGCACCCCACCGACCGCACACGCGCCGCCGGCATCTACGGCAAGTACGTGCCCGGCGGCGGGTACAGCGGGGGGATCCGGCCGCACGAGGCCGGTGGCCCCAGCCGCAACGTCACCCTGCGCGACTTCGCCATCATCGGCGACATCCGGGAACGCGTCGACGAGGACCAGGTCAACGCCATCGGCGGCGCGATGAGCAACTCGGTGGTCGACAACGTCTGGATGCAGCACACCAAGGTCGGCGCCTGGATGGACGGCCCGATGGACAACTTCACCATCCGCAACAGCCGGATTCTCGACCAGACCGCCGACGGGGTGAACTTCCACTGGGGCGTCACCAACTCGACGGTGACCAACACGTTCGTCCGCAACACCGGCGACGACGCCCTGGCGATGTGGGCGCAGAACGTGCCGAACGTCGGCAACTCCTTCACCCACAACACCATCGGCGTGACCGTGCTGGCCAACCACCTGGTCACATACGGCGGCCGGGACATCACCATCGCCGACAACGTCACCGCCGACTCGGTGACCAACGGCGGCGGCATCCACGTCGCCAACCGCTATCCCGGGGTGCAGGGCCCGACCGCGGTCGCCGGGACGATCACCGTCGCCCGGAACACGTTGATCCGCAACGGCAACTCCGACTACAACTGGAACTTCGGCGTCGGCGCGATCTGGTTCTCCGCGCTGAACGAGCCGATCCAGGGCGCCAGCATCCGGGTCACCGACACCGACATCCTGGACAGCTCCTACGCCGCTCTGCACTGGATCGAGGGCCAGACCAGCGGGATCAGCTTCGCCAACGTCCGGATCGACGGCGCCGGCACGTACGCGCTGCAGGTGCAGGCGCCGAGCCAGGTGTCGTTCACCGGCGTGCGCGCCACCGGCATCGCGCAGAGCAACCCCATGCACAACTGCGTCGGCAGCGGCTTCCAGATCAGCCAGGGCGC
The DNA here is from genome assembly GCF_052068075.1 of Micromonospora sp. L31. NCBI lineage: Bacteria > Bacillati > Actinomycetota > Actinomycetes > Micromonosporales > Micromonosporaceae > Micromonospora > Micromonospora sp. L31. Next base: position 207,400 of record NZ_JBQHDC010000004.1, on the reverse strand, counting down.
CGGCAACTCCGGCTGGTACACCGCCACCCCGTACTGCGGACCGTGGCCGACCCCGCAGTGGGGCAACGGCCCGACCAGCCCGCCCACCGGCACCCCGACCACCCCACCGCCGACCACCCCGCCCCCGACCACCCCGCCGCCGACGGGCGGGAATCTGGCGCAGGGCCGGCCGGTGACCGCGTCGAGCGTGTCGCAGAACTACGTGGCGGGCAACGCCGTGGACGGCAACGCCGGCAGCTACTGGGAGAGCGCCAACGGCGCGTTCCCGCAGACGCTCACCGTCGACCTCGGCGCGGCGGTCGACACCGACCGGATCGTGTTGAAACTGCCCGCGGGCTGGGAGTCCCGCACCCAGACCCTCTCGGTGGCCGGCTCGACGGACGGCGCGGCGTACTCGACGGTCGTCGGGTCGGCCGGGTACACGTTCAACCCCGCCACCGGCAACACCGTGTCGGTCACCCTGCCGGCCGGCAGCCGGCGGTTCCTGCGGCTGAGCTTCACCGGCAACACCGGGTGGCCGGCGGGCCAGGTCGCCGAGTTCGAGGTGTACGGCGGCGGCACGACCCCGCCGCCGACCACCACGCCGCCGCCCACCACCACCCCGCCGCCGTCGGGGAACCTGGCGCTGGGCCGGCCGGTCACCGAGACCAGCCACGCCGACGTGTACGGCGCCGGCAACGCGGTCGACGGCAACCCGGCCACCTACTGGGAGAGCGCCAACAACGCCTTCCCGCAGTCGCTGACCGTCGACCTGGGGGCCGCCCGTTCGGTGTCCCGGGTGGTGCTGAGGCTGCCGCCGGTGACGGCCTGGCAGACCCGTACCCAGACCCTCGCGGTCCTCGGCTCGGCGGACGGCGGGACGTTCACCACGCTGAAGCCCTCGGCCGGGTACACCTTCAACCCGGCGACCGGCAACACGGTCACCATCACCTTCCCCGCCACCACCCAGCGGCACCTGAGGTTGACCTTCACCGGCAACACCGCCTGGCCCGCCGGCCAGGTCTCCGAGTTCGAGGTCCACGCCGCCTGACGGCGCCCGTCTCCGGGCCGGTCGGCCGTCCCCGCGACCCGGCCGGCCCGGCAGCTCCACCCCGCCAGGGCACCCCCCGCCCTCCGGCGGGCACCACCACCCCCGAGAGAAGGTGCAGCTCCGCCATGCCCGGAAACAGCACGAGACGACGTACCCCCGGCCGGTGGCTGACCGCCGGCCTGCTGGCCACCGCACTGCTGGTCACCGGCGGGCCCGCCGTGCCCGCCGCCGCAGCCCCGGCCGGCCCCCGCGACGGCGCCCCCCGGGCCGCCGCGCCGGCCCCCGCCACCGCCGCGGCGCTGGCCGGGATCGCCGCCACCATGACCGCCAGCAGCGTCAACCAGGTGTACGGCCCGGCCAACGCCAACGACGGCAACCCGGACACCTACTGGGAGAGCGCCAACAACGCCTTCCCGCAGTGGATCCAGGCCGACCTCGGCGCCACCGTCACCGTGGACCGGCTGGTGCTGAAGCTGCCCCCGGCCGCCGCCTGGCAGACCCGGACCCAGACGCTGTCCGTGCAGGGCAGCACCACCGGCTCGACCTTCACCACCCTGAAGCCGTCCGCCGGCTACACCTTCGACCCGGCCACCGGCAACACGGTGACCGTTCCGCTGACCGCCACCGGCAGCCGCTACGTCCGGCTCACCTTCACCGGCAACACCGGCTGGCCCGCCGGGCAGCTCTCCGAGTTCGAGGTCTACGGCACGGCGACCGGGGACACCCAGGCGCCGACCGCCCCGACCAACCTGGCCTACACCGAACCCACCAGCGGGCAGATCAGGCTGACCTGGACCGCCGCCGGCGACAACGTCGGCGTCACCGGCTACGACGTGTACGCCAACGGCGCGCTGCGCGGCAGCGTCGCCGGCACCGTGCTGACCTTCACCGACAACCAGCCCACCAGCGCCACGGTGAGCTATCACGTGCGGGCCAGGGACGCCGCCGGCAACCAGTCGGCGAACAGCAACACGGTCACCCGCACCGGCAGCGGCACCGGCGGCAGCAACCTCGCGGTCGGCCGCCCGATCACCGCCTCGTCGTACGTGCACACCTTCGTCGCGACCAACGCCAACGACAACAACACCGCCACCTACTGGGAGAGCGCCGGCTACCCGGGCACGCTGACCGTGCAGCTCGGGGCGAACGCCAGCGTGAGCGCGGTGGTGCTGAAGCTGAACCCGGACCCGGTGTGGGGCACCCGGACGCAGACCGTGCAGGTGCTCGGCCGGGAGCAGAGCGCCACGTCGTTCACGAGCCTGGTCGGTGCCGCCGGGTACACCTTCAATCCGGCGTCCGGCAACACGGTGACCATCCCGGTCTCCGCCACCGCCGCCGACCTGCGGCTGACCTTCACCGCCAACTCCGGCGCCCCGGGCGGGCAGGTGGCCGAGTTCCAGGTGATCGGCGTGCCCGCCCCCAACCCGGACCTGACCGTCACCGCCCTGTCGGCCAGCCCGGCCAACCCGACCGAGGCCGACGCGGTCACCCTCTCCGCCACCGTCCGCAACGCGGGCACGGTCGCCTCCACCGCCACCGCCGTCAACCTCTACCTCGGTGGGGTGCGGGTGGGCAGCGCGCCGGTCGGCGCCCTGGCCGCCGGCGCCTCGACCACCGTCACGGCGAACATCGGGGCCCGCGCGGCCGGCAGCTACCCGCTGAGCGCCAAGGTCGACGAGGCGAACGCCGTCATCGAGTCCGACGAGACGAACAACAGCTACACCAGCCCGTCGGAGCTGGTGGTGAACCCGGTGGCCAGCTCCGACCTGGTCGCCGCGTCGGTCGTCTGGACCCCGGGCAACCCGTCGGCGGGCAGCGCGGTGGCCTTCTCCGTGACGCTGCGCAACGCGGGCAGCGTCGCCTCGGCCGCCGGCACGCACGCGATCACGCTGACCCTGCTCGACCAGTCGGGCGCGGTGGTCCGCACGCTGACCGGCGCGTACTCCGGGGTGATCAACCCGGGCGCCACCACCGGCCCGGTCGCACTGGGCAGCTGGACCGCGGCGAACGGCCGGTACACCGTGCGGGTGGTGGTCGCGGCCGACGCCAACGAGCTGCCGGCGAAGCAGCAGAACAACACCAGCGAGCGGCCGCTCTTCGTCGGGCGGGGCGCGAACATGCCGTACGACATGTACGAGGCCGAGGACGGCGTGGTCGGTGGCGGCGCGGCCGTCGTCGGACCGAACCGGACCGTCGGCGACCTGGCCGGCGAGGCGTCCGGCCGGCGGGCGGTCACCCTCAACTCGACCGGCAGCTACGTCGAGTTCACCACCCGGGCCAGCACCAACACGCTGGTCACCCGCTTCTCCATCCCGGACGCCCCGGGCGGCGGCGGGATCGACGCGACGTTGAACGTCTACGTCAACGGCGCCTTCCACAAGGCCATCGACCTCACCTCCCGGCACGCGTGGTTGTACGGCAACGAGGCCAGCCCGGGCAACTCCCCGGGGGCGGGCGGACCGCGGCACATCTACGACGAGGCCAACGTCATGCTCAACGCGACGGTGCCGGCCGGCAGCCGGATCCGGCTCCAGAAGGACCCGGCCAACACCACCACGTACGCGATCGACTTCATCAACACCGAGCAGGTCGCGCCGATCGCCAACCCGGACCCGGCGCGGTACCTGGTACCGGCCGGCTTCGGTCACCAGGACGTGCAGAACGCGCTGGACGCCGCCCGGCAGAGCGCGACGGCGCTCGGGGTCTACCTGCCGCCGGGGACGTACGCGACCGCCCAGAAGTTCCAGGTGTACGGCAAGGCCGTCAAGGTGCTCGGCGCCGGCCCCTGGTACACCCGGTTCGTCGCGCCGCGCAGCCAGGAGAACACCGACGTGGGCTTCCGGGCGGACGCCACCGCCAACGGCTCGACGTTCTCCGGCTTCGCCTACTTCGGCAACTACACCTCCCGCATCGACGGGCCGGGCAAGGTGTTCGACTTCGCCAACGTGGCCGACATGGTGATCGACAACATCTGGGCCGAGCATCAGGTCTGCCTCTACTGGGGCGCGAACACCGACCGCACGACGATCCGCAACTCCCGGATCCGCAACACCTTCGCCGACGGCGTGAACATGACCAACGGCAGCACCAACAACCTGGTCAGCAACAACGAGGCGCGGGCGACCGGCGACGACAGCTTCGCGCTCTTCTCGGCGATCGACGCCGGCGGCGCCGACATGAAGGACAACGTCTACGAGAACCTGACGTCGCTGCTGACCTGGCGCGCCGCCGGGGTGGCCGTGTACGGCGGGTACGGCAACACGTTCCGCAACATCTACATCGCCGACACGCTGGTCTACTCCGGCATCACGATCAGCTCGCTGGACTTCGGCTACCCGATGAACGGCTTCGGCGCCGACCCGCCCACCCGGTTCGAGAACATCTCCATCGTCCGGGCCGGCGGGCACTTCTGGGGCGCGCAGACCTTCCCGGCGATCTGGGTCTTCTCCGCCTCGAAGGTGTTCCAGGGCATCCGGGTCAGCGACGTCGACATCGTCGACCCGACCTACAGCGGCATCATGTTCCAGACCAACTACGTCGGCGGGCAGCCGCAGTACCCGGTCACCGACACCGTCTTCACCAACGTCTCGATCAGCGGCGCCCGGCGCAGCGGGGACGCCTTCGACGCCAAGTCCGGCTTCGGGATCTGGGTCAACGAGATGCCGGAGGCCGGACAGGGCCCGGCGGTCGGCTCCGCCACCTTCACCAACCTGCGGCTGAGCAACAACGACCAGGACATCCGCAACACCACGTCCACCTTCACCATCAACCGGAACTGACCGTCGGGGGACCGGACGCCGTCGGCGGGCTCACCGCCGTCCGGCGGCGTCCGGTCGCCCCGGGCCGGCCGGCTCCGCGTCCCGGCCCGGCGGCGCCGTTCACCCCGCGCGGCGCCGTCGCCGGGCCACCGCGCGGGGCGGGTCCGCTCAGGACGGCACCCGGTGTGGCACCCAGCCGAGGAAGCGGTCGCGCAGTTCGGCGGGGTTGGCCGGCAGGTCCTGGGTGGCCGAGGTCAGGCAGGTGGCGAGGTACACCCGCAGGTTGGTCGACTGCTGCCGGTACTCGTCGAGCAGGATCTGCCGGCGGCTGGGGCAGGGCCACTCGTGCCCGCAGTCGCGGCACCGCCACGACGGACTCACCGGCTCATGCGGATCGGGCATCGGTCTCCGATCTCCGTACTGCTGTGAACGATTCTCGGACATTCGGGCCGTCAATCCCACCGCCGATGAGTCCCATTCCCAGGACGAGCGGCTGATGGCCGGTGACGGGCCTGGCTCGTTGCGGCCCGCCCGCGCTGGGTGCTGCGGGGCGGCCCGGACTGGCGGGGGGCGGTGGAATCACCGGCCGGGGGTGCGGCGCGGGCGCGCCGGGCGACCTCGGCGGTGTCCGGCCGGCCCCGGGCGTAGGCTGACCTGCGTGGATCACGAAGACCGGATCGCCCTGTTCCTCGACTACGAGAACCTCGCGCTGGGGGCGCGCGACCACCGCGGCGGCATGGCCTTCGACTTCCGCCCCATCGCCGACGCCCTCGCTGAGCGGGGCCGGGTGGTCGTGCGGCGGGCGTACGCGGACTGGTCGTACTTCGACGAGGACCGTCGGATGCTCACCCGGTCGCACGTCGAGCTGATCGAGATACCCCAGCGCATGGGCGCCTCCCGCAAGAACGCCGCCGACATCAAGATGGCGGTCGACGCGGTGGAGCTGGCCTTCGAGCGCGAGTACATCTCGACGTTCGTGATCTGCACCGGGGACAGCGACTTCACGCCGCTGGTCCACAAGCTCCGCGAGCTCAACAAGCGGGTGATCGGCGTCGGGGTGGAGAAGTCGACCTCCGCGCTGCTGCCGCCCGCCTGCGACGAGTTCCTCTACTACGACCGGCTGGAAGGTGTCGACATCCCGCCGACCCGCGCCCGGCGGGCCCGTCCGGCGCGGGTGCCCAGCCCCGAACCGCAGCAGGTGGAGCAGGAACAGGTCGAGCAGGAACCCGAGCCCCAGGCGGCGGTCGAGGAACCGGTCCGCGACGTGGACACCCTCGCGGGCCTGGTGGCCCAGACGGTGGCCGGTCTCCAGGGCAGCTCGGGGGGCGAGGTGACCGCGTCGACGTTGAAGCGCACCCTGCTGCGCAAGGACCCGACCTTCACCGAGTCCGACTACGGGTTCCGCACCTTCGGCGAACTCCTGCGCCACCTCGCCAAGCAGAACGTCGTCGAGCTGGCGGAGGGTCCGGCCAAGGGCGACCCGGAGGTCTCCCTGCCCGAACACGGCGACCGGGAGGAGGCGTTCGGGCTGCTGCGCGCCGTGGTCCAGGACCTGGCCGGCGCCGACGGCGCGGCGGCGCTGTCCGGCCTGAAGAACCAGCTCCGGCGGGCGCGGCCCGACTTCAGCGAGAAGAAGCTCGGCTACCGCAGCTTCCTCCAGTTCTGCAAGGCGGCCGCCACCAGCGGCGTGGTCCACCTGGAGTGGAACGCCGACGCCGACGACTACCTGCTCACCCCGCAGGCCTCCTGACCGAGCGCGCCGGCCGGGACCACCCGCGGACTGACCGCCAGCACCGGGTGGACCCCTGCCGACCGGCTCTCACCACCTGCGTGGTGCCTCCCGCGCGTCCTCGCGGATGTGCTGCGCCTCCCCGACGCCCGTGTCGCGGACCGAGGCCACGCCCTGGGCCGCGGTGGACCTGACCTGCTCGGTCGCCTGCTGGACGGGTTCGCGCAGGTTGTCCTGCACGCCGTGCATCACGCCGCTGGCCTGCTGCTTGAACTGGTCCGAGTGTTCCATGGCCTGGTGCTTGACGCGCTCGGCCAGCTCCCGCTCCTTGCGGCTGGGCCGCAGGAGCGACGAGGCCAGCGCGCCCACGCCGAAGGCGATGAGGCCCGCGGCGAGCGGATTGCCCTCGGCACGTTCCCGCGAGGCGTGGGTGAGGCCCCGCGCCCGCTCGCCGGCGGTGGCGGCGCCGTGCTGCGCCGTACCGGTCAGGTGTTGCGTGGTGTCGGACAGCCGGTGCGTGGTGGCCGAGGCCCGCTGCGTCACGCCGGACGCCTGGTGGCTGGCCATGTCCCGCGCGTGCCTGGCGTTGCCCATGATCGTGTCGACCATGCGGCTGAGCCGGCCACGGGCCCGGTTCACCGGCGCGGCCGCGATCCGACGCGGGTTGACCCGGTCGGTCAACGCGTCGACGTCACTGCTCAACTCCGCTCTGGCTGCCTCGATGTCGTACCGGATCCGGTCCGGATCGGTGGACATGACGTCTCCCTTCGGTTTCAGCGGCCTCTGACCGCGTCCGGAATCTCCTGCGCGGTCTGCTTGGTACGCGGTACGGCTTTCACCGTGCGTAGCTGCTTGCGCGCCCGGGAGGCGAGCACGGCGCCGATCACCGCCCAGACGATGGCGACGATCAACGCGGCCCAGCCCTGGTCCATGACGTTGGACAGTGCCCACCACAGGGCGTGGGACAGGAACACCAGGGTCAGCAGCGCCGCGATCGCCGCGGCGGCGAACATGGCTGCCACCATGCCGAGGCTGCGTGCCTCCTCCCGCACCTCGGCCTTGGCGAGCTCCACCTCCTTGCGCAGGAGGTAGGAGAAGTTGCGGGTGGCGTCGGCGAGCAGCTCACCGATGGAGGCCTGGGTCTTGTCCGAACCCCCGCCCGGGCCCATGGGCGATGCGCTCATGGGCCCACCTCATGGCCCATCGGACCGTGGCGGACCGGCGCGGTCATCCCCGGACTCGCCGGCACGTTCAACGGCGTCCGGGCCGCCGCCGGCGGGCCCTCGCCGGCGAACCTGCCGCCTTCACCGCCACCGCCCTGGCCGTCCTGGCCGCCGGTGAGGGCGCGGCCCAACCGTCCGGCTAGCAGCCCGGCGATCGCGGCCCCGGCGAGGAAGGCCCCGGGGTGCCGGCTGGCGTAGTCGCGTACCTCGCGCACCAGGGCGCCGGGTTCGCGCTCGTCCAGCCAGCCCGCGGCCTGCTGTGCGGCGTCCGCGCCCCGGCGGACGACGTCGGCGGCCATGCCGCCCTGGTCGGCGCCGTCGGCCATGGACCGCAGTTGCGTACCCAGCGTGCGCAGGCTGTCGGCGGCCCGCCGCTGCTGCTCCTCGGCCTGCGTCCGAGCTTGCGCGGAGGCCTCGCTGAGCAGGTTGCGGGCCTGCTGGCGGCCCTCCGAGGCGACCTGCCGGCCCTGTTCCATCGCCTGCCGGGCGGTGTGCCCGCCGGCCTGCGCCGTCTCCTGGCCGAAGCGGCCGGCCTCCTGCCGGATCTGTCCGACCTTGCCGCCGCGCGATCCGTCACCGGATACAGGAGGTGATTCCCGACCCGTCGTCATGCGATCTCCCTTCGTCGGGGCCCGCCCTTCGGGCAGGAACGGGAACGCCGGTTACCCCTCGCCGCCCGGTGTATACGTCCAACCGGCGCCGGCCGTCCTCGCGACCTGGCACCCGCCAACCGAACGGGTGTAGGTGCCGATTTCACCGCCGGCGCCCCGACGGATTTGGACAATGGACGCATGAGAATGACGATGTTGCAGAAGAGGCGGGCGGCGCGGATGCACCGCCGGAACTGGTGGCCGCTGGCGGCGGTCGTCCTCACTGCGGGAGCGGCCGGTGCCGCGGCGCTGCGGCGGCGCAAGGGCGCCGGTGCCGAGAACTGGGTGGGCTCCGGCGGCGAATCCACCACCCCGTCCCCGGAGGTCATGACCCCCGCCGGCAGCCGCATGGACAACCCGTTGTCGCCCAAGCGCTGACACCGGGCGGCCAGCCGTCCGACGGCTCCCCCCGGCTCAGCGGTGTCGCCACCGGCGCAGCGCGTACAGCGCCGCGCTGGCGGCGAAGAGCGCCCCGCTGATCGCCAGCCAGCGGGTCAGCAGCGGCCGGGGGGTCAGGCCGGTCGCCGCGGTGTACGTGCCGTCGCCGAGGCCGAGGACGCCGGGCAGGTAGACGAGCAGGAGCAGGCCGGCGGCGAGCGCGGGCACCCGGACGTGGTTCAGCGCCGACGGGCCGTCCCGACGGCCCGCTCCGGCTCGCAGCGCCCGGTCGGCCAGCGCGTAGACCGGGAACAGCAGCAGGTCGTGGGCGATCACCGCGCCGAGGAACCAGAGCAGCATCCGCACCGCCGACCCCTCCCCGGCCAGCCGCAGCACGATCCAGCCGGTCACCGCGAAGCAGCCGAGCAGGAGCAGCAAATGCCAGGGCGCGGCGCCGTAGGCCCGCCGGAATCTAGCCATCGGCACGCCCCTCGAAAACGATCTCCCGGACCCACTTGGTGCAGTGCACGCCCGGCAGCGCCGGCACGATGATCCGCGCCGGATAGCCGTGGTCGGGGGAGAGGTCGACCCCGTTGACCCGCAGGGCGAGCAGCGAGTCGGGGTCGCGGACCTGGTTGGCCTGCAACCGGGCCTGGCGGAACAGGCCGGCCCGCTCCAGCGACCGGACCGACGCCGTGGCCGCCGCCGGCGCGCCGACCAGCGCGGCGAGGTCGCGCAGCCGCACCCCGGTCCAGGTCTGCGCCGTCGACCAGCCCTCCACGCAGGCGATCGGCAGGTCCGCCGTGTGCTGCGCCATCGCAAGCAGGCGGTCCCGGTCCAGCTCGACGCTGCGCCCGCCGCCGCGTACGGTCAGTCGCCAGCCGGCGCCGGTGTCGGTGGGCTGGACGCCGGCCGCCGCGGCGCTGCGGTTGACCGGGAAGCCGTTCGGCCCGTCGCCGGGCTGCCGACCCCGGGGCAGCAGCAGCGCGGTGCGGCGCAGCACCCCGTCCAGGCTCTGCCCGACGGTCAGCGCGGCCAGCAGCAGCGCGCCACCGCCCGCCAGGGCCAGCACCCCGCGCCGGCTCATCGTCGCCGGGCCGGGCCGCCGGGACACCAGGCCGTCCGGATCCGCCGGCTCCGGCCCGGTCCGCTCCACCGGGGTACGCGCGAAGCCCGGCCCGCGCAGTGCCGTGACCAGCCGGGGCAGCTTGATCGCCACGTGGGTGACCAGGGCGGCGGTGAAGACCCAGGCGCCGTACCAGTGCGCGGTGTAGAAGTCGAACCCGAACAGGTAGGCGTACTGGATGTTGAGCAGGCCGGTGGCCGTCTCGAAGAGGATCCCGCCGATCAGCAGCAGCAGCGACAGCCGTTCCAGCACCTGGGCCACCGAGCGGGCCGGCGGCCAGTCGAAGAGCTTCGGCACCACCGACCAGAGCTTGCCCAGCACCACCGGGACCAGCACGATGCCGAGCGTCACGTGCAGGCCCTGGGTGAGCCGGAACAGCCAGGCCGGCCGGGTGGGCCAGTCGAAGACGGGCGGGTGCAGCCAGCCCACGTCGCGGGGGAACGCCTGGCCGAGCCGGGGGCCGTAGGCGATCCAGTCCAGCAGCCCGGTGACGATCACCAGCGGCAGGGCGGCGAGCAGCACCGCCCCGAACACCGAGGTCAACCACGGGCCGCGCACCGGGCTGCGCCAGGCGTCGGCAGTGGCGTCGACGCCGGGTGGGCGGTGCCGGTCCAGCGCCCGCCACAGTCGCGCCGGGTAGGCGTACCCGTGGGTGTCGGTGGCGCCGGCGGACGTGCCGGCGGCGGCCCGCGGCGCGGACCGGTCGGCCGCCCGGCCCGGCCCGCCGCGCCCGGGCGTCGGGTCGCCGGGCGGTGGCGGCGGGTCGGCGGGCACGGGACCTCCTGCGGGCGGGACTGCTCGGGCACGGTGGCCCTCGTGCTGGACGCTAGACGGCGACCCCGCCCGCCGGCCCGCTTTGCCGCATTACCGAAGGCTTACCGCGGGTCCCTTACGGAGTGCTGACGTCCGGCCCGAACCGGCCCGCCGGGCCGCCGCGCTGACCTAGCGTGTCGGGAATGCGGGTACTGGTCACCGGCGCGGCCGGGTTCATCGGATCGCAGGTCGCGGACCTGCTCGTCGCCGAGGGGCATCAGGTCGTGTGCCTGGACGCCCTGCTGCCGCAGGCGCACGGCGGCGCGCTCCCGGAGTGGTCGCGCCGGCACGACCCGGTGATCGGCGACGTGCGGGACCCGGAGCTGCTCGACGACCTGCTGGCCGGGGTGGACGCGGTGTGCCACCAGGCGGCGATGGTCGGGCACGGGCTGGACCCCTCGGACGCCCCCGACTACGCCAGCCACAACGACTACGGCACGGCGGTGCTGCTCGCCGCGATGCACCGGGCCGGTGTGACCCGGCTGGTGCTGGCCAGCTCCATGGTGGTCTACGGCGAGGGGCGCTACGGCTGCGCCCGGCACGGCGTGGTCCGGCCCGCCCCGCGCCGCGCCGCCGACCTGGCCGCCGGCCGGTACGACCCCACCTGCCCGGAGTGCGGCGGCACCCTCGCCGCCCTGCTGGTGCCCGAGGACGCCCCGCTGGAGCCGCGCAGCACGTACGCGGCCAGCAAGCTGGCGCAGGAGCACCTGGCCGCCGCCTGGGCCCGGCAGACCGGGGGCGGGGTGTGGGCGCTGCGCTACCACAACGTCTACGGTCCCCGGATGCCCCGCGACACCCCGTACGCCGGGGTCGCCTCGATCTTCCGCTCGGCGCTGGCGGACGGCCGGCCGCCCCGGGTGTACGAGGACGGCGGGCAGCGCCGCGACTTCGTGCACGTCACCGACGTGGCGCGGGCGAACCTGTTGGCGCTGACCGCGCCCGCCCCGGACGGCCTGGTGCCGCTCAACGTCTGCTCCGGCGAGCCGCACACCGTCGGCGACCTCGCCGCCGCGCTGGCCTCCGCGATGGGCGGGCCGGCCCCGGTGGTGGTCGGCGGCGCCCGCGCCGCGGACGTACGGCACGTGGTCGCCGACCCGGGCCGCGCGCGCGAACTGCTCGGCTACACCGCCCGGGTCGGCTTCCTCGACGGGGTGACCGCCTTCGCCACCGACCCACTCCGCGCCCCAGCCGCCGTACCAGCCTGACCCCCCGCACCCGCCGCCCCGCGCCGGCCGCGCCGCGAGCGCGCACTTTCTCGGAAAGAGTGGCCTCGGGCGGCGGAATGGGCGCTCTTTCTCGGAAAGTGCGAGCGGGCGTCGGGGGAGGGGCTGCCGGTCAGGAGACGGTGAAGAGGAGGTGGTTGACGGTCAGGGCGGTGAGCGCCTGTCCGGCCAGCCACCAGCGGCGGGCCGGCGCGGGCAGGTACGCGGCGGCGACCAGCAGCCAGACCGCGAACGGCAGCCAGATCCGCTCCACCTCGGCCTTGCTCATGCCGGACAGGTCGGCGCCGATCACCGCCAGCGCGGCGGCGGCCGGCAGCAGCACGGTCGGCCCGAGCAGCCGCATCCGGGACGCCGGCGCGACCGGCCGGCGGTGCGCGAGGAGGCCGCCCACCAGCCGGCCCGCAACCCGGTCCGCGACCCGGCCCGGAGCCCCGGCCGTCGGGGCGGAGCCGGACGGCTCCGCCGCACCCGCTCGGGCCGTGCCGCGCCAGCTCACCCGGGCCGCCAGCAGCGTGCGGCGCAGGGCCGGCCCGACCACCGGCCCGGCCGAGAGCAGCAGCGCCGCCAGATTGGCCCAGACCCAGTACCCGTACGGGCGGTCGGCGGCCCAGCCCTGGTAGTAGCGCTCGACCACCCGGTCGTACCCCTGCCACCACTGGAAGCCGGCGAGGGTGAACCCCAGCACCACCGCGCTCACCCCGGCCGACCCGGCGAGCAGCGCACCGCGTCGACCCGAGGGGCGCAACGCCAGCACGGCCAGGGCCAGCGGCCCGACCAGCACGAAGCCGTACGACAGGTGCAGCGCGAAGCCGAGCAGCAGCCCGCCGGCCAGCGCGGTCGCGGGTCCGCGTACCGCCAGCAGGGCCAGGCCGGCGGCGACCACGCCGGTGAAGACGCCGTCGGCGGAGGCGCCCACCCAGACCGCCCCGGGCAGCAGCACCAGGAACGGCAGCACCGCCCGGGCCGCCTCGCCGGCGCCCAGCGCCCGCAGCGCCAGCGGTACGGACACCACGATGCTCGCGCCGACCAGGACGCACGCCAGCGCCGCCGCCGTCCCGCCGCCCAGGCCGACCCGGTCCAGGCCGACGAAGAACAGCAGCGCGCCCGGCGGGTGGCCGGCGGTGTGGGTGGACCACGAGTCCGGCTGGAAGTCGAGGATCCGGTCGGTGAAGCCGGCCAGCATCCGCCGGACGTCGGTCACCCCGGGCACCTCGTGCAGGTACTCCGCCTGCGGGGTGAGCCGCCGGGTCAGCCCCGCCGACCAGCCGTCGACCAGCGCCAGGGCCAGCGTCCAGGCGACCGCCGCCAGGTAGCCGGCGCCGAGCAGCGGGCCCCACCGGGCGGTCCGGGCCCAGCGCAGCCCGGGGCCGAGCACGACGCCGGCGACCAGCAGCGCCGCCGGCGTGCCCCAGCCGAGGTGCGGCCGCCAGGTGGCGTAGAGCGGCGCGGCGTCGGCGTGCAGGCCCACCCCCCGGTGGTTCAGCACCGCGCCGACGGCCACCGCGGCGGCCAGCAGCGCCGCCTCGACCGCCAACACGACGACATCGCCCCGGTCGCGGGCCGGGGCACGGTCGGGGGCGGGCGAGCGGGGGAGGGTGGCACCGGGTCTCATGTCGACCGGACGGTACGCACCTGCGCGCCGGCTCGTCAGCCGAACCACCGGTACGTCACCGGACGGTAAGAAATGCCTGCTCGGTAAGCGTTCCGTAAGGCCGAACGCGGCGCGGGCGGCCCCGGGCGGACCTAGCGTCGGCGGTATGCCGACACAGATCGACGTGGTGCTGCCGTGCCTGGACGAGGCCGCCGCCCTGCCCGGCGTGCTGACCGCGCTGCCGCCCGGCTATCGGGCGATCGTGGTGGACAACGGCTCCCGGGACGGCTCGCCCGAGGTGGCCGCCCGGTACGGCGCCCGGGTGGTGCACGAGCCCCGCCGGGGGTACGGCGCGGCCGTGCACGCCGGGATCGAGGCCGCCGGGACGGAGCTGGTCTGCGTCCTCGACGCCGACGGCTCCTTCGCCCCTCGGGAGCTGCCCGCCCTGGTCGCCCCGGTCGCCGAGGGGATCGCCGACCTGGCCGTCGGCCGCCGCCGCCCGGTCCGCGTCGGGGTGTGGCCCTGGCACGCCCGCGCCGGCACCGCGCTGGTCGCCGCGCTGCTGCGGCACCGGGGCGTGCCACTGCGCGACCTGAGCCCGATCCGGGTGGCCCGGCGCGAGGCGCTGCTGGGTCTCGGCGTCACCGACCGGGCCTTCGGCTACCCGCTGGAGCTGCTGATCCGGGCCGCCGCGGCGGGCTGGCGGATCCACGAACTCGACGTCGCCTACGCCCCCCGTGCCGTCGGTACCCGCTCCAAGGTCTCCGGCTCGGTCCGCGGCACCCTGCGCGCCACCCGCGACTTCGCCGCCGTGCTGCGCAGCGTGGACGGTCCCCGGTGACCGTGCTGCTGGTGGTCGCCAAGGCGCCCGTGCCCGGCGCGGTGAAGACCCGGCTCTGCCCGCCCGCGACCGGCGTGCAGGCCGCCCGGGTGGCCGCTGCCGCGCTGCGGGACACCCTGGACGCCGTCCGGGAGACCCCCGGGGTGACGCCGGTGCTGGCGTTGGCCGGACTCCTCGCCGACGCCGAGGACGCCGCCGCGCTGACCGCCGCCGTCGCCGGCTGGCCGGTCCTGCCGCAGCGGGGCGCGGACTTCGCCGCCCGGCTGGTGCACGCCCACGCCGACGTCGCCGACGCCTTCCCGGGCCGTCCGGTGCTCCAGATCGGCATGGACACCCCGCAGCTGACCCCGGCGCGGCTGGCCGCCGCCGTACGCCGGCTGGCCGACGCCGACGCGGTGCTGGGGCGGGCCGCCGACGGCGGCTGGTGGGCGCTGGGGCTGCGCGACCCCCGGCAGGCGGTGGCGCTGCGCGCGGTGCCGATGTCGACCCCGGACACCGGCCGGTCGACCTGGTCGGCGCTGGCCGAGCGAGGGCTGCGTACCGTGCCGCTGCCGGTGCTGCGGGACGTGGACGACTGGTCGGACGCCCGGGCGGTGGCCGCCGCGGCCCCGGACGGCCGGTTCGCCCGGCAGGTCGCCGCGGTACGCCGGGCCATGGTGGTGCGGGCGTGACCGCGCCGACCGTGGACGGCTTCGCCGCCGCCCTGCGCGACCGGGGCGTGGACGCGCACTGGCTGGTGCCCGCCGACGGACTGCGCCGCCGGCTGCCGGTGGACCGCTGGCACGGCTCGGCCGACCCGGCGGACACGGCGGTGCTCGCCCGCTGCGCCGGCCCCACCCTGGACCTGGGCTGCGGACCGGGCCGGGTGACCCTGGCCCTGACCCGGTCCGGGCTGACCACCCTCGGGGTGGACGTGTCGGCCCGGGCGGTGGCGCTGACCCGGGCCCGGGGCGCGGTGGCCGTACAGGCCGACCTGTTCGGCCCGCTGCCGGCGGAGGGACGCTGGGCGCACGCGGTGCTGCTGGACGGGAACATCGGCATCGGCGGCGACCCGGCGGCGCTGCTGCGCCGGTGCCGGGCGCTGCTGCGGCCGGCCGGCACGGTGCTGGTGGAGCTGGAGCCGCCCGGGTCCGGCGCCTGGCAGGGGCAGGTCCACGTGCTGACCGGTCGGCGTCCGGGGCCGAGCTTCCGCTGGGCCTGGCTGGACACCGGCGCGGTGGCGGGCCCGGCGGTGGCGGCCGGGCTGGCGGTCGGCGAGGTGTTCCGGGCCGGCCGCCGCTGGTTCGCCGAGCTGACCCGCCCCTGACCGCCGCGCCGTCCGCCGGTCCGGGCGGGTCAGTGTCCGACGGTCGGCCGGGACGGGTCAGCCGTCGGCCAGCGGCAGCCGGACGACGAACCGGCACCCGCCGGCGACGTTGCGCACGTCGACCCGGCCGCCGTGCGCCTCGACCAACCCGCGCACGATCGCCAGGCCCAGCCCGCCGGAGCCCTCGGCGCCGCCGTTGCCCGGCCGGGGCGTGCGGGCCGGCTCGCCCCGGAAGGCCACGTCGAAGAGCCGGGGCAGGTCGTCCTCGGGGATGCCGCCGCAGGTGTCCGCCACGGCCAGCCAGGCGGCGTCGCCGTCGCGGCCCGCGTCGACCCGCACGGTGCCGTCGTCGGGCGTGTAGCGCACCGCGTTGAGCAGCAGGTTCCCCACCACCCGGGCCAGCTCCGGCTCGCTGGCGGTCACCGTCGGCCAGCCCGACTCGGCGGCGACCAGCCGGATCCGGCGGGCCGCGGCCAGCGGCGCGGTGCCGGCCAGGGCGTCGGAGACCACGTCACCCAGCGGCACCGCGGACAGCGACAGCCGCAACGCCCCGGCGTTGATCCGGGACAGTTCGAACAGGTCGTCGACGAGGCGGGTCATCCGGTCGGTCTCCACCCGGATCCGGCGGTGGAACTCGCGCACCGTCGCCGGGTCGGCGACCACCCCGTCCTCCAGCGCCTCGGCCATCGCCCGCAGCCCGGCGAGCGGCGTGCGCAGGTCGTGCGACACCCAGGCGACCAGGTCGCGGCGGCCCTTCTCGATCCGCCGCTCCCGCTCCCGCGCCTGGTCCGCCCAGACCGCCGCCGCGGCGAGCCGTCGGCCGAACAGCCAGCCGACGGCGAGGCTGACCACCGCCGCCGCGGAGACGGTGATGAGCACCACCTCCAGGTCGTGCGGGGAGAGGAACATCGCCTCGGCGATCACCGCGACCCCGGCCGCCACCGCGCTCACCGTCATCGCCAGCAGGACGGAGATGTGCACCGTGATCGACCGGCCGCGCAGCAGCCGCAGCGCCCCCGCGCCGAGCAGCCCGACGCAGCAGGCCGCGGCGAGCGCGGCCCCGAAGATCAGCGCGAGGTCAGCCATCGACCGGCTCGTACCGGTAGCCGACGCCCCACACCGTGACGATCCGGCGCGGGTCGGCCGGGTCGGCCTCGATCTTCTCCCGCAGCCGGCGCACGTGGACGGTGACGGTGGACTGGTCGCCGAAGCTCCAGCCCCAGACCCGCTCCAGCAGCTCGGCCCGGCGGAACGCCCGCGCCGGGTGCCGCATCAGGTGGGCCAGCAGGTCGAACTCGCGCAGCGTGAGGGCCAGTTCCCGACCGTGCAGCCGGGCCACCCGGGGGCCGGTCTCGACGGTGAGGCCGCCGTCGGTGAGCACCTCCGCCGCCGCGCCGGCCGGCTCGCCGCCGGCGCGGCGCAGCACCGACCGCACCCGCAGCACCAGCTCGCGCGGGGAGAAGGGCTTGCTCAGGTAGTCGTCCGCGCCCAGTTGCAGGCCGAGGATCCGGTCGGCCTCGTCGCCGCGCGCGGTCAACATCACGATGGGTACGCCGTCCGGGCGCTCCCGCAGCCGTCGGCAGACCTCCAGCCCGTCGACCCCGGGCAGCATCACGTCGAGCACCACCAGCTGCGGCGGCGCCGCGGCGACGGCGGCCAGCGCGGCGGCGCCGTCGGAGACGTGGTCCACCTGGTAGCCGGCGTGTTCCAGGTAGCGGCAGACCACGTCGCTGACCGTCCGGTCGTCGTCGACGACCAGCACCCGTTGCGGCACGGCGTACCTCCCCCTCGTGCCGGTCAGCGTAGCCGTGGGCCGGTCCGGCGCCGGGGCGCGGAAACCTTGCGATGTCCTTACGAACGATCCGGGCCGGCGGCGGGATCAGCCGGCGCGGGTGTCCGTCCGGGTGGCGCGGTCGGCCATGGCGTCGACCAGGTCGGCCCGGGCCCGGGCCACCCGCGACCGGATGGTGCCGACGGGACAGTCGCAGACCTGCGCCGCCTCGGCGTACGACAGGCCGAGGAGCTGGGTGGCGACGAAGGCCTCGCGCCGCTCGGCCGGCAGTTGCCGCAGCAGGGCGTCCAGCACCACGACGTTCTCGAACCGGCCCGCCGACGGCGGGTCGTACCCGTCGATGGTGGTGGCCGGTGGGCGGGCCCGCCGGGACCGGAGGTGGTCGGCGGCGACCCGCCGGGCGATGCCGAACAGCCAGGTCCGCGCCGAGGACCGGGCGGCGAACCGGGGCAGCGCGCGCATCGCCCGCAGGTACGTCTCCTGCACCAGGTCGTCGGTCTCCGCGTCGGCCAGCAGGTGGTGCAGGAACCGCCAGGTCGGGCCCTGGGTGGCCCGGACGAACGCGGCCAGCGCCAGCGGGTCGCCCCGCCCGGCGGCCAGCGCCCACGCGGTCACCTGCTCGTCGCCCTCGTCCACCACAGCCGCTCCCTTGTCCGCCACGCCCCCACCCCCTACGACGAAGCGTAGTAGGTCGGTTCTCCGGGTCGGCCGGTGGTACGGACGAACGGCCCCGCCGGTTCACCGGCTCAGGCGTCCGGGCAGCGTTCCGACAGGGCGTACCGGACCAGCACCACGTCACCGATCTGGCGGGCCTCGACCACCCGGGCC
This sequence comes from Micromonospora sp. L31, assembly GCF_052068075.1. Lineage (NCBI taxonomy): Bacteria > Bacillati > Actinomycetota > Actinomycetes > Micromonosporales > Micromonosporaceae > Micromonospora > Micromonospora sp. L31. The sequence continues at coordinate 189,112 of NZ_JBQHDC010000004.1, read as the reverse complement.
CGCCGGCCGGGGTGCCACGGGAACGGGCCGTCGCGGACGAAGCGGGGCGCCCGGGGATCGCCGACGAAGAACGGCGCGACCACCAGGTGCAGCTCGTCGGCGAGCCCGGCGGTGAGGAACTGGGCGTGCACCGACCCGCCGCCCTCCACCATCAGCCGGTCCACCCCGCGCCCGACCAGGTCGGCCAGCGCCCGGGCCGGGTCCAGCGGGTCGCCGGCGTCCACCACGGTGGCCAGCCCGTCCAGCACCTCGCTGGTCTTCGCCACCGCCGGCGAGGCGCAGTACACGATCCGGTCCCCGTCGCCGACGGTGAAGAACCGGGCGCTCGGGTCGAGGTCGCCCCGCCCGGTCAGCGTCACCTTCACCGGCGACGGCGGCAGCCCGCGGTCCATCCGCGCCCGGCGCAGCCGCTCCGAGCGGATCACCAGCCGCGGATCGTCGCGGCGGACGGTGCCGGCGCCGACCAGGATCGCGTCGCAGCCGGCCCGGACGGCGTCGACCCGGGCCAGGTCGTCGGCATTGGACAGCAACAGCCGCTGCCCGGTGGCGTCGTCGATGTACCCGTCGATCGACGTGGCGCAGCTCAGCAGCACGTACGGCCGCGGGCCCGCCGGCACGGCGCCCATCTCAGGTCAGCGACGGCGAGTCGGCGGTGCGGGCGGCCGCCCGGCTCGCCTTCGCCGCGAGGTAGTCGGCGTTGGCGGGGGAGAGGTAGACCCCGGTGGGGATCACCTCCGTCACCGTCACGCCGAGCCCGTCGAGCTGCTCGGCCTTCTCCGGGTTGTTGCTCAGCAGCGCCAGCCGCCGCACGCCCAGCACCGCCAGCATCTGCGCGGCCGCCCGGTAGTCGCGTTCGTCCTCGCCGTGCCCGAGCGCCACGTTCGCCTCGTACGTGTCGAGGCCGGCGTCCTGCAACGCGTAGGCGTCCAGCTTCGGGTACAGGCCGATGCCGCGCCCCTCCTGCCGCAGGTAGAGCAGGAACCCGCCGGCGTTGGCGATGCGCTCCACCGCCTCGCGCAGCTGCGGACCGCAGTCGCAGCGCTGGCTGCCGAAGACGTCCCCGGTCAGGCACTCGCTGTGCGGGCGGACCAGCGGCGCCGGCCCGGCCGACTGCCGCCGCAGCGCGCCCGCCCAGTCGCCGAGCCCGAACGCCAGGTGCTCCCGCCCGTCCACCAGCCCCTCGAAGGTGAAGACCCGGGCCGTGGTGGCGTACCCGTCGGGTAGGCGGAGGGGGACCGTGACCTGGGTGCGGACCGTGGCGACCGGAAGTGCTCCGTACATGTGTCTCCTCCGTCAGGCGCTGCCGGCCAGCCCGGCAGCGGGTACCGCGGCAGAACCGCCCTGGCCCACCGTACGAGGCGTGGACCGGTACGGGTACCGGGCCGGAAGCCGGCCCAGCAGCAGCACGGCGGCGCCGGGCAGGGCGGCGACGACCACCAGCGCCCCGTACACCAGCGCGGTGGACACCCCCTGGGCGGCGCCCAGGCCGGCGGCCCCGAACGCCCAGGCGGCCACCCCCTCGCGCGGGCCGAACCCGGCCACGTTCGCCGGCAGCCCCATCGCCAGCAGCGCCAGCAGGGTCAGCGGCAGCAGTTGCGCCAGCGGGGCGGTCGCGCCCGCGACCCGGGCCGCCACCAGGAAGGTGCCCAGGTGGCCGACGACCGCCACCGCCGAGGCGAGCAGCACCCCCGGCCCGGTCCGGCGGGTCAGCAGGCCGGCGCGGACGTCGGCGGCGGCGGCGCGCAGCGCGCGGGCCCGCCGGGACGGGCCGGAGCGGGGCAGCGCCCGCGCCACCAGCACCACGCCGAGGGCGACCGCCAGGGCCAGCGCGGTGGCCTCCGGCAGCCAGGGCCGCACCGGCGACGGCAGCGCCAGCAGCAGCGCCGCGGCGAGCGTGACCTGGACGACCTGACCGGCGCTGCGTTCCCAGACCACCGCCCGCACGGCCCGGCCGAGGTCGCCGGCCTCCCGGCCGTGGCGGACCGCCCGGTGCACGTCGCCGAGCACCCCGCCGGGCAGGGTGGCGTTGAGGAAGACCGCCCGGTAGCAGTCCGCCACGGCGGTGCCCAGCGGGAGCCGGACGCCGAGCCCTCCGGCGACCAGCCGCCACCGCCAGGCGCAGCAGACGGTGCTGAGCGCTCCGAGCAGCAGCGCCGCGACCACCGCTGCGGTGTCGATGCGGCGTAGCGCGGCCAGCGCCGGGCCGGTGCCCAGCCACCACAGCAGCGCCGCCACCAGCGCGACGCCGCCGAGGTTGCTCACCCAGGCCCACCTTGGACGGACCGGGGTGCCGGGGGTGTCGTGGGCAGCCTGTGGCACGCGGGGCCTCCTGTCGAAGATCTCTCCCTCCTCCACGTACCGGCCGGCGGTCGGGTTCATTCCACCCCGGCGAGCAGGTCGTCGTGGCCCACCGTGACGGTCAGCCGGCCCGCCGCCGCCTCGGCCAGCCGGCGGCGGGCGTACCCGGTGATCCGGGCGGCCAGCTCCGGGCGCTGCTCGACGGCGGCGTCGCACCAGCCGGTGAACCACTCGGCGATCAGCGCGTCCTGCCCGGCGCCCAGCCGCCACGGGCTGGACCGGACCGCCACGGGAACCCCGTGCCGCCGGAACGCGGCGACGGTGGCCGCGGCGGCGTCCGGCCCGAGCAGCCGCCGGCCGTCGACGGTACGGCGTTGGTGCGCGTCGAACGCGGCGGCGACCTCCGCGTCCAGCTCATCCGGCGGGTCGAGCCGCACCCGGCCGATGACGGAGAGCGTGAACAGGGTCGGGCGGCCCGCCCCGACGCAGGCCGTCACGATCGCCTCGATCTCCTCGGCGCTCAGCATGTCCAGCAGCGCCGAGGCGGTGACCAGGTCGGCGCCGGCCAGGTCGGCGGCGGTGAGCCGGGTGATGTCCGTGCGCCGCGTCTCGACGCGCACCGGGCTGCCGTCGGCGGCGCGCGGCGGGGCGGCGAGGGCCCGGTCGAGCAGCCCCGGGTCCCGGTCGTAGAGGACCCAGTGCTGCGGGCCGGGCAGCCGGGGAGCCAGCCAGCGTGCCATCGAGCCGGTGCCACTGCCCAGGTCGTGCACCACCAGGGGCCGACCGGCGGCCAGCCGGGCACGGACCCGGTCCACCAGGTCGTCGGCGCGGGCGGCGGCGTCGGCGGGCTCGCGCAGCGCGAGCCAGTCGGCGAAGGGGTCGGTGACGTGCGTGGTCATCCTCTTACTCCGTTCAGGACGTGGGCGATCGCGGCGGCGGTGTCCGGCCAGCCGGCCAGGCCGTCCCGGCGGGCCAGGGCCGCCTGCCGCAGCCGGTGCCGCAGCGGCGCCCCGGTGAGCCAGCGCCGCAGCGCGCCGGCCAGCGCGGCCGGGTCGTCGGCGGGTACCAGCAGGCCGGGCGGCTCGCCGTCCGGGGCCCGGCCCAGCGCCTCGGGCACCCCGCCCACCGGGGTCGCGAGCACCGGCAGGCCGCGGGCCAGGGCCTCGGTGACCACCATCCCGTACGTCTCGGCGTGCGAGGCGAGCACCAGCAGGTCGGCGGCGGCGTACGCGGCGTCGAGGTCGGCCCCGGTGCGCGGTCCGGCCAGCCGTACCCGCCCGGCCAGCCCCCGCTCGTCCACCAGCCGGCGCAGCCCGGCGACGAAGCCGGGATCGCGGGTGAGCGCGCCCACGCAGTCCAGCGTCCAGGGCAGGTCGGCGACCTCGGCCAGGGCGCGGACCAGCACGTCGTGTCCCTTGTGCGCGGTGACCGCCGCGACGCAGAGCAGTGCCGTGCCGGCGCCCGTGCCAATCGCCGGTGGTGCCGGGTCCACCCCGGGGGTGGCCACGTGCACCCGGTCGGCGGGCAGCGGGTACCGGTCGAGCAGGCGGCGGCGGGTCCACCCGCTGGTGGTGACCACCGCGACGGCGCAGGCCAGCGCGGCGGCCTCGGTGTCGTCCTCCAGCGGCATGTGTACCAGCACCACCAGCCGCAGCCGCCGGGCGTGCGGGGCCAGCACCTCCGGCACGGCCGAGGCGACCAGCCCGTCGAGCAGCACCACCGTGCCGTCGGGCAGCGTCGCGAGCACCCCGGCCAGGCGGGTCCGCGCCGGCGGGTCGGGGCGCGGCCACCGCCCGGGTACGCCGTGCTCGCGCACCGCCCACCCCCGCTCGGCGAGGCCCCGGCAGACCCGGCGGTCGTACGTGTTGCCGCCGCTCGGGGTCGCCGGGTCGTCGATGTCGCCGGGGAGGACGACGTGCACCACGGGCACCGGCTACAGCGACCGCTCGTAGCTGGCCCAGGCGATGTGCGACTCGTGCAGCGTCACCGTGATCCCGGCCAGCTCGCGGGCCCCCGGGCCGAGCCCACCGGCGTGCGCCCGCTCGGCCAGCCGGTCCGCGACCGTGCGGCACAGCACCTCGGTGGTGGTGTTCACCCCGGCGAAGGCCGGCTCGTCGTCGAGGTTGCGGTAGGTCAGCTCGGCGAGGACGGCCCGCAGCTCCTCGGTGGCCCGGCCGATGTCCACCACGATGCCGTCCGCGTCCAGCTCGGCGCGGCGGAAGGTCGCGTCCACCACGAACGTCGCCCCGTGCAGCCGCTGCGCCGGCCCGAAGACCTCGCCCCGGAAGCTGTGGGCGACCATCATGTGGTCCCGTACGGTCACGCTGAACACGGCGTCACTCCCCGTCGTAGGTGATGAGGTGGCACAGCGCGGGGAGGCTCCCCGCGGCCAGTCGGTCGAGCACGTCGGGCAGGTCCGCGAAGCGCGACCGGCCGGTGACCAGCGCGTCGAAGGCCGGGTCGGCGAGCAGCTCCAGGGCCAGCGCCATCCGGTCGGCGTAGCTTCGCCGCCCCGCCCGGGCCGGCGAGACCGTGCCGACCTGGCTGCTGCGGATGGTCAACCGGCCGGAGTGGAACGACCCGCCCAGCGACAGCCGTACCGGCCGGTCGCCGTACCAGCTCAGCTCGATCACCGTGCCCTCCGGGGCGAGCAGGTCGATCGCGCGCTGCAACCCCGGGCCGGTCGCGCTGGCGTGCACCACCAGGTCCCGCCCGTCGGCCGCGTCGTCGGGTGACGCGAACCCGACGCCCAGCGCCGCGGCCACCGCCGCCCGCGCCGGATCGGGGTCCACCAGCTCGACGCGTACCCCGGGGAAGCGGGCGAGCAGCGCCGCGACGGCGCAGCCCACCATGCCGGCGCCCACCACGCTGACCCGGTCGCCGACCAGCGGCGCGGCGTCCCAGAGCGCGTTCACCGCCGTCTCCACCGTGCCGGCCAGCACCGCCCGGGCCGCCGGCACGCCGTCGGGCACCGGCGTCACGGCCGAGGCCGGCACGACGTACGCGCTCTGGTGCGGGTGCAGGCAGAAGACGGTACGCCCGCGCAGCCGCGCCGGACCGGCCTCGACCACGCCGACGCTGAGGTAGCCGTACTTGACCGGGGCGGGGAAGTCGCCCTCCTGGAACGGGGCGCGCATCGCCGCGTACTGGTCGGCCGGCACGCCGCCGGTGAAGACCAGCGTCTCGGTGCCCCGGCTGACCCCCGAGTACAGCGCGCGGACCAGGACCTCGTCGGGGCCCGGCGCCGGTAGCGTCACCGGGCGGATCTCACCCACGCCGGGGGAGCGGAGCCAGAAGGCGTGGGCGTCGCGGATCACGCGGATGTTCTCCTCATCTGGCTGCCGGACCGAACCGAACGGCCACCCGCTCCGTGTTTCCTGTCGAGGCCGTCGATCATAAACACGGAGGCAGGGTGTCCAAGGTTCGAACCGGTCCGGTGATCGGCCTGACCGCCCAGATCGTCCTGCTCGCCGGGCTGGCCGCGACCGTCGAGCTCGACGTCGCCGGCTGGCTGGCCGGCGTCGCGTACGGCATCGGGCTCTGCGGGGCGCTCGACCGTGGCCTGCGCCGGCGCGGCGCGCACCGGTTGGGCCCGGCGGACCGGGTGACGCTGACCCGGGCGGTGCTCGTCGGCGGGGTGACCGCCCTGGTGGTGGACGCCATCGACGCGGCGGCGCCGCTGGCCGTGCTGGTGCCGATGGCCGCGGTGGCGCTCGCCCTGGACGCCGTCGACGGCTGGGTGGCCCGGCGCACCGGCACCGCCAGCGCGCTCGGCGCCCGCTTCGACATGGAGGTCGACGCCTTCCTGATCCTGGTGCTCAGCGTCCACGTGGCGCCGTCCACCGGCGGCTGGGTGCTCGCCATCGGCGCGATGCGGTACGCCTTCGTCGTGGCGAGCTGGGTGCTGCCCTGGATGCGCGGGACGTTGCCGCCGCGGTACTGGCGCAAGGTGGTGGCCGCGGCCCAGGGGGTGCTGCTGCTGGTCGCCACGGCGGAGGTGCTGCCCGCGCCGGCGACCGCCGTCGTGGTGGCGGCCTCGCTGGCGTTGCTGGTCGAGTCGTTCGGCCACGACGTCGGCTGGCTCTGGTGGCACCGCCGGGTCCGGACCGCCCCCGTACGCCGTCCGACGCCGGCTCTCCGGCCGGTGCCGGAGACCGTCGCCGAGCGCCCGCTCGCCGCGCACCAGCCCGTCTGAGCCGCACCGATCACCCGGCCGGACGGCCGGGGACAGCCCAGGGAAGGGACATCGCAGTGTCAGTGCTGTCGCGCCTGCGCCGCCGGGCCACGGTGGACGGACCGGCCGATCCTCCCGCCGCGGGGGATTCCGTCGACGCTGTGGCGGATGACGCCGTGGCCGGTGGACGGGGACGGGGGCGTACCGTCGCGGCGCGGGTGACCACCGTGGCGGCCGGCCTGCTCGTGTTCGCCGTGCTGGTAGCGCCGAACCGGCTCGATCAGCTCGGCCCCGCCGCGTTCCTGCGCATCCCGGTCGAGGGGCTGGTCGCCGCCGCGCTGCTGCTGGCGCTGCGCGGCGTGGCCCGGCGGGCGGTGGCGGTGCTGTGCGGCGTCGCGCTCGGGCTGCTCGCCGTCGTCAAGCTGCTCGACATGGGCATGTCCGCCAGCCTCGCCCGCCCCTTCGACCTGGTCCTCGACTGGGTGCTGCTGGACGACGCGTACGGCTTCGTCCGCGACTCGGTCGGCCGGGCCGGCGCGGTCGGCGCGATCGTGGCGCTGGTCGCCGCGGTCGGCGCGCTGCTGGTGCTGACCACCCGGTCGGTGCTCCGGCTGACCCGGCTGGTGGCCCGGCACGACCGGCGGGCGGTCCGGGTGCTGGCGGGGTGCGCGGTGGTCTGGGTCGCCGGCGCGACGATCGGCGTGCCGGTCGCCGACTCGGGCACGTCCCGGCTGGTCGGCCAGCATGTCGGTCAGTTGGGTGCCGGGCTGCGGGACCGGGAGGCCTTCGCCGCCGAGGCCGCCGCCGACGCCTTCCGCGACACCCCGGGCGATGAGTTGCTCACCGCCCTGCGCGGCAAGGACGTGATCGTCGCGTTCGTGGAGAGCTACGGCCGGGACGCAGTGCAGGACCCGGAGTTCGCCCCGCAGGTCGGCGCGGTGCTCGACGGCGGTACGCGCCGGCTCGCCGAGCGGGGCTTTTCCGCCCGCAGCGGTTTCCTCACCTCACCCACCGCCGGCGGGGGCAGCTGGCTGGCGCACGACACGCTGTTGTCCGGGCTCTGGGTGGACAACCAGCAACGCCACCTCAGCCTGCTGGCCGGCGACCGGCTCACCCTCAACGGCGCGTTCCGGCGGGCCGGCTGGCAGACGGTGGGGGTGATGCCGGCGGCCACCCAGCCCTGGCCGGAGAAGAGCTTCTTCGGCTTCGACCGCTACCACGACGCGGCCGGGCTCGACTACCGCGGCCCGAAGTTCAACTACGCGCCCATGCCCGACCAGTACACGCTGGCCACCTTCCACCGGCGGGAGCGGGCCACGCCGGGGCACGCGCCAATCATGGCGGAGATCCCGCTGATCTCCAGCCACTCTCCCTGGGCGGCGATCCCCCGGATGCTGGAATGGGACCACGTCGGCGACGGGTCCATCTACCGCCGGCCGACCTCGGTGGCCGTCAACCCGAAGGACGTGGTGGGGCGCAGCGCCACCGAGGTCCGCACCGGCTACCGGCGCTCCATCGAGTACTCGCTGAACAGCCTGATCTCCTACGTGGAGACGTACGGCGACGATGAGCTGGTGCTGGTCTTCCTCGGCGACCACCAGCCGGCGCCGGTGGTGACCGGGGAGAACGCCGGCCGGGACGTGCCGATCACCATCCTGGCCCACGATCCGGCCGTGCTGGCGCGGGTCGCCGCCTGGGGCTGGGACGACGGGCTGCGGCCCGGCCCGAGCGCGCCGGTCTGGCGGATGGACACCTTCCGGGACCGGTTCCTCAGCGCCTTCGGCCCGCAGCCGCCGGCCGGGGCGGCCGCCCCGCCGTCGCCCCGCTGAGCCGGAGGGGTTCCGGACGGAGCGGACGAGCCTCCGGCGAGCCAGCCCGGATAGGCTGATCGGCCCCGGCGAGACGACAGACAGGAGCACCGTGGGTAGGCGGTCGGAGGTCGCCCAGGCGGTCACGAGTGGCGGCCTGGCGGTCATCGCCCACACCTGGTGCGGCACGGCCGCCGCAGATGCACTGTGGATCGGAAGGGATTCGCCCGCCGAGTGGACCTTCTACTTCGGCGCAGCCAGCTGTCTTCTCCTGCCGGTGACCGTGGCTGCGGGTTGGTTGCTGACCCGCCTGCCCCGGACCAGGTACCTCGGGCGGGGTGCGCTCGTGGGGACAGCGACCGTGACCGTCCTCGCCGCAGCGGCGGCGGTGACGGGGTGGGCGCCACCGTGGATCAGCGAAGGCTGGACCGGCACCGGCTGGACCTGACGGCGAGCGGGGCGGGCACACTCACCCGGCACGCCGTCGCGACACCCGCCGGACTTCGGCCGGGAAACGACCGGCGGCTCAGGTGTTCGGCAGGCCCAGCGCCTCGTCGACCCGGCCCAGCACGGCCGCGTCGTCCACCCCGACCCCGCGCAGCAGGTCGATGGCGGTGGCCCGGATCTGGCCCACGATCATGATCAGTGGCAGCGGCGGGTCGGCCCGGAGCATCCGGGCGGCGAGGCGTACCGCCTCCAGGGCGGCGTGGTCGGCGCGTTCCGCGTGCCGGTCCGCGTCCGAGTGTCCACCGAGGTCGGTGGAGAGGGCGTCGGCGGCGGCGCGCACCGCCTCGCCGAGCGCCCGGATCGCCTCGCCCAGCTCCGGCGGGGCCGGCGTGCCGAGCCGGGTCAGCGTCACGCCGTTGCGGGCCAGCACCCGGATGTTGCGTACCGCGTAGTCGAGCTGGTGGCAGGTGGCCTCGACCTCCGCCACCTGGTCGAGGTGGCGGCGCTTGCGGACCCGCAGCCGCAGCGACTCGCTGCAGGCCTGCACGGCGACGCGGAAGCGGTCCACGCAGCCGTCCACCTCGCGGGCCCGGTCCAGCGCCGCGCGGGCGGCCTGCTCGTCGGCGCCGGCCAGGGCCCGGTCGATCCGGTCGAGCAGGTCGGCCAGGTCGCCGTAGGTGCGCCGGGCCTCGGCGACGAGCGGGCCGAGCGGGTCCCGGGCCACCAGGAGCTGGCTGGCGGCCAGCGCCACCGCACCGCCGATCAGCGCGTCGACGAACCGGAACGGCACCAGCCCGCCGCCTTGCGGCGCGGCCACCGCGACCAGGTAGAGGGCGGAGACGGCGGCCTGGACGGTGAGCGTGCTGCTCGCTCCGATGGTGAGCATGAGGCCGATGGTCAGCAGCAGCACGAGGAAGACGGTGCCGGTGCCCGGGCCGAGCGACTGCACGGCCAGGTCCGCGGCGAGCACCCCGGCGGCCACCCCGAGCACCATCTCGACGGTCTGCCGCAGTCGCTTCCCGCGCGCCTCGCCGAGCACGATCAGCGCGGCGCTCGGCGCGAAGAACGGATCCGGGTGGCCGATCAGCCGGGCCGCGACGATCCACGCGACGGTGGCCGCCGCAGCCGCCTCCAGCGCCGGCCGCCAGCCCTGCCGCAGCCGGCCGACGGCGGACCCCGCCCACTTCCGGGCCATGCCCGCCATCGCGACTCCTCCGGCCGTACGCCGGATCTTGGTGTCCGGTCAGGACGTCGGCACTACCCGGGAGGCCGCAGCCGGCAAACGTGGACGGCGGGTGGCGGGCACCACCAGCGGCGTGCCGGTCTCTGGGTCCTCGACGATCCGGCACGGCAGCCCGAACACCTCCTGGACCAGTTCGGCGGTGACCACCTCGCGCGGGTCGCCCTCGGCGACCACCCGGCCGTCGCGCATGGCGATCAGGTGGGTGGCGTAGCGGGCGGCGTGGTGCAGGTCGTGCAGCACCGCCACCAGCGTCCGGCCCTGCTCTTCGTGCAGCCGGGCGCACAGGTCCAGCACCTCGATCTGGTGGGCGACGTCCAGCCAGGTGGTCGGCTCGTCGAGCAGCAGCAGTGGCGTCTGCTGGGCCAGCGCCATGGCGATCCAGACCCGCTGCCGCTGCCCGCCGGAGAGCTCGTCGACCGGCCGGTCGGCCAGTTCGGCGACGCCGGTGGCAGCCATCGACTCGGCGACCACCCGTTCGTCCTCCCGGGACCACTGCCGCAGCAGCCCCTGGTGCGGGTACCGGCCGCGGGCGACCAGGTCGGCCACCGTGATGCCGTCCGGCGCCACCGACGACTGGGGCAGCAGGCCGAGGGTACGGGCCACCGCCCGGGACGGCAGCGCGTGGATGTCCCGCCCGTCGAGCAGCACCGTCCCGGCGCGCGGCCGCAGCGTCCGGGCCAGGGCCCGCAGCAGCGTCGACTTGCCGCAGGCGTTTGGCCCGATCACCACGGTGAACGACCCGTCCGGTACGGCCACCGACAGCCCTTCCGCGACGATCCGCCGCTCGTACGCCAGGGTCAGCCCGACCCCGTCCAGGCGTGGGTTTCCCGACACGCGATCTCCTTTAGTTCCGTCCGGCCCGCCGCGCGGCGAGCAACCACACCAGGTACGTCCCGCCCAGCACGCCGGTCACCACGCCCACCGGCAGTTGCTGGCCGGCGAGGGCGCGCTGCGCCACCAGGTCCGCCCCGACCAGCAGCACCGCGCCGGTGAGCGCCGAGGCCACCAGGTTCGGCCCCGGCGCGCGGGTGAGCCGGCGGGCCAGGTGCGGGGCGGTGAGCGCCACGAAGGAGACCGGCCCGGCGGCGGCCGCGGCGACGGAGGCGAGCAGCACCGCCGCGCCGAGCAGCACCTGCCGGACCCGGGTCACCGGCACGCCCAGCGCGGTCGCGGTCTCGTCGCCCAGCTCCACCATGGCCATTGCCCGGCCGCCGGCGAGCACCACCGGGGTGAGCGCCGCGAGGACGCCGAGCAGCGGCACCGCCTGCGACCAGCCGCGCCCGTCCAGGCTGCCGGTGAGCCAGAGCACCGCCCGGGCGGCGTCCATCAGCGGCGCCCGGGTGAGCAGCCAGCCGTTGACGCCGGTGAGGATCGCCGTGAAGCCGATGCCGACCAGCACGAGCCGGTGACCGGCCAGGCCCCGGGCGCCGGCGACGGCACGGATGAGCAGGCCGGTGCAGATCCCGGTGGCCAGCGCCGCGCCGGACAGCGCGAGGCTGCTGCCGCCGAGCACCACGGCGATCAGTCCGCCGGTCGCCGCTCCCTGGGTGATGCCGAGCACGTCGGGGCTGCCCAGCGGATTGCGCAGCAGCGTCTGGACCACCGCGCCGGACAGCGCCAGGGCGGCCCCGACGCCCAGCGCGGTGACCAGCCGGGGCAGGCGCAGCTCGCCGACGATGAACTCCTCGGCCGCGGTGCCGCCCCCGGTCAGCGTGCGCAGCACGTCGGCCGGGCTCATCGGGTAGTCGCCGCCGCCCACGGCGAGCACGCCGAGGCCGACGGCGAGCAGCACGGCGGTGGCGACGACGACCAGCGATCGGGGACGCCAGCGCAGTGACCGGCCGCCGGGGGTGCGGAGCACAGTCATCGCCGGGCCACCAGACGCAGGAAGAGCGGGCCGCCGAGCACGGCGGTGACCAGGCCGACCTGGAGTTCGCCGGGGCGGCCCAGCACCCGGCCGAGCACGTCGGCGCCGAGCAGCAGGACGGGCGCGTACAGCGCGCAGGCGGGCAGCAGCCAGCGCAGGTCCGGCCCGGTCAGCACGCGGACCAGGTGCGGCACGAGCAGCCCGACGAAGACGATCGGCCCACAGGCGGCGGTGGCCGCGCCGCAGAGCAGCGTGATCGCCGCGATGGCGGCGCCGCGCACCAGGGCCGGCCGGGCGCCGAGCGCCCGCGCGGTGTCGTCGCCCAGGGCCAGCGCGTTCAGCGACCGTGCGCCGGCCAGGGCGACCAGCAGGCCGGCCAGCACGAAGGGCGCCACGGTACGCAGGGTGGCGAACTCGGCGTTGGCCAGCGAGCCGACCGTCCAGAACCGCAGCCGGTCCAGCGAGGCGGAGTTGAGCAGCATGACCGCGCTGACGTAGGAGTAGAGCACCGCGTTGAGCGCCGCCCCGGCCAGCGCGAGGCGGTCCGGGGTGGCCCGCCGGCCGCCGCCGACGGCGTACACCCCGACGGTCACGGTGGCGGCGCCGAGCAGGGCGAACCAGATCCAGCCGCCGGCGGTGCCGACGCCGAGCAGGGCGGTGGCGGAGGCGACCGCGGCCGCCGCGCCGGCGTTGATGCCGAGCAGTCCCGGGTCGGCCAGGGGGTTGCGGGTGAGCGTCTGCATCAGCGCCCCGGCCACCCCGAGCGCCGCGCCGGCGACCAGGCCGAGCAGCGTGCGGGGCAGGCGCATCCGGTGCACCACCGCGTGTTCGGGGGAGGCAGCGGAGACCAGGCCGTGCCAGACCTCGGTGAGGGAGAGCGGTCGGGCGCCGACGGCGATGCTCAGCACCGCGACGACGAGCAGGAGCAGCAGCCCGGCGGCGAGCGCCGCGGCCGGGCCGGCGCGGCGGGTGGGTGGCGCCGGCGCCGGGGCGGCGGCGAGCGTGGTGACGGACAGGGTCGGCTCCGGGGGGAAACGGCATGGCACCGGTTGACTTCGGGTTAGGTTAGGTTAACCTAACCCCGCCATCGCGGATCATCGCGGTCCTGTCCTGATCGAAAGACGTCATCATGCCTGCTTCCATGTCCGCCCGCGGACTCTCCCGCCGGGGCCTGCTCGCCGCTGGCGGCGCCACCCTCGCGACCCTCCTCGTCGGCTGCGGCCAGGCCGGCAAGCCCGGGTCCACCAGTGCCAAGGGCTCGACCGGCCCCTGGTCGTTCACGGACGACCGCAACCAGAAGATCGAGCTGTCGAGCACCCCGACCCGGGTCGTCGCCTTCACCGGGGTCGCCGCCGCGCTGGTCGATTTCGGACTCGACTCGCAGATCGTCGGCGTGTTCGGCGAGACCACCCGCAGCGACGGCTCCGTCGACCCGCAGGCCGGCGGCCTCGACGTCGACCGGGTCACCGTGCTCGGCAACGTCTGGGGCGAGTTCAACGTCGAGAAGTACGCGGGGCTGCGCCCCGAACTGCTGGTCACCCACATGTACGACCCCGGTGCGCTCTGGTACGTGCCGGACGAGAGCCGCGACAAGATCCTCGCCCTGGCGCCCAGCGCCACCGTCACCACCGCCCGGGTGCCGATGACCCGGCCCATCGAGCGGTACGCGGAACTGGCCCGCTCCCTCGGCGCCGACCTGAACGCGAAGAAGGTCACCGACGCCAAGGCGCGCTTCGAGGCCGCCGCCGAGTCGGTCCGCCAGGCGGTCAAGGCCAACCCCGGCATCCGGGTGCTCGCCGCCTCCGGCAGCCCCGACCTGTTCTACGTCTCCAACCCGAAGGTCAGCACCGACCTGATGTACTTCGCCGAGCTGGGCGTCGACATCGTGGTGCCGAACAAGCTCGCCACCGGCGACTACTTCGAGAGCCTGAGCTGGGAGAACGCCGGCAAGTTCCCCGCCGACCTGATCCTGCTCGACAACCGGTCCACCGCGTTGCAGCCCAAGGACCTCGCGGCCAAGCCCACCTGGCAGCAGCTGCCCGCCGTCCGTGCCAACCAGGTCACCCCGTGGGACGCGGTGCCCCGCTTCTCGTACGCGGGCGCGGCGCCGCTGCTGGAGAACCTCGCCACCGCCATCCGGTCGGCCAAGCGGGTCGGCTGACACCGTGACGACCGGCTCCGCGACCCGGGTCGCTCTCCGCTACCGCTTCTATCAGGCCCAGGTCCGGCACACCCGGCGCATCGGCGCCTCGCTGATCCGGGTCACCCTGACCGGTGCGGAGCTGGCCGCGTTCGCCGGCGGCGGCCGGGACCAGAGCGTCTCGCTCTTCCTGCCCCACCCGGGCCAGCCGGAGCCGGTGGTCCCGCTCGACGCCGGGGACGACTGGTACGCGCGCTGGCGGGCCATCGACCCGGCCGTCCGCGCGGTGATGCGCTCCTACACCATCAGCGGGCAGCGGCCGGAGGCGTCCGAGGTGGACGTCGACTTCGTCCACCACGGTGACAGCGGCCCGGCCACCCGGTGGGCGGGGCGGGCCCGGCCGGGGGACCGGATCGTCCTGCTCGGACCCGCCGAGCGGGACAACCGCAGCGTCTGCTTCCGGCCCCCGCCCGGCACCGACCACGTCCTGCTGGCCGCCGACGAGACGGCGCTGCCGGCCGCCGCCGGCATCCTGGCCTGGCTGCCCGCCGGTGCCACCGTCCGGGCGTGGATCGAGGTGCCGGACGCCGCCGACGTGCGCGAACTGCCCACCGCGGCGAACGCGGAGGTGTGCTGGCTGGTCCGGGGCACCACCCCGCCCGGCAGCGGCCTGCTGGTCGAGGCGATCCGCGCCGCCCGGCTCCCGGCCGGCGTCCCGTACGCGTGGATCGCCGGCGAGTCCTCGACGGTCCGGGCGGTCCGCCGGCACCTGGTCACCGACCGCGGCCTGGACCGGCGGCGGGTGACCTTCGCCGGCTACTGGCGGCGCGGCGCATCCGAGGAGCAGCTGCGCGCGGAGGCGGACGCCTGACCGGCCTGGCTGTCCGCGGCCGCGGCGCGTGCCGCGGGGCCGGTCCGCGGCTGCCCCTCGGTGCGGCGACGTCGCTCCCCGGCGGGGCGACCGAGGTCCCGCGCCCCGCCGGGCCGCATGTCGTCAGTCGTCGAGGACGGCCAGGTCGAGCCGGCGCAGCCGGTCGCTGTCGGAGAGCACGTCGATGGCGACGATCCGGCCGTCGGTGACGGTGAAGCCCATCACCGAGATCGGCCGGCCCTGCGCCGCGACCACGGCGCCGGCGGCGCCGTTGACCAGCGCCGGCCGCATGAACGGGTAGAGCCGTCCGAAGGTGACCGCCTGCCCGGCGACCGTCTCCGCGCCGGTGAGCACCACCGTGTGGCGGCTGCCCGGGCCGCCGTCGGAGCGCAGCACGACGTCGGGGTGCAGCACGGCGACGAGCGCGTCGAAGTCGCCGTCGCGGGCGGCGGCGAAGAACGCCTCGACGACCTCCCGCTGCCGGGCGAGGTCCGGGTCGGGCACGGGGGCCTGCCCGCGTACCCGCCGTCGGGCGCGGCTGGCCAGTTGCCGGGCCGCGGCCGGGGACCGCTCGACCATCGGGGCGATCTCCTCGAACGGCACGGCGAACATGTCGTGCAGGACGAACGCGAGCCGCTCGGCCGGCGTCAGCGTCTCCAGCACCACCAGCAGCGCCAGCCCGACCGAGTCGGCCAGCACCGCGGCGTGTTCAGGGTCGTCCCCGGGCTCGCGGCTGACCACCGGCTCGGGCAGCCGCACGTCGAGCGGTTCCTCGCGGCGCCGCTCCCGCGAGCGGAGCACGTTCAGGCAGACCCGGGCCACCACGGTCGTCAGCCAGCCACCGATGTTCTCCACGGCACCGGTGTCGGCCCGGCTGACCCGTAGCCAGGCGTCCTGGACGGCGTCGTCGGCCTCGCTCACCGAGCCGAGCATCCGGTACGCCACCGCCCGGAGCCGGGTCCGGTGCTCCTCGAACCGCTGCGTCAACCACTCCTGCTCGTCGACCGCTGTCACGTCGCCCCCTCGTCGCGTCTCACAGCAGTAGACACAGCCGAGCCGGCCGATGTGACCCCGGGTCGGTGAGTGGGTGCGGCAGCAGCCGGCCTGGACGGGTGCGGACCCGGGCGAGCGGTCCCGCCCGGGAAGCGTCAGGCGGCCTCGGCGGCCGTCCGGGAGCGGCGGTGGGGCAGGGCCGTCAGGTCGCCCTGCGACTCCTCCCGCCGGTCGTCGCGAACCGGGCCGGTGACCTCCTCGGGGGCGTCGCCGGAGAGGGCCAGCGCCCGCTGCGCCTGGCGGGCGGCGTCGCACGGCCACTCCTGGTGGTCGCAGAGCAGGTTGTCGCAGTGCCCGGTCTCGTCCGGCTGGTGCGCGTCCGCCACGCCGGCGGCGAGCCGCCACAGGAGCGGATCGGTCACCCCGGCGGGCGCGGTGCCCCGGTCGCGCGGCTCTGGGCGGTCGGTCTCGGACACGGTCTCCCCCTCTGTCGGTACCGGGGGAAACTCTCCACCTCCCGCGTCCGGTAAACGCCTTCGTGGAGTGGTCAACGCCACGTTGACTGATTGACCTGTGCCGGTCCTGGGCACCAGCACCGGATGACGACTCGACGGGTGACCCCGGAAAGCCTCGGCGCCTGGCTGGTCAAGGGCAACGCGGACGCGGTCGACCTGGGGTCCCGCTTCGCCGCCGACCCCAGAGTGCGGAGCTGGTGCGTCCGCCCCGGCTACCGCACGGCGCTGATGCGGGCGGGTCAGCCGGTGGTCCTCTGGGCCAGTGGCAGCCGACGCCGGCTGGCGTACGGGGTGTGGGGTGTCGGACGCCTGGCCGGGCCGGCCGTGCCGGGGGCGCCGGGGGAGCACTGGTCGGTGCCGCTGGAGTTGACGGTGCTCGACCCGGGTGACCGGGTGCCCCGGGAGCGGCTGCGCGCCGACGCCCGGCTGGCCGGGGCGGAGGTCCTCCGCCAGCCGCAGGGCGCCAACCCCTCCTGGCTGACCGTGGCCGAGTTCGCCGCGCTCCGGGAGCACCTGCCACCGGCCTGAGCCGGCCTCCGCTCACCACCGCCCGGTTCCGGAGGTTTGCGGCGTGTGGTCCGGGGCATCCGGGGCCACACGGCCTTCGACGGAGGTGGTTGACATGGTGAACAGACCCGGCCGAGGGGCATCGGCGACCGCCGTGTCGCCCGTCCGTCGCGCCGCCCAGGCGGCCGGCGTGCTCTTCCTGCTGATCGGGGTGCTGGGTTTCATCCCCGGCGTCACCACGAACTTCGACACGATGATGTTCGCCGGGCACCACTCGAAGGCGAATCTGCTCGGGCTCTTCCAGGTGTCGATCCTGCACAACCTGGTACACCTCGCGTACGGCGTCGCCGGGCTCGCCCTGGCGCGCACGGTCTCCGGCGCGCGCACGTTCCTGCTCGCCGGTGGGGCCATCTACCTGGTGCTCTGGCTCTACGGCGTGGTCGTCAACCACGAGAGCGGCGCCAACTTCGTTCCGCTCAACAACGCGGACGACTGGCTGCACCTCTTCCTCGGCCTCGGCATGATCGGGCTGGGGGTGGCATTGACCCGCCGCCCCGCCGGCGGCCGCCGCTGATCCTCGTCCGACGACGCCGCGCTCCCGCGAGGGGCGCGGCGTCGTCGTGTGTGACCGACGCCCCTGCAGCCTTGCCTATGCAACTCGTTGCATAGCAGGATGCCCGCATGGCCCTCGAGCACGCGATCCTGGTCTCCCTGTTGGAGCAGCCGGCCTCCGGCTACGAGCTGGCCCGCCGCTTCGACCGCTCGATCGGCCGGTTCTGGACCGCCACCCACCAGCAGATCTACCGGGTGCTCAAGCGGATGGAGACCGACGGCTGGGTCACCGCCGAGGAGGTCGGCCAGGACGGCCGCCCCGACAAGCGGTGCTGGTCGGCCACGGCCGCCGGGCAGAGCGCGCTCGCCGACTGGCTGCGCGCGCCCGTGCAGCCCGAGGCGGTCCGGCACGAGCTGGCCGTCAAGATCCGCGGTGCCGCCTTCGCCGACCGCGCCGGCCGCGCCGACCTGGTCGCCGAGGTCGAGCGCTACCGCGCCGACCACGAGGCGGTCCTCGCCAGCTACCTGGCCGGCGAGCGCCGCGACTTCCCGGCGCCCGACCCCGGCGACGCCCGCGCGGCACTCCAGCACGTCGTGCTGCGCGGCGGCATCGCGTACGAGCGGATGGTGCTGGCCTGGCTCGACGACGTCCTCGCCACCCTGCGCGACCTCGCCCGCTGACCCCACCCTCCGGAAAGGACCCCCATGGCCGACCCGTTGCTCAACCCGCGCACCTACGACCCCGCCCACCTCGACTCCGAGTCCCGCCGGCTGCTGCGCGCCACCGTCGACTTCTTCGAGCAGCGCGGCAAGAAGGTCCTGGTCGACAGCTACAACGACCACACCTGGTACGGCGACTTCCTCGACTTCGCCGCCAAGTCCGGTCTCTTCGCGGCGTTCTGCACCCCGGCCGCCGACGGTGCCGGCGACCCGGCCAAGCGCTGGGACACCGCCCGCAACGCCGCGCTCAGCGAGGTGCTCGGCTTCTACGGCCTCGGCTACTGGTACACCTGGCAGGTCACCGTCCTGGGCCTCGGCCCGGTCTGGCAGAGCGACAACGCCGCCGCCCGGGCCCGCGCCGCCACCCTGCTCGACGCCGGCCACGTGATGGCGTTCGGCCTCTCCGAGCGCAGCCACGGCGCCGACATCTACTCCACCGACATGCTGCTCACCCCGGACGGCGAGGATGGCTTCCGGGCCACCGGCGGCAAGTACTACATCGGCAACGGCAACGTCGCCGGCCTGGTCTCGGTCTTCGGCCGCCGCGCCGACGTGGACGGCCCCGACGGGTACGTCTTCTTCGCCGCCGACAGCCGGCACCCCGCGTACCACCTGGTGCGCAACGTGGTGAACGCGCAGATGTACGTCAGCGAGTTCCGCCTGGAGGACTACCCGGTGCGCGCCGAGGACGTCCTGCACACCGGGAAGGCCGCCTTCGACGCCGCCCTCAACACCGTCAACGTCGGCAAGTTCAACCTCTGCACCGCCTCGATCGGCATCTGCGAGCACGCGATGTACGAGGCGGTCACCCACGCCCACAACCGGGTGCTCTACGGCCGGCGGGTGACCGACTTCCCGCACGTGCGCCGCGAGCTGACCGACGCGTACGCCCGGCTGGTGGCGATGAAGCTGTTCAGCGACCGGGCGGTGGACTACTTCCGCTCGGCCGGCCCGGACGACCGCCGCTACCTGCTGTTCAACCCGATGACCAAGATGAAGGTAACCACCGAGGGCGAGAAGGTCGTCGACCTGCTCTGGGACGTCATCGCCGCCAAGGGCTTCGAGGCGGACACCTACTTCGACAAGGCCGCGCGGGACATCCGGGGCCTGCCCAAGCTCGAAGGCACCGTGCACGTCAACCTGGCCCTGATCCTGAAGTTCATGGCCAACTACCTGTTCCGGCCGGCCGAGTTCCCGCCGGTGCCGACCCGGCACGACCCGGCCGACGACGAGTTCCTGTTCCGGCAGGGCCCGGCCCGGGGGCTGGGCGCGATCCGCTTCCACGACTGGCGGGCCGCGTACGACGCGCACGCCGGCGTGCCGAACGTGGCCCGGTTCCGGGAGCAGGCCGACGGGCTCTGCGCGCTGCTGGCCGCCGACGCGCCGAGCGAGGAGCAGCAGCGCGACCTGGACTTCCTGCTCGCCCTCGGCCAGTTGTTCGCGTTGGTCGTCTACGGCCAGCTCATCCTGGAGCAGGCCGCGCTGACCGGCCTGGACGCCGACCTGCTGGACGAGATCTTCGACATCCTGGTCCGCGACTTCTCCGGCCACGCCACCGAACTGCACGGCAAGGCGGCCACCACCGACGCGCAGGCGGCGTGGGCGCTGACCCAGGTCCGCCGCCCGGTCGTCGACCCGCAGCGCACCGCCCGGGTCTGGTCCCAGGTGGAGGCGCTCTCCGGCGCCTACGAGATGAACCCCTGACGGACCCGCCGGGTCCCGGAATGCGGCGGGTCGGGGTGTCGGGGCGCTCCGACACCCCGACCCGCCGCAAACCGGGGTGGATCAAGGCCGGTCAGGCCGGCAGCAGCGCGGCTCCTTCGGGGCGCCGGTCGGGCAGCTCGCGCCGTGCCCACGCGGTGGTGAGCAGGACCAGCGCCGCGATGTAGGTGACCATCACCGCCAGCCGGCGCCCGGGGAGCTCCGCCCCGGCCGCGCCGAGCCCGATCAGCGCGTCGGACACGAGGAAGAGCGCCCCGCCGGCCGCCGCCCGGCGGGACACCCCCACCGATGCGGCGGCCATCAGGCTCAACGCCAGGCTGTAGCCGAGCACCGGCAGCCGCAGGTCGCCCAGCCGCTCCCAGAGCAGCGCGTTCGCGCCCGCCCAGACCGCCAGGTAGCCGGCGAACGCGGCCAGCGGCGCCCGCCGGTGCCGCAGGAAGGCGGTCAGGAAGCAGAGCTGGGTGCCGAGGAAGCACCCCATCCCGACCAGGAACGCGGTGGTGCCGGGCAGCAGCAGCGCCACGTCACCCGCCGTCGCGAACACCAGGCCGGCCGCCACCAGGTCCCACTTGCGGCGTACGCGCAGCAGCCAGGCCAGCAGCAGCGGCGCGAGCAGCGGCTTCGCCGCCCACTGCAGCGCGGGTACGTCGAGCGCGACGCCGGCCAGCTCGACGGCGACGACCGCCGCGTACAGTCCGGGCCAGAGCCGCCTCATCGGGCGGGCTGCCAGCCGGGCCGGCCGAAGACGTGCCCCAGCCGGTGCCGCCAGGACGTGTCCCGCCGGACGTCGGCCCAGATCGCGGCGTACTCGTGGGTGGCCACCCGCAACGGGTTGTAGGTGTTGATGTTCTTGGTCAGGCCGTAGCGGACGGCGGCGCGTTCGGGCTCGAAGCTGCCGAAGAGCCGGTCCCAGACGATCAGGATGCCGCCGTAGTTGCGGTCGAGGTACTCGGTGTTGGCGCCGTGGTGGACCCGGTGGTGCGACGGGGTGTTGAAGACCCATTCGATCGGCCGGGGCAGCACGTCGATCCGCTCGGTGTGCAGGAAGAACTGGTACAGCAGGCTGATCGACTGCTGGAGGAAGATCATCCACGGCGGGATGCCGAGGAGCGCCAGCGGCAGCCAGAACGGCAGCGAGGTCATCGGCGTCGTCCAGCCCTGCCGCAGTGCGGTGGAGAGGTTGTAGAACGTGCTGGAGTGGTGCACCACGTGGGCGGCCCAGAACAGGCGTACCTCGTGGTGGGTGCGGTGGAACCAGTAGTAGGCCAGGTCTTCGGCGAAGAAGAGCAGCACCCAGGTCCAGACGCTGGTGGGGGAGAGCTGCACCGGGGCGAGGGTCCACAGCCCCACGTAGAGGCCGACGGTGAGCAGCCGCCAGGGCGTGCCGATGAGCACGCTCCCGACGCCCATGGTGAGGCTGGTGGTGGTGTCGCGCAGCTCGTAGCCGCGTTCGTCGTCGTCGGGGGCGAACCGGTACGACAGCGCTTCCACGACGACGAGCAGCAGGAACGCCGGTACGGCGTAGAGCACGGCGGGGATCATGCTCGGCATTCCCTTCCTGGTGGGGTGGCGGGGGAGGTGAGCGAGGCGGTGAGCAGGGCGTGGGCCTGCGCGGCGGCGTCGTCGCCGCGCCCGTCGGCGATCGCCTCGGCCAGCCGGCGGTGGCCGGTGACGTCCAGCAGCTCGGCGGCGCGCCGCTCGGGCGGCACCTCGCCGACGGCCACCGCCCCGGCGACCAGGCTGTTGAAGGCCAGCAGGTACGCCGTGTTGCCGGAGCCGTCGACGATGTCCCGCCAGAGCACGATGTTGGCCTTGTCCATCGCGTGCAGGTCCGGGGCGAGCGCCGCGTACGCCTCGACGTCGCGGATGACGCTGCCCCGCAGCTCGGCATCGGCCCGCTCGGCGCAGAGCCGGGCGGCGTCCACGCCGACGCAGGCGCGCATCTCCAGCATGTCCCGTACCAGCGTGTCGACGGGGAGCACGTCGCCGGACTGCACGAGGGACAGCGCCAGGTCGAGACCGGCGTGCACCCGCCAGTCGAGCACCCGGGTGGCGCCGCCCTGGCTGACCCGGAGCAGGCCGAGCTGTTGCAGCCGCCGCAGCGCCTCGCGCACGGCGTGCCGGTTGACCGCGAACGCGGCGGCCAGCTCGCGCTCGCCCGGCAGCGGCTCGTCGGGGCGGTAGCGGCCGCTGACGATGGCGTCGCGGAGCTGGCCGAAGACGTGGTCGGCGACGGAGCTGCGGGGGACGGGAACGAAGGCCACGGCAGCAGTGTGACCCCGGGCACATCAACCCGTCAACTGGTTGGACCAGTTCGCGTACCCGAAAAGGACGGCGGCCGGGTCCACGACCCGGCCGCCGTTTCGCGGGGTTCAGTCCCGGCCGCGCTCCCGCCGGTAGCGGCGGATCAGCGCGGCGGTGGAGGAGTCCACGTCGGACAGGTCCGGGTCGCCGCCGGTCAGCTTCGGCGCGAGCTGGTTGGCCATCACCTTGCCCAGCTCCACGCCCCACTGGTCGAACGGGTTGATGTCCCAGATCGCGCCCTCGGTGAAGACGATGTGCTCGTAGAGCGCGATCAGCTGACCGAGGGTGCCCGGGGTCAGCTTCGGCGCGATGATCGAGGTGGTCGGGTGGTTGCCCGGCATCACCCGGTGCGGCACCACCTTGGCCGCGGTGCCCTCCGCCTCGACCTGCTCCTTCGTCCGCCCGAACGCCAGCGCGGCGGTCTGCGCGAAGAAGTTCGACATGAACAGGTCGTGCATGTCGCCGAGGTCGTGGTTGGGCTGGCTGAACCCGATGAAGTCCGCCGGGATCAGCAGCGTGCCCTGGTGGATCAGCTGGTAGAACGCGTGCTGGCCGTTCGTGCCCGGCTCGCCCCAGAAGATCTCGCCGGTCTGGTGGTCGACCGCGGTGCCGTCCAGCGTCACCGACTTGCCGTTGCTCTCCATCGTCAGCTGCTGCAGGTACGCCGGGAACCGGTGCAGGTACTGCGAGTACGGCAGCACGGCGTGGGTCTGCGCGCCGAGGAAGTTGGTGTACCAGACGTTCAGCAGGCCCAGCAGTGCCGGGATGTTGCGCTGCACCGGCGTGGTCCGGAAGTGCTCGTCCACGGCGTGGTAGCCGGCCAGCAGTTCGCGGAACCGGTCCGGCCCGACCGCCAGCATCACCGACAGGCCGACGGCCGAGGGCAGCGAGTACCGGCCGCCCACCCAGTCCCAGAAGCCGAACATGTTCTGCGGGTCGATGCCGAAGTCGCGGACCCGCTGCTCGTTGGTGCTCACCGCGACGAAGTGCTTCGCGATCGCCGCGTCGTCGTCGGCGTCCAGCCCGGACAGCAGCCACATCTTCGCCTGGTTGGCGTTGGCCAGGGTCTCCTGGGTGGAGAAGGTCTTGGAGACGATCACGAAAAGGGTGGTCGCCGGGTCCAGGTCGTGGGTCTTGTCGTGGATGTCGGTCGGGTCGATGTTGGACACGAACCGGCAGCTGATCCCGCCGTCCCGGTACGCCTTCAGCGCCTCGTACGCCATCACCGGTCCGAGGTCGGACCCGCCGATGCCGATGTTGACCACCGTGCTGATCCGCTCGCCGGTGTGCCCCCGCCACTGCCCGGAGCGGACCCGCTCGGCGAACGCCGCCATCCGGTCCAGCACCCGGTGCACGTCGGCGACCACGTCCTGGCCGTCGGCGATCAGGGTGGCGTCGCGGGGCAGCCGCAGCGCGGTGTGCAGCACCGCGCGGTCCTCGGTGGAGTTGATGTGCCGTCCGGCGAACATGGCGCAGATCCGGTCGTTGAGCCGGGCCCGCTCGGCCAGCGCGGTGAGCAGCTCCAGCGTCTCGTCGGTGACCAGGTTCTTGCTGTAGTCGACGTGCAGGTCGGCGACCTCGCCGGTGAGCCGCTCACCTCGGCGCTGGTCGGCGGCGAACAGCTCCCGCAGGTGGGTGCCGCGCAACGTCTCGGCGTGCTTGCGCAGCGCCTGCCATTCGTCGGTGGTGGTCACACTCGCAGCCATCGGGTCGATCTTCTCCTTTGCGACGGGACGCCGGTGGCGCTCCGCGCGCCGCCGCCGGCTCGGCTCCAGCCTGCCACCCCGGCGGGGTCGGCGCGACGCGACGCGGCAGACCCGTCCCGCACCGTGGTCGGCGACACGCCGTTGCGACAGGTGTACGACACGCCGGTCACGCCACGACACCGCGTGGTCGCCGACAGTAGGCTCTCCCCCTGCCCTGTCCCTCGGCCCGGGAGGACCCATGGCGACGGTGATCGGCCCACGCCGCTCGTCCCGACAGGACGGCCCGTCCGACGACGCCGACGAACTGGAGCTGCCGGAGCTGGAGGACGGCCACTGGATGCACCGGGCGACCGAGTTCGCCCACACCAGCTTCCGGTCGGTCGCCCGGCGGCTGCCCCACCTGGTCCGGGAGGCGGTCACGCTGGCCTGGGCCACCAGCCGGCGGGACACCCTCGCGGCGATCGGCCTGAACCTCGCGGCCGGGGTGATGACCACCCTCGGGCTGCTCGCCACCACCGGCGTGCTGCGTGAGCTGTTCGCCGCCGGCCCGACACCCGACCGGGTCCGCGCCGCGCTGCCGTCGCTGGTCCTGGCCGCGCTGGCGGTGACGGCCCGGGGCGCCCTCACCGTGACCGCCGGCTGGGCCCAGGCCCGGCTGATGCCCCAGATCAACTACGAGGTGGAGCTGCGGCTCTTCGAGGCCACCACGGCGGTGGAACTGGCCGCCTTCGACGACGCCGGCTTCGCCGAGGAGATGGACCGGGTCCGGGACCGGGGGATGGCCGAGGCGGCGTCCATCGTCGACCACACGGTCAACCTGCTCACCGGCGTGGTCGGCGTGCTGGCCACCGCCGCGGCGGTGACCGTGATCCAGCCCGTGCTCCTGCCGTGCCTGCTGCTCGCCGCGGTGCCCGAGGCGGTCACCGCGGTCCGGATGGCCCGCCGGAAGTACCTGGCCATGCTGGCCCGGATCACCCGCCGCCGCCGGATGTGGATGCTGGCGCACCTGATGGCCAACCGGCGCACCGCCGTCGAGGTCCGGGCCTACCAGATGCGCGACTTCCTGCTGGGCGAGTTCCGCCGCGTGATGGCCGTGGAGACCCGGGCCGAGCTGCGCCTGGTCCGGGCGCAGAGCGCCACCCGGGCGTACGGCATGTCCGCCGCCGGGGTGGCTGCCTTCGGCATGTACGCCGTGCTCGGCGGGCTGCTGCTCACCGGCGTGGTCGCGCTGGCCGCCGCCGCGACCGCCCTGCTGGCGCTGCAGTCCGCCCGGTCCAGCCTCGGCATCGCCGTCTTCGCCACCAACAACCTCTACGAGGACGCCCTCTACTACCAGGACTACCGGGACTTCCTCGAGCGGGCGCGGGGGCGGATCGGGGTGGGGGAGGGCCGCCCGGCACCCGGGTTCGACACCATCGCACTCGACGGGGTCAGCCTCCGCTACCCGGACACGGACACCCCGGCGGTGGACGAGGTCAGCCTGACCGTCCGCCGGGGCGAGGTGGTCGCCCTGGTCGGCGAGAACGGTTCCGGCAAGACCACCCTGGCCAAGCTCATCGCCGGGCTCTACCGCCCCACCGGTGGGACGGTCCGCTGGGACGGCGTCGACCTCGCCGAGCTGGACCCGGCGCAGACCGCGGCCCAGGTGGCGGTGATGACCCAGGAGTACTGGAAGTTCCCCTTCACCGCCGGGCAGAACATCCGCATCGGCCGGCACGACCGCCGCGCCGACCAGGCCGGCCCGACCGTGGAGGACGCCGCCCGCGCCGCCGCCGCGCACGACATGATCGCCGACCTCCCGTTCGGGTACGACACGTTGCTCGACCGGGAGTTCAAGAACGGCCAGGACCTCTCCGGCGGCCAGTGGCAGCGCCTCGTCGCCGCCCGGGGCCTCTACCGGGAGGCCCGGCTGCTGATCTGCGACGAACCCTCCGCCGCTCTCGACGCCCGGGCCGAGCACGCCCTCTTCAAGCATTTGCGCCGCCGCCCCGACCGGGCGGTCGTCCTGATCACCCACCGGCTGGCCAACGTCCGGCACGCCGACCGGATCTTCGTGCTGGACCACGGCCGGCTGGTCCAGCATGGCACCCACGACGAGCTGATGGCCGCCGACGGGCTCTACCGGGAGCTGTTCGAACTCCAGGCGAGCGGCTACCTCGCGGCGGCCGGCACGGAGCCCGGGGGATCGTCGACCGGATGACGGCCGGGTGGGATCGGGCCTCCTCGCGCTGCTTCCCGCCGGCATCGGTCCGTCCACCCCGAAAGTTTCGGCGTCCCGCAGCCTCCGGCTCGTCGCCAGCTCCGCTGACACGCCGGGTGCGATCACTCGACGTGCGAGACATCGATTTTCGTTGAAGTGTCGGAAAGCTTTCGGTACCGTCAGGACGGGACCCCTCGACCCTCGCGGTGACAGTCGCAGCACGGCGGATCCCGGCGCGGCCTCCGGGCGGTCACGTCGGGCGACGGAGCCGGTCACCGCGTCGGGCGACGGTCGAGGCGCGACGTCCCACCCCCCCCATCACTGTCGAAAGGTTGACCTGCCATGACCCACGTCCCCGCCCGCCCGGGCGGACGTCCGACGACCCGAGCCCGGCTCCGCGCGACCCTCATGGCCGCCACCGCGGGCGTCGCCGCCCTCGGCACGACACTCGCCCTGGCGCCCGGCGCCAGCGCCGCCACCACCCTGGGCGCGTCCGCCGCCCAGACCGGCCGCTACTTCGGTGCGGCGGTGGCCGCGAACAAGCTCTCCGACGCCACCTACGTCGGGATTCTCAACCGCGAGTTCACCTCGGTCACGCCCGAGAACGAGATGAAGTGGGACGCGACCGAGCCCACCCAGGGCCAGTTCACGTACGCCAACGCCGACCGCATCGTCAACCACGCCCGGGCCAACGGGATGCAGGTGCGCGGGCACGCCCTGGCCTGGCACTCGCAGCAGCCCGGCTGGGCGCAGAACCTCAGCGGCAGCGCCCTGCGCTCGGCGATGGTCAACCACGTCACCCAGGTGGCGACCTACTACCGGGGCAAGATCCACTCCTGGGACGTGGTGAACGAGGCGTTCGCCGACGGCGGCACCGGCGCCCGGCGCGACTCCAACCTCCAGCGCACCGGCAACGACTGGATCGAGGTGGCCTTCCGTGCCGCCCGGGCGGCCGACCCGACCGCCAAGCTCTGCTACAACGACTACAACACCGACGGGCAGAACGCGAAGAGCAACGCGGTGTACGCGATGGTGCAGGACTTCAAGGCCCGGGGCGTGCCGATCGACTGCGTCGGCTTCCAGTCCCACTTCAACAGCGCCTCCCCGGTGCCGGCCGACTACCAGGCCAACCTCCAGCGCTTCGCCAACCTCGGCGTGGACGTGCAGATCACCGAGCTGGACATCGAGGGGTCCGGGTCGGCCCAGGCCGACAACTACGCCCGGGTCGTCCGGGCCTGCCTCGCCGTGAGCCGCTGCACCGGCATCACCGTCTGGGGCATCCGGGACACCGACTCCTGGCGGGCCAGCGGCACCCCGCTGCTCTTCGACGGCAGCGGCAACAAGAAGCCGGCCTACACCGCCACGCTCGACGCGCTCAACGCCGGCGGCCCCACCACGCCGCCGACCACCACGCCCCCGCCCACCACGCCCCCGCCGTCGACCCCGCCGCCCGGCGGTGCGTCCTGCACGGCCAGCGTGTCGCTCGACTCCTGGACCGGTGGCTTCGTCGCGACCGTCCGGGTCACCGCCGGCGCGTCGGCCGTCCGCGGCTGGACGGTGGGGCTCACCCTGCCGGCCGGCGCCGCGGTCACCAACTCCTGGAACGCGCAGCCCAGCGGCACCAGCGGCAGCCTGACCTTCCGCAACCTCAGCTACAACGGTCAGCTGGGCGCCGGCGCCAGTACCACCTTCGGCTTCCAGGGCACCGGCGTGGGACCGTCCGCCACGCCCACCTGCTCGGCGAGCTGAGCGGGTGATCCGGCGCGGAGGGCCGACCCTCCGCGCCGGCTCGGCCGGTCGGGCGCCGAGGACGCGTCCCGGTAGCCAAGCGGAACAACCCTCCGCACCACTCGGCGTCGGGCCGCCCGTCGGGCCGGTGTCCCGGTCGCCTCGGGCGGTCAGCCCTGCCGGGCGAAGAACTCCGCCATCGCCTGGGTGTGGGTGGAGAAGGCCAGCTCGACGGGCTCGGTGAGGACCAGCCACTCGGTGGCCTCCTCGGTCGGCGCCGACGGCGGCAACCCGTCAGCCGGCCGCTCGGGCAGCTCCCCGAAGATCATGATGGTGCCGCCGGCCGGTGCCCCGTGCACCGCGAACAGCCGGGCCTGGTCGGCCTCGCCGATCAGGCCGGTCTCCTCGCGCAGTTCGCGGACCAGCGCGTCGGCCCACTCCTCGCCGTACTCGATGAAGCCACCCGGCAGCGCGAGCAGGCCGCGCGCCGGCTCGATGTCCCGGCGGACCACCACCAGGCCCAGGCCGGCGTCGGTGCGCACCGGCAGCAGCGCCACCGCTACCGGCAGCGGGTTACGCCAGACCGTCTCGCCGCAGGCCGCGCAGACCCGCGGCCAGCCGGCGTCCGCCGGGTAGTCGGCGCCGCAGAAGGAGCAGTGCGCGTACGGAGAGCCGGTCATGTCGCCGCACGTTACCGGCCCGGTGGCCGCTCCGGCGACCGATCAGCCTGCTCCCGGAGCGTCTCCCGGGCCTGCATCAGCGCGAAGCCGAGCAGGTTCAGCCCCCGCCATCGGGCCGGGTCCTCCGCACGCGGGTCGTCGGCGGCCAACCCGATGCCCCACACCCGGTCCACCGGGCTCGCCTCGACCAGCACCCGATCCCCGGTGCCCAGCAGGTACGCCCGCAGGTCGTCGTGCTGGCCGAACTTGGCGACGCTGCCGGCGACCACGATGTCGTACCGCCGGGCCTCCCACACCGCCTGGTCGAAGCCGCGCACCTGGCGGCCGAGCGCCTTGGCGCGGTGCGGGTGGCCGGCGGCGAGGATCCGCTCGCCGGCCTCCTCGTCGCCGAAGAGCGCCGCCTTCTGCCACATCATCCAGTGCTCGGCGGTGGTGAAGCGGCGGCCGTCCACCGTGAACGCCGCCGGCCACCACTGGCTCAGGCAGCCCGCGCCGATCGTGCCGTCGCGCCGGGGCCGGTGCCCCCAGAAACAGAGGTACTTCACCGACCGTCCGCTCTGGACGAGGGCGGCGAGGTCGGCGGCACTGCGGGGCGGCGGCATGCTCCACAGTGTCGCCCCGGGCACCGACACTCCGCCTCCCGGTTTCCCGCCGGCCCGCCGAAACCGGCTCGTCCGGTGGGTCGGCGACCCGGTAGCCTCCGCCGGACGACCGGGCGAGGTGAGGACGATGCGCGAGACGACGACGCTGTGGCGACCGACCGGGCCGCAGGAGCTGGCGCTGGTCGAGGCCTCCGGCTGGACGGCGTGGCCGCCCCGCCTGCCCGACCAGCCGATCTTCTACCCGGTGCTCACCGAGCGGTACGCCATCATGATCGCCCGGGACTGGAACGTGCCCGCCTCCGGCGCCGGCTTCGTCACCCGTTTCGCGATGGACCGGGCCTTCCTCGCCCCCTACCCGGTGCGCCAGGCCGGCGGCCGGGACATCCTGGAGCTGTGGGTCCCGGCGGAGGACCTGCCCGAGTTCAACCGACACATCGTCGGTCGAATCGAGGTCGTGCACACCTTCGGCACTGCGCGGACCGCCACGGGGTGAGCCTCGTGCCGACCGCGACGGGCTGAGGGTCGGGGCGGACCGAGGAGCGCGCCGGGCCGTGCGTACCCGCACGGCCCAACGCGTTTCCCGAGCTGGCCCGCGTACCCGGAAGTCCCGGTGGTCAGGCGGCGGGCGCGCCGGTGTAGAAGGCGGTGGTGCGTGCCGTCGCGGCCCGCGCGGCCTCCGGGTCGGTGCCGGCGGCGACGCTGGCCTCGCCCCAGCTCTCGCTGCTCAGGGTGACGAACCGTCGCCCCTCCTCGGAGCCCATCCAGGCTTCGGCCTGCTCGGGCGAGATCCCGCTGCCGTCGGCGGCCAGGTGTGAGGCGAGGCCGAGCAGCCCCAGGTCCCAGCCCACGCCGACCGCGCCCGGGCCGAACTCGGCCCAGCGCTCGTCGTCGACGTGCGCGACGTGCTCCAGCTCGAACCGGGTACGCCCGTCGCCCTCCGGCGTCAGCCGCACCTCGATCCAGCTGACCTCGTCGCCGTACTCCCAGGTGGCGGCGAAGCTCTTCGGCGGGTCGCAGCGTTGGATCGTGCCGCCGGCGTTGCCCTCGAGCTGGTAGCGGCCGTGCAGCCGCAGCTCGCCGGAGACCGGCAGGAACCAGCGGGGGATGCGTTCGGCGTTGGTGCAGGCGTCCCAGAGGTCCTCCAGGGGCGCGTCGTACGTCTGGCTGATCGTCATCACCCGGGCCTCGCCGGCTTCCAGGGTCCGGCTGCCCACGGTGCGCCGCACGGCGCTGATCTGGTGCGTGACGTCGGTCATCAGGGTTTCTCCTCGGTCGGGTCCTGCGGTGGGTGCAGGCGCCGTTCGCGTCGGCCGCGCGCCAGCTCGGTGGCGAGGGCGTCCAGGGCCGGGGCCCAGAACCGGCGGAAGCCGGCCAGCCACTCGTCGACCTCGCGCAGCGGTCGCGGGTCGACGGCGTAGAGACGGCGGGCGCCCTGCGGTCGGACGGTGGCAAAGCCGTTGTCTCGCAGCACCCGGAGGTGCTGCGAGACGGCGGGCTGCGAGATGCCGTACTCCCGCTGGATCACCGCGCAGACCTCCCCGGCGCTGAGCTCGCCATCGGCGAGCAGCTCCAGGATGCGGCGGCGCACCGGGTCGCCGAGGACGTCGAAGGCGTGCACGGACCCTTTCTATCAGCCGGGGCTTATATAAGCAATCACCCCAGTCGCGCGGCGACGGCGGCGCGTAGTTCGGGGAGCCGGCCGTGCAGCAGGCCGGGGCACTGGGTGTTGTTGAAGTCCTTGTGCCCGTAGATCTCGCTGGGCGCGATGCCGTACTGCTGGCAGGTGAAGGCGCAGAAGACGATCAGGCTGTTCCAGAGCGCCGCCGGCGGCTGCACGTTCAGGTAGATGCCGTCGTTCTCGATGCCGATCGCCTGGCTGTTCTGCCCGACGCAGTGCGCGCCCTGCACCATGGTCTGCCCGTGCAGCAGCGCGTAGAGGCTGCCGTGCCGGCCCTCGGTGAGGTATCCGCCGCGGCTGTTGGTGAAGTGCTGCCCGGAGTCGAGCCAGCCGTTGCTGTCCATGTGCAGATTCTGGATGTCGCGCGAGTTCGCGTACGCCTTGGCCAGGCTGTAGTCGGTGGTGTTCGGGAAGGCGGTGTGGTGCACGATGATCTTGTTGGGTCGGCTCTGCACCACGCTGACCGGCGACGACGGGGGTCGGGCGCCCCAGGTCGCGCAGTTGGCGATGACGGGCTGGTCGACGCGGGTGGCGACGGCGCGCGCGTCGCGGCCCCCGCCGAACTGGGTCAGGGCGGAAGCGCCGGCGGCGGCGCCGAGCAGGACCGCGCCGCGCAGCGCGGCCCGGCGGGACACGGGTACGGACATGGGGGTGCCTCCTTCGTCGGTGGTGCCGACGGCGGGCCGGCGGACCGCCGCCGGTGGGGGTCAGCAGGGTCCGTTGCAGGCCAGCACCCGGAGCCGGTCCAGGGTGCCGTTCCAGACGTTCTGGTCGCCGGGGAAGACGCCCGAGGACGACCACTGCCAGAAGGAGTACGTCGGCCAGCCCGCCGGCAGGGTGCCCACCGTGCTGGCGTAGCGGGCGATCCACAGCGGGTTGTTGGCGGCGAACTGCGACGTGTTGCCGGTGCAGGTGATCCACCAGTCGGTGGTGGTGTAGATGGTGGCCCACCGGCCGGTGCGCGCGTGGTACTGGTTGACGAAGGACGCGATCCAGCTGCGCATCGCGCTCTGGCTCAGGCCGTAGCAGGTCGCGCCGTACGGGTTGTACTCGATGTCGAGCGCGCCGGGCAGCGTCCGGCCGTCCTTGGACCAGCCCCCGCCGTGGTCGACGAAGTAGTTGGCCTGGGTGGCGCCGCTGGTGGTGTCCGGGCGGGCGAAGTGGTACGAGCCCCGGATCATCCCGACGTTGTAGGAGCCGTTGTACTGCTGGGCGAAGTACGGGTTGGTGTAGTAGGTGCCCTCGGTGGCCTTGACGTACGCGAACCGGGCGCCGTTGTTCCAGGCGGCCGACCAGTTCACGTTGCCCTGGTGGCTGGAGACGTCCATGCCGGGCAGGCCGGCGGGGGCGGCGCTGGCGGAGCCGGCGACGAGGCCGACGGCGGCGACCGCCGTGACGGTCGCCAGCAGTGCGGCCGTGGCCGCGCGGAGACGGTTCATCTTTCCTCCCTGGGGGGCGCCGCGGGGGCGGCGGGAGTGACGAAAGGAACTGTCAGTATTAGGTCACGATGCGTAGATAAATTTCAATAGACGAAGTCAAGATTATCTATGCGGTGTTCCCTGCCGTCCACACCTGACCGTCCGGCCATGGATCCGCGTCGACGTACCCGCCAGAATGGCGGGGCCAGCTGCCGAGCCCGGTGGGCGCGGCCAACGGAGAGGGTGACCGGATGGCGCACATCGACCTCGGCGTGGACGAACGGCGCGAGCCCGGCATCGTCGGCCTGCTGCGATACCGGCCCGAGACCGCGGGACCGCTGATGGACCTGGCCGAGGTGCTGCTGCGCGGGCCGAGCAGCCTGAGCCGCGGTGAACGCGAGCTCATCGCCGCGTACGTGTCGGGCCGCAACGGGTGCGACTTCTGCCGCGCGTCGCACTCCGCCACCGCCGGTGCCCAGCTCGACGACGGCCCCGACCTGGTCGA
Organism: Micromonospora sp. L31; assembly: GCF_052068075.1. Taxonomy (NCBI): domain Bacteria; kingdom Bacillati; phylum Actinomycetota; class Actinomycetes; order Micromonosporales; family Micromonosporaceae; genus Micromonospora; species Micromonospora sp. L31. Next base: position 156,434 of record NZ_JBQHDC010000004.1, on the reverse strand, counting down.
CCGGGTCCTCGCCGACCTGTCGACCGCCCCGGTGCCGGAGAAGCTGCGCGCCCTGCTCCGCCTCGCCGACACCGTCCGCGAGGACGGGCGCGCCGTCACCGGCGAGCTGGTCGACGCGGCCCGTGCCCACGGCGCCACCGATCGGGAGATCCACGACGTGGTCCTGATCGCCGCCGCCTTCAGCATGTACAACCGGTACGTCGACGGGCTCGGCGCTGCCACCCCGGACGACCCCCGGGCGTACGCGATGTCCGCGCAGCGGATCCTGACCGCCGGCTACCGCGCCTGAAAATTCCCCTCGCCGGAGTGTCGATCCGCCCGCCCGCCGTTCGTGTGGAGAGTGGAAGCCGATCCACACCAGGAGGACGACATGAAGCAGTACCTGTTGAGCATGTACCAGCCCGAGGGCGGGACGCCGGACCCGGAGTTCCTGGCCGGGGTGATGCGGGAGCTGGGCGCCATCCGCGAGGAGCTCGAGGCGACCGGCTCGTGGGTCTTCGGGCAGGGGCTGCACGCCCCGGAGACCGCCACCGTGCTGCGCCCGAAGGACGGCGAGGTGCTGGTCACCGACGGCCCCTTCGTCGAGGGCAAGGAGTACCTGGGCGGCTTCACCATCATCCGCGCCGCCGACCTCGACGCCGCTCTGGAATGGGGCCGCCGGTACGCCCTCGCCACCACGCTGCCGATCGAGGTGCGCCCCTTCCAGGGCGAGGGGTGACGGTCGACGTCGAGGGGGCCTTCCGCGCCGAGTACGGCCGGGCGGTCGCCGTGCTGGTCCGCCTCCTCGGCGACATCGACCTCGCCGAGGAGGCGGTCCAGGACGCCTTCACCGAGGCGGTGCGGCGCTGGCCGGAGACCGGACCGCCGCCCAGCCCGGCCGGTTGGATCATCACCACCGCCCGCCGCCGCGCCATCGACCGGCTGCGGCGGGAGGCCTCGCGGGCGGACCGGCACGCCCAGGCCGCGCTGCTGTACGCCCACGAGCCACCGGCCGAGGAGGGACCCGTGCGCGACGACCGGCTCCGGCTGATCTTCACCTGCTGCCACCCGGCCCTCGGTCCGGCCGCCCGGGTCGCGCTCACCCTGCGCCTGCTCGGCGGGCTGAGCACCGCCGAGATCGCCCGCGCCTTCCTGGTCCCCGAGACCACCATGGCCCAGCGGCTGGTCCGCGCCAAGGCCAAGATCCGCGACGCCGGGATCCCGTACCGCGTCCCGGGCGACGCCGACCTGCCCGACCGGCTCCGGGCGGTGCTCGCCGTGGTCTACCTGATCTTCAACGAGGGGTACACGGCGAGTGCGGGTGAGCGGCTGGTCCGCACGGAGCTCTGCGCCGAGGCGCTGCGCCTGGGCCGGCTGCTGGTCGACCTGATGCCCGACGAGCCGGAGCCGCTGGGCCTGCTCGCGCTGATGCTGCTCACCGAGGCCCGGCGCCCCGCCCGGGTCACCGCCCAGGGCGCGCTGGTCCCGCTCGCCGAGCAGGACCGCACCCGCTGGGACCAGGCTCTGATCGCCGAGGGGCAGGCCCTGGTCCGCCGCTGCCTGCGCCGCAACCGGCCCGGCCCGTACCAGCTACAGGCCGCGATCAACGCCGTGCACAGCGACGCCCCCACCGACTGGAGCCAGGTCCTCCAGCTCTACGACCAGCTCCAGGCGCTCGCCCCCGGCCCGGTGGTGGCGCTGAACCGGGCGGTGGCCGTCGCCGAGGTGCACGGCCCCGCCGTGGCGTTCGCCCTCGTCGACGACCTGCACCTCGACACGTACCACGTCTTCCACGCCGTCCGCGCCAACCTCCTCCGCGGCCTGGGCCGCCCGGCCGAGGCGGCCGCGGCCTACGAGGCCGCCATCGCCCACACCGCCAACGAACCCGAGCGCGCCCACCTCCGCGCCCAGCTCGCCGCCCAGCTTGATCGGCTACGCCTCAGCGACCCGACACGCCGGGGGATGAGCCGCTGACACGTAGCCGATCACGGTGGCCGTAGCAGGCCGCGGGGGCGAATGGGGGCTGTCCACAGGGGGGTTGGGCTTCCACAGGAGTCTTGTGGGGGTGTGGGGGGCGCGGCAGGGTCTGCGGCGTGAACGAGGTGCTCGCGTCTCTGGTCAGGCATGGAGGCGGGGTGGTCACCTGGGCTGTGGCGCGGCAGGTGGTGCCGGAGTGGATGCTGCGCCGAGCCTGTCGCGCCGGCCACCTCGTCCGGGTGCTGCCTCAGGTCTACGTCGACGCCCGGTTGATTCGCGATCCGGTGCTTCCAGGGGATCCCGTACTCGCCCGCCTCGATCCACCGGCAGCGCAGCGCGCCGCGCTGGCGTACGCCGACGGGCGGGCTGCGCTGAGCCAGTTGAGCGCCCTCGACGTGTGGGGGCTGCGCCGACAGGCCCTCGGTGAGCCGGTGCATCTCGACGTGGCCGCCGGCTCCGGACTCCGCCCACGGCCACACCTCCTCATTCACCACCGCCGGGGGTTCTCCCTCGCCCCACCGCAGGTTCTGAGTCGAGGCGGTCTCCCGCTCGTCCGGCTCGAGCGGGCGCTGGTCGACGCGTGGCCGCTGCTGCCCGCCGTGGAAAGACCTGATGCGGTCATCGGCGCGGTGAACGATCGCCTGACCACACCCCAGCGGCTCGGCGCCGCCCTGGGTGCGACTCCGCGACTGCCTGCCCGCGCCGAGCTGCGGGCTCTGCTGGCAAAGCTCGATGCCGGCTGCCGCAGCCCGTTGGAGATCTGGGGCCACGACCACGTCTTCACCGGCCCGGGGATGCCGCCGTTCCAACGGCAGACGCGGATCGTCGTCGGTCGCCGGACGATGTACCTGGACGTCTGGGCGGAGCGGGAGCGGGTCGACTTCGAACTCGACGGCGCCGCGACCCACGGTGACCGGCGACAACGCGAGACAGACCTGCGGCGGGACGCGCTGCTCGCCACCGCCGGCATCCTCGTGGTGCGCTTCGCCCACCGCCGCCTGGTGCACGAGACCGACGCGGTACGCCGCGAGGTGCTGACGATCCTGGCCAGCCGCCGCCTGAGCGCGTGACGGTGTCGGCGAGCGCGAGGCGGGCGGGCCTCGCCGTCGAACCCGATCAGGCCGCACGTGGCAAAGCTGGCAGCGGGTGCGCGCCGGCGTCGCCGAAGGCCTGGCGAGCCGGCAGTTCCGCCGCGCCCCGCCCCAGGCAAGACGGGATGGGGTCAGTCGCGGAGGGTGCGGAGGATGCGGGTCAGGTGCGCGTGGTCGGCGGGGGAGAGGTGACCGAAGAAGCGGTCCGCCTCGGCGGTGCGGGCCGCGCGGATGGCCGCGCCGATCCGCGTACCCTCGTCGGTCAGCGTGACCAGGGTCGCGCGCCGGTCGGCCGGGTCGGGGTGGCGCGCGACGAGCCCGCGTTCCTCCAGGCCGTCGACGACCTCGGTGGTGGAGCGGGGCGCGATGTGCAGGTGGTCGGCGAGCGCGCTGAGCCGCATGGGCCCGTGCCGGCCGAGCACGGCGAGGGCGCGGGCGTGGCCGGGGTTGATCTCCCACGGTTCGAGGGTCTGCCGGGACTGGTGGCGCAGCCGGCGAGCCACCGCCCAGAACAGCTCGGCCAGGCTCTCCTCGTGCGCCTCGCGCTCGTCGGCGTCCACGGGAATACGGTAGCAGAACTTCCTGTTGCTCCCTCATGATGAGGTAACCTCAGCAATAGCCCGACAGGAAGAAGGCACTCCTTGGACCCGACCCCCACCCACCGGGAGGGCCGCGGCGGCGCCCCCCGTACCGTCTCCGCCGCCGAAAAGGCCCAGGCCCGCGACGTGTCGCTGCGCCGCATCGGCCGGCTCTTCACCGCGTACCGCTGGCAGTTGGCCACCATCACCGTGATCATCGTGGTCTCGTCGGTGCTGGCGATGGCCACGCCGTTCCTGCTGCGTACCGTGATCGACCGCGCGCTGCCCGAGCGCGATCTGACCCTGCTGGTCTGGCTGGTCGTCGGCATGGTCGCGGTCGCGGCCGTGACCGCCGTGCTCGGCGTCGTGCAGACCTGGATCTCCACCCGCGTCGGTCAACTGGTGATGCACCGGCTGCGCACCGACGTCTTCACCCACCTGCACCGCCAGTCGATCGCGTTCTTCACCCGCACCCGCACCGGCGAGGTGCAGTCCCGCATCACCAACGACATCGGCGGCATGCAGACCGTCGTCACCTCCACCGCCACCTCGATCGCGGCCAACCTGACCACCGTGGTGGCCACCACGGTCGCCATGGTGGCGCTCTCCTGGCGGCTCTCCCTGGTCTCGCTTCTGGTGCTGCCCCCGGCGATCTGGCTGACCCGCAAGGTGGCCCGGATGCGCCGCGAGATCACCGCCCAGCGCCAGCGCGAGCTGGCCGACCTCAACGTCACCATCGAGGAGGGGCTGTCGATCAGCGGCGTGCAGCTCAGCAAGACCCTCGGCGCCGGCGCCGCGCTGATCGACCGGTTCGCCACCTCGTCGGCCCGGCTGGTCGACCTCGAACTCCGCTCCGAGCTGGCCGGGCGCTGGCGGATGGCCACGATGACGGTCATCTTCGCCGCCATCCCGGCGGTGATCTACCTCAGCGCCGGCCTGCCCGGCACCGCCGGCACCCTCAGCATCGGCACGCTGGTCGCCTTCACCGCCCTGCAGGGCGGGCTGTTCCGCCCCCTGATGGGGCTGCTCAACGTCGGCGTCTCGCTGACCGCGTCGCTGGCGCTCTTCGCCCGGATCTTCGAGTACCTGGACCTCCCGGTCGAGGTGGACGACCCGGCGCACCCGGTCGAGATCGACCCGGCGCGGGTCCGCGGCCACCTGCGCCTCGAGGACGTCACCTTCAGCTACCCGGGCAGCGACACCGCCGCCGTCGCCGGGATCACCCTGGACGTGCCGGCCGGCACCAGCCTGGCGCTCGTCGGCGAGACCGGCTCCGGCAAGAGCACGCTCGCGGCCCTGGTCAGCCGCCTGCACGACCCCGGCAGCGGCCGGATCACCATCGACGGCGTCGACCTGCGCGACCTGCGGCTGACCGACCTCGCCGCCGTGGTGGGCGTGGTCAGCCAGGAGACCTACCTGCTGCACACCACCGTGCGGGAGAACCTCCGGTACGCCCGGCCCGACGCCACCGACGCCGACATCGAGGACGCGGCCCGCGCCGCGCAGATCCACGACCTCATCGCTGGCCTTCCCGACGGGTACGACACCGTGGTCGGCTCCCGAGGGCACCGCTTCTCCGGCGGGGAGAAGCAGCGCCTGGCGATCGCCCGCACGCTGCTGCGCGACCCGCGCGTCCTGGTGCTGGACGAGGCCACCAGCGCCCTGGACACCGAGACCGAACGGGCGGTGCAGCGGGCCTTCGACCAGCTCGCCCGGGGTCGTACCGTGATCACCATCGCGCACCGGCTCTCCACCGTGCGCGACGCCGACCAGATCGCCGTGGTCGACCACGGGCGCATCGTCGAGTCCGGCACCCACGACATGCTGATCGACCGCGACGGGCGCTACGCGGCGCTCGCCCGCTGACCCGTCGCCGCCGGCGGTCCGGCGGCGTCGGCGGAGGGCCCGAGACCATCGGGCGGTGCCTGGCAGCCACAACGGGGCTGTCGACCACTGGGGATCTTGTCGTACTAGTCTTCGCCGCATGGCCCTGCGACCGGACGAGTTCTATGACCACGCCGTCGCCGTCGCGGACAGCGAGCGCCGGCTCCCGTTGGCCCGCATGACGGGATGGGAGATCAGCCCGTTCGAGCCGGACGGACTGCGCGTAGCGCCGTTGCGCCCGCCGGTGCTCCCGGAGCCCGCGCGGCACGGCGAGGATCCGTCGGACTGCAACGCCTGCCGCGACCGGGACGAAGGGATCTGGTTCAACGATCACTGGCGGCTGGCCCGGATTCCGGGCGTGGGCGTCCCGCTGGTGCTCATGCTGTACCCGCGCGATCACTACGACATGGCGGATCTACCTGACGAACTGGCCGCCGAACTGGGGCTGCTGAGCACTCGCATCGTCCGCCACATGCAGGCACTGCCGCACATCTCGCGGGCCCACGTCTACCGCATCGGAGATGGTGGCGCCCACCTGCACGTCTGGTTCTTCGCTCGGCCCGAGGGGCAGGCCCAGTTGTACGGGTCGTGGCTGGTCGTCTGGGACGACCTGCTGCCGGAGTACCCGGCGGACGTCGCCGAAGCTGACGCTGGAATCGTGGCGGACGCGTTGATCGCGTGCCACGGCGGCCACCGGTCGCCCACCAGCGAACCGGCCGGTCGGTAGTCCGACATCGTCAGCGGGCCAGGTCGGCGATGAGGCTCACGGAGCCCGCCACGATCACCACACCGAATATGTACGACAGGACGGCATGGGACAGCACGCTGCCCCGGATCTTCGGATCGCTGATGGCCGTGTCCGACACCTGGTAGGTCATGCCGATCGTGAAGGCGACGTAGGCCAGGTCGCGGTAGGTGGTCTGCCCCTGCACAGGCTGGCCTTCGAAGCCGATCCCCCCGATCGTCGATCGGAACTGCAGGTCGGCGTAGCGCAGGGTGAAGACCGTGTTGACAACGGTCCACGACAGCAGGACGGTCAGCATTGCGACGCCGACGAGCAGCACCCGCGTCGAGCCGCTCTGCTTGCCGGCGAGGCTGAGAGCAAGGCCGACACCCAGCAGGCTGGTGACGCCCGCTGCTACCAGCAGCACTGCGGCGGTCACCCGCGTCTCGTCCTCACGCATGGCCATCTCCTCGGTGTGGGAGCTGTCCGCTCGGATGATGACCGGCCAGATGCTGAGGAGGAAGGCGAGCGCGGCGGCGTCCCAGCCCCCGACCGCGGCCAACTGCCACGTCATGAACGGCAGGAGCGCGAGAGCGACAATGAGCCCGATGGAGGCGACGAGGACGGCTCGCCGCAGGGCAGGAGCGTGCCAGCCCAGGCATCGGTGATACAACGTCTCCGGGGGCATGCCGGTCATCGTCCGAGTGTCGCCCATCGCACCGCGCGGCGTGCTGATAGCCGCGCACAGCGAGCCCGTTGGTCACCTGGATGGCCACTTGCGTCGTCGTCAGATGCAGGCGCGGCCCGGCGAGGTGCGGCCTTACGATTGCCCTGGCGGCCGCACGTGCGGAGCCAGCCGTTCTCCCGCTGCGAGGTTGTCGCGCCAGTAGCGGTAGACCAGGCCGGGTACCACCTCGACGGAACCTGCTGCGACGAGACAGGTAAGAAGATCACCGCCGGCCGGTGCGTCGACGTCGAAGGCAACGATCACCGGTGGTTCTTCACCGACGTGCCGACGCAGGAGTGCGCGCTCGTCGACGGTGGGTTCCCGGAACCGAGGATCGTGGAACTGGGTCGGGCAGGCCAGGTATGCGACGTCGGTGAAGACCACCTCGAGACCGTGGTGGTAGGTGAGGTCGTGTCCCGCGGCCAACCGAAGCTGGGAGCCGTCGAAGTGCAGCACGTCCCAGTCCCACCAACTTCCCTCGGGCAGTTCGATCACCCCGCCGATCCTCCCGTCGGTGATCAGTCAACGAATCGCGCCGGCGGCCGGACCTGCCGCGATGCGCGCCACCGCCGCAGACCGTGAGGGGCTCCGCGAGCGTCTTGAGGATCATGTCGGACCTCAGGTGGGACGCGGTAAGCGTCTCCCGGGACACGACACGTCGAGGTCCAGCCAACTGCGGAAGAGACGGGAGGTCCGGGTACCACCGGTTCAGGCGGTCGGCGGTCCGGCGGCGCGTACCCGGGGGTCGGCCAGGGCGCGCGCCATGGCGGTGATCAGCCCGCTCGCACACAGGGTGGGGGCGCCGACCAGAAACTCCTCGCGTTCCATCCACTCGACCCGCTCGACGCCCGGACGGTCCAGCAGCGCCTGGTCCAGCGAGCGCTCCGAGTCGTCGTCGTAGCACGACCGGGCCTCGTCGCCGAGCCACAGACCCCAGTGGAAGGGGCCGAGACGCGCCGGCCCCGAGTCCGACTCGTCGTGTACCTCCAACCAGCGGTCGCGGGGCTCGGCGGGCAGGACGCCGAGGGCGTTCGCGGCGACGAGATCCGGCAGCGTCATCGGCGGCTCGCCGGGCTCGGCGGAGGGCAGCACCAGGTCGGTGAGGTCCTCGTCGTGCTCCGGGCAGGAGCACTCCGGCCGTCGCGGCGGCGTCCAGTTGGCGGTAGCGGGGCTTGGTGCGGCTGAGAGGGGCATGGCCGCATCGTAGGGGTGCCGGCGCCGCCGTGGGTGTACGCGAAAAGCCGATCTTTCGAATACCTGATTTACGCGTCCCGCATGGGTGGGTGGCGCGGTGCAGAGGCGAGTGCAGGCGCCGAGGTCAAGCTGGCCGACTCCTGGGCGACACGGTGTGGGGCTGCATGGCCCACGCCGAGAAGGCGCTGCTCAACGACCGCGGGGCGTTCCTGGCCGGTGAGGACGGGTTGGGGTTGGGGCCGTTTCTGCGGGCTCGGCAGGCGAAGCTGGAGCACCCCCACCGGGAGCTGAGAGCGCCGCACGACGCGGCGGTCCGGAGCACAGATCTCGATCGCCTCCGCGGCACCGCCGCCGACGGGGGGCTCCGGGTCGCACCCTGGCTCTACCCTGCCTCCGGGCGGCAGCCCTGCACCCGAGGAAAAGGGGAGACGATCGTGCCACGCGGATACTGGCGAGACTCCGGCGACGCGATGAGCGCGGAGGACGCCTGGAACATCTGGGCTCCGCACGCCTACGACCTCCTCGTGGAGGTGGCAGGGCGTTACCACGCGGTCATCACCTATGGCGAGGTCGGCAAGGAGGTGCAGGATAGGTCCGAAGTCCGGACCTCCGCGCTCCTGCACAACTGGATCGGTGCTGTCCTGGGCCGGGTTGTGCGTCACGCACATCGCCAGGGTCACCCACCGTTGACGGCGCTGGTTGTGCACAAGGACGACGGCAAAGTCGGCGTCGGGTACGCCGAGGTGTTGCAGGTGGCTGGGCAGCCGCCGGTCGAGGACGAGATGGAACGCGAGCGCCATGCCGCCTCGGCCCGGTTGGACTGCTATCGCTACTTCCAGGCGTCGGGGCTTCCGGTAGACGGTGGAAAGCCTGCTCTCGCGCCGAGGCTCGAGCAGGCCGTGAGACGCCAGCGCCCGATCGTTCCCCAACCTCGCCCCACCTGCCGACGGTGCGGCATCCAGCTCCCGGTGAGCGGAGCCTGCGACTACTGCGACTGACCCCGGTCTGCCGGCCTTGGCTGCGCGGCGATTTCCGGCGTCCGCCGCCGGTACCGGCGGCGGACCGAAATGATCATGGACCTATGATCATCCGCTGCGACGCCGGGCCCGTCCCGGACCAGCAGTTCAGACGAAAGGGGCCGGCCGATGGCGAAGAACGACAGGGAATCACTCGTCACCCGCTTTGACGTCGCCTGGAAAGGGCTCGAATCGGACCTGAAGCACCGTTGGATGAAGCAGACCGGAGGTGGCTCGGGGCAGCAGCAGACCGCGTTCAGCCTGCTGGCCTGGGCGCGGGAGCAGAAGCTGCTCACCACCGACCAGGAACGGTTTCTGGATCGCTGCCGCAGCGTCCGCAACGCCTACGCCCACGTGTCGTTCGAGGGCTACTCGGGTCCGGTCGCGTCGCCGCCGAAGGAGATCGTGGAGCGGTTGGAGAGGATCCTGGGTGCCCTCCGGCATCCCCGGAAGGTCGGCGATATCGCCACCAGGGCCAGCACCTGCCTCCCCACCACGCCGCTTCGTGAGGCGCTGCAGACGATGCATCGGGGCGACTTCTCCCAGCTGCCGTATGAGGACGAGCAGCGTGGCTGGCTCCTGGTGACCAGGGAGCAGGTCGGACGTTGGGCGGAGGCCAAGGCCGAAGCGGATGGCATGGTGCTGCTCGACCTCAGTGTCGCGGTGTCGGAACTTGCCGACCACCCGGAGGTCGGCCCCGTGAGGCCGAGGAACGTCGCCGCGTCGGCCACGCTTACGAGCGCCTTGGCGGAGCTCGAGGCTGCTCTGCATCGACCGGACGACGCTGAGGGTGGTTACCCCCTGGTGCTCGTGACGGGGAAGGGTGGCGCTGCGCCGGTGCAGGTGCTCGCCGTCGACGACCTGCCGCGCGCGTACCAGGAACTGGGGATGATCTGGTGAGACTGACCGATGGACGCCTGCCGGGCGGGCCCGTCCTGGTCACCTGGCCCTAGGATCTCTGCCATGCAGGAGGGCCGGTGGACCACGATCACGCCGTCGCAGTTCGCGCACGAGCGGGAGGCGCTGGCGCACGTCCAGGCGCTGCTGCCGGACACCGAGCCGTACCGGGCGTGGTCCAACTTCACCTTCACCGCACAGACCGGTCACCCCTACGAGGTTGACCTGCTGGTCGCCGGCCCTGGCGGGCTCTACCTGATCGAGATCAAGAGCCTGACCGGCCGGTTGATCTCCAGCGGCTCCAACTGGATCCTGAACGGGCCGAACAAGACCCGGGTCTTCGAGAACCCCCTGCACCTGGCCGACGCGAAGGCGAAGAAGCTCAAGTCGCTGCTCCAGGTCGCCGCCGGACGCCGGAAGGGGGCGAAGGTCCGGATCCCGTTCGTGCAGGCGGCGGTGTTCCTGTCGAGGCCGGGGCTGCACATCGGGCTCTCCGATCATCACCTGCACGGCGTCTACGGGCCCGAGCCGACGCCCGGCCACCAGGCGGGCCAGTTGCCGACCATCGGCTCGTTCCTGCAGCGCCCGCCGCAGGACGAGCAACAGCGGGTCACCAAGGAGATGTCGGCGGCGTTGCCGGACCTGCTGGAAGAGGTCGGCATCGCCCGCAGCCGGCGGCACTACCAGATCGGCGCGTGGGAGCTGGAGCCCCGTCCGTTCGACGTCGGCCCGACCTGGCAGGACCACCAGGCCCGGCACCGCGACCTGGAGCGGGAGCGCCGCCGGGTCCGGATCTACCTGGTCGAGCGCAACGCGGTGCAAGCCGAGCGGGCCAGCATCGAACGCGCCGCCAAGCGCGAGATGCAGGTGCTGCACGGCATCAACCACCCCGGCATCGTCCAGGTCGACTCCATGGAGTCGCACGAGGCCGGGCCGGCGCTGATCTTCCGGTACGACCCGCGCTCGATCCGCCTCGACCACTACATGGCCCAGTACGGCGACCGCCTGGACGCGTTGAGCCGCCTGGCGATGATCCGCCAGCTCGCTGAGACGGTCGCGTACGCGCACCGCCGGCGGTTGCACCATCGCGCGCTGTCGGCACGCAGCGTCCTGGTCAGCCCGGGACGCCAGCGGCGGGGTGGCAGCGAGGACGAGGCGTGGCTGACTCCGCAGCTGCAGATCAGCGACTGGCAGGCGGCGACCCGTGGTGTCGACGGGAGCGGCGGGGGCAGCAGCGGCGATCCGGTCACCCTGTCCACGCACGCGGCCTCGCACATCGAGCGTTCGGCCGAGGCGTACCTCGCGCCGGAGCTGACCGCGCCGAAGCCGGACGCCGTCGCGATGGACGTCTTCGGCCTCGGCGCGTTGAGCTACCTGATCCTGACCGGCCAGCCGCCGGCGGCGAAGCGTGCCGAACTGCTCACCCGGCTCGCGCGGGACAACGGGCTGCGCGCCTCCGCGATCGCCGACGGGATCATCGAGTTCGCCGACGAGCTGATCCAGGCGGCCACCGCCCCGGTGCCGACCCAGCGCCTGACCACGGTGGCCGAGTTCGTCGAGATGCTCCAGGTGGTCGAGGAGGAGCTGACCGCACCCCCGCCGAAGTCGGTGCATCCGGAGGAGCCGGAGCCTGAGCAGGTCGACCCCCTCGAGGCGCGCGGCGGCGACCGGGTCGGCGAGTGGAAGATCGTCCGCAGTCTCGGTACCGGCTCGACCTGCCGGGCGTTCCTCGGCTTCAACGAGCGCACCCGGCGGGAGGAGGTGCTCAAGGTCGGGCTCTCCGACGAGAAGGGCGCCCGCCTGGCCCACGAGGCGAGGGTCCTGGGGCCGCTCACCGACTCGCGGGTGATCCGGCTGGCCCGGCCGGAGCCGCTGCAAATCGGCACCCGCACGGTCGTCGTGCTCGAGCATGCCGGGGACCGCACCCTCGCCCGGAAGCTGCGCGACGACGGCCGGCTCACCGTCGACGAGCTGGAGACCTACAGCGACTACCTGTTCGGCGCCCTCGACTACCTGGAGGGCGAGGGCGTCTACCACCGGGACATCAAGCCCGACAACATCGCCATCCGGGTACGCCCCAACCGCACCAAGCAGCTGGTGCTCTTCGACTTCTCCCTGGCCGGCGTCTCGGTCAAGGAGGTCACCGCCGGCACTCCCCGCTACCTCGACCCGTTCCTCGGCACCGCCACCCGCCCCGGCTACGACAAGCACGCCGAGTGGTACGCCCTCGGGGTCACCCTGCACGAGATGGCCTCCGGCGAGCTGCCCGTCTGGGGTGACGGCGGCACCGAGCCGCAGCTGACCGAGGGCCCGCCGGTGCTGGCCGTCGAGGCCTTCGACCCGGCGATCCGCGACGGCCTGGTGGATTTCCTCCAGCGCGCCCTGCACCGCGACCACCGCCAGCGGTTCGCCTCGCTCAAGGACATGCGTGACGCCTGGCAGCAGGTGTTCCGCCGCTCCGACGCGAGCGCCCCGGTCGGCACCGACCACCCGGAGATCGAGGCCGACGAGCCGGACGAGAAGGCCGCCGAGGCGGCCCGCGACGAGGCCGCCGGCAAGGTGACCCGGGCCACGGCCCTGGAGGCGGCCGGGCTCACCCCGCGCGCGGTCTCCGCCGCCCACCGCCTCGACGCCACCACCGTCGGCGAGCTGCTCACCGTCGCCAACAAGCTCGCCCACCTGCCCGGCCTGGGCGCCAAGACCCGGCAGGAGCTGCAGCGTCGGGTGAAGGAGTGGCGCGGCCGGCTGGGGGAGCGGGAGACCATCCCCACCACGCCCGCCGCCCGCAAGGCCGCGACGGAGGAGGTGGCCTCCGAGGCCGCCGCCGGGGACGGCGACCCCGATCTGGTACGCGTCGGACTGGACGCGATCGCCACGCTGCTCGTCCCGGCCAGCCGTAACCCCAACGACGTCGAGGCCACCCGGCTGGCGCTGCACCTGCCCGACCCCACCGGAGCCCTGCCGGACCTGCCGCTGTGGCCGCAGCACCCGCAGGTGGCCAAGCCGCTCGGTGTCACTCCCGCCCGGATCGCGCAGATCCTCGGCAAGCAGCGCAAGCGCTGGAACGACATCCCAGTGGTCGGCAGCGTGCGTACCCAGATCATCGAGCTGCTGCGCGACGGCGGCCGGGTGATGGGCGTCGCCGAGCTGGCCGCGGCCCTGCTGAGCAGCCGCGGCTCGGTGCGTACCGGGGATGCGCTGCGGCTCGCGGTGGCGGTCGCCGCGGTGCGGGCCGCCGTGGAGGTCGACGCGCTCGCCGAGGAGCCGCGCCTGCTGCTGCGCCGGCATGCCCGCGCCGACATCAACGGCAAGCCACACCCGCGCGGTGACCGGCTGCTGGTGGCCCTGGAAGCAGGAGAGGACGACGCGCCGGACACCCCGGCCGCGCCGGCGCTGCTCGACTACGCCGACGCGCTCGGCAAGGCCGCCGACAAGCTCGCCGCCAGCGAGGTGCTGCCCAGTCCGGCGACGGTGCTGCGTACCCTCGCGGCGGTCACCGCGCCCGGCGGCGCGGCCGACGTCATCGACGAGCGGCGACGCGTGCTGCTCGCCGCGGCGGCCTCGGAGCGCGCCGCCGCGACCGCGCGGCTGGAGCTCTACCCGCGCGACCTCGATCCGGTCCGCGCATTGCGGTTGGCCCAGGCCGGCGTGGTGCCTCCGGCGGCCTCGCCCGAGGGGGGCCGCGGGCTGACGCCGGAGCAGGTGACCCAGCGGGTACGGACGCGCTTCCCGGAACTGGACCCGCTGCCTCCGCACCCAAAGCTGGACCGGCTGCTCGCCGAAGCCGGCTTCGAGCTGCGCTGGGACCGCGACCGGTACGTCCCGTTGCCGCCCCGCAACGCCTCGTCCTCCATGTCGATCATGCAGCGGCGCCCGTCGGTGACCGTCGCGCCGAGCCGATGGACGGCCGAGTCGCCGGAGCTGGCGGCGGCGATGCGGGCCGAGGAACGGCTGACCGGCGCGAGGTCCGCGGGCGGGTTCCGGGCACTGACGGTACGACTGTCCCGGTACGGCCTGGCGCGGGAGGAGCTGGCCCGGCGCTTCGACGCCCGGCCGGTCAACGTGGCGGCCCGCTTCCTCGACCACCTGCACGCCCTGGTCGACGCGCACCCCAAGCCGACGTGGGAGACGGTGGTCGGGGCGGACATCGCGCCGCCCGGCTCCCGGGGGGCGATCAAGCTGGGCGAGTACGTCGAGCGGGCGTGGCAGTTGGCCGCGCCGCAGCTGCGCGCCGAGCTGTCAGCCGAGGCGGGGCCGGTGCTGCTGCACGACGCGGCGGTACTGGCGCGGTACCGGGCGATGGAGCGGCTCTACGAGCTGGCCGACGCGGCGCGGAGCGGGGCCGGGGATGTGTGGGTGCTCTGTCCGATGGAGGATCCGGCCCTGCTTCCCAAACTGGACGGTGCGGTGGTGCGGGTGGGCGACAACGAGTGGATCGCCCTGCCGGACGCCTGGGTCGCCAACGCCCACCGCAGCACAGTCGAGGTCGGTTGAAACTGCCTAAGGACCCGACCGGCCTCTACTATGGCTGAAGGGCAAGGCCTTTAAAGATCACGAAACCGCTCCTGAGGAAACTGCTCGGAATTGACCGGGATGGCGGGCACGCCAGCCCTCCGCCCGGCCAAGCCGGGTGGACTCGTCGCCGGCCTTAGTGGTCAGCTCAGATATGGCGGCGGCGCCGATGCGACTCCATCGTGTTCGAGGGGATGGCATGGAGGCCGAGGCAACCATCGCAGAGCAATTGCAGACAGCGGATCCCGTCCCGTCGGCGCCGATTACGCCGAGCGTCTGGCTGCAGCGGATCCTGATTGAGGCGGACTGTTCGAAAGCCGCCTTGGCGCGGATGATCGGGCGCTCCCGGGAAGAGGTCACCCGGTGGGCATCGGGCCGGGAACAGATTCCCCGCGGCCACCTGGGAGAGATCGCCAGCAACTTGGCCGGGCCGCGCGAGATCGACTATGTTCTTCGCCTGAAGGACTGCGAAGACTACACCGATCGGCTCAAGCGCGAGGCGGACCGGTTCGCAAAGCTAGCGCAGGTCGCGCCGGATGTCGTGACCGGCGCCATGCTGCGATCGATGGACGCGGCCATGAAGTCGGTGCACCTCGATGGGACCTCGCAGGCGCTGGATTGGATCGACAACCTCTCCGCCGCCACCTTCGTGCTCCGGATCTGGAGCGGTTTCCTGCGCGACGGCGCCGTCAACAACAACCTGATCGACTGCGAAAATGTCCCGCGTCACTTGCAGTATCCGGTCAACCTGTTCTTCGGCACCCTGCTCGACCTTCCCGGGCCAGGCCGGGAGATCTCGATAAGCCGTGCGGTCGGGCTCGCCGAGTTGCGACGTCTCGTCAACGGCGCCGCCGAGGCCGAGGCCGTGCCGCTCATCCGGCAACACGCGCTGCACCTGCTCGGGCGGTACGGCGACGAGGCCGACCGCGCGATGGTCAGCGAGATCGTGAGCGGAAACATCCGCTCCGCCGACGCGTTGAGCCGCAAGCTCGGCTACTGCGGGTTGATGATGGCGTCGGAGAACGGGCGGGAAGTCGCCGACCGATTCGTCTATCACCTCAGCCGGGACAAGGAACTCGCGGACATCGACCTGGCGTTCGACGCCACGCACTACCGAGACCTGCGGCTCGGCCACGATCGTTCCCTGCAGCGCCCGGCGCCCGGCATGGTCAACCTCGCCACCAACATCGCGAAGCACTATGAGAACCCGGCGCGGTACGCTCCGCTCGCGGACGCCGATGCGTTCCGCATGATGAAAATCATCGAACTGGGGGGGCTCGCCCCGCTGGGTTCCGAGGTCGCCCAGATGTTTCGGGCCTGCCTCGACGCCGGGCTGATACCCCGGGAGGGCGGGACTTTCACCCGCTTGCTGCGCAGCACCTTGGCCGCAGAGTTGGCCGAGCTGCCGCCGGCGGGGGGTCTGAGTCAAGAAGAACCCTCCGCGCCCGCACCCGCGACCGGCACGAAGAGGCCCGCAACGGCCCGGGTGGACGCCTTCTTGGCGTACCACTCGTCGGATGTGAACATGGTCCGGCGGATCGCTACCGAGCTCAAGAAACTCAACGCCCGTTGCTGGTTCGACAGGGACGACCTGCTACCTGGCCAGCTGGTGCAGGACGCATTGGAGGCGGCCTTGCAGAATTGCCGGTCGACAGTGGTGTTCATCGGCGCCGAGGGCCTGGGCCCGTGGGAAAGGTTCGAGTACCGGCACGCCGTGTCCACCGCTGTGTACAACGGCCAGGCCATCATCCCCGTGCTCCTCAACGGCCCGCGCTTTCCGGCCGACGCTCCCGCGTTCATCCGGCAGTTTTACGCAGTCCACGTAGATGACGGAAGCACGCCGGCCGCTATCGCCAGAAAGATCCACGCCGGCATCAAGGCCGCGGTCGGCCTCTAACCGACAACGACCGTGACTGCGAGCAGGACCACCAGTAGCAGGATGAGCGGGGCGTAGAACAGCAACACGGAGGTCGAGGTTGCTGCCGACAGCAACGTTTCTCGCGACGCGTACGGGCTCAGGTCCATGGACATCGACGGAACCTGCGAATCCGGTCGGCACGCGTCCTCGTAGAGGCGGCGAAATTTCCGCTCGCTGGCGAGAAAGTAGCTGTCCAACAGCCAGAAGGCCAAGACGGGGACAAGCGCGGCAGCGGCAAGCCTAGGCTGAAACCTCGTAGCCAGGATCGCGAGGAACGCCGCCAAAATGGTCAACGACCAGCCGCGCACCAGCAACGAACTGTTCGCCAGTCGCCCCACAACGGCCTGGATGAACTCCAAGTGCTTCAAGCGGTCCGTGCCGATCTGACTGGAATCGTTCATCTGTCATCTCCGGTCATCTCTGGTAGCAGGCTGGCCTATTCGGGCTAGCGAGGAGAGCATCATCGACCAGAAGCGGTCGACATCGATTCCGACCCCGACCTGGACCAGAGGCGCGCCGGGCAGCCTCAGGCTGAAATCGGTGACGGTGGCGCCTTTGGTGTATTGTCCGGTCCGCTCGATGCCGACGTGGGCCGGGCGAGTTTCCAGTATGCCGCGATCGATGACGTAGGCGAGAGCGCACGGGTCGTGTAGCGGGGGGAGCGGCATGCCTTCCACCTCGGCATATCGGGCGCCCAGGAAGCGCAGTAACGCCACCGCGAACCGAGCGGGCTCGGTAGCGATCGCTGAGATCCGCTCGAGGACTTGAGCCGTGACCAGCACTTGATGGGTGACGTCGAGTCCCACCATAACGACATCCCACTCCGCAGCGAGCACTGTGGCCGTGGCCGCCGGGTCCGCGTAGACGTTGAACTCCGCCACCGGCGTGATGTTGCCGGTCGTGTAGGAGCCGCCCATCAGCACGACCTCGTGCGCCCGACTCGCTATCGCCGGCTCTTCCGTGAGCGCGGCAGCGAGGTTGGTCGCTGGGCCGGTCGCGACGATGGTCAACTCGCCGGGCTCGGAGCCCATGATGAGATCGATCATGAGGTCCACGGCGTGCCGGTCAGCGAGCGGCACATCCGGCCTGGGCAGGTGAGGACCGTCCAGGCCGGAGACGCCATGAATGTGGGCGGCATCGATGCGTGTGCCGCTGATCGGCTCTGCGCAGCCGGCCGCGATGGGCACGTCTCGCATCCCGATCACGGTGGCGACAACTTGAGCGTTTCTGGACGTCCTTTCGATCCCTCGGTTGCCGGCCACCGTGGTCACGGCCGCGAGTTCGATTTCCGCGCAGCCGTGAGCCAACATCATCGCGAGGGCGTCGTCATGGCCCGGATCGCAGTCGAGGATCACTCGCCTCTTGCCCGACAAGTGCGGACGCCTACGATTTCGGAACCCAGAGGGCGGCCACGGTGTGCCGGAGATACTCCCGGCCATGCATGATCCCCATCTTGCGCTTGTGCCATGTCATAGACAGCTCGAAGAAGTCCGAGAATTCGGCGAGGAACTGCGCGGTGGACAGCAGAATGTTACCGACCCGGGCGTGTGGGTCGTAGGTGAGCGCCACCGAACTGCCTTGTTCGTCGCCGTCAAGCCGGGGGCACTGCGCATAGTAGCCATCCTGATCAGTGGCGAGCGACACGATCAGGACGCCGTCGGGACGCAGGACCCGCCGCATCTCTTCGCGGTACTTCCGGCGCTGCTCGTCGCCGAGCTGATGGAAGTACACGAAGATGTCGGTCAGCAGACCGCAGGTGTTGTCCGCCACCGGAAGCGGATCGGTCACACTGCCCTCGACGAACTTGACCTGATCGGCTCCGGGTCGGCTGCGGGCGATGCTCAAGGCGGCGGGGGAAAAGTCGATTCCAGTCACCGAGTAGCCGGAGCGTGCAAGTGCCAGAGCATTACGACCGGTCCCGCACCCGAGATCCAGTGCTTGCTCGTTGGCCTTGGTGACGAAGCCAACGTTGGCGAGCGCCCATTGAACCACTCCGGATGGCTCATCTCGATGGCTGGACGGGATTCCCTGCTTCCCGTACTCGTCGTTCCAGGCCGTCGCGTAGGTTTCGTTTGTCAACTCTCTTCTCCAGATCAGAATTGTGAACGGTAACGTCACGCCGCAAGTATCGGCGGGTCGATCAGCCCGAGGTCCGCATAATGATCGACGGCTTCCGGATAATCCAGAACGCCGGTGCGGCGTAGCAGCGCCATCGTGGCACGAGACGCGCGACGCGCGTCAACAGTGAGGTCGCCATCCCCGAGTGACTCGTAGGCGATCCGGCGTGCCAGGCTATCAGTGAAACCGGAGGCGACGAGGCTTCCGATCTGAGCCGGCACGTCGGGCATCAGGAAATCGATCACGAAGTCGCCGTACATTGGCGCCAGGGTACGGCGCTCCGACTCGCTCAGCCGCGGCCAGACATATTCGTGAACCTTGGCGAAGAATGCGTGGTGGTGCCGCTCGTCGTCGGCGTGGTCTGCGATGGACTCCCGAATGATGGAGATGACCGTCGGATCGCTCGGAATCTTGGACAGCGTGCCGGAGATCAGGGTTTCCGACACAGTGGCAGCAGCCAGCATGATCAGTCGTGGATCGATGCTCTTGCGCTGCTGCAACAGGTTGACCAGGCCGACCTGAAACCGGTGCCGCGACTGTCGAAGGTAGCGAACACCCGAGGCCGCTTCGATTTGGAGATTCAAATCTACAGACGACAGGGCGTGATACGCCTCGTCGACATAGATCCGGTAGGCGTCCAACCGCATGACGTTCGGCAGATCCGCTCCGGCCTCACCTTTGGACAATGCGACCAGAACCGGGTTGACGATTTCCTGCTCCAGCACCGTCGTGAAGTCGAGATAGAGATAGAGGCGGCGGACAAGGATCTCGTTGACCTGGCTCTGGCGCCGCCCTCGCACCAGCCGGTGGGATGCGACCGGAGTCAGATCGATGGGGTAAGGCACCTTGCCGCCCTGTATCTCGTCAAGGATGCGACGCGGTTTGGAACGCACGCTGCTGCGCGAGTCCCAGTCACGAAGCACCGAGCCGTGGTTCGCCGGGTCACCGTCCATCGGAGCCACCTCGATCCAGTCTTCAGGTTGTGACCACAGTGGCAGATGGGCACCCTTCGCGTAAGCGGGAGAGTTTTCTCCCTCCCCCAGGAGAGACTCCTCCCTGGCTGGGGACGGACGCTGCGGTGAGCCCTGGCGTCGGGGCGGGGGCGGGGCGGAGGCCGGCGAGTTGGACGTAGATCTCGCGTTTGGCGGTCGCCTCGCCGCGCCGGTTGAGCACGTAGCCGGTCAGCCAGATCCACCCGTGGTACGTCGGTTGGTCGGACACCGAGACGACGCGGAAGGTCAGCGCGCGGTCGCCGGCGAACTGCACCGAGGCGCGGCCGTGAACGAGCAGCAGGTCGCCGGGGGTGGGGCGCGCGGTCACCAGGGGCCGGAGTTCGGTGGCCGGCACTCGCGGGCGTGCATGGCCTGCCAGTCGCGAAGCGCCCGCTTGAGCCGGTCGTTCTCCTGGCTGAGCATCCGTACCTCCTGGTGGAGGTCGGTCAGCTCGTCGGCGACCTGGGCCTGGAACTCGCGTACCTGATCGGGGTCGGCGCCACGGCGGCGCGGGTCGAAGGTGCGGGTCCGCACCTCCTGTGGGGTCAACCGGGCCGGGCGACCGGTCCCGTAGAGCTGGCCACCTCGATACACCTGGGCCACGTCGTTCCTTTCCTGGGCAGGCGGGAGCGGGGAAGGTCCTTGCGGTGGGTCTGGAAGGGCGGGCCGTCCGCACGCCGGCCGCGGGCGGCCCGCCCGCTCCGCCGCCGCAGCTCAGATCAGCGGTACGACCGCGGAGCAGTCCGGTGGGTCGGGACGGGCATGTGCACCCGCCCCGACCAGGGGGATCACCTCTGTGCCTTGTTGCCACGCAAGGGGAGAGGCAGAAGCCAACTTAGCTGTCCAAGTCGTCTTAGTCAAACGTAGAGTTGTTGACGGGTGTCCTTGCGTGATCGAATTGGCGTGCCACGCAGGGGGAGTCATGCCGATTACCGCCGACTACATCCGTATTGCCGACGAGATCGTCGCCGACATCAGGGCGAAGAAGCTCAAGCCGGGGGACAAGCTGCCCTCGATCGCCCAGCTCGCCGCAACGCACAAGGTCAGTCCGTCGACGGTCAAGCAGGTCTACGTCCGGCTGGAAGCGCTGCGCGTGATCTGGCGGCACCAGGGCAAGGGCATCTTCGTCAACGATCCAAAGCTCTGGATGCGGGAGCCGTAGGTAGCGACCCGTCGGCCAGATTGGGCCTTACGGGTACCCCCGTCCCGTCCACGGGACGACTAGAGTCGTCGCGTGATCGACCGGAAGCTGCTCTTGTCCGACCTGCAGAAGCAGGTCAAGAACCTGGAAAAGGACCTGCGGGAGCAGGCCGAGTCGGTCGAGGAGGTGCGCCTCCGCCTGCGTGGCGAGTATGACCACGCCTTCAAGGTCGGGCGTACCGCCGCCACCTGGGCGGCCTGGCGGGACGAGCGCGTCACCCAAGTCGCCGTCGCCTGGGTGCTCGGCACCGTCTTCGTACGCTTCTGCGAGGACAACGGCCTACTGCCCGACCCCTACCTGGCCGGGCCGGGGGACCGGCTGGTGCTGGCCGAGGAGGCTGAGGCCCAGTTCTTCCGCGACCGGCCCGAGGAAACCCTGCGCGGCTGGCTGGAGCAGGGCTTCGACGCCATCGCCACCACCCAGGCCGGCAAGTCGCTCTTCGACAAGCGGCACAACCCGCTCTACCAGATCCCGCTGTCCCATGACGCGGCCAAGGAGCTGATCGGCTTCTGGCGCCGGCGCGGTGAGGCCGGTGGTCTGGTGCACGACTTCGCCAACCCGGAGTGGGACACCCGCTTCCTCGGCGACCTCTACCAGGACCTGTCCGAGGCGGCCCGCAAGACCTACGCCCTGCTCCAGACGCCAGAGTTCGTCGAGGAGTTCATCCTCGACTTGACGCTCACCCCGGCGATCGACGAGTTCGGCCACGACGTGGTGAAGATGATCGACCCGACCTGCGGCTCGGGCCACTTCGTCCTCGGTGCCTTCCGCCGCCTGCTGAAGGAGTGGGAGCAGCACGCCCCGAACCGCGATCCGCACGAGCGCGTGCGCCTCGCCCTCGACGCCGTGCACGGCGTTGACATCAACCCGTTCGCGGTGGCCATCGCACGCTTTCGCCTCTTGGTCGCTGCCCTTTGCGCCTGCGATATCAAAACCCTCAGCGACTCGGCGGGTCATGTGTTCCCGCTTCACTTAGGGGTGGGTGACTCCCTCATCAAGAGCCGCCAACTCCTCCTCTTCGGTGATGAGTTCGACGAGATCGCCCGCCTTCAGTACAGCACCGAGGACGTGCAGGATCACCCGGGCATACTTGCAGATGGTCGCTACCACGTAGTGGTTGGCAATCCGCCCTACATCAGTGTCAAAGACAAGTCTCTCAACGATCTTTATCGCCAAATGTATAGTGCGTGCGCAGGTATCTACGCCCTCTCAGTGCCATTTGCCCAACGCTTCTTTCAGTTGGCCACGCAGGCCGACGGCAATGGCAGGGGAGCCGGTTATGTCGGTCAGATTACCGCGAACTCGTTCGCGAAGCGCGAGTTCGGCAAGAGGCTGATCGAGCAGTTCTTTGGTCACGAGGTGGACTTGACGCATGTCATTGACACTTCAGGCGCATACATTCCGGGCCATGGCACTCCTACAGTTATTTTGGCCGGACGTCACCGCAAGCCACGGCCGGAGGCAACCGTTCGCGCAGTAATGGGAATCCGTGGGGAGCCAACGCCACCACGGGATCCGAGCCAAGGCCTTGTTTGGACAGCTGTCGTCTCTCAGATCGACGTGCCGGGCTCTGAAAGTGATTGGTTGAGTGTCAGCAACATCGAGCGGTCTCGGTTGAGGCGACACCCTTGGAGCTTGAGCGGGGGCGGTGCCGCAGAGCTTGTTGGAGCCTTGGAGGGCTCCGCTGCAGCCAATATAGGGATCAAGGCCAAGCGCGTCGGGCTATTCGGTGATACTCACGCCGACGAGGCCTTCACCCTGCCAGTATCGGGGCCGTTGGGGCGGAATGGATCTGCGCTGCTGGCAAGGCAGGCGCACCGCGGCGAACAAGTGCGTGACTGGGGGACTGACGGCTTTGATCTTATGGTGATGCCATATTCAGAATCAAGAGATCTGTTAGACGCTGCCGCGCTCAAAGAGACGTTTGTTTGCCACTATTGGCCGTTAAGGACGGAACTCTGGCGACGTGGCACCTTCGGCGGTGGCACTTATCAGAGCGACGGGCGCATGTGGTGGGAATGGCACCAGTTCCCTAAGGATGCAGATGCTCATCCATGGACGATTGCTTTCGGAGAAATTGCTACACAGAATCACTTCATGCTTGACCGTAGTGGAAAGATCTTCAACCGCACTGCTCCAATTATCAAACTTCCGCAGAGTGCGAGCGAAGACGAGCACTTGGGCTTGCTTGGTGTTCTCAATAGCTCAACCGGATGTTTCTGGCTGAAGCAGGTTTGTCAGCCAAAGGGCGGCAGCGGGATCGGTCGGGGTGTGCAGGACGAAGCATGGGAAGGTCGGCACCAGTTCAACGGGAGTAATATCGAGAGGTTTCCGCTGTCTGAGGCGTACCCCCTTGGCTTGAGTCGGGATATGGAAGGGCTGGCGCAGCGGCTCGCCACGGTGAGCCCGGCGGCGGTCGTGGCTTCTGGCGTGCCCACCCGCGAGCGGCTCGACGCCGCGAAGCGGGAGTGGCACTCGATTCGGGCACGGATGATCGCGTTGCAGGAGGAGTTGGACTGGCAGGTCTACTCCCTCTACGGGCTGCTCGACGAGGAGTTGACGGCTCCCGCCGGCTCGGTGCCGGAGTTGAAGCTGGGGGAGCGGGCGTTCGAGATCGTGCTCGCCCGCAAGATGGCCACCGGTGAGGCGGAGACGCAGTGGTTCGCCCGGCACGGGTCGACGCCCATCACGGAGCTGCCGGCGCACTGGTCGGACGAGTACCGGGCGGTGGTGGAGCGGCGGATCGCGGTCATCGAGGGCAACCGCAACATCGGGCTGATCGAGCGGCCGGAGTGCAAGCGGCGGTGGGCCAGCGAGGGCTGGGACGTCATGCAGGCGAAGGCGCTGCGCGGCTGGCTGCTGGACCGGTGCGAGGTGCGAGAGCTGTGGTACCAGCACGTCGACGGGCTGGAGCAGCCGCGTCCGCTGACCACCGCCCAGCTCGCCGACGAGCTGCGCCGCGACGACGACGTGCTCACCGTCGCCAACCTCTACGCGCCCGGTCAGGATCTCGGCAAGGTGATCGCCGACCTGGTCGCCGACGAGCACGTGCCGCACCTGGCCGCGCTGCGCTACAAGGACTCCGGCCTGAGCAAGCGGGCCGACTGGGAGCAGGTGTGGGACCTGCAGCGGCAGGAGGACGCGCTGCCCGACGAGGCGGCGAAGCGGGAGTTCCGCAAGCAGATCCCGGTGCCGCCGAAGTACACCTCGGCGGACTTCCTCAAGGGCAGCTTCTGGAAGCACCGGGGCAAGCTCGACGTACCCAAGGAGCGCTTCGTCTCGTACCCGGGTGCCAGCCGCGACGGTGACCCGTCGCTGCTGGTCGGCTGGGCCGGCTGGGACCACCGCGAGCAGGCCCAGGCCCTGGCCACCCTGATCGTCGCCCGCGAGCAGGAGGACGGCTGGGCCGCCGACCGGCTGCTGCCGCTGGTCGCGGGGTTGCGCGAGATCCTGCCCTGGGTACGCCAGTGGCACGGCGAGTTCGACCCGGAGTGGGGTGCCTCGCCGGCGGACATCTACGCCGGCTTCCTCGCCGAGACCACCAACCGCCTCCACCTCACCGACGAGGCGCTCACCTCGTGGCGCCCGCCGAAGGCCACCCGTGGCCGTAGAGCGAAGCAGTGAACAGAGCAGAGGGCGTCGCTGCTCACCCCGCCCGCACGTCAGGAGCCGACAATGGGTAACGAGATTCAGCTGATCAGTGACGGCGACGGGCTGGCAGTCATCGGGGATCCGGCGGCTGTCGAACGCTTCCTCGTCTCCGAGGGACTGCCGTCGAAGGACCTCGGAATGCCACGGCTCGGCTCCGTCCTCAAAGCCGGGTCTACCGCCGCACAGATCGGTTCCGAGATTGCCGCCAACTCCGGCCGCTGGGTGCAGCTGACCAAGGAGTCCGCAGAGCTTGTCCAGAAGTATGGGCTGATGCAGAGCAAGACTCCCGGCGTCAGCCATGCGATGGTGGGGCAGCCGGGCTCGATCCAGTCATGGCTCCAGATCTCGAAGGGGCCGGCGGCGATCGCGGGCAACCCGGCGGTGCTGGCCGGCGCCGCGGGGATCATGGCGCAGCTTGCCATGCAACAGAGCATGAAGGAGATCACCGACTATCTCGCCACCATCGACGAGAAGGTCGACGATGTGCTGCGCGCCCAGAAGGATGCGGTGCTGGCCCGCATGATCGGTGTCGGCTTCGTTATCGAGGAGGCCATGACCATCCGAGAGGCGAGGGGCCGGGTCGACGAGGTCACGTGGTCGAAGGTGCAGGGCGCGCCGGCGACGATCGCAGAAACCCAGGCGTACGCGTTGCGTCAACTCGACGCACTCGCGGAGAAGCTGGAGCGCAAGACCACGATCGGTGATCTCGCCAAGGCGGCCAAGGAAGCAGAGTCCAAGGGACAGGAGTGGCTCGTCGTCTTGGCTCGCTGCTTCCAGCTGCAGGACGCGATCGCTGTGCTTGAACTCGACCGGGTGCTGGACGCGTCGCCGGGGGAGTTGGACGGGCATCGCCTCGGGCTGAGGGCTGCCCGGCAGAACCGGCTGGAACTCATCTCCCGGTGCACCGAGCGCCTGGTGGCCCGGATGGACGCGGCTGCGGGCAGAGCCAACGCCAAGGTGCTGCTGAATCCGATGGACTCCCCGGCTGTGGTGAAGTCGAGCAACAGTGTCTCGATCGCCATCGTCGAGTTCCACGGGCGGCTGGGGATCGAGGGCGATCGACAGTCATCGGAGGCGAGACGATGGACGGACGCGGCCATCGAGGCGAGGGACAAGGCGCTCGAGACAGGAGCAGACGGCGTTGGTGTCGCGAAGCGTCTCGGCAACGAGACCCTCGGCCGGGCCAGATGGGCGACGGGCAAGCTCTCCAGCCGGATCGCCGAGCGAGCGCTCCGCCAGCGCGGGGACGACAAGGAAGAGTGAGTGGGCGCCGACCGTCAGCCACGCGGGCTCTCCGATGGGACTGCAGGCTCCGCCCGCACCCTCGATTGCGGTAAGCGCGATGTGGGACCGGTTCGTGTCGTACCCGGGCGCCAGCCGCGACGGTGACCCGTCGCTGCTGGTCGGCTGGGCCGGCTGGGACCACCGCGAGCAGGCCCAGGCCCTGGCCACCCTGATCGTCGCCCGTGAGCAGGAGGACGGCTGGGCCGCCGACCGGCTGTTGCCGCTGGTCGCGGGGTTGCGGGAGATCCTTCCCTGGGTACGCCAGTGGCACGGCGAGTTCGACCCGGAGTGGGGCGCCTCGCCAGCGGACATCTACGCCGGCTTCCTCGCCGAGACCACCAACCGCCTCCACCTCACCGACGAGGCGTTGACGTCGTGGCGCCCGCCGAAGGCCACCCGCGGCCGTAAGGCCCGCCAGTAAGCACTGAAGACGACGTGCCGGTCGACTGACCGACCGGCCAGATCCTGAACACTGGGAGCCGCGCCGCAGGCGGGGTGACTGCCAGGGTGGCGCAGCTCGTGACCGGACAGGTTGGTGCTACGGGGAGGCAGGATGGCGTCACGGAAATCCTCCGCACACCGGATCGTGCGGGCGTTTCCTCCGCAGGGAGCACTGCAGCGGTTCACCCTCGACCGACCGATGACACTGCGCTGCATCCTGTGCCAGCAGACCAGCATGTCCGATTCAGTCGTGACGGTGGCCGGCAACTGGTCCCGGCTGCTGTGCAGCCGGTGCTACGGCCAGCCGGACGCGGTGCGCCGAGCGGCGGCCGGCACGGCGCAATCTGCGAAGACGAAGGCTCCGTCGACCACCAAGAAGAAGCCGTCCACCGCGAAGAAGCCGCCAACCGCCAAGAACAAGCCCGCGCCGGCCCCGCCGACCTACTCCGAACCGCCGCCGGTCGCCAGTCCGCTGCCTCGGGACATGATGTGGCTCGCCTCGCTGCACCGGACGAAAGCCGAGGGTACGGAGCTGTCACCGGCCGAGGAGGATCTGCTGCGGCGCAGGGCCGGTCAACCGGCAGCGATCGCCGCCGCGCGCTACGCCGAGCATCTCGTCGACACGGAGGCGCGTCTCGCCCGGCTGGCTGGCGACAGCGAGACCGCAGGGCGGTTGCACCGAACGCGCGACCAGCTCAGCAACGCCTGTCACACAGCGGCCCTGGCCTTCAGGTACTCCTACCAGGCGGAACTGACGGCGCTGGAACGGCCGCCCGCCGCACCGGAAGGGCTGGAGATCACGGTCATGCGGACGGTCGCTGCGGACCCGTTCAACGAGGCGCTGGCCCGGGTGCTGAGGCGGCGCGGCCTCCCCCCGCACGCCCTCGAACGACCGACCGAAGACCTGTGGGGTTGGCTCGACGCTCACGAGACAACCGTTCAGGAGCCGTTGACCGCCCCCGTGGAGCGGGTTCGGCAGATGAACGCTGCCAAGTTCGTTCGCACTGCCCTGGACGACGTCAATGGACGGCAGGCACATGCGGGCCTGGCCCATTTGGCGGTGGCGGAGCAGTGGATGACCTGCGCCGACGAGATCATGTCCGCTCTGGGCGAGGCACGTGACTCGGCAGAGACCGACCTCCGGCGGGCGGAAGCGCGCGTCAAGACTGACCTGGCGACCCGGCTGCGGCAGGCGGGGGAGGCGTACGCCCGGGGAAGCGCCCTGTGCCTGGAAGCCAGACTTGTCGTCGGTAGCTTCCACCTCCGGATCGCGCGCCTGGTGTGCGGTGACTCTGTGCGGCAGCTCCGCACCGACTGCCTCGCCGAGGCGTTGATGTCGCTGGCCGAAACCCACCCCCGGCTCACCCGCGTCGCGCTGGAGGCGTGCCGGGAACATCGCGCGGGCTGCGCCGATGCGGATGCACCCAACCCGTGCCCGTCCTGTGCGCCGACGGTGGCGGAGGTGGTACGGCAGCGGAGGACGCGCGCGCTGACGGAGCCGGAGCCGGCCCCCCGCGTTCGCGACCCTCAGCCGGCCACCGTCGAGAAAGAGTTGCCCCCGCCGAAGCCACCGGTCAAGCATTTACCCGACGACAACCTTGTCTGTCCGACTGTCCTCAAGCAGCCCCCGAAGAAGCTGGTCGTGGTCGCCGAGACGTTCTCACGGGGCGACGGCTGGTTCGGTTACGGCTGGGTCGACCGGAGCGGCCGGACCGGCCAGGGAAACGGCCGGGCCGTCAACAAGTTGGACGAGGTGGTGCAGGCGCTGTGCCGGGTAGCTCTCGACCTCGGCACTGGGTCCAACGTACATCTCGTCACCCGGCACGCGAGGGCGGCCAACGTCATCCAGCTCAGCCTCAGCGCTGGTCGAGCGGTCACTCCGCTCGACACCACCCTGTCGGCTGGCACGCGGCGCCGGCTCCATGAACTTGTCGCGGGCCGACGGTCTGTCACCGTCTCGGTAGAACCGTGCTCGGGGCGCCACGGCGGTTCGGTGCGGGCGGAAGACCTGGCGCAGCGCGCCGGGCAGCCGGGATACGCCACCGGGGAGCAGAAACCAGTACCCGCCCTCGTCCTTCCGTCGCAGGCAGCCGTGGTCGAGGACCGGCTCACCGGTCCCGACGACGAGGACGGCCCCGCCCGCTGGCTGGACGTCAACGGGCGGAAGCGGGCAAAGATGTCTTGGATGGTCGCCCTGCACCGGGCGCACCTCGACGCTAAGTGGTGCCCGTTGCCCGACGGGTTGAGCGACGAATTGCCTGGACGACAGCTCCGCCTGCACCTCGACCACGAAGCACGCAGCGGGTCGTCCTTCGCGCGGGTGCAGCGGGTGGCACTGCGGCGCCGCGACGGCCGGTGGGAGATCGCCGGCATCCAGTGGCCGGCGGAACTGAGTCCGGGAACCCTGGTCACCGTCACCGTGAAATCCGACCCGGACGTCGCCACCGTCCGGACTACGCTGTTGCCGAGGCCGGAGCGCATCGACGGTGTCCAGTTCGCCCACCAGTACGATCCGCGCGTGGTGACCCGGCAGAACGGGCCCGGGGCGGACGCCCGCGGTCGCGTGCCGGACCTCACCGACATGAGCTGGGTCCTGCACACGCTGCGGAAACTCGGTTACCTCACCGAGGACGGCGCCGCGATCCTCGCCGAGGACGCCCTGGTGCAGAACTGCCTGCGGCTGGGACTGCCACCCCAGCGGGCAAAGGGCATCCACCAGGCTGTTCAACGGCTCGTCGCCGACCGGGCGCTGCAGCGGGTCGAGGGCAGCGTCGACCCTGACGATCGTCCCTGGCACCCGCCCCGTCCGGAAGACAGGCGAGTTCCCCTGCTGCGATACGTGCCCCGGGTGGAAAAGGTGACGGCGCCAAGGGAGACACCCGGCGAGTGGCATCCGCACCGGCGGGGACACCAGGTGGCCGGGCACCTTCGTCGTCTGCCGCCCGGCGCAGAGGCATCGCCGGAATCGGAAGAGGAATACCTCGAAGAAGTCCGAGACGCGCGGATCGTGGGCCGAGGCCTCCCCAAGGGCGTCACGTACGTGAAGTCCCACTACCGCAAGCGCTGACAATGGCAGATCGATCAGTACGGAGGGTTGGAGTGTCCGACCTGACGGAGGAGCGGACCGGCGCGAGCTGGTGGAACTCCGACGATGTGGCCGAGGTCGCCGAGATGCTGGCGTCCCGCAAGTCGCGGCTGTGGCAGAGCACCGCTCCCGACGACTTGGCGGCCTGGGTGTTCGCCGACCCCGAGCCGGCGCCGTTGCACCCGTCGCCGGCTGGCGCCGACGAGCGTAGCGGCACTGAAGTGGCGGGTACCTGACAATATCGACGCTCGTGCACGCCGATTGTCGGACCCGGTGCCGAGACTGAGGCTCCCTCGACTCGGGAGGTGCCTCGTGCCGTACGTCAGGTCACACACCAGGAAGAATGGAGCCCGGGTTCGGGCGCACTACCGTAGGCGGCGCCCCGGCAGGGTTCGGCGGCGATCGACGGTCCGCCGCGTGTCCGGGGGCGGTAGGTCTGCTAACGGCTGGGGTCTGGTGCTATGTGCCGTCGCCGTCCTCGTGGTGCTCGGGATGGTCGTAGATTTCGTGGAGCGGCATCCGTACTGGTCGATCTTCCTGGCGAGCCTCGTCGTCGCGGGGGCGGTCGCGGTGGGCTTTGCCGTGTCGAAGCAGCGTGCCCGCGAGCGGGCTGACCAGGCCCAGCGGGACAGGCTGATCGCGGTGACCGATGCGATGAGCGGGCCCGAGTTCGAGCAGTGGTTCGCGCGGATCCTGGTCGCGTCCGGGTTTCGGCAGGTGAAGGTGTGCGGCGGTTCCGGTGATCGTGGCGCGGACGTCATGGCGGTCGCCCCCGACGGTCGCCGCGTGGTGGTGCAGTGCAAGCGGCAGAGCATCAGCAACCGGGTGGGCAGTGCCGCGATCCAGCGGTTCGCCGGCACCTGCCGGGACATCCACGGTGGCGAGATCTGCATGCTCGTGACGAACAGTTTCTTCACCGCGGGCGACGGCATCCAGTTGGCCCGGCGGCTCAACATCACGCTGGTCGACCGGCACGCCCTGGAGATGTGGGTATGGACGGGGAAGCCCACGACGGGGATCGTAGTGGGCTGATCCCGGGTTGACCTGGGGGCGTTGTCATACAAGGCTTGGTCCTGCCTCAGCCTTCCGTGACATGGAGGACCACCCGTGGGTTTTCAGACAGCGATCACCATCGTCGACGCAGTCAAGAAGATCCAGCGACGGGAACTGGTGCTGCCGGCGATCCAGCGTGCCTTCGTGTGGAACGACGACCAGATCACCCGGCTCTTCGACAGCATCCTGCGGGGCTATCCGATCGGATCCTTCCTTTCGTGGCATGTCCGGTCCGAGACCTCGGCACAGTTCAAGTTCTACGAGTTCATGCGGGAGTACCACGAGAAGGACAACCGCTACAGCAAGGAGTTGGACGTCCCCAAGGGACAGGCCGTCGTCGCGGTGCTCGATGGCCAGCAGCGGCTGACCTCGCTCAACCTGGCGCTGCGCGGCTACTACGCCAGCAGGGTCCGCTATGGAAAGAAAAACCAGGCCAAGTCGTACCCGGCTCGACGGCTGCACCTGAACGTGCTCCGAGAGGCTGCCGAGAACGAGAGGGGTGTGAAGCACGACTTCCGGATGATGGCCGAGCCCGTCGCCCAACCGGCTGACGGCTCCGCTTACTGGTTCCCGGTCTACCAACTCTTTGACGCGACCGACCTCGGCGAGTTGATGGGCATGCTCGCCTCGCACGGTCTGGGCAACAACGGCTACGCCTCGAAGCTGGTCGGTACCCTCTTCAGCGCAATCCACAGTAAGCCCATGTTGCATTTCTATGAGGAATCCGACCAGGACATTGACAAGGTGCTGGACATCTTCATCCGGGTCAACTCGGCGGGCACGGTGCTTTCGCAAAGCGACCTGCTGCTCAGCATTGCGACCGCCCAGTGGAACAAGCGGGATGCCCGCAAGGAGATCCAGTCTCTCGTCGACACGCTCAACGGCACAGACCAGCGCTTCTGGTTCAGCAAGGACGTGGTCCTCAAGAGTGGACTCATGCTTACCGGCGTGACCGATGTCGGCTTCAAAGTCCGCAACTTCAACCGTGGCAACATGCTGCGCCTGGAAGAGCGGTGGGACGAGGTAAGCGACGCGTTGACCGTGGCCGCTGGCCTTCTGGGGGACTTCGGACTTTCGGCCGCGAACCTCACCGCCAACAGTGTTCTCATCCCTATTGCCTACTACATCCACCGACGGGGGCTCGACGAGCATTACCGTGACCGACCGGCAGAACGGGACGACCGGGCTGCTGTCCGCTCCTGGGTCATTCGGAGCTTGCTGAAGCATGGCGTGTGGGGTTCCGGCCTCGACACGCTGCTCCGAGAGTTGCGTGAGGTCATCGACAAGCACGGTGCCAACCACTTCCCGGTGGTGCAGCTTGAGGAGAGGATGACCGCCCGCGGTAAGACACTGACCTTCACGCCTGGGGAGGTTGAGGATCTAATGGAGTCCTGGGCGTACGGGACCGCGGGCATCTTCCCGATCCTTGCCCTGCTCTTCCCGCACGTCAACACTCGCAATGTCCACCACATTGATCACGTCTTCCCGCGGTCGCTGCTTACCAACGCGAAGTTGAAGAAGCACAGGAAGTACACAGAAGACGAACTCAGCGAGGCCATCTGGTACCGCGACAGCCTCGCTAACCTTCAGCTCCTCGAAGGCCCGGAGAACATTGCGAAGAAGGACCGTGTCCCCCGAGAGTGGGCCCAAGAGACGTTCACTCCCGCTGGCTACAAGAACTACCTGGAGCTGAACGCACTTCCCGACTTGCCGGGATCGATTGACGAGTATCTGGGCTGGTGTGAGCGCCGCTACCACCTGCTCGGACAGCGTCTTGCGAAGCTGCTCGGCACGACTTGGGAGGCACCCTTGGGACAGGCGCCCTGAGCCGCGTCGCCGCGTCGCCACGTAGATCACATGGGTTGTTACTTGGTTCGCCCAGGGTTAGGACGACTTGCGGCACTCTGGGCGCGGCAGCGACCAAGGGCCGCCGGCGATCATGAACGATGGCTACGCTCTCACGGTGACTTGGGCAAGTGACCATGCAACGGACGCGACGGTGTGCGGCGAGTGCGGCGTGATCGCCGTGCGGAGGGATTCGCAGGTTTGGGAACATCCCGCCGCCCTTCGGGAAAGGTTCAGCCGCGACGTCTGCGCCCAGCCTTGTTCCGGCCGGCCCCCAAAGCCACGTGAACTGACCAGCTCGCAGGAGGTCGTTGATCTCATCGACAAGTGGCGAGCGGGCAGTGAGGAGATGCCTCCGGGCTACACGCTTGAGCGCGATAGTGGCTTCCAGCCGAAGATGCTGATGCTGGCGCAGCAGTTTGCGGCGGACCCAGACTGGCTGCAGGTGCGGCAAGCGTCCGGTAATCGGCTTCAATTGGCGGCGAGAGCGCTGGCGCAGACGGCACGGTTGTATGCCATCAAGGAGATCGGCAAGGACGCCGCGTACGAAGCCGCGGAGGGACATGCCAGGTGGGCGCTGGAAGGACGCGGTCACTCCGAGGGTTAGGTGCGGAGTTCGGCGCGGTGGCGCGGTGACAAGCGGGCCTACACCAAAGTCGTGCCTGACGAGGATCCGGGGGTCGTCGCGAATTGCGACCCGATCGGTGCGGTATGCAGCATTCTTCAGGCCGGCCGGTTCGCGCGCCGGCCGGTCGCCGCTTCGCGGGACTGCGATCGAGCCGCCCCGGTCGCTAAGGTGACGGCATGGGGAAGCGACGGTGATGGATGCGCCCTTCGGCGCGGGAGCGGATGCGGCCGAAGAGTGGGTGCGATCCTGGTCGGCATCCGTGTCGGAGCGGGCGGCCCAGGCGCAGGCCATGTCGCAGCGCATCGCTGACCTGACAGTCTCGGCGACCGGCGGCCACGGCGCCGTGGAGGTCACCGTGGCCGGCAGTGGCACCGTCACGGAGCTGCGGCTCGACGATCGGGTGTGCGGGTGGTCAGGAAAGCGGATCGCCGCGGAGATCATGGGTACCATGCGCCGGGCGCAGGCCCGCCTCGCCGAGGCGGTGGCCGACGTTGCCGCCCAGACGGTCGGCGCTGACTCCGAGACCGGGCGGGCAGTCGTGGGTAGCTACGCCACCCGGTTCCCCGCGCCGCCCGACGACGGCGACGATGATCGACGCAATCCCCACCGTCGGTGAAACGTGGCTGGTCACCAGGGCTTCGAAGTCGACAGCCAGACGCTGCTTGCGCATTCCGGCACGGTCGACGGCGTCGCCGACGAGGTCGAGCAGTGCCGGCGCGCCGCAGCGTCCGTGCAGCTGGGACGCGACGCGTACGGCCGGCTGTGCCAACTGATCCCCAGCCTGATCGACCCGATCCAGCAGGCCACCATCGACACCTTGAACGGCGCTACCGACGCCCTGCAACGTGCCGCCGACGACCTACGATTCACCGCCCGCGAATACGAGAGCGGTGACCAGGCGGTGGCGACGCGTTTCAACCGCGGAGCCGAACAGTGAGCCAGGCGGCGAACCCGCTCATCGCCACCCGCCAGGACAGCACCACCGCGTTCAGCGGGGTGTTCATCGCTGAGGACATCGACAGCCTGGCGGCGAGCTACGCCGGCGGTGGCTGGATCGACACCGGGATCGGTGGGTTGGCCGTCTCCATGGACGCCCTTGCCTTCGTCACCGACCCGCTGGGTCAGCTCGTCGCCTGGGGTGTGGGCTGGCTGATCGAACATGTGAAGCCCTTGTCCGACGCCCTCGACGAACTGGCCGGCGACCCCGACCAGATCGCCGCCTACAGCCAGACCTGGCGCAACCTCAGTAACAAACTGACGGACGTCGGCACGACCCTCGACGATGCGGTCAGGACCCAGATCGCTGACTGGACGGGCAGCGCCTCGGACGCCTACCGACGCCACAGCGCGGAGCACCGGTCCGCGCTGGAGGCCCTCGCGAAGGCCACCGGCATGATGGCCGAGATCACCACCGGTGCCGGCCTGCTCGTCGCCATGGTTCGTACCCTCGTCCGTGACCTCATCGCCGAGTTCGTCTCGGTGCTCGCCGTCCGTCTGTGGGAGTGGCTCGCCGAAGCCGGCGTCACCCTCGGCCTGGCCACCCCGTGGGTCATCACCCAGGTCACCGCCCTCGCCGGCAAGTGGGCCGCCCGGATCACCCGACTGCTGCACGGCCTGATCAACAGCCTGCGTCGACTGGCACCCATCCTCCGCCGGCTCGGGGAGCACATCGATGATCTCAAGGCCCTGCTCCGCCGCCTCGCGACCCCGGGCGGCACCACGGCACCCGCCCCCCACCGGGGAACGCATCTGCTCCACTCCGAGGCCGACCCGCTCCGCAAGTGGGGCCCGGCCCAACAGACCCACCCGGAACAATGGGAGGCCGCCATCCGGCAGGCCCGGGAACTCGGGGTCGAGGTCACCTTCCGCGAAGGCGCGCTGGCGTACGGACCGAGTCCGTCACCGGGGAATCCAGGCCACCTGATCCTCGACCCCGACGCCTCGTACGGAGCCCTGCTGCACGAGATGCAACACCTGCGGGATGATCAGGCGGTGGGCTGGGCCGGGATGAGAGGCTGGTTCGAAGATCCTGTCGTCCGTTACGAAAACGAGGTCCGTGCCTACCAACAGGAGATCAGACACGCGGAGTCCCTCGGCGACCAGGAGTCGGTGGACCGCCTGAACCAGTTGATCCGCGAAGAGTATTCGAAGATCTTTGGAGAGGAACCATGACGGCGCCGCACCCACCACACAGACCGGCGCCGCCGGTGCGGCAGATGTCCAACGAGGATCTGGCAGAGCTGGTCCAGCGGGGCGGGCCGTACCGAGGCAAGGCCGTTTTCGAGCTGGTCGACCGCGCCGCCACCGATGACGACGCGGCAACGCGGCTGGGCGACCTGAGCCGGCTTCCGGCGCTGCGCGACGACCGCGTGTTCCACCTGGTCTCGCTCTCGTGGGCGGCGATCATCGGACTCCTCGCCGCGGAGACCGCGCACTCGCGGAGGGTCGCCTACGCCGCTTTCCAGGCTCTGCCCGCTGCGGACCAGGCGGATCTCCTTGCCTACGTCAAGGCCGAGCGGATCGAGGATGCGCACCCTCGGGTCTGATTGACGCCGGAACAGCATCCCGACACCGGCGCTCTGCGCGGGTGACTGTCAGGGCTCAAGCGCCAGTCTGACCGGCTGGCGGCTACGCCTCGCCCGACTGCCCGGATGTCTCGTGGTCCTGGCCCTGCGATCTCTGCTGGATGATCTCGATCGCGGTGAAGGGCTCGAAGATGCCTTCGTGGCGTCGCCGCTCGCGTAGCAGGTCCTCACTCCACTGCGCGGCGGCCTTCTGTTCCGCCATCATGTGTTGGCGGGCGCGGTCCAACTCCTCCTTGATCGCCTGCGCCGCCTCGTCGGAAGCGGGATGGTCGACGAACTCGTCCATGATTGCCACCCACCGCTGGTTGAGCCGCTCGGCATACTGCGCCCGCCTCGTGTAGAGGTCGTTCTGGCATTCCAGTTCGATCAGGCGTTCCCAGTGCGGCTGGAGGAGCTGCCTGACCCGTCCCTCGAGCCGTACCGACACCTGCGGGCGGCACTTGACGTGCACCGTCCCGCGCTTGTACCTCCACAGGGCCGGGTCCTGCTCGTCCAGCGCCCGCTGCAGTGCCACCTCCAGTTCGCCGGCCCGGTGTGCGGGCAACTTGCGGGCCTGCTCGGCGGCGACCTCCCGCACGCGTTGGATCGCGTCTGACATGAAGTGGTGCGCGTACCAGCGCAGGGCCTCCGGTCCCACGCCCCTGGACGACCAGGTGAGGGTGGCGAGGACGGTGAAGCCGAACACGTACCCTTGGGCAGCGACCAGGATCGGTCCCGACACATCCTGTCGCTCGACGAGTTCGTCGGGCGGTGGCGAGAGGGGTTCCGCCGCAGGGGCATTCAGTCTCCTCGCCGCGGCAGCCAGGTACTTCCAGAGGGACTTGAACCCATCCGAGACCTGAGCGCCCAGATCCGGCCCGCGGTCGACCCGCCGCCGATCGGGCCTCTCCGACGTCGGCTCCCCGCCTGAAGCCTCGGTCACGCCACCCCTCCCTCGTTGCGGAATCCCTCCACCCCGGTCCTTGGGGCGCGTAGGTCAGCGCACCAGTGCGGTGGTTCGCGCAGAGGTGGCTGATGGGAGCAGTCCCTCTTGAAGGATCGACGCGATGACCGTCTCTTATCCACACAACACGCCCATCGAGGGCAAGTCGTACGCCACTTTCATGGGCGCATCGATGCGGTCGCCGAAGGATTCGGCCATCAGCGTCTGAAGCATCTATCCGAAAGGATGGTCTTCGTTCCCCCGTTTCTATGCGGGCGGCGGGGTAAGCGCCTCGCTTGGACCGGAGCGCCGAAGATATCCATGATGGAGAGCAGCCGAGCAGGATCAATGACGAGCGTGGTGTGATCACGCGGAGGTGTGGAGGTGGTGATGAGCGTTGTGGATGGTCTGGTGACCCAGGGGCCGGCGCTGCTCGGTGTCCTGGTCGGCGTGGCCGGCACCATGTTCGCCACGACCGTGAACGAGCGTGCCCGCTGGCGGCGCAGCCAGACCGTGCGGTGGGACGAGCGCCGCCTCGATGCATACGTCGATTTCACCCGGGCGGTCAAGGAAATCCACACCGTGGCGACTCAAATGCTCGGCAACCACCGTCCCGAGTCGCGCCGGCCGTCCCTGGACCGGGACGACGGGTTGGCCCGGCTCGCTGAGGCGGATGTCCGTCATACCCTGGCCTGGGAGGCCGTTCTCCTGCTCGGCGACCAGGTCACCGTTCGCGCTGGCTCCGCATGGCGGGACGCCGTCCGGGACATTGAACGGGCAGCACGAGCGCTGCCGAATCCGCCGACCGACCTTCCTGACTTGATTCGCCGCGCCGACCAGGGGCGAGACAACTTCTACCGCGCCGCTCGCGGGAGTCTCTCCGTCCGCGGCGGATCAGTGGAGCAGGTCCGGCGCCCGTTGTCGGAGCCGACCACGGCCGAGCCGGGAATACTGGCACAGCGGCGGAGATCCTATCGGGACCGCGGCGAACCGGCACCGCCAGCCTGACAGCGGGTCGGTCTCGGCGGCCCTCGCCACATCGGTCACCGTGAGGCGAGGGCCGGGGACACCGCGGCGGACCAGGCGACCGGTGCCGCCGAAGTACACCTCGGCGGACTTCCTCAAGGGCAGCTACTGGAAGCACCGGGGCAAGCTCGACGTGCCCAAGGAGCGGTTCGTCTCGTACCCGGGTGCCAGCCGCGACGGTGACCCGTCGCTGCTGGTCGGCTGGGCCGGCTGGGACCACCGCGAGCAGGCCCAGGCCCTCGCGACGCTGATCGTGGCGCGCGAGCAGGAGGACGGCTGGGCCGCCGACCGGCTGTCGCCGCTGGTCGCGGGGTTGCGGGAGATCCTGCCCTGGGTACGCCAGTGGCACGGCGAGTTCGACCCGGAGCGGGGTGCCTCGCCGGCGGACATCTACGCCGGCTTCCTCGCCGAGACCACCAACCGGCTGCACCTCACCGACGAGGCGTTGACGTTGTGGCGCCCGCCGAAGGCCACCCGGGGTCGTAAGGCGAAGGCCTGAGTGAGCGTCCGGAAACAACCGGCTGATGAGATCGCCCCTGCGGTACGTGCGATGTAGGTCGGCGGGCGCTGCTGCCGGTGGTGATCCGGGATGAGTTGGGTGAGTTGTTCGCCGACGAGGCGTTCGCGGCTGCCGTGCTAGCCGGCGTCGGTCGACAACCTTACGATCAACGTGACTGGTGAAATTGGATTCCTCATCGGTGGCTCCGCGCATCGTGTTAGCTTGATTCTCGTGATTACCGGTGCGAGATCACTGTTGTTTGTTGCCGGTCTTCTGACGATCGGCATGACAGCGTCCGGCACGCCTGCGTCCGCCGGAGTGGCGTCCGGGGGTGCGGCGTTTTATGGCGCGGCCGCCGCGTTCGGGCCTTTCGGACCCTCCACATGCACGTCCGGAAACGTGTGGCGGGAGGCCAGGCCGGACGACCACGTCTGCGTGGACCCAAAGACCCGGCATTTCGTGAAGCTGGATAACAGAAATCCCAATCAGTTCCGCAACCCGGCCGACCAGACCTATGGGCCCGACACATGCCAGCAGGGGTTCGTGTGGCGCGAGGCGACGCCCGAGGACCACCTCTGCGTCGCACCCCGGGTCCGCGAAGCACACAAGAGGTTCAACGAGAGTGCATCCAACCGTTGGGCGGCCACCGTTTCGAAACGGGGCGAAACCACGTCCGTGCCATTTGTTCAATTCGGCGAACTCGACCGACTCCACAGCGCCTTTTCCGGCCGGAATGAACTGGTCGTCGACGTGGCGGACATGAAGGTACGACCGGATATGAACCGGTCGACCCAGCGAGTCCGTTTCCTGCGTCGGGGCGAACGGGTCGCCTACCAGAACGCCTTCGAGATCATGGACGCCGCCAGCGGGCAGTGCCTGAGCGTGCGCGGCGGCGGGACGGAGAACGGGGCCGGTCTGGTGCTGGAGAACTGCGGCTGGCGCCCGAACCAGACCTGGCACCTTCAGCGCCGTGCGGATGACAAGTGGGAGCTGCGGGCCGGGCACAGCGACAAGTGCCTCGACGCGGCCAACCCCGCCCTGACGGCCCCGCCGCCCGGCGCCTTCGTGCAGCAGTGGGAGTGCGTCGGCGGCCAGAACCAGGCATGGAACTTCACCGGCTGACTCCCGGGGCGGCCCACCCGGTCAGCCGTGACGCGCCCCGGGTGGGCATCAGCGCAGGCTGTGTGCCGAAGCCTGCTGCGCTGCCCGGACTCCGTACCGCGCAGTGGTTGCTGCGGCAGCCGCCGGTCATGGCCGGTGCGCGGATGCTCAACGGGTGGGTGGCCACCGGATCCGTCGGCGTCCGAGGTTCGGCTGCGCTTCGTATCCCGCGTCACCCACGACCGGGACTGCGGGATGCGTCCCATCACCGGGTCGGGTTGCTGCCGGAATCTGCGGCTGCCGCCTGATCGCCGTCCGTCTTCGGCGTGTCGACCGCCGGCTCGGGCTGGCCGTTCGCCCGCCCCTCGTCCCGTGCCGGAGAGGCGGGGTGGTCGAACCAGGTGTGCGGATGGAACACGTCGGCGTTGACGGGGCCCGCCGTCCGCAGTCTCCTGCTCCACTCCGCGGCGGCTTCGGCGTCCCGCTTGACCTGCTGGACGGCGCTGATCAGGTCGTCCTTGACGTCCTGCCCGAAGGTTTCGGCCGCCGGGCTGTCGACGAACAGCTCCATGACCGTGATCCACTGCCGGCAGATCCGCTCGGCAGACTCGGCCCGCCGCCGGTGTACGTCGTACTCGCGCTCCACCTTGATGATCTGTTCACCGTACGGTCGCTGGAGTTCCCGCACCTGCTCGTCGAGCTCCACCGAGATCTCGGGTTCGCAGGTGACCACGGCGTCTGCTCGCCCGAAGGCCCACCGGCCCTGCCTGGCCAGTTCGTCCTGCAGCGCCACCTCGAGCTTCCCGGCCTGCGTCGCTGGGAGGGTGCGGGAGAGCTTCGCCGCGGCGCGTCTGACCCGGTGGCTCGCCTGCGGTGTCGAGGCCTGGGCGTACCAGCTGAGCCGGTCCGCGCCCAGCCGATTCGACGACCAGGTGAAGGTGGCGCGGACGACGAAATGGAAGACGTAGTCCCGAGCCGGCACCGTGAGCGGCCCCGACGCGGTTCGTCGTTCAACGAGCTGGCCGGGTCGGGCTGGTGGGACGGTCGGTGCCGCGGCGGGCTCGGCGTCCTCCAGCGCCGCGACGAGCTGCTCCCAGCGCGTCTTCACCCACTGTCCCGTCCGGACGGTCGCCTTCCAGGTCAGCTTCAGCCCACGCAGCCCCCGTTGGGGCCATCGAGCAGGCGGCCTGGTGCTGGAGGTGTCCGTCATGTCGTCCCCCTGGCAGCCGGGGGCGCGATACCGCGCTCAACAGGGGAAACCCGTCGTCGTTGACGCGTCGATGAAGGTGTTCACCCACGCTAACAAGCAGGCCGTCGCCTTCGCGGCCGTCGTGCCGCCTCCGAAGCGTGACACCCAGACAATCTGACAAATGCCGTGAATCGGAAAGGTCTTGGCCTCGCCGCACGTCGACCTGCTCGGGTCATGACGGCATGTTCGGTGATCGGTACGGTATGCAGCATGTCTTCGCCCAGCCCTGCGCCGCTGCTCCGGGAGTTCATCGACATCCCGGAGCGCACGAGCGTGAGCGACTTCGTGCTCAGGCTCTCCGACAGTGTCGCCGACGCCGATGCCACCCTCCGCGACTACGTTGTCACGGATGGGCTGCTCGGCAATTTCGACGAGGCGCTCGGGCTGATCCGCTCCGCGGTCGAGGGCCACGCCTCCAAGGCCGCGTACCTGCACGGCTCCTTCGGTTCCGGTAAGTCGCACTTCATGGCGGTGCTGCACGCGCTGCTGCGCGGCGAGGCAGCCGCCCGGGGCCGCGACGAGCTGGCCCCGCTGGTCGCCAAGCACAGCGTCTGGCTGGACGGGCGAAAGTTCCTGCTCATCCCGTACCACCTGCTCGACGCCCGCTCGCTGGAGCAGCGCGTCCTCGGCGGCTACGTTGACCGGGTCCGCGCGCTGCACCCCGAGGCGCCGATCCCGGCGGTGCACCGCACCGACGCGCTGCTGGAGCAGGCCGCCTCGCTGCGGGAGAAGATCGGCGACAAGCAGTTCATCGACGGCCTCCCCGGCGGGGACGCCGAGGACGAGTGGGGCGAGACCGAGACCTGGACGCCCGAGCGCCTCGACCAGGCGTTCGCCGGCGCGTACTCCGACGAGCTGCGCCGCAAGCTCGTCAACGACCTGCTGACCAGCTGGAACAAGGGCTTCTTCAGCAACGCCCGGGAGGACGCCGAGGCCTTCGTCTCGCTTGACCGGGGGCTTACCGAAATCAGCCGGCACGCCAAGGAACTCGGCTACCACGGTCTGATCCTCTTCCTCGACGAGCTGATCCTCTGGCTGGCCAACTCGATCGGCGACCAGCAGTTCGTCTCCCGCGAGATCCAGAAGATCACCAACTTCGTCGAGGGCGGCGACACCCGCCGGCCCATCCCGGTGATCAGCTTCATCGCCCGGCAGCGTGACCTGCGCGAACTCGTCGGCGAGGAGGTCACCGGCGCCAACGAGCTGAGCTACCAGGACACCCTCAACCTGGCCAGCGGCCGGTTCGACGTGATCAAGCTGGAGGACCGCAACCTCCCGGAGATCGCCCGCCGCCGCCTGCTCAAACCCCTCGACACCACGGCCGCCGAGGCGATCCGCAAGGCCTTCGACGCCACCACCAAGGTACGGCGGGAGGTGTTCGACACCCTGCTCGGCACCGACTCCGGCAGCGGCGCCGACATCGACGCCTTCCGGTCGACGTACCCGTTCAGCCCGGCGTTCCTCTCCACCCTCGTGCACGTCTCCAGCGCGCTGCAGCGCTCCCGGACCGCGCTGAAGCTGATGCGCCAGCTCCTGGTGGACCGGCGGGAGACCCTGCGCCTCGGCCAGCTCGTGCCGCTCGGCGACCTCTACGACGTGATCAGCGGCGGCGGCGACCAGCCGTTCACCGAGAAGCTCAAGGCCGAGTTCGAGATGGCCCAGAAGCTCTACGACCTGAAGCTGCGCCCCTACCTCCTCGGCCAGTACGGCCTCACCGAGGACGACCTCGACGCCGCCCGCCGCGGGGACGCGCTGCCCGCCGAGGCGACTGGGCGTATCCGCGCCTTCACGGGTGACGACCGCCTGGTCAAGACGCTGCTGCTGGCCGCCCTGGCACCCAGCGTCCCGGCGCTGCGGAACCTCACCGCCCGTCGTCTCTCCGCCCTCAACCACGGCAGCATCACCAGCCCGATCCCCGGCGGTGAAGTCGCGCAGGTCAACCGCAAGCTCGCCGACTGGGCCGGCCAGTTCATTGAGGTCCGCATCGGCGAGGGCGACGACCCGGTGGTGTCGCTGGAGCTGGTCGGCGTGGACGTCGACAGCGTGCTCGCCACCGCCAAGCACTACGACAACGAGGGCGCCCGCAAGCACATCGTCCAGCGGTTGCTCTGGCAGCAGCTCGGCGTGCAGTGGAGCGACTCGTTCTTCGCCGAGGCGGGGCTGAACTGGCGGGGCAGCCGCCGCGTCATCGAGCTGGTCTACGGCAACGTGCGCGACGCGAACGACATCCGCGACGAGGCGTTCCACCCGAACGACCCGGCCGGCTGGCGGATGATCATCGACTATCCGTTCGACGACGGCAGTCACGGACCGGCCGACGACCGGCAGCGGGTGCAGGACCTCATCAGCCGGACCACCTCCCGCACCGTGTGCTGGATCCCGGCGGCCCTCACCGTGGAACGCCTCACCGAGCTGGGCAAGCTGGTCATCATCGACAAGCTGCTCGAAGGCCAGCGCTTCGACAGCCACGCCGAGCACCTCAACCCCGACGACCGGCGCCGCGCGCACGCCGCGCTGACCAACCAGCGCAGCGCCCTGCTGTCGAAGATGCAGGCGGTGCTCCGCCAGGCGTACGGGCTGGCCGCCAAGCAGGCCACCGACGTCGTGCTCGGCTTCGACGACCACCTCCAGTCGCTGACCCGGGCGCTGGAGCCCAAGCTGCCCATGGGCGCCACCTTCAACGACGCCCTGCGCAGCATCGGCGACCAGATGCTCGGCCAGCAGTATCCGGCCCACCCGGACTTCGACCCTGACCGCAAGGGCGATCCGATCCGGCTTGCCGACGTCAAGGTGGTGCTCGACCACGTCCGCCGGGCCGTCGAGTCGCCCGAGGGGCGCGTCGAGGTCGACCGTCCGCACCGGCAGACCGTGCGCCGCATCGCCAACCCCCTCGGTCTGGGCACCATGCACGAGGCGGCGTTCGTCATCGAGGGGGAGTGGGCCCAGCACTTCCAGCACCGGGCGGCCAGCGAGGGCATCAGCGGTGAACTGCGGGTGGCCGACCTGCTGCGCTGGATCGACGACCCGAAACCCCGGGGCCTCGACCCGATCGTCGCGCAGCTCGTCGTGGCGACCTTCGCCGAGCAGACCGACCGCGCCTTCTACTTTCACGGCAGCGAGGTGATCCCGGCTCCGGAGCTGGGAAAGATCACCGCGGATTACACGCTCCGCGAGGAGCGGCTGCCCAGCGAGGAGGACTGGCAGTCGGCGCGGACCCGCTCCGCTGCCATCTTCGGCGTCCAACCGCTTGACCTGCGCCGAGGCCGGCTGGTGGCACTCTTCGGCCGCGACCTCACGACCCAGGCGGCCCGCCACCGGGAGGCCGCCCACGGGCTGGTCGCCCGCTTGGACCAGCACGCGACCTGGCTGGCAATCGACAAGGAGTCCGGCAACGGACGGCTGGCCACCGCCCGCGCCGCCGCCGACCTGCTGGAGGCGTTGGCCAACGGGCGGTCGGCAGTGGAGACCGTCGAACGGCTCGCCCGTGCTGAACTCGCCGGCCCGGCCGACCGGACCGGTAAGAGCATCATGAGCGCCGCCCAGGTTTCGGCTGCGCTCGCCGCCGCGCCCTGGGACACCTTCGAGATCGTCGCCGGGCTGCCCGAGCCGTATGCGGTCGAGGCGGCGGCAATCCTCGGCGAGCTGCGCCGGGTGGCTCAGGCCGACGAGCTGACCGCCCCGCTCGCCCCGGCCCTGCGCCGCGCCCAGACCGACTCCACCGCCCTGATCCGCCGCGCCACCCGAAAGCCGGACGTCGTGTACGTGCCCGGCCGCGACGACGACCCGGCCGACATCGTCCATCCGCGCCGCCCGATCGACCAGGACACTCCCCGGGTTCCTGAGGTCGTCGTCGACCAGCCGAGCGGGCGGATCTCGGTGCCGGCCGGCGACCTCGACCGAGCTGTGGAGCAGCTGCGCGCCTTCGCCGCTGACCAGGGCGACGCGACCATCGAGGTGACCTGGAGAATCGTGCCGTGACTCAGGCACCCGCACCAGCCCAGGCGCTGCGGATCAACCCGGTAGCCCTGGCCCAGAAGGCGGCGCAGCAGCTCGGTCGGCACCGCAACGGTGAGGCGTACCCGGTGATGGTCGTGCGCGCCGAGCCCGCCTGGCCGCACGACCCGGCGTTC
This sequence comes from Micromonospora sp. L31, assembly GCF_052068075.1. Taxonomy (NCBI): domain Bacteria; kingdom Bacillati; phylum Actinomycetota; class Actinomycetes; order Micromonosporales; family Micromonosporaceae; genus Micromonospora; species Micromonospora sp. L31. The sequence goes on along the minus strand of NZ_JBQHDC010000004.1, from coordinate 112,127 downwards.
CTGTTGCCCGACGGACGCCAGGTCCGGGTCGTGCCGTGCGTGTCCCCGCTGGCCATCTGGGAGCACCTCGTCGCCGACCGCGGCGACGAGGTGCTGGTGCTGCTCACCGACATCCCGGAGTCCGATCTCGGGCACGGGGTACGCAGCCGGATCTTCCGGCAGAAGGTCCACACCATCGAGCCCTGGGACCTGGTCGTGGACGCCTTCGGCGCCCAACTGCCCGACAGCGCGCTGGAGCGGGAACGCTGGGCCGGCCCGGCCCTGCTCGACGCCATGCCGCCGGCGGGATGGCCGAAGCTGACCACCGCGGTGCTGACGCGCGACGTGGCGTTGCGGCACCTTGCCGCCGTACGCCTGGGACTGGACCGCCGCGGCGGGAGCCCGGACGACCTCGACGTGGCGGCCCTGCTGCGCTGGAGCGCCGAGCCGTCGGCCGTCGACGCGTACGCGCTGCTCGGGCAGGAGGAGCGGGACGGCCTGGCCGGGTGGCTGGTCGAGCAGCTCGGCCGGCCGGCCCGGGCGCTCTTCGCCCTCATCGACGCCGGCCACGGCGCGGACGCCCTACCACTCGGTCTCGTGTGCGACGCGCTGTGGACCACGGACAGTGCGGAGGCGGTGCGGGCGCAGGGGCGGATCGACCAGTACTTCGGCAACCTCAACGACGATGCCACCGTGCAGGGCTTCGCCGCAGCGGCGGTGCAGCTGGTGGGCGCGATGCTGACCGCTCGCGAGCGGCAGACGCGGCTGCAGGGAAACGCGGTGCTGGACCGGGCCGAGGAACTCCTCATCCAGTTCAACGCGACGGCCAGCGCTAGCCACAGCCCGATCCTCCGCACCGGCTTCGCCCGACGTGTCACCGCCGCCGCGCAGGCGCTGCGGGCCGCGCTCCGTGACCCGGCCGACCGCGCGCTTGACGGCGCGGTCGACGCGCTGGCCGGGCACCGGCTGGCTGACGTGGAAGCCACCCGGGTCAACCGGATCCGGATGGGCCAGCGGCTCGTGCGGTGGCTCGGCACCGAGCAGGAGCCGCCGGCGAGTGTGGCCGACGGGGTGGACCAGCAGATCGGCCAGTGGGGCTGGGTCGACGTGGCGCTCAACCAGGTCTGGGCCGGCGACGACGCCAACCCGGAACTGCAGGCCGCGTTCCGGGAGATCCACGACCGGGCGCAGCAGCGGCGGCGGGACCTGGATCAGGCGTTCGCCGGGCGTCTCGCGGCGTGGGCGACCGCCGGCCCCGGCAACGACGGTGGCCTGCTCACCGTGGAGAACCTGCTGCCCCGAGTCATCGACCCGCTGGTCAAGGCCGACCGGCCGGTGCTGCTCGTCGTGCTCGACGGGATGAGCGCCGCCGTCGCCGTGCAGCTCGCCGACGAGCTGTCCCAGCACTGGGTCGAGTACGACCCGCTCGCCGGTGCCGCCTCGGGCCGCCGACGGGGGGTCGTGGCCGCCCTGCCCACCCTGACCGCGGTGTCCCGGACCTCGCTCTTCGGCGGCGCTCTCCGCGAAGGCAACCAGGCCCACGAGAAGAAGCTCTTCGCCGACGGTCGGTGGGGCAAGGGTTCCCGGATCTTCCACAAGGGGCCGGCCAAGGGTGGGGCCGGCTGGGCGTACGCGGGCGAACTGGCCGACGAGGTGGCCGGCACGGCGCCCGTGGTGGCCGTCGTGATCAACACGGTGGACGAGTCGCTGACCCACGGCCGCGAAGGCGACGAACCCGGCTGGCAGCTCGACGACCTCGGCTTCCTGCGCAGCCTGCTCGACCAGGCCCGCTCCTCCGGACGCGCCGTCGTCATCACCAGCGACCACGGGCACGTGCTGGAGCGGGGTGGGCAGCACGTCAAGGCCACCGACGCCGCCTCCGCCCGGCACCGCACCGGACCCGGCCCGACCGCCCCCGGGGAGGTGGAGCTGACCGGCCCCCGGGTGGTGGCCGACGGCAAACGGATCATCGCGCTGTGGGACCCGATGCTGCGCTACCGCCCCAGCAAGGCCGGCTACCACGGCGGCGCCTCACTCGCCGAGGTCACCATCCCGCTGCTGGCGTACCTGATGCCGAACGCGACGCAGCCCCCGGCCGGCTGGGCTCCCGTCGAGAGCAGCCGACCGGACTGGTGGGAGGCGTCCGCGCCCGCTCCGGTTCCGGCTGCCCCTACGGCTCCGGGGCCCGCACCCCGGCCGCGCCGCAAGGCGCCTGCCGTCACCGGAGACGCGCTGTTCGACGTACCGGAGGCACCCAGCGCCCCCGCCGCGGCACCGCCGGTTGGAGACGGCGATCTGGTGGCCGCGGTGCTAGCCACCGAGCTGTTCGAGGCGCAGCACGGCCTGACCCCGCGCAAGGTGGACCGCAAGAAGATCGAGGCGGCGTTGCGTGCGCTCGTCGACGCCAAGGGCGTGCTGCCGTTGGCCGTGGTCGGCCAGCGGGCCGGTGAGCTGCCCGGACGGGTGGGTGGATTCGTCAACACCCTGCAGCGGATCTTCAACGTCGACAACTATCCGGTGCTGTCGCAGATCGACGAGGGGCGCACGGTCAAGCTGGACATCGCGTTGCTGCGGACGCAGTTCGGCCCGCCGGGGGGTGCGCCGTGACCGCCGTCAGCCCGGCGCGGCGGCGAGAGGTCATCGACGCGTTGCGCCGGGGTGCCGTCCCGTCGGCGGGCCTAGACCTCTTCGCCGTCGGGCTCGACCGGTTCACAGTCGCGGTGGGGGAGGACCTCGACACCGTCACCGCAGGCGGTTCGGTGTTCAAGGCCGTCCGGGGTGAGTACGGCTCCGGCAAGACCTTCTTCACCCGCTGGATCGCCGAGCGGGCGAAGCGCGCCAACTTCGCCACCGCCGAGGTGCAGGTCTCCGAGAACGAGACCCCGCTGCACAAGCTCGAGACGGTGTACCGGAGGTTGACTGAGCGGCTCACCACCTCGACCTTCCCGCCAAGCGCCCTGCGACCCGTGGTGGACGGCTGGTTCTACGCGTTGGAGGAGGACGTCCTCGCGGCGGGGGACGTGGCGGCCGAGGACGCGGACGCCCTCGACCGGGCGGTCGGAGTCCTGCTCGACCAGCGGCTCGCCGCGGTCAACCGCACCGCCCCAGCCTTCGCCGCCGCGCTCCGCGGATATCGGACCGCCGCGCTCGCCGGTGACCAGGCGACCGCCGACGCGGTGCTGGCCTGGCTGGGCGGACAGCCGCACGTCGCCGCGTCCGCCCGCCGGGTCGCCGGGGTACGGGGCGACCTCGACCACTTCGCGGCGCTGAGCTTCCTGCAGGGCCTGCTCGCGGTGCTGCGCGACAGCGGCCATCCGGGGCTGCTGCTGGTCCTCGACGAGGTGGAGACGCTGCAACGGGTCCGCTCGGACGCGCGGGACAAGGCGCTCAACGCGCTGCGCCAGCTCATCGACGAGGTGCACTCCGGGCGCTTTCCCGGGCTCTACCTCGTCATCACCGGCACGCCGGCGTTCTACGACGGGCCGCAGGGCGTGCAGCGGCTCGCCCCGTTGGCCCAGCGACTTGCGGTCGACTTCACCACCGACGCCCGGTTCGACAACCCTCGGGCGGTGCAGATCCGGCTCGCCGGCTTCACCGTCGACTCTTTGGTCGAACTCGGCGGCCGGGTGCGGGACCTCTACGCAGACGGCGCCACCGCGCCGGACCGGGTGCGTGCGCTGGTCGACGACGCGTACCTCGGCCAGTTGGCGCAGGCCGTGGCCGGTGGGCTGGGCGGCAAGGTGGGGGTGGCCCCGCGCCTGTTCCTCAAGAAGCTGGTCGGGGAGGTGCTCGACCGGGTCGACCAGTTCGGCGACTTCAATCCGCGTGAGCATTACGCCCTGACCATGTCGGACGCGGAGATGACCGACGTCGAGCGCAACGCGACCAGGGCCGACGAGATATCGCTCGATCTCTCCGCGGACCGCTGATGGCCGGCGCGGACCTGCTCCACCCGGTCGTGCTGCACCACGTGGTGAACTCGCTGCAGTGGCCTGGACTGCGCCCACTGCAGGAGGCCGCTGTCCAGCCACTGCTCGACGGGGACGACGCCCTGCTGCTCGCGCCGACGGCCGGGGGCAAGACCGAGGCAGCGGTGTTCCCGCTGCTGTCACGGATGGCGCAGGAGAACTGGTCGGGCACGACTGTGCTCTACATCTGCCCGCTCAAGGCGCTGCTCAACAACCTCCTGCCGAGGTTGGAGACGTACACCGGTTGGCTGGGCCGCCGAGCCGCGCTGTGGCACGGGGACACCACGATGGGGCGCCGTCGGACGATCCTGCGCGAGCGTCCCGACGTGCTGTTGACCACACCCGAGTCGTTGGAGTCGATGCTGGTCAGCGCCGCCGTGGACGAGGGTGAGTTCTTCCGCCACCTCCGTACGGTCGTGGTGGACGAGGTGCACGCGTTCGCCGGCGACGACCGCGGCTGGCACCTGCTGGCCGTACTGGAACGGCTCAGCCGGGTGGCGGGTCGGCCCGTCCAGCGGGTCGGGCTATCCGCGACCGTCGGCAACCCGGACGAGCTGTTGAGCTGGCTGCAGGGCTCCGGCCGAGCTCGTCGGCCAGCCCGCGTGGTGTCACCGGTCGCTGTCGCCACCGCGTCCGCACCGCCCGGCGAGGTGGAACTGGACTACGTCGGTTCGGTGCACAACGCCGCCAAGGTGATTGCGACGCTGCATCGGGGCGAGAAGCGCCTGGTGTTCTGCGAATCGCGGGCGTTGGTGGAGGAACTCGGTCAGAAGCTGCGCGAGATGCAGGTGAAGACGTTCCTCTCCCACGCGTCGCTCTCCGTCGAGGAGAGACGGCGCGCCGAGGAGGCGTTCGCGCAGGAACGCGACTGCGTCATCGTGGCGACCAGCACGTTGGAACTGGGCATCGACGTCGGCGACCTGGACCGAGTCATCCAGATCGGCGCCCCACGCAGTGTCGCCGCCTTCCTGCAGCGCATTGGTCGGACCGGTCGGCGACCGGGCAGTGTCCGTAACTGCCTGTTCCTCGCTCTCGACGGTGACGGACTGCTGCACGCGGCCGGGTTGCTCAACCTGTGGCAGGAGGGCTGGATCGAGGCCGTCGTGCCGCCGCCTGAGCCGCGGCACATCGTGGCCCAGCAGGTGCTCGCCCTGTCGCTTCAGCGGCACCGGGTGGGTGACCAACTGTGGCCGGAGGAGTGGAACGGACTTCCACCGTTCGACAGGAGTGCCGAGGTCATCGTGCGCCACTTGGTTGAGCACGGATTCCTCGACTCGGACTCCGGCATGCTGTTCATCGGCCCGGAAGCCGAACTGCGGTTCGGACGGCGCCACTTCATGGACATGCTCGCGGTCTTCACCGCACCACCGGAGTTCACCGTGCTCTCGGGGCGTGCCGAGATCGGCCGGACAGATCCGGCCCTGCTGACCGCGAAGGTGCAGGGACCCCGCCTGCTCCTGCTCGGCGGACGCAGTTGGCGGGTCACCCACATCGACTGGAAGCGGCGCCGCTGCTTCGTCGAGCCGGCGGACGGTGGTGGCAAGGCGTTGTGGATGAGCGGAGCCTCACCGCAGGGCCTGTCGTACCGGATGACCCGGGCCATGCGGGATGTGCTCGTCGGCGCCGACCCGAAGGTCGCGCTCACCGCTCGCGCCACGACGAGGCTGGCGGCACTTCGCGATGACGCAACCGCCACGGTGCACCCGGGGGGCTCCGTGGTGGTTCGGGACAGAGAGGGCGAGGTCCGCTGGTGGACCTGGGCCGGTTTCCGGGCCAACGCGACCCTGATCGCCACCCTGAGCGATCTCGCTGACCCGACGCAGCGGTACGACGACGCCAGCATCCGACTCCGCTCCGATCTGGATCGGGAGATGTGGCGCGTCGCGACGGCAGACGTCGACCAGCGGATCTGCCTGCCTGACGTGACTGAGAAGGCGCTCGCCGGGCTCAAGTTCAGCGCCGCCCTACCGCCGCGCCTGGCTGCCGCAACGCTTGCTGTGCGGCTCGCGGACGTCGAGGCAGCCGCCGCGGTCCTCAAGGAACCCGTACGGTTCGCCTATCTCTGATCTGCCGGTCGGGGCCGGGGCTCTCCGCAGCAGGGTGCTGGCGCGCGGTGGCAAGCACCCGCTAGGCGGCGGCGCCGCAGTACACGCACTCGTTGCGCTCGGACCAGTCCTTGCGGTCCAGCGTCCCCGGATCGATCGCCCGGTGCCCGAAGTGCCGGCGCACCGCCATCCGGAACGTCCACAGCTTCTCGGCGAACCGGTGGTACGCCTCGTGCCCCTCGGCGGTGCGCAGATCCGCACCGGTGCGGATCAGCCGCTGCATGTCGACGAGCCGGTGGAACGCGTCCTCGCCCGCCACCACCAGCTCCGGCGTGCCGGACATCAACAGCCGTTCCCGTTCCTGGTACGCCCCGGACTCGCTCATCGCCCGGGTGGTCGCGGCGCGATCACCGGCGGCGGTGTTGCGCAGCATGCTGTGCGCGGTGCCCAGGGCGAGCGCGAAGTCGATGCAGGTGCGCCACCGGTCGAGGTCCCGGTCCCGGTCCCGGGTGTCCCGTTCCCGCCGCAGGTCGACCAGGAAGCTGCCGGAGAGCGCGATGATGGCGCCCGCTCCCGTGCTCAGCAACGGCATCCAGTCCATGCCGGACATCGTGCCATCCCCAGGGAAGCAGCCAAGATCGCGCCGACGCTCCACCGGACGGCGGCACCGGGATGTCATCGACCGTTGTGGACGAATTCGGGCACCGGGACTTCCCGCGCGAGCCCGCCGGGTCGGACACTGGGGCTCGACATCGATCGATGCCTAGTGATCCGGAGGGCTCGTTGACCACTCTTGTGACCCCGCCCGCCCCGCTCACCCGCCTGCGCCGCCTGGTCGGCACGTTCGCCCTGCTCACCGCCATGGTCGCCGGGGCGCTCGTCGGCCCGTCCGTAGTGACCCCGGCGCTCACCGACGCCGCGTCCGCCGCGGTCTACAGCTCGTGCACGATGACCCGCTGCGCGGACGCCCGCACCGCCCGGTCCGGCTGGGCCGCCAAGGGCTTCCCGACCAGCCGGGGCTGGTACACCTGGAGCGGCGGCCTCTACAACTTCGCCGGCGGCCAGTTCTACAACCGGGAGGGCCAGCTCCCCGCCAACGCCACCTACCACGAGTACGACGTCTACCCCCGGGCGTACGGGGCCTCCCGGGACGCGTACCGGATCGTGGTCAACCGGAGCACCGGGGTCACCTGGTTCTCGCCGGACCACTACGCGAACTTCTACCGGCTCTGAGCCGGCAGTGGTCGGGCCGGTACCGGCCGGCCCGACCGGAGCGGGGAGGATGACCGGATGGACGCGCCCGACCTGCCACCGTGGCTGGAGCTGACCGCCGACCCCATCGCCGACCCGACCGCCGGCACGGTCGTCGTGCCGGGCGCCGACGCCCGCAGCCGCGCGGACCTGTTCGGGCTGCTCGCGCAGGTCCTCGACCTGCCCGAGTGGTTCGGGCGCAACTGGGACGCGCTGGCCGACTGCCTGCTCGACCGAGACGACGCCGGCCCGCTCGCCCTGCGCGTCGATGACGCCGAGCAACTCCTCGCCGACGAGCCGCCCGCGCAGCTCGCCACCCTGCTCCGGCTCTGCGACGACGTGTGGTCGCACGGCCGGTACCCGTTCCGGCTCGTCCTGCGCACCACCGGCGACCGGCTGCCCGCGCTGGGCCGCCGGGTCCGGACCGGGCTCAGTTGGGCTGGTCGAGGATCGCGCTGAACCGCTCCTCGGCCAGGTCGAGCTGGGCGAAGATGTGTCGCTTCACCGGCGCCGACAGCGGGGTGTCGGGCCGGCTGATCAGGTCGCGGAAGACGGGCACCAGCGGCCGGTACTTCGCCGCCGACCGGGCCACCTTCGGACCGATGGTGTAGACCACGCCCACCCCGTTGTCCGTGAAGTCGGACACCTTGATCACCCGCGCCCAGGGCTCCCGGTCCAGGCTGGCCGCCACGTGCTCCCGGTACTGGGCGTTGCGGTCGCGGTCGGGGTCGTACTCCGGGTTGGTGACCGCGGCGACCAGCCGGGCGACCCGCGGGCCGAAGCGCGCGGCCAGCGTGGCCAGCGCCGCCGCCGTCGGGTCGGCGACGTCGGTGCCAGCCAGCTCGCCCGGATGGTCCTCCACCGCGTCGTGCAGCAGGCCGGCGACAATCACGTCCACGTCGCGCACCTGGTAGTGGTGCATCATCCGGATCGCCACCCGCAGCAGGTGGTTGAGGTACGGCTCGCGCACCCGCCGATCGTCGCGGTGCAACTCGGCGGCGAGGTCGAGGGCGGCGCCGAGCCGCTCCCGCGCGGCCGGGTCGAACGCCCGGATCTCCAGCCGGAACCGTTCCAGCAGGCCGGGTTCGCCGTGGATCTCGGTGATCGCGTGCATCGGCATGGTGGCGAGGTACGGCGGGAACTCCATGCACCACTTATAGCCGATCTTCACTACCGGCCCGACCCGGGCGTCGCGTACGCGACCGCTCAGGCGGTGCCGGAGAGCCGCTTGACCAACCGCACGACCGTCCCGTGCGGTGTGCCGTCGATGACCGCCTCGTCCATCAGCCGGGCCATGATCAGCCGGCCCCGGCCCCGCTCCCCGCCGTCCACGCCGTAGCCGTGCTCGATGGCGTTGGCGCAGGCCTCCCCGACTGCGATCAGCACCGCCTCGACGTCCGACGCACCCACCCCGAGTCCGGCCAGCCAGCCCCGCAGCGCCTCCCGGGTGTGAGCCGGCCACGGTGCCGGGCGGCGGTACGGCCGGCACCAGGTGCTGGTCGCCGACGGCACTCTCGAGGCGCCCCGGCACCGGTCGACCGGCTGCTCGACCTGCCCGCCCGAAAGTGGGCGGAGCTGGACCTCGACGCGCGGGGACCGGTCCGCCCGGCCGCGCCCGTAACCCACGACCAGGAAGGGAGCGCGCATGACGTCGGTCGCCAGCCCGCTGCCGGAGCTGCGGTTCGAGCGAGGACGGTCAGGCGGGGGCTGGGCCGAGACTGTCGCGGCGGACGAGTTCGGCGGGAAGCACCTCGACCCGGGGACGGTCGACGGCCGGTTCCAGGGCCAGGGTCATCGCGCGGGCGCCCAGTTCCACCAGGGGCAGCCGGACGGTGGTCAGCGCGGGCGTGACGTCGGCGGCCACCGGCATGTCGTCGAAGCCGACGACGGAGACCTCCTCGGGGACCCGGACGCCCCGGGCGCGCAGCAGGGTCAGCGCGCCCACCGCCATCGAGTCGTTGAGCGCGGCCAGCGCGGTCAGCCCCGGCACCGCCGCCAGCAGCTCGTCGGCGGCACGGGCTCCGCCGTCGCGGGTGAAGTCGGCGTACCGGACCCGTTCCGGCGGCAGCGCGGCACCGAGCCCCTCGGCCACCCCGCCGAGGCGGTCGCTGGTGGTGGTGAGCTCCCGGGGACCGGCGATCACGCCGACCCGGTGGTGCCCCAGCCGGCGCAGCTCCGCGCCGAGCCGGCGCGCGCCGTCGGCGTTGGCCGGCATCACCGCGTCGCCGGGGTGCTCGTGCCGGCCGATCACCGCCACCCGGCCGCCGGTCGCCTCGTACGCGGCCAGCTTCTCGGTGAGCCGGGCGGTGAAGGCGGGGTCGTGGTAGCCCGAGCCGGCCAGCACGATGGCGGCGACCTGCTGGCCCCGCAGCATCTCGACGTACTCCAGCTCGCGCTCCGGGTCGCGGTAGCTGTTGCAGATGATGACCAGCCGGCCCCGGTCGGTGGCCACCCGTTGCAGGCCCCGGGTCACCTCGGCGGAGTACGGGTCGGAGACGTCGTGCACCACCACGCCGACCACGCTGCGCTGCGGCCGGGCCAGCAGCTGGGCGTGCGCGTTCGGGACGTACCGGAGGTCGGCGACGGCCCGCAGCACGCGCTCGCGCAGCTCGTCGGCGACCGGCTTGCTGCTGCCGTTGATGACCCGGGAGGCGGTGGCGGGGGAGACGCCCGCACGGCGGGCGACGTCGGCCAGCGTCGCCAATGGCCACCCCCTGCCCGCCTCGGTCCCGCGTCCCGCGGTCGGGCACAGGCTACCGTACGGGTGTCAGGAAAGCCCTTGCCTGTGCTGCGGGCGGCCGCCTACGACTGCTAGGAAAGCGCCTGCCTGAGCCGTGCACGAGCAGATCGCCCGCGTCGGCGCGCGGATCGCCGCGTTCCAGGTGGCGGACTGGGTGACCCCGCTGCCCGAGGGGGTGCTGCTCGGCCGGGCCCTGCCGGGGGAGGGCTGCGTCGAGCTGCGCCGGCTGTGGCAGGCGGTCGACGCGGCCGGCTACACCGGCCCGGTCGAGGTGGAGGTCTTCCGGCCGACCTCTGGTCCCGCCCCGGACCCGAGATCCTCGCCGCCGCCATCACCGCCCACCGCACCCACCTCGTCTGATCCCCTCACCCCCCGTTCCCGCGCCGCGGGGTCGGCAGTCGGGATCGTGGAGGGTTGTTGTCGTCCCTGCGACAACAACCCTCCACGATCGCGCCGACGCGATCGAGGGGCGGCGGGCCGCTGGTGGCGAGCCGGGTCAGCGGGTGGGGAGGGCGGCGGTCACCCGGACGGCCTTGACGATGGCGGGGATCGAGCCGATCAGGAGGACCAGGCCCCAGACGATCGCGACCACCGCGAAGACCAGCGCGCCCACGTCGTCGAGGATGCTCACCACGACGACCGGCACCAGGTTGTGCAGGAACTCCAGCAGCACCGTGCAGAGCAGCGTGGTCAGCGCCAGCAGCACCAGCCCCTTGTTCTGCAGGAAGCGGGGCTGGGCGAGCAGCAGCAGCGCCACCCAGACCAGCTTGAGCAGCAGCACCAGGCCGAGCAGCAGGCTCGCCTCGCCGACCGGGAAGAAACCCCACAGCGCCAGGTACGCCAGCGTGCCGAAGGGCGCGGCCAGGAAGAGCGAGACCATGATGGACAGCTCCACGAAGGCGAGCACCAGCATCAGCAGCGACACCAGGATCAGCACGATCGAGAAGACCAGCGTCGCCACGCCCTGCACCCGCCCCTGGACCCGGTCCGGCACCACCAGGCTCAGGCAGAACAGCCCCGTGGTCCAGAGCGCCACCACGTCGATCAGCGCCAGATAGCCGGTGCCCCGACCGGAGGGCTCGTCGACCCGGCCCACCTCGCCGACGTCCACCCCCAGGTCCTGCGCGCTGGCCCGCAGCGAGCCGCCCGCGTCCCCGCCGCCGGTGAGCAGCGACGAGCCCAGCTCCACCCCGACCACCAGCGCCACGGCCAGCAACGCCAGCAGCAGGAACGGCTTGCGCAGCTCACCCACGACGGGCCTCCTCGCGGGTCGGGCCGAGCCACGGCAGGAGGCTTCGGCCGACCGTCGTCGGGCCCGGCGCGGCGTTCGCTGTCGAGGCCGCCGCGATGCCGGACCGGCCGCCACGGCCCGACGACGGCCTCAGGGTCAGGATCCGATCGTGACCGCGCACGCCACACCTCCCGCACAGCCGACGGTGATCTCGCTGGCCCGGTCGACGGCGACATTCGCCACGGCCGTGCCGTCCTCGGCCGGCTCCACCTCGTCGTTTAAGGTGAAGCCCGCGTCCCGGGGCGCCGGCGCGGTGACCTGGAACCGGCCCGGGCTGCGCAGCACCAGGGTGCGCAGCCCGTCCGGGTCGGCGACGTGCAGCACGCAGGCGCCGACCACGGTGAGGGTGTCCCCGGTACGGTCACAGCCGGCCCGCACCGTCGCCGGATCGACAGTGGCGCTGTCGCCGACCAGCCGGCCCAGCCAGCGGATGGCGCCGTCGTCGTCCGGGCCGCCCCGGTCGCCCCGACCCGTGCCCACGGCCACCGCGAAGAGCACCACCAGCAGGACGGCCAGCCCCACCAGCAGCAGCTTGCGTCGCCCGCTCATCGCCGGGCCGCCGCCGCCCCGCCGACCTCGGTGAACCGGATCTGATCGATCCCGGCGAAGTACCGCTCGAAGGCCTGCGTCTTGCTCACCGCCACCAGGGTCACCTGGTGCGGCCCCTTGCCGAGCCGCAGCGTGCCGACGTCCTCGAAGTCGGTGCGGACCACCTTCGGGGTGAAGCCGAGGAAGGTCCCGCCGACCTGGACGCCGTCGATCTGGAAGATGGTGTTGGCGTAGTCGAACGAGGTGGTGCGGGCGGCGGAGAACCGCCAGACCGCGTCCTTCGGCAGGTCGACGGTCATCGTGACCTGGTCGCCGACCGCCAGGCCCTGGAAGAACAGCTGCCGGTCCTGCGACCAGGTGACCCCGCAGCAGTTCGGCTGGACCACCACCTTTGCCGCGGCGCCGGTCGGCGACTCCACCTTCGCCTGCGCCACCAGGCTCTCCGCCTCCAGCGTGACCACCTGCGGCTCGTCCGGGGCGGGCGCGTCCTCCGGTCGGGTCACCAGCCAGCCCACCACCGCCCCGACCAGCACCACCAGCGCCACGGCCGCGGCGATCCACGGCCAGGGGGCGCGGCGGGGCGGGGCGACGGCGCGGACCTCGTACGTCACCCGGCCGCTGGAGCGGGAACTCTCCTCCGGCGCGGTGTTCGCCGAGTAGGCGAAGCCGGTCATGTCGTAGCGGCGGGGCGCGGTGCCGGGCGGCACGGCGAGCCGGACCAGGAAGGAGACCGAGCCCTGACCCGGCACCACCCGCTGCGGCTCGGCGACGGTGAACCAGGACCGCTGGGTGCCCTCCCCGGGGGCGACGTCGAAGACCACCGTGTCCGGGGCCGCGCCGGGGTTCGAGACGGTGAAGGTGAGTTCGCCGTGGTTGCCGGTGTCGAGGGTGAACTGCTCGGCGGCGGCGACGACGGCCCATTCGGTGGTCATGACGGCTCCTCTGCGGACGGTCCCGGAGGTGGAAGGGTGCGTGGGGGCGGGACGGAGGCCCGGCCGACCGCCGGCCCGGTGGGCAGCGGCGACGGGTCGACGGGCGGTTCGGGGTCGGCCGGCGGGTCGACGGGGTCGGTGTCGCCGAGCAGGACGACCTCGGCGGTCACCGCGGCCGGCTTCTCCGCCGCCACGATCCGGCTGATCAGGGCGAGCGAGCCGGCGGCGGCCGGCGGCACCCGGACCACCAGGTGGAAGGGCCGGTCGACCGGTTCGTCCAGGACGAACCCGATCACCCCGGTGGCCAGCTCCAGGGCGCTCCGCATCCCGTACGGGGTGCCCCGCCAGCGAGCCAGGTGCGCGCCGTGCGCCACCAGGTCCCGCAGCCGCCCCACCGGCAGCGCCGGCGGCGCGTCCGGGCGGGGCGAGGCGAGCACGTGGTCCATCGCCACCCACCGGGTCAGGTACCCGACGAACCCGTCCGGCGCCCGGTACGGGGCGAACAGCGCGTCGACGTCGGCGAGCACCGCCTCGTCCGGGGCGTGCAGCGCCTCCATCACCTCCAGCAGCGCGAACAGCACGCTGCCGGGGACGCTGGCCCGCTGGTACGCGGCGGGCAGCAGCCGCTCAATCGCCGCTCGGCGCATCCTGCCGCACCACCTCGATGTCGTGCTCGCCGGAGCAGAGCAGCCAGGTGTCGGGGACGGTCACCACGTCGGCGGTGGCCTGGTTGGCGCTGGGCGACCAGTCCACGGCGTCGCCGCTGCGGTACACCCCGCGCTCGCCGCCGGCCAGGATCAGCCGGTCGGTGCCGCCGGTGGCGGCGATCGCGTCGACCGGTACGAACCGGGACCGGTCCCGCAGCGGCAGCCCGCAGTTGACCATCACCGGCTGCCACTGCGGCTGCGCGGCGAGGGTGTCCAGTCGCACCACCCCGCCGCTCTGGGTGGCCGCCAGCGCGAGGGTGCCGGCGAAGGCCAGGTCGCGGCAGGTGCCGCCGATCCAGCCGGCCTGCACCGCCTGCCACTTCACGTCCGACTCGAACAGCCGGGTGCGGTGGCAGCCCTGCCCGGGCTTCTTCGGGTCCGGCTCGCCCGCGCCCGACCAGAGCAGGGTGGCCGGGCCGTCGTACTGCACGGCGAGAACGCGGTTGTCCACGTTGGCCAGGCCGACGTGGGTGAAGCTGCCCGGGCGGCCGGCGGCGGTGGAGAGGTAGACGCCGAACCCGGCCTGCGCGGCGACCGCCACCCCGGGCGCGCCCCGCTCCGAGACGAAGGCGCGCACGGCGTAGAAGCCACGGTCGGCGTCGGCCGGGTCGACCAGGATCTGCAACGGCACCGAGCCGGGCAGCAGGGAGACCTCGTACAGGCCGGTGTCGGTGGCCAGCAGCAGCGCGCCCGCGCCGTCCCGGTCGATCCAGGCCACGTCGGAGATGCGGGAGTCCAGGTCGGTCAGGAGCGACCAGTTCTCGCCGAGGTCGGTGCTCAGGTGCACCCGGGAGCCACCGGCGGCCCGGACGGTCACCGCCGCCACCGAGCCGGGGCGGGCGGTCACGCCGGGGCGTACCGGGGCGGGGGCGGGGGACACCCGCACCACCGTCTCGCCCTCGAACCGGCCGGCCGGCTCCCAGCCCGCACCGGCGTTGGTGGAGCGGAACAGCACCTCGCCACGGCCCGCGTACCAGGTGCGGGCCTGGTACTGGTCGACGGCGAGGGTGCGTACCTCGGCGTCGGGGGCCTCGTCGACCACGAACCGGACCGACTCCACGTAGCGCACGCCCGGCTCGGCGTGCTCCAGCATCCGGTACACGTTGGAGGCCCGCAGCGGCTCGCCGAACGCCCAGCCGGCCGGGTTCAGCGTGGTGGGCAGCGGGCTCAGCGTCTGGTGCAGCCGGTCGTGGATGCGCCGCCGCACCGCCTCGACGTCCTCCTCCCGGCGCACCACCACCCGGGCCCGGATGGAGACCGCCTTGTAGCGGGCCCAACCGGCCCGGCAGCTCGTGCCGAGGGCGCGGCGCTGGTCCAGGTCCGCCTCGACCCGGCGGCGCGCCTCCTCCACCTCGTGCTCGCGCAGCACCGACACCGGCAGCCGGCCGCCGGGCCGGGCCTCGTCCGGCACGTACGGCACCAGCACCACCTCGACCTCGCCCGGCCGGGCGAAGCTGTAGACCGCGGCCCGGGTGAAGGCCCGCGCCCGAGCCACCGCCCCGGAGCCGGCGGCGAGGATCTCGAAGTCCCGGGCGGTCACCGCCCGCTGCTGGGCGAAGAACTCGTACGGCCCGCGGACCAGCGCCGAGTCCAGCGTCTCCATGTCCCGCCCGCCGCTGGCCGGCTCCGGGTTGTCCGCCCGTACCCCGGGCAGCGGGTCGCGCAGGCTGGTCAGCGTGCCGGCGGCGACGTTGCCGGTGCGCCCGCCGCCGGCCCGGTACCAGAGCCGGATCCCCGCCCCGGCCGGCGGCACCGCGGCCACCGTCACCAGTCCGGAGCCGGCCGCGCCGGTCGCCGCCGCCCCGGCCGGCCCGTCGCCGGACGGGCGCAGGTCCAGGGCGGGGGCGAAGGTGACCACCCCGGAGCAGCGGTCCACCAGGTACACCTTGGCCTGCGGGCCGACCCCGGCGAAGCTGTCCACCGGCCGCCAGATCTCGTACGTCCGTCCCTCGTGCTCCCGGGCGGCCGCGCCCAGCTCCACCGAGCCCGGCGGCACCTCCACCCCCAGCAGCAGGTCCAGCGGTTCCGCCGTCCGGGCCAGCGGCGCCCGGGCGGCGCGCAGCGCCTGCCCCGGCTGCCCGGTGCCGGTGCCGAGCAGTTCCGCCTCGACCGGCTCGCAGTGGTGCATCCGCACGGTCACCTCGGCCTGCCCGGCGGGCAGCGTCGCCGGCTCGGTGGTGACGAAGACGACTGGTCTCGGGTCGGCGCCGCGCGCCGCGGCGACCCGGGCGCCGGCGGGGATGCGCACCGCGCCGTGCTCGCCGCCGGTACGGGTGAACCGCACGTCCGCCCAGGCCGCCGACGGGGCGTGCCGGGCCACCCCGAGCAGGTTGAGGAACTGCACGTACGCCTTCTCCGGCAGCTGGTTCAGCCGGTAGATCATCACCTCGGTGAGGTGCGCGAACGCCTCCACCAGGGCGATTCCCGGGTCGTGCGCGGACAGGTCCGTCCAGGCCGGGCAGGACTGCCGGATCCGCTCCCGGGCCTCGGCGACGAGGTCGAGGAAGTCGCGGTCGTCGAGGTGCGGCACGGGCAGCGTCATGACGGGTTCCCCTCGGCGTGGTCGCGGGCCGGCCCGTCGGTCTCCTCGTCGTCGGGGAGCAGGTCGACGGAGAAGACCAGCTGGCCGGGGGAGAGGCTGGCCCGGACCCGGTAGTCGAGCCGGATCACCAGCCGCCACGGGTCGTCCGGGTCCGGTCCGGCGTCGACGTCGATCACCTCGACGCGCGGCTCCCAGCGCCGGATCGCCTGCCGGACGTAGTGGATGGCCAGGCCGGCGGTGGTGTCGTCGTTGGGCGCGAAGACCAGCCGGTGCAGCCGGGAGCCGTACCCGGGGCGCATCAGCCGCTCGCCCGGGGTGGTGGAGAGCAGCAGGTACAGCGCCTGGCGTACCGTCTCGTCGCCCTCGGTCATCGCGAGCCCGCCGGCCGCGGTCAGTGCCAGACCACCGGTGCGGCCGGCGTCGAAGCCGGCGCCCACGAAGCGGAACGCCCTCATCGGTCCGCCTCCACCAGAGTCTGCCGCGGGTCACGGACGGTGTGGTGGACCAGGCCCGGCGGGGTGCCGTCGGTGAGCCCGTCCAGGTGCGACAGGACGATCCGGTGCCCGTCGACGCGCAGCCAGTCGCTGTAGCCGACCCGCACCGGCAGCGTCTTCGTGCAGGGCTTCACCGTCGGCCCGTAGTTCGGGCAGGCCACGATGTCCCGCCCCTGCGGGTCGTCGTCGACCAGCACCGGTACGCCGGTGACACTCACCCAGCGCTGCGACGCCCGGTTGGTCACCCGCCCGTCGTGGTCGCAGGTGATCACGGATTGCAGGTGGATCCAGCGCATCAGCCGCCTCCTGAGCTCTGCCGGGCGAGTGCGGCGGCCCGCTCCCGCGCGGTCGGCGCGTCCTCGGTCGTGTCGGCGTGCAGGAAGTCGACGCTGCGGGCCCGCACCACCATCGCCCGGCCCGGCGCGGAGAGCACCAGGTCGGTGGCGGCGTGCAGGGTGGTCAGCTCCGGCGTCAGCTCCAGGAAGCTGCCGGCGTCGGTGGCGAGCTTCAGGCTGCGCGCCGCGTCGTCCACCACGATCGTCTGGCCGCTGCCGGTCCGCACCGACCACCGGCCGGACCGCCCGTCGGCGATGCCCGCGTCGTACGGCTCGACGGCGCCGAAGAGCGACCCGAGGACGATCCCGGCGGCCGGCTCGCCCCCGGGCAGCGCCACCAGCACGGTGTCCTCCGGGTCGGGCAGCGCCACGATTCCCTTGCCGGCCCCGGCGCCGGGGCAGAGCACGGCCAGCCAGCCGGCGTCCAGGTCCCCGTAGGCGGGGAGGGTGAGCCGGACCCGGCCGAGCCGGTCCGGGTCGTCGACGTCGGTGACCGTGCCGAGGGTGACCACCGCGCCGGCGACCGGGGCGGGTGCCGGGGCGGGCGGCGGGGCGGTGCTGAACCGGGTCAGGTGGCCGTTGGCGTCGATGGTGTGCACCACCTCGGTCAGCACGTACACCCCGGCGACCGGGTCGGCGACCCCGGCCAGCTCGACGCGGCGGCCGGGCCGCAGCGCCGGGTCGCCCTCGGCGACTCCCTCGGCGGTGACCAGCGCGGCCACCCGGGCGTCCAGGCCGGCCTGGGCGATGGCGGCCAGCTCGTCGTCGCTGCGGCCGGGCTGGTCCACCGCGGTGCGTACCCCGTCCGCGCCGACGGCGGCCGGGTCCGGGTCGAGCGGGATGCGCCGGCCGGTGCGCGCCGCGTCGGCCCGCTGGCTGATCGGCTCGGCGCGCTGCGGATGCCAGCCCAGCGCCGCGCTCTGCCCGGCGGCCCGGTCCAGGTTGGCCGCGATCCGCAGCGAGTGCAGGGTGTGGCCGAGGGTCAGGGTGACCGGTTCGCTGTGCCCGTCCAGGGTGACCAGCCGCAGCCGGTCCTCGTCGTCGGCGAGGTGCAGCCCGGCCCGGCCGGCCACCTCCAGCAGCAGGTCGAGGTCGCTGTGCCGGTGCTGGAGCACCCGCTCCAGGCGCGGGCCGTCCTCCTCGGCGTCGACGTCGAGGCCGACCTCCGCGCAGAGGTCCCGGGCCAGGTCGGCGGCGGTCAACGACTCGAACACCCGCAACTGCTGCCGCTTGCGCAGCCGGTGCAGCGGCTGGTAGCCACGCAGCCGGACCAGGGCGACGCCGTCGGCGGCATACTCCACCTCGACGCAGGTCACCTCCCCGGTGAACAGGCGCGCGTCGTCCAGCCGGACGTCGAGGGTCGCGCCGGTCGGCACCGCCGGGGCGGGGCCGAGGTCCAGCGCGGTGGGGCCGGGGCCGGCGGCGTAGCCGATCTCGCACTGGGTCGGCTGGTCCAGCCGCCCAGCGATCCGCACCGACCGGAGCCGGCGCCCGTCCAGCGGTACCCCGTCGAGCAGCACGGTCGGCCAGGCGGTCACGGGGCACCTCCCGGAGGGGGCGGGGTGGTCGCGGCGGCGGTCAGCGGGGGCACCGCGAGGGCGGTGCCGGCCGGCACGGTCAGCGGATCGGTGATCCGGTTGTGCTCGGCGAGCAGCCGCCACCGCAGCGGCGAGCCGAGCGCGTCGTGGGCGAGCAGGTCGAAGCGGACCCCGGAGTACCCGGGCACGGCGGAGCCGTCCCCGGCGGCCACCACCGCCGAACCGGGCGCGGCCACCGGAGTGGTGGCGGCGGCCAGCTCCTCGTCGAAGCCCTCCTGGGCCTCGTCGGCGGACTCGGCCACCCGCACCAGCTTCAGCCGCAGCCAGGACCGGCGGGGCGAGCCGGTGAGGGTGAACGCGTCGAACCGTTCGGCGATCGCGACGATCACGCCGGGCACGTTCCAGGTCTTGCCCCAGACCAGCCGGACCAGCGGCGGTCGCAGCCAGCCGTGCGCGGTGGCGGAGTTCTCCGCCAACATCCACAGTGGACGGGTCAGGGCCCGCACGTCCTCCGGGCGGGTCGGCGCGTCCACCAGGTCCGTGTCGAAGAGCAGATCGAGCACCAGCTCGGTGCGGCCGCCGCCGGTGAAGACCAGCGGGTCGTCGGCGAGCCCGGCGCCGGTGAGCTGCCCGTCGCCGGCGCCGCGCGGGCGTACCCCGGCCAGCCGGGTCACCTGCACGGTCTCCGGGTTCAGCAGGCAGTCCACCCGGACGCCGGAGGAGTCCACCAGGAAGGCCACCCGTTCCATCAGGCCCCCCGCTGCTCGTGGTCGAGGCAGCGCAGCCGCTCGCCGTCACCGTCGCCGGTGGCCGGCCGCCACGCCGGGTCGTCGGGCAGTGCCGGCCACGGATCCCCGGCCCACCGCCCCGCCGGCCCCGTCGTGGTCGCTCCCGTCGGGGGTACGCCCCCGGTGCCGCCCGCCGGCCCGTCCGGCAGGACCGGCCACGGGTCGGGTGCCGGGGCGGCGTCGGGCCACTCCTTGCCGGGCTGTGCCGGCAGCCACCGGTCGGCGGACCAGGATCCGCTGTCGAAGTCGGTGCGTGCCGGTGCGGTGGCGCGCTCGGCCGTCCGGGTGGGCTCATCCGGTCCGGCCCCGCGCGCCCGGCCCGCCCAGAGACCGGCCGGCGGTGCGGTGCCGGCTTGCGCTCCCGTCGGAGCGGACCAGGGGGCGGGGAACCGGAACGCACCGACGTCGTCTCCGCCGGTCGTGAATTGCCGGTGCGCCGGGTCCGTGGCGGCGCGCGCTCGGCCATCGGCTGTCGTCCCCTCGACGGATGCGGCCGGATCCTGGCCGGTGGGTGGTCCGGACTGGTCGACCCGGCCGACGCGGGGCTCGTCGGGACCGGCGGGCGGCACGTCCGAGTGCCAGCGGGTGCCGCCGTCGCCCTGCCCGGTCTGCGACAGGTCGCTCCTGAATCCGGCGGCGGGGCCGGGTACCGCCGGCCGGATCCGCCAGGTTGCCGGCCCCGGCTGAGCGCCGGCACCAGACCCCGGCGACCGGTCGACGTCGTCGACCGACTGCCCGACCCGTCGCGCGGGCGGTGGGTACCGGTGGTGCCCTGGCCCGCCCGGCGAGGAATGCGCGGGCGGCGGTCCCGGCCGGGAGTCCGGCGTCGGGGCTCCCGGCCGGCCGCTCGGATCGGGGACGCCGCGCAACCTGCCGGCGGCTGGAGAACCGGGCCCGGCTGGGCGGTTGACGCCGTCGGGCCGGTTGCCCGCAGTCACGGATCCCGGACGGGGATCCGCGCCGGAGTCGCCGGCCCACGAACCCACGCCCCTGCCGGGGTCGCCGGGCCGGGAGCCCACGCCTGTGCCGAGGTCACCGGGCGACGAGCCCACAGTTCCATCGGGCTCGCCGGGCCACGCGCCCCCATCCGGGTCGCCCCGCGACGCGCCCACGGTGTCGGCGTCACTGGGCCACGAGCCCGGAACCCCGTCCGGGTTGCGGGGCCACGAGCCCGCGGCCATTCCCCGCCGGACCGAGCCGGTCGGGGGCAGCGCCGGCGTACCGGAGCGGGCGGGCGGCCGGTTGCCAGCCACCCCGTCGGCGGGCCCGCCCAGCAGGCCGCGCGCAACCGTCGACGGCCCGGCGTCCGGAAGGGCGTCCGGGTCGACGTCCAGGCCGCGCAGCAGGCCGGGGGCGTGCGCGGCGACCAGGCGCAGCCAGTGCTCGGGGGGCTGGCCCGGCCGGCGCGGCACGTCCCGCGTCGCTTCGGCCGGCGGCACCTCCGGCCTCGCTCCGGGCAGCGGCAGGCCCGGCGTCGCGTGGGCCGGCGGCCCGGCCTCGGCCGGCGGCAGGCCCGGCGTCGTCCCGGCCGGCGAGCCACCGGCGGTCGGGGCGGGATCGTCCGACCACCGCTCGGCGGCGTCGGCGGCGTCCCGCAGCCGCCGAGCCAGCCAGCTACGCGGTCCTGGGCGCGGCGGCGGCACTGCCCGACTCCAGCTCCAGGCCCTCGTACGCCAGGGTGAGCGCCTCGATGGCGATCTCCTGGGAGAGGGTGTGCAGGTGCGCGCCCCGCCACCGCATCGGCCACGCGTTGATCATGTTCCAGCGCAGCGCCTCGCTGGTGCCGGCGGCGTCGAGCAGCACCACCGAGACGTTGCGGCGGTTCACCGTCCCCCGGGCCGCGGCCTGCACCCAGTCCCACAGCTCGCGGGAGGAGGTGAGCCCGAAGTGCAGGGTCACCGGGGCGTAGTCGACCTGGCCGGGCACGGCCCGGATCCGGTCGTTGCCGGCCTCCCGGTACGCCCGCCGGGCGATCGTCACCTCCAGGCCGCTGACCTCGGTGAAGTGCCCGTTGGTGATGCCGTTGATGAGCAGCTTGAAGTTGTAGGCCCGGTACGGGTCGACCGGGGCGCCCGGTTGCGGCGTGGCGGGGGTCGTCATGTCAGCCTCCGATCGTCTCGGTCTCGGTGCCACCGGCCCACTGGCTCAGCTTGAACACCACGAACTCCGCGGGCTTGACCACCGCGATGCCGATGTGGGCGACCACCATGCCGGCGTCGCGCACGTCGGCCGGGTTGGTCTCCTCGTCGCACTTGACGAAGAACGCCTCCTCGGGCGTACGCCCCAGCAGGGCGCCGTCGCGCCAGACCCGGGTGAGGAAGGCGCCGATGTCGCGCCGGATGGAGCGCCACAGCGAGAAGTCGTTCGGCTCGAAGACCATCCACCGGGTGCCGTTGGCGATGGCCTGCTCGATGGAGATGGAGAGCCGCCGCACGTTGAGGTAGCGCCACTCGCTGGCCTCGGCGGCGAGCGTACGGGCGCCCCACACCCGGATGCCCTCGCCGGCGAAGTAGCGGATCACGTTGACGCCCCTGGGGTTGAGCACGTCGTGCTCCGGGCGGGTGACCAGGTACTCCAGGTCGACGGCGCCGCGTACCGGCTCGTTGGCCGGGGCCTTGTGCACCCCGCGCAGCCCGTCGGTGCGGGCCCAGATACCGGCCATGTGCCCGCTCGGCGGGGTGAGTACCAGCTCGCCGCTGAGCGGGTCGCGCACCCGCAGCCAGGGGAAGTAGCAGGTGCCGAAGTCCGACTGCCGGGGCCGGTACGCGGTGGTGCCGCCACCGTCGTCGTCGGCGGGCTTCGCCGTACCCTCGGCGGGTTTGCCGTCGGCGGCCCGGGGGGCCCGGGCGGAGCTGGGGGTGGCGACGCGGGTCAGCGCCGAGATGTCGTCGATGCCCGGGGGCGGGTCGCAGATCGCCACCATGGTGCGCAGCCGCTCGGCCATGCTCAGCAGCGCCTCGTGTGAGACCGGGTCGTGGAAGCCGGGGGCGGCGAGGATGGAGACCTCGTCGACGGCCTCCAGCAGTTGCAGGCCGGCGCGGCGCTGGCCGCCGCCGGTGACCTGGCCGCCCTCGCCGACGTTGACCACCCAGCACCGGGTGCCGCCGTTGTCGAGGAAGCCGAAGACGGCGCGGGCCAGCGGGGTGCTCTCCGGGCGTTCGCCGCCGGCGTAGAGCCGCAGGAACTCCGACCAGCTGTTCACCGGCATCGCCCGGTCGACGTGGGCGCCGCGGTCCGGGGCGATGCCGACGAACGCGGCGGTGCTCATGCCGACCGGCCCGATCGGGTGGGCCCCGCTCGGCACCTCCTCGACGTAGATGCCGGGGGAGAAGTAGTTGGGCATCGGTCCTCCTGGTGCGCGGGGCGGTCCGGGTCAGCGGGCCGGGGGTTCGCAGACGATGACGAGGTCGGTGTCGGCGGGGTCGACGTCGGCGGTGAGGGTGTGGCCGCGGCCGACCAGGCGCAGCCGGACCTGGCCGGGCTGCTCGGGGTCGTCCGGCACGCCGGTGAGCCGGAACCGGCCGGCCGGGTCGGTGTGCGTGGCCTGCGAGGTGCCGACCAGTTCGACCCGCATCGCGGCGAGGGGCTGCTCCTGCGGGCCGACCACCCGGCCGTCCAGGGTGCGCATCGGCAGCTGCCGCAGCCGCAGCGGGCGCAGCACCGGCGGCGCCGCCGGCAGCGGCCGGGCCACCTGCGCGGGTACGTCGATCAGCAGCGCCGGCCGGGGCGGCACGCCGAACGCCCGCCACAGCTCCGGGTCGCCGGCCTCCAGCAGCACCTCCTGCTCCCCGTCGACGACCGCGGCGGCGAGCACCCGGTCCAGCCGGGGCAGCGCCGCCGGGCCGGCGGCGCTGAGCAGGTAGCGAACCGTGAAGCGGTACGGCTCCCGGTTGCCGGTGCCGCGGGTCTGCCGGCCGGGCCGCAGCTCCAGCGGCCAGACCGTCAGCCCGTCGGCGGGTCCGCCGTCGGCGGGCGGGCCGACCGGGACGACCTCGCCCGCGGCGGTGGCCAGCCACGCCGCCAGGGCGGTGGTGGCCGCCTCGACCGGTCCACGCCCGTCGTCGGTCATCGCGGCGGACTTCCCTGGATCCGGTACGCGATGGCCTCGTTCCAGACGTGCGGGTAGACGCCGATCTCGAAGTACCGGGTGAAGGCGTTGATCGGCGCGTTGGTGTGGTCGTGCCAGAGCAACCAGACCGGGGCGATGGTGAAGAGCACGTAGTTGAGCAGCACCAGTGGGATGTAGAGCGGGCCGAGCAGCCGGCCCTGGAAGATGTGCACGTCCTCGTGCCGCTGGATGCCGGGGCTGGAGCCGGCGCAGACCGTGCCGATGGTGGTGGCGTACCTCGGGGAGACGCCCTCCACGACGTCGACCCGGCAGCTGTGCTGCGAGGTGGTCCGGTCGAGCTGGTGGCCGAAGATCAGGTGTACGGCGAGGTAGACCGCGCCGACGGCGGTGTTCAGCAGGCTCCAGGTGTGGTCCACCACGAAGAGCCAGACGCCGCGGACGTCCGGGCCGTACACCCGGGCGGAGGCGACCGCCCAGCCGAACGGGCCGCCGACGAGCAGCCCGGCGACGGCGCCGATCAGCAGGCCGAGGGTGCCGCCGGCCCAGCCGCCGAGCGCGGCGCCGAGGACGATGTGGACGGCGGCGCTGATGATTCCGAAGACCATGACGCTCACCTCTCTCAGACCCAGGAACGGATGTAGCGGGGCTCGCCACCGCCCTGGGCGATCCGGCTCGGCGACGTCTGCGTCGCCTGCCGGTTGCCCGGCGGCAGCTGGTTGATGCCGAGGGCGGCGGAGAAGATGATCAGCCCGTTGAAGAAGGCGATGATCCACTTCTCGGCGCCGACGTCCGTGGCGAACGCCGCGGTCAGGTAGGACAGCGCCAGGGCGACGCCCAACGCGATCCACTTGCGGGCCTTGTCGCCCGCGGGTCCGAGCAGGCCGCCGACGACGTTGGCGGTGAGCAGGGTGGCGGCGCTCGCGCCGGTGAGGCTGCCGAGGGCGGGCCAGGTGAAGAGATCGTTCACGGCGATCTCCCTTCGGGTGGTGCCGGGAGGGTGGTGTGGTGGTGGTGAGGTACGGCGGCCGGGTTGGTGTGCCCGGCCCGGCCGCCCGGGTGGTGGCGATGTCCGGCCCTGACGGGGTCAGACCGGCCTCGGATGCTCCGCCGGTGGCGTGGCGGCCGGCGCGACGGCCGCGCCCGTCGGCGCCGCGGCGGGGGCGGCGGCGGACCGGCCCCGTCGGCGCAGCAGCAGGACGGCGACGACCGCGCCGACCACGAGCAGTACGACCACGGCCCCGACGACCAGGAGCCATGGGAACGACCCGCCTTCGTCACCGCCGGGGGAGGCGGCCGCCGTGGCGGACGGCGAGGGCTTCGGCGCCGCCTCGGCCACCGCCCGCAGCTCGAGCGGCTTTTCCTGGTTGGCGACGACCTTCCAGGTGACCGAGCGGCCGATGCGCGTGCCGTTGGTGTCGATCACCCGACCGGGAAAGGTCAGGGAAATCTCGAACGACATCAACTGCATGAACCGCGCCTGGTTCAACGGATCCTGTTCGGCCACCTTCCCGCCGTATTTCTTCGGATCGAGCGGGAGGCTGAACCGGTAGAGATCGTCCTCCCGGACCAGTTTCACGCTCTCGCTGGTGAAATCCTTCAGCGGAGTGTGGTGGTAGGTGATCAGGGAACCGTAGAAGCCTTCATTCTCGTAGACCCGCTCCTCGCCCTTCGGCAACGTGGGGATGTTCTGCCGGAGTTCGGCGAAGCCGACCTGGACGGTCCTGTTGTCGGTGGTCAGGAACCGTTTGTCGGCGGTCAGGAGCAGTTGCCCGTCGATCGTGTCGTCGGCGTTGACGGTCAGGCCGATGTTGAGCTGCATGCACCCGGTGAGCATCGCCACCAGGGCGAGACACACCGCGAGGCGGAATGCCCTGCCGCGGTCGAGTCTCGTATTCATGCCAGCAGTGTGTGTGATCGCCCTCACTATCCGCAGTCAGCGATCAGTCACAACGGTGTCACCGATCTTACCGGCCCGTTCTCCCTTTCGGCTGACGCCGAAAATGGGTGCGATCGATATTCTGGAGGGTTGGCCGGACGCAATTTCGACGCCCCGGGGGGCGGTGACGGAATTCGGCCAGGGTGGACGGTGCCCGCGACGAGCCGCCGGGCGACGGGCCGACCCGACGACGGCGGGCCGGCATCGGCGCCCGGCTGTGCGGAACGCTTGCCGAGCGGATCCTGGACATCTAGTATCCAGAATATGAAGATGGCGGAGGGCGTCGAGTGGGCGCTGCACAGCTGCCTCAACATGACCTGGCTGGAGCCGGGGCGGGCGGTGTCGGCGGCCCGGCTGGCCGCGTTCTACGGGCTGCCGACGGCGTACCTCAACAAGCAGTTGCAGGCCCTGGTGCGGGCCGGGATCCTCCGGTCCGTCTCTGGCCCGCGCGGCGGGTTCCGACTGGCCCGCGCCCCCGAGGAGATCACCCTGCTCGACGTGGTGACCGCCATCGAGGGGGCGGAGGAGGCGTTCCGCTGCGCGCAGCTCCTCCGCCAGGGGCCGGGAGGTCGCGCCGACGTCGACTACCGGCAGGCCTGTCTGATCTCCCAGGCGATGCGCCGCGCCGACCTGGCCTGGCGGCGGGAGCTGGCCGGGCAGACCCTCGCGCAGCTGCGGGAGGCGGTCGGCGACCGCTACCCGGACACCCCGCGGAACACCCGCGAGCGCCTCGTCGCGCCCCCGTCCTGAGCATCGTCCCCATCGGAAGGTGAGCACCCATGACCACCGCACCCCTGCATGTCCGCGCCGACGACGCCACCGTCCTCGCCGACGGCCCGACCAGCCTGATCACCCTGCTCGGCGACGCCGGCGAGACCGGCGGCGCGCTCACCGCCAACCGGGCCACCCTGCACACCGGCTCGCCCGGCGCCCCACCGCACCTGCACACCCGCGCCGCCGAGACGTTCTTCGTCCTCGACGGGGTCCTCGACGTGCTGGTGGCCGACGAGATCCGCACCCTGCGCCGCGGCGACTTCCTGCTCGTCCCCGCGCACACCCCGCACGCCTTCGCACCGGCCCGCGGCGAGTCCGCCGACGTGCTGGTGGTCTTCACCCCCGGCATCGACCGGTTCGACTACTACCGGCTCCTCGAGCGGGTGTACCGGGGCGAGGCCGATCCGGCCGAGATCGCCGCCAGCGGACAGCGCTACGACAACCACTACGTCGACAGTCCGCTGTGGCGCGACCGCCCCTGACCGCGCCGCCCGCCGGGCCCGGCCGCCGTGGCGGGCCCGGCGACTAGGCTGAGCGGGTGCGTCTCGTCGCCTGCGTGCTGCTCGTCGACCCGACCGGCCGGCTGCTGTTGCAGCTACGCGACGGGCACGCCCCGTACCATCCGCACGTCTGGGGGCTGCCGGGCGGGCACGGGGAGCCGGGGGAGGCGGCCGCGGAGACCGCGAGCCGCGAGCTGTACGAGGAGACCGGGCTGCGCCCCGACGGCGAGCTGCGGCTCTTCGCCCGCCAGGAGCTGCCGGAGCTGGACCGGGTGAAGCACTACTTCTGCGCCGCCACCCGGGCGCGGCAGGAGGACGTGGTGCTCGGTGAGGGCGCGGCGATGCTCTTCGTCCCGCCCGGCGAGGTGCTCGACGGTCGCCCGTACACCCCCGGCACCGTAGAAGTGCTGACCCGCTTCCTGGCCTCGCCCGAATACGCCGGCCTGGCCGCCGCTGGTCGCTGACCGCCGGGCCCGGTTCAGGCCGCCGGGTCGGTCGAGGCCGGGGCCGGTCGGCTCAGTCGCGTGGCGGGTGCCAGTCGGCGTACCGGGCCGCCTGGCGCAGCGCGACGCGGGACGGGGTGAGCCGGATCAGGGTGTCGCGGAGGGTGACCGCCACCGGGTGGCGCAGCTGCTGGCCGAAGCGGCCGGCGCGGGCCGAGGCCCGGGCCACCGCCTGGCTGCGCGGGCGGCGCTCCCGGTCGTAGCGGGCGAGCGCCGCGTCGAGGTTCGCCGGCCCGCCGGCGCAGGCCGCGCCGAGGGTGACCGCGTCCTCGATCGCCTGGCAGGCGCCCTGACCGAGGAACGGGGTCATCGCGTGCGCCGCGTCGCCCAGCAGCGCCACCCGGCCGCGCACGTAGGACGGCAGTGGCGTGCCCAGGTGGTGCAGGTCGTGCCGCAGCACCTGCTCGGGCCGGGTGGCGGCGAGCAGCGCCGGGACCGGGTCGTGCCAGTCGCCGAAGCGCTCCCGCACGGCGGCCAGCTCGTCGGGGGCCCGCCCGCCGGGTGGGGCGGTCACCGCGGCGTACCAGTAGACCTGGTCGGCGCCGAGCGGGACCATGCCGAACTCGGCGCCCGGGCCCCAGCTCACCGCGGTCGGCAGCGGGTCGTCCCAGCGGATCGCCGCCCGCCACGCCGTCGTCCCGGCGTAGGTGGGTCCGGGGTGCTCCGGCCAGAGCCGGGAGCGCACGGCCGAGCGCAGCCCGTCGGCGCCCACCACCAGGTCGGCGGCGAGCTCGGCGGGCTTCCCGCGCCAGCGGTGCCGCACCCGGGCGCCGTCGGGGCCGGTCGTCACGTCGACCACCTCGGCGTCGGTGCGCAGCGCGGCCGCCGGCAGGGCGTCGCGCAGGACGCCGTGCAGCCTGCCCCGGTGGACGCCAAGCGCAGTGGTGCCGAGCTGCCGGGTCAGGTCGGCGCCGTCGACCCGGGACAGCCAGCGCCCGCTCCGGGTGCGCAGCCCGCCGGGAGCCTCGGCCCGGCCGTGCGCGCGGACGGCCGCGCCGACGCCGAGCGCGTCCAGCCCCCGCAGCGCGTTGGACATCAGGGTCAGCCCGGCGCCCACCTCGCCCAGTTCCGGCGCGCGTTCGAGCACGGTGACCCGCCAGCCCGTCCGGTGCAGGGCGAGGGCGGCGGCCAGGCCACCGATCCCGCCGCCGACCACCACCGCGTGTCCGTCCATCCCGACCGCCCTTTCTACAACTGTAGAAGTTCATACTACAGCTGTAGAACACCGAGGAGGAGGCCCGGATGAACGCTCGGTCCCCGCGGGTGGCGGCGTTGGCCGACACGGCGATCGCGCTGCTCGCCGAGGGCGGGATGCGGGCGCTGACCCACCGGGCCGTCGACGCCCGGGCCGGGGTGCCGGTCGGCACCACGTCGGCGTACCTGCGGACCCGGCAGGCGCTGATCGAGGCGGTGGTACGCCGCCTGGTCGACCTGGACCGCGCCGACCTGGTGGACCGCGAGCTGCCCACCGCCGCGCCGCCGCCCGGGCCGCCGCCGCGGCTCACCCCGGCCGACCTCGACCACCTCGCGGTGGCCACGGCGCAGGTGCTGGACCGCTGGCTCACCGTCGGGCGGGACCGCAGCCTCGCCCGCTACGCCTGCCTGCTGGAGGCCGTGCACCGACCCGAGCTGCGGCCGATCCTGGCGCACGGCACCGTGCTGCGCGAGCAGGCCCGGGCGCTGCTGGCCGGCGCCGGCGCATCGGACCCACGGCGGCAGGGTGACCAGTTCGTCGCCTTCATCGACGGGCTGCTCTTCGACCGCCTCGTCGGCGCCGGTGCGCTCAGCGCGCCGCCGCCCGGCAGCCCGGAGAGCCGCGAGGACCTGCGGGCCGCCGTCCGCGCCCTGCTCCGCGCCTTCACCGGCGCCTGACCTGTCCGACCGGCCGGGTGCCCGGTCCTCGACCGCCATCATCGCCTTACGGTCGGCCGAGCATCCTTACGGGATCGACGGCCCGGCGGTGAGTACGGTCAGGTGACCGGGGTGCGGGTGCGGTGGTCGCGGGGGCTGATCCCGCGTACCCGGCGAAAGGCGGTGCTCAGCGCGAACGGGCTGCCGTAGCCGACCCGGCGGGCGACCGCGCCGAGGGTGGCGTCCGGTTCACGCAGCAGGTCCGCCGCGAGGCTCAGCCGCCAGCCGGTCAGGTAGGCCATCGGCGGCTCGCCGACCAGCTCGGTGAAGCGGCGGGCCAGCGCGGCCCGGGACACCCCGACCTCGGCGGCCAGCGACGCCACCGTCCAGGGGCGCGCCGGATCGTCGCGCAGCAGGCGCAGCGCCGGTCCGACCACCGGGTCGGCCGCCGCCGCGTACCAGGAGGGGGTGGCGCCGGGCCGGTCGAACCAGGTCCGCAGCACGGCGATCAGCAGCAGGTCGAGCAGCCGGTCGAGGACGGCCTCCTGGCCGGGGGAGTCCCGCACCACCTCGTCGGCGAGCAGCCCGACCAGCGGGCTGTGCCACTCGTCGGCCCGGACCACCAGCAGCGCGGGCAGCGCGGCGAGCAGCCGCCGGTTGACCTCGCCCGGCAACTGGTACGTCCCGGTCAGCAGCGCCGTCCTGCCCGGCGTGCCGGTGCCCCAGGTGCGCACCCCTGCCGCCGGGGTGGTGGTCAGCGGCTCGCCGCGCAGCGTGGTGCACCGCTGTCCGGGGTGGATGACCACCTGCGGCGCGGTGGCCGGGTCGTCGGCGACGGTGTACGCGTCCGGGCCGCGCAGCACCGCCACGTCCCCGGGGTGCAGCAGCTCGGCGGAGCTGTCGTCGGGCACGACCCAGGCGGTGCCGCGCACCACGGCCACCACGGTCAGCGGCGCGCGGTCCTCGATCCGCAGCGCGAACGGCGGGTCCAGCAGCGAGCGGAGCAGGAACGCGCCCCGGGCGCGGGGGCCGTCGAGCAGACCGGTCAGGAGATCCACGGTGGCGAGCGTAGACGCCTGCGTATGCCCGCACGACGGCGAACCATTCAGCGTCTCACCGCCGATCGGTTGACTGTCCCCATGACGGAACACCTGACGACACTCGTCCTCGGCGGCACCGGCAAGACCGGTCGACGGGTCGCGCGGCGGCTCACCACGATCGGCGTACCGACCCGGATCGGCTCCCGCGCCGGCACGCCACCCTTCGACTGGACCGACCGGGACACCTGGACGCCGGCGCTGCGCGGCGTCGGCGCCGTCTACCTCGCGTACCAGCCGGACCTGGCCGCGCCCGGCGCGGTCGCGACGGTCGGCGACCTCGCCCGGCTCGCCGTCGCGCACGGCGTGCGGCGGCTGGTGCTGCTCTCCGGGCGGGGCGAGCCCGAAGCGGCCGAGGCCGAGCGGGCCGTCGCGGCGAGCGGGCTCGACCCCACCGTGCTGCGGGCCAGCTGGTTCGCCCAGAACTTCAGCGAGGGACACCTGGTGCAGCCGCTGCGCGCCGGCGTGCTCGCGCTGCCCGTCGGCGACGTGCCGGAGCCGTTCGTCGACGCCGACGACATCGCCGAGGTCGCCGTCGCCGCGCTCACCTCCGACCGGCACGCCGGCGCCACGTACGAGCTGACCGGCCCCCGACTGCTCACCTTCGCTCAGGCGGTCGACGAGATCGCCGCGGCGGCCGGCCATCCGGTGCGCTTCGTGCCGGTCACCAGCTCCGCGTACGCGGCCGAGCTGACCGCCGCGGGTGTCCCGGCGCCGGCGGTGGCGCTGCTGACGTACCTGTTCACCGAGGTCCTCGACGGCCGCAACGCCCGGCTGGCCGACGGGGTGCAGCGGGTGCTCGGCCGGCCGCCGCGCGACTTCCGGGCGTACGCGGCGGAGGCGGCCGGGGCCTGGCGGGCCTGACCCGCCGGCCGGGCTACGGTGGGGCCCGAACGGGGCGAGGAGGCGGCGATGGTCCGGTGGGGCTGGTTCCGGGACGCCGCCGGGCGGCTGCGGCAGGGCTGGCTGCCGGTGGTCGAGACGACCCTGGCCGCGACGGTGGCGTGGATCCTGGCCACCCGGCTGGTCGGCCACCCGCAGCCGTTCTTCGCCCCCGCCGCCGCGCTGATCGTGCTCGGCCAGGCCCGGGGCCAGCGGGTCCGCCGGGCGGTCGAGGTGCTGCTCGGGGTCGCCGCCGGCGTCCTCGTCGCCGACCTGGTGGTGCAGGCGCTCGGGCCGCGCACCAGCTGGACGGTGTTCACGGTCATCCTGCTCACCATCGCGCTCGCGGTGGCGGTCGGGGCGAGCACGGTCGCCGTGGTGCAGGCCGCGGTCTCCGCCCTCTACCTGGTGGTGGTCTCGCCACCGACTGAGTCGCTGGTGCCGTTCCGGTTCGTCGACGCGCTCATCGGTGGCGCGGTGGCGGTGGTGGCCAGCCAGCTGATCGACGCCCGGCGGCCGCTCGCCCCGCTGGTCGCCGAGTTCCGCCGCACCTATCAGGGGATGGCCGAGGTGCTGGAGGAGGTCGCCGCGGCCCTCGACGCCCGGGACGAGCCCGCCGCGCTGGCCGCCCTGGACCGGGCCCGCCAGCTCGACGCCGCGGTGGAGCGGCTGCGCACGGCGGTGCTCGCCGCCGGCGAGGCGGTCCGGCTCAACGTCCGGCGCCGGCGGCACATCGGCCGGCTGCGCACCGTCGACGCCACGGTCGGCCAGCTCGACTACGCGGTCCGCAACGTGCGGGTCCTCGCCCGGGCCGGCGTGACGTTCAACCGGCTGCCCACCCCGGTGCCGCCCGAGCTGGGCGCGGCCCTGCGGGACCTGGCCGAGGCGGTCCGGGCGGCGGGCGAGGCGCTCGCCGCCGACCTCGACGGCGCCGAGGAGGCCGGCGACCGGCACGCCGCCCGCGCCGAGGCCGCCGCCCTGACCGCGGTACGCGTCGCCGGGCGGCTCTTCACCGCCGGCCAGACCCTGCCGCTGGCGATGATCGTCGGGCAGGTCCGGGCCACCGCCATCGACCTGCTGCGGGGCGTACGGGCCGACGACGACGCGGCGGTGCTGGCCCGGGTCGACGAGGCGCTCGGGCTGCCCGCGCTCTGACCAGCATGTGGTAAGGAGCGCATCTGGCTTGTGGTCGTGACGAAACCGGTGTGTGATCGACGGCGAGACGCCGTACCACCGGAAGGACCGCAAGCCGTGAGCCCACTCGTCACCGCGCCGAGCCCCGCCGTACCCCGGCAGGTGCTGGCCGCCCGCACCGGCGTCGCGGTGGTCTTCGCCCTCAACGGTCTCGCCGTGGCGTCCTGGTTCTCCCGGGTCCCCGCGGTCCGCGAGGCGCTCGGGCTCAGCGCCGGCCGGCTCGGCCTGCTGCTGCTGGCCATGTCCGGTGGCGCGGTGCTCGCCCTGACCACCGCCGGGCTGGTCACCCAGCGCCTCGGCGCGGCCCGCACGGTGGTGGCGTCCACCGTGCTGGTGGCGGTCGGGATGGCCGGTGTCGGGCTGGCCGCGGGAGTGGCCGGCTCGCTGCCCGGCGTGGCGGTCGCCCTGTTCGCCCTCGGCTACGGCTCCGGCACCTGCGACGTGGCGATGAACGTCGAGGGCGCCGCCGTCGAGAAGCGGCTGGGGCGCACCATCCTGCCGCGCTTCCACGCCGCCTGGAGCCTCGGCTCGGTGGCCGGTGCGGGCATCGGTGCGGGGGCCGCCCGCGTCGGGCTGCCGATCGGCGTGCACCTGGCGGTGCTGGCGGCGGTGGTGCTCGGCGGCACGATCCTCGGCGCCCGGGCCTTCCTTCCCGCCCAGCCGGCACCGGACACCGCCGCCACCCGGCGCGGTGGCCTGCTCGCCGCCTGGCGGGAGCCGCGCACCCTGCTGCTCGGCCTGCTGGTGCTGGTGATGGCGTTCGCCGAGGGCAGCGCGAACGACTGGCTCGCGGTCGCCTTCGTCGACGGGTACGACACGAGCGAGGCCGTCGGTGCCGCCGTCTTCGGGGTCTTCGTCACCGGCATGACCATCGGGCGGACCGCCGGCACCGTCGCCCTCGACCGCTGGGGACGGGTGCCCGTCCTGTTCGCCACCATCCTGCTCGCCGCCTTCGGCGCGGCGGTGGCGGTGCTGGCCGGCTCCGGGCCGGTCGCGATCGCCGGGGTGGCGCTCTGGGGGCTCGGCGCCTCGCTGGGCTTCCCGGTGGGGATGAGCGCCGCCGCCGACGACGAGGAGCGGGCTCCGGCGCGGGTCAGCGTGGTCGCGGTGCTGGGCTACACGTCGTTCCTCGCCGGGCCGCCGCTGCTCGGCCTGCTCGGCGACCGGGTCGGCATCCTGCACGCGCTGCTGGTCGTGCCGCTGCTGCTGCTGCCCACCCTGGCGCTGGTGCCGGTGACCCGGCCGCCGGCGCACCCCGCCAGCAGATAGAACCTAACAGCGGCCGGCCGTGGCCGGTATCGGGTACGCGGCCGACTGCGCAGCCCAGCCGTGCTGGCTAGGGTCGCCGGATGCCTACCGAAGAGATCACCGCCGGCGCCGCGGGCAGCTGGACCCTGGGCGACCGCGTCGTCCGCCGGATGGGGTTCGGCTCGATGCGGACCACCGTCGACCCCCATCCGGACCGCGCGGTGCGGGTGCTGCGCCGCGCCGTCGAGCTGGGCGTGAACCACATCGACACCGCCGCCTTCTACGTCTCGCCCGGCGGCACCCTGAACGTCGGCACCGGCCCCGCCCGGTACGCCACCGAGCTGATCCGCGCCGCGCTCGCCCCGTACCCGGAGGACCTGGTGATCGTCACCAAGGTCGGCTTCTCCTACGACCCGGCGACCGGCCTGCGCGAGGAGGCCACGCCGGCCCAGCTGCGCGCCCAGGTCGAGGAGAACCTGCGCCGGCTGGGCCGCGACCACCTCGACGTGGTGAACCTGCGGATCGTGAAGCGCCCCGGGCGGGACTCGGTGGCGGAGTCCTTCGGCGCGCTGGCCGAGCTGCGCGACGCCGGGCTGATCCGCCACCTCGGCCTGTCCAACGTCCGCCTGGACCACCTCGACGAGGCGCAGGCCATCGCCCCGGTGGTCTGCGTGCAGAACAGCTACGCCGTCGACAACCGGGGCGACCAGGACGCGCTGCTGCGCGAGTGCGGGGCGCGCGGGGTGGCGTACGTGCCGTTCTTCGCCCTCGCCGGCGTCCGGCGGGAGGCGGGCGCGGCGGCCGAGCACACCGCCGCCGTCCACGAGATCGCGCGGGCCCACGGCGCCACGCCGCACCAGGTACGCCTCGCCTGGACCCTGCACCAGGGGCCGCACGTGCTGGCCATCCCCGGCACCGGCGACGAGGCGCACCTGATCCAGAACGTCGCGGCCGGCGCGCTGCGGCTCTCCGCCGAGGAGCTGGCCGCGCTCGACTGAGCACGCCCGGTCAGCTCACGCTCACCCGCCTCGCAGCCGACTGTCAGGTGACGGTGCTCCACTGGAGGGACGCCGAGGAGAGGAGCGGGCAGATGGGCTGGTTCAGCCGGCGGTCGCGGGCCGCCGTCCCCACCCCGACGAAGCTCGACCGGGAGGCCACCCGCGAGGACCTGGCCGCGCTGGAGGAGTTCGTGACGAGCCGGCAGGGCGTGGAGTTCTACCTGGAGCCGGAGACCACCGCCACGGACACCACGGTGGTGGCGATCGCCCACGACGGCGAGTGGATCCGCCGCCGGACCGGCTCGCCGCAGGTGGCGGCGAAGCTGGCCGGCCGGCACGCCGTGCCGCTCTACGAGGCGGCGAAGACCGGCTACCCGGAGCGGATGCGGGTCTGGAACCGGGCCCACCCGGAGCGCCGGATGCGCTGACCGCTCACCCCTCGACGGCGGCGCGGGCCTCGTCGAGGGTCATCGGGTCGGCGTGGCTGGAGACGTACCAGTGGTAGCGGTCGTCGAGCAGCCGGCGCACCAGCGCCAGGTCGGGGCCGTCCCCGTCCTGGCGCAGGTGCATCGGCGGCGGGTAGAAGCAGTCGCCGAGCAGCATCACCGCCGAGTCGGGCACCAGCACCACGGTCGAGTCGGGGGCGTGCCGGCCGCCGACGTGGCGCAGCCGTACGCCGGTGGGCAGCTCCAGCTCGTCGGTGAAGGTGCGGGTGGGCGGCAGCACCGCGAAGTCGTCCCAGGAGTCCATGGCCAGGGCGCGGGCCCGGAAGCTGGGGCCGAGTCGCGGCTCGGCGCGGACCTGCTCGCGCAGGTAGCGTTGACTCCACGGGCGGGCCGCCTCGGCGCGCAGCGGCGCCTCCCCGGCGACGTGCCCGACGATCTCCACGCCCGGCCAGGCGCAGGCGCCCCACACGTGGTCCCAGTGGTGGTGGGTGTAGACCAGCCAGCGCGGCTCGGGCAGCCCCGCCGCCGTCAGCGCGGCGCGGATCTCCCGGGCGTGGCCCGGGCTGTGCCCGGCGTCGACCAGCACGCCGCCGCGCTCGTCGGTGATCAGCGCCACGCTCGGTTGGATGGTGCCCGGGTCGGGATCGCCCGGGTAGAGCCAGACCCGGCCGGCGAGGTGGTGGAACGTGGGCTCGGCGATGGCTGGGGTCCTTTCCCGATCGACCGGCGATTCTTCGGCCGGCGGGACCGATCGTAGGCGTTCGGCCCCCGGCCGATGGCCCCGCCGTCGACGCTGACCGGCGGATACCCGCCCGCACCGTCCCCTTTGCTCTGCTGCCGCCGCGGCAACAGCGAAGCGCTCCCAGTGGTGCCTCCGAGGCAGCAGAGCAAAGGGGGCGCGACATCGAGGTCGGACATTGTCCGAAGTGCGGGGACGGTCGCTGATGATCGTCGGGCTTCGATGGGCCGGCCCGCCCGGCGCGAGCCGGGGCGGCGTTGACCCGGTGCCGAGGGGTGTGGCAGCATTCGCGGCCTGACGGCAGTGAAGGAAGTCGGTGCGATTCCGGCGCGGTCCCGCCACTGTCACCGGGGAGCGATCCCCCCTTGCGAGTCACGGCCGTGTTCCTGCGGTTGGAAGGCCGGGGGAGAGCGTTGATCCGGAAGCCAGGATACTTCGGCCGTCGGAGCGACCCCAGGGCGTGGACACCCGAGGAGGACCCCGATGACGCGCAGCGTCTCCACCGCCGACGAGCCCCGTCGTACCCGTTCCGGGCGCGCTGACGCGCCCCTGCCCGGCCGCGCCGTCGCGCCGGCCGACCGTCCGGACACCCCGTCCGGCGCCCGCGCCCCGCGTTCCGCCGTTCACCGCTGACCGCCGCACCGTGCCGCCCACCGGTCCATCGCCGGTGATCCGCCCGGCGGCCCGTCGTACCCGCTGAACCGCGCCCGTCCCCTCGCCTCGCCCGACCGGCCCCGCGCCGGTCCGGGCGTCACTCTCCGGAGCCGTCCGTGCGCATCCTGCTGCTCTCCACCGCCGACACCGACCTGCTCGCCGCCCGCGCCAGCGGCGCCGACTACCGGCTGGCCAACCCCGCCCGGGTCGCCGCCGACGCCGTGCCGGCGCTGCTCGACGGCGTCGACCTCGCCGTCGTACGCCTGCTCGGCGGCCGGCAGGCGTGGCCGGACGGGCTGGCCGCCGTGCTCGCCTCGGGCGTGCCCACGGTGGTGCTCGGCGGCGAGGCGGTGCCCGACGCGGAGCTGATGGCCGCCTCCACGGTGGCCTCCGGAGTGGCCACCCAGGCGCTGTCCTACCTGGTCGAGGGGGGTCCGGAGAACCTGGCCGAGCTGGCCCGGTTCCTCTCCGACACGGTGCTGCTGACCGGCGAGGGCTTCGACCCGCCCGCGCCCACCCCCGCGTACGGGGTGCACGGCGACCGGGCCGCCGCGGTGTCGACGGCGACCCGCCCCACCGTCGGGATCGTCTTCTACCGGGCGCACGCCCTCGCCGGGAACACCGGCTTCGTCGACGTCCTCGCCGACGCGGTCGAGGCGGCCGGCGGCGACCCGCTGCCGATCTTCTGCGGCTCGCTGCGCGGGCTCACCCCCGGCGACGGGCCGCTGCCCCTCTTCGCCCGCTGCGACGCCCTGGTCGTCACCGTGCTCGCCGCCGGCGGTGCCGTCGCGGCGGACGCCTCCGGCGGGGGCGACGAGGATGCCTGGGACGTCGGCGCGCTCGCCGCCCTCGACGTGCCGATCGTGCAGGCGCTCTGCCTCACCAGCACCCGCGAGCAGTGGGCCGGCAGCGACGCCGGACTTTCCCCGTTGGACGCCGCGATGCAGGTGGCCATCCCCGAGTTCGACGGGCGGATCGTCACCGTGCCGTTCTCGTTCAAGCGCGTCGACGCCGACGGGCTCTCGGTCTACGCCGCCGATGCGGAGCGGGCCGCCCGGGTGGCCGGCATCGCCGTCCGCCAGGCCCGGCTGCGGCACGTGCCCAACGCCGACAAGCGCCTCGCCGTCGTGCTCAGCTCGTACCCGACCAAGCACTCCCGGGTCGGCAACGCGGTCGGCCTGGACACCCCCGCCTCGGCGGTACGGCTGCTCGCCGCCCTCGCCGACGCCGGTTACGACCTCGGCGACGAGCCGGTCCCCACCGACGGGGACGCGCTGATCCACGCGCTGATCGCCGCCGGCGGGCACGACGTCGAATGGCTCACCCCCGAGCAGCTCGCCGCCGCCGAGGCGCGGGTACCCGGGCAGACCTACCGGCGCTGGTTCGCCCGGGTGCCGGCGCCGCTGCGGGACCGGATGCGCACCCACTGGGGCGAGCCGCCCGGCGAGCTGTACGCCGACGGCGGCAACCTGGTCCTGGCCGGGCTGAGCTTCGGCAACGTGGTGCTGATGATCCAGCCGCCGCGTGGCTTCGGCGAGAACCCGATCGCCATCTACCA
Source organism: Micromonospora sp. L31 (assembly GCF_052068075.1). Classification (NCBI taxonomy): domain Bacteria; kingdom Bacillati; phylum Actinomycetota; class Actinomycetes; order Micromonosporales; family Micromonosporaceae; genus Micromonospora; species Micromonospora sp. L31. Next base: position 74,519 of record NZ_JBQHDC010000004.1, on the reverse strand, counting down.
CGACCCCGACCTGCCGCCCAGCCACCACTACCTGGCCGCGTACCGCTGGCTGGCCGCGCCGGTGGCCGACGGCGGCTTCGGCGCCGACGCGGTGGTGCACCTCGGCAAGCACGGCACGCTGGAATGGCTGCCCGGCAAGGGGCTCGGCCTCGCCGCCGACTGCGCCCCCGACGCCGTCCTCGGCGACCTGCCGCTGGTCTACCCGTTCATCGTCAACGACCCCGGCGAGGGCACCCAGGCCAAGCGCCGGGCGCACGCCGTCGTCGTCGACCACCTCGTCCCGCCGATGGCCCGCGCCGAGACGTACGGCGACCTGGCCAAACTCGAACAGCTCCTCGACGAGTACGCCACCGTCCAGGCGCTCGACCCGGCCAAGGTGCCGACCGTGCGGGCGCAGATCTGGGAGCTGGTCCGGGCCGCCGAGCTGCACCACGACCTGCACACCGATGACATGCCGGCCGCCGACGACTTCGACGACTTCGTGCTGCACCTCGACGGGTACCTCTGCGAGGTCAAGGACGTGCAGATCCGCGACGGGCTGCACATCCTCGCCGAGGCGCCCACCGGCGAGGCCCGGGTCAACCTCGTCCTCGCCGTGCTGCGCGCCCCCCAGGTCTGGGGCGGCACCCGCGCCCTGCCCGGCCTGCGCCAGGCGCTCGCCGCCGCGTACGGGCTGGACGAGCAGGACCTGCTCGCCGAGCCGGGACGGCGGATCGCCGTGCCCGAGCCGCTGACCGAGGCGGCCGACGGGCCGGCCGCCACCGCCGCCGACGCCGTCGACCTGGTCGAGGCCCTGGCCCGCCGGCTGGTCGTCGGCATGGAGACCCTCGGCTGGGACGCCGACAAGGTCGACGCGGTGGTCGAGGAGGTCACCGGCCGGGCGATCGGCGACGCCGCCGACGTGCTGCGCTTCGCCGCCCGCGAGGTGGTGCCCCGGCTGGCCCGGACCACCGACGAGATCGACCGGGTGCTCGGCGCGCTGGACGGCCGGTTCGTGCCGCCCGGCCCCTCCGGCTCACCCACCCGCGGCCTGGTCAACGTGCTGCCCACCGGCCGCAACTTCTACTCCGTCGACCCCAAGGCCATCCCGTCCCGCAACGCCTGGGACGTCGGGGTGGCCCTCGCGGACTCGCTGCTCGCCCGGCACCTCGCCGACACCGGCGCGTACCCCCGCTCGGTGGGGCTCACCGTCTGGGGCACCAGCGCCATGCGTACCCAGGGCGACGACATCGCCGAGGTGCTGGCCCTGCTCGGCTGCCGGCCGACCTGGGACGACCGGTCCCGGCGGGTCACCGGCGTCGAGGTGGTGCCGCTGGCGGAGCTGGGGCGTCCCCGGGTGGACGTGACCGTCCGCATCTCCGGCTTCTTCCGCGACGCCTTCCCGCACGTCGTGGCGCTGCTCGACGACGCGGTACGCCGGGTCGCCGCCCTCGACGAGCCGGCCGGGGAGAACTTCGTCCGGGCCCACGTGGACGCCGACCTCGCCGAACACGGCGACGCCCGCCGGGCGACCGCCCGGATCTTCGGCTCCAAGCCGGGGGCGTACGGGGCGGGGCTGCTGCCGCTGATCGACGCCCGGAACTGGCGCACCGACGCCGACCTCGCCGAGGTGTACGCCGTCTGGGGCGGCTACGCCTACGGCCGGGACCTGGACGGGCGGGAGGCGCGCGCCGACATGGAACGCTCCTTCGCCCGCATCGCCGTCGCCGTGAAGAACCAGGACACCCGCGAACACGACATCGTGGACTCCGACGACTACTTCCAGTACCACGGCGGGATGGTGGCGATGGTCCGCCACCTCACCGGCGCCGCGCCCGCCGCGTACGTGGGCGACTCGGCGATGCCGCACGACGTACGCACCCGCACCCTCGGCGAGGAGACCCGGCGGGTGTTCCGGGCCCGGGTGGTCAACCCGAAGTGGATCGCCGCGATGCGCCGGCACGGCTACAAGGGCGCGTTCGAGCTGGCCGCCACCGTGGACTACCTGTTCGGCTACGACGCCACCGCCGGCGTCGTCGACGACTGGATGTACGAGCACCTGGCCGCCGCGTACGTCTTCGAGGAGACCACCCGGGAGTTCCTGGAGCAGTCCAACCCGTGGGCGCTGCGCGGCATCACCGAGCGGCTGCTGGAGGCCGCCGACCGGGGCCTGTGGGCGGCGCCCGAACCGGCCACCCTCGACCGGCTCCGCGAGACGTACCTGGCCAGCGAGGGCGACCTGGAGGACCGGCAATGAGTGGCTACCCGTTCAGCGCGGTGCTCGGCATGGACGACATGCGCCTGGCCCTGCTGCTCAACGCCGTCTCCCCGGCCATCGGCGGGGTGCTGGTGCGGGGCGAGAAGGGCACCGCCAAGTCCACCGCCGTGCGGGCTCTCGCGGCGCTGCTGCCCCCGGTCGATCGGGTCGCCGGCTGCCGCTTCGCCTGCGACCCGGCCGCCGCCGACCCCGCCTGCCCGGACGGGCCGCACCCGGCCGAGCCGGCGGCCGAGCGCCGCCCGGCCCGCCTGGTCGAACTGCCGGTCGGCGCCGCCGAGGACCGGGTGGTCGGCTCGCTCGACCTGGAGAAGGCCCTCGGCGAGGGGGTACGCGCCTTCGAGCCGGGCCTGCTCGCCGCCGCCCACCGCGGCGTGCTCTACGTCGACGAGGTGAACCTGCTCCACGACCACCTGGTCGACCTGCTGCTCGACGCCGCCGCGATGGGCCGCTGCCACGTCGAGCGGGAAGGCGTCTCGGTCAGCCACGCCGCCCGGTTCCTGCTGGTCGGCACGATGAACCCGGAGGAGGGGGAGCTGCGCCCGCAGCTGCTCGACCGGTTCGGGCTCACCGTCGCCGTCGGCGCCAGCCGCGACCCGGCCGTCCGCGTCGAGGTGGTCCGCCGCCGGCTCGCCGCCGACGCCGACCCGGCCGGGTTCGCCGCCCGGTGGGCCGACGCCGACGCCGAGATCGCCCACCGGGTCGCCGCCGCCCGGCGGCGGCTGGACCGGGTACGGCTGCCCGACGCCGCGCTGCGCCAGATCGCCGAGGTGTGCGCCGCGTTCGACGTGGACGGGATGCGCGCCGACATCGTCACCGCCCGTACCGCCCTCGCGCACGCCGCCTGGCAGGGCCGGGACCGGGTGGGTGCCGAGGACGTCCGGGTCGCCGCCCGGCTCGCACTGCCGCACCGTCGCCGCCGCGACCCGTTCGACAGCCCGGACCTGGACGAGAAGCGCCTGGACGAGGCGTTGCGGCGGGCCCAGGACGAGCACCCGGACGACGACCCGCCTGGCGGCGGCCCGGCTGGCGGTGCCGGCCCCCAAGACGGTCCGGACGGCCCCGGCGGGGGCGGGGGCGAGGGCGGCCACCCGGCCGGCGGCCACGCCGACGACCACGGTCCCGGCGGTTCGGGCCCGGCAGGGCGCGGCGAACCCGGGTCGACCGAGGCCGACGACGACGGACGCTCCGGCGAACGGAACGACCGCCCCGACCCGGCCGGCCGCAGCGACGGCGGCTGGCCGGCGGACGACGACGACCGGTGGCTGGACCGTACCGACGGCGGTCCCGGCGACGGCCCCGACGGCGGCGACGGCCACGGCTCCCGCCCCGGAGGCGACGCGGGAGACGGCCGGACCGAGGGCCGGCCGGCGAGCGGGGCGCAGCCGGTGGCCGTACCCCAGGGTGGGTTGCGGGCCCGGCTGCTCACCGCGCCCGGGATCGGCGACGGCGTGCCGGGACGGCGCTCCCGCGCCCGGACCGGGCGCGGCCGGACCACCGGCGAGCGGGTGCCGGCCGGTCGGCCCGGCGCGCTGCACCTGCCGGCGACGCTGCGGGCCGCCGCCCCGCACCAGCCGGGCCGGGGCCGGCGCGGTGGCCCGCTGCTGCTGCGCCCGGACGACCTGCGCGAGGCGGTCCGGGAGGGACGCGAGGGCAACCTCGTGCTGTTCGTGGTCGACGCCAGCGGGTCGATGGGCGCCCGGCAGCGGATGTCCGCCGTCAAGGGCGCGGTGCTCGCCCTGCTCACCGACGCCTACCAGCGCCGGGACAAGGTCGCCGTGATCGCCTTCCGGGGCGCCGGCGCGCGTACCCTGCTGCCGGCCACCTCCTCGGTGCTGGCCGCCTCGACCCGGCTGGCCGAGCTGCCCACCGGCGGGCGCACCCCGCTGGCGGAGGGGCTGCTCGCCGCCGCCGAGCTGCTGCGGGTGGAGCGGCTGCGCGACCCGAAGCGCCGCCCGCTGGTGCTGGTCGTCACCGACGGGCGGGCCACCGCCGGCGACCGCCCGCTGGACCGGGCCGCCCGTGCCGCGGCGGTGCTCGCCGCCACCGGCGCGCCCAGCGTGGTCGTCGACTGCGAGTCCGGCCCGGTCCGGCTCGGCCTCGGTCGCCGCCTCGCCGCCCAGCTCGGCGCGGACCACCACCGCCTCGACACGGTCGCCACCGACCCCCTCCGCCAACTCGCCACCGGTCGGGCCTGCGCCTGCCGTGCCGGCACCCACCACAACTGCGCGAACGGACCCGCCACCACGACCAGAAGGAGCGCCTGATGCCGCAGGGCAAGCCGTCCACGGTGCCCGCCGACGGGCTGACCACCCGGCAGCGGCGCCACCGTCCGTTGCTGGTCGTGCACACCGGACAGATGAAGGGGAAGTCCACCGCCGCGTTCGGGCTGGCGCTGCGCGCCTGGACCGCCGGGCTGCCGATCGGGGTGTTCCAGTTCGTCAAGAGCGCCAAGTGGCGGGTCGGCGAGGAGAACGCCTTCCGCGCCCTCGGCGAGGTGCACGAGCGCACCGGCCAGGGCGCCCCGGTCGCCTGGCACAAGATGGGCGAGGGCTGGTCCTGGATCCAGCGCGGCGGCGCGGCCGACCACGCCGCCGACGCCCTGGAGGGCTGGCGGCAGATCCAGCGCGACCTGGCCGCCGAACGCTACGGCCTGTACGTGCTCGACGAGTTCACCTACCCGATGAAGTGGGGCTGGGTCGACGTCGACGAGGTCGTCGACACCCTCGCCGGCCGCCCCGGCTTCCAGCACGTGGTGATCACCGGCCGGGACGCCGACCCGCGGCTGGTCGCCGCCGCCGACCTCGTCGCGGAGCTGACCAAGGTCAAGCACCCGATGGACGCGGGCCAGAAGGGTCAGAAGGGCATCGAATGGTGAGCCCGGACGCGCCGTGGCCGCTGCCCCGGCTGGTGGTGGCCGCCCCGGCCAGCGGGCACGGCAAGACCACCGTGGCCACCGGCCTGCTCGCCGCGCTGCGCCGGCGCGGCCTGACCGTCAGCCCGCACAAGGTCGGCCCCGACTACATCGACCCCGGCTACCACGCCCTCGCCGCCGGGCGGCCCGGCCGCAACCTCGACCCCTGGCTGGTCGGCGAGGAGCGGATCGCGCCGCTGCTGCGGCACGGCGCGAGCGTCCCCACCCCCGCCGACGTGGCGGTCGTCGAAGGGGTGATGGGGCTGCACGACGGGGCGGTCGGCCGCGGGTCGTACGCCTCCACCGCGCACGTCGCCCGGCTGATCGACGCGCCCGTGCTGCTGGTCCTCGACACCACCGCGCAGGGCCGCTCGGCCGCCGCGCTGGTGCTCGGCATGCGCGCCTTCGACCCCGGCGTGCGCATCGGGGGAGTGCTGCTCAACCGGGTCGGCTCGCCCCGGCACGAGACCCTGCTGCGCGACGCCCTCGCCGAGGTGGGCGTACCGGTGCTCGGGGCGGTCACCCGGGCCGCCGAGGTGACCGCGCCGTCGCGGCATCTCGGGCTGGTGCCGGTCGCCGAACGGGCCCCCGAGTCGCTCGCCGTCGTCGACGCCCTCGCCGACCTGATCGAGTCCACCGTGGACCTCGACGCGGTGCTCGACCTCGCCCGGACCGCCCCGCCGCTGACCGTCGGAGCCTGGGACCCGGCCAGCGCCGTCGGCGGCCCCGCCGGCCCCGACCGTCCGGTCGTCGCGGTGGCCGGCGGCCCGGCCTTCACCTTCTCGTACGCCGAGACCACCGAACTGCTCGCTGCGGCCGGCGCCACCGTGGTCCGCTTCGACCCGCTGCGCGACCCCGCCCTGCCCGCCGGCACCCGCGCCGTCGTCGTCGGCGGCGGCTTCCCCGAGGTGTACGTCGAGGCCCTCGCGGCCAACTCCGCGCTCCGCGCCGAACTGGCCGACTTCGACGGGCCGATCGTCGCCGAGTGTGCCGGCCTGCTCTACCTCGGGCGCTCCCTCGACGGGGTGCCGATGTGCGGGCGGCTGCCGCACACCGCCCGGATGACCGGCACGCTCACCCTCGGCTACCGGGAGGCCGTCGCCGCCGCCGACTCCCCACCGCACCGGGCCGGCGAGCCGGTACGCGGCCACGAGTTCCACCGCACCGCCACCGACCCCGGCCACGGGGACCGGCCGGCGTGGCACTTCGACGGCGGGCGGCACGGCTTCGTCGACGGCCGGGTGCACGCCTCCTACCTGCACACCCACTGGGCGGCGCACCCGTCGGCGGCCCGCCGCCTGGTCGAGGCGGCGGCCCGGTGAGCGCGCCGACGCTGACCGGGGTGGGCGTCGGCCCGGGCGACCCCGAACTGCTCACCCTCAAGGCGGTGCGGGTGCTGCGCGAGGCCGACCTGGTGGTCGTACCGGTGATGGACCGGCTGGCCGCGGACGGCGACGCGCCCCCCGGCCGGGCGGAGACCACCGTGCGCGCGCACGTCGATGCGGACCGGCTGCGCCGGCTGCCGTTCGCGCTGGACGACCGGGGCGGGGTGACCGCCCGCCGGGAGCGGGCCTGGGACGCCGCCGCCCGGGCCGTGGTGGCCGCCCTCGACGGCGGCGCCGCCTCGATCGCCTTCGCCACCATCGGCGACCCGAACGTCTACTCCACCTTCGGCTACCTGGCGCAGAGCGTCCGGGCGCTGCGGCCGGCCGTCGAGGTGCGCACCGTGCCCGGGATCACCGCGATGCAGGAGCTGGCCGCGCGCAGCGGCGTGCCGCTCTGCGAGGGCCGTGAGCCGCTCACCCTGCTGCCGGCCACCGCCGGGCTGGCGCTCGTCTCCGACGCGCTGGCCGGGCCGGGCACCGTCGTCGTCTACAAGGGCTGGCGGCGGCACCCCGAGCTGGTCGACGAGCTGCGCCGCCACGACCGGTTGCCGGACGCCGTGCTCGGCCGGTCGGTCGGCCTGCCCGGGGAGCGGATCGGGCCGGTCGACGCCGCCGCCGACGACCTGCCGTACCTGTCGACACTGCTGGTCCCGGCGCGCCGGGACCGCCGGGGAGGAAAACTGTGACGACCACCGGAAAGGTCTGGTTCGTCGGGGCCGGACCCGGCGCCGCCGACCTGCTCACCCTGCGCGCCGCCCGGGTGATCGGCGCCGCCGACGTGGTGATCTGGGCGGCCAGCCTGGTGCACGCCGACGTCCTCGCCCACGCCCGCGCCGACGCCGAGATCGTCGACTCGTCGCAGCTGCCGATCGAGGGGGTGCTGCCGCTGTACCGGCGGGCCGCCGCCGAGGGGCTGACGGTGGCCCGGATCCACTCCGGCGACCCGGCGCTCTGGGGCGCGGTGCAGGAACAGCTCGACCTGTGCCGGGCGCTCGACCTGGCCGTCGAGATCGTGCCCGGGGTGTCCTCGTTCACCGCGGTGGCGGCCATCGTCGGCCGGGAGCTGACCATCCCCGAGGTGGCCCAGTCGGTGATCCTCACCCGCCTCGAGGGCGGCAAGACGCCGATGCCGCCGGGGGAGCGGGTCCGCGACTTCGCCCGGCACGGCACCACGATGGCGCTGTTCCTCTCCGCCGCCCGCTCCGGGCAGGCGCAGGCCGAGCTGCTGGCCGGCGGCTACCCGCCGGACACCCCGGTCGTGGTGGCGTACCAGGCGACCTGGCCGGACGAGCTGGTGGTGCGCTGCGCGCTGGCCGACCTGGAGGCCACCGTCAAGGAGCACCGGCTCTGGAAGCACACCCTCTTCCTGGTCGGCCCCGCGCTCGCCGCCACCGGCACCCGCTCGCACCTGTACCACCCCGGGCACTTCCACACCTTCCGCCGGGCCGAGCCGGCCGCCCGCGCCGAGCTGCGCCGCGCCCGCGCCGCCGGGTCGGGGGACGGCCCCCGGTGACGTACGTCGAGCCGCCGCTGCGCGAGCCGGACCTGCCGCGTACCGCAAAGGTCCGGCCCACCGCGCTGCGTACCGGTTGGACCACCGGCGCCTGCGCGACGGCGGCGGCCAAGGCCGCGATGACCGCCCTGGTCACCGGTGTGCCGCAGCCGGAGGTGGAGATCGGGCTGCCCGGCGGCCGGCGGGTCAGCTTCCCGGTCGCCCGGTGCGACCTCACCCCGGCGCCGGAGGCGCGCGCCGAGGCGGTGGTGGTCAAGGACGCCGGCGACGACCCGGACGTCACCCACGGCGCGCACCTCACCGCCACCGTCTGCTGGCGCGCCGAGCCCGGCCTGGACCTCGCCGGCGGCCCCGGCGTCGGCACCGTCACCAAGCCCGGGCTCGGCCTCGCCGTCGGCGGCCCGGCGATCAACGAGACCCCGCGCCGGATGATCGGCCAGGCCGTGGCCGAGGTGGTCGACCTCACCGAGGTGGGCGTCCGGGTGGTGATCAGCGTGCCGGGCGGCGAGGTGATGGCCCGCAAGACCACCAACCGGCGGCTCGGCATCCTCGGCGGCATCTCGATCCTCGGCACCACCGGGATCGTCCGGCCCTTCTCCACCGCCTCCTGGCGGGCCAGCGTGGTGCAGGCGGTGCACGTGATGGCCGCCCAGGGCGAGTCGACCGTGGTGCTCTGCACCGGCGGGCGGACCGAGCGGGCCGCCCGGGAACTGCTGCCGGAACTGCCCGAGGTGTGCTTCGTCGAGGTCGGCGACTTCACCGGCGCCGCGGTCACCGCCGCCGTTGGCGACGGGATGACCGGGGTGGTCTTCGTCGGGATGGCCGGCAAGCTGGCCAAGCTCGCCGCCGGCATCCTGATGACCCACTACACCCGCTCCAAGGTGGACCTGTCGCTGCTCGGCGCGGTCACCGCCGAGGCCGGCGGCGACGCCGACCTGGTCGCGGCGGTCACCGCGGCGAACACCGGGCGGCACGCGTACGAGCTGTGGGAGGCCGCCGGCCTGCTCGGCCCCGCCGGGGACCTGCTCTGCCACCGGGTACGCCAGGTGCTGCTCCGCTTCGCCGAGCGGGCGGTCACCGTCGACGTGGCCATGGTCGACTTCGCCGGCTCCCGGGTCGTCGCCTCCTCGGGCCGGTGGGCCGCGTGACCGCCGGCGCGGCCGTGACCGTGGTGGGGATCGACGCCGCCGGTCGGCCGGTGCACCCCGGGCTGGCCGAGGCGCTCGCCGCGGCCGGGCTGGTGGTCGGGGGGGCCCGGCATCTCGCCGCCGTGCCGGTGCCGCCCGGCTGCCCGACCGTGACCCTCGGGCCGCTCACCCCCGCCCTGGACCGGCTCCGCGCCGCCGTCGCCGCCGGCGAGCACGCCGTCGTGCTGGCCAGTGGCGATCCCGGCTTCTTCGGCATCGTCCGGCGGCTGCGGGCGGCCGGGCTGCCGCTGCGGGTGCTGCCGGCGGTCTCCAGCGTGGCTGCCGCGTTCGCCCGCGCCGGACTGCCGTGGGACGGCGCCGCCGTGGTCACCGCGCACGGCCGCGACCCCCGGCCGGCGCTCAACGCCTGCCGCGCGCTGCCCGCCGTCGCGGTGCTCACCGCGCCCGGTGCCGGAGCGGCCGAACTCGGCGCCGGCCTCGTCGGCTGGTCCCGCCGCCTGGTGGTGGCCGAGCACCTCGGCACGGCCGACGAGCGGGTCACCTGGGCCACCCCCGAGGACGCCGCCAGCCGCTGCTGGGCCGACCCGCACGTCCTGCTCAGCCTCGCCCCGCCCGCCGGTGACGCGGACGCCGGGGCCGGGATGGGCCCGATGCGCGCGGACAACCAGCCGGCCGCCGCGCCGGCCGGCGGCTGGGCGCTGCCCGAGTCCGCGTACGCCCACCGGGACTCGATGATCACCAAGGCGGAGGTACGCGCCCTCGCGGTGGCCCGGCTCCGCCCCCGGCTCGGCCGGCTGGTCTGGGACGTGGGCGCCGGCAGCGGTTCGGTGGGCATCGAGTGCGCGCTGCTCGGCGCGGCGGTGATCGCGGTGGAACGCGACCCGCGGGCGCCGGTGCGGGCCAACGCCGCCCGGCACGGCGTCGACGTCCGGCTGGTGACCGGCTCCGCCCCCGAGGCGCTGCGCGGGCTGCCCGACCCGGACGCCGTCTTCGTCGGCGGCGGCGGCACGGACGTGCTCGCCGCGGTGGCCGAGCGCCGGCCGGACCGGGTGGTGGTCACCCTCGCCGCGCTGGACCGGGTCGCCCCCGCCGTTCACCTGCTGCGCGACGCCGGCTACGCGGTCGAGGGCAGCCAGCTCGCCGCCGCCCGCCTCGCCGACCTGCCCGGCGGCTCGCTGCGCCTGGCCGCCACCAACCCGGTGGTCGTGCTGACCGGAGAGCACCGGTGACCACGCCACTCACCCACCACACCGGACCCTCGCGGGGAGCACACGTGCACCAGACCGCACCACCCGACACCGTTCCGACCGGAGCCGACACCGCGCCCGGCCCGGCTGCGACCGTGCCCGGCCCGGTCGGGGACACGACCGTTGCGGCCGCGAGCCCGACGGTCGGGACCCCGGCCGGTCCCGCCAGCGTCGGGCTGGTCGCCGCCACCGCCGCGGGCCGGCGGCACGCCCGTACCCTCGCCGACGCCTGGCCGCACGCCCGGGAGATCCCCGGGGAGACGGTCGCCGACGCGCTGCGGACGGCCTGGGCGCAGTGCGACGCGGTGGTGGCGTTCCTGGCCACCGGGGCGGTGGTCCGGATCCTCGCGCCGCTGCTCGGCGACAAGCGCACCGATCCGGCCGTGGTGGTCGTCGACGAGGCCGCCCGGCACGCGGTCGCGTTGCTCGGCGGGCACGCCGGCGGCGCGAACGCCCTCGCCGCCGAGGTGGCCGTGCTGCTCGACGCCCGCCCGGTGGTCACCACCGCCACCGACGCGGTCGGCCTGCCCGGCCTGGACACCCTCGGTTGGCCGGTCGAGGGGGCGGTGGCCGCCGTCTCCCGGGCGATCCTCGACGGCGAGCCGGTCCGCCTCGACTCCGACGCCACCTGGCCGCTGCCGCCGCTGCCCGAGAACGTGCGCGCCGACGCGCCGGACGGCGGGTACCGGCTGCTGGTCACCGACCGGGTCGTGCCGCTGGACGGGCGGACCGCCGTGCTGCGCCCGCCGTCCCTGGTCGCCGGGATCGGCTCCAGCCGGGGCGTGGCCGCCGCCGAGGTGGCCGGGCTGCTGCGCCGGGCGCTCGCCGGGGCCGGGCTGGCCGAGGCCAGCCTGCGCTGCCTGGCCAGCGTCGACCTCAAGGCCGACGAGGTGGGCATCGTGGACACCGCCCGCGCGCTCGGCGTACCCCTGCGGACCTGGCCGGTGGCGGAGCTGGCCGCCGTCGAGGTGCCGCACCCCAGCGAGGTGGTCCGCGCCGCCGTCGGCACCCCCAGCGTCGCGGAGGCCGCGGCGCTGCGCGGCGGCGACGCCATCCTGCTGGTGCCGAAGACCGCCTCGGCGATGGCGACGGTCGCCGTCGCCCGGCACGCCCCGCGCGGCCGGCTGGCGATCGTCGGGCTCGGCCCCGGCGCGCCCGACCTGCGCACCCCGCGCGGGGTGGCCGAGTTGCGCCGGGCCGCCGTGGTCGTCGGCCTCGACCAGTACGTCGCGCAGGTCCGCGACCTGCTGCGGCCGGGCACCCGGGTGCTCGCCAGCGGGCTCGGCGCGGAGGAGGAGCGGGCCCGCGCCGCCGTCGCCGAGGCCACCGCCGGCCACGCGGTCGCGCTGATCGGCTCCGGCGACGCCGGGGTGTACGCGATGGCCAGCCCCGCCCTGGAGTACGCCGACGCCCGCGTCGACGTGGTCGGCGTGCCCGGGGTGACCGCCGGGCTGGCCGCCGCGGCGCTGCTCGGCGCGCCGCTCGGGCACGACCACGTCTACCTGAGCCTGTCCGACCTGCACACCCCGTGGGAGGTCATCGTCCGGCGGATCACCGCCGCCGCCGAGGCCGACCTGGTCGCGCTGCTCTACAACCCGCGCAGCCGGGCTCGGGACTGGCAGCTCGGTGAAGCGCTGGAGCTGTTCGCCGCGCACCGCCCGCCGGACACTCCGGTCGGCGTGGTGCGCAACGCCAGCCGCGCCGGCGAACGGGTCCACCTGGCCACCCTGGCCACCTTCGACCCGGCCCTGGTCGACATGTACGGCGTGGTGGTCGTCGGCAGCACCCGAACCCGGCTGGTCGCCGGCCGGATGGTCACGCCCCGGGGGTACCGGTGGCGGGGGTGATCATCGGCGCCTGCCAGGGCTGCGGCGCCTGCCTGCTCACCTGCCCGACGCACGCCATCCGGCCGACGCCGGGCGGCCTGACCGTCCGCGACGACCGCTGCACCGGCTGCCTGGAGTGCTTGGAGATCTGCCCGGTGGACGCCATCCGCGCCACCGCCGAACCACGAGGAGACCGATGACTTCGACCCCGACCACCGCCCCGCCCGTCGGCCGGTGGAGCCGCGCCGAGCGGGTCCGCCTCGGCGGCGTGGTGGCCGCCGTCGCCGCCCTGCACGTCGCCGGGTGGAGCCTCTACCTGTACTGGAACGACCAGCCGGCGGCTGCCGGCGGGCTGGCCGGCGCCGGCGCCCTCGCGTATCTGCTCGGGGTGCGGCACGCCTTCGACGCCGACCACATCGCCGCGATCGACGACACCACCCGGCTGATGCTGCTGCGCGGCCGCCGGGCGGTCGGCGTCGGCTTCTTCTTCGCCCTCGGGCACAGCGCGGTGGTGCTGCTGCTCGCCCTGGTGATCGGGCTCGCCTCGGCCACCATGACCGACGGCGGCCTGGCCGGCATCCGCGAGGTCGGCGCGGTGGTCGCGGCGGCCACCGCCACCGCGTTCCTGCTGCTGGTGGCGGTGCTCAACGCGGCGGTGCTGGCCGGGATGGCGAAGCTGTGGCGGCGGCTGCGCGCCGGCGCGCTGGACGAGTCCGAACTGGACCTGCTGCTGCTCAACCGGGGCCTGGTGCACCGGATCCTCGGCTCCCGCGCCCGGTCGCTGGTCCGCTCCTCCTGGCACATGGCCCCGGTCGGTTTCCTCTTCGGCCTGGGGCTGGAGACCGCCAGCGAGGTCACCCTGCTGTCGCTGTCGGCGAGCACCGCCGCCGGCGGCGGCCTGCCGGTGCTGGCCCTGCTCACCCTGCCGCTGCTCTTCGCCGCCGGGATGTCCGCCATGGACACCGCCGACAGCCTGCTGATGGCCCGCGCCTACTCGTGGGCGTACCGGCACCCGGCCCGGCGGCTCTGGTACAACCTGGCCACCACCGGGATGACCGTGCTGGTCGGTGCCCTGGTCGCCAGCGTCTACCTGGCCAGCCTGCTGGTCGACCAGCTCGGGCTGACCGCGCTGTCCGGGTACGCCGCGCTGGGCGACCACTTCGAACAGCTCGGCTACGCGGTGGTGCTGCTCTTCGTGCTGGCCTGGGTCGGCGCGGTGGTGCTGTGGAAGCTGCGCGGCCACGACCGGCGCTACGGCGGCACGGCCGAGGAGCGACCGTGACCCGTGTCGTGCATCCCATCGAGCGGGAGTCGTACCGGATCCTGCGGGACCGGGTCGACCTGCGTCACCTGCCCCCGCTGAGCCGGGCGGTCACCGAGCGGGTGGTGCACGCCAGCGCCGACCTCGGCTACGTCACCGAGCTGGTCTGCGACGAGGCGGCGCTGGCAGGTGGGCTGGCCGCGCTGCGCGCCGGCGCGCCCATCGTGGCCGACGTCTGGATGGTCGCCGCCGGGATCACCGGGGCCGGTCGGGACATCGTCTGCCCGGTCGCCGAGCCGGCCGCCGCCGAGCTGGCCCGCGACACCGGCCTGACCCGCTCCGCGGCGGCGGTGCGCATCGCCCTGGACCGGGTCGGGCCGGGCGCCGTCTGGGTGGTCGGCTGCGCGCCGACCGCACTGGCCGAACTGATCACGCTCGACGCGGCGCCCGCCCTGGTCGTCGGGCTGCCGGTCGGCTTCGTCGGCGCCGCCGAGAGCAAGGCGGCGCTGCGGGCCAGCGGCCTGCCCGCCGTGTCCAACGTCGGCGAGAAGGGCGGCTCGGCGGTCGCCGCCGCCGCCCTCAACGCCCTGCTGTACCAGGAGGAGGCGCCATGACCGCGCTGGTCATCGTCGGGCACGGCACGCGCAGCGCGGCCGGGGTCGACCAGTTCACCGCGCTCGTCGACCGGGTCCGGCGGCGCGCCGCCGGCAGCGCCGGCGACGTCGAGGGCGGCTTCATCGAGCTGTCCCGCCCGCCGCTGACCGACGCGGTCGGCGCGCTGGCCGGCCGGGGCCACCGGTCGCTGGTGGCGCTGCCGCTGGTGCTCACCGCCGCCGGGCACGGCAAGGGCGACATCCCCGCCGCGCTGGCCCGCGAGCAGGACCGCCACCCCGGCCTGACCTACCGCTACGGGCGGCCGCTCGGGCCGCACCCGTTGCTGCACACCGCCTTGGCGGAGCGGATCGACGCCGCCCTGGCCGGGGCCGACCGGGCCGGCACCTGGGTGGCGCTGATCGGCCGGGGCTCCACCGACCCGGACGCCAACGCCGAGGTGGCGAAGGTGGCCCGGCTGCTCTGGGAGGGGCGCGGCTACGCCGGGGTCGAACCGGGCTTCGTCTCCCTGGCCGAGCCGTCCGTGCCGGCGGTGCTGGAGCGGCTGCGCCGGCTCGGCGCCCGGCGGATCGTGGTCGCCCCGTACTTCCTCTTCGCCGGGGTGCTGCCGGACCGGATCGTCGCCCGGTCGACCGAGTTCGCCGCCGCCCACCCCGACCTGGACGTGCGGGTGGCCGACCTGATCGGCGACTGCGACGCGCTGGCCGACCTGGTGCTGGAACGGCACGCCGAGGCGCTGCGCGGGGACATCCGGATGAACTGCGACACCTGCGCGTACCGGGTGCTGATGCCGGGCTTCGCCGACAAGGTGGGCCGGCCGCAGACCCCGCACGACCACCCGGACGATCCGGTGGGCGGCCACCAGCACCACCACCACGACGGGCACCAGCACCACGGGCACCACCAGCACGGCCAGGACCCCGGCCTGCGCCCGGGCCAGGTCGCCGTGGTGGGCGGCGGCCCCGGCCCGGACGACCTGATCACCGTACGGGGGCGGGCGCTGCTGGACGCCGCGGACGTGGTGGTGGCCGACCGGCTGGCCCCGCAGGGCCTGCTCGCCGGGCTGCGCCCCGGGGTGCTGGTGGTCGACGCGGCGAAGGTGCCGCGCGGGCCGTCGATGGGGCAGGACACCATCAACGACACCCTGATCGCGCACGCCCGCGCCGGCCGGCGGGTGGTCCGGCTCAAGGGCGGCGACCCGTACGTCTTCGGCCGGGGCCACGAGGAGGTCCAGGCCTGCGCGGCGGCCGGGGTCCAGACGGTGCTGGTGCCCGGGGTGAGCAGCGCGGTCGCCGCGCCGGCCCTGGCCGGTGTGCCGGTCACCCACCGGGGGGTCGCGCACGAGTTCACCGTCGTCTCCGGCCACCTGCCGCCCGGGCACCCGGACTCGCTGGTGGACTGGGCGGCGCTGGGCCGGGCCCGGGGCACCCTGGTGCTGATGATGGCGGTCGACACGGTGCAGAAGATCGCGGCGGTGCTCATCGAGCACGGCCGGGCGGCCGACACCCCGGTCCTGGTGGTGCAGGACGCCGGCCAGCCGGGTCAGCGGTCGCTGTCGTCCCGGCTGGACGAGGTGGGGGAGCTGGCGGCCCGGGAGGACGTCCGGCCGCCGGCGGTCTTCGTGGTGGGCCCGGTGGTCGGGCTGACCGGGCGCGCCCGGCCGGCCGATCCGGTTCCGTAGCCGCCGACCGGCCGCCCCGGACGGGTGGGACCTGCCGCGTGGCCCCGCCCGCCGGGGCCCCGGTCGACGTCAGCCCGTCAGCGCCCGGCCCAGCGCGTAGCCGAGGGTCGCGGCGGCCAGCCCGGCGGCCACGCTGAGCAGCACGTTGGCCAGCGCGTGGCGCCGGGCGCCGGCGCGGGCCAGCCGCAGCGTCTCGTAGCCGAAGGTGGACCAGGTGGTCAGCGCGCCGCAGAAGCCGGTGCCGACCAGGGCGGTGACGGCCGGCCCGGCGGGTACGGCGAGCAGCACGCCGAGCAGCAGCGAACCGGCCACGTTGACGGTGAGGGTCCCCCAGGGCAGCAGCGAGTCGTGCCGGGCCTGCACGGCCCGGTCGGTCAGGTAGCGCAGCGGCGCGCCGAGCGCCGCGCCGACGGCGATGAGCAGGACCGTCACCGGTCGACGTCCCGGTCCAGCAGCCGGGCGGCCAGCGCGTCCCCGACCCAGACCGCCAGCAGGCCGGCGACCAGCGTCGCCGCCAGGTACGCCAGCGCGACCGGCGCCGCCCCGGCGGTGACCGCCCGCTGGGCGTCCACCACGTACGCGGAGAAGGTGGTGAACCCGCCGAGCACGCCGACGCCGAGGAACGGGCGGACCAGCGGGGCCGCGTCACGCCGGCCGAGCACCGCCATCAGCGCCCCGATCAGCAGGCACCCGGTCACGTTGACGCAGAAGGTCGACCACGGAAAGCCGGTGGGCGGGTGCGGCAGCGCCGCCTGGACGCCCGCCCGGGCCAGCGCGCCGAGCACCCCGCCGGCGGCGACGGCGCCGAGCACGGCCGCCGGGCGTGCGCCCAGCTCGCGCCGGTCGGCGGGTACGCGCAGGTCGACGTCGGGGTCGATGCGCCGGGGTGCTGACACCCGTCCTCCCATCAGTGAACGGACCACCGGTCGACCCCGGGCGCAGGGCCTGACCTGCCCGATCGGGTCCACCATACGGTCGTCGGCGGTTGCGTCGGTTCGGCGTGGAGCACCGCCCGCGCCGCGCCGCGTCGGTTTCGGCTGACGGGCGTCGGGGCACAACCGCGCGACAACGATCGTCGAGAGGGGGTTCGTGATGGCGGGAAGCAGCACCACAGCCGGCACACGCGCGGCGGGGGACGGGGAGAAGAAGGGGTCCCATGGCGGTCGCCGGCGGCCGGACGGCCCGCCGTTCCGCAAGCCCGGGTGGCCGAAGGCGTACTCGTTCGCCCTGGTCACCGGCGCGTTCTTCCTCCTCTCCTGGGGCGGTCAGTTCATCTTCCAGATGGTCGTGGAGAGCAACGAGGCCAGCCAGCACGGGCAGTCCTTCGCCTGGAGCGAGTTCCTGCCGCAGTTCTTCGCCTCGACGCTCGAGAACTGGCAGTCGGAGTTCCTCCAGCTGATCTGGCAGGCCGCCGGGCTGGCGCTGTTCTACCACTGGGGATCGTCGCAGTCCCGCGAGTCCGACGAGCGCATCGAGGCGAAGCTCGACGCCCTGCTCCGGGACCGGAACCTGGACCCGCAGAACCCCTGACAGCGGTCGGCGGACGAGCCACGGCGGGCCCGGCCGGACCATCCGCCCCGGCCCGGCCCGTCGGGGAATCAGTTCGCGTCGGGCAGCGGGCGGGCGGCCAGCCCACCGAGCAGCGCGCCCTCGACCGCGGTCAACGTCACCACCCCGCTGGACACCTCCGGCGTCCAGCCGATCCCGTCCGCCAGCGCCAGCCCGGCCAGGTGCCCACCCCAGACCAGTGCGGCCAGCACCGCGCCGGCGACCGGCAGCCGCAGCGCCGCGTCCGGGCCGCGTACCGCGTCCGACCGGCACAGCACCAGGTCGGCGAGGGCGGCGCCGGCGACCGCGCCGACCGCGCCCCAGGCCTGCGGCACCGGGAACTCGAACATCACCAGGGCGAACAGCGCCACCCCGGCGACCACGGCGGTGGCCGCCCCGGGCGTCGCCCGGCGGCGGTGCGACAGCAGGAACGGCACGCCGATGACCACCGTGGTGACCAGGTACGCGTCCACGCCGAGGACGGCCGCCTGCTGGGCACCGGAGGCCCCCGTCTCCTGGGTGGCGGCGGCGCTGAGGAACGCCGAGGAGTGGCCGAGCAGAATCGTGGTGGCCATCGTGCCGAGCGCCAACGAGGCGAGCCCGGTAGCCGCCCGCGCCCCGCCCTCCCGGCTGGCCCACCAGGAGCGCAGCGGGCTCGTCAGCAGCAGCACCGCCCCGCCGTCGAGGAGCAGGTGACTGGGGCTGAACTCGGCGTCCAGCCCGACCTCCACCCCGAGCGTCTCGTGCCACACCAGGTCGGCCAGCCCGCCGGCGGCGAAGACCGCGACGCCGATCGCGCCCACCCGGTACCCCCGCGGCCAGCCGTCGCGCCACCACCGCGGCGCGCGATCCCGACGCCGGTACGCCAGCCAGCAGATCCACCCCGCGCTGCCGGCGAAGCCGGCGTACAGCAGGCCGTGCCACGGCGTGAAGAAACCCTCGATGGTCTCGAGCAGGCGGGTGTGCGCCCACCCGTCGGCCAGCGCCCCGCCCACCAGGCACGCGCCGAGCAGGACGGCGACCAGGTCCTCCCGCCGGCTCGTCGGGGCCACCCCCGCCCGCCCGCCGATGCCCGCCGGTGCCGTGTCGGTACGCGTCATCGTCGCCACCCTCCCACGCCGTGTGCCACCCTGCGCCATTGTGCCGCTTCACTGCGTGATGGGGCGGCAGGTTCATCGACCGTCGCCGCGCTGGTCGGCCGTCCGGGGCGGGGCGTACGGTACGCAACGTCGCCTCGGCGCGGACCCGCGCCGGTACCCGCGCGCACAGGAGGCACCGTGCAGGACCGCACCCCCTCGCCGGAGGAGCTGGAACCCGTCGAGCGGGTCGGCGTCGACGAGCTGCGTGCGTTGCAACTCGACCGGCTGCGCTGGTCGCTGCGGCACGCGTACGACAACGTGCCGCACTACCGGCGGGCGTTCGAGGCGGCCGGCGTGCACCCCGACGACTGCCGAAAGCTGGCCGACCTGGCCCGGTTCCCGTTCACCGGCAAGGCGGAGCTGCGGGAGAACTACCCGTTCGGCATGTTCGCGGTGCCCCGCGAGCAGGTGGCGCGGCTGCACGCGTCCTCCGGCACCACCGGCCGGCCCACCGTGGTCGGCTACACCCGCGAGGACCTGCGTACCTGGGCGCGGCTGATGGCCCGCTCGATCCGCGCCTCCGGCGGGCGGCCCGGCGACCGGGTGCACGTGGCGTACGGCTACGGCCTGTTCACCGGCGGCCTGGGCGCCCACTACGGGGCCGAGGAGCTGGGCTGCACCGTCATCCCGGTCTCCGGCGGGATGACCGAGCGGCAGGTCCTGCTGATCCGCGACTTCCAGCCCGAGGTCATCATGGTCACCCCCAGCTACATGCTGGCCATCGTGGACGAGATGGAGCGGCAGGGCGTCGACCCGCGCGCCACCTCGCTGCGGGTCGGCATCTTCGGCGCCGAGCCGTGGACCGAGGACATGCGCCGGGAGATGGAGCAGCGCCTCGACATGCACGCGGTGGACATCTACGGCCTGTCCGAGGTGATGGGCCCGGGGGTGGCCACCGAGTGCGTGGAGACCAAGGACGGGCTGCACCTCTGGGAGGACCACTTCTATCCCGAGATCATCGATCCGGTCACCGGCGCGGTGCTGCCCGACGGCGAGCAGGGCGAGCTGGTGCTCACCTCGCTGACCAGGGAGGCGATGCCGGTCGTCCGCTACCGCACCCGCGACCGCACCCGCCTGCTGCCCGGCACCGCCCGGCCGATGCGCCGGATCGAGAAGATCACCGGCCGGACCGACGACATGATGATCGTGCGCGGGGTGAACGTCTTCCCGACCCAGATCGAGGAGCTGATCCTGCGTACCCCCGCGCTGTCGCCGCACTTCCAGTGCGTGCTGGCCCGCGAGGGGCGGATGGACACCCTGACGGTCAAGGTGGAGCGCCGCACCGGAGTCGGCGTCGAGGAGGCCGCCCGCGCCGGCCGGGCCCTGGTGGAGCAGGTGAAGAACACCATCGGGGTCAGCGTGGCGGTGGAGGTGATCGCGCCGGACGGGGTGGAGCGCTCGATGGGCAAGATGCGGCGGATCGTCGACCAGCGGCGGGTGGGCTGAGATGGCGGAGAACGGCCGGGTCGCGGCGGGGCGTACCGCCGCGCACGACATGTTCGACGCGGACGTGGCCTCCCGCGCCCTGGGCATCGAGCTGGTCTCCGCCGGTGACGGCGCCGCGGTGGCCCGGATGCGGGTGACCGCGGCCATGCTCAACGGGCACGCCATCGGCCACGGCGGCTTCGTCTTCCTGCTCGCCGACACGGCCTTCGCGCTGGCCTGCAACAGCCACGGCCCGGCCACGGTCGCCGCCGGCGGGGAGATCAGCTTCCTGCGCCCGGTGCGCGAGGGCGATCTGCTGACCGCCCGGGCCACCGAACGGACCCGCTACGGTCGCAGCGGCATCTACGACGTCACCGTCTCCCGGGGTGACGAGGTGGTCGCCGAGTTCCGGGGCCGCAGCCGGACGCTGGCCCGCGGGACCGGGGGCTGACCGCGCGGCGTGCCCCCGCCGTCGGCGGTCTCCGGCACGATGACCGGATGACACACATCGTGCTCTTCCATTCCGTGTACGGGCTCCGGCCGGCCGTGCTGGCCCAGGCTGACCGGTTGCGCGCGGCCGGGCACCGGGTCGTCACCCCCGACCTCTACGGTGAGCCGCCCACCGACACCGTGGAGGCGGGTTTCGCGCTGTTCGACAAGATCGGCCACGACGAGGTGCTGCGGCGGGGCCGGGCCGCGCTGGCCCCGTTGCCGCCCGAGACGGTGCTGGCCGGCTGGTCGATGGGGGCGGGGGTGGCCGGGGCGCTGCTGGCCGAGCGGCCCGACGCCGCCGCGCTGCTGCTCCTGCACGGCACCGGCGCCGACCCGGCCGCGGTCCGCCCGGGCCTGCCGGTGCAACTGCACCTCGCCGACCCCGACGAGTACGAGACGCCGGAGGAGGTCGCCGAGTGGCAGCGGGCGATGACCGGGGCGGGGGCGCGGCTGGAGGTGTTCCGCTACCCGGGGGCCGGGCACCTCTTCACCGACCCGGACGTGCCGGACCACGATCCGGGGGCCGCCGAGCAGACCTGGGAGCGGGTCCTGACCTTCCTCGCCGGGCTGCCCGGCCCGTCGGCCGACTGACCCGGCCGTCCACCGCGCCACCCGCCCGCCGGTCCGCCGGTCGGCCGCCCGGCGCGGTTGAGGCCATCGGCCCGAGCGGCGGGCCGTCGGGCTCCGCACCACCGCAAACCGAGCGGCCGGGGCGCGATTCGCCGGCCAGCAGGGACGGCGAGGCCAGCCGACCGGCATTCCGGCACGGCCAGCCCGACCCGCCTTGCGGCGTGTTGCGGCACCCCGGCCCGGCGACCCCGCGACACGCCGCAGAGCGCGCAGCCAGGGTGCGAACTCGCCAGCCGGCCGAAGCCTGTGGCCGCCCTGGTCTCCGGCCCGCGCGATCCGCCGGTTCGCCGGCCGCCCAGCGTGCCGGGCGAGCGGTTCAGGACACCCGTCTCAGTGGCGGGGCACCGTGCGGCGGCGTCGGTTCGGCGGGTTCGGCTGCCGCGTGACGCAGTGCCAGCACGACGGCCGCGCTGCCCCGGCCGGTGAAAGCAGGAGGCGACGACGGCCGGTGCGCGCGCCCGTCCGGCGCGCTGCGCAGGGTCCGGTCGTGGCCCGCGACGGTGTCGGGGGCTCGCCCGTGCCGGCGCGGCCCGGCCGCGAGCCGGGGGAGTAGCACGACCCTGTCTTCGTGGCTGCCGCCGGAACGCGGACCCGGCCCCCGGTCGGGGCGGAGGCCGCCGGCCGCCCGGGTGCGCCCGTCCCGAGCCCGGTGCCGGGGCGACGACGCCGGTGGCGTCGACCACCGCCCGGCACCGTCCAGGGTGGACCGGCTGCCGGGCGCCACCGGGTTGCGGCGCGGTGCGGTGGCGTCGCGGTCCCGCCCGCCGTCGGAGGCTGCAGCCGAGGCGGCGAGGGCGGCAACCGGCTCCGAGGCGAGGGCGGCAATCCGCTCGGCGGCGAGGGCGGACACCTGCTCGGCGTCGAGGGCGGGAGCCGGCTCGGCGGCGGCCGGGCGGGGCGGGGCGAGGCGGGGAGCGGGCGGGCCGGAGCGGGTGGGCGCCACCCGCCCGGGCGTCGTCGCGCGCCACTGCTCGGCCCGCCGGCCGAACTCGGCGCGGACGGCCCGGGGCAGCCGGTCGTACGCGGTCCGGCGCAGGGCCGGGTCCACGATCTCGTACCGGCCGTGCCGGTCGCACCGGAGCAGGGCGTCGGCGGTGGCGAGCCGGCGCAGCAGCGTCGCCGCCCGCCCGGGCGCCCAGCCGAGCAGCCGGTCGACGGCCGGCGCGGTGAAGTCGACGCCGAGCGCCGCGCCCGCCGTCAGCACCGCCCGCCGTGCGTCGTCGAGCAGGTCCAGCCGGGCGGAGGCCATCCGGCGTACCGCCTCCGGCAGTCCGGGCTCCCCGTTGCCACCCGCCGCGACGTACGCGCCGGCGTACCCGGGCATGCCGCCGACCAGCGGTAGCAGGCGGCCGGCGAGCGCGGCGGGCCGGCCGGCGCGGCCGAGCAGCCGGCGCAGCAACCGCCCGGTGTCGACCGCGCCCAGCGGCGCCAGCGCCACCCAGCAGCGGCGGTCGTCGGGCACGGGCAGCGGGTCGGCCAGCTGCGGCCGGTGGGTGGCGACCACGGCCAACGGCAGTCCGCGCAGGGTGGCCGCCGCGAAGAGGGCCCGCAGGAAGCGGTCCAGCTCCGGCCCGGCCCGGTCCAGGTCGTCGACCGCGACCACCACCGGCTGCCGGGCGGCGAGAGCCAGCAGCAGCTGGCGGCAGGCCGCCGGACCACCGGTCGCCGTGGCCGTGCCCTCCGGCGCGGCGAGCAGCGCCGCCAGCGCGGCGACCGTCGGGGTGGCCCGGGCCGGTGCGACCAGCCCGTCGACCAGGGCGGCCAGCCGCCGGTGGACCACCGCCGGCGGGTCGCTGTCGCGCACCCCGGCCAGGTCGCGCACCAGCTCGGCGACCGGCCCGAGCGCCCCCTGCGGGTACGGCGGGCAGTGCGCCACGCACCAGCGGACCGCCACCCCGTCGACCTCGCGCAGCGCGTGGCGCAGCTCGTGCAGCAGCCGGCTGCGGCCGATGCCGTCCGGCCCGACCAGCGACACCCATCGTGGACGGTGCTCGCGGGCGGCCCGGACGAGCTGGTCCTGGGCGGTGGCCAGCTCCCGGCGCCGGCCCACCAGCGGACCCTCGTGCCGGGTCCGTCGCGGCCGGGCCGGCGAGGTGACCCGCCAGACGTCGACCGGCAGCGCCTTGCCGGCCAGCGCCACCGGGGCGAGCACCCGCTGGTCGACCAGGTCGGCGGTGGCCCGGTGGGTGGCGGCGCAGACCACCACCCCGCCCGCCGGGGCGTACTCCTGCAACCGGGCGGCGGTCGTGGTGACCGCGCCGCTGGCCGCGCCGTGCCCGCCGTCGCGGGCGGCGGCCAGGTCGACCACCGCCTCACCGGTGGCCACCCCGACCCGGACCCGCAGCCGCACGCCCCCCGGCATGGGCCGCCGGTCCAGGGCACGCTGGATCTCCAGCGCGGCCCGCACCGCCCGGTACGCGTCGAGCCCGTCGGAGCGGCGCGCGCCGAACAGCGCCATCACCGCGTCGCCGACGTACTTCTCCACCACGCCGTGCCAGTGCCGCAGCACCCCGGCGACGGTGTCGAAGTACGCGCGTTGCAGCGCGCGGACGTCCTCCGGGTCGAGCCGTTCGGTCAGCGCCGTCGAACCGACGATGTCGGCGAACAGCACGCTGACCACGCGCCGTTCCTCCCGGACCGGCCAGGGTGACGTGACGTCCTCCCGACCGGTGGCGACCGTGGACAGTGGCATCGCACCCACCTTTCCCCCCAGCAGTGGTGCCTTACGACATCCGGACACTGTCACCACCGGGCCGTCGGGGGATCTGCAGAACGACGTATGTCGGCCGGTCGCAACCTTTAGTCGCAATGTCGACGCGAGGAGTACCACAGCGGGATCAAGCCCGTAGAACGGTGCGGGGACCTGTGACTAGGCTGCGGGCATGGCCAGCGATGTGGACAATGCACCGCTCGTCGGCCGTGCCGACCAGCTGACGGCGCTGCATTCCGCGCTGCTCGACGAACTCGGGCCCGGGCAGACGGCGGCGGTCTTCGTCAGCGGTGAGAGCGGGGTAGGTAAGACCCGGCTGCTGCACGAGGTCGGGGCACGGCTGCGCGACGGGGGAGCGGTCGTGCTGACCGGCACCTGCCTGGACATCGGCGACGCCTCGCCGCTGCACCCGGTGATCCAGGCGCTGCGTCGCTTCGACGCCGAGCTGACCGCCACCCAGGCGCGGACCTCGTCGGCCGTACGCGGCCTGCTGCGGACGTTCGCCGAGGAGACGGCCACGGCCGACGGCGGCGCCCTGCTGGAGCGGGTGTCCCGCGGGCTGAGCCTGATCGCCGAGGGCCGTCCGCTGGTGCTGGTCCTCGACGACCTGCAGTGGGTCGACCGGAGCACCCGGCAGCTGCTGCTCTACCTCCTCGCCGGTCTGGGCGACCTCCAGCTCTCCGTGCTCGCCGCGGTGCGGGCCGAGTCGTTGCAGGGCGCCCACCCGCTGCGCCGGGTGCTCACCGAGCTGCGCCGGCTGCGCTCGGTCCGGGTGGTCGACCTGGCCCCGCTGGACCGCGCGGACACCGACCGGCTGGTCGCCGCGATCGTCGGCACGCCGCCGACGCCGGAGGCCGCCGAGCAGGTCTGGCAGCGCAGCGGCGGCAACCCCTTCGTGGTCGAGGAGCTCGCGCGCGACCTGCGCGACGGCCGCGACGGGCTCTCCGACACGCTGCGCGAGATCTTCCTGTCCCGGGTCGACGCGCTGCCCCAGCACGCGCACGCGGTGGTGCACGCCGTGGCCGCCGGGGTGGAGCCGGTCGAGCACTGGCTGCTGGCCGAGGTGCTGGGCCTGCCCGAGCAGGAGCTGATCGAGGCAGTCCGCGCCGCGGTGGCGCACCGGCTGCTGGTCGGCGCCGACGACGGCTACCGGCTCCGGCACCGCCTGGTCGCCGAGGTGCTCGCCCACGAGCTGCTGCCCGCCGAGCGCTCCGCCCTGCACCGGCGCTACGCCGAGGCGCTCACCCGGGCGCCGGCGGAGCTGCACCAGGCCCGGCTGGCGCACCACTGGCGGTTGGCGGGTGAGCCCGGCCGGGCGTTGCCGGCGGCGATGGCCGCGGCCCGCGAGGCCGAGCGGCTGCACGGTTTCGCCGAGGCGCACCGGCACTGGTCGGTGGCGTTGCAGCTGGCCGACACCCCGCCCGCCGGGCCGACGGAGGCGGCGCCGGTGCAGGTCGACCGGGCGACGCTGCTGGAGCACGCGGCCGAGACCGCCCACCAGTGCGGCGAGCACGCCCGGGCGCTCTCCCTGCTGGCCGAGCTGGCCGGCGGCGACGACTCCGAGCCGTCCTGTGCGCTGCGCATCCGGCGGGCCCGCTACCTCGCCGCCGCCGGGCGCTCGGCTCCCGCCGAGGCCGAGTACCAGCGCGTGCTGGAGGCCGCGGACTGCACCTCCCGGGAACGGGCCACCGCCGCCGCCCACCTCGCCGAGCTGCTGCTGCACCTGGGCCGGTACGCCGACGCCGGCGCCCGGGCCCGGGAGGCGCTGGCGCTGGCGGCCGAGGTCGACGGCAGCACCACCGAGGTGGTGCTGGCCAGCTCGGCGCTCGGCTTCAGCGAGGCGTTCCTGGAGGACCCGGACGCCGGCCTGGCCGTGGTGCGGCGGGCGCTGGAGATCGCCGAGCGGGCCGGCCGGCCCGAGGACGTGGCGTGCGCGTACCTGCACCTGGCGGAGCTGCTGACCGGGCCGCTGAACATCCTCGAGGAGGGGGTGGTGGTGGCCCGCCGGGGCGCCGAGCGGGTCGCCGAGCTGGGCCTGGGACGCACCTACGAGACCCGGCTGCTGGCCATCGCCACCAACGGGCTGTTCCGGGTGGGGCAGTGGGCCGAGGCGGAGAAGGTCGTCGCGGCGGCGCTGCGGCACCGCCCGTCCGGCGCGGACGCGGTCGAGCTGCTGCTGGCCCGGTGTCGGCTCTCCGTCGGCTACGGCGACGTGGAGGCGTCCGACCGCGACCTGGAGGCGGTGGCCACGGTGCTGGCCGGTGGCGGGGCGCGCCACGTGCTGCCGATGCTGATCCTGCGGGCCGGGCTGGCGATGTGGCAGGGCCGGCACGACGTGGCCCGGCAGGCGGTGCAGCGCGGTCTCACCGAGAGCCGCTCGGACGACGTGGTGCTGCTGGCCACCCTCGCCTGGCACGGCCTGCGCGCCGAGGCGGAGGCGCACGCCAGCCGGACGGTGCCGGTCGACGAGACCGTGGTCCGGCGGCTGCGCGAGGTGGTCGACCGGGTCGCCCGCAAGAGCGCCCACGCCGCCCGGCCGGTACGCCTGGGCGCGGAGGGCTTCCTGGTGCTCTGCACGGCCGAGCTGAGTCGGCTCGACGGACGGGGCGACCCCGACCTGTGGGCCCGGTCGGCCGCCGAGTGGGACCGGCGCAACCACCCGTACCCGGCGGCGTACTCGCGGCTGCGGCAGGCCGAGGCGCTGCTCGCCCGGCGCAGCCGCAGCGCGACCGCGGCCAAGCTGCTGCGCCGGGCGTACGAGATGGCGCAGGGGCTGGGTGCCGTGCCGCTGACCAGCGAGATCAAGAACCTCGCCGGGCGCGCCCGGGTGGAGCTGGAGGAGCGCGCCCAGCCGGCCGGCGGCGCGGGGGCGACCCGCAGCGAGCCCGTCAGCGACGAACTGGCGGTGCTGACCGCCCGGGAGCGCGAGGTGCTCGCCGCGGTGGCCGAGGGGTTGACCAACAAGGAGATCGGCCAGCGGTTGTTCATCAGCGAGCGGACCATCGGCGTGCACGTCTCGCACATCTTCGACAAGCTCCAGGTGCGTACCCGGGTCCAGGCCAGCGCGATCTACCTGCGCAACCGCGCCGACTGACGCAAACCGGGCCGCGACGAATACGTCGTTCTACTGATCCCGTACGTCGGTGTCGCTGGAAGGCTGTCCAGCGACGCCGACGGCACGGGGGTGCCCCGACCACTGTGGAGGAGACATGACGGAACCGGTCTGGGGCCCGGTCCACGCCGACATCGTCGGGCTGCTGGCGGACCACCCGGGCGACGTGCCGGCGGTGGTGGACCACCTCACCAAGCTCCAGGACCTGCTGGTGCGGCTGCCTCCGCTGGAGCGCAGCTGCCCGCTGGCCGACTTCAACGAGCTGTACCTGACCATCACCACCAGCGTGCTGGAGGGGCTGTACGACGACTTCTTCGCCGACCCGGTCTTCCTGTCCCGGCTCGACGTGGAGTTCGCCACCCGCTACTTCGACGCGCTGCGGCTGTGGACGGAGTCCAGCCCGACCACCCCGAAGGCCTGGTCGTGCCTGTTCAAGCGGATGCGCGGCCCGGACGCCCGGCCGCTGCCGTCGGCGGCGGCGGGGGTGAACGCGCACATCAACTTCGACCTGCCGTTCGCCCTGGTGACGACCTTCGACCACCTGGAGTCCGAGCCGGTCGACGGCAGCGAGCAGCACCGCGACTATCTCAAGATCAACGACATCTTCGCCGACAAGATCCCCTCGCTACGGCGCGGCTACCTGGAGCGGTGGCAGCTGCTGATCGACATGCTCAACGGGGACGTCGACGACTGGTACCAGGGCGAACTGGTGGAATACACCCGGGACGTGGCCTGGCGCAACGCCCAGAGGATCTGGCGGTGCCGGCACGACCCGCACGCCCGCGACTGCGAGCGCACGCGGCTGGACGACAACGCCGCGGCACTCGGCCGGCTGCTGCTGTCGCCACTGGGGGCGTACCTGCAGTAGCCGGGGACGGGGGGTCCCCGCGCTCCGGAAAACCGGGGCGCGGGGACGCGTCCCCGCCGGGCAGGATGGCCCGATGCCGCTGACCGAACAGCCCCTGCCCGGCAACGTCACCACCGGCGTGGTCCGGGTCGGCGACACGGTGCGCCGGCCGGCCGGCCCGTGGACCGACAGCGTCGACGCGCTGCTGGCGCACCTGCACGCGGTGGGCTTCACCGGCGCGCCCCGGCCGCTGGGCCGCGACGCGCGCGGCCGCCAGGTGCTGGAGTACGTGCCGGGGGAGTGCGGGGCGGAGGCCGGGACGTACCCGCTGGCGGAGCTGGCCTCGATCGGCCGGCTGCTGGCCGACCTGCACGACGCGGTGGCGGGGTTCGTGCCCCCGGAGCCGGCCGGCTGGCGGGTGGCCATCGCCCCGGACGGCGCCGACCTCGTCTGCCACCACGACGCCGCGCCCTGGAACCTGGTCCGCGCCGACCGCGGCTGGGTGCTGATCGACTGGGACGGCGCCGGCCCCGGCACCCGGCGCTGGGAGTTGGCGTACGCCGCGCAGGCCATGGCGGGCCTCCGGCCGGACCGGCCGGTCGCCGAGTCCGCGCGGCGGCTGCGCGCTCTGGTCGACGGGTACGGCCTGGCCGGCGCCGACCGCCCGGCGCTGGCCGCCACCCTGGGCCGCCGGGCCCGGGCGATGTACGCGCTGCTGCGCGACGGCGCCCGCGACGGGGTGCAGCCCTGGGCCCGGATCTTCACCGTCGACGGCCCGTACTGGCGGGCCACCGCCGCGCACCTGGACGCGCACGTCGAGGACTGGACCCGCGCGCTGGAGTGAGCCGGGGTGTCGGCCGGCCCGCACCGGGTACCCGCGGGTCATGTCCGTGCACCGTTCCGCGTTCCGCTTCGACCCCGCCTTCCGGGCCCCGCTGGCGCTGCTCGGCGTACGCCCGGAGACCTCCTGGGTGCTCGTCGACGACGAGGCGCTGGAGATCCGGTACGGACCCTGGCGGCTGCGCACCCCCCGGGCGAACATCACCGGGGCGCGGCTCGACGGGCCGTACCGGTGGTGGCGGACGATCGGGCCGCACCTGTCGTTCGCCGACCAGGGGGTCACCTTCGGCACCAGCACCGCCGCGGGGGTCTGTGTGCGATTCGCCGACGCCGTCCCGGCCCTGGTGCCGGGGCCGTGGCCCCGCCACCCGGGCGCCACGGTCACCGTCTCCGACCCGGAGGCCCTGCGGGACGTCCTGGGGGCGCCACCGGGCTGAGGGCAGCGGGGCCGGCGCGGTGGCGTGCCCTCGATGATCTCCCGGCTTGCCGGTTCCGCCGAGCCGTGCCGCGGGGACCGCCTACGGTCGGTGCAGGACCGTAGAGAGTGGGACGGGCATGGGGGACGGGCGGGACGGGGCGGCGCCACGGCGTACCCGGGGGCGGCGTGGCACGCCGGCGGGTCTCGGGCCTGAGGTACGGGCGGCCCGCGATCCGCTCCAGGGGGAGCGCACCCGGTCCGGGTCGGTGACGGTCCCCGAGTGCGTGGAGAGCCACGCCCGCCCCCGCCCGGCGGCCGACCCGCTGCGGCGCTGGCTCTTCGCCCACCAGGTGCAGCCCGCCGGTCCCGAGGCGGAGGAGGGTACGCAGAAGCGCCACCCCTGGTGGCGGGTGATGTGCCTGACCGGCGTCGACTACTTCTCCACCCTGTCGTACCTGCCCGGCATCGCGGCGCTGGCGGCCGGGGCGCTCTCCCCGCTGGCCACCCTGCTCATCGTGGCGCTGACCCTGTTCGGGATGCTGCCGATGTACCGGCGGGTGGCCCGGGAGAGCCCGCACGGGCAGGGCTCGGTGGCGATGCTGGAACGGCTGCTGCCGTTCTGGCGCGGCAAGATCTTCGTCCTGGTGCTGCTCGGCTTCGTCGCCACCTCGTGGATCATCACGATCACCCTCTCCGCCGCCGACGCGACGGTCCACCTGCTGGAGAACCCGTACCTGCCGGCGTCCTTCCCGCACGGCACGGCCGCCGCCGTGGTGGTGACCGTGGTGCTGCTGCTGGTCCTCGGCGGGGTGTTCCTGCTGGGATTCAGCGAGGCGGTCACCGTGGCCATCCCGCTGGTCGCGGTCTTCCTCGGGCTGAACGCGGTGATCGTCGTGGTCGGGCTGGCCGAGGTGGCCGCGAGCCCGTCCCTGGTGGGCGACTGGACGCAGGCGCTGACCGCCGGCGGCACCGGTCTCGGCGACCTGCTCGGGCCCGCGGTGCTGGCCTTCCCGCTGCTGGTGCTGGGCCTGTCCGGTTTCGAGACCGGGGTCAGCATGATGCCGCTGGTGAAGGGGGTGGGGGCGGACTCCCGGCAGCGCCTGGAGGCGCGGATCCGCAACACCCGCAAGCTGCTCGCCGCCGCCTCGCTGATCATGTCGGTGTACCTGATCGCCACCACGTTCGTCACCACGGTGCTGATCCCGGCGGAGGAGTTCCGGCCGGGTGGCGCCGCCAACGGACGGGCCCTGGCCTGGCTGGCCCACGAACACCTCGGCGAGGCGTTCGGCACCGTCTACGACATCAGCAGCGTGCTGATCCTCTGGTTCGCCGGCGCCTCGGCGATGGCCGGCCTGATCAACATCGTGCCGCGCTACCTGCCGTCGTACGGGATGGCGCCGGAGTGGGGCCGGGCGGTCCGGCCGGTGGTGATCGTCTACACGGTGATCAGCATCGCCATCACGGTCGCCTTCCGGGCGGACGTCAACGCCCAGGCCGGCGCGTACGCCACCGGGATCCTGGCGATGATGGTCTCCGGCGCGGTGGCGGTGACCATCGCGGCCGTGCGGGCCCACCACCGGATCGCCGGGGCCGGCTTCGGCCTGCTCACCGCCGTCCTGCTCTACGCCCTCGCCGAGAATGTGATCGAGAAGCCGGACGGCATCGCCATCTCGGCCCTGTTCATCGCCGGGATCATCGCCGTCTCGCTGATCTCCCGGGTGTCCCGCACCACCGAACTGCGGGCGGAGCGGATCGAGTTCGACCCGACCGCCCGGCGGTTCATCGCCGACTCGCTGACCCACGACGGCCGGCTGCACCTGATCGCCAACAAGCGCGACAGCGGGGCGCTCAAGGAGTACCGGGTCAAGGAGCGGGCGCAGCGCGGCATGAACCCGGTGCCCGGTGCGGCCGACGTGCTCTTCCTGGAGATCGACGTGGTGGACCCGTCCCAGTTCAGCCAGGTGCTGCGGGTGCACGGCGTGGAGGTCGGCGGCTACCGGGTGCTGCGGGCCAGCAGCCCGGCCGTCCCGAACGCCATCGCGGCCATCCTGCTCGCCCTGCGCGACGGCACCGGCGTACGCCCGCACGCGCACTTCGAGTGGTCCGAGGGCAACCCGCTCGCCCACCTGCTGCGCTACCTCATCCTCGGTCGGGGCGACACGCCGCCGGTGGTCCGGGAGATCATCCGCAAGAGTGAGCCGGACCCGTCGCGCCGACCGGGCATCCACGTCGGCGGCTGAGCGCTGGTGAGCCGGGGCCGCCAGTCAGCCCGGTGACCGCAGCCGCCCGGCCAGGTCGCCGGCGAAGAAGTCCAGGAAGCCGTCCGGGTCGGGGCCGGCGTTCTGCAGGACGATGTGGTCGTAGCCGGCGTCGACGAACGCCCTGACCGCCGCCACGTGCACCTGGGGATCCGGGCCGACGGCGAACTGGCGCCGGATGTGGTGGTCCTCCACCCAGGAGGTCGCCGCGTCGAAGTTGGCCGGGTTGGGCAGCTCACTCATCACCTTCCAGCCGGTGATCGACCACCGGCTGGTCTCCCACGCCGCCCGCACCGCCTGTTCCTCGTCGCCGGCCCAGGCGAGCGGCACCTCGGCGTAGCGGGGTCCGGAGCCGCCGGCCGCCCGGTAGTGCTCGACGATGGACGACTTCGGCTCGGTGACGAACAGGGCGTCGCCCAGCTCGGCCGCCATGGTGGCCGACGACCTGCCGCTGGCCGCGACGGCGATCACCGGCGGGGTGTCCGGCAGGTCGAAGGCCCGGGCGTCCTCCAGCTGGAGGTGCTTGCCCTCGTACGACTGGTAGCCGCCCTGCCAGAGCAGGCGGATGATCTCCAGCGCCTCGCGCAGCCGCTCGTGTCGCCCCCGTACGCTCGGGAAGCCCTGCCCGACCACGTGTTCGTTGAGGCGTTCCCCGGCGCCGACGCCGAGGGTGAACCGGCCGTCGGAGATCAACGCCATGGTCGCCGCGGCCTGCGCGATGATCGCCGGGTGGTACCGCACGGTGGGGCAGGTGACCCCGGTCGCCAGGCCCAGGCTGCTCGTCTTCGCGGCGATCGCGCCCAGCACGCTCCAGGTGAAGGACGAGTGGCCCTGCACGTCGAGCCAGGGGTGGAAGTGGTCGCTCATCTCCACGAAGTCGAAGCCGGCCTGCTCGGCGCGGACCGCCTGGCGAATGATCTCCTGCGGGGCGTACCCCTCCGAGGCCAGCTTGTAGCCGATCTGCATGCCGCGTCTCCGTCCCGTCCGGCGCTGGGCCGCTGCCCTTCCCCGCCCGTCCGCCGGCAAACGCACCCCTCGACCCAGCCTCCTAGGACGCCGTACGGGTAGTGACGGACGTGATCGGGAGCGGACACGACACGGCCCGCGCCCCGGGGGTGCGGGCGCGGGCCGGGGGTCGGCGGACCTACTTGGACGGCTCGGGCAGCTTGCAGTCGACCTTCGGGTTGGCGCCGACGTAGTTCAGCGGCCCGGCCACGATGGTCACCAGGATCGTGCCGGCCTCGGCGCAGTTGGTGTCGTCGTTGCTGTAGTAGCCGCGCTGCCCGGCGGCGATCGCGCCGATGAGCAACCAGATGACGACGATGACTCCGAAAATCGATGTGCCGCGCATGGGGTGCCTCCAGGGTCGTGGTGGGTCGAGGTGACGCACTTGTACCCAGAGGCGACGAGGGGATAAACGACATCCGGAACGGTCACCGGCGCGCCGGCCGGATCAGTGCGGCGGGGACGGTCTCTCCGGCGGCTTGCCCCGGCTGCGCCGGGCGTCCGCGACCGCCACGCCGGCGAGTACCACCATCGCGCCCGCGGCGGCGAAGAGCGGCGGCAGGAAGAGCACCGCCGGGGCGAGGGTCAGCAGCGCCAGCAGCCCGCCGGGGCGCGACAGCGAGACCCGGCTGAACACCTCGTACTCGAAGGCGGACCGGCCGACCAGGAAGAGCGCCGGCCCGCCGAGGATGACCGCCGCCCACGACGGCGGGGTGCGCCCCAGCGGCTCGTGCAGCACCAGGTCGAAGCCGGCCGCCGTGATCACCACCCCGGCCACCAGCGTCAGGTGGGTGTACGGCGCGGTCAGCAGGAACCGGCTCGGCGCCTTCGCCGCCTGGATCGCGTGCGGCAGCAGCTCACCCGAGCGGTGCACGTAGATCCGCCAGAGCAGCAGGGTGGTGAGGAAGGCGATGGCGAACGCGCTGATGTTTTCCGCCTCGGAGTGCACGCGGCTGAACATCATGCCGATCACCAGGACGGCGTCGCCGAGCGCGATGATGAAGAACTGCTGGAAGCGCTCCGACAGGTGCTCGGCGGTGACGTTGCGCTGCCGCTCAGGGACCATCCCCAGCCCGGGCACCGGGTACGCCAGCCGGAAGCCGCCGTAGTCGAGGGCGAGCGCCAGCGCCCAGCACGCCTCCCGGGCGTGCCCGCTCACCGTGGCGCCGATGATCCAGGGGACCGCGGAGACGGCGAACCAGATGAAGATCCGCGCCGCCCGGCGCTGGGTCGGCCGGTGTCTGCGTACCGTGGGCATGAGGAACAGGCCCCGGCCGAGGTGGATCGCCACGTAGGTGCCGGCGAAGACCATGCCCCGGTCGGTGAAGGCGTGCGGGATGGCCGTGGTCATCAGCAGCGCGCCGAACATCACTGCGGTGATCAACAGTTTGATCTCGGTGCGCTGCGGGTCGTACATGTCGGTGACCAGGGTGGTGATCGCCCAGGTCCACCAGACCGCCATCAGGATGATCAGGGACTGGCCGGCGTGCTGCCAGGTCAGATCGGTGACCAGGCTGTTGGAGATGAGGGCGAGCGCGACGACGTAGACCAGGTCGAAGAAGAGCTCCAGCAGGGTCACCCGGCGGGGACCCTCGGGGTCGCGCACCGGCGCGCCGGTCTGCCGGGCGGGCGGCTCCGGCATGAGTGGCTGCACGTTGCTGCTCCTGCGGACCGGGTTGTCGGCGCGGCGGGCCGCGGTCGGCCCGCTCACCGACGGTAGCGACGGCCGCCGGGCGACGTGTCCGGTTCGGCGCTTTCCCGGCGAATCCCGGTTGCCCGTCCGGGCCGCCCGGTGGCGGCGGGCGGCTGGGACAACCGGACCTTCCACCTCGGCGACGAGATGACGGTACGGCTGCCCAGCGCGCCCGGCTACGCCGCACAGGTGGCCAAGGAGCAGTGCCGGCTGCCGGTGCTCGCCCCGCACCTGCCGCTGCCCGTACCGATCCCGCTCGCGCAGGGGGAGCCAGCCGAGGGCTATCCGTTCGCGTGGTCGGTGTACCGGTGGATCGAGGGGGGGACAGGCCCGGGTGGAGCGGATCGCCGACCTGACCGCGTTCGCCACCAGGCTCGCCGGCTTCCTCGCGGCCCTGCACCGGATCGACGTCACGTCCGGTCCGGCCGCCGGGGAGCACAGCGCCTGGCGCGGAGGACCACTTCGGACGTACGACGCGCAGACCCGGGCCGCGATCGCCGGACTGGGTGACCGGATCCCGGGGGAGCTGGTCACCGGAATCTGGGAGCTGGCGCTGCGCTCCACCTGGTCCGGCCCACCGGTCTGGTTCCACGGCGACGTCGCCTTCGGCAACCTGCTGGTCCGCGACGGTCGGCTGGCCGCGGTGATCGACTTCGGCTGCTGTGGGGTGGGGGATCCGGCCGGTGACCTGACGGTCGCCTGGACGTTGCTCACCGCCGGGAGCCGGACCGCGTTCCGCGACGCGCTCGCCGTGGACGAGGCGACCTGGAACCGGGGCCGAGGTTGGGCGCTGTGGAAGGCGCTGATCACGCTCCACGTCACCGATCCGGCTCGCGCGGCGGAGGCCCGGCACACGCTCGCGGCCATCGTCGAGGAGTACGCCGCCCCGGGTCGGTGACGGTCCGGGGCAGACGGTGTGGGCCGGTGTCCGCGCCTCGGCGCGGACACCGGCCCACGTGGTGCTCAGGCCTGGTCGGCGGCCGGCTCGGGCAGTACCGCACCGGCCTCGGCGCCGGCACCGGCCAGCAGCTTCGCCTGCTGCGGCCAGGTCGCCACGCTCGGCGCGGCACGCAGCCCGGCGGCCCGGATGGTCTCGCGCAGCGCCGGCTCGTCCAGCTCGGCCAGCTGGCGGTAGGTGCGGATCCCCGCGGCCTGCAACGCGGCGGCCATCTTCGGCCCCACGCCCTGGATCCGGCGGAAGTCGTCCGCCGTCTCGGCGTCCGGCGTGGCCACGATGTCCGCGTCGGCGGTCGCCGGCTCGTCGGACGCGACCGGCGCCTCGTCATCCAGCGCACGGCGGGGAGCGGGGATCACCGGTTCCGCTGCCTCGACCTCGGCCGGGGCCGGAGCCTCGACCTCGGCCGGGGCGACGGCCTCGACCGGCGCGGCGGGGGCGACGGGCTCGGCGTCCACCTCGTGGGCGGTGGCGGTGGTGTCGGGGTCGCCCTGCGCGACGCCGACCGGCTCCACCGTCCGCTCCTCGTCGGCCTCGACGGCGACGTCGATCCGGTCGTCGAACGCGTCGGTGCGGTCGTCGAGCGCGTCGGTGTGATCGGCCGCCACGTCGGTCCCGGCGGCGGCCACGTCGACCGGGCCGGCGACGGTGTCCGACGCGGCGGTGTCCTCGTCGACGGCCAGCGGGGTGTGGCTGGCGGCCAGGGACGCGGCGGCCGGCGTTGCGTCGAGGTCGTGCGGGGCGGGCGCGTCGATCACGGCGGCGGGCGCCGGCGCGACGTCGACGGTGGCCGCCGGCTGGGGGGTGTCGACGGTGGCGGTCACCGTGGCCTCGGCCTTCTCCTCCTCGGAGAGCCCGACGACCGGGTCACCCTCCACCATGGGCTCCGGCCGCTCGGCGGTCGCCGCGGCCTGCCGGCCGCGGGCCACCCAGCCCCCGGCTCCGCCCAGCACCAGGGCCAGGATCACGATCAGCCACTGCCCGAAAGTCGACGGCACGGCAAACCTCCCTCTTGCATACGTCGGTGAAAGTCACGAAGAAAACTCGCCGGCAGCTTCGCACACGCGTATGGCGGACGACAGGGAGGATGGGTCATCGCGACGCAGGTGGGATGCACGGTGTCGGCGGGTGGCGGCGGGATGACCGACGGTACGGAAAGCGGGTGGACCCGGCCGGCCGCGACGAGGTGCCGTCGTCGGACCCGGCCGGGGCGGCTCGTCCTCTTCGGCGTCCGCCCGCTCACCCGGCCGGGCGCGGCGCCGGGACGTCGGCGGCGTCCCAGCGGTAGAAGCAGCCGGCGATGGCGTCCCGGGGGGAATGCCAGGTCGGCAGGTACGGGGAGGTGTGCGCGGAGAGCCGCTCGTTGACCTGGAGGTACAGCGGGTGGTTGCGGGCCCCGGCCAGCGCGTCCGGGTCCACGTCCTCGGTCTCCATCAGGTGGATGCACAGGTCGTGCAGGCAGTACAGGGACCGGTGCCGGACGCCGGTCAGGGCGGGCAGTTCGGTGGCGTCGGATTCGGCGAAGATCTGCGCCACCCGGCCCTCCGAGCCCGGGAGGATCCTGCTGACGATCAGTAGACGGCTCATGGGACCCCTCTCGCCGGTGGCGCTCCGTCGAGGTCGGAGCCCACGGACTGCTGTGCGGCACACCCTGCCGGGACGGCTGTCACCTGACCGTCACGCGTGCCGCGCCGGCGGTGACGGCGGTGACGGCGGTCAGCCGCCCTGGGGCGCGACCCGGGCGGCCGGCGGTCGACCAGGGGGGCCGGGCCGCTCCCGGGTGGCGTCGCGGATCGGCGCGAGGGTGTCGTCGAGCAGCGCGGTCATCGCCGCGGAGGGCTCCAGCCGCAGCTCCCGTAGCAGCAGGTCGCGGTAGACGTAGAAGGCGTGCACCGCCTCGAAGGCGTTGCCCTCGGCGAGGTGGATGCGCACCACCAGCCGGTGCGGCGTCTCCCGCAGCGGCTCGGCGGCCATCGCCTCCAGCGCGGCCTGCAGCGCCTCCCCGTGCCGGCCGGCCGCCAGGTGGTGGCCGGCCAGGTCCTCCAGCATGTGCAGGCGCAGCTGGCGCAGCCGCTCGCGGTCGCCGAGGACCCAGTCGTCGTACCAGCCGGGGAGC
The DNA here is from genome assembly GCF_052068075.1 of Micromonospora sp. L31. Classification (NCBI taxonomy): domain Bacteria; kingdom Bacillati; phylum Actinomycetota; class Actinomycetes; order Micromonosporales; family Micromonosporaceae; genus Micromonospora; species Micromonospora sp. L31. The sequence goes on along the minus strand of NZ_JBQHDC010000004.1, from coordinate 37,490 downwards.
AGGTCGTGCCGGCCGGCGGCGAGCGCGGCGGACGGGTCCTCACCGTGGCGGACCCGGTCGGCCGTGCCGACCAGCGCGTCGACGTCGACCCGGACGACCTGGTCCAGTCGCACCGTGTCGCCGGCGGTCGTGAAGGGGCAGCACGGGTCCTGGCGCAGCCGCCAGAGGGCCGTGCGCAGGGAGGACAACGCCCGGTCCTCCGGCGCGTCCGGCCAGAGCAGGCCCGCGAGGTGGCTGCGGGTGGCGCCCGGGCGCAGCGCGATCAGCGCGATGACCCGTTGCAGCCCGCGGGGGACCACGATCGGGGTGTCGCCGTGCAGCAGCCGGAAGCCGCCGAGCAGGTGCAGCGAGATGTCCGTGCCGGGTGGGCGCCCGGTCGTCGGCATGGACGAATCAGCGGCCACGGCGGCACCCCCTGCGGAACGCGCGTCCCGACTCCTCGTGTGTCCCGGTGCGGCACCCGTGACCGCACTGTCGGGTCGCTGCGCCGTGGCGGTGTGGCCACGGCCACCGGGCTGACCGTGACGAAGATTATCAATTGTGGTCACTCTCGGTCAATGTCGAGGTTCCGTCCGGCGTTCGCCACGCTCAACCATGAAACCCCTTCTGAACTGTGCGCACGCCGTGGTCGCGGCCCTTGCGCCGCACAGCGGATACACAGATTGCGTCAACGCACCGTCACGATGCGACAGCGTCGGTCGGTGCCCGCCGGTGACGCCGGGGTGACGCCGCCGCGCGCATCGTGTCGGCAGTCGTCCGGCTCGCGGCGCGGTCCACACCGCGCCGGCGGCCGTGGGGGGAGGCCCATCCATGGACCGTTCGCTGATCGTCGCGAAGGTGGTACCCAGCGCCGAGGCGCAGGTCGCCGAGATCTTCGCCGAGTCCGACGCGACGGAGCTGCCGCGCCTGGTCGGTGTCCGGCACCGTTCGCTCTACCGGCTGCACGACCTCTACGTGCACCTGTTGGAGACGGAGGCACCGACGCCGGGCGCGGTCGAGGCGGCCCGGGGGCATCCGGAGTTCCAGCGGGTCAGCGCGCGGCTGCGCCCGTACATCTCGCCGTACCTGCCGACCTGGCGGGAGCCCCGCGACGCGATGGCCCACTGCTTCTACCGCTTCGACGCGGACGCCCCCGTCGGGCGGCGGCCGTGACCGCCACCGCCCCCCGGGAGGGGGAGCTGTGGTCCCGGTGCGCCGGCTGCGCCTCGCTGCTGTACCGCAAGCGGCTGCGCCGCAACCTGGACGTCTGTCCGGAGTGCGGGGAGCACGCCCGGCTCGCCGCCCCCGAGCGGCTGCGCCAGCTGGTGGACCCGGAGTCGTTCACCCCGCTGCCGGACCGGGCGGCCGAGGTGGACCCGATCGACTTCGTCGACGTGCTGTCGTACCCGCACCGGCTCAGCGCGGCCCGGGCCGGCACCGGGCTGGCCGAGGCGGTGGTCTGCGGCACCGCGACCATCGGCCGGCACCCGTGCGCGCTGGCCGTGATGGACTTCCGGTTCCTCGGCGGCAGCCTCGGCGCCGCCGTCGGTGAGCTGATCACGCGGGCGGCGGAGCGGGCGCTGGAGGACGCGGTCCCACTGGTCCTGGTGACCGCCTCCGGCGGGGCGCGGATGCAGGAGGGCGCGCTGTCGCTGATGCAGATGGCCACGGTCAGCCAGGCGATCGCCGCGCTGCGCGAGGCCGGGCTGCTCACCGTCAGCGTGCTCACCGATCCGACGTACGGGGGAGTGGCGGCGTCGTTCGCCACCAACACCGACCTGGTGCTCGCCGAGAGCGGCGCCCGGATGGGCTTCGCCGGTCCCCGGGTCATCCGCCAGGTCACCGGCCGGGAGCTGCCGGAGGGCTTCCAGACCGCGGCCTTCCTGCTGCGGCACGGGCAGGTGGACATGGTGGTGCCCCGGCACGCCCTGCGCGGGCGGCTGGTGGCGCTGCTCGCCGCCGCCCGGGCCGGCCGCCGCCCGGCGTTGCGTCCCGCCGTACCCCGGCAGGAGCCCGCCCCCGCCGCGCGCCCGGCCGCCGTCGCGGATCCGCCGGTGGTCGACGCCGCGCCGCCGGCCGACGCCTGGGAGACGGTGCGGCTGGCCCGGCACCCCGGCCGGCCGACCACACTGGACTACCTGGACACCGCGTTCGAGGGGTTCGTCGAGCTGCACGGCGACCGGCTGGGCGGGGACTGCCCGGCGGTGGTCGGCGGCCTGGCCCGCCTCGACGGCCGGCATCTGATGGTGATCGGCCACCAGAAGGGCCACACCACCGGCGAGCTGGTGGCCCGCAACTTCGGCATGGCCAGCCCGGCCGGGCACCGCAAGGCGCTGCGGCTGATGCGGCTCGCCGCCCGCCTCGGCCTGCCGGTGGTCACCCTGGTGGACACCCCGGGGGCCGACCCGGGCGTGCGCGCGGAGGAGCAGGGGCAGGCGGCGGCGATCGCGGAGAACATCCTCTCCCTCAGCATGCTGCCCACCCCGGTGGTCGCGGTGATCACCGGTGAGGGCGGCAGCGGCGGGGCCCTCGCGCTGGCCGTCGCCGACCGGGTGCTGATGCTCCAGCACGCCGTCTACTCGGTGATCAGCCCGGAGGGCTGCGCGGCCATCCTCTGGCCGGACCGGGGGGCCGCTCCGCAGGCCGCCCGCGCGCTGCGGCTCACCGCCCCCGACCTGTGCCGGCTCGGCGTCGTCGATGACCTCGTCCCCGAGCCGGTCCCGGCGGCGCACCACGACCCGGAGGCGGCCGCCCGCGCGCTGCGGGAGGCGGTGCTGGCGCACCTGCTGCCGCTGCTCGACGTGCCGCCCGCCACCCTCGTGCGCCGCCGTCGCCAGCGCTTCCGGCGCTTCGGCGCGGCCCGCGCCGGCACCCGGGCGGGTGCCCGGTGAGCGCCGGGACGGTCCCGGCCGGCGCGCCGTCGGCCGCCGACGGCGCGGAGGCGGCGCACGAGGTGGACGCCGTGCTGGCCGGCCTACGCCGGCATGCCCGGCAGCTCGTCGCCGAGGTCGCCGGCCCGGTACGCCGGGTGCGGCTGCGCAGCGGCGACACGGTGCTGGAGGTGGAGTGGCACGAAGCCGCCGCCGGGCAGGGGGTCGCCGGGACGGAGACCGGCCGCGCCCCCGACGCCCCGGCGGTGGCCCCCGTGGCCCCGCCGCCGGCCCCCCGGCCCGCCCCGCCGGCCGGCCGGATCGAGGTGCGCTCGCCGATGGTCGGCACCTTCTACCGGGCGCCCGAGCCCGGTGCCGCGCCCTTCGTCACCGTCGGTGACCTGGTCCGGCCCGGGCAGGTGGTCGGCATCGTCGAGGCGATGAAGCTGATGAACGAGGTGACCGCCGAGCGGGCCGGCCGGGTGGCCGAGGTCCTGGTCGACGACGGTCGACCGGTGGAGTACGACCAGCCGCTGGTCGCGCTGGACCCGGCCTGAGGTGGTGGGGATGTTCGAGAAGGTGCTCATCGCCAACCGGGGTGAGATCGCGCTGCGGGTGCTGCGCGCCTGCCGGGAACTGGGCGTGCGGACGGCGGTGGTCTACTCCACTGCGGACGCCGACTCGACCCCGGTCCGGCTGGCCGACGAGGCGGTCCTGATCGGACCGGCGTCGAGCCGGCGCAGCTACCTCAACGCCGCCGCCATCGTGGAGGCCGCCCGCCTGGTCGGGGCGCAGGCCGTGCACCCCGGCTACGGGTTCCTCTCCGAGGACGCCGACTTCGCCGAGATCTGCGCCGACAACGGGCTGGTCTTCATCGGCCCGCCGCCGCAGGTGATGGCCGCGCTCGGGGACAAGTCCTCGGCCCGGGCGCTGATGAGCCGGGCGGGGCTGCCGTTGCCGCCGGGCAGCGTCAGCCCGGTGCCGACCGCCGAACGGGCCGCCGAGGTCGCCGCCGAGGTGGGCTACCCGGTGATCGTGAAGGCGGCGGCCGGCGGCGGCGGCCGGGGGATGACCGTGGTCCGATGCCCGGCCGAGCTGCCCCGGGCGTACGCGCGGACCCGCGCGGCCGCGCAGGCCGCCTTCGGCGACGACCGCGTGTACGTCGAGCGCTACCTGACCGAGGCCCGGCACGTCGAGGTGCAGTTGCTCTGCGACGGGCACGGCAACGGCGTGCACCTGGGCACCCGGGACTGCTCGGTGCAGCGGCGGCACCAGAAGCTGGTGGAGGAGGCCCCCGCGCCGGCGCTGTCCGCCCGGACGCTGGAGACGATCGCCGAGACCGCCCTGCGCGGCGCGCTCGAGGTCGGCTTCACCGGCGCCGGCACGATGGAGTTCCTGGTGGACGCCGAGGAGGCGTTCCACTTCCTGGAGATCAACTGCCGGATCCAGGTCGAACACCCGGTCACCGAGATGATCACCGGGATCGACCTGGTCCACGAGCAGCTGCACATCGCCGCCGGGCTGCCGTTGCGGCTGCGGCAGGAGGACGTCCGGCCGCACGGGGTGGCGGTGGAGTGCCGGGTCAACGTCGAGGACCCCGACCGCGACTTCGCGCCGACCCCGGGCCGGCTGGAGCGCTTCCTGCCGCCCGGCGGCCCGTTCACCCGGGTCGACACCCACGGGCACCCCGGCTACCTGGTCGGGCCGTACTACGACTCGTTGCTGGCCAAGGTGGCGGTCTGGGCGCCGGACCGGGAGCTGGCGTTGAACCGGCTGGAACGCGCCCTGGAGGAGTTCGACATCGCCGGGCCGGGGGTGCGCACCACCATCCCGTTCGTCCGGCGGGTGCTCGACGACCCCGCCTTCCGCAAGGGCCGCTACACCACCTCCCTGGTCGACCGCCTGCTCGCCGACCGGCAGCCGACCCGGACCGGCCCGGCGGCAGCGGCCGCCGTCGCGCCCGAACCCACCCCGCCACCCGAGGCGGACCTGCCGGCCGAGCCGGCGGCGCCCCCGGCGTCGCCGCCCGGGGCTGGCGCGGCGCGGCGCGCGGCCGGTGCACCGGCGGCCCCGGCCGCGCCACCACCCCCGTCGCCCCCCACCCCGCATCCGGCCGCGCGTCCCGCCGTCGTCGGGGCCGCGCTCCCGGCACGGCCCGGCGGGACCGCACCCGGACCCCGCCCCACCGCCCGTCCGGTCGCCGCCACCGCGGCACCGGCCACCGACCAGTCCTGACCGCTTCCGAGGAGGACCCGATGACCGTCACCCACGGCCAGCCGCTCACCACCGAGATCACCGACATCCTGGTGGCGCACTGCGGCCTGGACGCCGACGCGGCCGCCCGCGCCCCCGCCGCCTCCCTGGAGGAGCTGGGCATGGACTCGCTGGCCCTGCTGGAACTCTCCGCCGTGGTGGCCGACCGGTGGCGGGTGCAGATCCCCGAGCAGGCCGGGCAGCTCAGCATCCCCGCCGTCGCCGACCTGGTCGCCCGCCGCGCCCAGCCACCCGGGCACACCGAGAACAGCATCGTCATCGCCGCGCCCCTGCCGCTGGTCTGGGAGATCACCAACGACGTGGCGCGCTGGACCGACCTGTTCACCGAGTACGCCGCGGTGGAGATCCTGCACCGCGAGGGCGACACCGTCCGCTTCCGGCTCACCATGCACCCCGACGAGAACGGGATCGCCTGGAGCTGGGTCAGCGAACGCACCACCGACCCGGCCAGCCGCCAGGTGCGGGCGCACCGGGTGGAGACCGGGCCGTTCGAGTACATGCGCATCCACTGGCGCTACACCGAGGAACCCGAGGGCGTCCGGATGACCTGGGTGCAGGACTTCGCGATGAAGCCGACCGCGCCGGTGGACAACGCCGGCATGACCGCCCGGATCAACGCCAACAGCCGGGTGCAGCTGGCCGTCATCAAGGAGCGCATCGAGCGGGCGTACGCGGGAGGCGACGATGAGTGAGATCACCACCGGGCTGGTCGCCGCCCGCGACGTGACCGCCGACCGGCGGCGCGGCGGGGAACTGCGGGTGCTGCTGGGTCCGAAGACCGTCGGCAGCACCTCGGGCTTCATGGGAGTGGCCGCGCTGGCGTCCGGTGAGCGGATCGCCGAGCACTACCACCCCTACAGCGAGGAGTTCCTGTACGTCGCGCGGGGGGCCATCACCGTCGACCTGGACGACGAGCCGGTGGAGCTGGCGGCCGGCGAGGCGCTGTTCGTGCCCCGCAACGTCCGGCACCGGCTGCGCAACACCGGCGACGAGTCCGCCGAGGTGGTCTTCCACCTTGGCCCGCTGGCACCCCGCCCGGAACTCGGCCATGTGGACACCGAACTGGTCGAGCAGCGGGGCGCGTCGTGACCGGGCGCCGGACGGTCGTCACCGGCGTCGGGGTGGTCGCGCCGGGCGGCGCCACCCGGGACAGGTTCTGGAAGACCGTCACCGAGGGGCGGACGGCGACGAGGCGGATCAGCTTCTTCGACCCGTCGCCGTTCCGCTCCCAGATCGCCGCCGAGTGCGACTTCGACGCCGACGCCGCCGGGCTCACCCTCGCCGAACGGCAGCGCGCCGACCGGTACGTGCAGTTCGCCCTGGCCTGCTCCGCCGAGGCCCTGGCCGACAGCGGCCTGGACCTCACCGACGCCGACCGGCAGGTGACCGGGGTGGTGCTCGGCACCGCCGTCGGCGGCACCATGGCCCTGGAACAGGAGTACGTCCGGGTCAGCGACTCCGGCCGGCACTGGCTGGTCGACCACGCCCTCGGCGGGCCGTACCTCTATGCGGCCCTGGTGCCGAGCAGCCTGGCCGCCGACGTGGCCTGCCGGCACGGGCTGCACGGCCCCGCCCAGGTGATCTCCACCGGCTGCACCTCCGGCATCGACGCCATCGGGTACGCCCACCAGCTGATCGTCGACGGCGAGGCCGACGTGGTGCTCGCCGGTGCCGCCGACTCGCCCATCTCCCCGGTCACCGTCGCCTCGTTCGACGCGATCAAGGCGACCAGCCCGGACAACGACGACCCGGCGCACGCCTCCCGGCCGTTCGACGCCGACCGGCACGGCTTCGTCCTCGCCGAGGGCGCCGCGGTGCTGGTGCTGGAGGAGTGGGAACACGCCCGCCGGCGCGGCGCGCACGTCTACTGCGAACTGGCCGGGTACGCCAGCCGCAGCAACGGCTTCCACATGACCGGGCTGCGGCCCGACGGGGTGGAGATGGCGTTGGCCATCAGCGACACGCTGCGGCAGGCGCGGCTGTCCCCGTCGGACGTCTCCTACATCAGCGCGCACGGCTCCGGCACCCGGCAGAACGACCGGCACGAGACGGCGGCGTTCAAGCGGGCGCTCGGCGAGGCCGCGTACCGGGTGCCGGTCAGCTCGATCAAGAGCATGGTCGGGCACTCGCTCGGCGCGATCGGCTCGATCGAGATGGCCGCCTGCGCCCTGGCGATCGAGTACGGCGTGGTGCCGCCCACCGCCAACTGGGCCACCCGGGACCCGGAGTGCGACCTGGACTACGTGCCCAACGTGGCCCGGGAGACGCCGGTGGACGTGGCGCTCTCGGTGGGCAGCGGCTTCGGCGGCTTCCAGTCCGCGATGCTCTTCCGCCGGCTGGCGGTGGCGGCGTGACCGGCCCGGGCGGGGTGAGCGCCCGGGCGGTGGTCACCGGCATCGGGGTGGTGGCGCCCAGCGGCATCGGCGTCGACGCGCACTGGCGCACGGTGCGCGACGGCATCCGGCGCACCGGCCCGATCACCCTGTTCGACCCGGCGAGCTACCCGACCCGGGTCGCCGGCGAGGTGGCCGACTTCGACGCGGCGGCGTACGCCGACAACCGGCAGCTGGTGCAGACCGACCGGTGGACCCACCTCGGCTTCGCCGCCACCCGGCTGGCGCTGGCCGACGCCGGCCTGCCCGAGCGGGCCCCCGATCCGTACGGGTGGGCGGTCACCCTGGCCAGCTCGTCGGGGGGCAACCTGTTCGGGCAGCGGGAGCTGCAACGGCTCTGGGGCGGGGCGACCCGCACCGTCGGGGCGTACCAGTCGATCGCCTGGTTCTACGCCGCCAGCGTCGGACAGCTCTCCATCCACCACCAGTTCAAGGGACCGTGCGGGGTGCTGGTCGCCGAGACCGCCGGCGGCCTGGACAGCCTCGCCCACGCGGTGCGCACCGTGCGCCGGGGCACCCCGGTGGTGATCGCCGGGGCGACCGAGTGCCCGCTGAGCCCGTACGCGCTGGCCTGCCAGCTGCGCTCGGGGCTGCTCAGCGACGCCGCCGACCCGGAGGCGGCGTACCGGCCGTTCGACCGCTCGGCCGGCGGGTACGTGCCGGCCGAGGGCGGGGCGGTCTTCGTGGTGGAGGAGCTGGGTCACGCGCTGGCCCGGGGCGCCCGGATCTACGGCGAGGTCAGCGGGTGGGGGGCCACCCACGACGCCGCGCACACCGGCCCCGACACCGCCGGCGACCCGGACCAGTACGCCCGGGCGATGCGGCTGGCCCTGGACCGGGCCGGCGTCACCGCGGACGAGGTGGACGTGGTGCTGCCCGACGCGCTGGGGGTGCCCCGCTACGACCGCGGCGAGGCCGAGGCGCTGCGGGCCGTCTTCGGTGACCGGCCGCCGCCGGTGACCACCCAGAAGCCGCTGACCGGCCGGGCCCACCAGGGCGGGTCGGCGCTGGACGTGGCCACCGCGCTGCTCGCCTTCCGGCACGACGAGCTGCCCGCGTCGGCCGGCCCTCGTGAGCCGGCGCCCGGCTGCGAGCTGGACTTCCTGCGTACGCCCCGGCAGCCGCGCAACCGGGTCGCCCTGGTGGGCGCGCGCGGCTTCGACGGGTTCAACAGCGCGCTGGTGCTGCGCGGGGCGCCACCGGCGCCGAGAGCGGCGGGGGAGTAGGGACCACGGCCGCGCCGACGCCGGTCGCCGCGCGGTGGTCGTGCCCACCCGCACCCGAGGTGACCCGCCGCCGACGGGGATGGCGGAGGATCGCGGGCATGGCGTACCTGTTCCTGCTGCTCGCGATCTCCGCCGAGGTGTTCGGCACCAGCCTGCTCAAGGCGACCGACGGATTCACCCGGCTCTGGCCGACGCTCGGCCTCGCCGGGTCGTACCTGGCGGCGTTCCTGCTGCTCGCCCTGGCGGTGCGGGACATCCCGGTCGGGGTGGCGTACGCCGTGTGGTCGGGGCTCGGCACCGCGGCGATCGTGGCCATCGGCGCGGTCTTCCTCGGCGAGCCGCTGAGCGTGACCAAGGTGGTCGGCGTCGGTCTGGTCATCGCCGGCGTCGTGGTGCTCAACCTCGGCGGCGCGCACTGAGGACGCTGCCGTCCGGTCGCGGTTCCGGATCAGGTGACCGTCGGGCGGAGCAGGCCGGTGAAGGGCCGCGGCACTAGGCTCGAGGCCATGCAGGACGCCGCCCTCCACGGCGCCCAGGTGCCCTCCCGCGACGCGATTCTCGACGCCGCCACGGCACTGATGGCGCGGCTCGGCTACGCCGGTGCCTCCATTTCGAAGATCTCCGCCGCCTCCGGGGCGCCGGTCAGCTCGATCTACTGGCACTTCGGCAGCAAGGACGGGATCTACCTCGCCGTGCTCCGCCGTGCCCGCCAGTACCTCGTCGGCTCGCTCCCGGGGGCCCGGCCGGCCGGCGACACGGTGCGGGAGCGGCTCACCGCGTTCCTCGACGGCGCCAGCGCCGCCTTCGAGCATCATCCGCACGACCTACGGCTGCTGCTCGGTCTCGGCATGCTCGAGGAGGGCATGGGCGCCGCGGCCATCGCGGAACTGGGGCAGTACCGGTTGGACCTGCGGCAGTGGGCCACCGATTCGCTCGGCCACGTCTTCGGCCTCGCCGACCGCCCGGCCGTCGCCGACGAACTCGCCCGTTTCATGCTGAGCGTGGTCGGCGGGACCGCGATGGCGCGCTGGTTCGACGGTCCGGTGACGCCGTTGCCCGTACAGCAGCTGTGCGTTGCCCTGCTGGCGCTCGCCCGCCATCACGGGCTGCCGGTGGACGAGGACCGGGCGTAGGCAGGCCGGACTTCAGGCTCGGGTGCGAGCCGGGCACCCGGTGCGTGCCGTCAGCGGCGATGTCGTAGCACCCTGCCCCGCACCAGGTGCAACCCGAAGCCGGCCCGCCATCCATTGACATCGATCGTTGCGGTGGCCATTCTGTCAGCAGGCAGTTACCGAACGGTCAGTAGCCATATATGTCCGGATGTGGCGCCGTTTGGGGGCAGCCAACCGAAGGAGGACGTGATGTCTGTCCGTAGGCTGACGTTGACAGTGGCTCTCGCGGTCGCCGTCGCCGGTACCACGGTCGTCGACATCCCGGTGGCGAGCGCCGGGGACAGTCGCGAGCAGCAGGTCGACGTGACTGAGACGAGGACCATCCGGTACGGTCCGTGGACTCTTCCCGCCGCCACCGGCCACACCCACGACGAGATGGGGACCACCGGGAACCGACTGGACCTCAACATCGCCAAGCCGTGCGTGCAGTGCATGGTGACGGCGATCAAGCCGAACCTGGTGTACGAGGACGGCCGGAACGCGAACGTCAACACCGGTCCGATGCTGCACCACGCGGTCATCGGCCAGCTCGGTGAGCCGGACCTGGTGTGCCGTCTCGGCGGGCTGGGTCCGAAACGCGTGTTCTCGACGGGCAACGAACGGACCCCGGTGACGTTGCCCGCCGGCTACGGCATGCGGATCGACTCGGGCGACCGCTGGAGCATGGTGTACGACCTGATGAACCATGCCCACGAGGAGAAGAGCGTCTACATCTCCCTCGAGTACACCTACGTCACCGGTGAGGCCGCGCGGCGACTGACGCCGGTCACCCCGATGTGGTTGGACGTGGTCAGCTGCCTCAACCCCACCTTCGACGTCCCCGCCGGAAGTACCACCCGAACCGCACGGTGGACGTCGACGGTGAACGGTCGGATCGTCTACCTGAAGGGTCACCTGCACCACGGCGGCAGGACCATCACGACCACCAACGTCACCACCGGTCAACGAATATGCGCGGTCACCGTGGTGTCAGGTGGTTCACCGGAGTTCATCGACCCCCACGGCAACCCCGAGATCTCCAGCGCCCCACCCTGCACCGGCTCTCCGATCACGACCATCCGCCGGGGTGATGTCCTGGAGGTCGCGGCCCACTACGTCGCCGACCATCCCCACGAGGACGTCATGGGCATCATGACCGGCTGGATCGCGACGGGCTGACGGCGCGGTCGACGGACGTCGGGTGGGCGGGCCGGCCCGGTGCACGGCCCGCCCACGCCCCTCCGGCGTCATCCACCGACCTCGCCCCCCGGTTGGGTCGGACGGGGTGTACCCGGAAAGCGCGCAACCACCTCGGGACACCCCGATGTACGACGGTTCCGACCTGCGGAGAGTGCCATGTCAGCTCTGGATGGGAGCGCCCCCGTCACCCGGTTGCGCCGTTCCCGGCCCTGGCGCCGGACCACGTGCTGCCTCCTGGCCCTGTTGGTTGTCTGGACGGCGGTCTTCCTTGTCGCCCCGCACCTGCGCACCAGCGCTAGCGTCCGGCAGGTCGCGCTCTTCGCCCACCTCGCCGCGATGGTGCTGGGCTTCGGCGCGGTGTTGACGCTGGACTGGTTCGCGCTGATGTGGCTGCTCCGACGCCGGGAGCTGGCGACCGTCGTGCAGGTCGCGTACGGCGTCCACACGCCGGTCTGGCTCGGCCTGGGTGGCCTGACGGCCAGCGGTGTGGTTCTCGCCCCCGACACGTCCGCACCGTGGACCGTCGTCAAGCTGGTCGCGGTGCTGGCCGTGGCGGTCAATGGTCTCTGCGCGCGGCAGGTGCAGGAGCGGTTGGCGGAACTGGACGGAAACGCCCCACCGCGCGGGGTCCTGCTGGCGGCGACCCTGGTCATGGTGACCTCCCAGGCCGGCTGGTGGACCGCCACCGCCGTCGGATTTCTCAACGCTCAGCGGTGAAGGGTGAGTTGCCGTGGCTACAACTGGTGCAGGAAGAGCAGGCCGAAGGCGGCGGCGAGCGCGGCGCATGCGGTGACGGTGATGGTGCGAAGTCGTGCGGGCAGGTCGGCGTCCCAGCCCTCGACCGCCCCGGAGGCGCGGCGGATGAGCGGGGTGGCGGCGCGCCCCGCGCCGAAGCCGACACCGGCGAGTGCGGCGAGCTGCAGGCGCTGACCGGCGAGCAGAACCGCGACCGCGAGCACGTACGGGGCGGTGGCCGACAGGTACGTCCGCACGCCGGTGCCGAGTTCGAATCCGAATCGCAGCGCTCCGCGCCGCGGGCTGGGCCGCAGGACGTCCTGCGGCACCTGACGGGCATTCTGCGGCAGGGGGATGCTCACCACCTTGGCGTCCCGGAGCACTCCGAGCAGCGCCACCGCCACGACGGCCGCGTACCGCCAGGACACCGGCAGCGGCGCCGACAGCCCGGAGAGCGTCCCGAGGACCACGCCGCTGAGCAGGCCACCGGCGAGCAGCCCCAGGACGAACAGGGTGAGGAGCTGCCCCTGCGGATGCCGATCTCGCCGCCCGGGCGAGGCTAGCGCGTACGCGCTGTTGCGGGTTCAAACCGAGCCGGAGAGCGTGTAGCCGGCCAGCCCGCCGACCACAGCCCAGGTGAGCACGTGCCCGGAGACGGCGGCGAGCATCGCGCCGGCGGTGAGCAGCAGGACGGGTACGAGCGGGTCGGTGGCCCAGCGGCGCAGCCGTCGAACGGGTCGTACGGGTGGCGACTGGCCCGTCATACGGCGCCGCCGGTGAGCGTACGCCAGGTGGTCTGTCCCACGACGCCGTTGACGGCGAGCCCGTTCTGCCGCTGGAAGTCCCGTACCGCGGATTCCGTCCCCGAACCGAAGACCCCGTCCACAGCCAGCCCGTACGCGTGCTTGTTGAGTTGCCGCTGCACGCCCCGCACGACGTGTCCGGCGTACGGATAGTGCACGGTGGCTCCGACGATGGGCAGCCGCGGCCGAGGGTCGATCACCCGGCTGACCGTGATTCTGCCGGCCGACACGGTGGGCAAGAGGACGGGCCAGGTCTGGCCGTCGACGACGCCGGTCGCCGGGATTCCCCTGGCCGACTGGAACTGCTTCACCCTGGTCTCGGTGCCGCTGCCGAAGACGCCGTCCACAGTGGCGGAATAGTGCCACGCGGTCAGCAGGTGTTGCACCGTGTAGACGTTCGGGCCGGACTGGCCACGCCTGGTGGTGGGCCAGCCGACCGAGGTGAGGCAGCCGCAGTCGGTGTTCCAGCGGCAGATCGACCTCACCCAGCCCGAGCTGGTCTGCCGGTACCCGTCGTGGCAGCGGCGCTCCACCGAGCAGGCGCACGCGCCGCACGCGCCCTGGTAGCGCCACAGCCAGCCGTCGTACGTGCCGGCGTAGCACTGGTTCGGCCGCAGCTTCCAGGTCGTGCCGTCGTTCTTGTGGAAGCCCGTGTTCGTCCCGCTGGTGTTGCAGGCGGCGGCGAAGATCGGGCTCGGACCGCAGCCGGGGGAACAGTTCTGGTCGCTGGCGTAGCTCGGGCAGCTGCCGTAGATGTCGTATCCGTCGGCGTAGGCGCGGCGGGCGGCCGGGAAGATGCTCAGCGCGGCCATGCCCAGCGCGGTGCCGGCCTGCAGCAGCGTGCGGCGGGACAGCGCCCAGGACATGGTCAGGCCACTCCTGGTCCGGCTCGCCGGCGGCCGCCGCCGGGACGCGGTGCCGGTACCCGGGTCCGTTCCCCGCAGCGCGGGCACCGCGTCGAGGGTGGTCATCGCGTGCCTCCCCGTCGGATCGAGTGGACGGTGTCGTCGCCGGACAGGTTGTCGACCTCGTCGAGCAGGTGGCCCAGCGCCACCGCGGAGCCGACCGGCTCGGACCGTCGGATCCGGCCGGTCGCGTCGATCACGACCGCGAACGGGGTGGCGATCGCGTCGTACCGGTCGAACAGGTCCGCCTGCTCGCCGAGGACGGTCATCGGCAGGTCCGCCGCTCGTGGCGGGACGGTGTCGCGGTACAGGATCCGGAGCACGACGTCGGTCCGTCGGGTGTGTTCGGCGGCCGCGTCGAGCAGCTGGTCGCAGGTCGCGCAGCCGGGATCCAGGAAGAGCAGGACCAGGGTGGCCGGGGACGGCGGCGCCAGGTCCCGGAACCGGGGGGCCGGCGAGCCGGGCCGCAGGCCGACGGACCCGGGGCGGCCGACGGTGCCGGTGGACAGGGCGTGCACCTGACGTACCAGGCCGGACACCACGAGGGCCAGCAGCAGGATCGCGATCCAGCTCAGGATCAGCGCGCTCGTCTGGAAACTCATCCGGGTACGCCTCCTCGGGTCACCCCGGCCCCCGGCCGGTCCGGGGTCGGGTCGTGCATGGCGGCGGGCAGGTGCGCCAGGAGCGCGGTGAACGTCGCCGCGGCGAGCAGGACGATGGTGAGTGAGGTGCCGGCTCGCCCCACCGGCACGACCGCGCCGGACAGAAGTGATCCGAGCAGGGCCAGGCCGGCGAGCGTGGACGCGCGCGCCACCACCCAGCCGGTCATCGGCACTTCGACCCGTGAGCACCCGCAGGGGACGGCCCGCCGGGTCGAGCGGACGTACCAGCCGTAACCCGCGTACGTGGCGAGCAGCGCGACGCTGCCGGCCAGGACCACGCCCAGCAGCCGGCCACCGTCGTCGCGGAGCAGGGCGACGACTCCGGCCATGCCGAGCAGGCCCTCGGCCGCGATGACCACCGCCGCGACGGTGGACGGCGCGGGAACCACCCGGTGGGCGGCCAGCGCCGTCGACAGGGCCGCCGGCTTCGAGAGGTGCTCACCGCAGGCGAGGAGCAGGGTGAGCAGCACGGTGTACGCCGCGACGCTGGCCACCAACGCGGACACGACGGCCTACTCGGCCGACTGGACGCGTAGCCCGTCCACCAGGTCCGGTACCCGGTCGAGCACCGTGTCGGCCAGGGGCAGCACGGTCACCCAGGTGTCCGCGGCGGCGAGCACGAAGTAGGGCTGGCCGTCGGAGAGCGTGTCCCGGAAGAGTTCTCCCGCCCCGGTCCGCAACCCCCGCCACGACGGCAGCTGTCGCGTGCGCTCCGCGGTGAGCGGCGTCATGTCCAGCAGGCCGAGCCCGGGCACCTGCTTGAGCACGGTCGCCGGCGCCGCGAACCGGCTGCCGGCCCTGGTGTCGGGGCGCACGATGACGCCGTCGTCGTGCTCCGTGATCCGCAGTGTCCGCAGCATCGCGAGCAGCTGCGCGGTCGAGGCGCCGTACAACTGGGTGAGGAAGCAGTACCGGCGCCCTCGCCACGCCGCCACCAGCCGGTCCTCGGTCAGCCGGATCTGCGCGTCGTACGACCGTGCGCGCGCCGTCAACAGGGTGCCGCCCTGATAGGTCAGCTTCTCGTCGAAGTCGTCGACGCCGAGCGCCTGTGCCATTTCGTCGGCCAGGCCGACCGAGCCGGCCGTGAACTCGTGCCGCCGGCCGGCGATGGCCAGCTCGACCACCGAGGTGAACGGCGCGCTGAAGTCGAGTGGGCCGGTGAGCCGGAATCGCCGGCCGTCCATGGCGCGGTGTGCGACAGATGCTTCTGCGGCTGCCATCCCCACCACCTCCCCCCGTGGGTGTGGCACGTGGTGGCCTCACATCATCCGCGCCACAACTATCTCTGACAAGCCCAATGTGCCTGCTCGTGTCACCGCACCCCCCGGGGATCACTCATGCCGGCGGTTCCGCTCGCTCTCCCGGCTGTCGTCATTCCGTCATCAATTTCCACCCGGATTCCGCTGAGGCCGGAGCGGGAAAAGCCCGATGAGCTACGGATATTTCCAGTAGAGGACTGACACGTCCGTTTCGAGCGCCAACTGTCCAGATCGTGCCGTGCCGAATGTCGCGCCGTAGCGACGGCTGTCCTGTCGCGACGGGCCGCGTGGTCGGCGTCGGGCTCGCTGCGCCGCCGCCGCTCCGGCGGATCGGCCGGGGGCGCACATCTCGGGGATCCGGGCCGTGCTCCGGCACTGAGTGGCGTGTGACCAGGCCGAAAGGCCGAACCCGAGGCGGTCACCGGACGCCGCGGTGCCCCGTCGGCGACTGCGGGCGTACGGCGGCCCGGCCGGCGGTGTCCCGACCCGGCGCCCGCGCCTGATCCTGCCTGTCCGATCGAGTGTCGGCAATCCGGCCGGCCGCTCTTTCTGATCTAGCCATTTGCATCTAGCAATGGCTTTCCGGCCTGTCGTAGGGTTCCGACAGCACCCCGAAAGACGCACCTGATGGGCGGATTACGCCCTATTTGACGCTGGGCGGTGGGCGGCAGTGACCATGGATCGTCCGACGGAAGATTCTACGGCGACAGACCCGGGTTGGGTTGACGAAATATTGTTAACAGGCCGGCCGAATGACATCTGTCTTCGTCTGCCGGAGCCGGTCGACCGGGGCACCCTGCGGCGCCTGGTGGGTGAGGCGCAGGCCCGTCTCGCCGCGGCCGGACTGCGCCCCGGCGGCGCCGCCGCGCTGCGGTTGCCGCCGTCGCTGGCGTACGTGGTGAACCTGCTGGCGACCTGGCGCACCGGCGCCCAGGCGGTGCTGCTCGATCACCGGCTCACCGACCACGAGGTGGACCGGGCGCTGGAGCGGCTCACCCCGCAGGTGGTCGTCGCGCCGGTGCGCACCGGCGGCGGCGCGCTGCGGATCTTCGTCGACGTCACCGAGGGCGTCACGTCCCACTCGGACGCCCCGGCCACCAGCGGCCACGCGGTGATTCAGCTCAGCTCCGGCTCCACCGGACCGTCCAAGGTGATCGGCCGTACCGCGACGGACCTGGTCGCCGAGGTGCGCCGCTACACCCGGATCGACGGGGTGGCGCTGCCCGGGGAGCGGATCATCCTGCTGCCGTCCATGGTGCACGTGCTCGGCCTGGTCGGCGGCCTGCTCTACGGCCTGCACGCCGGCGTGGAGCTGGTCCCGCCGGAGCGGCTCGGCGGCGACGCGATCCTGGCCGCCGTCGCCGCCCAGGACACCCCGGCCACGGTGCTCGGCGTGCCCTTCCACATCGGACTGCTCGCCTCCACCCGACCGGACGGCCCGCTGCCGCAGTTCAAGCGGATGACCACCGGCGGGGAACTGGTCCCGGCCGCCACCGCGCAGGCGTTCGCCGACCGCTTCGGCGTCCCGCTGGGCAACATGTACGGGATGACCGAGGTCGGGGTGATCGGCACCGACCTGTACGGACGGCACCGCCCCTCGATCGCCCCCGCCCCCGGCATCGAGGTCCGGGAGTCCGGCGGCGAGCTCTGGGTGAGCTGCCCGGCGTCGCCGTACGTGGGGCTCAGCGACCCCAGCCGCTGGGCCGACGGCTGGCTGCACACCCGCGACGCCGGCACCGTCGACCCGGCGACCGGCCTGGTCACCGTCAAGGGCCGGCTCGACTCGCAGGTCTCCATCGGCGGGATGAAGGTGGACCTCACCGAGGTCGAGGCCACCCTCACCGGGCTGCCCGGGGTGGCCGCCGCCGTGGTCGTGTACGACGACGGCATCACCGCGTACGTGCAACCCGAGGGCCCGTTGTCGGAGGAGGTGCTGGACAAGCTGCTCGCCGAGCGGCTCGCCGGCTACAAGCGCCCCCGCACCCTGCACATGGTCGACCAGTTGCCCCGGACCACCACCGGCAAGCTGGTCCGCTCGGTCACCGCGCTGCGGGCGGCGGCCCCGTGACCGGCCCGCTCGGCGAACACCCGGGCACCGGCCCGCTACTCGAACACCACCGATACCTCGACCTGGGCACGGCCGCCCGGATCCGCCCCGGCGCCGACCGCGACCGCCAGCACCAGCCCGGCACCGCACCCCGGGTGGCCGACCTGGACGCCGGCCCGGTCGGGCAGGGGGCGCAGCAGCTCGCGCGGGTGCTCGGGCACCGGCATCAGCCGGCGCAGGCCACCGGCGCGCAGCCCCCGGCCCAACGCCTTGCCGACCGCCTCCTTGGCCGTCCAGAGCAGCAGGAACGCCTCGACCCGGGCGGCGTCCGGCAGGTCGCCCAGCCAGGCCGCCTCCGGCGGGGCGTACCAGCGGTGGGCCAGCGCCAGGGCGGGCAGCGGGCGACGCCGCTCGACGTCCACCCCGACCGGACCGGCCCGCCGGGCGGCGACCACCACCACGCCCTCGGCGTGGCTGACGCTGACCGGCAGCGACACGGCACCGGCCCGCACCCAGGGCCGCCCGTCGGGCCGGCGGCCCACCCCGACCTCCCGTTCCGCCCGGCCGAGCAGCGTGCACCCCGCCCGCCGCAGCAGCCGGCGCGCCACCTCCGGCCGACCGCCGGGGGCAGCGCTGACCCACACGTGCACGGTGTCCCGACCGGACACCGGTAGCTCGCCCACGAAGAGAGGTTAAAGCCATGCGCGACGAGGTCCGCACCTTCGTCATCGAGCAGCTCGAGGACATGAACTACGACGTCGAGGGGATCGACGACGAGACCACCCTCGGCCCGTCCGGGGTCGACCTGGAGTCCCTGGCCCTGGCCGACCTGTCCGTCCGCGTCGAGGACCGGTACGGCCTGACGTTCGCCGACGACGAGTCGGAGAAGCTGGCCCTGATGACGGTCGGCGAGTTCACCCGCATGGTCGCCGACCGGGTCGCCGGGTCGACCAGCGACAACCGCTGATGTCCGGTCAGCCCGACCTGGGGCGAGCTGACCTGGTGAGCATGCTCGCCGAACTGACCGCGAAACCCGTCGACCAGGTGCCGCACCGGGTCGGCTCGATGGAACTCGCCTGGCTCGTGCACCTTGTCGAGCAGCGCTACGACCGGCGGCTGGACCTCACCGACGACCAGCTCGCCGGGATCCGCACCGTCGACGACGCCCTGGCGGTGTTCCGCACCTCCCTGACCAGCCCCGCAGATGGCTGAGCGGGAGCCCGTACCGATCGTCGGCAGCTACGCCGTCAGCGCCCTGGGCAGGGGCGTCGACGCCCAGCTCGCCGGAGTGCTCGCCGGCACGCCGGCGTTCCGGCCGGTACGTCGCTTCGACACCACCGGCCGCCGGGTGACCGTCGCGGCCACCCTGCCCGACGTCGGGACCCTGCCGGACGAGCTGGCCGACGCGATCGACGCGGCGTGCCGGGCCGCCGGCCTGGACGCGGCGGCCCGGGCGGAGTCCGCCCTGCTGCTGGCCACCCACGGCGGGCCGCTGTCCCAGCCCGTCGCCTTCGCCGACGACCGTTCGCGCACCGGACCCGACGGTGGGTTGGCAAGCGGTGCCGACGTCGAGGTGCCGGCGCTCGCCGGGCACCTGGCCCGCCGGTGCGGCCTCGGCGGGCCCACCCGGACCTACACCAGCGCCTGCGTCTCGGCGAGCACGGCGGTCGCGGACGCGGCCACGATGATCGGTCGGGGCGACGTCGCACGGGTGGTGGTCGCCGCGGGCTATCTGGTCGAACCGGACCAGTTCGCGCTCTTCGACGCCGGCCGGGCGCTCGCCGCCGACGGGGCGGTCCGCCCGTTCAGCGCCGGCCGGCAGGGGCTGCTGCTCGGCGACGGGGTGGCCGCGGTGGTGCTGGAGTCCGCCGGGGCGGCCCGTCGCCGGGGCGGCACGCCGGTCGCCACCGTGTGCGGGTGGGGCCGGGCCGGCGACGCGTACCACCCGTGCCAGCCGGACCCGCAGGGGCGGGGACTGGCCCGGGCGGTGCGGGCGGCCCTGCGCCGGGCGGGGCTGGAGGCGGCGGCGGTCGGCTACGTCAACGCCAACGCCACCGGCACCGGGTTCAGCGACGCCTCCGAGGCGGCCGCGTTGCGGCTGGCGCTGGGCGACCTCGCCGGCCGGGTGCCGGTCAGCTCCACCAAGTCCGTGCACGGGCACGCCCTGGAGGCCTCCGGCCTGCTCGAACTCGTGGTCACCGTGCAGGCGCTACGGCACGGGAAGCTGCCGGTCAACGCCGGCTGGCTCGGCCCCGACGAGGCGTGCCCGCTGGACGTGGTCACCGACGCCCCCCGCCCCGTCACCACCCCGCACGCCCTCACCCTCAACGCCGCCTTCGGCGGGGCCAACACCGCCCTCCTGGTAGGTGCCCCATGACCCCCACCCCGGACACCCCGCGATCTTGCACTTCCGGCCCCGACATATCCGCCAACCCGGGCAATTCGCGGGCCGAAACTGCAAGATCGCGCGGGGTGGGGAGTGGGGGGAGTGGGGTGCTGGCCGAGGCGCGCTGGCCGGAGCCCGGCGACGGGCCGCCGCCGGCGCTGCCCGGGTTCGTGCACTCGCCGTTCGCGCCGCTGGTGGCGGCGGTGGCCGACCGCTGCCTGACCCGCCGGTACGGCACGCGCCCGGCGCCGTCGGGCACCACCCGCGCGGTGGTGCTGGTCAGCGCCGCCGGTGACCGGCCGAGCGCCGCGCACGTCCGGGCCACGGTCGCCGCCGGTGGCCGGGTCGGGCCGCTGTTCTTCTTCCAGTCGGTGCCGAACAGCGTGGCCGGGCACGTCGCGGCGCGCTGGGGACTGGACGGCCCGGTGGTGTGCCTGAGCCCCACCGGCGACCCGCGCGCGGACGGCCTGGCCCAGGCGGACCTGCTGCTGTACGACGGCGACGCCGACGAGGCGTTGCTGGTCCTGATGGAAGAGGCACCCGACGGCACGCCCACCGGGGCGGTCGCGGTGCTGCTGGGGGGAGGAACGAGGCAATGAGGACGAAGGGACTGCGCGGGGCGCTCGCCGCCGACACCGCGCTGGGCGCCGGCAACGTGCTCGCCCGGGTGCTGGCGCACGGGGCCGACCCGACGGGACCGGGGTTGACCTTCGACACCCCGGTCGACGGGCACCCCGCCGAGCGGCCGCTCACCCTGGGCCAGCTCGACGAGCGGGTCGCCGCCCGGGCAGCCTGGCTGCACCGGCGCGGCGTGCGGCCCCGCGACCCGATCGCGGTGTGGGCCACCGGCGCCGCCGACATGGTGCTCAGCTTCCTGGCGCTGACCCGGCTCGGCGCGATCCCCGCGCTGATGAACGGCAAGCTCCGCCCGGAGATCGCCGCCGAGTACATCCGCCGGCTGCGCGCCGCCGGGGTGCTCGCCGACGCCGCGCACACCGAGGCCCTCGCGGGACACGACCTGGGCGCGCCGCTGCTCGGGCAGCCCGCCGAGGCGGGCGCGGGTGACCCGGCCGACGCGCCGCCGCACTACCGCCACCACGACGAGGACCCGATCGTCATCACCCACACCTCCGGCACCACCGGGGTGCCGAAGGCGGTGCTGCACTCGCACGCCAGCCTCTTCGCCGCCACCCGGCACCTGCTGTCCATGCCGCAGGCGCAGGGCACCAGCCGGATCCTCAACGCGCTGCCCGCCCCGCACACCGCCACCGTGCTGATGGTCAACCAGGCGCTGGGCAACCGGGCGGAGATGCTGCTCCTGTCCGAGCAGGGCGGCGAGCGGGTACTCGACGCGATCCAGCGCTGGCGCCCCGACGGGGTGTTCGGCTTCTCCGTCACCTGGGCGGAGCTGGCCCGCTTCGACCTGTCCGGGTACGACCTGGACTCGGTGCGGCTGTGGTTCAACACCGGCGACTGCTCACACGAGCCGCACGTGCGGCGCCTCGTCGCGGTCGGCTCCCGGGACACCGTCACCCGCGAGGGCGTGGTGCGGGTACCCGGCTCGGTCTTCATCGACGGGCTCGGCTCCAGCGAGATGGGCCACTCGATGTTCCACCTCACCCACACCGCCGACACCGACCGGTACGGCCGCTGCGTCGGCCGTCCCTACCGCTTCACCAGGGTGGCGGTGCTCGACCTAGACGGCAACGAACTGCCCCCCGGCGAGGTGGGCTGGCTGGGCATCGACTCCCCGTCGCTGTTCCGCGGCTACTGGAACGACTCGGTGACCACCTACCGGTCCCGGCTGCGCGGCTGGTACCTCACCGGCGACCTCGTGTACGCCGACGCCGAGGGCCGCTACTACCACCTGGACCGGGCCGTCGACTCGGTGGAGCTGGCCGACGGGCGGCGCTTCTTCACCGCGCTGTCGGAGGAGCGCATCCTGGCGGCCTGCTCCGACGTCACCGACTGCACCGTGGTGATCGTCAAGCGGGACGACGGCACCGTGGTCACCGACGTGCTGCTGGAACTGGCCGCCGGCGCCGACCCGGGGACCGACCGCACCGGGGCCGTCCGCGCAGCGCTCGGGGCGGACGTCGGCGCGACCCTGCGCCGGGTGGTGCCGGTCGCCTCCGCCGACATCCCGGTGACCGTCACCGGCAAGGTACGCAAGGTGGCGCTGCGCGAGCGCTACCTGACCGAGTCGCCGTCATGACCGTCGTCATCACCGGAATGGGGTTGTTCAGCCCGGTCGGGCGGGGCGTGGCGGCCACCTTCGACGCGCTGACCACCGGGAAGTCCGGGCTGGCCCGGCCGCCCGAGGGGCACCCCGCCCGGGAGTCGCTGGAGGTCGCCGGGCTGCTGCCGCCGATCGACCCGCGTACGGTCGCCGCCGGCCCGGAGACCAAGGTGCTCGACCGGATCGTGGTGCTGGCGCTGCTCACCGCCGCCGACGCGCTCGCCGACGCCGGGATCGAGGTCGGCCGGGACGTCGACCCGGCGCGGATCGGCGTGATCGTCGGCGGGGTCGGCGGGATGTCCACGCTGGAGACGCAGGTGGTGGCGCGGGCCGCCCGGGGGCGGGCGGCGGTCAGCCCGTACCTGCTGACCGGGATCCTGCCGAACATGCCGTCGGCGCGGATCGCCATCGCGCACGGCATCCGCGGCTACAGCTCCGCGGTGGGCACGGCGTGCGCCTCCGGCGCCCAGTCGGTCGCTGACGCGGTCCGGCTGATCCGGGGCGGGGAGGCCGACGTGGTGATCTGCGGGGCCAGCGAGGCGCCGCTCTTCCCGACCTTCGCCGACACCTTCGGCAACGCCCGGGCGCTGGCCCGTGGCTGGGCGGACCCGACCCGGGCCAGCCGGCCGTTCGACAGCCGGCGCAACGGGTTCGTCCTCGCCGAGGGGGCGGCGCTGCTGGTGCTGGAACGCGCCGAGCACGCCGCGGCGCGCGGCGTCACCGCCTACGCCGAGGTGGCCGGGTACGGCGCGACCACCGACGCGTACCACCCGACCGCGCCCCGACCGGACGGCGCGGGCGCGGCCGAGTGCATGCGGCGGGCGCTGGCCGGCGGGGGAGTGTCGGCGGGCGACGTCGGCTACGTCAACGCGCACGGCACCGGCACCAAGCTCGGCGACATCGCCGAGACCACCGCGCTGGCGACGGTCTTCGGCGTCGGCGGGGTGCCGGTCAGCTCCACCAAGGCGCTCACCGGGCACCTGCTCGGCGCGTCCGGGGTGGTCGAGGCCGCCGCCTGCGCGCTGGCCCTCGGCGCGGGGCTGCTGCCGCCGACGTACCACCTCGACGACCCGGACCCGGACTGCCCGGCGGACCACATCCGGGTCGAGCCCCGGGCGACCGGGACGGAGTTCGCGCTGACCAACTCGTTCGGCTTCGGCGGCCAGAACGTCAGCCTGCTGCTGCGGCGCACCGCCGGGGCGCGGGCCGCCGGGCCGCACAGGTGACAACCCGGGCCTTACGCGCCCGGACCGCACTCACGGGGGGACATGGGGAAGGGCTGGAGATGGACATCCGTGGAATAGACCACATCGAACTGTACGTGGGGGACGCGCGGCAGGCCGCCTTCTACTTCGGCACCGCGATCGGCTTCCAACTGCGGGGCCAGGGGGGACCGGAGACCGGGCTGGCCGGGCAGCGCTCGCTGCTGCTCAGCCAGGGCGACATCCGGATGCTGCTCACCTCCGGGCTGACCGCCGGGCATCCCGCCTCGACGTACGTGCAGCGGCACGGCGACGGGATCGCGGTGGTGGCGCTGGAGGTCGGCGACGCCGCCGGGGCGTACGCGGAGCTGGTGGCCCGGGGTGCGACCGGGGTGAGCGCGCCGCGGACCTGGACCGGCGCGGACGCCGAGGTGGTGACCGCCGAGGTCGGCGGCTTCGGCGACGTGCTGCACCGGCTGGTGGAGCGGCGCGGCGACCGGACGGAGTTCCTGCCCGGGGCGGTGGAGACGACGCCGCCGGTCACCGACGACCACAAGCTGCTCGCCGAGATCGACCACCTGGCGGTCTGCGTGCCGCCGGGGCAGCTCGACGAGACCGTCGCGCACTACCAGCGGGTCTTCGGCTTCGCGCAGATCTTCGAGGAGCACATCGAGGTCGCCGGCCAGGCGATGAACTCCAAGGTGGTGCAGAGCCCGTCCGGGCGGGTCACCCTGGTGCTGCTGGAACCGGACGCGGGCCACCGCCCCGGCCAGATCGACGCGTTCCTCACCGCGCACCACGGCGCCGGGGTGCAGCACCTCGGGCTGCGCACCGACGACATCGTCACCGCCGTCGGGGCGCTGGCCGAGCGGGGGGTGCGCTTCGCCGGCACCCCCGGGGCCTACTACGACGACCTGGAGCGGAGGGTCGGCCCGATCGACGCGCCGCTGGACCGGCTGCGCGACCTGAGCATCCTGGTCGACTCCGACCACGGCGGGCAGCTGCTGCAGATCTTCACCGAGTCGATGCACGTGCGCCGCACCCTCTTCCTCGAACTGATCGAGCGGCGCGGGGCGCGCACCTTCGGCAGCGGCAACATCAAGGCGCTCTACGAGGCCAAGGAACGGGAGCTGGCCGCGGCGGGGGCAACCCCCGCCGTCGTGGCCGGCACGGCACGAGGGGTTGGGGCATGACCACCACGGAGTTCCATCCGACGCTGACCGCCGAGGAGGAGGCGCTGCTCCCGTCCGACGAGGACGTGCGCCGCTACGCCGAACACGGCTGGTACCTGTCGAAGAAGCTGCTCACCGACGAGGAGGTGGACGCGCTCACCGCCGCCGCCGACCGCTACTACGGCGGCGAGCGGGACCGCCGCCTGCCGGTGCGCCCGCCGAAGCTCGCCTACTGGGAACCGGCCAAGGGCCCGGTGCAGCGGCACAACGACTACGTCCACCACGAGCACGACGGGCTGGCGGCGATCCTGCGCAAGCCGCTGATCGGCGCGGTCGCCGCCCGGCTGGCGCAGGCCGACGAGATCCGGATCTTCCAGTCCACGCTGATCTACAAGCCGCCGATCTCCGGCGAGCCGTCCAACATCGTGCCCTGGCACTTCGACAAGCACTACTGGGCGTCCTCGTCGTCGGAGAAGATGCTCACCGCCTTCATCCCGTTCCACGATTGCGGGGAGGAGATGGGCACCATCACCATGGTCGACGGCTCGCACCGGTGGCAGGAGATCGGCGCCGACGACACCGTCGTACGGCACTTCGCCGACCGGGACCGCGACCAGCTCGAGGAGATGCTGGCCGAGAACGCCGCGTACAACGGCGCGGAGATCCGCAAGATCCCGATGGTCATCCCCAAGGGACACATGAGCTTCCACCACTGCCGCACCTACCACGGCAGCGGCGCCAACGTCAGCGGCCGCCCGCGCCAGGCGATCTCGCTGCACCTGCAGGACGGCGACAACGCCTGGCGGGAGTATCGGCTCTCCGACGGCACGCTCGCCGCGTACAACCACGACGTGCTGGTCCGCCGCACCCACGAGGGGCGGCCCGACTACGCGGACCCCGAATACTGCCCGGTCATCTGGCGCGACCGCGCCCAGCAGGGAGGCTGACATGTCACGGTACGACTGGGGGAAGACGCATCCGGGCATCGAGCGGCTGGAGCAGGCGGTGACCGACCGCCGCGACGTGGTGGTCAAGCACCCGCTCTACGCCAACCTGGACACCCACGAGGCGCTGGTCACCTTCATGGAGCACCACGTCTTCGCGGTCTGGGACTTCATGTCCCTGCTGAAGTCGTTGCAACGGCAGCTCACCTGCGTCACGGTGCCGTGGATCCCCACCGGCCCGACCGGCAGCCGCCGCCTGATCAACGACATCGTGATGGTCGAGGAGAGCGACGAGCTCGGCGAGGGCTACATCAGCCACTTCGAGCTCTACGTGCGCGGCATGCGGGAGGCCGGCGCGGACACCACCGCCGTGGACGCGCTGGTCGAGCTGCTGCGGGCCGGTCGCCCGGTGACCGCCGCGCTGGCCGAGGCCGGCGTCCCGGCTGCGTCAACGCGGTTCGCCGCCACCACCTGGAAGATCATCGAGTCGACCCCGGTGCACTGCCAGGCCGCCGCCTTCGCCTTCGGCCGCGAGGACCTGATCCCCGACATGTTCACCCAGGTCGTCGCCGTCAACGAGCGCAGCAACCGGCTGCACACCTTCGTCGACTACCTGGAGCGGCACATCGAGGTCGACGGGGAGCAGCACACCCCGATGGCGATGCAGATGCTCGCCGACCTCTGCGGCGACGACGACGCCAGGTGGCAGGAGTGCGCCGACACGGTCAACCTGGCGCTCACCGCCCGGGCCGCGCTGTGGGACGACATCCTCGTCGCCGTGAAGGAGGGGCGCGACCGGTGACCGGCGCCGACCCGGTCCGGCTCTACCGCACGGTACGGCTGATCCGCCGCTTCGAGGAGCGGGCCGTCGAGCTGGTCCACTCCGGGGCGATCGTCGGCGGCATCCACCCGTACCTCGGTCAGGAGGGGATCGCCGCCGGGGTGTGCGCCGCGCTGCGCGAGGAGGACCTGGTCACCGGCACCCATCGCGGGCACGGGCACGTGCTGGCGAAGGGTGCCGACCCGGCCCGGATGATGGCCGAGCTGTTGGGGCGGGAGACCGGGCTGAACCGGGGCCGGGGCGGCTCGATGCACGCCGCCGACTTCTCCCGCGGGGTGCTCGGCGCCAACGCCATCGTCGGTGCCTCCGGGGCGATCCTCACCGGCGCGGTCTGGGCCCGCCGGCGGCGCGGCGACGACGTGGTGGGGGCGACCTTCTTCGGCGACGGCGCGGTCAACGAGGGGATGCTGCTGGAGGCGTTCAACCTGGCCGCGCTCTGGCGGGTGCCGGTGCTCTTCGTCTGCGAGAACAACGGCTACGCCACCACCATGCCGGTCGCCGGCGCGGTCGCCGGCACCATCGTCGGCCGGGCCGAGGCGTTCGGCATGCCGGCCGCCGTCGTCGACGGCCAGGACCCGGAGACGGTACGCGACGGCGCGGCCGCCGCCGTCGCGCGGATGCGCGCCGGCGGCGGCCCGGAGCTGGTCGAGGCCCGCACCTACCGCTTCGACGCCCACCACACCTTCGAACACGCGGTACGCCTCGACTACCGCCCGCCGGAGGAGGTGGCCGAGGGCCGCTCCCGGGACCCGGTGCACATCCAGGGCGCCCGGCTCGTCCCGGCGGACCGGGCGGCCGTCGACGCGGAGGTCGAGTCGACGCTCGACGCGGCCGTCGCGTTCGCCCTGGCCAGCCCCGAGCCCGACCCGGCCGGCGCGCTGGACCACCTGTACGCCAGCGGGCTGACCGCCCGGACGGGAGGTGGCTGATGCCACGGCTGTCCTACCGCAAGGCGCTGACCCGGGCGCTCGCCGACGAACTGGCCCGCGACGAGGCGGTGTTCCTGCTCGGCGAGGACATCCGGGTGGCCGCGTCGAACATCACCGCCGGCCTGCTCAAGCGGTTCGGGCCGGAGCGGGTCCTGGACACGCCCCTGTCCGAGCAGGCGTTCACCAGCTTCGCCACCGGCGCGGCGCTGGCCGGGATGCGCCCGGTGGTGGAGTTCCAGATCCCGTCGCTGCTCTTCCTGGTCTTCGAGCAGATCGTCAACCACGCGCACAAGTTCCCGCTGATGACCGGCGGGCAGTGCGCCGCCCCGGTCACCTACCTGGTGCCCGGCTCCGGCTCCCGGACCGGCTGGGCGGGGCAGCACTCCGACCACCCGTACTCGCTCTTCGCCCACGTCGGGATCGTCACCGCGGTGCCGGCCACCCCGACCGACGCGTACGGGCTGCTGGTCTCGGCGATCCGGCACGACGACCCGGTGGTGGTCTTCGCCCCGGCCGGCGCGCTGGACGTCCGCGAGGACGTCGACTTCGCCAGCCTCGCCCCGGTGCCGTTGGGCCGGGGCGTGGTGCGCCGGGCCGGCGACGACGTGACCGTGGTCGCCGTCGGGCATCTGGTGCACGACGCGCTCGCGGTCGCCGGGGAACTGGCCGACCAGGTGTCGGTCGAGGTCTTCGACCCGCGCACGCTCTACCCGTTCGACCTCGACGGGCTGGTCGACTCGGTGACCCGGACCGGGCGGCTGGTGGTGCTCGACGACTCCAACCGGTCCTGCGGCATCGCCGGGGAGATCATCGCCAGTGTCGTGGAACGGGTCCCGCTGGCCGCCCCGCCCCGGCGGGTCACCCGCCCGGACGGCGCCGTGCTGCCCTTCGCGCCCGCGCTGGACCGGGCCGTGCAGCCCGGCCGGGCGGCCCTCACCGCCGCCATCCACCACGTGACCAAGGACGGATCATGATCGATGTGAACTACCGGTGGCCGGCGGCCGGCCGGGCGTGGACCGACCTGCCGGATGCCGCCCGTCGGGCGATGGTCGCGGCCGGGGCGCAGGAGTGGGAGCGGATCTTCCACGGCCGGGCGACGTACAACAAGCAGTGGCGGCTGGCCCGGCCGACGGTGCTGACGGCCGACTCCTTCCGCGAGCTGAACGAGGTCTGCGACCGGATCGCCCAGCTCGTCCTGGACGCCTGCCGGCGGCGCGCCCGAACGGCGGGCGAACTGCGGCGGCTGCTCGGCGTGCCGGCGGGGGAGACCCGGCTGCTCGACGAGGACGAGCCGCTGACCGAGGCGCTGCTGGCCGCGTACCGGCCGGACGTGCTGCTCTCCGGCGGGGAGCCGCGGATCGTCGAGTACAACATCGACAGCAGCCTCGGCGGCGGCTTCGACGCCGACACGGTGATCCAGCGCTTCGCCCAGCTCTACCGGGAGCGCGGCCTCCTCGACGGCGTGCCGGCGCGGCCGGCACCGTCCCTGCTGGACCAGCGGTTCGTGGCGATCCGCGACGAACTGGGCCTGGCCGAGGGGGCCCGGGTGGCGCTGCTGATGGACTTCGACGCCGAGTACCCGGGGCTGGACGACCCGGAGACGTTCATCCGCATCCTCTCGCCCCTGGTGGACCAGGCCCGGCGCTTCGGCATCGACCTGGTCATCGCCCCGGTCGCCACCGCCACCCTGGACGCCGACCGGCGGCTGGTGGTGGGCGGCGCGCCGGTGGACGCGCTGTTCCGGCTCTTCGTGCCCAACCGGGTCACGCCGAGCCCCGGCCTGGAGGCGGTGGCGGGGGCGCTCGCCGCCGGCACCCTGCCGATGTTCGTCAGCGCCGCCGCCTGGCTGCTCGGCAACAAGGTCAACTTCGCCTGGCTCTACGAGGACCTGGACCAGCTCCCCGCCGACGACCAGGCCCTGATCCGCCGGTACGTGCCGCACACGGTGGTGCTGACCGAGGCCGAGCTGGACCGGGCGCTGGCCGAGCAGGCGGAGCTGGTGGCCAAGCCGGCCGACGGCTCCGCGGGCCACGACGTGCTGATCGGCCCGGAGCTGAGCGCGGCGGCCTGGGCCGACGGGGTTCGCGCGGCCGTGGCGCGGGGCGGCAACATCCTGCAGCGGTACATGCCGGCCGACCGGGTGGCGATGGACTTCGTGCAGATCGAGACCGGGGAGGTGGTCACCGCCGAGGTGCCGTACAGCATCGCCCCGTACCTGTTCGGCCGCACCGGCTCCGGCGCGCTGGCCCGGGTCGGCTACCCCGGCTGCGAGGGCGTGCTCAACCTCGCCCGGGGCGTCCTGCTGACCGGCATCCTGCTCACCGACTGACCCGGCCGAGGATCGTCTGTCGTCTCCCGTCGCGGCCGGCGTCGGGAGACGACAGACGATCCCGGGTCACGGCCGGGGCGCGCGTCGGGCGGCGAGGTGGGCGCCGAGCCGGCGTACCGTCTCCGCCGCCGCGATGGCGTCGCTGCGGGCGCTGCCGTGCCGGCCGTCGCTGCTGTACAGCGACGCCTCCGCGCCGGCCGGGTGGTCGGTGAGGTGCACGTGCACCGTGCCCAGCCGCGCGGCCAGCCGCCCCGTGTGCGAAGAAAGACGACGCATCCGCTCGCTCAGTCCGGACCGCAGGGGAGCCGGGACGGCCGGGCTGTGCGAGACGTCGAACATGCCGACGGTGACCACGTCCGCCCCGGCGTCCCGCAGCGCACCGATCATCTCGGCCAGCTCGGCGTCGACCGCGTCCGGGTCGAAAGCCGGGCGGAACGCGTCGTTGCCGCCGCAGACCACCAGGGCCAGGTCGGGGTCGAAGGCCAGCGCCGCGTCCAGTTGCGCCGCACGCACCTCGTGCGCCCGCAGCCCCCGCCGGCCCAGGTTGAGGTACGCCAGCCCGGGGTGGGCCGCACGCAGCTCGGCGGCGATCCGGTCCGCCCACTGCACCGGCGGATACCCGTCAACCGGCTCGCACATCCCCTCGGCGACGCTGTCGCCCAGCACCACGAACCGGCGCCACGGATGCCCGGCGAGCAGCGCCGCGCTCTCGCCCTCGCGCAGGCAGTACGGATCGGTCGCTTCGGTCAGCGTCGATGGCATGGCCGGCAGGCTAGCCGACCCGGGCAATGGGCGTCGACACCGCGTCGGAAGCACGACCCTGAGCTGGCAGTGCGCCGAATCCAACAGCGTCCATCGATGTCGACGCGTTACGCGGCCACGTCCGGTCCGGCCCGGGGTGAACAACCGCGCCGGGGGCCTGGATCCGTCCCGGCGCCGGGAGAAACATGTGCACTCATCGATCGGCCGATCGGGCCGTCCAGCCCTCCCCGGGAGGAACGCGTGAGACTCACTCGACGTGGTGTGATGTCCGCCGTCACCGTCGCCCTGCTCACCGGCGCCGTCGCCGCGGCACCGGCGCACGCCGCCCCCGCACCCCTGTCCGCCGAACGGGCCGCCACCCTCACGGCCGCGCTCGGCGCCGACCGTACCGCCGGCTCCTACGTCGACACTTCCGGGCGTACCGTCGTCGCCGTGACCGACGCGCGCGCCGCCGCCACGGTCCGGGCCGCCGGCGGGCAGGCCCGCCTGGTCACCCGCAGCACCGCCGCGCTGGAGCGCGCGCAGTCCCGGGTGGACCTCGGCGTCACCGGCACCGCGACGTACGTCGACCCGGTGACCAACCAGGTCGTGGTCGGCGTGGACAGCACGGTCAGCGCCGCCGACCGGGCCCGCATCGGGGCCGCCGTGGCCGCCTCCGGCGGCAGCGCGCGCACGACCGACCTGGCCGGGACGTTGAGCATGCGGATCTCCGGCGGCGACGCCATCTACGGCGGCGGCTACCGCTGCTCGCTCGGCTTCAACGTGCGCAGCGGCAGCACCTACTACTTCCTCACCGCCGGGCACTGCACCAACCTCTCGGCGAGCTGGTACGCCAACTCGGCGCTGAGCACCAAGCTCGGCGACCGGACCGGCAGCAGCTTCCCCGGCAACGACTACGGCATCGTCCGCTACACCAACACCTCGGTCGCCATCGACGGCTCGGTCGGCACGCAGGACATCACCGCCGCCGGTGACGCGTACGTCGGCCAGGCCGTGACCCGCCGCGGCAGCACCACCGGCACCCGCACCGGCACGGTCACCGGCCTCAACGCCACCGTCCGGTACGCCGAGGGCACCGTGCGCGGCATGATCGCCACCAACGTCTGCGCCGAGGGCGGCGACAGCGGCGGCCCGCTCTACGCCGGCAGCACCGCGCTCGGCCTGACCTCCGGCGGAAGTGGCAACTGCCGCACCGGCGGCCAGACCTTCTTCCAGCCCGTCAAGGAAGCCCTGAGCAAGTACGGCGTCGCCGTCTTCTGACGCCGGTTGAGGTGGCTCCCCGGTGCGTGCACCGGGGAGCCACCTCACGTGGCGGACCGGCGTCGCCTGTGGCGTCGGCTGCGGGCCCGGTTGCCCAGCTGCGGCGGGCCGGCCGGGCCCCGCTGCTGCCGTTCCAGACGCCGGCGGGCCCGCTTCGACAGTCCGTCGTCGCCGGTGCCGTAGTCGCGCAGGAGCCCCCAGGACGCGCCGAACGCCAGCCCCAGGAACGCCACCCCGAAGCCGAAGCTGGTGTAGGGCACCTTGCTCGGACGCCATGCCACGGTCGCGCCCGGCCCCTGCACCCGCGCCCGGACCGGCGTCGTCGGGCGCTCGTCGAAGATCGGTTCGATCGTCACCTGCGGGATGCGCAGGCTCCCGTCGTCGGCCGTGAACCGGCCCGAGCAGATCCACCGGCGGACCTCCCGGCGCACCGACGAATCGCATCCGGTGACCTCGACCCGTCCCGGGACCCCGGTGTGTTCGCCGACCGTCGCCCGGGCACCCTGCCACAGGGCACCCAGGCCGATCAGGGTGAGACTGCCCCCGAACACCAGCACCAGTGCGAGGCGGATCCAGATCTCCGCTCGCGGCACGACGCCCTGGCGCCGCGGTTCCGCCTCCTGCCGCATGCCGGGATGGTACGAGTGCGGGTCGAGGCGAGGCGCTCGTGGCGTACCCCCTCGGCGGCCGTCACCGGCGATAACCTCGGCGGCGGAGGTGAGGCCGGGTGGTGCAGGTGGCGGTCTGTGGCCCGGCGTCCGCGACGCCGGCCGAGCTGGCCCACGCCCGCCGGGTGGGGGAGCTGCTCGCCGCGCGCGGCGCGACCGTCCTCTGCGGAGGTGGCGGCGGGGTGATGGCCGCGGTCGCCGCCGGCGCCCGGGCCCACCACGGCCTGGTCATCGCGGTACGCCCCGACGACGGCACCGCCCCCGGCCCGGTCGCCGACGCCTCGGCGACGCTGCTGACCAACCTGGGACAGGCCCGCAACGCCGTCCTGGTGTGGAGCGGCGACGCGGTGATCGCCGTGGGCGGCTCCTGGGGCACCCTCAGCGAGGTGGCGCTGGCGATGCGCCGGGGCGGGGTACCGGTGGTGGTGCTCGGCGGCTGGCGGGTGGTGGACGCCACCGGGGCGCCGGTGTCCGGCCCGCGCCACGTCGACACCCCGGAGGAGGCGGTCGGTGTGGCGCTGGCCGACCGGCCGGGCGACGACGAGTCCGCTCCGGCACGGCGGGCGTAGCCTCTTCCCATGATCAGATGTTGTCGGTCGGCGATTCCCCGGTGGCCGTGTCGGTGAGGCGGTGGGCCCGTCACGCGTGGCCGGTCGCGCTCTGGACCGTCGGCCTGGTCGGGCTCTGCGCGGTCGGACTCGGCCCGTCGTTCTCACCGGCGAGCTGCGACGAGCGGGAGGCGGGGGTCGCCGCGCCGCTGCACACCGACGTGGCGCCGGTCGTCCGGGAGTTGGCACCGCTCGGCGCGATCCTGGAGGTGCACTGGGTGCAGCGGGTCGACGGCGGACTCTGCGACCTCAGCCCCGGTGCCCTGCGCCTGGCCCGCGAGGGTGTCGCCCGGGTCGCCGACGTGGCCGCGTTGACGCGATTGACAGCGCCGGACACTGAGGACCGCGCCGACTTGGTCGCGCCCGACGCGCGACTGTCGCCATGGTTGCCATCCCGCCCCGACTGGTGGTCGGGGCCGGCACTGGACGCGCGCTTCGACGCGGGGGCGGACGACGCGTCGGCCTGGTACCGGCTGGATCGCGCCAGCGGGGTCGTCCACTTCCGCTCCGATGTGGACCAGGAGCCCGGAGCCTGACCTCGACGCCTCCTGCCGGGGTCGTCGCCGCCCCCGGCCGCAGACCCGTCCCGGGCCACCGTTCACGGGGAGGCAGCGCTGAAGGCGCGTCCGTGCGGAGGGTCAGCCGCGCGGACGGACCCAGGACAGGAAACGATCGGCCAGCTGGGGGCGGTTGCCGCTGTCGAGCTGGGCGATGTCGTCCTCGGCCTCGTCCTTCAGCTCCGACAGGTGGTGCCGCAGCCCGTGCCGGTCGTCCGCGTACGCGTCGAGCAGGTCGAGCTTCGCCGAGGCGCACGGCCAGGGATGGGCGTCGACGCGACACAGCCACATCGGCCGCAGGGGAATGTGCCGTGTCGCCTGCTCGATCATGCGATCACCGTGACCCGGTCGACCCGCACGGAGGCGTACCGCTCGCGGGGGTCCACCGAGCCGTCCGGCCGTACGTCGTGCCCCCGCAACTCGGCCCAGCGCTCGCCGCCGTGCGTGGCCTGGCCGACCACCTCCTCGACGCGCATGCGCAACGGGCCCGCGCCGAAGGCGTAGTCGGCCTCCGGGACAATGATGGTGGCTCCAGGCCTCATGGCCGTGCCCGGGACAGCAGCCGGCGGTGCCCCCGGTGTGGCGTTCACCCGTCCGCGGCCTCGGAACGGCGGGACGAGTGGACCGACTGGACCCGGTACGCGCGGCGGTGGCGGTGCTGATAGCTCGCTCGGCTTCTGCTCGGGCTGCGGCTTGTCCTTGGGCACGGTTCTTCCCTGTCTGTCGGCGTTGGAGATGGGGCCACCCCGCCATCGCCGGGGCGGCCCCGCCACGAACGCGACCGCCGGGTTTCGTCTCCTCCACCGGCCGCGCCGTCCTGGCTTCCACCCTGGACGCCCGACTCATACGCTGGAAACAGTGACCGCAGGATCGCGGAGCGTGGCGGTCGGTTGGAGACGGGTGAGGAATGCCGTGGGAGACCGTGGAAGGGCGTGGAAGCTGTGGGAATCTCGCCGTCGGAGTACCTTCTGCGCGAGCTGCGGCGACGGCGGACGGCTGCGGGGCTGACTCAAGCCCAGCTGGGCGAGCGCGTCTTCTGCTCCGACTCCCAGGTAAGCGCGATCGAGACCGGTACGAAGCCGCCCACTCGGCCTTACCTGACAGCGGTCGACGACGCGCTGGGCGCGGACGGCTACTTCGCGACCCTCTGGGATGAGTTGGTCAAGGGCGACGCCGCGCCGATCTGGCTCCGTGAGTGGATCGAGATTGAGCGCGAGGCGACCGCGTTGCGCTGGTACGAGCACGCCTTCGTGCCCGGCCTCCTGCAGACCGAGGGGTATGCACGTGCAACGTTCCGGGCGGCACGGGTGCCCACCTCGGAACTCGACCAGCGGGTCGCGGCGCGCATGGAGCGGCAAGTCGTCCTCGCCCGCGAACCCGCCCCGCAGCTGTTCGTGGTTCTGGACGAGATGGTCGTCCGACGGGCGTGCGGCGGCGCGGACGTGATGGCCGAGCAGCTGCAGCACCTCATCGCCTGCGCCGAACAGCCGCATATCCAGTTGCACATCGTCCCGACGTCGGCTGGCATGTACTCGGGCCTGGCCGGGGCATTCATCGTCGCCGACCTGCCGGACGGGTCTCGGGCCGGCTACGTCGACAACCAGCGTGCGGCGCAGATCGTGGGACAGGCCGAGGAGGTTGCTAGCCTTGGACTGTCGTGGGACGCGGTCCGGGGCGAGGCCCTCCCGCTCGGCCTGACTCTCGACGTTCTCACGGAAGCGGCAAAGACATGGACATGACCGGTGCCAAATGGCGGAAGTCATCCCGCTCTTCCACGAACGGCGGCGCGTGCGTCGAGGTCGCCGACAACGTGCCGGGCATCGTCGGGGTGCGGGACTCCAAGGACCCGGCCGGTCCGGCGTTGACCTTCTCGCCGGCCGCCTGGCGGGCGTTCGTCGCCCGCGTGGCCGAGCGGGCCTGACCGACCCTTCCCCGAGCACGAGAGCGCCCGTCCCCGAGCTGTCGTTGATCGGTCTGTGGGCGGTCGCCGGGTGCAGCACACTAACCCTATGAACCGTCCGGCTGCATTCCTCGCCGATCCGTCGCAAAGCCCAGCGGTGACTGCCGCCTACGAGGCCGATCTCACCTCCGACGGCTACATCAACAACCTCACTCGTGTCTGGTGCTGGCGTCCTGATGTGCTGGCGTCCTTCCAGGCCCTGCGTGGTGATCTCCTGGCTGATTCAGGCCTGTCGTCAAGGGAAGTAGCCGTGATGGTCGCCGCCACCGCCGCTGCCCGCAGCGACGCATACTGTGCGCTGGCGTGGGGTTCCCGGCTGGCCGAACTCAGTGACGAGGCGACCGCCGCACGGGTGCTGCAAGGCGTCGACAGTGACCTGTCCGAGCGGGAGGCCGCACTGGCCGGTTGGTCTCGTCAGGTCGTCCAGGATCCGAATGCCACGACCGAGGCTCACGTGGAGCACTTACGCGACGCGGGTCTCACTGACCAGGAAATCTTCGAGGCGACGACCTGGATCGCGTTCCGGCTGGCGTTTTCCACTATCAACGACGCGCTGGGAGCACGGCCAGATCCGCAGCTTGCTGAGAAGGCGCCTCGGCTCGTCCGGGAAGCCGTCACCTACGGCCGCCAGGTCTAGCCGCACACGACCTTGGCACCCACCGACAGCGCCGTGACGCTCGCGCTGTCAGCGGCATGTGCGTCCCAAGGGTTCCGCGACCGGCCTTTTCCGAGGTGGCGTAATCGGCTTGTGCGGAGTGTCGAGGGCTGCTTCTGTGTTGCCCGTGACCGAACTTCGAACGCCGCGACTGTGCTTGCACGCCATCGACGCGGCAGAGGGTGAACGCATCGTCGGGCGGCGCGCCGGAGCCGGGGATGCCTGGGCTGAGGATTTTCCTTTCGACGGCGACGTCATCGGCGTCACGGCCTTTCTCACAGCCACGGCCGCCCACGGGGACCAGCGCCCTTTCGGGCACTACCGGATCACCCGGACCGCCGACGGGAAGGCCATCGGTGGAATCGGTTTCAAGGGTCAGCCGGACGACGGATGTGTCGGGGTCGGTTACGGCCTTGCCCCATCAGCCCGTGGTCACGGCTATGCAGCGGAGGCACTCGTCGCCCTGCTGAACGTCGCCGCCGATCACGGATTGTCCCGAGTTGTCGCCGACACCACCGGGGACAACGTCGCCTCCCAGCGGACCCTCGAACGTGCCGGGTTCCGCCACATAGGCGCCAACCGTGACCTCTACCTGTACGAAGTACTCCTCGACGCCCCTTCGCGACCGGCTCAGACGCAGTAGCCCGATCGCCCGTTGGGCAGCCCGTAACTCCCGCGTGATCGGTGGTCCTTCGGAACCGTCTATCGCTCATCGGCAAAGCCACGAGCGGCTGGCTGCTCGCGAAGGTGCCACGTTCGCGGCCACTCAGTCGAGACAGAACTCGTTGCCCTCGATGTCCTGCATCAGGAGGCACGACTCGTTGTCGCCATCGGCAGGCAGTAGTCGCACGCGTACCGCGCCGAGCGCGACCAGTCGTGCGCATTCGGCCTCAAGTGCGGCCACGCGCTCTTCGCCCACGAGCCCGGTGCCGACCCGCACGTCAAGATGCACCCGATTCTTGACGACCTTGCCTTCGGGAACGCGCTGGAAGAACAGTCGCGGGCCCACACCTGAGGGATCAAGGCATGCGAACGCTGAGCCCTTATGCTCAGGCGGCAGCGCGCGACCGAAATCCTCCCAGGTAGCAAACCCCTCCGGTGGCGGCGGTACGACGTACCCCAACACCTCGCACCAGAACCGAGCGACGCGCTCAGGTTCTGCGCAGTCGAAGGTGACTTGGATCTGCTTGACCGATGCCATCGGCCCACCATAGAGGCCGGGTGTTTCGTCGTCTCCACGGGCCGACCATCCGCCGTGACGGCTGATCGCTGGCCGACGCACACGATCGGCGGCAAGTGAGGATGCCGCCCCATCCAGGCGGGCGCTGATCTTGCAGGCGACACCTCGCACACCGGCTCGGCGCATGAGAAAGACTGGCAGGCATGGCTGATCTGGACGACCCGAAGGCTGCGCTGCACCACTACCTCCAGGCGACTCGCGATGACCTGATCTGGAAGCTCGACGGGCTGAGCG